>CAVWQN010000004.1:0-718908 GCA_963757075.1 uncultured Actinomycetes bacterium
AGCAAGCCACTGGCGGAGCCGTTCGTAGACGAGTGGATGGTTGAGCAGCGCGATGTGGTGGGTGCGCCCGATGCACATGCCGTACTCCGCCTCGAACGGGATGCGGCGGGTGCGGCTGCGGCCCGAAGCGCTCGGCTCGAGCACGAGGCAATCGCCGAGCAGCCGTGCGACTGGATGCTTCGGGTTTTCCATGATGGTCGCCGCCACGAAGCAGTGAGTGGTGCCCTCGAGCAGCGGCACCTCCTTGCAAGCCTTGGCGCGAAGAGCGTCGGGGTCGCAGTCGCGCCAGTCCTCATCGACGAGCGAACCATGGCGGAGGTCGCGGATGCCTCCACTGCGCCGGCGCAGAAAGCGCCCGAACGGTCGGGTCTCCGGAACGGAGTGCAACGCCGCGCTGGCGTAATGGACGCCCTGCGCAAGGGGCGCGCCCATATGCGGCGTCCCGAGCGAGACCACATGGCCGACGCGCTGGACCCAATCGGCGCTCTGGTTGGCTGCCTGATAGCAAGCGCTGCGGCAGACGAGCCCGCCCATCGAGTGCCCGATCAGCGCGAGCTGGTCCACCTCGACGGGCCACGCGGCGACGAGCTCGCCTAGCACCTCGGCGAGCGAGCCGCCGTTCTCGGAGATATGACGACCGGTGTTGTAGCGGACGAAGACGGGGGTAGCGCCGAGGTCGCGCGAAAGGCACGTGCCGTAGCACTCCCGGCCCGGACCCCCGCCCCACCACCATGGGAACTCGGTGCCCATCAGGCCGTGGACGAAAACCACGATGCGCGCAGTCGCCGTCGGGAACCCGGCGGCGAGCGCGCTCGCCTCGCACGGCACGCTGAGACCGTCCACGCGCACCGCCATCGGCTCCTGAAGCACACTTCGCTCGGCCTCTAGGGCGTCGCCCACGAGTCCGTTGATCGCGGCCAACGCCAGCCCACCCCACGGCGTGGTTGACAGCCGACGCTCGCCGCTGCGGTCCCGACTGCCGAGCGCTAAATCGGCGGCCTTGCCGATCACGTTCGGCCCCGCTGCAACCGCGGCGTATGCGGTGCGGGAGATCGCGTCATGAGCCGCTCGCGCGATCTCCCCGCCCGGCCCGATGGCCCTGAAGACACGCTGAGCGACCGCTCCGTGGATGTCTCCGATCCCACCGATCGCACCGCCCAGCTCCTTGAAGCCGAGCTCGGCGAGCGCACGAAGCTCATCCGGGTCCTCAGGCGGCCACGAACGCCGCTGCGAGACCGGAGAATCGACCGCCGGGGACTGACTCGTCGCTGGCCGCACGATCACTTCATGAATCTACGCCCCGCCGCGGTCGGAATGCGCCGTTTGCAACGAGCGAGTTTCCGCCGCCGCATCCCCGGCAAGCGGACCATGTATCTGAACGACAGCGGCACCCGCCGCGTCGATGCATTCCATTTCGAGAGTTCCGCCTGCGCCATCAAAGAACGTCGCACGATCGTTCGCGGCGACCAGCCGGGGGTCGTGCCCTACGGGCTGACCGTAGACGCCGAAGGAGGGATATGGGTGGACTGGTGGGGAGACGCAGCCGTCAACCGATATGCGCCCGACGGGACCCTCCTCGCGAGTCTGCGACTCCCGGTCGACCGACCGACATCGTGCGCGTTCGGCGGACGCGACCTCGAAACCCTATTCGTGACCACTGCCCGCGCGGGCCTAGACGACGACGCCCGCGCCCGGCAACCCGATTCGGGACGGGTGTTCTCGATCGGCGGACTCCGCCTCCATGGCCTTCCGGCCCAGCCCTACATGCAGCTGTCTCAGGCGGCGTGCGCGGAGTGTCGCTCTGCGGGCCGAGGGGCGGCCACTGATTGCGACGTAGCCTTGTTCGCGACAGTGGCGGCGCACATGCTGCTAGCGCGTAGCGAGGCGTCGGCGCAATGGCAACAGAAACCAGATCAGGATGAAAGCGGCGACGACGATGACTGTGGTGATAACTGCTGTGAGGGAACCGAAGAGGTAGTGAGTGACGAGCAGGACCGCAGTGGTCATCGCGAGGGCGAACACGATCAGGCCCGAGATCATGAGTCGATTGGCTATTTGGACCACGTAGGCCTTCTCGCCGCGGCGGAAGTGAAGCCGGTGGATGATGGTTGGTGCGATCAGCAACATGGTCGCGAGGAGCGTGAGCAGAAGGGCCGCGAAGTACAGCTGCCGCTCGAACTGGCTGACTCTGCCGAAGCGCTGATTGAACGGCGCGACGAGTAGGAACGCGAACAGAACTTGCACTCCGGGCAGCGCGACGCGCAGCTCGCCCGTCAGCTCAGTTAGGTTGCGGTCGAGGCGCTCAAGCTCTGTTTCGCGACGTCCGCCGACGAGCGAATCGGCCACCTCGTGCTGTTGCCCGCTGCTTGTTGGACTTTCGTCTTGCATCGCTGACGTCCTTGGTCAATAGCCGCGACGCGTGTGCTTGCGGCACAAGTCGATTGTCCCAGCCGAATGGGCGTCCGGTGTCTGGGACAGACTGGTTAGCTCACCCATGACGCTCGACGTGCACGCTGGCTGCGCGCCTCGCTCGGCCAGATCTACCTGGTCACAATTGTCGCGTCGATCATCGGTTGGGTGGTCCCACGCCGCGCCGAGGCCAACGACGAACCCCACCGCACAGCCGTGGGCGCCCCTCCCCCCGCTTACCGGGTCCGCATTACCCCCCGCCTGGATAGGCGTGAACTTCTCACTTCCGCGAGTGCACGCCCTCTTCCGTAAATCCCGCCATCAGACCCCCATCCGTCCACGTCGCGGACCCCTGTGATAAGCAAAGAGGTCCGTGGTTCGAGTCCATCGCCCATAGGGGAAGTGCCTGGGAAGGTGGTCGACGGAGCTACGTCGGGCGCCGAGACCCAGCTGTGAGTGCGGCGGATCTCAACGATCTCGCCGCACTCGCTTGATTTCTCGCTCGCGGTCAGGTGGCTCGGCTTACCGTGAGGCGAGCCGAGCCTCTCCGGTCTCCGGTCACTGCACCGCGACCGGCGGGGGCTCGGCGACCGGCACTTCGGCCGACGGCGCAACCTGAACCGGGGCGCTGTCCGCCTGGGCCTCGAGCACCTTGTTCCAGTTGGACTGGAAGATGTAGTGGCCGACGGGGGAAATGAAGATCGTCAGCAAGAAGCCGAGGCCGGCCTCCAGCCCGGTGAGCCCAGTGAGGCTCTCCCCGCTGCTGAGGCGCTTCCACGCGTGGTAGAGCGACACGAACGGCGGGACAATGAGCAGTATGCCCAGTGTCACGGCGAGGACGGATGTGCCGGGGCTGTCGCCGAGCTCATCGCTGTTCCTGGCCCTGCCCACCGCGGCCATTTCTTTGTTGACGAAGTAGTACCAGAAGATCGAATAGATCCCCAGGGTGACGAAACTCAGGGCGATAACGCCCAGCGGGTTCCGAATTTTCCCCTCAGTGCCGGTCCCTTGAATCTCAACCGGATATGCCATCGTAGCCCTCGCTTCTAGGACCCCGCCGATAGGGCGGGTTATGTTTGTAACGGCGTTTCAAGGGCTGAATAACGCCCCTATGTCGAAACTACTCCCGCGTAGCCTGCTGTCTATGGCCCGTTTGGGCCTGATTGGGGGGTTCGAACGGGCCGGTAGTGGGGACCGGGACGGGCTATGGGCGTTGTGCGCACCTTGGGGCTATGGGCGTTTACCGGGGGTTGGTAGATTGCGGCCAGGAAGAGCTGAGGCCGGGATGGCTGCAGATGCAATCTGAGCAGAACCCCGTCGCGGAGCGCCTCGGGCCGGTCACGGTGGTCCTTGTCGATGACGAACCGCTGATCCGCGGCGCTCTGGCCCAGGCGCTATCGGTTGGTGGACTTGATCTCGTCGGGGAGGCCGCCGATGCGCAAGACGCGATCAGGATGGTTCTCGACCTGCGTCCCGACGTCGTGCTGATGGACCTCAGGCTGCCTGGCATGTCGGGTGTGGAGGCGATCGGGCAGCTCGGTCTGCTCGCCCCCGCTTCGCGTGTCCTGGTACTGACTCGCAGCGAGCAGAACCGCGTGGTCGAGGCGATCGTCGCCGGCGCTAGCGGCTACATCCTCAAGAGTGCGCCACCCGAGGCGATCGCTGCTGCCGTCAGGGCAACGGCGGCCGGAGAGTCGGTCATCTCCTCCCAGGTCGCGGGAAAACTGCTGCAGCGGATCCGCGAGCGGGACATCCCCGTCACCACCACAAGCCATGACGCCGCTCGCGCGATCCGTGCTGCCCTGACCGTGCGCGAACTGGAGATCTTCACCAGCCTCGCCAGCGGCAAGAGCAACCACGAGATTGCGCACGAGCTATCGCTCAGCACCAACACCGTGCACAACCACATCGCCAGCATCCTCGCCAAGCTTCACCTCGACAACCGCATCCAAGCAGCCGTCCAAGCCGTCCGCAGCGGCATCGCCTAACTGCCGGTTCGAGAGCCCGGCTTACCCGGTGATCGCGGGCTGAGCAAGTACGTCCGGCGACGGACCTTCTCGATCCTGCATCAGGCTGACACTGACGGGAAGTCGTTCCCCTTCCCGCGTAATCCTCAGTCCCTGCACTGATAAGGAAGAGGCCCCCGCGTTGGCAGGGCCTTCTGATATCGGGGCGCCCGGATTTGAACCGGGGACCTCACCGACCCGAATAACGTGCACATATACACGCGCGAGGCAAGAAACCCCTGCAAATGTCTCGAATCAAGCGCCGTGGCCACCTCCGGACTGATCCCCGCATTCTGCGGGCGATTGCGGGGCATTGGGCACACAACCCATGTTTGTGCCCAATCAACGGAACACTCGGTCCGGCTGCCCGTCTATCGAAGGATGAGAGGCTATGCCTTTGGTGGTGGCTGCCTCACCGACACGAGCGACGCGGACGTCGCGCGTCACTCGAGGCCGCGCCCGCCTCCCGTCTGGCTACCGCCCAGCTTCCAAACAGCTCCGTGACGACGCTCGCCGCCGGCCACCGGGCCTCGGCAAGCCGCAGCGCGCAGCTGACTCAACCGGCGACGCACATCGCGCTAACACATGCGTCGCAGCGCGCCATCGCGATCAGCCAGGGGGCCGACCTCGCGGACCGGCTCGGCGAGCTGATCGTCGACGACCTGACTAGCCACCAGCGCCACGTCGGCAGACGACCTGGCGAAAAGGATCGTCGCTCGGGCGGTTGGCACGCCAGCGCGGCTGCGAGTCGCGACGACGGATCGAGCGGAGACCAACGCCGCCGCAGCGACTATCGATGGTACTCAGGCGTTTCTTCGAGTTCGACCGCCACTACAACCGTCGCCGCCCTGAAGTCGCTGGCCGCTGGGGTGATATCGCCGCCGCGCCCAGGATGCGATCGAGCGCTATAAGCTCGACACCGAGGCCCCGATGCCCAAGACGATATGACCACGACCGACCCAGATCGAACTGGTTCCTAGCGCAACGAAGCTGAAGCTCGAAGCCAACGCTCTACACCCGCGTGAAGCGCTCAGAGCCCCCGGTCTTCTGCGTCACGCCCGTATGACGCTCCACCTGGCGGCGGATGTCGCGCATCGGCTCAAGCGAGCGGACCCGCGGGATCACGTCGAAGTTGTTGGGCGGCGGCGGGGAAGGCGTGAACCACTCGAGCGTATTTGCCTTCCAGGGATCTGGTCCCGCGATCTTCCCCACCTTCAAGCTGCGGGCCACGTTGATGATCGTGAGCAGAACGCCCGTACCGAGCATGAATGCTCCGATCGTGGAGATCAAGTTGTACGTCGACCACCCTAGGTCCGGCTGGTACGTATAAACGCGACGAGGCATGCCGGACAACCCGAGCGCGTGCTGAACCAGGAACGTCATGTTGAAGCCGATGAACACCAGCCAGAACGAGAGCTTGCCGAGGCGCTCGTTGAGCAGTCGGCCGCTTATCTTCGGGAACCAGTAATAGAGAGCCCCGAACACCGGGAACACACCTCCGCCGAAGATCGTGTAATGGAAGTGCGCGACGACGAAGTAGCTGTCGTTGAGCTGCCAGTCGACCGGGAAGGTGGCCAGGAAGATGCCGGTTATCCCGCCGAGCGTGAAGATCGCGATCGTGCCCGTACAGAAGTACATCGCGGCCGTCATGCGTAGCGCACCGCGCCATAGGGTCGAGACCCAGTTGAAGATCTTGATTCCCGTCGGGATGCCGATCAAAAACGAGCTGAGCATGAAGAAGCCCAGCACCACGATGGGCAGCGGGGAGGCGAACAGGTGATGGGCCCACACCAGCGTCGACAGGAACGCGATCAGGGCGGTCGAGGCGGCGATCGCCTTGTAGCCGAAGATCGGCTTGCCCGAGAACACCGGCAGCACCTCGGAGATGATCCCGAACCCGGGGAGCACCATGATGTACACCTCGGGGTGCCCGAAGAACCAGAAAAGGTGTTGCCAGAGGACGGGGGAGCCGTGCGCCGTGGGGTCGAAGAAATGAGTCCCGAAGTGGCGGTCGGTGAGCAGCATCGTGGCGGCCGCCGCCACCGCCGGCAGCGCGATGATCAAAAGGATCGCGTAGACCAGGACGCCCCAGATGAACAGGGGCAGGCGCCCCCAGCTCATGCCCGGGGCGCGCATGTTGACGATCGTGGCATAGAAGTTGACCGCGCCCAGCAGGGAGGAGATGCCGGTTAAGTGGATCAGGAAGATCCAGGCGTCCTGACCGCCGGACGGCGAGAACTGGATGCTCGACAGCGGCGGGTAGCTCCACCACCCGGCCTCGGGCGGGTTGAAGAACAGCGTGCAGTAGAACACGATCCCGCCGAACAGGAGCAACCAGAACGACATCGCGTTCAGGCGCGGAAAGGCCATGTCCCGGGCGCCGACCATCAGCGGCACGAAGTAGTTGGCGAACCCGGCCCACACGGGCACGAGGAACAGGAACACCATCGTCGTCCCGTGCATCGTCAGCAGCTCGTTGTACTTCTCGCCCGTGAGGAAGGTGTTGTTCGGGACGCTCAGCTGGTAGCGCATCAGCAGTGCTTCGATCCCGCCGAGCAGGAAGAACACGAACGTGGCGACCAGGTACATGATCCCGATCTTCTTGTGATCGGTCGTGGTGACCCAGTCGATCCAGCGTTTGGTCTGGCGCGGCACGACTACCTCATGGGCGATGACCTGGGGAACCGGTCGGAGTGTGGCTCTAGTGATCGACACCGTCGGTCTCCTTGAGGCTTCCGTTGGTAGTGATGATCGCTCTTAGCCGGGCCATCTCGTCATTGCTCCGTGGACGCCTGTTGCTGCTGCCAGGTCCAATCCAGATTGCTCCGAACCGTGTCTCGATCCGCCCCATCTCGGAATCGGTCGGGGGTGCGATGAACGTAGGGGCCGAGGCCACCGAGGGCGAGTATCGGCTCGGGGCGATACGCATGCCTATGGGCCGTTCCCGTCGTGCTCGCTGTCGTTGATCTCGACATTTCCGCGCAGCGCGTTTGACATTGAGAGAGGTCGCGCATGTGCTCGATCTCCAATACGACCGCAGGAACGTCGTCGCTGCTCGAGAGGATCTCGGCGGAATAGGCCAGAGGTCGACGGTCCTCAGATGCCCGTTCGTCATCAACCGCCGCTCATGCTCGGAAGCAGCCGACCCATCATCCGCAGCTTTTCACAGATCGGCTCGCAAAAGTAGCCTCGTTGGTATCGGGGCCCCTCGCTCACGCCCGATCGAGACCCTGAACGTCGATCAGGCACCCGGCACGGTTCGGGTCCTTGGGCACGAAGTTCGCCAGTCGCGCCCCCGGGGCGAGTTGGTCCAGCAAGCCACGCGTCAGCCCCCGATGCAGCGTGCAAACGACGGGCTGGTTCTCGCGGACCGCGTCGCGATAGGGACAGTTGCCGAGCCGAAAGACGACGCGGTCCTGCGCCGGCTCGCGCTGGGGAGCAAAACCCAACGCGGTGAGCGCTCGGCCCATCGTCTCCTCAGCAGGGGATCGACCTCGCGTTGACGGCAGCTCGCGTCCGAGTTCGCGTCCCGCACGCTCCACCTCCCGCAGCCGCCCCGGGCGCGCGGGAATGCTCCGGGCCAGCCACCGCGCCAGCTGCCGATAGGAGCCGGGTGGCTCGCCACCCGGCTGGGCATCCGGCGCAATTGACCAGCTGTGGCGCGGACGCCCAAGGGTCTGAGGCACTCGCTCGCGCGCGATCAGGCCGGCGGTGTGTAAGCGCTCCAGATGGACACGCACGCCGCTGGGATGAAGCCCCAGCTCCGCTGCGAGCTCATTGGTACCAGCCGGGCGGCCGAGGGCCGCCAGGTGTGCGAACAGTCGCGCGCGCGTCGGCTGGGCCAGCACGTCGCCCGGGCTGTCGGACCCACCGGAAGCCACGAGCAAAAGCTTCTCATAGCGCATCTAGGCAAAGTCGACCTGGTATTTTCCTAGTCTGGATCGGAAAACTCCTCGGAGGATGCTCGCCTGTGACCTACGTAATCGCCGAGCCATGCATCGGGGTCAAGGACAACTCGTGCGTAGAGGTCTGTCCGGTCGACTGCATCCACCCCACCCCCGACGAGCCGGGTTACGACCAGGCTGAGATGCTCTACATCGATCCCGAGGAGTGCATCGACTGCGACGCATGCGTCGAGGCCTGCCCGGTCGATGCGATCTTCGCCGAGGACCAGGTGCCCGAGGAATGGCAGCGATACAGCGAGCTGAACGCCGCCCACTACCGCAGCCAGGCAGCCTGAGATGGGCGGTTCGCCTGCCTGCTCGAGGTGAGCGCTGGCCCGACGCTGGCGTAAGACCAACGACCAGCTGTCGGACCCGCGGGGGCTGGGCCGATGCCACCCGCCGTCCGCCGCCTGGATCCAGCCCGGCGTGCCATTGCGGGATACCACGGATTGAAGACCATCAGCACGAGGATCGCGAGTACCACCAGCAGCGAGGCCCAGTTCTCGGCGCGAGACGCGGTCGTCTAGCAGAGCACGCAGCCCGTCGGTGATCGGAGCTTCCGGTTCAGCGAGGCTGGCCGTCGGCCGACGGCCCTGCTTCAGCTCGCCTTCAGCAGCCGGTTGCTGTGCTCGCGCCCGATCGCGTCGACTCCGACGAACTCCAGCGCCTGGGGAGCTTCTCCAACGTCAACCCACCTCGCACGACGGCACCCTACGTCCTGGTGGTAGCTGCCTCACCGAGAAGGGCCACGGGATGTCGCATGTCGCCTCAAGGCCGCGACCGTCTCCCGTCTGGCGGCGGCCCAGCTTCCAAACACCGCTGTGACAACGCTCGCCGACGGCCACTCCCGCTCATTGAGCCGCCGAGCGGCGGCGCCACCGCGGCGTTTCGCGTGTGTGCGCGACCAATCATAGGAAGATGGGAGCCGGCCATATCTCTTCTGCCACTCCAGCATGGCCGTGAGCACCAATTCGTGCGTCCACTTGGACTGGATCGCCCCGGGATGGCAGCGCTTGCAGTACCGGTACGCGTCGCCCTTGCCGTTGCGCGGCTGGGTGTAGGCGCCGCAGCCGCGGCACAGGCCGACGTAGCGGGCTTTGACCGCCCGGGCCTTCTCGCCCGTCGGGTCGTAGAAGTAGGCCTTGATCGTCGCCGGCGAGCGGCCCAGGCGCCCGGCGATCTGAGCGATCGAGAGGCCCTCCTGGTAGCGGAAGTGGTGGGCGAGTGCGACCGCGCGACGGCGTTCGACGACGCGGTTGTAGACCGGCGAACACGACCTCACTCCGACTAGGTATGGGGTGAAGCCCACCGGTCCCCCGTTTCCGCGCGAAGCGAGTGCGTGGCGGGCAATGCGGGGATGCTCGTCGCAGCATCAAAGCAGGGCGGTGGCTGCTTGCCCCCTTCAGAGGTCGAGCGAACGGACTCGCTCGGCGAGCAACTGAGCGACCAGATCTGGGCGGCTCCAGTTCGGACAGTGGCCAGCCGGGAGCTCAACGACTTCCGCTGCCCGCTCGAGAAACCCCGGCGCCACGGCCTCCGGCATGCGGTCCTCGCTGCCGCGCACATACACGGACGGCAGCTGCCTCCACGCCGCCTCGCGCACCGGCTGATCGCTGCCCTCGAGGCTCATCGGACGAAGCCGGCGCAGCCCCTCCTCCGCGCGCTCGGGGGCGCAGTCGTTGAACAGCGCGCGGTGAGCGGCTTCACGATCCAGGATCGCGAGGCCGTCGTCTCGGACCGTCACCCCCTCCTCTTCAGCGTCCGGCTCCTGCCCGACGGTCGCGCCCATCAGGCTGACCATGCTGTCGCCCGCATCGGGGACAGCCGCGGTCAGGCAGACCAGTTCGCGCACCGCGGGATGGGGACCCGATGCGGCCTCGGTGATCACCGACCCTCCATAGGAGTGGCCGCACAGCACCACGGCGCCCCCGAGCTGATCGAGCATGCCGCGCACGCTCGCGGCGTCCGCGTAGAAGTCCGACCCGGCGGCGTCCTCGCCGATCGCCGGTAGCTCCACCGCCAGCGCCTCGATCCCCTCGCGCTCCAGCAAGGCGACAACATCCGCCCACATCCAGGCGCCGGTGAAGCCTCCCGGCACCAGCACGATCCGCGAGCCGGCCACCACGATTCTCATTCTCACACTCGCTTCGCGGCGGCCGAGCGGCGGTACCGCATGCCGCGCGGAGGGGGGAACACGCTGGGGATGTGGAGATGCTCGCGCGGTCATCAAAGGGGGCGCGTCCATCGCGCCGCGTCGGTTCGGGATCGCGGTGGCGGCGTAGGGTTCGGGCCATGGATGTCGATAGGGATCCGGCCGCGCAGAGCGTGCCCGGCCCGACTCGCTCGGGGGTTTCTCCGGACACCGTGCGCGGCTACCGCTGGCAGCTGACGCCGGGGGAGGACGTGATCGACACCGCGACTTGGGCGGGGTCGGTTCCGCAGGTTGGCGGGATCGCTCCGCGTGTGCGTGTGGGTCGGAGTCGATGGTTCAACCTGCTCTGGCTGCTGCCGATCGGTTTCGTCGTGCTCCTGATCCTCGTGGCCGTCGCGAAGGGGCTGCGCGGCGAACCGGCCGTCCAGCGGTTCATCAGCCGGTATCCCGGCACGCTGGCGCCCTCGCATCCGCAGGCGACGACTGGTTTCCCCGTCTGGGCTCGGTGGCAGCACTTCTTCAACGCCTTCCTCCTGATCTTCATCATCCGCGCCGGGATCCAGATCCTCTCCGATCATCCGCGTCTTTACTGGACCCGGCACTCCACGCCCGGGAGGGACTGGTTTCGAATCCAGAAACCGGTGCCGGAGGACCCTCTGTGGACGGCGAAGCAGGACTCGATCAGCCTTCCGGGGCAGGTCGGACTGCCGGGACTTCGCCACTCGATCGGACTGGCGCGTTGGTGGCATCTGAGCTTCGACGTGCTGTGGCTGCTGAACGGAGTGATCTTCTACGTGCTGCTGTTCGCGGGCGGTCGATGGCAGCGTCTGGTCCCGACCAGCTGGGAGGTGTTCCCCAATGCCCTCTCGACGTTGATCCAGTACCTCTCGTTGAACTGGCCGGCCGAGCATGGATGGGTGGCCTACAACGGTCTGCAGCTGATCGCCTACTTCGTCACGGTGTTCATCGCCGCCCCGCTCGCGCTGATCACCGGGCTGGGCATGTCCCCCGCGCTGTCCGCGCGGTTCAGGCGCATCAGCAAGGTCTTCAGCATCCAGACCGCGCGCTCACTGCACTTCCTCATGCTCGTCTGGTTCCTGGTCTTCGTCGTGCTTCACGTGACCTTCGTGTTCACGACCGGGCTACTGGTCAATCTCAACCACGTCTACGCCGGACGGACTGACGGCAGCTGGATCGGGTTTTGGCTGTTCGCTGCGTCGATGGTGGCCGGGGGCGTCGCCTGGGTCGCGGCGACGCCGTTCACACTTCGGCACCCCCGGGTCGTGCAGCGCGTCGGCCAGGCCATCGTCGGACCGGTGCAGCACCTCTTCGAGCACGTCGATCCCAAGCCCGGTGAGTACAGCGAGAAGGACATCTCGCCGTACTTCTGGCACAACGGTCAGTACCCGGACTCAGACGAGTACAAGGCGCTGTTCGACAGCAACTTCGCCGACTACCGGCTGAGGATTCACGGGCTGGTCGAGAATCCTGTCGAGCTGAGCCTCGCGCAGCTGCGCGCGCTACCGCATCACGAGCAGATCACCCAGCACTTCTGCATCCAGGGATGGTCCGGCGTCGCGAAATGGGGCGGCGTCTCGATGCGAACCATTTTGGATCTGGTCAGACCTCAGCCCGCAGCAAGGTGGGTCGTGTTCTACTCCCTCGGAGAAGGGGCCGACAAGGGCATCTACTACGACGCGCACCCGATTGACCACATGAGCCACCACCTCACGATGCTCGCCTACGACATGAACGATGCACCGCTCTCCTTCGGCCACGGTGCCCCGCTCCGACTCCGCAACGAGATCGAGCTCGGCTTCAAGCAGGTCAAGTGGATCAAGGGGATTGAGTTCGTAGCCCACTTCTCGGAGGTCGGCAGCGGCTACGGCGGCTACAACCAAGACCACGAGTTCTTCGGCTACCGCCAATCGATCTGACCAGACCGCCACAAGGAGAACCAATGAACAGCTGGGCGATCAAGAACCTAAACCTCAAACCACACGCCCCTGAGATCCTCGCCTCCACCGACGATGCGCGCGCGATCGCCCTGCTGATTCCCGCGGGCGAGAGCCTCGAAGATCACCAAGTTCACGAACGGGCGTGGGTGACCGTGCTCGACGGCGAGGTCGAGATCACCACTACCACCGGCGAAACCGTCAGCGGCGGCAGCGGCCTGCTTGTCGAATTTGCTCCCAATGAGCGCCATGCAGTCCACGCCCGCACCGACACCCGACTCCTGCTGCTGCTCACGCCATGGCCAGGAGCCGGCCATCCAGGAGCGATGGCACTTGAACAAAAGGCGACCGCTCGCCATGACGCCGCCCAGCACCGAACAAACGCCTGAGCGGGATGACCGTCGAGCCACGAGGTGGCCGGCGGTGACCAAGCAAGGCCTGCCCCGACACACGACCGCCCGCACTCCTCAACCTGCGGATTCTCAGCCGCGCATCCCGCGCGATAGCTGCTCGACTGCATCGAGAGCAAGCTTGGCGTGGTCGCCGCCTCTTAGCCCGCCGGCTGTCCGACGCCGTCAATCGCCGCGCAGCAGCTCGCCGAAGACGGCGGCGTTGTTGTGCTTGCAGTCGCGCGCGGCGTACAGGATCGTCACGGTCCCCTCGGCCGCGCGCGCACGTAGGGCCTCGACCTCGTCAGTGTGACCGGCAAGCTCCTTCCTATAGCGAGCGCGGAACTCCCCAAACCGCTCGGGAACGTGGTCAAACCACTTACGCAGCCCGTCGCTCGGGGCCAGCTCGCGTGCCCACTCGTCCAGTTGCGCGCGGTCGCGGGAGACACCACGCGGCCACACGTGGTCAATCAGCACCCGGTATCCGTCACCAGGTTCCGCAGGATCGTAGATCCGCTTGACCCGTACGTCGATCGCCGTCATGCCTGGCTCCCTAGCGTATGCAACGAACCGTCGGACTGCCCCAGGCGAGGGCACGAGCCATAGCGCATCGCCAGGCTGCCACCAGCGCGCTGGCATGAACCAACGCCGAAGATGACCCTACGCCTCACCGATCGGCAGTGGCCTGAGACTCTGAGGCACCCGAGTTCCGCGCTAACCGGGGAGGAGCCCGAGCTGCCCGAGAAAGTCCATCTGGTCGAAGAACAGGTGCTCGGACTTCAGCGTGTCGCCGTCGGTGAGATAGACGGCCGACCAGCGGAGCTCCACGGTTCGTCCTGTCGGCGCGACGTCGCCGTTGGGGGTGTGGAGTACGCCATCGTGGGTACCCGCGATGATCCCTTCGGCCGCCGCGGCCGGCCCGTCGGCGAGCAGCTGGTTGACCTCGAGGCGGAGATCCGGGAACGCTTCGTGGAACACGCTCAAGAAGCCAAGAACGTTGTCGCGGCCACTGGCCCCACCGCCTGGCGCCAGCAGCTCGGCATCGGCGGCCCACGGCTCAGCGTCGTCATCATGGGCGTTGACCGCGGCGATGTGCTTCAGGATCACGTCTTTGGCGTCCGGCATCGGTCCCTCCGCTGCAGTTGTCGGCGCGAGTCTCTCAGATCTTCGCTGGGCGCGCCGCCGGCACCCTGGCCTCGGCGGTCAGTGCGTCAGGCCACTTCGTAGCTGGCGGGAAAGCGCGCTTCCCCTTTGAGCATCTCGGACACGCTCCCGAGGTCGAAGGTGGAGTGCTCCTACGCGACACTTGCGCCAGGCCCGGCTTGTTGGCAGCCACCGCCTACCAACAAGAGCCCGGCCCTCGAGTGGTCCAGCTCCGACGCGTCGAGACCGTTCAGCGCGAGTAGCGCGATTTCGGCGATGCAGGTCTCTGCCTGGACCTCCCGCGGGGCCCTCCTCCTCGCCAAACGCACGGTCCAGCAAGCAACCCGGCGTTAACGTCTACAGCTCTAGGTCTACAGCCCTAGCGGCTCGGCAGGCGCCGCCGGCATGCAGGGCAGCCGGTACCCCTGGAGCGATGGGCGAGAGTGGCCTGCCATTCGTGGCCGCAGTCCGAACGTCGCCACCAGAGCTTTCGGCTCGAGGCAGCGCCGAGCTGTCCGGGGCGACATCCTGATTTCGCGCCGGGTGAACTTCGTTCGACAGTCCCGGGCGCGTCACCGCCAGCGACCGCACGTGCGCGACTACGCGCTGCTTGCTCGGCGCGCAGAGGTCCGCGATGTCGAGCTTGGCAGCGTCCACGGAAGCCATTTCTCGCTCTGCGTGCCCGGCCAGCGGCTCGTCCTCTTCACGCTGACCGGCGGCGCGCTCAGCCCCCGTCGCTTGGGGTACCTACTCGAACCGCCGGTCGGTGCTTAGAGCTACCGCAGTGGACCTATGCCGCACGCCTGCCAAGATGGATCGGGCCCGATCGAAGACCGCGCTACCTTCGAGCTTGAAACGCCATCCCGCACTGGAGCAGCTCTCGCGCGATCACCATCACGCGCTGGTCGTCGCCCAGCGCTTGAAACGAGCCAACAAAGCAACGGCGGCAGAGGCCCGCGATGCTTTCACCTCCTACTGGGAGTCGGATGGCCGAGAGCACTTTCGCGAGGAGGAGGAGATTCTGCTTCCCGCCTGCGTTGGGTTCATCGACGTCGATGGGCCGATCGTCACCAAGGTCTTGACGGATCACCTGCGGATCCGGCATCTGGCAGACAGCCTCGCTGGCCCGGATACTCCGCCGCTCACTGCGCTACGGGACCTCGGCGCCCAGCTCGAGCAGCACGTCCGACGAGAGGAGCGTGAGCTGTTCCCACTGATAGAGGCATCTATGCCGGACCTCGAGCTCCGCCGATTGGTCGCTTCGCTCAGACGGTGAAGGGCACCGCCGCAGTGGTCGGGGAGCCGGAATCCGTTCCGGCTCCCCGTAGGTCAGGGATGTGGGGGCTCAGTCCCTGACCGCTTCAGGCCGGTGGTGAATCCGGCCCAAGCCTCGGCGAGCCGCGTCAGTTGTCAATGCCGGGGGACGCTGTACGTGAGCGCGCAAGCTCGCGGCACGCATCGATGAATCGCCTAGAGTCACTCCACAGGCAGCGCCGGGCTGTCCAGTCGGTGCTCTGCACACAGTCGCGGGACGCTGTCGGGGTCCTCGAGTCCGAGACGACGGGATACCGACGACACGTGCTTGCCGGGCCTAAGATGCAACGCCTCGAGGGCAGCTCAGGTTGCAACGAGGAGCATGGCAGCCTCCTCTTACTCCGGTGTCGCGCCAGTCGACAACGTGATCGATCTCATCCCCTTGCGCCAGCCAGCGCCCCGATCTTGCCCTCGATGCAATGGAGCAGCTGGTGGTATGAGTCGCAGAACGACTGCACGCCCTCGCGCTCGAGCTCGGAGGTGACCCGCTGGAGGTCGATGCCGGCGCTCGCGGCCTTGGCGAGCGTTTGTTCTGCCGCCTCGGGGCCAGCGTCGACCGTTCGCGCGATCTGGCCGTGATCGGCGAACGCGCGCAGCGTGTGGTCGGGCATGGTGTTGATCACGTCCGGCCCGATCAGCTCGTCGACGTAGTGGGTGTCGGAGTAGTCGGGGTTCTTGGTGCCGGTGCTGGCCCACAGCGGCCGCTGGCGGTTGGCGCCTGCTGCCTCGAGTCGCTCCCAGTCATCGCCGGCGAACTTGCCGAGATAGCGCTGGTAGGCGACCCGGGCGCTCGCTATCGCCACGTTCCCGCGCACCGGCGAACCGTCGGGCAGCCGGTCGTCGACCTTGGCGTCGATCCGCGAGAGGAAGAACGACGCGGCCGAGGCGATCCGGTCGACGGGCTGCTCGGCCTGGGTGCGCGAGGCGAGGCCACGTTGATAGGCGTCGATCACCTGCTCGTAGCGCTCGATCGAGAACAGCAGCGTGACGTTGACGTTCACCCCCCGGCGTGTCAGCTCTTCGATCGCCGGCAGCCCGGCCAGGGTGCCGGGCACCTTGATCATCACGTTCGGCTGATCCAGCCTCCGCCAGAGGTCGGTGGCCTGTTCGATCGTCGCCTCGGTGTCGTCGGCGAGATCTGGCGTGCACTCGAACGAGATGAACCCGTCCCGGCCACCACTTTCATCAAAGGTGGGGCGCAGCTCGCGGGCGGCCTCGCGCACATCATCGAGCGCGAGCGCGAAGAACAGCTCCTGCAAGTCGCGCTCACCGCCCCCGGCCAGCTCGCGGAGGTCATCGTCGTAGAGGTCCGAGCCGGTGATCGCCTTGGCGAAGATCGTCGGATTCGACGTCGCGCCGGTGATGCTGAAATCGCGGATGAGTTCGGCAAACTCGCCGCTCTGAAGCAGCTGGCGCGAAAGCGTGTCAAGCCAGATCGAAACCCCCGCCTGGTGTAGACGCTTGAGGTTTTGGTTGGGTGCCATCGGTCTCCTTTCAGATTCGGCCGGCCGCCCGGCCGGCAAACTCCTCGAGCGGGGTGTCTCGGTCGCGCAGCCCGTCCGGATCGATCTGCTGACGGGAGCGGATCAGCGCCTGCACGTGCTCGTTGACGTCCCACACGTTGACGTTCATGCCCGCCAGCACGCGACCGTTCTTCAGCCAGAAGGCGATGAACTCGCCGGAGTCGCGCTCCCCGCGGAACAGGACCTCGTCCCACTCGGTCGCATAGCCCGAGTACTCCATCCCGACCTCGTACTGGTCTGAGAAGAAGTACGGGATCCGGTCATAGCCGACGTTCTGATCGAGCATCGCGCGCGCGGCCGCCGGCCCCTGGTTGAGCGCGTTTGCCCAGTGCTCGACCCGGATCCGTCGCCCGTAGAAAGGATGGAAAGCGTTGGCGACGTCGCCGGCCGCGAACACGTTCGGGGCCGAGGTTCGGAGGTGCTCGTCCACCACGATCCCGTTCTCAATCTCGAGACCCGCCGCTTCCGCCAGCTCGACGCGAGGCACCACGCCGACCCCCACGACGACGAAGTCGCACTCGACCGTCTTGCCGCCGGAGGTGCATACGCGCTGGACCGACGTGTCGCCCTCGAACGACTCGACGCCTTCGCCGAGCAGCAGCTCGACTCCGTGCTGGGCGTGCGCGTCGCGGTAGAAGGAGCCGATCTCCGGGCCGAAGATCCGCTCGTTCGGCAGCTTCAGCGGATCGATCACGGTCACCTCGAGCCCCTTTTGCCGCGCCGAGGCGGCGACCTCTGAGCCGATCCAGCCGGCGCCCACGACCACCACATGCCCGCCCGCGTCAAGCCGCTCGCGCAGCGCCTCACAATCGGCCAGCGTCCGCAGGTAACGGACCCCGCCAAGCTCGGCGCCCGGGATCTGGAGCCGCCGCGGCTCGGCGCCGGTGGTCAAGAGGAGCCGGTCGAAGGCGAGCTCGCGTTCGCCATCGAGTGTCAACCGGCCGGCGCCCGAGTCGATCGCCGTCACGGTCGTGCCGCTCAGCAGCTCGATGTCGTGCTCTCGATAGAAGCCCTCCCCGTGGACGAACGCCTTCTCGCGCTCGGATTCGCCGCGCAGGTAGTCCTTGCTCAATGGGGGGCGCTCATACGGGCGCTCGGACTCCGCGCCGATCAACACGACCCTGCCGTCGAACCCGTGCTCGCGCAGCTCCCCGGCGGCCTTCGCGCCGGCCAAGCTCGCGCCGGCGATCACGAACGTCTTATGGCTCATCACACTCTCCTCCGGTCAGGCTCAAGCACGCAATAGTGGTCATGCACCTCTTTGCGTACCTAATCGCGGCGTTCTTACCCAGCGCCTCAGCGGTGGGACAGTCGGCTAGCTCGAAGCGCCTGAGTCAGCGGCCAGCAGTGCGCGCAGGCTCTCATGGTCCTCCGAGCACGCCGCGCAGCCCTGAAGGTGCGCGCGCATGCCGGGAATCGCGCCATCCGCGTCGGCGCTCGCCAACTCCAGCTCGACATACTTGTCCAGCAGCTCGAAGCACTCATCGCAGCCCAGCTCCGGCCCGGCCGGACCCAGCAGCCCCCCGACAACCGGATCGGGCTTACCCCGGGAGGCTCTGCTCACCTCGCCACCTCCTCGACATCGAGACCGCGCGCCGCGAGCGCAGCGCGGAGCTTGCGGCGCGCGTCATGCAGCGTCTTGTACAGCGCTCCGCGCGTGGTGTTCAGCCGCTCGGCCAATACGTCGAGCGGCACCTCGTTCAGCGCCAAGGCAACAAGCACTTCGCGCTGGTGAGGGCTCAAGCCACGGTCGATCTCCTCTGCCAGCGCCGCCAGCAGCTCGCGCATCTGCGCATCCTCAGGCGGCGCGGCATGGCGATCTGCGAGCAGCGGCCACGCCTCCGGGACCTGCGGCACCTCGCGACCCTGCCAGGCGCGTTTCCTGACCTTTGTGGCCGCCTCGTACAGCGCGAACTTGTAGGCCCAGGTCGTGAAGCGGCTCTCGCCACGGAACTCATCGAGCTTGCGCAGGATCGCGACCAGTGCGTCATCGGCCGCCTGCTGCGCGAGATCGTCCAGATCACCGCCACGCAACGCCGGCAACGACGCCCGCCGCCGATGAATCTCAAAGCTCGCCGCGCGCACAAGCAGCTCGTGCAGCTCGCCGACCGCCGCATCGCGTTCGACGCCGCCGGCATGCAGCCGTCGCAGCCACAGACTCGACTCGCGGTCCAGGCCGCGCGGCGCCAGCGCTGATCGGGCGAACGGGGGCATCACGCTCCCGCCAACGCTAGCCAACCAGGCCCGCGACCGGCCCGGCCTCGACCCGAGCACCGCGCTCGCCCTCATCAGCATCGTCCCTCCCGGTCATCGAGCGGCGCCACGATCCGGGCCGCTAGCCGCGGCGGGCAACCACGATCGACCAGCACGAGTAGCGCGTGCAGGTCATAACGGCCGTCAGCGACCAGCCGCTTGGCCAGCTCGACGCTAAAGCCGGCGGCGCGCAACCGCGCAACCCGCCATCCATCAACCGCCCGGCGAGTCGGCTGGGGATTCACATGCGAGGCAACGCTTCTCACACCAGCTTTGTGTCCCGTGCGCAGCGATTCTTACTTACGGGCGGGCAACGCCTGCGGGTTGGCCAGGCGGCGACGAGCGGAGGCGTAAGACCGTGACCGCACACGACACCAATAAGCCAGAACCGAAAACCGAACCGAAGGAGACACCAATGTCAGCCACAACCTTCAGGACGCCCGGGTCTACGCGCTCAGGTGCCGCGACCACTGGGCAGCGTGTACTCGAGCGCATCAAGGGCGACCCCGCCTACCAGGCCTTCCTCACCCTGCGGGTAGGTTTCACCGTCCTGCCGATCCTGATGGGGATCGACAAGTTCTTCAACAACTTCGTCAACTGGGAGCACTACCTCGCCCACTGGATCTGGAACATCAGCCCGCTCAGCGCCCTGCACACAATGCATGTCGTGGGGATCATCGAGATCGCCGCCGGCGTGCTCGTCGCGATCAAGCCGCGCTACGCCGCCTACGTCGTCGCCGCCTGGCTCGGCGGAATCATCGTCAACCTGCTCAGCTACTCCGGTTACTACGACATCGCGCTGCGCGACTTCGGCTTGATGCTCGCCGCGCTCACACTCGCACGGCTGGCATCGAAGTACGACGCGCCGGGTCTCTCACTGCGCGGCCGCAGCTGACACCGACGGCGTCTCCACGGTACGGCCCCGGCAAGCTCCGTGCTTGCCGGGGCTCTCCGCGTCAGGTCGGCACCGAACGAGAGAGGCCCTGCCATCCCGTCGGTATCGGTCTTATGCCTGACGTGCTGGATCGACTCATGGGCCCAAAAAGAGCGCCGCGCCTCCGCATAGACCCCGGGTAGCCGATTGTTTTTATAGTCGGGCTGTGCAAAACTGTGAGGGTGATAGATCTGCCGGTGATCGCCGACCCCGGCGACGCGCTCTCGCAACCGACCAGAGCGCGGCTGTTCGAGTTGCTGTCAGAACTCAGGCGCCCGGCGGGGACCGCGGAGCTGGCCGAGCGCCTGGACCTCCATCCGAACGGTGTGCGGCTGCATCTGGAGCGGCTTGAGCAGCAGGGGCTGGTCGAGCGCGCCCGCGTGCGCCAGCGGCGTGGACGGCCGCCCGACGCGTGGACGATCGCTCGTTCGGGGCAGCCCGGCGGGCGCGCGCCGCGCGCCTACCAGGATCTGGGCCGCTGGCTGGCCCGCGCGCTGCGAGCGCGGCGCGGTGGACTGCGTGGCATGGAGGAGACCGGCCGCGAGATCGGGCGCGAGCTCGCTCCCGAGGATTCACGCCGGGACCCGGACGCGCTCCAGACGACGCTGACCGCGCTGGGGTTTCAGCCAACGATCGACCGCGGCGAGGGCGAGCGGCTCACTGTCTGTCTTGGCAACTGCCCTTACCGCGACGCGGTGCGCGAGAACCAGGCCGCGATTTGCGCGCTGCACCGGGGGATCACGCGGGGGCTGCTGGATGTGCTCGAGCCGCGGGCCAGGCTCACGGCGTTCGTGCCGCACGACCCTGACCAGGCCGGCTGCGTGATTGAGCTCAGCGGGCTGCCCAAGCCAGCAGCCGCGGGCAAGTGACCGGCCAGCCGGCGCGAGGCGGCCGACGGACGCGGTCCCACATTCATCTGAGCTAGGGCTATCGCGCCATCCGTCGATCGTCGGATGGCAGCTGCCCGGCGGCTGGGGAACAATGTGGTGTCACCTAAAGGCCATGGCGAGGGCACCGGCGTCCGGGGCGTGATCCCGGCCGAGAGGCCGAATGCTCGCCGTCGCCGCTCGCCGGCCGTTCGGCGAGTGACCGGCTGAGAGCTGCTCGGACGTGGTTGGCGGGGTGATGCGGGGAGCGTGCGGCACGAACACGTAGCCCAAGCATGCACAGCCGCCGGGCCACCGCTGTGCTCAAAGCGCTCGCGCTCGCGCTGTGGTGCCTGACGACGGTGTGGCTGCCCGCGTTGATCGCTACAGAGCTCCTCCGGCCGCGGCTGTCTTACAACGTGTGCCGATGGTCGACGGTGTTCCCGGTCGGGATGTACGCGGCCTGCAGCTTCGTCGTCGGCGCGCTCACGAGTACGACGGGCATCACGGGCTTCGCGCGCGTCTGGGTGTGGGTCGCGCTCGCCGTGTGGCTGCTCGTGTTCGCAGCGATGGCCGGCCGTGCTCGGCAGCTGTTCGGACACAAGGACGGCGTGAGGTAAGAACCGCGTATCCCTCGACGCAGGAGAGACATGCCAAGCCCGATCAGCAGCTACCGATGGGGATAGCGACTCGAGAAGCGGAGATCGTGTGGGAGGGGCCCCTGGCGAGCGGCACGGGGATCGTGTCCAGCGGCAGCGGCGCGCTCGGTGCGCTGCCGGTCTCGTGGGCGTCACGAACCGAGCGACCGGACGGCAAGACGAGCCCCGAGGAGCTGATCGCCGCCGCGCATGCCAGCTGCTTCGCGATGGCGCTGTCGCTGATGCTCGGCGAGACTCACACCCCGCCCGAGCGCCTGACTGTGGGCGCCGCCTGCACGCTCGACGAGATCGACGGCGCGCCGACGATCACGACCGCGGCGCTCACGATCCGCGCCCGGGTGCCCGGGCTCGAGCGACCGGGTTTCGACCAGGCTGTTGAGCGCGCCGCCGGTCTCTGCCCGGTCTCAAACGCGTTGCGCGGAAACGTCGAGATCAATGTCCAGGCCGAGCTTGATGCGTGATGCCGATCGCCACCGCTGAGCAGTACGCCGCGATGCTGGATGGCGCTTCGGCCGGTGGCTACGCGCTGGCGGGCGTGAACGTCAGCTCCTCTTTGACGCTGAACGCGGCGCTGCGCGGGTTCGCCGAGGCCGGCGCCGACGGGCTGATCCAGGTCTCGACGGGCGGCGGCGAGTTCCTGTCCGGCGCGGCTGTGAAGGACATGGTCGCCGGGGCGCGGGCGCTTGCGGCGTTCGCCGCCGTGGTCGCCGAGCGCTGCCCGGTGCTGGTCGCGCTGCACACCGACCACTGCCCGCCGGACAAGCTCGACGGATTCCTGCGCCCGCTGCTGGCCGTGTCGATCGAGCGCCGCGAGCGGGGGGAGCAGCCGCTGTTTCACTCGCAGATGTTCGATGGCTCGGCGCTGCCGCTCGAGCAGAACCTGCGGATCGCGTCGGGGCTGCTCGATCAGTGCGCCCGGGCGGACGTGGTGCTCGAGGTGGAGTGCGGGGTGGTGGGCGGCGAGGAGGACGGCACGCGCGCCGCAGGGCCGCCCGAGCGCCTGTACACGTCCACCGAGGATCTATTGCGCGTCGCCGAGGCGCTGGGCACCGGGGAGCGCGGCCGCTACCTGCTGGCGGCGACATTCGGCAACGTCCACGGCGTGTACCAGCCCGGGAACGTCAAGCTGCGCCCGAAGGTGCTGGCCGACGGGCAGAAGGCGCTCACCGCCGCTCACCCCGGCGCCCGCTTCCAGTACGTGTTCCACGGCGGCTCAGGTTCGCGCCCGGAGGAGATCCGCGAGGCGGTCTCCTACGGGGTGGTGAAGATGAACATCGACACCGACACCCAGTACGCGTTCACCCGCGCGGTCGCGGGCCACATGTTCGCCAACTACGACGGCGTCTTGAAGGTCGACGGCGGCGTCGGACAGAAGAAGGCGTACGACCCCCGGACGTGGGGCCGGGAGGCGGAGGCGGCGATGGCCGCCCGGGTGGTGGAGGCGTGCGAGCAGCTCGGCTCGGCGGGCAGGAGCCTGCTGGGATGAGCGCGAACATCGCCGTCATCTACACGGGGGATCTGGCCGCGGTCGCGGAGGCGTTTGCCGAGGCGGCAGCCCACCTGGCGGCAGGGATACGGCTGTTGCACCTGGACGGCGAGGTCGGCAACAGCACCCCCGGGTCCCCGACGCTGCATGACTTGGAATGGGCGGACGGAATCGCGTTCGGGACGCCCGCCGGCGACGGCGCGCCCGCGCCGGAGCTGACGCGGTTCATCGAGGGGACTGGGCCGCTGTGGAGCAGCGGCAGGCTGTTCGACAAAGCCGTCACGGTGTTCACCGATCAGCCCGAACACATGGCGCCGGATTCCGTGCTCCACCCGATCTATGACGCGCTGTATCGCTGGGGAGCGGTGATCATCGGGCCGCGCGCGTTCGAGCTCGCACTCGACGCACCGCCCCGTGCGTCTGACCTCAACCCCACATCGCCCCTGCCCGCCTCAAGGCTGAGAACCGCGCAGTACCGGGCATCAAGGCTCGCTAGGTTGGCCCGCGTGCTGGCCGACGAGCGTCACCGCCGCGAGCGGCTCCAGCTATGAGGAGGGTGTGATGATTAGAGTGCTGATCGCCGGTGGCGGCGTGGCCGGGTTGGAGGCGTTGGGCCCTGCGTGACCTGGCCGGGGACCGCGTCGAGCTGATGCTGCTCTCGCCGGAGGAGGAGTTCGTCTACCGCCCGGCGTGGAGACCGTGTGCGGCCTTGGGAACCGCAAGAACGAACTCGTGCTGCGGCTGATCCACGAGCACGGCGTGGAGCCCTACGACGGCTCGGTCCGCTACGTGCAGGCGGCGCCGCGACGCGGGCTTGGCCGCGTGGTCGTCTCCTCGAGCAGCCAACTGCCGCGACGTGCTTGACCGCCGCGGGCATCGACGAGCTGTTCGAGGAGGTGATCGACGGCGTCGTGGCCGAGCGCGAGCACTTGCGGCAAGCCGGCGCCGGACACGTTCCTGGCGGGCGCCCGCAGGCTCGCGCGTCGAGCCGGGGCAGGCGGCGGTGTTCGAGGACGCGCTCGCCGGGGTGGAGGCCGGCCGCGCGGGCGCTTTCGGGTACGTGGTCGGCGTGGACCGCGCTCGGCAGGCGGACGCGCTGCGCGCGCACGGCGCCGAGCCTGGTCGGTCTCGGCGACCTGGCCGAGCTGCTGAGGGCGTCGTGATCCAGCATCCGGCATTCACGGTCGAGCCGTGGTCGGTGCGCGAGACTCGACGCTCGCACCTGGACGTGCTCGCCCAGACGGAGTCGGTGTTCGCGCTGGCCAACGGGCACATCGGCCTGCGCGGGAACCTCGACGAGGGCGAGCCGTTCGGCCTGCCCGGCACCTACCTGAACGGGTTCTACGAGCTTCGCCCGCTGCCCTACGCGGAGGCCGGCTACGGCTACCCCGAGGCCGGCCAGACGGTCGTCAACGTCACCAACGGCAAGCTCATGCGGCTTGCTGGTCGACGACGAGCCGTTCGACGTCCGCTACGGCGAGCTGCGAGCCCACGAGCGGCTGCTCGATCTCCGCGCCGGCGTGCTCGAGCGCAGCGTCGAGTGGGTCTCGCCCGCCGGCGCAGTCGGTGCGCGTGTCGCTCGACGCGGCTGGTGTCGTTCGTCCAGCGCGCGGTCGCCGCGATCCTCTACGAGGTCGAGCCGCTGGAGGCGACCGATGCCGGTCGTCGTGCAGTCGGAGCTGGTCGCGAACGAGACGATGCCCGAGACGCACGGCCGATCCGCGTACCGCGGCGGCGGCGATTCGGCCTCGCCGCTGCGCCCGAGTCACCGTCGAGCAGCGCGACGCGCGCGGTCGTGCTGGTGCACTCGACCAAGCGAAGCGGGCTGCGGATGGCCGCCGGCATGGACCATGTCGTCGACGGGCCGCTGGCACCGGACCGCGAGACCGAGACTATCGCGCGACTTGGCCGCGTGCGGATCGCCGCCGACCTCGCAGCCGGGACAGCGCGCTGCGGATCGTCAAGTTCCTGGCCTACGGCTGGTCGGGCCGGCGCTCGGCCGCCGGCGCTGCGCGACCAGGTGTCGGCCGCGCTGCCGAGGCGCGGCACACCGGCTGGGAGGGGCTGCGTCGCGGCCAGCAGCGCGAGTATCTCGACGAGTTCTGGGAGCGCGCCGACGTCGAGACTCGAGGGCGACGACGAACTCCAGCAGGCGGTGCGGTTCGCGTCTGTTCCACGTGCTGCAGGCCGGCGCGCGGGCCGAGCAGCGGGCGATCGCGGCCAAGGGGCTGACCGGTCCCGGCTACGACGGCCATACCTTCTGGGACACCGAGGCATTCGTCCTGCCGGTGCTGACCTACACGGCGCCGGACGCCGCCGGCGACGCGCTGCGCTGGCGCCACGCGACGCTCGGGCTGGCGCGCGAGCGGGCCAGCCAGCTCGGCCTCGCCGGGCGCCGCGTTCCCGTGGCGGACGATCCGCGGGCGAGGAGTGCTCGGGCTACTGGCCCGCGGGAACGGCGGCGTTCCACATCAACGCCGACATCGCCGACGCGGTCGATGCGCTATCAGAACGCCGCCGACGATCAGGCGTTCGAGCGCGAGGCCGGGCTCGAGCTGCTGGTCGAGACCGCGCGGCTGTGGCGCTCGCTCGGCCATCACGACGCGGACGCGCGCTTCCGGATCGACGGCGTCACCGGTCCGGACGAGTACAGCGCGGTCGCCGACAACAACGTCTACACGAACCTGATGGCGCAGCGCAACCTGCGCGCCGCGGCCGATGCGGCCGAGCGCCATCCGAGGCTCGCCGCCGGGCTCGGCGTCGACGCACGAGGAGGCGGCCGAGCTGGCGCGACGCGCGCGGCGGCGATGCTCGATCCCCTACGACGAGGCGCTCGGCGTCCACCCGCCAGGCCGAGGGGTTCACCGAGCACGAGACGTGGGACTTCGACGCCGACCGCGCCCGAGCAGTACCCGCTGCTGCTGCACTTCCCGTACTTCGACCTGTATCGCAAGCAGGTCGTCAAGCAGGCCGACCTGGTGCTGGCGCTGCACCTGCGCGGCGACGCGTTCACCGCCGAGGAGAAGGCGCGCGAACTTCGACTACTACGAGCGGCTGACCGTCCGCGACTCGTCGCTGTCGGCGTGCACCCAGGCGGTGATCGCGGCCGAGGTCGGCCACCTCGAGCTCGCCTACGACTACTTCGGCGAGGCGGCGCTGATCGACCTCGACGACCTCGAGCACAACACCCGCGACGGCGTGCACATCGCCTCGCTCGCCGGCGCCTGGATCGCGGCGGTCGCCGGCTTCGGCGGGATGCGCGACCACGACGGCGTGCTCACTTTCGCGCCGCGGCTGCCGGAGCGTCTGCCGCGCCTGACCTTCCGTCTTAGCTACCGGCGTCGGGCCATCGAGGTGGCGATCGACCACCAGCACGCTAGCTACCGGCTGCTCCACGGCCAGCCGCTCGCGGTGACCCACCACGGTCAGCCGATCACCGTCTCGACCGGGAAGCCGGTGAGCCGCCCGATCCCGCCGCCCCCGCCGCGCGAGCCCCCAAGCCAGCCGGCCGGTCGCGCCCCCACGCGGCGGCAGCCCGCCGAGACAACCGCGACCGCGAGCTACAGTCCGCGGTGATGGCCGAGTCCTCTCCGCTCCGGGTCCTGATCGCCGGTGGTGGCGTGGCCGGGCTGGAGGCGCTCCTCGCCCTGCGCGACCTGGCCGGCAAGCAGGTCGAATTGAGGCTGCTCTCGCGCGAGGACGAGTTCGTCTACCGGCCGATGGCGGTCGCCGAGCCGTTCGGCCGCGGCCGCGCGGACCGCGAGCGGCTAGCGGACATCGTCCCCGGCCTCGGCGCCGAGCTGATCCACGGTGAGCTTGCGAAGGTCGACGGCGAGCACCGCACCGCGATCACCAGCGCGGGCGAGCGTCTCTCCTACGACGCGCTGCTGGTCGCGGTCGGCGCGCGGAGCGAGCCCGCCTTCCCCCGCGCGCTCACGTGGACACCCGAGACCGACTCAGAGCTCTTCCGCGGGCTCCTGCGTGACCTCGAGGAGGGCTACACCAAGCGCGTGGCGTTCGTCGTACCGCCGGGTGTGGCTTGGGCGCTGCCTGCCTACGAGCTGGCGCTGATGACCGCCTGGCAGGCGTGGGGGATGGGACACGACGACGTCGAGGTGACGGTGTACACGCCCGAGGACGCGCCGCTCGGGCTGTTCGGCAGCCGCGCGACCGCGGCGCTGCGCGAGGATCTTGAGGAGGCGGGCGTCCGGGCTGAGACCGGCGTTTACGTGACCGACGACCCACAGACGCCCGACCGGCTCGTGCTTCATCCGGGTGAGCGAACGCTTGACGCCGAACGCGTCGTCGCGCTGCCGCGTGCGGCGGGACCGGGGCTGCGAGGGCTTCCATCAGACAGCCGCGGGTTCGTGCTCACCGACCTGCACGGGAAGGTGCCGGGCGTCGAGGCGGTATGGGCGGCCGGCGACGCGATCGCCTTCCCGGTCAAGCAGGGGGGATTGGCGTCGCAGCAGGCGGACGCGGCGGCCGAGTCGATCGCGGCCGCCGCCGGCGTCGACATCGAGCCGCGGCCGTATCGCCCCGTGCTGCGCGGGATGATGCTCACCCGACGCGGCAAGGAGTGGATGCGACACGAGCCCGCAGGCGGCGCCGGAGAGGGCACCGCCACCAGGCGCGCGCTGTGGTGGCCGCCGACGAAGATCGCCGGACGCTACCTGTCGCCCTACCTCGCGGCGCGGCACGGCACCGACGCAGTCGGCGATGGTCCGCAGCCCGACGGCCAGCCCGTCGAGCTCGACCTCGAGCGCGACCTCCCCTCGACTGCCGACGCGCTGCGCCAGGCGAGTCTGCGCGGCGAGTCCGAGCGCGCGCGCCTTGCGCAGCGCCGCGCCGAGGCGCGCCGAGATAGCTCGCCGCATCCCTGAGCCTGTCCGCAAACAGGCCGCTGCCGCCGACAGCGAGACGCATCAGGATCGAGCGGCGCTCCAGGCGTTGCCGGCCCGGCGTCTACTCGCGATCCAACCGGTCGCCGTCAGCACCACGCAGCGGAGGTCATCGAGCACTCGGTCACGGATGCGAGCCGTTCTCGACGTCGATCGTGACGGGGACTCGACCATCTTCTTGCGTATATGTGATCTCGGATGCGACACCAAATTGCGTCGTGCACGCATCGCTCGATCTCATCGACCCCGGTTGTGTCGACCCGTCCGCGGGTCTTACATTCGCCGACCGAAGCCGCTGCGGCCGGCTCGTGAGCTCGCCGGCGATGCGCGGCGGCACGGACCGAGTCGACGCAGCGGCGCGCAACGCGCCGACAGGACGCGTGTCGACGTAAGATCGACTTGCAGCGCGACGCTAGAGCGATGCGGCTGCGGTCAGCAGCCGTCGCCGCAGCCGACGGTGTCGCTTTCTCGGCCCACCGCGGCGCTGTTGATTAGGAAGACGAAATACAGAAGGAGGATTCGAGCATGCTTTGCTACTCGTGCGCTGAGCAGGGGATCCAACAAACTGCAGTCGCGCTGTGCCGCAGCTGCTACGCCGGATTGTGCATGGACCATCTGCGCGAGACAGCGGCATACTTCGCCTCGGACCAGATGCTGGCCCATTGTCATCACGACACGTGGAACGTGACCGAGCGTTCGTCGCATCCACACTCAAGGAGCCAACCGTGAGCAGCCCTGACATCGAAGCCCCCGACTCGCAGCCGAACGAGCGCAGACAGACGATCCAGAGGCTGCTCGTGGTGGCCGAGGTCGCCGTCGTCGTGGTGAGCGAGCTGCCGTCTCGGGTGCCGATGACGGTCGGCGTCGCTACGTAGAGGGCAGGGTCGACGACGGCGTCGCGGCGGTGTGCGACCGGCCGCGCGAGTACTTCGCCGATCTCAGCTCGACACGCATACGCTTCCGCCGGCACCGGCACGGATCGAGTCTGGGTCGGCGAAGTCGAGGTCAGCGAGGTGCTGGCCGATCACGCGATCCTGGGACCGTGTCCAAGTTTTTCATCGTCGGTCGGTATGGCGCCTGACGTCATCAAGGAGCTCGGGTCTACGCCGCCGTCGAGCCGTCGTTTCACGAGAGCAGGATCCGCCACTAACGCTAGCTAACAGCGGGATGATGGTGGGCGGCGCTGGGTGCCGCCTCTGTGACGCGCTCAGCGATCGGACTCGGGGGCGGGGGGCCGTGTCCGTGGTCAGCGTGCGTCGTGGTTGGGGCGACGGATGACCAGCGTGGGGCGATCGGCGTGATGCACGACGGCGCTGGAGACGCTTCCGAGCAGCATCGATCGCACGCCCGTGAGTCCCCGGGAGCCCATGACAATCGTCGCCGCGTCGTGGCGGTTTGCGATCTCGACGATCGTCTTCCAGACAGGTCCGGTTGCCTCGACAGCGACCGCCTCGGCCTTCATGCCCGCCTGTTGCGCGATGCGTACCCCGTCGTGGCAGACGTTCCCGGCGTCCTCGGCGGCCGCGCGGTCGAGCTCGAAGAAGTCGACCATGCTTGCGGTCGCACCCGCCCAGGCGAAGCTGCCAAGGCCGTGGGTAGGCTGCCAGACCGTCAGGACCAGCGCGTGCCTCCCGCCGAGCAGGGCAGCCGCGCGTTCGATCGCGCGCTTGGCATCCTCAGATCCGTCGTAGCAGAGGAGCAGCGGGCCGTCATCACGTTCAGTCATGGGGCATCCTCGCGAGTGAGTGGTCGTGAGCAGAGCATGCGGCAGCCTTCGTTCCGGCCCCGCAACAGATGCTCATCCGGTGATCTGTCATGGTTCTGTAGCGTCGACTTGGCCGGCCCTCTTACGTGCATCGACTTGGGCTCCTCGAAGCTGAGCGGCGCCGCGATCCCCGTGCCAGAGCGCTCTGCCCATGCGTCAGCCATCGCGCAGCAGCTCGGCGAGCACGACGCTCCGGGTCGCGCGCGGCATAGACGATCGTAAGCGGTCCCTTGCGGGCGCGGGGCGCGCACCTGCGCGATCCGCTCGGCATCGTCCGCGAGTTCGGTCCGGTGGCGCGCACGGAACTTGTCGAAGCGTTCGGGGACGTGGTCAAACCACGTGCGCAGCTCGTCGCTCGGGGCCAGCTCGCGCGCCCACTCGTCCAGTCGCGCGCCCACTCGTCCAGTCGCGCGCGCTCGCGCGAAACCCCGCGCGGCCACACGTGATCGACCAGCACCCGATACCCGTCATCGGTCTCGGCCGGCTCATAGATCCGCTTGATCTGCAGGTCGAGCGCCATCGCCACTCAGCTCGCGTCCGGCTCGGAGTGGGCGGTGCGCAGGTAGCCGATCACCGCGGGGTCGTCGGCCTCGACTCGCTCCATCGGCTCCCCGGTGCAGCTGCACATGTCGACTACCGCGTGCTGGTTTGAGATGTCGACGACGCGCCAGTGGGCGCCGGACTGCACCCAGCTCTCCAGGTCGTCGATCGTCACGGTTTGCGTACTCATCAAAGGGCTCCTATCAATTTCCGGCACGAGCACCGGCACGTTGTTCGTTTCACACTCTTAGCGCCTGGACATCGGCCTGTTCTTACCTCGCCAGACGGGCAGGCCCTTACGTAAGACGCGCCTTGAGGGCGACGCTGGAGAGGTACGAGCGCCGACGCGCTCGCCGGCCGCTCGTCACCGGCTTCTCAGCAGTCCCGAGCGGCTGGAGGCCATGGACGTTGGAGATGAAGCTCATGCAGTGCTATGTATGCGCCGAACACGGAATCGAGAGGCCAGCCGTGGGGCTGTGCCGGAGCTGCTACGCCGGACTCTGCATGGAGCACGTTCGCGACACGGCCGCGCGGCTGTCCGGCAACGTCCTCGCCGGCTGCCACCACGACACCTGGGCATCGCCAGCATCGGCAGCGGGCGCCGCGCGTGCAGGCGGCACGCACCGGACCGCGCGGGACCGCGTGCCAGCTGGAGCTTCGTCCCGGCTCTAGGACCGGACGACCTACCGGCCCCGGCCTGCTCGCCGGCCAGCGACACCGAGGAGCCGGTCACCACCTCCAGCCGAAGGGCTGCGGCCGGCTCGGCGATCGTGGCGGCGGATCTCGCGCCGCACTGCGGCAATACGCCGCCGCCGGAGCGCCGCATCAGCGCGTGTCCGGTGACGGGCGGCAACCGGAGTCGAAGGCCTGGTCGAGACGTCGGGTGCGGTGGGCGTGGCCATGTCAGCTCAGCGTCGACGTGCGCACCCACTCTTACCTTCGCGTCCGCCGTTCGACCGACAGCACCGCGCCGGTGGGCGCCCGGGTAAGAAGCCGGGCCGTCCCGACGCGGGGAGGGCATGCAGACAATCTCGCCCCTTCGCTTTCGCCTGCCTGGCTTGGCAGCGTCTCGGGACACGGGCTTGATCTCGCAGGCGCTGATCGGACGCGTTGCGCCGGTCGTGGCGCGAACCGGTAGGACGCACCGGTCCGAGCGCTACTACGTCGGCCGGCGCCCGCACGTCACCGAGGTCTACATCGTCACCGGCACCGACGTGGAGTTGCTGCACCATCCCGGCTATCAGAGCAACGCTCCGTTTGACTGGGGCGACCTCACGCCAGGCGCACTCGAGCTCGCCTTCGCCATGCTGGCGCACAGCACCGACAGTCGGCCCCCCGACCCGATCTGCCTGACCTTTCGGGGCGACGTGGTCGCCCGCCTTGAGCGTGCTGGCTTCGTGCTCGGCGACGGCGACATCGCGCTCTGGCTCCTGACCGCCTTCTGCGACAGCGACGCATCCGCCGACAGATCGCCGGCCGACCGCCCTCAAAGCCTTGGCACGCGCGCGATTGGCCGGTTTCGCTCATGGTTGCGACGCCGGTGAGGGCGCGGGCCTCCCACTCGAGTTAGCCCAATTAGCCCGTAGTCGTGCCTCCTGCAATTGCCGGAGGCCGGCTGCCACCTGGACCCCGACGGCCGTGGGATTGGCGTCTAGCCCGGCTCCGTGGTATCTTATTCACAATGAGAGTGTGAAAAAGAGAGGCCAAGATGAGCGCAACGACCGTATCCACCGCCACAGAACCGCGGCCCCATCAACCGCCGCCAAACGGTCGCTCAGCGACTGCAGACCGCCCCGGCCGGGGCCCGACAGCGGCTCCCTCCCGGCACGGCCGCGGGGGAAGGGTGCTGTTCGAGGTTCCGTTCGCAAGCGCGATGGGCGACTCCGATCTCGCCCTCTTGGCGCGCACGCTCGATCTCTCCACACACATGGTCCAGAAGATGCGCCCGGACCCCAACAGCCCGGGCGTCGCACGCCTCGATCACTTCTCGGGCCTGTTCCTCGAACGGGGCGAGACCGAGGGGCAGTGGGTCTTCGAAGCCCGGACCTGGGGCAACCCGGCACCCGAGACCGTGCACGAGTGGCACCTGCTGGCGGCCGGCGCCGCCCACCAGCTCGACCCCACCGTGAAGACCCCGGAGCGTCTTCCCGGGAGCCAGATCGAGCTTCCCGACCGCCCGGTTGGCGAGGTTTTGAACCGACCCCTGGCGGCCTTGCGCCGCCGTCTTGCGGGGCTCCGATGAGCGCCGCCGGCGCCACGACGGCAGGCCAGCTCGACGCCGAGTCGCGCGCCTGGCTGGCCCAGCTGCACGCCGAGCCGCCGGTGCGTGATGCGGCGATCGGACGGCTGCACGCGCTGCTGCTTCGAGAAGCCCGCTACGAGGTCAGGCGGCGCACCGCCGCGCTGGCCCACCCCTCGGGTCGCGACCTCGACGATCTCGCGGTACAGGCCGCCGACGACGCGCTCGTCGCGATCCTCTCAAAGCTCGACCAGTTCCGCGGCGATGCCCTCTTTACGACCTGGGCGAGACGGTTCGCCGCGCTTGAGGTGCCAGGCAAAATCCGCCGGCGGCTCGGCCACACGCGCGAGACTCCAACCGGCGACGACTATTGGCCAGCCGACCGGGCGGGCTACGACGACCCGGAGCAGCTAACCGAAGCCAGCGAAGTGGCGCGAACTATCGGACGACTGATCGCCGAGAAGCTCACCGCGCACCAGCGCGAGGTCCTGCTCGCGATGACCATCAGCGAGGTGCCGACCGACCGCCTCGCCGCCCGGCTTCACTCGAGCCCAGGCGCCCTGTACAAAACGCTGCACGACGCCCGCGCCAAGCTGCGAGAAGAACTGGCCGCGGCATGAGCACGACCGAGCATCTCCGGCCGACTCGCGAGTCCGAAGCTGCCGATCGGCGCCGCGGCGGCATCGACAGCCGGGGCCTTCCGCTGTGCTGTCAGGCGTGGGTCGTCGAGCAAACCCATAGCCGCGCCGTACGCCTGGGGTTGCGCCTCGGACGCGCTACAGATGAGCGCCAACCGCTTCGCGCCGCGGTCCGAGGGTCCGCGGTGCCTCGCGCACGGACTCCGGCTCCCGGTCTCTGATCGCACCGGTCTCTCCGCTGAGTGCGCTGAAAACTACGAAGCCGACCACAGTGGTCATGATCACGTGAACCGCGAACGCGAGCCCGAGCAGCCACCAGGTGTTGATCAGCGCCAGCAGTGCGACCGCACCGGTCACGATCAGTGCCGCGGCGGTGAAGATCACGAACATCGCCAGCCCCATGGCGCTGTCGTCGCTACGCGCGAGCGTTCCGATATCGGTGATGTCGTTCATGAGCTGTGCTCCTGCAAGATTTACACACTTACCATGTGTAAACGATACCGCGGGAGCAGCGGTTTCACAAGCCAGGGTGTGTAAAAGCGGCTTTACGGCGCGCGTGGTGCTCGAGCTGCACGCTAACTTGCGAATCCTCAGGAAGGCGGGCAACTCGATCGGCTCGTTTCTGGCTCTCCGTTTGGACGGAGTCGGGTGGCCCGGGGGTGAGATTCCCCCGGGCCACCCCACTCGACGAGCAGTGGCAGCTCAGCGCTCGCATCGGCGGACTGCTCCGCCCTTGACGGAGCAGTTGTCTCGCTGATCACGGCCGATGTGCTCCTCCCTGAGCAAAGCAACCACCATGATCGACGCCGACCTGCCCCGCGCGCTGCTGCTGCCGGACACATCCGGCCAGGCGAGCGCCACCATCCCGCGTACACGCGAGAGCACAAATGCAGGTCCCGCGTCGCCGACGGCCTCGGGTCTCGCAAATCGCGCGCCAAACGCAGGGCCCCAGCAAGCAACCCGGCGCGAGCGTCTATAGCCCTAGCGGCTCCGTTGTCCGGGCTCGAGCTTGGTTCGTGCCTCCGGTCCTAGCTAAAGCTAGGGCTGCGTCAGCCAGCGGCGGCGCGGTAGTGGTCGCGCCAGATCAGCCTGTGGATCGGGATCCACCGCGGGATGTCGCGCACGCCGGGGATGAACGGGATCAGCACGAGCCCGAGGCTGAGCGCGCCCATCACCAGCATCACCAGGAGGTCTGCGTTGTGGCCTTGGAACGGCTTGGTCTGGTACCAGAAGGTGTAAAGCCACAACCACGCCTGTCCCGGGTAGCTGCCGGTCTCGTTCATCATTCCCCACTGCGAGCCCAGCAGATGCTCCGCTTTGGCTCGGTCTGAGAGCACGCCGCCGTCGGCCATGAATAGCAGCGGCTTGGTGTAGTCGGTCTGGTAGAACTGCTTGCTGGTCAGCAGCGCGCCGTCGAGACCGCCTGCCTGGGCGAAGGAGAGCAGCCCGGACATCATCGTCGGCAGCGGTCCATACTTGCCCGCGGGAACCGAGACCGAGCCATTCGCGTTGGCGTTCGCCTTCTTCAGAGCGTCCTCATACGCGCTGGTCCACGCCATCTGCTGCTTATCCGACGCGGACTCATAGGCCATGACCGCGGCCTGTAGCGCCGGCTGGCCGCTGATCGAGCGCAGCGGCGCGAGCACGAAGTCCTGCGCGCTGTCGACCGGATGGCTGACGCCGAGCCACCGCTGGGGGTGCAGGAACCACGCGTGCTGGACGTTGCCCGACATGTGGTTGTATGGGGGCCCGTAGCTGCCGGACGTGCTCGAGCCATCGAGCTCGGTGGTCGCGGTCGTGACGAAGTCGACCGGGTCGCCGGCGTGACCAGCTCTGGACGGTGCTCGGCTTCTCGTCGGGCGAGGAGAACAGGATCGTCAGCACGACCGCGATCGCTAGCACGATGCCGAGCGCGATCGAGGCCTCCTTGACGAGGTCGTAGGGGCGGTAGCCGCCCTTCCACTCGCGGGCAGCATCCTCCTCGGCCCGGCGACGCTGGCGGTAGCTCACTAGCCGCTCTCCGGGTTGGTCCGCTCGGCGTCCGCTTCGGCCGCCGCGACCTTGCCTTCAGCTCGCGCAGCTCGAACGGCGGCACGACCCCGTGCTTTCGCACCAGCAGGATGTGCGCGATCACGATCGCCACCACGGCCGCCGGCAGCAGCAGCACGTGATAGCTGTACATCTGTCCGAAGTTCAAGACATTGAAGAACGCCCCGATCCCCGAAGCGTTCATCGCGTCCTTCGCTTGCGTCGAGATCCATTGGGAGTCGAAGTTCTGTTGGGACAGGTAGCCGGTGAATGCGCACGGGATCGCGATCAGGAACGAGACCGCGCCGGTGATCCAGACCCGGGCGCGGCCGCCGCGCCAGGCTGCCATCCAGTACTTGCCCCACAGGTGGATGACCATGAAGAGGAAGAACAACTCCACCGACCACAGATGGATCGAGTTGAAGAAGTGCCCTACGCCCGTGAAGTGCCACCAACCCGGCCCCTTCAGCGCGAGGATCGAGCCGGAGGCGATGATCACCACCAGCGAGGCCAGCGACAGCACGCCGAAGATGTAGATCGCGGACGTCACATAGGAGGGCTGCTTGTCCGGCAGCAGCTTGTCGGGCGGCAGTGCGGCGACGGCGCGCTCGCGGACGCGCTCGGTCCACGAGGACTTGGTGGTGGTGCTCACGGCTCCGGTCCGGGCCTTTTCGCGCCGGGCAAACGCATCACGATCGCCAGCGCGAACACGACCAGCATCACCACGATCACGACGATGTTCGGCACCGACATCTGGAAGAAGTGCCAATGCGCGTATGAAGCGTGGTGATTGAGGTTGACGATCGCGGCCATCGAGGGCACGGTACGGGCCGCCCGCGAGCTCGCCATCAGTGGCGCCGCGCCGAATCGTTGCGGCAAACTACCCAGTCGGTAGCAGCTGGTCGAAGCAGCGCGCGTGGTAGCAGGAGCCGCGGTCTCCACGGGCGACGTCGGGTCGCGCAGCGCGAGACGTCTCGGTGGCGATACCGCCGATCACGTGGATGAGCCGTTCGTAGACACCGATCACCTCGCCGCAGGCTTCGCATCGCGGCGAGGAGTCGGTCTGGTGCTCGATCCCTGACACGTGCGAAGCGAGACTTGCAGCTCGCGCAGCTGAGGCCATCGTGGCGACGCCGGAAAATGGCGTGGAGAACTACTGATCGGTAGTTCCTACGGCGCTCTCTTGGGCGGCGGCGCGATCGGCCGCGGATAAGCTCCGGCGCAGAGAAATCGTCACCGGGGCGTTTGATGAACCAGTCTCAGAATGACGATCGGATCCGCCGTCTGCTGGATGTCGGCAGGGCGCTCGTGTCCGAGCTCGACGCCGAGGCGGTGCTCGAGCGCATCCTGGAGGAGGCGCGCGCGATCACCGGCGCTCAGTACGCCGCGCTCGGGGTGCTCGACGAGCGGCGGGCAGAGCTCGAGCGCTTCATGACCGCCGGTCTCGACCGCGAGGCGACCCTGCGCGCGATCGGCGAGCTGCCTCGTGGACGGGGTGTGCTCGGCGTGCTGATCGAGGATCCGTGCCCGCTGCGCCTGGCCGACGTGGGCGATCATCCGCAGAGCTACGGGTTTCCGCCCGGGCACCCGGCGATGACGACGTTCCTGGGCGTCCCGATCGTGATCCGCGGCCAGTCGTGGGGCAACCTGTACCTGACCGAGAAGCAGGGCGGCGGCGAGTTCACCGCGGAGGACGAGGACTCGGCCGTGGTGCTGGCCCAGTGGGCGGCGACCGCGATCGAGAACGCTCGCCTGTACGAGTCGAGCGAGCGGCGCCGCGACGAGGCCGAGCGGGCCGTTCAGTCGCTGCGCGCGGCGCGCGACATCGCCGACGCGATCGGCAGCGAAGCCGACCTCGAGCGAGTGCTCGAGCTGATCGTCAAGCGTGGTCGTGCGCTCGTTGACGCCCGCAGCGTGCTGATCATGCTGCGCGAAGACGACGAGCTCGTCGTCGCCGCCAGCGCCGGCCACGCGACCGATGCCCGCGGGCAGCGGCTGCCGATCTCGGGGTCAACCTCGGGCCAGGTGCTCGAGCGCGGCCGTCCGGAGCGGATCACCGACGTGGCGTCGCGGCTGCGGATCGCGCCCGCAGGAGCTCGGCGTCCCCGAAGCCCACACAGCGCTGCTCGTTCCGATGTTGAGCCGTGGCGTCGGCGGTGGGCGTCCTGGCCGCGTTCGACCGCGGCAGGGACGGCGCGCCGTTCACTGCCGACGACGAGCAGCTACTGCGGACGTTCGCCTCCTCGGCGGCGAACGCGGTCGCGATCAAGCGCAGCGTCGAGGCCGAGCGGCTGCGCGCCGCGATCGCAGCCGCGGACGCCGAGCGCGGGCGCTGGGCGCGCGAGCTTCACGACCAGACGCTTCAGGCGCTGGGAGGCCTGCGCGTGCTGCTCGCCTCCGCGCAGCGGCGCAACCAGGCGCTGGCGGACGAGCCGGCGATCAGACAGGCGATCGAGGACATCGAGCTCGAAACCGACAACCTGCGCGCGATCATCAACGACCTGCGCCCGTCACTGCTCGACGACCTCGGGTTGCTGCCGGCGATCGACGCGCTGCTCGAGCGCCGCCGGGAGGCAGGCTTGGAGATCGAGAGCGAGCTGGCGCTCCCGGACCCCGAGCGCGGTGGCGACGCGCTCGACAGCGAGCTGGAGACGACCGTCTATCGGGTCCTTCAGGAGGCGCTCACCAATGTCGCCAAGCACGCGCAGGCAAGCAGAGCGCGGGTATCGGCGCGTCTCACGGATGGCGAGGTAGTCGTCGAGGTGCAGGACGACGGCGTCGGCTTCGAGGCCGAATCGCCGACCTCCGGGTTCGGGCTGGCGGGAATGCGCGAGCGCGTGTACCTGGCGGGCGGCACGCTCGAGATCGAGTCGGCTCGGAAGGCACCACGCTCCGCGCGCGGCTGCCGACCGCGGCGACCAGCGGCGTGGTCAGCGGCTCAGTCGCCGATCAGGCCGCGTCGTAGCGCGAAATGCACCAGCTCCGCGCGCGTGCGGAGCCTAAGCTTGCGGTGGACGTTGGCACGGTGCGTATCGACCGTCCGCCGCGAGAGGTGGAGCTTGCTCGCGATCTCGGCGCTGGTGTGGCCGAGCGCGATCAGCCGCAGCACGTCCGTCTCGCGCGGACTGAGACCGTCACCGTTGACGGTCCTGTCGGAGCGCGTCGAGGCCCGCCGCAACTTGGGGGCTGATGTACTCCTCGCCGCGTGCCGCTCGCCGCACCGCCGCGGGCAGCTCGGTGTCGGCCCTGTCCTTGAGGACGAACGCGACGGCACCGGCGTCGAGGGCGTGGCGGGCGAACGCTGGGCTGCGCTCCATGGTCAATACCACGACCTCGGTCTCGGGGACCTCCGCGCGCAGGCGGCGGATCGACTCGATGCTCGAGCCATCGGGCATCTGAAGATCCAGTACCAGCACCTGGGGCCGGTGGCCGTGCACGTAGCGCCCGACCGCCGGGAGATCTCCCGCCTCGGCGACCACGTCGACGCCATCCTCGCCATCGAGCAGCAGCCGCAGGCTGCGGCGCAGGAGCGCATGGTCGTCGGCCAGCACGACACGGATCGGCGAGGTCCGGGGGTCGAGATCCGCCACGGCGGGTGCGAGCTGCAGGTTGGCTGACATACCGCCAAGGTAGAGCTGGCGGCGCTCTACGGCCTCGTGAGAAACGTGCAGATCGCCTGCGGGAAAGCCGCTGGCAGCGCGCGATAGCCCGGCTGTCCGTTGACCAGTGCCGAGGAGAACGCAAATCTAGATCCTGAGACTGCCCGTCGTTAGGATCGGCCTGTTTGAAGCACCAAGTTGTCCATGTACTACAGAAGTACCTACTCAACCCTCCAATCCGGTTGCTGTTCGCCCTTCAGATCGTCCCCCCCGGATACGCGCTGCTTGAGACGACGGGCCGGGTGAGTGGAAAGCCTCGGCGGACACCTGTCGGAAACGGCGCGGAGGGAGATACCTTCTGGATCGTGACCGAGCATGGCCGGAACGCCGGTTACGTTCGGAACATCGAGCATTCACCGTCGGTCCGGATCAGGTTCAGGCACGGGCTGGGTCTGCGGTGGCGGACGGGAACCGCACATGTATTGTCGGAGGATGATCCGCGGGAGCGCCAGCGCGCGCTTGGCCGCGGGCATCCCCTACGGGCGCTCAACGCGCTGGCCGTTCGCGGATTCGGCACCGAGCTTCTCACCGTGCGGATCGATCTGAATCCATTGGCCACGAGGAAGCGCTAAGCCGACGCGGCGATTCGCATGGTGGTGGCGTCGCAGCTCTAGACTGCCGGACGGTGTCAGGCGAGGAGGTTGATGCGTATCTGCGCGATCTCGAGGAGCCCCAGCGCAGAACACTCGAAATGGTGCGCCGCACCGTCCTTGAGATCCTTCCCGAAGCGGAAGAAGTGATCTCCTACGGTGTTCCCGCGTTCCGCGTGGGCGGCAAGACGGTGGCTGGCATTGCAGCGTTCGAGAACCCTTGAGCTACCTGCCGTTCAGCGGCTCGGTCCTCGGCCAGCTTGGCGATGAACTTGAGGGCTACACGATGACCAAGAGCTCCCTGCACTTCACTATCGATCGTCCACTGCCGAAGCCGCTCGTGCAGAAACTCATCTCGGTTCGCCTCGCCGACGTCGGCCGACGCGCGCGTTAAGCCCATGCCGCACCGGCGCGCAGGTCGAGGGAGCTCTGAAACGCTCGCCGTCCGGCCATTCCGACAGTCATGAGTCGCTCAACCCTTGGCCTCCTACGCGCGCAGGGCGGCGCGGTCACGCTCGCGCTCGGCTGCGACCTCCGGCGACGGCACGACGATCACGGTCCGGTCGGCGTGCTGGATCACGGCGTGCGAAACGCTGCCTAGCGGCAGCGACTTCACGCCCGTCAGGCCGCGCGAGCCCATCAGGATCGCGTCTGCGCCGAGGCGCTCGGCCTCGGCGAGGATCGCCTCGGCGGTCGTCAGGCCTTGAGCGACCGCGCGGGCCCGCGCGTCGAGGCCGGCGTCGTGCGCAAGCTGCGCGCCCTCCTCGGCGCGCGCTTCGGCGTTCTTGCGGTTGGCCTCGTCGATCTTCTCCATATCCGCCATTCCGGCGCCGATGCCGAACGTGGCGGTATGGGCCAGGACGTTGGCGAACGGCTCCCACACCGTCAGCACGGTTGCGGACTGGCCGTTAAGCAGTTTGGCGCCGTGGGCGATCGCCGACTTTGCGTCGTCTGAGCCGTCGTAGCAGACCAGGACCATGCCGGCCGCACCCTGGCGAGCGCTCCTCGGAGCAGCGTCAGGGCTAAGTCGCTGAGGGCGGAAAACTACGGATCGATCCAGGCGAGGGTCACAGCGGTGGAAGTAGAGCACGTGTCCGCCGGGCGCTTGGGGCAATGTGGCGTCCCCGCCCGCATCACGGTGCGAACTCCGGATGCCTGGCCCTGACGAGCTACGCATACTGGCGCGATGACCAGCTCCTCCCGAATAACCAGCCCTACCCCCGCGGGCAGGAGAGCGATGTCGTCCTGCGCGACGGCTCCACCATCCACGTGCGGCCGGCGCGTGCCGGCGACGAGGCAGCGATGCGGGCTTTCCTGGAGCAGGTCTCGTCAGACTCGATCGAATTCAGATTCTTCGGCACGCCGGACCTCGACTGGGTGGTGTCCTGGTCGGTGGACGTGGACTACGCCGACCGCTTTGCACTGGTGGCCGAGAGCGGCGAGCCGCGGCGGATCGTGGCGCACGCGGCTTATGAGCGCGAAAGCGCCGATCGGGCCGAGGTCGCGTTCCTGGTCGCGGACTCCTGGCAGGAGCACGGGATCTCGACGACCCTGCTCGCACATCTTGCACGCGCGGCCAGGCAGCAGGGCATCTCGACGTTCACCGCCAGAGTGCTGCGAACCAATTACAAGATGATCGAGGTGTTCCGCGACAGCGGCTTCCCGCTGAAAATGCGCTCGGCGCCCGACGCGCTCGAGATCGAGTTCCCGACCTCACCACCGGGCGCGACCGCGCACCGCGACGGGGAATGCGCTGCGGGTCCGCGAGTCAACCGGGAGGGAGGCGCTTAGGAGTCGAGCAGCAGCCGCGCCTGGCGCGCGATCTCGAGATCCTCGCGAGCGTGTATAACGAGCGTTCTGACGTCGACGCCGGCGTCTGTGATGTCCACGTCACCGCGGGCATCCCTATTCCGCTGCTCGTCGAGCGCCAGACCCAGAAAGCCCAGCCGCGCGACCGCGCGCGCACGGACTGCGGCCGCGCGCTCGCCCACCCCACCCGTGAATGTGAGCACGTCGAGGCCTCCGAGCGCGGCCGCCATCGCGGCGATGCCGGCGCATAGCCTGTGCAGGTACACGTCGAGCGCCAGTCGTGCGTCATGATCGCCTGCGTCGGTTCGGGCCAGCACCTCTCGCATGTCGGCGCTGCCCGCGAGCCCCAGCAGTCCCGAGCCGTGCTCGAGCGCTTCCGTCAGCTCGCGCTCACGCAGCCCGGTGCGCTCCAGCAGCCACAGCAGCAGCCCGGGGTCAACGGTCCCCGAGCGGGTGGCCATCACAAGGCCTTCTAGCGGCGTGAAGCCCATCGTCGTGTCGAGCGACCGGCCGTCGCTGATGGCGCATAGCGAAGCGCCGGCGCCGAGGTGGCAGCTGACGATGCGCAGGCCCGCCCGCGAGCGTCCGAGCAGCTCAGCTGTGCGCCGTGCGACCCAGGCGTGCGACAGGCCATGAAAGCCGTAGCGGCGCAGGCCCCAGCGCTCGCGCCACTCGGCCGGCAGCGCGTAGGTGCGAGACGCCGGCGGCAGCGTTGCGTGGAAAGCGGTGTCGAAGCAGGCGACGGCCGGCACGTCTGGGAGCGCCGCCGACACGGCGTCAAGCGTGGCGAGCGATTTCGGCTGATGAAGCGGAGCGAGCTCGATGAGCTCCCTGAGAGCCGCCTCGACCTCGCGGTCGATCCGAACCGCTTCACGGAAGCGCTCCCCGCCGTGGACGATCCGGTGCCCGACGACGTCCGGCTCCCCGAGCCCGTCCTCGAGGGCGGCGCGAAGCTCGCGGGGATCGGTGGTGGCGCGCGGAGCGGGCAGCTCGTGTTCGGCCAGCGTCTCGTCGCCTGGGCCGAGCAGGCTGAGCTTGACGGTGCTCGAGCCGGCGTTGACGACGAGGACGCGCACTCAGGACGACCCGCCCCGGCACGAGGTGACGACGGGACCGAGTTGAACCACGCGCCCGCGGTCCAGTCCGCCCACTCGCTCTAGGTGTCCCGCCGTCCCCACCTGAAGTAGCCGAGGGCGCCCAGAGCGTTGAGGCAAATCAGGCGCCAGATGCGCTTGTTACCCCGAACCCCGGCAGCGGGGCGCCGTTGGATGTCGCGTTCCGCCCCCACCACCAGCGCGACGCTGATGGCGATCGCGGCCAAGGCCAGGGCGCGAGCGGCGGGCGAGAGGTCCTTGAAGCGCCTGGAGTGCGATCTCATTTCCTGCCTGGCTCACCCGGCCAGGTCCAGTCGCGGACGTCGGGAGAGTCGTCTCCGACCTCACGGGTGTACGCGCGGTGGCGCAGCCGCGCGTCCACCATCTCCTGGCGCAGCTGCGCGAACCGCTCGCCGAGCCCCGGGACACGATCGATGACGTCTATCACCAGGTGGAACCGGTCGAGGTCGTTGAGCATCACCATGTCGAACGGCGTGGTGGTCGTGCCTTCCTCCTGGTAGCCACGGACATGGATGTTGGGGTGGTTGGTGCGGCGATAGGTCAGCCGGTGTATCAGCGACGGGTATCCGTGGTAGGCGAAGATGACCGGCCGCGAGGTTGTGAACAGCGCGTCGAACTGGGCATCCGCGAGTCCGTGCGGATGCACGTAGTCGGGCTCAAGCCGCATGAGATCGACGACGTTGATGACGCGCATCTTCAGCTCTGACAACCGCTCGCGCAGGATCGCCGCCGCCGACACAACCTCCAGCGTCGGAACGTCGCCGGCGCAGCCCAGCACGACGTCCGGCTCTTGGCCGTTGTCGTTCGACGCCCACTCCCAGATGCCGATCCCGCGGGTGCAGTGCTCGATTGCCTGCTCGATCGTTAGGTAATCGAGTGCCGGCTGCTTGCCGGCGACGATCACGTTGACATAGTCCCGGCTGCGGAGACAGTGGTCGCCGACCGACAGCAGGCAGTTGGCGTCGGGCGGCAGGTACACGCGAATGATCTCGGCCTTCTTGTTGACCACGTGGTCTATAAATCCCGGATCCTGGTGGGAGAAGCCGTTGTGGTCCTGACGCCAGACGTGGCTCGAGAGCAGGTAGTTGAGCGAGGCGATCGGGCGCCGCCACGGGATCTCCCGTGTCACCTTCAGCCACTTGGCGTGCTGGTTGAACATCGAATCGACGATGTGGATGAACGCCTCGTAGCAGTTGAAGAGCCCGTGGCGGCCCGTTAGCAGATAGCCCTCGAGCCATCCCTGGCACAGGTGCTCGGAGAGCACCTCCATCACCCGGCCATCGGGCGCCAGGTGGTCGTCGGTCTCGAGCGTCTCGGCGTCCCACGCTCGGTTGGTGGCCTCAAACACTGCCGACAGCCGGTTTGACGCCGTCTCGTCCGGGCCCACGATGCGGAAGCGATCCCGATTGGCGCGAATCACGTCCCGAAGCCAGGCGCCAAGTACCCGGGTCGCCTCGCTCGAGCTGTTCGCGTGTTCAGGGACGTCGACCGCGTAGTCGCGAAAGTCCGGCAGCTCAAGCCCCCGCAGCAGCAGGCCTCCGTTGGCGTTGGGGTTGGCGCCCATTCGCAACTCGCCTGCCGGCGCCAGGGCCGTGACGTCCGGCCGGACCGCTCCCCGCTCGTCGAACAGCTCCTCGGGCCGGTAGGAGTGCAGCCACGCCTCGAGCTGGGCGAGGTGCTCGGGATTGGTGCGCACCTCGGCAAGCGGCACTTGGTGCGAGCGGAACGAGCCCTCTGTAGGCAGTCCGTCCACTTCTTTTGGCCCGGTCCACCCCTTGGGCGTCCGCAGCACGATCATCGGCCACCTGGGCCGGACGGGATCCCCGTGCAGACGGGCCCGCTGCTGGATGTCGGCGAGGCGGTCGAGCACTTCATCTAGCGTGGCCGCCATCAGCTGATGCATCTCCTCTGGCTCGGAGCCCTCCACGAACCGAGGGGCGTACCCGTAGCCCTCTAGCAGCGCTTGGAGTTCGGGCGCTTCGATCCGGGCCAGCACCGTGGGGTTGGCGATCTTGTAGCCGTTCAGGTGCAGCACGGGCAAGACCGCACCGTCACGGGCGGCGTTGAGGAACTTATTCGAATGCCAGCTCGCCGCCAGCGGCCCCGTCTCCGCCTCGCCGTCTCCGACCACGCACACGGCCATCAGGTCCGGGTTGTCGAGCACGGCGCCGTACGCATGAAGGAGCGAGTAGCCAAGCTCCCCGCCCTCGTTGATGGATCCCGGCGTCTCAGGCGCGACGTGGCTCGGGATCCCCCCGGGAAACGAGAACTGGCGAAACAGCCGTCTCAGCCCTTCCTCGTCGCGGCCGATGTGCGGGTAGACCTCCGTATAGGTCCCGTCGAGGTAGGCGCTGGCGACGAGCCCCGGGCCCCCGTGCCCGGGACCGGTGACGTAGATGGCGCTCAAGCCCCGGGCCTGGATCGCCCGGTTCATATGGGCGTAGATGAAGTTCAATCCCGGCGTCGTGCCCCAGTGGCCGAGCAGCCGCGGCTTCACGTGTTCGGGCTGCAGCGGCTCGCGCAGCAGCGGATTGTCAAGCAGGTAGATCTGGCCAATGGAGAGGTAGTTGGCCGCACGCCACCAGGCATCGATCCGCTGCAGTTCGTCCCTCGATAGAGGGCCTTCTGACTCAGTGGTCGTGGTCATGACCACTCATTTACCCACAAGCGCCGCTCGCGCGGTCCGTGAGAACCCGCACCCCCGCTCGGGCACAGCACGGATGGCGTCAGGGTCGAGCCTGCGTAGGGTCACCCGCGATGACGCGAACGATTCCAGACGCGCGCGCTCGCACGCCACTGCCAGGCATGATCGAGCACTACCTGGAGCGCGTGTTGCCAGCCGACTCCAAACCGGGAGCTCCGCGATGAGCCGTGACCGAACGCATATCGTGATCGCCGGCGGCGGAGTGGCCGCGCTCGAGACCCTGCTCGCGCTGCGTGAGCTCGTTCCACACCGCGTCGAGATCACGCTCATCTGCCCCGAGCACGAGTTTCTCTACCGCCCGGTAACCGTCGCCGAGGCATTCGACCGCGCCGAAGCACGCGCCTATGACCTCGCTGAGATCATTGGCCGCGACGGCGGTGCGCAGATCGTGCGTGACTCGCTGGGCAGCGTCCAAGCCGACGATCACATCGCCGTCACCGCCAGCGGCGAGCGAATCGCCTACGACGCACTGGTCGTCGCCGCTGGAGCGAGCCCGCGGGAGACGCTGCCCGGGGCCCTCACCTTCCGGGGTCGCCAGGACGTCGCCGCGCTGCGAGACCTGCTCGAGGAGCTGGCCACAGGTGCCGCGCGATCGGTGGCGCTGACGCTGCCGTCGCAGCGAATGTGGACGCTCCCGATCTACGAGTTAGCGCTGATGACAGCAGCCCATCTTCGGGAGCGGCGTGGGAGCGCCGTCCAGGTGTGGGTCGTGACCCCCGAGGAGGAGCCGCTCGAGCTGTTCGGCCCCCTCGCTGTACAGGCCATCGAAGTGATGCTGAGGGCGCACGGCATCTGGCTGCGAACTTCTTCGCGGCCTGCGTTGGTGCGCGGCAAGGCTCTCGTGCTGGCCGGGGGCGGCGCCCTCTACGTTGACCGGGTGATAACGCTCCCGCAGCTGGCGGGTCCGCGGCTGCCCGGACTTCCGCAGAATGAGCACGGCTTCATCCCCGTTGACGCTCATGGGCGCGTGAGAGGCGAGGACGATGTCTACGCCGCTGGGGACGTCACCGCCTTCCCGCTCAAGCAAGGAGGTCTCGCCGCTCAGCAGGCGGACGCGGTGGCCGAATCGATCGCCGCGAAGCTCGGGGCGCCGCTGACCGCGAAACCGTTCAACCCGGTGCTGCGGGGACTCCTGCTGACCGACGGCGCGCCTCTGTATTTGCGCGCCGAGCCGCAGCGTCTGCCGCGCCGGGCGACGGTCGCGATCGAGGCCGCACCGCTCCGGGGGAGGACGCGTGATGCATCGTCCGCCGGGAGGCAACCATTGTGGTGGCCTCCGGCCAAAATCGCTGCGCGCTACCTGAGCCCATTCCTCGCCACGGCTCGCCCACAGCCGCTCGGCTCGGAGCCGCTGATCGACCGGGTCGCGGTCCGGGGCCGGGCGATCCCCGACGAGGACTTCAACGATGCCCTGGAGCTGGCGCTGCTGCTGGCGGAATGCGACGCGCGCTGGGGAGACTACGGCGCAGCGCTCAATGCGCTGGATGCGGCCGAAGCGCTCGACGGCGCCCTTCCGGCGAGCTACGAATCGAAGCGTCGCCAGTGGCGCGCTGAGCTAGTGCGGCAGTAGACGTCCGGGCGGATCTCAGGTTTCGACCAACCGGTGCTCGAGCGCGTAGCGCACGAGCTCCGAGCGCGAGCCGAGCCGGAGCTTCTGCTGGATATGCGCGCGGTGGGTCTCAACGGTGCGCACCGAGAGGTACAGCTGTTCGGCGATCTCGTTGTTGGTGTGCCCCAGCGCGACCATCCGCAGGACCTCGACCTCCCGTTCGGACAGGCCGTCGGGTGGACCGGGCGGCGGTTCGGACGCGATCTTCGCTCCGAGCCGGGGGTTGAGGTATGTGTCGCCGGCCGCAGCCCGTCGGACCGCCTCTACCAGCTCGGCGTCGGCCGCATCCTTCAACACGTAGCCAAGCACGCCGGCGCCCAGGGCCTGGCGGGCATAGGCCGGTTCGTCCTGCATCGTCAGGACCACGATCTGGGTCTCGGGGTTCTGCGCCAGGATGTCTGGCACCGCGTCGAGGCTCGATCCCTCGGGCATGTTCAGGTCGAGCACCAGCACGTCGGGGTGGTGCCCGCGCACGTATCGCCTTGCGCCGTCGATATCTCCGGCCTCGGCCACGATCTCGAACCCGCCTTCAGACTCGAGCACCTGTCGTAAGCCGCGACGGACCACCGAATGGTCGTCGGCGATCACGACCCGGATCGGCTCTGCCCGTCCGGTTTCAGGTCGTTCCTGCGAGTCGCCGTCGCGCACGAGGATCAACGTACCGCGGCACTGTCGCGCAAGTCCAGGTATGGCGCAAGGTATTTCGCGGCGATCTTCGTCGGCGGCGACCAGGTCGGGCTGTCGCTGACCTCGGAGCTCGAGCCATGTCCACCCGTGATGTGGGCGCTCAAGTACAGAGGTTTCTTTGCTCCCAGCAGCACGCCGTGGATCACCGGGTGGAACTTTCGCGGTTGAACTGCAGCCCCGGCGAGCCACGCGATCGCCTCGGCCGCGGCGTCCGCTTGCTGCGCGGCGACGCCCCCGTGCTTGACGGCGAAGTCCGTGGCGTCCCCCGCAGCGAAGACCCGCTCCAGGCCTCGAACCCGGCAGTGGGCATCGATCGGGATAAAGCCACCGCTCGCGTCGCCCGGAACCCCGGGAGCCGAGGGCCCCGAGAGCTGCGGCAGCGCCACCACCCGGTCCACGTGGAGCGTTCGTGCTCCCGGGTGCACAGATACCCGGCCTTGTTCTGGAACACCGCAGTGCGCGGAGGTCAGCGTCAGGATGTCGCGCTCCTCCAACAGGCGCTGAACCGCCTCGCTGACCGCAGTGCCAAAGACGGCCAGCGGAGCGTCCTCTGGCGTGGCGATGGTTATCGAGACATCGACGCCCATGTCATACGCCCGGGTCGCCGTCATCAGCGCCAGCTCGTAGATCGGCAGGGGCCACGGCATCGGCGTGGGGACCAGCAACGCCAGCGAGTGAACGTAGCCACCCTCGACGTCCTGGATGAGCCCGTGATACTGCTCGTCCAGCCGCCGATCGTCGATCGTCAGCACGTGACCGAATGCCGGGCTCAGCCGGGCCCCCATCGCCAGCAGCAGCGCGTCGTATCCAAGCGTCGCGCCGCCCTCCGTGTGGACGATCGATTGCTGCGCATCCAGCCACTTGAAGCTGTCCTGGACCAGCTCGACCCCGATATCTCGTGAGATGTCCTCGAGGGAGTAGCGCCGGGCCTCGCTGTAAGCGAACGGCTCCCGCACGCGCATGCGGGCGGTACACAAACTCAGGCTCAGGAGCCAGCAGGCTGGTGCGACCCGGTCGCCGGCGAGCTCACGCAGGGCGAGCGCCGCCTCGAGCGCGGCGACACCGCCTCCGGCGATCAGCACTTTGAACGATGACCGTGGATTTGAAGAACTCATATACGTCGAGGCTACGTCCGTATCGGCGGCGTGCCACCGGGACCGGGCCGCAAAGGCGTTGCAGAAAACTACGTAGGGTCGATTGCTCCAAGCTCGGCGCGGCCGATCAGAACCCGGCGAGGATTTCGCCTACGACAGCTGGACCGCGACTCGACCGGCACCGAACAACCGTCCGGCCAGCCCACGAGACCGATTAACGCCAGAGTGCCAAGCCTCATACCCGCACCCCGGTTGGGTCATGCTGCTAGCCGCGGGCGCGCGGAACGCCGTCGCCGGCTACCACGATTCGCCGGCCAGAGACGGTCCACGCCCGGATGTGGACCCAGTGCGCTTTTTCGCCCGGAGCCCAAGGCGCGAGCCCCATTGCGTCGAGGCGCCGAACCTCACTCGGGTGAGTGACCTCGTCAGTCACGCCATGCACGATCACGCTCCAGCCCGTGCGCGAGGCCCCCTCGACGCGATCGACTTCAAACGAGGCCTGAGCGGACCGCACCAGAGCGTGGAACTTCGACCCGTCCGCGGTGCGGAAAACGACCGACTGCGAGGCGTCGTCGAATGCGTAATTGACCGGTCGGATGACCGGCGGGCCTTTACCGAGATTGACCGCGACGCGGCCAAAGGTCTGGGACGCGAGCAGCCGCAGGCACTCGTCTCGCGAGAGTTCGAGCATCTCACTCTCTTGGAGCGTCATGCCAGCACCCTACGATTCCCCATGCAGCCTGGCGTCCGCTGGTCGCCGCGGACCGGCTCCAGGAAACTACTGAGTCATGGCGGAGCTGCTCCGTTGAGGATCCGCACCTGACCGCCACCGAGCGCTCGAGCCCGGCGCTCGGGGACGGAGCGGGCCGGCGGCGGCCGCTGGCGCTTGGGTGGCGGGTACAGCGACCTAGCGATCGTGGCCGAGGTCCACCCCGCCCACCACATCATGCACGCGTGGCGATAGCTGTCCAGATCCTGCCGGCGCACGCGACTCACGACCGCCAGGATCAACGCCCATACGACCGCACAGCCGAAGCTGTAGCGCATGTAGGTACGCAGCCGGCCTTGCAATTTTGGCTCCCTCACGGCACGCTGGACCCACGGGTTGATCGGCGGTCTGCATGCGACGAGCGGGCATGCTCTCGCCAACCACAGACCGTTAGGGATCCAGGCTGAATGGCGGGTAGCGGTCGGTGATCAGAAGGAATGCGTATGCCCCGACGCGATTGTGCCAGCGGAGCACGCCTTCGATGTAGTCGAACAGCGACCGTGGGTAGCGGCCGGTGAAGAGGATCGCGAACCAGGCGAAGATTGCGGCGAACAGCGCGCCGATCGTGAGGAAGATGAGCACGATGTAGTGGGGGATCGCCAGCAGCCACTTGACGATCGGCATGCCGCGGGCGAGGTCGTTCTCCGCGTCGGGATACGGGAAGTTCAGGTGGACGGCCTGCTCCTGGTCGGTCGAGGGATAGCGGTCATCCATGAGCCCCAGGTAGACGACGATCCGGTTGCTGAAGCGACTCAGCTGCAGGTTCCATTCATACCACCAGCGTGGATACTTTTTGCGGAACAGCAGCATCAGCAGTACCGGCAGGAACAGCACTCCGATCCCCCCGCCCGCGTAGTAGGCGCCGCTGCCTCCCGCGTTCGCCCCGAAGCTGCCGCCCTCGATCGTCGCGGCGAGGATGGCGATGGGGATGAACGCGAAGATCCGAAACGCCGTGCTCAGACGGTTGAGCTCGCGGTCTGGATAGTCGACCGAGAAGGTCAGCGGGTAGTCGTACCCGCCGCCCGGTGGTACCGCACCGCCCTGTCCGGGCGTTGGCATCTGCTGCGAGCTGTCCATGGGCCGAGCTTTCGGCGCCCCCATTGGATCTCCTGCCGCCAGACTCGCAGCGGCGCGACCGCGACCGCGGCGTGATCGCGCATCGCGCACATCCGCTATCTAGCGCGACGCGGTTGTGCGCCGACGCGAAGGTGCCGGGCCAGAGGCGTCGCCTGCGGCCGCGTGTAGCGAGCCGCGGATCCCGATATCAGGGGGCGCCAGGGCAGGAACCGGGGGTGCTCGGGGCCTGCGGCGAGGAGGTGATCGTGGTCACGCCAGCCGGCGAGCCGTCCTTGTTCAGGGTTGTCAGGCTCTGGCTCGCGCGCTTGAGGTAGCCGTTCAGGAAATCGATCGTGGCTCGCTCGACGATCGCCTGGTCGGTGCCGGCGTCGAGATATGGCGGTAGATGCTCGGCCCCCAGCAGACGGAGGTAGTACTTGGGCGGCCGAGCCTGGTCGTAGATCTGGGCGCTGCAGGCCGGAGGGTTGATCGTGTCATCGTCTCCCTGGACGACTAGGAGGGGCACCGGCTTGGAGCGGAAGTAGGTGCCGCCGAAGCTCGAGAGTTCGGCACCGGAAAGGATCACGGCAGCCTTGACCGCGTTATTTCGACAGCAGGTGTTGTCGGCCGCGGCGAGGCTCACGTCCCCGCCGTCGGACTGACCGACTACCGCCACCTCGGAGGAGTCGACGATGCGACTCACGGCAGGCGGCGGCGCAGACACGAGGGTTTTGATGACGTACCGGAGATCGGCAGGGTGATTGACGATGTCCTGTTCGTTCGGTCCTCCGGAGGCTGAGGGGTCCGTATCCGGATACGTGGGCGCGGCGACGACGTAGCCCGCGCTCGCCCAGGCATCGAGGAGCGCGGCGTATGACGTCGCTGACACATCGAACCCCTGGGAGAACACCATCAGCGGGTACCGGCCATTGGCCGTGTCGGGCTGCGCAGCCGGGTGCTCGCGGCCGTCGGGGGCGCCGGCCGCCGGGTACAGCAGGGTGGTCTGAAGCTCGCGCACCGGAGCACCGGTGCTCGTTCGCGTGGTCGCGATAGCCGCGGGTGCTGGCTCCATGAGCGAGACGCTGCTCACCCCGACCCTGTACGAACCGATCTGGCGTGCGGGGCAGTGGCGGCGCCGGCGTGTGCCGCTGGTCGGCCCTGACCCGCCGGGTCGCGACCCTCTCTAGCAGCGGTGCCGCACCCGGCGATCGCCAGCACGCCGATCAAGGCGGCCGTCAGCTTCCCTGGGGCGCGCACCCGCCCGAAAGTAACAGTCCCCTGGGATGCAACCGGGAGGGTCCTGGGATGCCACGGGCAGGGTTCCGGAGCCCGAAGGTGAACGACTTCTCATGCCCACCGTGAACGATTTCTCATGGGCGACAGTGAACGGCTTCTAATGCGTGACTAACGACTGGTTGAGGCCCGAATACAAGACTGCTCGGCGAGGCGATTTCAATGAACGCGACCAAAGCAACTGTGTCGCCAGGCGCTTGCTATCCGCATGCAGCGAGCGCTGTGGCGTGGGCGCGCGCAGCGCTGGGACGAGCTGGGATCGGTGCAGTTGGGCAAGGTGGTTGACGCGGTGCTCGCGAGCTGTCCCGTCTCCCCCGACGCTGTGGTGCTCGATCTCGGCTGCGGGTCCGGACAGGTCACGCTGCCGCTCGCGCGCAGTGCTGCGCGGGTGGTGGCCGTCGACGTAAGCGCCGAGGCTATTGAGATGCTCGAGGAGCGGGCCAGGCGCGAGGGCATCTCGAATGTCCAGGCGCTCGCGCAGCCCATCGAGACGCTCCGGACTCGAGCCCGAGAGCTTCGATCTGGTGGTGTCGAACTATGCGTTTCATCACCTCCGCGACAGCGACAAGCAAGGTGCACTTGCGCAGGCATATCGCTGGCTTCGTCCCGGAGGACGGCTGGTGGTCGGAGACATGATGTTCGGACGCGGCGTGAACCGTCGCGACCGGGAGATCATCAGATCCAAGGTTCGGGCTCTGGCGGCTCGAGGTCCCGCGGGTTGGTGGCGGATCGTCAAGAACGTCGGGCGGTTCCTGCTGCGCTTTCAGGAGAAGCCGCTTACGGCCAGCGCGTGGGAGACGATCGCCTGCAAAGCAGGGTTCACGGACGTGACCATCAATCCGGTCGTGGCGGAGGCGTGCGTGATGTCGGCCTTCAAGCCGACGGATCTACCGTTGGCTGAGGATGAGCACCTGCTCGTGGCTCAGGCCGGACCAGACATCGAGGCGCTGCGCTCCGCCGCCTAGCTGTAGGTCTCGAGAAGGTGGCTCCCGCTCGGTACCTCCATCGTCGAGGCGGTCGGCTGAGTCACGGCAGTAGGTCGAGTCCGTCCGGTTTTTGCAGGTACCCCGGACCGCTACCCGGAACGTCGGTGTGGCCGTACTGCCACACGATCCGCTTGGTCGCGCGGTCGATCAGCACGACCCGGTGGTGCCAGTCGTCGGTGGCGGCGATCAGACCGTTGGGCAGCTGCACCGCGAGCGATGGGCGGTCGAGCGCTCCCGGCCCCGACTGCGGTCCGTAGGTCCAGACGATTTGGCCCCGCGGGGTCAGGATGTCGATCCTGCCCGGGGTGTTGAAGCCGGCGACGAGCACGTCGCCGTCCGGCAGGAGCTGTGCGTCCGAGGGATAGTCGGTCGGCGACTTGATCGACCACAACAGCTGTCCGGTGGCGCTGAAGCGGTCGATCCACCCGCCGATCTCGGTGACGAGCACGCCACCGTCGGGCAGCGGCGTGTCCCCGTTGGGCTGCAGCATCGCCCGCGGCGGGTCGTGGGCGCAGTCGCCCGCGGTGCCCAGCGAGCGCACGATTCGCTTGGCGTGGTCTATCCACAGCACGCGGCAGTTGATGATGTCCGCGCTCTGCACCTGTCCGTTGGCGAGCAGATAGGCGTCGTCGGGATGGGCCAGGTAGCCGGGCGAGCTGCCCTGCACGTCCTGGTGGCCGTACTCCCACGCGATGTGCGGATGCCGGGTGAGGGTCAGCACCGCGATCGTGTCCGAGAACTCCTCATTGGTGACGATGTCGCGCCGGTTCGCCGACAGGAACGCGTCGTCGGGCCCGGCGAACACCTGCCCCGGGCCGGAGCGCGCCGGGCGCGGGGAACCGCCAGACGATCTGCTTGTCCGGGCTGACGATGATGATCCGGTTGTTGTCGCGGTCGGCGATCATCAGATACCCGGGCAGCGGAGACGAGCCGTGCACCGGGGGCAGCCCCAGCCGCGCGAGCACCGGATCGGCCGCGGCCGCGCGAGCTGTCCGTACCTCGCCCGTCGACCGCTGCTTCCCGCCGGTCCCAGTGTGGGCTGCTCCACCGCAGCCGCCGGCGGTCGCCGCCAGCAGGAGTGCGCAGCCGATCGCGCCCAGCACCTTCACGGGCCCGCACCTCCGGGCGACGAGCGGAGGCTGAGGAGCAGGATCGAGCGCTGCACGCCGGCTGCATTCTCGCCCCCGGCGACGACGAGCTTGCCTCCCACCGTCGCCACGGCCGCGTCTGAGAGCGGATTGGGCAGCCGACCGAGCTGGCGGACGGCGCCCGAGTCAGGGTCAATCTCGAGGATCGAGCGGGTCTGCCCGCCGCTCGTCTGACGGCGCCCGCCGACTAGCACTACGCGACCGTCGAGCCCCGCGGCCGAGGCGTGCGTCACCGGCACCGGCAGCCTGCCGACTTGCTTCAGGCTGCCGGTGGCCGGATCGAAGCTGAAGATCGTGTCGCTGACGCCGCTCGGCGAGCTGCCGCCGGCGATGATCAGACGACCTGCCGCGGGCGCGACCGCGGCGTAGCGCAGGCCGAACGGCAAGCGGCCCACCAGCCGGGGCGCGGTCCCTGGCCGCCAGGCGAGGATCGAGTCAAACGAGCGCGCGCCGTCGTAGCCGCCGACCACGTAAGCGGTCTGCCCGAGCGCCCCGACTGCCACGTCCGAGGCCGGCGTCGGCAGCCTGCCCGCCTGGGCTGACCGCCCCCGTGTCCGGGTCGTAGCGCAGGATGTGGTCAAAGCTCGCGGCCTGTCCCCCGCCGAACACGTACACGTAGCGGCCGATCTGTCGTCGCCTGCGCGTCGTGCTGGGGAATGGGCAGCGCGTCGCGCCGCAGCAGCGATCCACCGGCCAGGACCGTGATCGACGCGGTCGAGGTGTCGGCGGCGTCGAGACCGCCCAGCAACACAAGGCGGCTGTGATCGAGCGCGACCGACGCCGCGTCCGCCACCGCCGCGGGCAGCTCCCCCGCCGCAGTCACGGTCACGGTCGCCGCGGAGCGCGAGCGACGGAGCGTCGGCGATCCCGCTCCGCCGGAGCGCGCCGGTGGGCGCCCGCCGGATCCTGAGCTCTGCGCCCCGCATCCGAGCACGGCGATGGCCAGCGCGCCCGCGGCCACCGAGCACGCCACCCATCCCTTCAGAGGAACGCTCACCTCATCAGTGGCCGTGAAGGAAGGCCGTATGGGCGCTCCACGGCGCGAACTGCGGAATCAGCACGACCGCCAGCACGACGCCCCCGACCAGGGCCCCAGCGAGCGCGATCCAGCGGCCGGCGGCACCGGGCGCCGATCCCGAAGCTCACCGTCCGGTCCGGCAGCGCGCAGCGAGCGGATCAGCTCCGGCAGGTGTCCGAGTACGTGCACGGCGGTGAAGCCGAGCCAGACGACGAAGCTGGCCTTGTGGAGGAGCAGGGACGGCTCGCGATCACCGGGCCCGACGATCATCAGCACCACGCCGGTCGCGAACACGACCACGGTCGAGACCACGACGATCGGCGCCGTCAGCCGCATCAGCGCCGGCGGTGGCCCCTTGGAGCGGTAGGCCGGGTTGCTGGTGTAGTAGCGCGCGAACCGGTAGCCGGTGCTGCGCCATCTTGACCAGCAAGGGTCCCAGCAGCACCAGGCCCACGAACAGGTGCAGCCAGATCAGCTGACCGATCCTCAGGATCGTGACGCCCAGCACTGCCAGCAACACGATCAGGATGGCGCTGGCCATCGAGGTCAGTCGCTCGTTGCCATCCGTCCCACCCCCCGTCAGCGCAAGCGCCCGGCGCCGCGCGTGTGTAGACGCTTGAGCCTCCTGGCCCGGCTCCAACATGGGCCCGTGCGCCTGCTCGGCCGTCTGCACGGTGGTCAGTGTTCGTCGGCCGCTTCAAGTCGCCTTCAGCGGACGATGAGAAAGCTCCTAGCTGTCCCCGAGGCGGCTGTGATTGCCTGCTGTTATTGATCCATGCCCGAGGTGATTCTGGTAATCGAGGATGAGCCGGGGATTGTCGACTTCCTCGAGCGCGGTCTGGCGGGCGAGGGATTTGACGTCCGCTCGGCCAGCGACGGGCTCAGCGGCACGGAGATGGCGATCGACCAGAGCATCGATCTCGTCGTGCTGGACATGATGCTCCCCGGACGGAGTGGGCTCGAGGTGCTCGCGGAGTTGCGCATGGCGAAGCCGACGCTGCCGGTGATCGTGCTCACCGCTCGCGGGGAGGTCGAGGACCGCGTCGCCGGCCTTGATTCCGGCGCAATCGACTACATCGTCAAGCCGTTCTCGCTCAAGGAGCTGGTCGCGAGGATCCGCGCGCAGCTGCGGGTCGCCGCCCAGACGGCGACGATCGCCCTGACCGCTGGCGACATCAAGGTCGACCTGCTCACGCGGAAAGTGACCCGAGACGGACGGCCCGTACGCCTGTCGGTCACCGAGTTCGAGCTGCTGGTGCACCTAATCCGCAATCGGGGGCGGGTGCTCTCGCGCCCGCAGATCCTGCGGGCCGTGTGGGGATACGAGCACGACCCTGGGACCAACATGGTCGACGTGTACGTTGGCTACCTGCGTCGCAAGCTGGGCGATGGCGACGGGCGCGCACCCATCGTCACGGTGCGCTCGGTCGGCTATCGCTTCGATGCGAACGATTAGGCTCCGTCTCCCGGCAGGGCTTCGCTGGCGGCTTGCCGCCTGGGTCGCGGGCGTGCTGCTGGTCTCAGCCGCCGCGGTCTTCGCCGTCGTTTACATCGACACCGGCAGCCAGCTGCGGGGCCAGATCGATCGCGACATCGCCGGTGACACGAGTCAGCTAGCCCAAACGCTGCGGCCGCTCGCCGGCCAGACGCCAGCCCGGGTCGCGGCGAGCGCTCGCGGCTACGTCCGGGCTCAGCCGTATACGGCCACCTCGACGCTGCTGTTCGTGCTCGTTCCTGGACAGGCGACCGTCAGCAACCATCCCGACGTGTTCGGGGCGCTGTTCCCCGAAGAGGGCGAGACAGCGAGCGTGCAAGCGAGCGAGAACGCCGCGGGCCGAAAGCTCCTGGTGCCCAGGATCGGCTACTCGGTCGTGCGCGTCCCGGATGTGGGACGGATGCGTATCCACGAGCGGGCGGTGGCGGTGGGGAGGATGCGGGTGATCGCGGGCGCCGGGGAGCCGTTGAACACCGTTGAGCGCGCCCAGCACGGCGTGGCCGCGGGCGTTCATTCTCGCCGGGGCGATCATCCTCGCGCTCGCGCTGCTCGCCTCGTATCTGGCCGGTGCCCGAGTGGCGGCACCGCTGCGCCGGATGGCCGCGACCGCGGCACGGGTCGACGCCGGGGATCTGACCCCCCGGATGGCGGTGTCAGCCAGGCGAACGGACGAGCTCCGGGTCCTGGGTGAGGCGTTCAATCACATGCTGGACCGCCTGGCCGAAGCGTTTCGCGGGCAGCGGGAGTTCATCGCCGACGCCTCCCACGAGCTGCGCACGCCGTTGACTGTCATGCGAGGTCAGCTCGAGGTCCTGGCCGCGCAGCGCGACCTGGCAGAACCCGAGGTGCGCCGGGTCGAGGCGCTCCTGCTGGCGGAGATCGCGCGCATGTCGCGCCTGGTCGACGACCTGCTGGTGCTGGCCAGGGCCGAGCAGACAGACTTCTTGCGCCTTGAGCCCGTAAACCTATCCACCTTCGTCGCCCACCTGTGGGAGGGGGTGACGCTGACGGCGGAGCGCCGCTTCCAGCTCGGTTCGGTGCCCCAGGCGACGCTGCACGCCGATCCCGATCGCCTCGCTCAGGCGCTGCGTAACCTGCTGCGCAACGCGATCGAGCACACCGACGAGGGCACCGGGCTGGTGGCGCTAGAGGTCGAGCCCCTGGGCGGCGGCAACGTGCGCTTCGCGGTCATCGACGACGGGCCAGGAATCCCGCCGGAGGAGCGCGAGCGGGTGTTCGAGCGCTTTCACCGCACCGACGCGGCCCGCGACCGCTCGGCGGGGGGCGCAGGCCTGGGCCTGGCGATCGTTCGCGCCGTGGCCGAGGCCCACGGCGGACATGTCCGCGCGACCGACACCGGCGCTCGGCGGGGAGCACGCCTGGAGCTGGTACTCCCGCGCTTTGAGCCGCGCCGCGCGCCGGCAAGCGAGGCCGTGGAGGCTCAGCCGCCGCTGCGCGCGTAGACGGCGACCAAGTCGTGGTCCTCTGGCGTCAGCTAGCCGTCGCCGTGCGGTCCACGCCCGGCAGCAGCTTGGTCGGGTCGTCGGCACTCGGACCGGCAGGTCGTTGGGCGATCTCTCATTCCGCGGTCTCGAGCGCGGATAATCGCCGGTGGCGGTGTCTGCTCGGGGGTGGACAGCCCGTCGATGGGATCCCTTGGAAGCGAACTCTCACGAATCGCTCAACCTGACCTTAGGTCTGGACACAGGATGTGGTGTCGTGCTCAATCGGGCCTGGGCCATCGTCGGATGAACCAACTGCGGCGGTGCGCCGGCGGTCCTGGTGTGATTGATCCGGCAGATGCGGTCGACGCACAGCGGGTCTCGGCGCCCCTCACCCAAATGCGGAAGCAGCTGCGCGAGGTGGCGAGCCGTAGGCGGCGACGCCATCAGATGACCGCTTCCGGGTCTGGCGGTGGCGGGATCAAAGTGAGACACACCCTCATCGCAGCAATCGCTGCAATCGGTCTAGCCGCGTGCGGTGGCACGCAGAGCGCCCCGTCGAGTCAGACGACGCACACCAGCGGGCTGCAGAGGACCCACACCAGCGGGCGGGCCGCGATCGCGCGTGCGAATCCCAGCGACCTGCCGCCGCGAATCCAGCCGGTCTTCCCGAACCCGCAACCGGGCGAAGGGGCCTGGAAGCCGACAGGACCGCCGGTCAACGGTGGACCACCGGTGCTCGTGACGACCTATCGCCCCGACCCCGGCTCTCCGGGCACCGTCGCTTATGTGGCCTGGTTTGACCATACGCGCACCCAGCTCGCGTACTACCCGGGCGGTGGTGAGCCGCCTAGCGCTGCCGTGCGCGGGCCGACGATGGTCCCGCAAAGCCAGCGCAATCGGCTGCTTGCGACCTTCAACGCCGGCTTCACCTACACGTCCGGCAACAACGGCTCGACCGACAACGGACAAGTCAACGAGCCGCTGACGGACGGCAACGCGACCCTGATCGGCTATCACGACGGTCGCGTCGACATCGTGAAGTGGAGCGGAGGCCCGAACGCAGGGCCTGACGTCGCCTGGGCCCGCCAGAGCCTGCCTCCGATCATCTGGAACGGGCAGCTGAACCCCGACCTGAACGACAGCCCCGACAGCCTGTGGGGGGCAACGCTCGGTGGGGTGTGCTGCGTCCCGCGCACCGGTGTCGGCATCGACCGTCACGGCAACCTCTTCTTCGTCGTCGCCACCGACCAGACGGTGACCACCCTGGCCAAGATCTTCCAGCACATCGGCGCCGTGCGGGCGATGGAGTTCGACATCAACTACGAATGGCACTCGCTGATCACCTACAGCCACGGCCCCAGTGGTCTTGTCCCGAAGCTGATCGAACCCCAAAACCAGCAGTCGCCCGATCGCTACCTGACGCCCGACAGCCGTGACTTCTTCGCCGTCTACACGCGCCTGCCCGGTCCGGTCACCGTCCCCTTCCAGTAGCGATCCCGCCACTTTCGGCGAGCGGAAATCGCCACAAGTAGCGCGATCGCAGACGCCCGCTGGCCTTCTCCGGAAACTTTTCGCGACGGTTTTCCTGCGGATCGACGCGTTCGCGTGTCGCCCGGGTGGCTGGGACCGATTGCATGCGTTCATCCGCTGGTGGCATGCGTCCGGCGGCGTTCGACGAGCAGCAGCACCGTCACCTCATGCCGGCGGCGTTACATCCGCCGAGCGTTGCTGTGCCTGCAGGTGCCGCCGCGCCACGACCAGCCCGGCCTGCCAGCCCGGCGCGCGGCCGCCGGCGGGCGGGCCTACGGCTCCTGCCTCGATGTCGCTGCGGGCCAGAAGCCAGGAGATCAGCGAGTTTGAGTTCCACATGTCGCCGGCTCTCAGCTCGTCGCGTCCCCACACCGGGGTGGGGACGCTTGGCACTAGGTCGAGGATCCGCTGCGCAGCCTCCGCGTCGTGGGCGAGGCGCCGGGGGCTGTCGACCGCCTCGGCGACGTCCGGTATGAACCCCTCGCGCCAGCGCCGCACCTCGTAGCGAAAGATGCGAAAGCGTCCCGCCCAGCGGGCGCCGACGGCGCCGGTGGCGACGACGTCGCGTTTGGCCCCGTCGGCGGCCCGTACCGGCGTCATCTCGATCACGAAGCGCCCGTCGGGGACGCGCACCTCGAGCGCGGAGTGGTAGAGGTCGCTGCGCGTTCGCCGCTGAAGGCGCGCCAGCACAGCCTCATACACGATCCCGTTCAGCCGCACCGAGTGGCCGCCCGCGCCCAGCGGCAACCAGTAAAGGTCAACCCCGATTGCAGCGGACGAGGAGGCCGCGCCTCCCTCGGGGGCGCTCCATTGGGTTGCGAGCTTCCTGGTCAAGCCATCACCGACTTCCTCGTCCTCGCCTCATCAGCGCGGCTTTCGCTCCCGCCCCCGCGAGCAAAGCCGCCCCGGTCGCCGCCAGCGGGTGGGCGCTCGCCCACAGCGTGGCCTGGCTCACGCTCATCGTCGGCGTCTCGGCTATCCCCAAACCCGCGAACCTGAACATGTCCCTGCCGAACGGACGGAGGCAGCCGTGAGCGCGCTGGTGGCACACGCTTCGGCGCGCGTGTCGCGTGTGGCTCCCCCGTGTGGGCGCGGTTCCGTTGCTGTCGAACAGGCTGGCCATGTCGCCGCGTCCGAACCGTAGTCCCGGACCTGGGCCGAGCGGGCGCGACGGCCCCGGGTGTGTGCTTCGAGCCGGTGGTTTCGTCAAGATGACACCGTGCCCGCCGTGCCCGCGAACGACCGACCAGCGTTGCTGTGCTTTGACGGGTCCGACGATGCCCTAGCCGCGATCGCACGGGCTGCCGAGCTGCTGGCGCCGAGGGCGGTAGTTGCCTTGACGGTGTGGGAGCCGGTCGCCTCCTGGGCGCCCTACGACCCGGCGACGATCCTCACGGCTCCCTTATCGAAGCTTGCCGACAAGTCGCTTGGGATCGATGAGGTCGCGCGTGAGCTGGCCCAAGAACGGTCACGGCACGGAATCGAGTTTGCGACCGAGGCAGGGTTTCAGGGTCAGGCCCGGGTGGAGGCGGGCAAGCCGTGGCGCGTCATCCTCGAGGTCGCCGCGGAGCTGGGCGCAGAACCGATTGTGCTGGGCGCCCGCGGGCTGGGACGGCTGGAGTCGGCGCTCCTCGGAAGCGTGTCCTCTGCGGTCGTATTTCACGCCAAGCGCCCGGTGCTCGTGATCCCGCCAGAAGCGCAGAACCCAGCATCTTCAGCCGCAGACCGGTAGAAGTCAGGGCGAGTGCGGCTGGCCGCTAGCCGCTGGGATCCCTCGCCCCGGGGCCCGGTAGTGTCGGCTAGATCGCGACCGTCAGCGAGATAGCGCCGACTGGGCTGACCGAGGCGGAGGCGAGGCGTCGCCTCGAGGCGCGCGGCCCACTTCCCCGTCCGCGCTCGAGCCGCTCCTACGCGAGCATCGTCCGCGCCAACACGTTCACGATCCCCAACGGGATCCTGCTGCTGTTCGGCGTGTTGACGCTCGTGTTCGCGTCCTGGCGCGACGCGCTGTTTATGGGGATCCTGGTCGCGAACATCGCGATCGGGTCGTTGCAGGAGATTCGCTCCAAGCGCGCGCTCGACCGCCTTGCGGCCTTGATCGCTCCAGAGGCGGTGGTGGTGCGGGAGGGGATCGATCGCCGCGTGGCCGCTGACCAGGTCGTCGCGGGGACCTGGTGCGCCTGTCAGCCGGGGACCAGGTCGTGGCCGACGGCAAGGTGGTCTCGGCCGACGGGCTCGCGTTGGACGAGTCCAATCTGACCGGCGAGTCGGAGCCGGCGGTGCGCGGCGTGGACGAGCCCGTGTGGTCGGGCTCGTTCGTGGTGGAGGGCGCCGCACTGCTCGAGGCCACCGCGGTCGGGCTTGACAGTCGCGCCGCGCGGCTGTCCGCGACCGCGCGGGCTTTTCGCCATCCGCGCTCCCCGCTCGAGCGCGCCAACGACCGGCTGCTGCTGTGGCTGGTCGCCTTATCTGCGCCATTGGCGATCGGGCTAACGATCTCGGTGTTCGCCCACTCGGAGAAAACCGTCGCGCGCGTGCAAGCGCTCACCGCCGGCATCGTCAACCTGGTCCCGGAAGGCCTGATCCTGCTGATCGCGGTGACCGCGGCCGTATCCGCGTTCAAGATGGCTAAGCGGGGCGTGCTCGCGCAGCAGCTGAACGCGATCGAGTCGCTGGCCTCGGTCGACATCGTCTGCACCGACAAGACGGGGACGTTGACCGAGCCGACCCTACGGGTGGTGGGGCTCGTGCCCGCGGTTGCTACGGAAGAGGCCGTCCTCGCGCGCGCGCTCGCGACCTATGCAGCCAGCGCGCCGTCTCGCAACCTGACCCTCGAGGCCATCGCCGACGCCGAGCTGGCGCCGGTGGCCGCTAAACACGTGGCCGCACAGGTGCCGTTCTCATCGCGGCGCCGCTGGAGCGCGCTAGACCTCGGCGATGAGCGGCTCGTTATGGGCGCCCCCGAGCGGTTCGCCAGCATCGAGCCTGCGCTCGCGGAGCGGGCGCGCCAGGAGGCAAGCACCGGACGGCGGGTGCTCGAGCTCGCTAGCACGGACGCTCCGCTCGCCGCTGAAGGAGCGGAACCGACCTTCCCCGGGGATGTGCGGCCACTTGGTCTGATAGTTCTCGCCGAGCGACTGCGCCCCAACACGAGCGACACCGTCACCTTTCTCACCGCCCAGGACGTCAGCTTGAAGGTTCTCTCGGGCGACGCGCCCGCCACCGTTGGAGCGATCGCCCACGACGCCGGCGTCCCCGGCTCTGCGCCCGCGCTGGACGGCGAGGCCCTGCCTGCGGAGCCGGCCGCCCTCCGCGACGCCGTCCTCTCGGCCCCCGCCGTCGGCCGGATCTCGCCCGAGGGCAAGCGCGCCGTCGTGCACGCGCTCTCTGGCGCTGGTCGCTACGTCGCGATGCTCGGCGACGGCGTAAACGACGTGCCCGCCCTCAAAGAAGCGCGCCTCGCCATCGCCCAGGGCTCGGGTACGCAGATGACGAAATCCGTCGCCGACCTCGTGCTCGTGCGCGACGACTTCGGGGCGGTGCCACCCATGGTCGCCGAAGGGCGCCAGATCTTGCGCAACATCCAGCGCGTGGCCTGTCTATTCATCACCAAGAGCGTGTTCAGCGCCGTCGCCGGTCTGGCGATCGCGATCCCGACCGCCACCTTCCCCCTGCTTCCCCGCCAGTTCACGATCGCCTCCACGGTCACGATTGGCATCCCGGCGTTCCTGCTTGCGCTCGCGCCAAGCTCCGGGCCTTGGCGCCCGGAGGGCTTCCTGCGGACCGTCGCCCGCTTCGCGATCCCTGCGGGGCTGGCGATCGGGAGCGGCATCGTCGCCGGCTACTTGCTCGCCCGCTACGGATTCGACCTCGGGCTGACCCGCTCACGCACGGTCGCAACCGGCATCGTCGTCGTTTGCGGACTCGCGGTCGTGATGCGACTCGAGTCCGAAGGCGGAAAGCGAGGGCTCGCGGTAGCCGGCGTCTGCGCGCTCATGGCCCTGCTGTTCGCGCTGGCGCTGATCATCCCTGTCCTCCGCCACTTCTACGAGCTCTCAACTCCCACCGGCGAGGAAGCAGCCGCCTGGGCACTCGGCGCGATCGTGGGAGTCGGAGCGATGCTCGGTGCCCTGCAACTGTTGCACGTAGGCGCGGAGGCGCCAAACTGAGGCTATGGAGCAGCGATCCAAGTTCACCGAGGACCGGGCTCGTGCGATCGGAGAGGCGATCGGGATCGACTGGAACCGCTCCCGGTTCGACGTCGAGCAGTTTCGGATCGGTCTGGAGGTGGAACTGGAGCACGGGAGCCACGACGCGGCGACCAACGTCACCGACGACGACGAGCACACGACCGGCAAGATCGCCTGGGCCCATCTCAACGAGTTTCCGGACTACTACACGCGGCTCGCGGCGATGGAAGCTGAAGCCGAGCGCTACTGGTCCGAGCAGACAAGCGGCGGCTAAGCACCCCGGGGGTGATCGCCGAGGCCGCTCTACGGCGGCGGCGCTAGTCGAGTCTCCTGCCCAGCCCGATCAGCACGATCCCTACACCGCCCGTCACCGGCTGCAGCACGCTGCGTGGTCCGATGATCGCCAGCTGGGCGGCGATCCAGCCGGTCAGGATCGCGCCCGCCGTGACCGGGCCCTGCGCGATGGCTCCCGCGCCAGGCATATGTAGCGGCCGTCGCGCTGCTGCCGCCGACCGCCACACCCAGGATCCCGCTCGGGATCCGGTAACTGTGAAACGGCGAGCCTTCGAGCCACTCGACCGGTACCTTGGCAGCGCCTCGCAGGCCGTACAGGGCTCCGACGAAGGCGTTGACCGCCGTGAGCGCGCTGAGGGCCGCCACCGCGCGCTCGATCTGCCGATCGGTCATGCGCGCGTCTCCAGCGAGCTGATCGTGCCGCGCCAGTAGGTGAACGGCCCTTCGGGAAGCTCCCAGCGCACCGCACCGTGTTCCGGCACCAGCGCCCCACCAAAGTCCCTGTAGTCCGAGAACTCGCCGACCCAGGCGGTGCGCGCGTTCCCGGCCTCGGCCCGGGGCCGCTCAGCCACTGTCCGAGCGATCTCGCCCTGTTCGTTGAAGTGAAGCTGCACCGCCGCCCGCTGGGCGCCGACGGACGTTCCGACCTCGACGACCCGGTCCTCGAACTGGCGCCATTGAAGCTCGACGTTGGCCAGGATGGCGTGCGGCACCCAAGCGATCTCGGCCAGGTAACGAAACGCCTCGCCCAATGCGAGCTCAGCCCCATGCTGGCGCTGCAACGGCAGCCCGAGCGCCCGCACCTCCAGCAGCCCTCGGCCGTCGCCGTAGCTGTCGGTCACGCGCAGCGCGAGCGGTCCCACCACCGGGAAGCGCGCCCGCCAAGAGAAGGCCACCCGATCGGTGGCGAACTCCTCCACGGCGCTGAAACTTCGCGGGCGGGCACCGGGCTTGAGGATCATCTCGCCCTCCTGCGTCACACGCACCGTCCGCCCGACGTCGGTGCCGCCGCCGAGCGCACGCTCAGCGTGCCCGCGAACCAGCGCCGGCAGCGCGCCTGGATCGACAGCCCCCGCGGCTGCGCGTTGCGCACTCACGCACTCACCATAGGTGAGAAGCCCTGACCGGCCGTCGCTCGCCTTCATCCACCTGGTCAGGCTCGCCTCATCCACCTGGTCAGACTCGGCCTCATCCACCTGGTCAGGCTCACACCTCGGATGTAGCGCGACCTAGCGCACGTGCTGGATCGACTACGACGCAAAAAAGAGATCGCTCTCGGAGACCACGGCGATCGGGCCGAACGACACCCGTCGAGATTCCTGAAGTCAGCCGTCGCGCTGCCGAGACGAGCGCTCGGATCGAGCGGACGCGCAGGCAGCTCGCACTTCACGTCTTGCCGAGGCGCAAAGCGCGACGGTGAACGCTGAGGACGAGCCAATGGCGCTAACAACGTTCCGGAGAAGGTTGACGTACAAGCGGCCGCCGAGCCGCATTCTGAACGAGGCGCCTGGCCCTTGGCCTGCGCGAGGTGAGCTCGGCACGCGCGAGGAGACAGGACGTACGGCGTTCAGAAGGGCACCGTTGCCTGCCGCTCGAGCAGCCGACAGGCCAGCTCGAGGTAGTCGAGCAGGCTGCGGGGGCTCGTGAACTCGTCGCGGACCCGCTCGCGTGCCCGCTCGCCGATCTCGGTGGCGCGTCGTGTGTCGAGGAGCAGTTCGGTGACGGCGACACCGAACGCGGCGAGGTCGGACGGGTCGTGAAGAAGCACGCCGCTCTCCCCGTCGACGATCTGGGACTGAATACCTCCGATCCGCGAGGCCACCACGGGCCGAGCCTTCCACATGGCCTCGGCAACGGTCAGACCGAAACCTTCCGCGAGGCTCTTCTGGACGATGACCGTAGCGTGCCGCTGGAGCGCGTTGACGATGGTCGCGTTCTCGTCGGGGTCGTCCATCGGCAGCGTCGCTAGATGGACACGGCGGCGTGAATCATCGTCGAGCGTTTCGCGCAGAGCCAGCGCGTCCGCCAATACGCGTCCGCCCTCGGGATCGTCTGCCACCGAGCTCACGGCCGGGCCGGCATAGACGAGGTGTGCGCCGGTGTCCTCGGGCACGTGCTCGACGAACCCTCGTATGACTCCGAGCGGATCCTTGAGCGAGTCCCAGCGCGAGACTTGCAGCACCACCGGGGTCTGTGGTTCCAGCTGCCGTTCCTCGAACAACTCCGCGGTCCGATCGACGCGGCCCGGCGTGCCGTCCTGGCGCTCGAATGTTCCCCCGCCGGGGGTGGGGCTGCCGCTCAGGATGCCGCTGGCCCTGAGCACATCGAGGACGGCTTGCTGGTCCAGGTCTGCGTTCTTCGGAGAGAAGACATCGATCGAGGGCGGGATCACCACAATTCGGTCGCGGTCGAGCGTCTCCCAGGCAAACGACTCTCGCGAGAACACATATGCATCGGCGGCCGCGACGTAGGTGCTCAGGAAGTCCCAGGCCCGGCGCGCCCAGTCGTTCGGGTGATCGATCCCCACGTGGCAGCGCCAAATCACCCGCGCGCCGGCGTCCTGCAACGGTGCGATCAGCCCGGCCGGTTGGGGGTCGTGGACGACTGCGACATCCCCTGGCCGAACCCGCTCACAGACAGCGTCGACGTCCGCGGAAAGGGCGCGCTCGTAGATGGCGTGAGCCTCGCGGTCAAGGGGCCCACCGTCCCCGGCCGCACCGTGGAGCCGATTGTGGATCCGCTTGGTGACGGTGAAGAACTCGGGAGTGCCTCCGATCACCAGCCAACGAGCATCGACCCCCGCGCCGCGCGCGTACGGGACCAGCGACTGCAGCAGCTCAGCGACCCCGCCGCCCCGGGCCGTCGAGTTGATGTTCCAGACCACGCGGCCCGCAAGCACCTTCCGCGCGCGGATGCTTCCGCGCAGCAGCTGCTCGTAGCGCTCGGGTCTGAGAACCGAGCGGAACCGCTCGAGACTCATTGACGACAGCTCGACCTCGAACATCTCACTCCCTCATTCGGCGCGGCATTGCGACGGCTGGGCCACGCCCAAGATAACCGCTGATTGCGACCGCAGGTCGCGAGCAGCGCGACCTCACGCGGCGAGCTCTGTCGAGACCGCTTCATCAGCGTCGTAAGCAGGCCGCGCTCCAGTTCTCCTGACTCACGCCCCGCGACGGAACCCCGACCTCGCCCGAAGCGGAGGAACTTTCGACCTGCTCTAGGCGCCGCGGCGTAGTCGGGAAGCCGGAATCCGTTCCGGCTCCCCGGGGGTCAGGGATTAGGGGGCACAGTCCCTGACCGCTTCGGGCCGGTGGTGTATCCGGCCCGAGCCTTGGCGTGCCGCGTCAGTTCTCGACGCCGTGGAACGGCGTACGAGGGCGCGCAAGCTCGCGGCACGCATCAATGCATCGGCTAGGTCACTCCACAGGCAGCAGTGGACTGTCCAGTCCGTGCTCTGCACACAGGCGCGGGACGCTGTCGGGGTCGAACTCGAGTCCGTAGCGAGCGCCAAGCTCGCCCATTTGCGTCGGATCAAAGTCCGGCTGTTGCCTGGCGGCCGCGAGCTCGTCGAAGAAGTGCTCGAACCCGCCCGGAGAGATGATCTCCAGGATGCGGCATGGCACGTCGTCGGGGTTCCAGAAGGTGTGCCACTGACCGCGAGGCTTGAACGCGAACTCTCCCGCCTCGGCGTAGATCACCTCGGTCCCGAGCATCGCCCCCATCCGTCCCTCGAGCACGAAGCTGTACTCGTCCTCGTTGGCGTGGCGGTGCACCGGCGCGACGAGGGTGCGCGGTGGAATCGGGTGCTCTACGAGCGAGAACCCGCCTCCCGTCTCCTCGCTCCAGGCCATGAACCTGACGCCCACCGAGCCGAGATCGACGGTCTTGCCGGCCTCGGGAGCGAGTTTGCGTGGGCCTTGCGACGCATCGAAACGGCTCAAGGTGTCGGTTGCGGTAGTCATTGGCTTCATTTCAAGGTCTCCTTCGGTCAGGCATTACCGATGATCTGTGTTGTCTAGGCCTCAAGCGATCGACGCCGAGGTCTCGATGTCATTCGCGTTGCTTGCTGGCTGTTGACGTGAAGAACCCCCTCCTACTGCGGCTCGGAGGACAGCTCGACCCTGACTGTGTCTGGCTTGCCTGGTACTCGAGACTTTCCCCGAGCCCCCGCCGCCTGCCAGCGCCAGCGATCCGGTCACGAGCAGCACGGCGAGCGCCCGGACGCTGGCGCGTAGCGACAGCCGGGCGATCCGGTTGCGGCGATGCCATGCGGGGCCTGGCCTGGGTTTGCGTTCGGTGGCAGTCATTTGAATCGATGGGAACAGCATTGCCGCTGCCGCACCGGATTGGGATGGGCACAGGTGTGTATTTCGAGGCTCTAGTGCCCTGTAGGTGAGTGGCCATATCTGCAGCCGCGGCTATGGCTCGACCAGGCCTCGGCGGATCGCGTAGCGGGTCAGATCGACCCTGTCGCGCATGCCGAGCTTCTCGAGGATGTTGGCTCGATGCCGCTCGACGGTCTTCTCGCTGATCACGAGCAGCTCGGCGATCTGCCGGCTGCTGTGTCCCTCCGCGATCAGCTTGACGACCTCGAGTTCTCGCGGGGTGAGCGGATCCGCGCGCACCGGCTGGTCATTTCGCGCCCGATGCAGGTAGTCGCCAATCAACGCGCTCCTCTCACCGAGATACAGGAAGTGCTCGCCGCGCATCGCTGCGCGGCAGGCCTCGACGAGGTCGCGGTCGGCCACTGTCTTCACCACGTATCCCGAGGCGCCGGCCTGGAGCGCGTCGTAGAGGTACCGCTCGTTCTCGTGCATCGAGAGCATCAGGATCCGGGTCTGCGGGCGCCGTCGGCTCAGCTCGCGAGCGGCGTGCAGTCCCGTCATGCGCGGCATCGCGACATCGAGGATCGCCAGGTCCACGTCGCGCCCGAGGGCAAGGTCGATGGCCTCGGCGCCATCATTTGCCTCGGCGACCACCTCCAGGTCCGGGTGGGCGTCGAGGACCATTCGGAGCCCGTGACGGACGACGGTGTGGTCGTCGGCGAGCAGGATCCGCGCCTTGAGTGGCGTCACTGCGGCTCCTTGAGCGGCACGTCGAGGCGGACCTCGCAGCCGCCGCCCTCAGGAACATTGCGAATCTCGAGGCTGGCGCCGATCAGGCTCGCCCGCTCATGCATGCCGCGTGTGCCGGTTCCCGGCGCGCTGTCGACGGGCAGGCCCGAGTCCATGGTCGCGGACGGTGAGCGTCAGTCGTCCGGCCTGCTGTGCGAGTTTCAGCTCGGCGTGGCCCGCGCCCGAGTGGCGTGCGACGTTGGTTAGCGCTTCCTGGGCAACGCGATACACCACCAGCTCTGCTTCTCGGCTCATTTGCGGCAGCTCGGGGGCGATCGCAACCGCCACCTCCAGACCGAGCCGCTCCGAGAACCGCTCGGCCAGCACCGCGAGCGCGCTCTCCAGACCGAGGTCGTCGAGCGCTTCCGGCCGCAGTTCGATCGCGATCCGGCGCACGTCCTCGAGGCTGGCCCGAACGACGTCCTGAACCGCAGTCACATCCGCCTGCAGCTCAGGCGACGCCTTGGACTGCACTCGAGCGAGGCCGAGCAGCACCGCGGTCAACTCCTGGCCGACCTGGTCGTGGAGCTCCTGCGCGATCCGCAGCCGCTCGGCCTCCTGGGCAGACAGCACGCGACCGGTGGCCTCGCGCCGCTCCGTCTCGAGCCGGGAGAGCATCTCGTTGAAGGTCAGGGCCAGCTCTCCTGCCTCCGAGGTGGGCTCGGCCGCGGGCATCCGCTGGCCGGGATTCGTGAGGTTGACGCGCCTGGCCAGGGCCGTGAGCGCCTGCACCGGTCCGACCACGCGCCGGACCAGAAAGATGTTGGCGAGAACGACCAGCGCGGCTGCCGCGGCGATCACTATCACCTCTTCGTCGAGGGCAAACGAGGACACCTTGTGCGGCGCGAGGACCGCGACCGTCGCGGCCACGGCTGCGAGCACCAGCAGCACGTTCAGCCCGGCCACGCGGTGAAGCAGCGGCAGGTAGCGCCGCCGCCCAGCGCTCGGCCGCGCTAGCCCGCCGCGGCGAGGCAACTCCTCGGGCGCGCCCGGACGCGAGACGGCGTTCACGAGCTCAGGCTGCATCAGGCCTGTCCTCGTACTCATGAGGCGGCTTACGGTCGGCAGCCTCCAGGCGGCGCAGCATCGCCCAGAGGCGCGATTCCAATCCTGCCGTCGACAGGTCGAGCGTCTCCGCGATCTCGCCCGGATCGATCCCGGCGAGCAGCATCCCGAAGATCGCCTGCTCCTGGTGGTCGAGCCTTCGCCGAAGCGCCTCTCCGAGCCACGATGGCACCGGCGGCAGCACGGAGCGACCCTGAGCGACGCTGCGGATCGCAGCGCATAGCTCCGAACCGAGCCCCCCCTTGCTGATGATTCCATCCGCCTCGGCCACCACGGCAGCCGCGGAGAGCAGGCCGTCGGTGTAGGCCGAGTACATCAGCACCGCTGGCGGCCGCGGAAGGCGCTTTAGCTTGCGGCTGACCCACAGGCCATTGCGACCGCCGAGCTGGTAATCAACGACAGCGACGTCGATCGGCTCGCGCTCGGCCACGGACATCGCCGCCTCGGCGGTACCGACCGCCGCTACCACCTCGAAGTCTCTCTCGTCCTCGAGTAGGTCGCGAAGGCCCGCCCGCACGGCGGCGTGGTCATCGACTACGAGCAGCCGCGTGGGCTCGACGGTCGGTTTCGGATTGGGTCGCTAGGGCACGCGCGACGCTGATCACGTTGTCCTCCTTGGTTGACTCACATTCAGCTTCGCGGTCCGGATGCCGTTCGGGAATGGGTGCCGACCCTCATCTTCGACACGCATGAGTTCGGGTGGCGGCGATTACGCCGCTTCACCGGCCGCAGGCTGATCGGTGCTCTCTGGCCTTCCGGCCAACAAACGCGCTCAAGGGCGCCGCTGCATCGGCCTGAGCCTGCTCCAGCTCGTCTGCGTCGATGATCGCCCAGCCCAGGCGCTCGACCAATTGGGCCGAGGACTGCTCGCTCTCCAGGTGCGCCGTCACCACACGCTCAGCGAAAACGGCCCTCGAATCTGAGCTGTGTCCGCACTCGGCTACGACGATGATGCGTGGCATACGCTTGTCTCCTTTCCAGCTCGAGCGACGACGGCATCGACCGCTCAAGGCCGCCGTTCATCGCATCTCGTTTCCACCACGTCCCCGCTTAGAGGCTGCCCGCGACAGCGGCCGCTGGCTATGGGTGGTGGGCTGCATTTGTCGATCAGCGGTCCGATGGGGGAGGCCGCCGGATTCCGGGCAAGGAGGGCTGGCAGACCACTGCTGCGATCGCGGAGCAACGGCAGCACACCGCTGGTACCGGTGGTGACGCTGCCGGGGGGCAAGGCCGTGCGGGCCTCCGGGGTGCAGGCGGAGCTAAAGCGGGTGGATGACCGTCTGAAGAGCGCGCTGCCGAGCGCGCGTCGCGTCCTTTAGCTCTACTGGCAGCCTCGCGCTGGTGGGCGGGTTCGTTGGTGATCGGCCGGCGGCGACGCCCCGTGCCTAGTCGCTGAACGCGCACTACACCGACAACAGGGGCAAGTCGACGCTCTTGTCGACGTGGAGCTCGACACGAGCGGTCTGCTCCTGATTGTCGGTACGGCATTTTGCTGCTGCATCGCCGCGTAGGTGGAGAAGCGGGGTAGGCGCTCGGAGGTCGGCGAGTCAGGTGGTCGGGGTGTGGGTGATGGCGGTGGCCTCGATCTCGACAAGGAGTTCGGGATAGGCGAGAGCCTGCACGCCGAGGAGCGTGCTTGCGGGCTGGCACTCGGCGGCTCCAAGGCGGGCCGCGACCGCTTCCCACGCGCCGAACAGCGCGCCGACATCGGTCGTGTAGTAGTTGATCCGCACGACATCGGCGAGGCCGGCGTCTGCGTGCTGAAGCAAGGTCTCGAGGTTGTCAAGCGCCTGCTCGACCTGCGCGTGCATGTCTCCGGCGTGTAGCGGCCGGCCGTCGTCGTCGACCGAGGTCTGTCCGGCGCAGAAGATCGTCCGCGCCGCTCCCTTTACCTCGTGCGCCTGGACGAACCCGAACGCGTCCTGCCAGCCCCATGGGCTAACGGACACGATGCTCGACACGCCTGCGTCCAGGGGCGTCATCGTCCGGCCTCCTGCTGTGTTGGGATGATCATCCCGAAGCGGGCGCAGCCATTGACCACGCGGCCGATCGACTCCTCGCTGACCGACGCCTCGAACGAGCCCGGCTTGGCGGCGTCGTAGCCGAACTCCTCGAAGAACGCCTCGAAGCCCATGGGTTGGAAGCCGGTGATCGTCCGGACCTCATCCTGGCCCTCGTTGCGGAAGGTGTGCATTACCTCGGGCGGGATCTCGGCGTGTTCGCCGACGTCGAGGGTCGACCACTCGCCGTCGCGCATTACGCCCAGTCGCCCGGCGGTCACGTAGAAGAACTCGGCGCAATCCTCGTGATAGTGCGGCGGCGGCCCCGGGACCCCGGCTGGGGTTGCGACCTCAAGCGCTACTAGCCGCCCCGCGCAGGGGATCGGCGTGACGCGGTGGCCGATGACCCACAGCGAGCGCAGCAATGTCCGTGAGATATCGATCGTGTCCTGCATTGCTCCTCCAATCGTCGTGAGGTTTTGGTCTTGGTGTTGGTTGACACGAACGCGGGTCACTGGCCTTCGGCTCAGTCAATTGGTCTGAGCGGTCGCGGTGGCTTGCCGCGATCCAGCCCAATGAGCAACCTGAACGGATCCCGGACGTTGTTCGCATGCGAAGCAGCATGATCGATGGCGACGCGGCCGGGAATGGGTGTCGCGCCCCATTTGTGGGCGAGCGTGCTCACGGCTCGCTGCAGCTGTGCACCGGCAAACGCCGGGAGCTGGGCTCAGGGCTCGACGAGGCCGCGCCGAATCGCGTAGCGGGTCAGCTCGACGCGGTTTCGCATCCCCAGCTTCTCGAGGATGTTGGCGCGGTGGCGCTCCACCGTCTTCTTTGAGATCACGAGCGTCTCGGCGATCTCCTCGCTGGTGTGGCCCTCGGCGATCAGCTTGACGACCTCCTGCTCGCGCGGGGTGAGCGGATCCTCGGGCGCCGCCTCGCCGCGGCGTGCGCGCTCCAGGTAGTCGCGGATCAGAGCGGTGACCGCCGCCGGATACAGGAACGGCTCGCCGCGCATCGCTGCGCGAATGGCCTCCACCAGGTCGCGGTTCGCGGCTGACTTGAGCACGTAGCCGGACGCTCCGGCCTTGAGCGCCTCGAAGAAGTACTGCTCGTTGTCGTACAAGGAGAGGATCAGCACCCGCAGCTCTGGCCGGCGCTTTTGGAGCTCGGCCACGGCCTGAAGCCCGGTCATGCGTGGCATGGCGACGTCGAGAATCGCCAGGTCAACGTCGGGGTTCAGCGCGAGCTTTACCGCCTCGGCGCCGTCTCCCGCCTCGGCCACCACCTCGATATCCGGCTGGGCGTCGAGCACCATCTTCAGCCCGCTGCGCACGACGGCGTGATCGTCGGCCAGCAGCACACGCGTCTTCAGCGGGGTCGGCATCCGCTGTCTCCGCCTTCATCGAGTCCGACGCGCAGGGTCACGGCAACCCCGCCCTCGGCACTCGTCTCAATCTGCAGATCGCCACCGATCAACAGCGCCCGCTCGCGCATCCCGGTGAGCCCGCCTCCCTCGCTGATCTCATCGGGTAGACCTCGGCCGTTGTCAGCGACCCTCAGTAGCAGCGCTCCATTTGATCGGGTCAGCGAGAGCTGCACGTCCGAGGCGCCGGAATGACGCATCGCGTTGGTCAGTGCTTCCTGTGCGATGCGGTAGATGGCCAGCTCCACGTCGGGTGTCATCGAGGGGAGCGAGCCGTCCACATTGCGATGGACGTGCATGCGACTCTGCTGTGCTACTCGCGAGGACAGCGCGACCAGTGCGCCCCGCAGTCCAAGCTCGTCCAGCGCCTCTGGCCGCAGCTCTCTGGAGATCCGGCGCACGTCCTCAAGCGCGCGTTGGACGATGTCTGCAAGCTTCGTGAGCTCAGCCTTATCGAGATTCTCCCGCGAGGCGGCGTGCTCCGCGCGCAATGCGACCGCCGTGAGCGTCTGGCCGATCTCGTCGTGTAACTCGCGGGCGATCCTCAGCCGCTCTCCTTCCTGCGCGGCCAATGCTCGCGCCGAGCTTTCGTGGCGCTCGTCCTCGAGCCGCTCGAGCATCTCGTTGAACGCCTCCGCCAGCGTCAACACCTCGCGGCTCGAGTGCTCAAAGCCCACCGCACGCCGACCGGGGCGCAGGAGATCGATCGTCCCCATCACCCTGGTGAGGCGGTCGAGCGGGCTGAGAGCTTGGCGAAGCAGCAGCAGGTCGACCAGCAGCATCACCACCAGTCCGACGAGCAGGATCACCAGCTCGATAAGGCGGATCCGCGCATGGATCCTGATCGGCGTCAGCGCCAGTAGCGCGAATGCCAGCGCAAACACTGCGGCGTTGGCGGCGAACACCCGCCAGAGCATCGGCACCGAGCGCCTGGGCGCCGGTACCGGGTCCTGTCCCCCTACGGGAGGGAGATCCGGAAGCGCGTCCTCGCGCGTGGCGCTGGTGGCTGGAAGCTTCGGCTGATCGGGGCTCGACATCGTGATCCGGGCGCTCTCACCGTACGACGGTGTGCGTAGACGGTACGACGCGGAATGCGCATTAGCACCCATGGTCACGTGGCCGAGCTGAATCTAGCTTGGCTCGCGACACTCGACCACTCTACGTTGCCCGAAAGGAACTTCCCTCATGAGCTCTTTACCGTCCTCGTTTGCGTATCCCCTGCAGATCGAAGGCACCCTTGATGGGCGCCTTAGCCGCGGGCTGTGGCTTCTCAAGTGGCTGCTGGCCATTCCGCACTACGTGATCCTCTTCTTCCTTTGGATCGCGCTCCTGGTCACCACTGTGATCGCGCTGTTCGCGATCCTGTTCACGGGCCGATACCCGCGCAGCCTGTTTGACTTCAACGTCGGCGTGCTGCGCTGGAGTTGGCGCGTGGGCTTTTACTCCTACAGCGCGCTCGGCACGGATCGTTACCCGCCGTTCACGCTCGAGGACGTACCGGATTACCCGGCCCGCCTGGAGATCCCCTACCCGCAGTCGCTCTCGCGCTGGCTGGTGCTGGTCAAGTGGTGGCTGCTCGCGCTCCCGCACCTGCTGATCGTCGGGGTGTTCCTCGACACCGGCTGGACGATCTGGGGCGATAACGGCGGCTGGACGGTGTTTCCGTTCGGCGGCCTGATCTCGCTTATGGTGCTGGTTGCGGCGGTTGTTCTGCTGTTCACGGCCCGCTACCCGAAGTCCATCTTCGACTTCGTGCTCGGCATGAACCGTTGGGCCTTCCGGGTCGCCGCCTACTGCTTGCTGATGACCGACCGCTACCCGCCGTTCCGGCTCGACATGGGCGAGCGGGAGCCGTCCGTCGGCGCCCCGGCCACCGGCGCAGCCCGGCCCGCGTCCTCACCCTCGCCGTCCTGAGCCGCCTGCCGGTTAGGCTGTAGCACCCCAGCCCGCGGCCCGACTGGAAGTGGAGACGGGGTCTATGGCTTCGCCTCAGCGCACGCCATCTGCCAAGCGCCAGCCCGCCAATGGCCGGCCGGGGGCGGCTCGGTCGCTCCCGGCCGGGCCGCCCGCCGGGCTCAGTGAAGCCGAGGCCCAGCGGCGGCTGTCTGAGCGCGGCGGCCCCGGTGAGCTTCCTTCCAGCCGCTCGTACCTGAGCATCGTACGCGCCAACGTCTTCACGGTCTTCAACCTGATTCTGGCGGCGTTCGGCGTCCTCACGCTGGTTTTCGGCGACTGGCGGGACGCACTGTTCCTGGGAGTGCTTGTGGCGAACACCAGCATCGGCATTACTCAGGAGGTCCGGGCCAAGCGCGCCCTGGATCGCTTGGCGCTGCTGATCGCGCCGCGGGCGACGGTCCTTCGGGACGGCAGGACCCGAAGCATTCCCGCCGCCGAGGTGGTCGAGGGCGACCTGGTCGAGGTCCAAGCGGGCGACCAGATCGTCGCCGACGGAGAGGCCGGAAGCGCCGTTGACCTGCGGCTTGACGAGTCGATCCTGACCGGCGAGTCGGAGGCGGTCCCGCGTGCCGTGGGTGAGCAGTTGCGCTCTGGCGCGTTCGTGGCCGACGGCTCTGGCACCTACGAGGTGACGGCCGTCGGCTCCGACAGCTACGCCGGGCGGCTGCTCGGCGAGGCGCGATCGTTTCGACACCCGCGCTCGCCGCTCGAGCAGGCAGTGAACCGCCTGTTGATCTCGCTGGTCGCGGCGGTGGTCGTGCTCGGTGGAGTGTGGGGTATTCGCTCTGGCATCGCCACACCCCTGTTCACGAGGCGATCGCCACGGCGACGGCCGGCGTGGTGAGCCTGGTTCCCGAGGGTCTGGTGGTGCTGATCAGTCTGGCCTACGCGGTGGCATCGATTCGGATGGCGCGCCGCGGGGTCCTCTCCCAGCAGCTGAACGCGATCGAGTCGCTCGCGTCGGTGGACGTCGTGTGTCTCGACAAGACCGGAACTCTGACCGAGGCCGCCCTCCGCGTAGCCGCCGCGATCCCCGCCAAGGGGGTGAGCGACCTCGAGGAGCAGCTCGGCCGCTACGCGGCGAGCTCATCGCTGCGCAACGGCACCGTGGAGGCGATCGCCGCCGCCTACCCGGCGGCTGACGAGAGAGTGCTCGCCCAGGTGCCGTTCAACTCCAGGCGCAAGTGGAGCGCCGTGCAGCTGGCGGACGCGACATTGGTGCTGGGCGCCCCCGAGCGCTTCGAGCTCGATGCCCTGTCGGATGCCGCCGAGCGAGAGCGCCGGGCCGGCCGACGGGTGCTGGCGTTTGCCCGGAGCACGAGCGGCCTGGAGAGCGGAACCTCCGAGGCGACCATGCCGCCGGCATCGGTGATCGGGCTCGTCGTGCTGGCCGAACGGTTGCGGCCGCAAATCCGCGAGACGATCGCGTTCTTCCGCTCCCAAGGAATCGAGCTGAAGGTGCTATCGGGCGACAACCCCGAGACTGTGGCAGCGATCGCCAGAGATGTCGGAATCGAGGTCCGCGATGCGGCTGACGGAAGCGCGCTTCCCGAGCGGCCAGCGGACATGCGGCGGCTGGCGCTCGAGACCACCGTGATCGGCCGAATCTCTCCGGAGGGCAAGCGCGCGGTCGTCAAATCGCTGCGCGACGACGGGCGCTACGTGGCGATGGTCGGCGACGGCGTCAACGATGTACCGGCCCTCAAAGCCGCGCGGCTGGCTATCGCCCAGGGCACCGGCACCCAGATGGCTAAGGGCGTCGCCGACCTCGTGCTCATCGAAGGCGACTTCGGCGCCGTGCCCGAGCTCGTCCACCAGGGCCGGCAGGCGCTGCGCAACCTGCAGCGCGTCTCGCGGCTGTATCTGACCAAGTCCTCGTTCGCGGCGTTCCTGATCTTGGTGATCGGGACGACCTCGACCGCGTATCCGCTGCTGCCGCGCCACCTCAGTCTGGCCGCCGCGATCGCGATCGGCATCCCCACCTTCTTCTTGGCGCTGGCCCCCAGCAGCGGCTCCTGGAGCCCGGCCGGGTTTGCCCGCAACGTCACTCGCTTCGCTCTGCCGGCGGGGCTGATCATCGGCGTGGGCGTGGTCGCCAGCTATCTGTTCGCGCTGCACGATCTGGGCTACAGCGTCCATCAGGGGCGGGTGATCGCCACCTCGGTGCTGGTGATCGCCGGGCTCTACCTGGTCTACGAGATCGAGCCAGGCAGCCGCAGGCGGCGCACGACCGTGGGCAGCATGTGCTTCGCCCTGCTAGGGCTGTACGTGGCGGTCATCTTGGTCCCGGCCACCCGTCACTTTTTCGGGCTCGAGATCCCTAGCCTCGGGATGGTCCTAACCGCGCTGTGTGGCGCCGCAATCGCGATCGTCGCCCTCTACCTCGCTGGCTATCCCGCCGGCAACGGCCGCGCATCCTCTGAGGTCATTGGCCGCGGCGCCGAACCCTCGAGATAACGCGCGGAGCTACGCCTGGCCGGCGATGTTCCTGCCCTCACTCACGCCGGCGTTGGTCCCGCGCTTGCGCGCGCTGGCCATCGCGCGCAGCGTCGACAAGGCTTACCACCTCCGCGGGCTTGACGACCAGATGAAGGCCGGCCAGGTCCGCGGCGTCGATGCGCCGGTCGGCGAGCGCTCGATCGCGCAGCCAGTGGAGCAGCCCGTCCCACTCGTCCTCCCCTATCAAGATCACGGGAAAGTGCCGGATCGTTCCGGTCTGGATCAGGGTCAGCGCCTCGAATAGCTCATCCAAGGTCCCAAAGCCGCCGGGCGCGATCACGAACGCGCTGGCGTAGCGGACGAACATCACCTTGCGCACAAAGAAGTGACGGAAGCGCAGGCTGATGTCCAAGTAGTCGTTGTTGCCCCGCTCGTGCCGCAGCTCCATGGTGCAGCCCACCGAGACTGCGCCCGCATCCCTCGCACCCCTGTTGGCCGCCTCCATCAGCCCGCCGCCGCCACCGGTGATGACTGCGTAGCCGGCATGCCCTAGCTCCGCCGCGACCTGGCGGGCCAAGCGGTAGTGCGGATGCCCGCGCGGTGTGCGCGCAGAACCGAAAACGGTCACAGCCGGCCCAATCCCCGCTAGCCGGTCAAATCCCAGGGAGAACTCGGCGGCGATGCCGCGAATGCGCTCGACGTCGACGGCCTTGCCCGCCAGCGTCTGATCGCCCAGCCAAAGCAGCAGCTCCTGGTCGACGGTTAGCTCGGCGCCGTCACGTTCCCGTCCCTCTGTGGCCACCGACGTAGCCTACGACGGCCTCACCACATCGCACTGCGCCCCGACGCTCGCGCTTTCAAGCAAGCAGCGCGGCACGCTCCGCAGAGCCTGCGCGGCATTCACTAGCGCCAGTACGAACGGGTGAACGACAGGCGATCGCAGTCGCACCGACCGTCATCGCACTCGTGACCGCGATCAATTTCGCGGGGTCCCATATCGCCTGCGGTGCCACACCCAGGCTGCTAGCCCTACGGGCAGCGCAAGCCAGTACGACACTAGGCGATAGGCGAGGGTGGCCAAGGCGGCCGGCGCTGCTGGAACGCCGGCCAGCGCGAGCGTGCCCGTCAATCCGGCCTCGACTACGCCTAGCCCTCCCGGAGTCAGCGGAAGCTGACCGAGCAACTGAGCGGCGCAATACGCCAGCAACGCGACATACAGCGGCGGGCGCGCGCCGACAGCAAGTAGTGCGGCGTACAAGCACAGGAAGTCGAAGATCCAGCGGCCGGCTGCCGTGGCCACCGCTTGCGGCCACGCTCCTCCCAGCGAGCGGCGGAGCAGATCGCGCTCGTCGAACAGCCGCCCCGGCAGACCTTCTTTCGGCGCCTGCCGGCCGCGTAGCTTGCGATGTGCCCCCTCGAGCGCACGGCCCACGCCTCTTAGAACCCGATCGTCCATCAGCAGCAAGGCGCCTACCAAGAACAGCACCAGGAACACGCCCAGCCCGATACCCGCGGTCTGCAGCAGCCCGTCCGGTATCCGCTGTCCCAGCAGGACCGCGGGCAGCGCCAGCAGCGGCAGTCCAGCCAGCGCCGCTAGCAACAGCAGCGCACCAGCGGTCAGGCCGGTGCCGATGGCGGCAGCCGGTAGTCCGGCCCGCGCGAGCATCCGGGCCTGTAGTGCCGCCGCCGCAGCCGATCCTCCGGGGACGACCTTGCTGAATGCCGTCCCTGCCAGCTGCGAGGTCGCGACTGGAAACCATCCGGCGCCGTGTAAGGCCAGTCGCTGCAGCGCGCACATGCACCAGATTCCCGCCACAGAGGCACAAACAACGACGATCCACCAGGCGGGATCCACATCCTTGAGCCTGCGATAGGCACCCAGAACCTCGAGGATGGCCGGCGCAACTCCATACAGGACGACCGCTGCCACGACGAGGGGCACGACCCGCCTGACAATTCCCGGTGGGATTCGCCGTCGGCGGTCATGACCCGTTTTCGCGCTGGCTGCCTGTCCCACAGGGCTGCCCGTATCTGCGCCGCTGGGGTTCTCGCGGTGAATCGTTGGTGGAGAGCCGCGGCCGGATGACATCCTCTGGAGCCCGGTCCCTCTCCGTCGGGCTAGGTCGTCGCCTCTCCGCCCGAACGCGCGGAAAGGATCATGGTGGGACAACTTGCTTCCGGCACGACGCGCGAGGAAGCGCTCCCAAGCAGCATCGTCCGGGGCGGCCCGTAGCCGCGTGAGCCGAGGATGATCAGATCCATTTCGGCGGAGCGCTCGATCAACACCTCGGCTGGCTTTGCTACCCGCACGTTGACCACCACCGGGACTTCGGCCCCTAGCTTCGTGATCGCCGTGTCTACAGCTCGCCGCGCCCGCTCGTCGCGCTCTCCGACAGTCAGTCTCGCCGTGGTGGTCGTGATCAGCTCCACCCGTCCCGCCGTGAGGCGCGCGATCGCGCAGGCAACCGCTAGGGCGTGGTCGCCCTCGTCGCTAGGTATCCAGCCAACTCCGATCATCTGCGGAACGAAGCCGCCGTCAATGCGGTATCCCCGTGGCGCCACCGCCACCGCACACGGCGCCGCGCGCAGGACGTTTTCGCTGACGCCGCCGAGCGCATCCCGTGTCCGAGGCCCCAGTCGGCGCGAGCCGACCACGATCAGATCCGCATGCTGGTCGGCGGCGAGATCATGGAGCCCGTGCGCCGGCGAGCCCGCCGACAGCGCCTGGAAATCGACGGCTAGCCCTTGGCTCACGCGCTCGCGCGCGCCAGCGAGGGTCGCGTCGGCGTGGCTGGCAAGCTCCCGAGCAGCCTCTCTCGATTCCGCGCTCAGCTCAGCGTCGTAGACGTAGGCGACGATCACCTCGGCCCCGAATGCTTTCCCCAGCCCCATTGACAACGCGAGGCCGTCGGCGCCGGTGTCGGTGCCGTCGAAACCAACGACGATCTTTTTGAACACCTAAGCCTCCGCCCAGCCGGACCGAAACACTGCTGCCGTTGTATCAGCCACTCTTTGAGGGTGGCATTGGGCCCACGGCCGGGGCATGGGCATCAGTACCGATCCGGCGGATCCGGTCCCGGGACAGCAAAGATGGACACTGACACCCATCCCATGTTCTGGGATGGGCTGCGACCGTTTAGGCGTGTCAAACGTCGCCGACATTCACCGCGCCCGGTCGCGGTCGCGCTCGCCCGCCCGCACCCGCGGGATACGCACTATCGCTGCAGCCTTCGCCGTCGCAGCCCTGTACTCGCTGGGCATCGCCTTCGCGGTGCCGATCGGTCGGGGCGCGGTCGCGGTCGTGATCGTGCTCGCGCTTCTGCTCGCAATTTGTGTGGGGGCAGTGCTTGACCGCCGGCAATTGGCGCAATTCGATCAACCGCTCGACCGGACCGATGGATCCCGCGCCCGCAGGCGCCAGCATTCCGAAAGGGCGGACTCTCGAGGTCGCCTCACCGCGATTCATAACGGCGGATCTTGATCATGAGCGATCAGTTGACGACGTCGCGGATGCCACCGCGCAACTCAGCATCCAACCGGGCGAAGCGCTCGGAACACTTGTTGCGGGGAGATTCCCGCCGGCCCGAGATCCCCCGCGGCGAACAGTCTGATCCGATCGACGAGAAGCTTCAGCCTCTATACGCCACAGTGCTGCGCCGAAATCCGGGGGAGCCCGAGTTCCACCAGGCCGTTCACAGCGTGCTGGAGAGTCTCGGGCCGGTCCTGGCTAAGCACCCGACCTACGGCGCCGCCAAGCTGCTCGAGCGCATCTGCGAGCCCGAGCGACAGATCATCTTCCGCGTCGTCTGGACCGACGATCGTGGCGAGGTGCACGTTAACCGCGGCTTTCGCGTCGAGTTCAACAGCGCCCTGGGGCCGTACAAAGGCGGGTTGCGCTTCGATCCCTCGGTAAATCTCGGGATCGTGAAGTTTTTGGGCTTCGATCAGGTGTTCAAGAACGCGCTTACCGGGATGCCGATCGGCGGGCCAAGGGCGGCTCCGATTTCGACCCCAAGGGCCGTTCAGAGGGCGAGGTAATGCGCTTCTGCCAGGCGTTCATGACCGAGCTGCATCGTCACCTGGGCGAACAGACCGATGTGCCGGCGGGAGACATCGGCGTTGGACAGCGCGAGATCGGATACCTGTTTGGCCAGTACAAGCGGATCACCAACCGCTATGAATCCGGGGTCCTTACCGGCAAGGGCTTGCGCTGGGGCGGCGCCCAGGTTCGGGCCGAGGCCACGGGCTACGGCTGCGCTTACTTCGTGCAGGAGATGCTCGCTTGCCGCGACGACACGCTGGATAGGGGGCCCGTCGTCGTGTCGGGGGCGGGCAACGTCGCGCTGCACGCGATCGAGAAGGTCCAGCAGTTGGGCGGCCACGTGATCGCGTGCTCGGATACCTCGGGCTACGTCCATGATCGCGCCGGGCTCGACGTGGCGCTCCTCAAGCAGCTGAAGCTGATCGAGCGTGTGCCCCTATCGGAGTACGCCCGGCGGCAGGGCCATCGCGCTCGGTTCGTTCCCGGCCGGCCGGTGTGGGAGGTGCCCTGTCGAGTTGCCTTGCCCTGCGCGACCCAGAATGAGCTCACTGGCCGCGACGCGGCGCGGCTCGTCGAGGGCGACGTGGTCGCCGTCGGCGAGGGAGCCAACATGCCGTGCACTAGCGATGCGGTGCGCGTCTTCTCCCAAGCGGGCGTCGCCTTCGCCCCGTCCAAGGCCGCCAACGCAGGCGGGGTGGCCACAAGCGCCCTTGAGATGCAGCAGAACGCATCGCGAGACTCCTGGACGTTCGAGCGGACAGAGCAGCGACTACGGCAGATCATGCGTGACATCCACGACGCCTGCCGCCGCACGGCCGAAACGTACGGCACCCCGGGCGACTATCTGACCGGCGCGAACATCACCGCCTTCGGACGCGTGGCCGACGCCATGCTCGCCCACGGCGTCGTCTGAGACGCCCTGAACGCGGCGGGCTCCGGCAAACGCCGCTGTCCGCGTGCATGACCACCCTGGCGCAGGATGGGGGTTCATGTGCATAGCCCCGAGCCAACGATTCGGCGAAGCTTGGCTACATCCGCCACCCGAAAGGAACTCTCGATGAACCTTACTTCCAGGACACCCTCCTCTCCCGACGCTCGGAGGCACGCCACCGAATCCTCGACGATCCGGGTCCTGCTAGTGGACGACCACCCCGCGGTCCGCAGAGGAGCTCGAGCACTGATTGACGATCAGCCCGACATGCGCGTGATGGCCGAAGCCAGCAGCGTCGCGGAGGCTCTCGACCACCTCGAGCGGCCCATCGACGTTGCGGTCCTCGATTACCACCTGCGTGGCGGGCGCGACGGGCTGACCTTGATACCGCATCTCAAGTCGCGCCAGCCGGATGCGCGCATGCTTGTGTACTCAGCCTTTGCCGACCGCGCGCTCGCCGTGACGGTCTTGATCGCCGGTGCTGACGGCCTGCTCGGCAAACATGAGCTTGGAGAGGAGCTCTGTCGTGCCATCAGACGACTGGCCCGTGGGCAGAACCACCTGCCTGCGGTCAACGAGCCGCTAGCGCACGTGATGCGCTCCCGTCTTCAGCCGACGGATCAGGCCATCTTCGGCATGCTGCTGCACGGAATTACACCGGAGGTCATCACCGACCAGCTGGGAATCACAGCACGGGAGCTCGAGGTCCGCCGGGCAATCATTCTGCAGTCGTTGAAGCCGACTCCGGCACTGTCAGCCCTGCCGGCCGGCGCAGGAGGACCACTCGACTACGAGCGACCGAAGCGCCGTTCCCGCTGGAACACCGGCTGACATACGTGACCAGGGCGCGCGAATCCGGTACGCCGACCTTAAACGATCGGCACCATCACCCGGTGGAGGAACAAAAACGGGGCCCCGATGGTGGCCCCTCAGGGCGTCCAGGTTCGGACTTGGGGAGGCTCGAGTACGTCCTACTAGCGCTCGTCGCTCTGGGCGTCGCGGTCACGATTGCAATGGCCATCTTCAATCCGTCCGGCTGACATCGGCGCGGAGATCGGTGGTCAGCTTGCCAGTCAATCGCACCGACAATCACACCCGCACCGTCGCCGCGAAGCTCCCAGCAGCTCTCGCGCCGAGATGGGGGTCACTGCCCATTCCCGCGGCGGGAGGGGCGAAGAACACTAGGAAGTGCGGATTCCCATTCCAGTCCCGCCCGCGGCTCGACGCCGCGTCCAACACCAGAAAGGAGACACCCAATGGCACTGTCCAAGTTTCGCCAAAAGCTCGCCCCGAACGGTTCTGAACGACTGACTGTCAATGCGCCTCGCCCCTGGCCCGTTGACCCGGAGCTCAGCCGGCGCGTCATCGAGACGCGTCGCGGGGTCGAGCGGACGCGCCGGCTACTGGCGCTTCACGTTCTGCCCGCACGTGAGCGCAAGCCGGCCTAGCCAAACCGGTCTAGCCGTGGCGTCCCAGCCGCGTATCCGACAAACCCCAGCGATATCTCCTGGGCGCGACTCAAGAGGACCGGGAGCTCCGTGAGCATCTTCGTCTGGGTGATGATCGGCGTCGCCATCTGGCATCTGTCGGTGCTCGTACCGGATCGGTTCTTCGGTGGGATCATCGGGGCCTTCATTGCCGCCGTAGCGGGAGCGCTCGCGTCGGGATACCTGCTGCCAGTGCCGGGCATACCGCCGCACAACCCACCGGGCATCAGCGAAGCTCTATGGCCGATCCCGGGATCGGTCCTCGGGCTGCTGCTGACCTACCTCTACGGCATCCGTCGAGAACGCGGCGAACAGACCGCCGCCCGTTAGCTCGTCACCGGCAGCGTGCGGCAAGCCCAGGCGGCTCTGGTTCGCTCTGATGACGACGACGCCCCTCAGAAGCAGGGGCGAGAGGGCGAGCGCCGCGGCTGCCGCTCCGCGGGCTGCTTTAGCGGCCCGGAAAGCCGCGCGGTCCACCCTGAGGCTCCGGGCGTTGCTCATCTCTGACGCGCGTGTCGAGCCCAAACCCGGAGATCATCCCGGCCCTTCCGATTTCGCCGCGTTGGGTATTTCGCCGCGTTGAAAATGGGTGTCAGCCCCAGTGGCCTGGACGCCCCCGATCGACAACAGTGGTGGGCATGCCCGAAGCGATCAACAGGTGGGAAAACGAAGGCGGTGCCATCGGCCTGAATGAGCTGGGCAAGGAGCCAATCGGAGTCCACGCCTTGGCGGGCGAAGAGACGACGCCCAAGCACGGAAGCTCTCGCACAAGGACCATCAGGACAGCTGGCCCGACTGTGACCAACTGCAGCAACGGGCGAGGTTCACACATCAGCCAGGAGCCCGAGCGCAAGCGCCCGGCGCGCTCGTCCGAGCGGACCACCGGGGACTGGCTGGAGGTCGGCTGATGGCCTCGATCCTCCACATCACGAGGCAGCTGAACACAGAGCGCACCTTCCTGGATCCGGCGGCGGTGTTCCACAAGATCGAGCGCGGCGAACGGGTGCCGCTCGGGAAGCCAGGTGACCAGAAGTGGGCGGTCCCGCACGCGATCACGGTCGTCGAGGAGGTCGACGAGCTCGTCGAGCACCGCCGCCAGCACCGCCGGGCTGATGTGCGGCGACTGACTGAGGCCGATTCACGCTCTCCCAACTCGCCCGCCAGATTCGTCGCCCGGCTCGGCCTGTATCCGTGACGCACGTACGTAGGGGCGTGGGTCACAGATGGACGGCAATTCCCGGTCGCATGGGTGTCACCCCCATTCCTCGCCCAGCTCTCGGCCGGTCGTGACCTAGTCGTGTTGGCCACGGTCGTGGCCGGCGCTGCCGTGGCCATCGCGCTCTCTGGCCATCGCGCGAGATCCAGCGTCGCCGACGTTGATCACCCGATTGCCGAGAGTGTCCGCTCTGGTGGGTGCCCGCGCCGCGCTTGGGGCTTTGAGCGATGTCTCCGGGTGCGCGCACGCTGCCGGTGGCCGTCATGGCGTTCGCCCAGTTCCCAGAACAGCCATAGCTCGAAAGCTGCGAGTGCGAGCATCGCGAGCAAGATGAGCATGATCGTGAGCAGCATCATCGAACTCCTCTGACTTCATTCGTTAGTCACCTGCGTTTGTCGGCGAGCTGAAGTCGCCGATGAACGCATCCATTCGCCACCGGACGTCACCTGTGAGTCAGTTACCAGCACGTGCTCCGTTGGCGTGATTACAGCCTCGCATTCGCAGGGCTGACTTGGTATGGGCAAAGACCCCCATCTCGGCCCACGTGAAGCACCATCAGCGGTCTGTCAATCCGGATGTCGGACGAGTGCAAGGGCTACCCGAGACCAAGATCACGGCCGGGTCCGGGGCTGGCGTTTTTCGCTGGCGCGATCGCGTTGGGGGTTGCGCAAGGCGAGACAGATGGGTGTCTTTGCCCATGGGCGATCCATGTCACCCCTGCTTGGATCAGAGCATGAACTTCGGCGCCGTTGCCCCCAGGCTTACGCTCGGCGGCAACCCCCTTATTGACGGAGAACGGCCATGACAGATATGACATTCGCAGAGATCGATACTCGCCATGAACAGTCTTTTGCGGCCGCCAACGGACACGAACCTGCCACATTCGCAAACGTCCTTGTCGGCGTCGATGGCTCCTCTAGCGGGCGCGATGCGATCGCGCTCGGCGAGGGGCTGCGCGACCCTGCCGGACGGTTGACACTTGCGCACGTAGTTCTGACCCAGGGTCCGACGTATTCCAACTTTCACTCGACACCCCGCGGGAAGCAGGTTCAAGCCATGCTCGATCGAGAGCGTGAGGCCATGGGAGTGTCAGCCGAACTGACCGGAACGTTCGCTCCGTCGGTCGGCTTCGGCCTGCATCAGCTCGCCGATGAACGCGGCGCCGACCTGCTGGTCGTCGGCTCCTGCAGTCGCGGACTGATTGGTCGCATCCTGGTGGGCGATAACGCCCGCGGCACCGTCAGCGGCGCCACTTGCCCAGTGGCGGTCGCGCCGCACGGCTGGGCGCGGCGGCCGCGTCGCCTCGAGATGATCGGCGTGGCCTACAACGACACTCCGGCAGCCAGGGCCGCGATGGCGCTCGCCCGACGCGTCGCCGCCCGCGAGGACCTGACGGTGCGCGCATTGACTGTCCTCAGGCCGCGGCCGGCGGCTGTCGGCCAGGCGGGATACATAGATGGCGGCTGGGGTGCACCGCTTGATGTGCTCGAGCAGACGGCCAGCCGGCGAACGCGACAGATTGACGGCGTGACCGGTCGCTTGGCTGAGGGGTTCGCCACCGACGAGCTTCGTTCCTTCGGGGACCAGGTCGACCTGCTCGTGGTGGGCTCTCGCGGCTATGGCCCGCTGCGGCGGCTAATACTGGGGAGCACCTCGTTGCGGCTGGTACGGAGCGCCCGCTGCCCGGTGCTGGTGGTTCCGCGGTCGGTCGGCGCTCGTCCCACTCCCTATCGCTGATCACCGCGCGGGAGCGGGTGCGCCTGCCCCCGAGAGGGGTGAGTTGAGTATGAGCCCCGCTGGGACAATTCAGGCCGGGCCCACCCGAGAGGAGCTCGCCGTGTCCGAGCAGTCTCCATTCCACAACGTCCTGGTCGGCGTCGATGGCACGCCGCCGGGCCGGGACGCAATTGCGCTCGCAGCGCGGCTGTCCGTTCGCGGCGGGGGCCTGACGCTAGCCAATATCGTGCTCCTCCAATCGCCGACCTACCGGAACTTCCACGCCACGCCGGTTTGGAAGGAGCGGCGCGAGATGCTCGAACGCGAGCGCGAGGCACTCGGGGTGGTCGCCGAGCTGACCGGCATGTTCGCCGCTTCGGTGGGCAGCGGCCTGCACCAGCTGGCCGAGGATTGCGACGCGGATCTGCTGGTGGTGGGGTCTGCCAGCCGCGGCCCCGTCGGGCGCGTGCTGGTCGGCGACCGCGCCCGCGGCACCGTAAGCGGGGCGACCTGCCCCGTCGCCGTCGCCCCTCACGGCTACGCCGACGGGGGCGATGAGATCAAGACCGTCGGTGTCGCTTACGACGGCGGCGCCGAGGCGAACGCCGCGCTTGCCATCGCGCGGCAGCTCGCTGCGGCATGTGGGGCGCGCCTTCTTGCCATGACCGTGGTTGAACCCGTTCCCGGAGCGGTGGGGCACTGGGGAGAGCCCGATGCGCTCCGACCTCTCGAGCAAGCGGCGCGTGATCTCTTGCGGCCACTTGAAGGGGTCGATGGCCGGGTTGTGGTCGGCAGGCCCGCAGACGAGCTCGTCGCTTTCGGAGACGAGGTTGACCTGCTCGTGGTCGGCTCTCGTGGCTATGGCCCGCTGCGGCGGCTAGTGCTTGGGAGCACGTCGTTGCAGCTGACACGCGAGTGCGGCTGCCCGCTGCTGATCGCTCCGCGCGCCGCTGTCACCGAGCGCGTGCCCGAGGGCCCAGCTTGAGCCCTGGAGCAGCTGACCGGGTAGAGCTCCAAGCGTGATCGTTCTGTCGGCCGGAAATGCACCCATTTACCCATTTCTTTGGGAGCGCGCTACTGCGAGGCTGTGATCACCGTCAAAGCTCGAGCACACGTGAGCGGGAGTCTGAGAACGGATAATGACTCACAGGTGCCTCGCGACGGACGGTCGTCGTCCGTCGGCGGGTCTCGGCTCGCCGACGGGCGCAGGTGTCGAGCAAAACGATTTGAGAGCAGGCATGCGTACCGAACTGGCAGGCGTCATTCAAGCCGAAGCTGGCCGTTTGGCAGGGGTTGGCTGGTGATGCTCGCGATCGCACTGATCCTCCTTGCGATGGTCGCGCTTGCTGCCCTTGAGCTCTGGTTCTTCTGGACTCTGGGCGAAGGGGATGAGCGCCGACTCCGGGCGCGACTGCGTCGGCCTCAGCGCCGCCAGAGCCGGCGTACACGCCGCGAGCACGCGCTGGCGTGACGCGGCCGGCGCCGACCGTACCGCCCTCGAATAGGGCGCCGTCCATAAGATCCGTCAGGTGGGTCGTGAGCAATCTCGAGGCCGCCGTTGATCCTCTCGCCGCATCCGAAGTCCGGCGCGAGCAACTCCCGGGGCGGGTAGGGGCCCCGCCGTGACCGACCCGTTCGTCCTTCGCCCGGCATGTCGCACGGACTGCCTGGGCTGACGGGTCGCCTGACCCTGCTGGTCGTCGCGCTCGCCGCCGCGGGCTGCGGTGCCAGCGCTCCCAAGCTCGGCTTCTCCCCCGCCCCGGATACGCCAGTCGCCTCACCGCAGACCCAGATCAGCGTGCGCGGTGCGAGCGCCTCCGAGCTCAACGACATCACGGTCACCGGCTCGCGTAGCGGCCGCCACTCCGGCCGGCTGGTCGCGCAACCAGGCGGACGCGGCGCGACTTTCCTCGCCGACAAGCCGTTCGAGCCCGGAGAGACGGTCGATGTCAGCCTCCGTGTGAAGGGCAACGGCAAGCCCGTCCGATTTCACTTCACGGTGGCCCATCCCGTGCCGCTCGGCATCCAGGCCGGCCCACCTGGCCGGCCCACCCGGCCAGGACAGGTCCAGAGCTTCCACTCGCTTCCCGACCTCCACCCGCCGACCGTCACGGTCACCGCCAAGTCAGGCAGCGCCGGTACTGGCGACATCTTCCTGGGCCCCAGCAACAAACTCGGACAGGCCGGACCGCTGCTTCTCGACAGCCATGGGCAGACGATCTGGTTTCACCCCCTGCCCGGAAGGACCCAAGCGTTCGACGTCAGCGAGCAGCGCTACGAAGGAAGACCCGTACTGACCTGGTGGCAGGGGATCGTCACCTCACGCGGATACGGAGACGGCGAAGACGTGATTTTCGACAGTTCCTACCGCCAGATCGCGACAGTCAAAGCCGCGGAAGGCTACCGCGCGGATCTGCACGACTTCGAGATAACCCCGCAGGGAACGGCGCTGATCCTCGCCTACAACCCCGTCCGCATGGACCTGTCCGCGGTCGGCGGTCCGCGGGACGGGACGGTGCTCGACGGCGTGGTGCAGGAACTCGACATCCGCACGGGACTGATGCTGTTCGAGTGGCACAGCCTGGGCAATGTCGCGCTCGACGAGTCGTACGCCACGCCATCCAAGGATGGCCTGTTCGACTACTTCCACATCAACTCCGTCGCCCTCGACAGCGACGGGAACCTGCTCGTCTCCGCCCGCAATACGTGGGCGATCTACAAGATCAACCACCAGACGGGGAAGATCATGTGGCGGTTGGGCGGCAAACGCTCGAGCTTCGAGATGGGCAACGGTACCCAGTTCGCCTACCAGCACGATGCCCGCCGCCAGCCCGACGGCACGATCACCCTGTTCGACAACGGCGCCGAGCCCAAGGTCCACCCCCAGTCGCGCGCGATCGCGCTCAAGCTCGAGCTACGCCGGTCTTCGGGCGGTCGTCGGGCAGAAGACCATGCGCGCGACGCTGGCGCGGGAATGGACCCATCCCAGCAAGCTGCTCGCTGGAAGCCAGGGCAACATGCAGACCCTCGCCAACGGCGACCGATTTATCGGCTGGGGCGCGCAGCCCAATCTGACCGAGTTCAGCCCCAACGGACGCCTCCTGTTCGACGCCGCGCTCGCCGCACCGGACACCTCCTACCGCGCCTACCGCTTCCCGTGGAGCGCTACCCCGCCCGGAAGACCGACGATCGCGACCACCGCTGAAGCTGGGGGCAAGCTGACCGTATACGCAAGCTGGAATGGCGCCACCGCCATCGTCCGCTGGCGTATCCTGGCCGGCTCGAACCCTCAGGCTCTGAAGCCGCTAGCCCAAGCCAAACGCTCCGGGTTCGAGACCAGCGCCACGGTCCACACCAGCGGCCCCTACGTGGCCGTCCAGGCCCAGGACGCCTCCGGGCGGGTCCTCGGGACCTCAGCCGCGGTCAAACCAGCCTCGCGCGCGGCCTGAACATCCCCCGCTGATACCCGCGCGACCGCAAATGCGTGAATTCACCCATTCCCTGCCGCTGCGCCAGCTGCGACGCTCACTCCATCATGTTCGACCATAGTCTTTGGCAGGGGCCGCTCGCGCCGCGCGCCCCAAGACGAACGCGCGCCCTCGCCCCCGCGACGACGGGATCGGGCGAGTCCTGCCCCGATCCGGAACCGGTCGTCCCTCTGGTCGCCGTCTCCCGCCCGCGCGTGGACTATCTGGCCACCGGCGGCACCATCGCCAGCCTCCCGAGTTCCACCAGCCCCGGGTCCGCCCCCAAACTGAGCGCCGAAGAGATCGCCCGCTCGGTGGTCGGCATCGACGACACCGTGGATCTGCACACCGCCCAGATCATGCAGCGGCCTTCGACGGCGATCACCTTCCGCGACGTGCTGAAGTTGCGTGACGAAATCGCCCGCCGGGTCGAGGATGGCTCCACAGGGGTCGTCATCACGCAAGGGACCGACACGATCGAGGAGACTGCATTCGCGCTCGACCTGCTCTGGTCGGGGGATGTCCCGATCGTGATCACCGGCGCGATGCGAAGCCCGTCGCGGCCCGGCGCTGACGGGCCGGCCAACCTCTTGGCCGCTGTGCAGGTCGCGGCTAGCCGCGAGGCCCGTGGGCTCGGCACCGTGGTGGTGTTCAACGATGAGATCCACGCCGCGCGGTTCGTGGCAAAGACCCACACCTCAAGCCCGTCCGCGTTTCAGTCGCGCCTCAGCGGCCCGATCGGCTGGGTCACCGAAGGGCGGCCGGTGATCGCCACACGGCCAGCGCGCCGATTTCACCTCGATGTCCCCTCCGAAGCAGCCGTGCCTAGCGTCGCCCTGCTTCGCTTGGCGCTCGGGGACGACGGCCGGATCCTGCCGATGCTCCGCCGGCTGGGCTTCGCGGGCGCGGTGATCGAGGGCTTCGGTGGCGGCCACGTCACCCCTTCGATGGCGCCGCTGATCGAAAGGTTGGCAGCCGACATGCCCGTGGTCCTCGCGTCGAGAACCGGAGCAGGCGAAGTGCTTCACAACACCTACCGTTATCCCGGCAGCGAGATCGAGTTGCTTGAGCTCGGCCTGATCCGGGCCGGCGCGCTCGACGGGCTCAAGGCGCGCGCTCTGCTCTCGCTGTGTCTGGCCGCCGAACTCTCAACCGAGAGCATCGCCAGCGCGTTTCAGGAATTCGGCATGACCTCCGGGCCGGTTTGCCGTCGCGAGGTTGGCGTCGCCGCCTGACCGGTCGATGCCTCTAGCGCGCGTCCGCTGCCTCCCCACTCCGCAGGGTTGGACGACGGCTCAGCGGGATGAAGCCGCCGGGCGCTCGGATGACTGACATCTCCCATCGAATGCCTGCCGGCCGCGGCCCGAGGCGAGTGTCAGCCAGCACGATCGGCTCGGCCATGTCCCCGTCGCTCCCTATCGGCGCGTGGGTCGATGATGGCGGGCTCGCGTATCCGAGCGAACCGGCGTACGGCGCAACAGCCAAATACAGCTCTTACCCCATAGGCGCAGAAATGCGATAGCGACAACCTTTCTCAAGCACGGTATGTCGCACGCCGCGCCGTTTTAGCCCCGAACCAAACACCCCGACCATGGACCAGACCGCCATCGCCCTTCTGATCACGCTCGGCTCCGCGCTCGCACTCAACTGGGGCTACCTGCGAGAGCATCAGGCCGCCAACACGCTGCCGCCTCTGTCCGTGCACAGGCCGCTGCACACGGCGCGGCTGCTTCTGGGCAGCCGTCGTTGGCTCGCGGGCTTCGCCGCCGAGACGGCCGGGTGGGGGCTGTTCGTACTGGCTCTCGCCCTGGCGCCGCTCGCCCTCGTACAAGCGGTGTCCGCCGGGGGGATCGGCATCCTGGCCGCGCTCGTCTCGCGCTTCAGTCTGACTCGGCTAAGCCCGCAAGAGCGCCTCGGGGTTGGCCTGTCGGTCGCTGGCCTCGCTCTGCTGGGCGTGTCTTTGGGCGGCGGCGCCGCCGCCGGAGGCGAGGCCTCGTGGATGAGCCTCGGGCTGTGGTTCGGCGGCTCGGCCGCCGCCGCCGCCGCCGCGCTGGGCCCCGGTCGACGGCTGTTCGGCGCGGCGGCGCCTTCGGCTTGGCCACCGGAATCGCGTTCGCCGCCGGCGACGTCGCGACCAAGGCCACCGTCGCCGGAGATTTGGTCCTGGCGCCCGCCATGATCTTCAGCTATGGCGGCGGGACGATGCTCCTGCAGATGGGCTTCCAGCGCGGCGGTGCTCTGGTCACCGCAGGCCTTGCCACGCTCCTGACCAGCGCCATCCCGATAGTCGCCGGCATGACCATCTTTCACGAGCCGCTCCCTGGAGGGATGTTCGGCGCTGTCCGGGTGCTGGCCTTCGCCACGGTCATCATCAGCGCCGTCCTCCTCGCGCGACGAAATGTCCGAGATGAACACCAACCCGATCCTCACCGAATCGAAAGGAGCCACCCATGGCAGGCGATCCGAGCTCGGGCCTGAACCCGGTCCCCGACCACCTGCACACGGTTACGCCTCGGCTCGTCGTTAGCGATGGCGCCGCGGCGATCGACTTTTACCTCCGTGCGTTCGCAGCGCGCGAGATCGGAGAGCGCTTCGTCGATCCCGAAGGCAGGCTGGTTCACGGCGAGGTGCAAGTGGGGGACTCTGTCGTGATGATCACCGAGGAGGGCCCTGACGCCGATGCGCCTGCGAAGGCGCCGCACTCGCTCGGCGGGATGGTGAGCGCGATCATGGCCACCTATTGGGAGGACGTGGACGCCGTCTGGGATCGTGCTGTCGGTGCCGGCGCCGAGATCGTCTACCCACTGGCAGATCAGTTCTACGGGGAGCGCGGAGGCCGACTGCGCGACCCATTCGGCCAACAATGGATGCTCAGCCAGCGGATCGAGGAGCTCTCCCCCGAAGAGATGGAGCGCCGGGCCGGGAGCTTCTTCCACTCCGCGGACGCATAGAGAGAGGAGTTCCAAGATGGCCATTCACTACTTGGAGATCGTCAGCGACGACGTAGACGCTGTGACTGGGCTTTACCAGCGCATGCACGGCCTCTCCTTCGGTCCCCCAGAGCCCGATCTTGGACAGGCCCGGGTTGCGACCCAAGCTGACGGTGCCCTGGTCGGCATCCGGAAGCCACTGGCGGCGCATGAGCAGCCGATCATGCGGACGTACGTCGCGGTCGAAGACATCCAACAAGCGTTGAAAGAGGCCGAGGAAGCCGGGTCGGCGATTGCTTATCCCCGACCCGGCAAGGTGATCAGGTCACCTTTGCAATCGTGATCCAGGGCAACGTGGAGCATGGACTCTGGCAGCGCTAGCCCGCCACCTCTGAGGGAGCGGACTTAACAGCGAGACGACTGCACGGGACGAGACGCAGCATCGTCCTGACGGCTCTGAGACCGATGCTGCGCCCGGGAAAGCGGCCGCGCGACAGGCGTCGCGGCGGCGGTTCGGGGCGGTTCGTGATTACTGACACGGTGCCATTGCAGGTCTCGGCAGCCGGCGGCGCGCTTCCCTGCACCCGCCACGAGCGGGACGAGCATTCGGCGGTCAGCCGTTGAGGACTTACGACCACGAGCTCGGCGTCGTGACATAGCCCGGCCGGGAGCCGGCCATAGAATGTCTCCCGTGGCGGGGTTCTACCCAGACGAGGAGCTCGCGCGCGAGCACGAGAAGGACCTCTCCCGGATTCCCCGCGACCTCGAGGTCTACGCGCACATCGACGGACTAGTTGGCGAGGAGAACGAGCTTCTGGAGGAAGCGGAGGAGGGCCGCAAGGAGGAGCACCGCGAGCGGCTCCACGCGATCAGGCAGGAGCTCGATCGCGCGTGGGAGACGCTGCGCCGGCGCGCCGAAGGACGAGCCAAGTCAGGTCGCTGACGCGCGGGCTCGAGGCGGCCGTTCCCGGGCATCGGCAGTCACGACGCGAGCTCCGGCCCGTGCGAGCAGCGCGGCGGGGCAGCGAGACCTCGCCCCGCCGGAACTCTTCAACCGGCCGAGGAATCCCGGTCCGTTCGACCCTGTCGGTCAGCGAGCCCGGCGCCAGGATCGCGCGGCACGGCGAGGAAGCTGATACTCGCCGGGGCGATGGAGACCCGCCCGGGCGGTGTCGGGAGGCCTGCGAGCCGGGGCAGCTCGCCGTTGGCATCGAGCTTCAACTGGGCGCCGTTCAGCTCGACGGTCGTGTCGAGAAGGTTGCTGGCGCTCAACGTGTAGCGCTCTGACGCTGTCGAGATGATCAGCTCCCGGGAGGTCGTGCGGTCGGTATTGATGACAACCAGGGCGAAACCTCCGGGATGGCCACGCAGAGAGTGGGCGTATAGGTGCAGGTTCGGCGTCGACGAGCGCCCTGGATCCAGCACGGTCCCGCCGACGAGCATTCTCCACAGCAACGCGGCCCAGTAGTTCGGGCGAGGTTTCAGCGTCTGCTCGTCGAGCAATCCGTAGTCGCTCGATGCGAGCGTGTTGTGGATGACCACCTGTACGCCCCGCTTGGCCAGCCGCCCCAGCTGCTCGACATAGCGGAAGGTGTCGAGGAAGCTCGAGGCCCACGGGTTGCCGCCGGCGGCGGCGTCGGCGGTCTCTGTCACCCACAGGGGCCTACCGGGCTCGAAGCGATCCCGCAGGCCCGCATAGAACGCCTCGGTGACCTCGGTCCGCGCCAGCCAGTCCTCTGACAGTGCCGCCTCGGGCGTGGTCGTTGCTTGCGGGGCCAGCGCCGCCCCCCGTTTCGAGATCGCTCCGTAGAAGTGGTAGGAGAACGCCTCGAACACCGGACCGCAGGCCGCGAGGAGGTCCTCCGAGCCCAGCATCTCTCCGGGCACCGTCAGCCATCCTGGCTCCCCCACCGACCCCGGTCCGAGGAAGGTCGTCTCGGGCGCGGCCTGCTTGAGGAACCGATCAAAGTCGGCAGTGTCCCGTCCGTACGCCGCCGCGTCGTAGCCCTCGGGGGCGCCGCCCATCGCGGCGAAGGTGGGCTCGTTCATGAACTCCGCGGCGCTGATCTTCCCCCCGGCGGCCTCGGTTGCAGCCAGGAACCTACGCGCCTGATCCGCGGTCCAGACCCCCTGCGCGTCGCGAGTTCCGCGACCGGTGGAAAACGAGGTGACGAGCTTCGCGTCGACCGCGGCGGCGAACTCCATGACCTTGGTCCATTGCTCCCGGGTCAGCACCCCGCCGAAGCCCGCGGGAGGCGATGTAGGCGCCGGGCCCGAGGAGTCGTGAAAGTACACCGTGTTCGCCCAGGTGCCGCTGACCCTCACATAGGCCGGCCCCAATGCCGCGGCGAGCCTGCGCAGCCGGGGATTGGCAAGGTCGACTGGCGGACGTCTCTGGAAGAGCGCAGCGTCAACCCCGACCGGTGTCGAGCCCGACGCGCGCGGCCCCTGGCGCTGAAGGACCGAATCCGTCTCCTTGCCGTAGGGCTTCCAGAAGCTCCCGCCGATGATCTCGGCCATCTCGATGTTGTAGGACTGGAAGCGCTCATCGACAGCTCCCAAGGGCCTCAACGCTTCAAGATCAATCCTCACGGCACGGGCCCCTGGGCATGGGCCAACCACAGCACGCGCCCGGCAGCTCGGCCTAAGAGGTTCTCACCGGGTTTCCGGGCGCGCCCGTTCACCGCCGCAAGTATCGCCATCGTTGGCTTGTCTTCGGCATTGCATCTGGCCGGGGACGGTGGGCGTCATGGCCGGCCTGATCGTGCTCGGGGCGCTCGACGAAGCGACACTCGTCCTTCCTGATGGCTTAGGTCAACGGGCGGGCGGGGTCTGTACCCGACCATCTCGATCGGGTAAAGATCACACTGACATCTCCGTCCAACTACAGGAGAAGTGACTCATGCAGCAGGATCAGGCCGAAGCCAACCTCAAGGGCATGGATGACCTCGACTTCACGGGATGGAACAACGCCGACTGGCATGGCGTGTTCGCCCACCACCACACCGACGACGTGTACGTCGACTGGAAGGGCCAAGAACCTACTCGCGGGATCGAACAGCACATCGAGGCCATGAAGGCGTACGTCGATTCAGCGGGTGGCACACCGCCCCAGATCGTCTCCCACCCCATCAGGTTCGGGTCCGGGGAATGGACCTGCGTCGTCGGAGAATTCGAGGGCGGGGGCCGCATGGTGACTGTGGCGAAGTGGCGCGACGGAGCCATTGCTGAGGAGTACATCTGGTCGTAGCGCAGGCGAGCCCGATCGCGAACCCCGGCGCGGACCTTGGTCTGCATCGAGCTGGTCATCTTCGGAGGCCACACGAACCCTGGGCGTTCGGCTTCTCCATCCGCTCGGCCCGTGCCTTTCCGCGCCGAGCGTGGCCGCGGCACCGGAGCGCGCGCTACGCGCCCTCGGCGAACTCGCGGTAGGCGGCGAGCGCGCGCGGCCCCCACACCGTGCCGGGTCCGCCGTTCATCATCACCACCACGCCCATCGCCTCGGCCACCTCGGCCTCGCTGGCGCCCTGGCGGACAGCGCCGCGCGCGTGAGATGAGATGCAGCCGTCGCACTGGCGGGTGGCTCCGATCGCCAGCGCGATCAGCTCCTTGACCTTGGCCGGCAGCGCGCCATCGACGATCACCGCTCGCTGCATGTTCGCGTAGGCCTCGATCACCTCCGGCACGTCTTCCCGCAGGCGCCGGGCCGGCTCGGCCAGCTCCTTCATCACGTCGTGAGCCTTGTCCATCGCTCCTCCTCGGATTTGCCTGCAGCGGATCCTCGCACGCGACCGCCGGACGCTCTGCCTGGAAGGAGGGCATGGCTCCGGCCCGCGCACGGGCTCTCAGAACCGGTATCGCTGCGGCTCGCCGCCGGAGCGGAGGAGCCCAGCCGGCCGGAAGACCATCATCCGTGCCCGGATCGCGATCCTTGAGCTCCATCGGCTAGTGCGCTGCTTGCGCGTTGACCAAGAACCTCATGAAGCGAGAGACGGGGGCCCGAGATCCCTCCCGCTCCCCGGAGGTCAGGGAAGTGGGGGCGCAGTTCCCTGACCGCTTAGGACCGGCGCTCCCGGGATCAGTCTTCCTCCTGCTCATGGCGGGCCACTACGGGACGCGGCAGCACGAGCAGGGGGCAGCGAGAGGCGCGCGCGAGGTGTTCCGAGGTGCTTCCGAGCATCATTCTCCGAATCGGGCCGTAGCTGCGTGAGCCGACCACGAGCAGGTCGACCTCGGCTCCGAATGCGGCCAGCGCTTCGCTTGGAATGCCCACCGCAATGCTGCCGTCGACGTCGTCGAGCGAGCGCAGCTGATCGTTGGCGGCTTGTTCCGCCGCGTCGGTGGCCGCGGGCCAGTCTGGGACGAACGCTTCCCAATAGCCGACGCCTCCTGGGACGGGGATAACCGTCATGGCGCGAATCTTCGCTCCGTAGCGTGCAGCAAGGTCGCGGGCAACAGTAAGCGCGGCGTCGGCTTCGATCGTGCCGTTGTAGCCCACGCCGATCGTCTTAACGTCTGTCCCGCTTTCGGCGTAGCCGTGCGGCGCGACAGCGACCGCGCACGAGGCGCCGTTTAGCGACGCGCGGGTGTCATCACCGATGAACACGCGGCCTAGGAATCCCCGGCTACAAGAGCCGACGACCAACAGATCAGCGGCGAATTCCTCCGCGAGCTGATGGAGACCGCGACCCACGGACACCGACCGCATGTCCCTCAGTTCGGCGATCACAGCTGCCTGTTCACGTTCGCGTTCCAGCATCTCCAGCGATTTCGCCCTCGCTGCCTCCGCGTCGGCACTCAGATATGTCGAGCTGTTGGTGGGAGAGACGTGCGCCAATGTCAATCGGCCGTCCGGAGCGCGGAGCCTGGCGCCGAGCGCGATTGCGTCACGGCCTGCAGGACTTCCGTCGACCCCGACCAACACGTTCTCGAATCTGGTCGCTTCATCCCGAGCTGCGTGGCTCGCCGCGTGTTCCTGCACGGAGTGGTAAGTCGAATCGAGTGTCTGTCCGGTCATGTCGGACCTCCTAATTCGGGAATCTGCTGAAGCGGCGCAGGCAAGCCGGGTGGCGATGTCTGCGGCTGAAGGCAGAGTTGGTCATTAGCTACCTCCAGTTTCGGCCCGAACAGCCACGTTTGGAATGGTGATAAGCCCCCATCTGAAGCATGGTTGCGAGGTCACCGAGGCCTGACTTCGAGAGGCCGGCCGATCGCGGGCACGACGCGCCCGAGTGCAGCGTGGCTTCCCGGCGCCGACGTCTCCGGACCTTGGGCGGCGTGCCGACCTAATGCTTCAATCACCGGCGTGACGTCGGGGCGATTCTCATCGCTGGTGCGCGCGCCATCGAGCCGTGTGAGGATGGCGTGGCGCCGCTGCCGCAGCGACCGTGCGCTTATCCCTAATGTGCTCGCGATGAGGCCCCGGGGAATGCGCTCGAGCAACATCGCCACGATGGCTCGGTCGGGGTCATCCACGCGATCCAGCAGCTCGTGGACTTCATCGGGCCGTAGGTCGGGATAGACCCTTTCCCCTGCGGCGACCCGGCTGACCACGTCGCCTAGCTCCTCGGAGGCGTCGCGGCTGAGCACGCCGTCCGCGTTGGCGATCATTGCCATGCCAGCCATCCGGTAATCCGGGGCGCCATAGATGAGCACTCGCGGTGGGTAGTCGAGCTGCTTTAGGCGACGCACGAGGCTGAGCCAGTCGGCCGCGTCGAGCGTCGCCGAGACCATGCAGACCTGGGGTTTCTGCTCTCTGGCCAGACGCAGCGCTGCCTCGCTGCTCTCGGTGCTGGCGATAACCCGGATCTCTCGCTGACGATCCTGCCTGGTGCAAAGGCCAGGGCTCGCCATGCGCTGATCGTCGACGATCAGCAGATCGATATCGGCTGTGCGACTGTCGACCGCGGGCGAGGTCTGTCCGCGGCCGTTTTGCTCTGATTGAGAAGAACTGATGGAGACGGGGGTCATGACGGTTGCCTTTCTGCTGGTGTCTCGTCCAACGTCGCAGCCGCGCACCGGTCCTTCAATGGGGGCCAATGCCCAGACTGAGCAGGGAATACTTGCCACTGCCGCGCACGTAGGGCGAGCGCACGCGTCAACCATCACGGACCAACTCAGCGAGGACGACTGCGTTGTTGTGCTCACGATCGCGGGCGGCGTAGAGGATCGTCAGTGGCCCATTCCTCGCGTGCTTGCGCAGCTCCTCGACCCGGTCGGCGTGAGCGCCGAGCTCCTCGCGGTAGCGCGTACGGAACTGATCAAACCGCTCCGGGACGTGATCGAACCATCTGCGCAGCTCGTCGCTTGGCGCCAGCTCGCGGTCCCACTCGTCCAGCTTTGCGCGCTCGCGGGAGACGCCGCGTGGCCAGACATGGTCGATCAGGACCCGGTATCCGTCGCCTGACTCGGACGGATCGTAGATCCGCTTGATCAGTACCTCGAGCGCCATGTCAGTCTCCTGGCGACGAATATGGGCCGCGGCTCTCGGACACTTCGCTGGTGCGGGGCTTGGCGCGGGTGCTCATTGGCGCCCAGAAACGGGAACGCGAGGGCGGGTGGTGGAACCAGTGTCACGGAGGCCACGTGTGTTTCCTTTGCGTCTCACGCTCAGGTCAAGGCCCGAATGCGTGGTACGCAGATGTGCGACCACGGCAGGGTCGTCGGACTCGAGTCGCTCCAGCGGCTCGCCGGTGTATGAGCAGCGGTCGACGACGGCTCGCTCGTTGGAGATCGACACGACACGCCAGCTGCCGCCGGAGAGCCTCCAGTTCTCGAGCGTCTTAAGTAGGTTCTTGGTGTGAGTGGCCATGTGTCACGTCCCTCCTTTCGGGAGGTTGGGTCGGACAAGCGTCGGGCTGGCTGGACCAGCGGCGGGCCGAGCGTTCAGGATGACCACGCGTCGGTCGGGGACGATCGCGAGGATCGCGTGAGACGACGATGGCGGGGTCGGAACGCTCACGGCACCGTGACCGGCCTCTTGCCTGCTTGCGGTCGGGTTCCGACACGATTATCCGGTGCCGGCGAGGGTCGATCCCGCTCGGTTCTCGCGCGTGCGCGGCCGGTCATCACGTGAACGACCGTGAGTAGGACGACGGCGGTCACGATCATGTGGATCGCAAAGCCGAAGCCGAGCATCCACCACGTGCCGACCAGCGCGATCAAGACGACGGCCCCGGTAGAGGCCAGGACCGCGACGATGAAAACTAAGAACATGAAAAGCCCGTCGCCAGCATCATCGGCGGGATCCGCGGGTCCCGGGTTGGCGGGGCCGGGCGTGCCGGTGGGAAGAGCTGGCTTGGACGGTCTCATGATCGTATGTTCATCGCGAGACGCTCGGTTTGGAATGGACATCAGTACCCATCTCGCCGCCATGAACCCGCGGGTCGACACGAGCGCTTCGATGATCGCGTGAGTGCGGGCTCGGGCGTCACCGTGAACGAACCGCCGGCGAGCTTGATCGCGTCGACGTGCTCGCCATCGTGTCGAGCACGTCGGTGAGCCATCAGCGGCCCGTGGCAGGGGCCATCGGACCGACCTGCGGGTCTCGAATTCGCGGGGTCCGGGGTGGTCATGACTGCTCTTCTTGGTAGTAGGCGGCGTTCTTGGCGATGTAGTGCTGCCACTCGGGCGGCACCTGGTCCTCGGAGGTGATCGCGTCGACCGGGCAGGCCTCCACACAGGCGTCGCAGTCGATGCACTCCTCGGGGTCGATGTAGAGCTGTTCGGCCTCCGTGAAGCCCGGCTCGTCGGGCGTCGGGTGGATGCAGTCCACGGGGCAGACCTCGGTGCAGCTCACGTCCTTGACCCCGATGCACGGCTCGTTGATCACGTAGGCCATGCGGAGCTCCTTTCCCGGGAGGATTTTTACAGTCTCCATGTAAAAATTACCGGCACCTAGTTGTTTTTACAAGTCCGAGTGTGTAAATTCTTTTCTGGCGTGGACGCTCCCTTCCCAGTCGCCCCGGAGGACGTGCTCGCGCAACCCACCCGTGCGCGGCTGTTCGCCCTGCTCTCTGAGCTCAAGCGCGCCGCGGGCACCGTCGAGCTCGCCGAGCGTCTCGACCTGCACCCCAACGGGGTGCGGACCCATCTCGAGCGAATGGAGAAAGCGGGATTGGTGGCGCGCGAGCGAGCAAGAACGTCGACCCCCGGCCGACCGCGCGACGGATGGACGATCGCTCCGGACGCTCGGCCGGGCGGCGAGCCGCCGCGCGCCTACACGGACCTCGGCCGGTGGCTTGCCCGCGCGATCCCGCCGCGTTCCGGGAGACTGCGCGACGTCGAAGCCGCCGGCCGCGAGATCGGGCGCGAGATCGCGCCCGACCACGCCGAAAGCAGCGGCTCGGACGCGTTCCAGAGCACGCTCGTGGCGCTCGGCTTCCAACCCAGCGTCGAGCGGCAGGCGCCAGACCGGGTCAAGCTGTGCCTTGGCAACTGCCCTTATCGCGACGCCGTCCGCGAGAACCAGCCGGTGATCTGCACCCTGCACCGCGGCATCACGCTCGGACTGCTCGACGTGCTCGAGCCACACGGCAAGCTGATCGATTTCGTGCCTCGCGATCCCGACACCGCCGGATGCCTGATCGAACTCGGCGGGGTGAGCGTCGGCCCGGCGGACGAATGACTGGATGAGCTCGCCGAGTCACCGATGGATCCGCCGTCGTACTCGCCATCGGCAGGGCACTCAGGCGGCGCTCTGGGTGCCGCGGGCGTCAAGCTGACGATGCTCCGGATGCCGCGACCGCAGGGGGCACACCAGTGCGCCGCTCTACGAACCGGGGCTGGCGCTCAATTGGATCTCGGCGTGCTCAGGCTGCGCGGCGAACGAGGCGATCGGATCCGCGCATCCGAGCTGCTGGGGCGAGAACTCGTCGCTGCCCAGGGCGAAGCCGATCCTCATCGCGCCGATGCTGACAGCTCAACCCCTGCACCGGTAGTAAGGCAACTGCGCTCGGGCGCTATCGGATTGGCCTCGCCGCCCCGCACGACCAGTCCATAGCGGGGACGGTCGTAGGGAATGTCATCGTTCGCCGCGGCTCGGAAGCTTCAGCTCGTACACGGCGGCGAGATCGTCATTGGCGTGGCGGTTCTCGGCGTCGCCCATCCGCTCGAGGACGGCGTCGAGCAGGGGCAACTCGACGTCCGAGCCTTGCGCAACCTCCCTGACGAGGTTGAGATCTTTGAGCGCCAGGCGCACCGGAAAGCCAGCCGGGTACACGTGGCGCTGCATCTCCCCGAGCTTCTCGACACCGTAGGAGGGGCCCAGCGGTCCCCCGTCGAGCAGTGTGACGAACTGTTTCTCCTCAAGCCCCATCAACTGGCATAGGTGCATGGTCTCGGCGAGTGCGACCACCATCGCGATCATCCAGTGGTTGGCCGCTAGCTTCAGGCGCGAGCCCATCCCGGCCTCCCCCACCCACTGGACCCTCGAGCCGAGCGCTTCGAACACCGGCTCTGCCTGTGCGCGAGCCGAGTCTGGCCCTGAGGCCAGGATCGTCAGGTGGCCTTCCTCCGCGGGGTGGGTGCTTCCCGAGACCGGCGCATCGAAGAGGGTCACACCATGGGCGGTGGCGACCTCCACGAGTCGGTCTGCCTCGCTCGCGCCGACGCTGCTCATCTGTAGCCAGATCGTCTCCTGGGGCCAGTCGTCGAGCAAGGGCTCGACGACTGAGAGGACGATGTCGGCCGTCGGCAGCATCGTGATCACCGCCTGAGCGCTGCCCACCACCTCACCGGCGCTGGCGGCAACCTCGGCGCCGCGTTCTGCGAGCGGCTGCACGTGATCGGGTTCGCGGTCCCAGGCGATCACCCCGACGCGCTGGTTTAGCAGCCGATGCGCCATCGCACTTCCCATCAGCCCGGTGCCAAGCACTCCGACCCGACTATCTGTTGCACCGCTCATCTCCGCCTCCTGATCCTCGGGCCCGGGGCGCTAGGTGGCTTGCATCGTCACGCGCCAGCGTCATCCGGGACCGCCTTGTCGTCTTTGCTCACACTAGCCATCGAACCTCCATCGGACGATCATCCGCTTCGGCCCTCCCCACGGATCGAGCGCCACGGCCCCGGAGGGTTCAGTGACGCGTACGGCCCCGCCATCGCGACCCGACGCCGGTCGGCTCGCAGATGACAGTTTCATGCGGTCGGCTTGAGCCAAACGCTTGAAGCACCCGGGCGGCCATTGCCGCCGCATCTCTCCGGCCGGGTGCCATGTGGCGCCGGTCGCCGCGCCCTCTGCCCCCGGCTAGGCGACGGCGAGTACTAGCGCGTTGCCGGACGGATCGTGGACCAGCGGCCCGTGCTCGCCAGGCCGCGGGTCCTGGCCGCCGGCGGCCACCCGCTCGAGCAGGCGCTCGCGCTCGGCCTCGTCCGGCAGCACGATCGTGGCGTGGCGCAGCGCGGCGCTGCCCGGCGGCGGCGGGAGGGCGCCGGAGCTCTCCCAGGTGTTGGCGCCCAGGTGGTGGTGGTAGCCGCCGGCGCTGAGAAAGGCGGCGTACGGGCCGAGCTGGGCCATCAGCGCGAAGCCGACCACGTCGCGGTAGAAGGCGACCGTCTCCGGGATCTTCGCCACCTTGAGGTGCACATGCCCCATCACGGTCCCGGACGGCAGCCCTTCGAACGGCTCGGCGAGCGGGTCCTCGAGCTCGCCGATCAGCCCCTCCACGTCGAGCGGCAGCGTCGTCATCCGTTCGGCCACCTGTCCCTGCCAGAGCGCGCGGGGCCGATCCCAGTAGATCTCGATCCCATGCCGGTCGGGATCGCTGAGGTACAGGGCCTCGCTGACGAAGTGATCCGATAACCCGGTGAGCGGCACCTGGTCGCGGGCGGCGTGCGCCAGCCAGCGCGCCAGGTCGACCCGTGCGGGGACCAGCAGCGCGAAGTGGTAGAGCCCGGTGTGCTCGCCGGCCGGTGCCGCGCCCGGCTCCTCCACGAGCACCACCAGCTCGTGGCCATCCACGCCCAGCGACGCGCCCCGGTCGTCGCGCCGCAGGACCTCGAGCCCGACCGCGTTCAGGTAGTAGTCCAGCGAGCGCGCCAGCTCGGCCACGGTCAGGTGCACGGCGCCGACCGTGGTGGCCGCGGGTAGCTCGGCGCTGGCGGGCGCCCCGGCGGCCTCGAGCTCCTCGGGGTCGCGCGGAGCCACTAGGTGCCGTCGGGAGTGGCCGCCAGATCAGCGGCCGACATGCCCGAGATCGGGTGTCTGGATCGGTACGGGCCGCTGCAGCCGATCGGGTCGAAGCCGCAACTGCTGGGTCAGCTCGGGTACCTCGTACAGGGCCTTCAGTCCAGCGGCAGAAGTTGCGGCATCGATGGCCACGCACCCTCCTCAACGGCGAACCCGACGATCCTACGCCGCTGCTCACCGGGCGGCAATCGACGGACAGGCGAGTATCCCGCTGCCACTCGGCCCGATGCCGGGCGCCGGGCTTGAGCGTCATCTCGCCCTCCTGGGTCGTCCGCACCGTCCGTCCGCCGGGGTTCCTCCGCCGAGCGCGCTCGGCGTGGCGGCGCGCCAGCGCCGGCAGCGCGCCTGGATCGACGGCCGCCGAGGCTGCGCGTTGGGAGCTCACGCACTCACCATAGGTGAGAACCCTGACCGGCCCTCGCTCGTCCTCATCCACCCGGTGAGGCTTGGACCTTGGACGCCGCGCACCTAGCGCACGTGCTGGATCGACTACGAGGGCCAAAAAAAAAGACGGGTCTCGGCCCTGTGGCAGCGTGATTCGAGTCGGCCGGCCATCGACTCGCTCACGCTCGACAGGCCCCCATTTCTGTCTAAATCGAACACCTGTTCGCTACAATAGATACATGCGCGAAGAAGACCTCACGCGAGCTACGCTTCGAGGTCGGCCGCGACAAAACGGACGCTGGCATGCGCGAGGTAGACATGTTGCCCCTACTGCGCGAGATCCTGACCGAGCACAAGGCCGCCAGCCCGAAGACAGGACCCAACGACCCGGTGTTCGTCACCTCGGCTGGAAAGCCGCGCTCGCGCCACAACCTCCGCAAGGACGTCGTCGACGCGGTCGTGGCTCATGCGAGCCGGTTAGTCGAGGAGCGCGGAGCACAACCGCTGCCGCTCGGGATCACCCCGCACAAGCTCCGCCACACGTTCGCGTCGATCCTGGTCGCGATCGGCAAGGACCCGACCTATGTGATGCAACAGCTCGGCCACACCGATCCGGCGTTCACGCTGCGGGTCTACTCCCACACGATGCGTCGCAGTGACGACGAGCGCGCGCGTCTCAAAGCGCTGGTTGAAGGCCACGATTGGGCACACATTGGGCACAAAACGGCCGAATCAGCGTCTGGAGCGCGCCGACAGGAGAACGCCTAAGGCGGAGAAACCCCCGCGTTAGCGGGGGTTTCCTCTATCGGGGCGCCCGGATTTGAACCGGGGACCTCACCGACCCGAACGGTGCGCGCTACCAGGCTGCGCCACGCCCCGATACGGTCAGTATTCCATAGCCCCCGACCCGGCTGCACGTCTCAGCGGCGCGTATCGCCGGGCGCGTATCGCACGGCGTCGCCGTCGCCGTATGGCTTATGGCAGGAGCTTACGCGCGGTACCGAGGACCGACCCCGCCGACGGGACTTGGGGAGGGTTCACGTTCGGCAGCTGCGGCACATTGACCTGAGGGGGCGGTGGCAGATTCGCGCCCGATTGGCCAATCGGCAGCTGCGGGAGTGGGAGTTTGGGCGAGCCCGACGAGGAGCTCGTCTGGCCCGGCGAGGACTGAGATGTGCTGGCCTGCGAAGTGTGGGAGGTCGGAGTCGAGCTAGCGGTGGCGTGGGACTCTGTGGAGCTGGAGGCGTTGGACGACGTGCTCGAGCTGCTCGGCTGGACACCAGTGGACCCGGACCCACCCACTGGCCCGCCCGATGTGGCGGGGGCGGCTTTTGAATCACTGGCGGCGTTTCGTGAGGGGGCGGCAATCCGAGGGTGCTGGGGGTCCCCGCCCGAAGCGGGCCCTGAACTGCTGCTCAGCTGTGGGGCGACGGCGTGCTTTACATTCTTCCCGCCGCCGACCGAGGTAAGCGTGCCGACCACCCCGCCGCCCGCCAACACAGCGGCGGCCACAACAGCCGCGGTCGCCCTTCCGAACCCCGGCGCGGGCGACGCAGGGTCTACGAACTGTGCCACCGTGGGCATCGACCGCAGCACCCCTGCGGAGTGCGATGCGGTCCCCGACTTGTTGTCGGCGCCTCCACGGCGCCAGCGCAAGAACGCCGGGATCGGCAGGAGCGCCGCGATCTTCTCGAGCAGTCCTGGAGCCTTCAGGACCGAGTCGTCGACTCCCGCCAGATGCGCATACCGGCGGCACGGCTGGCAATGCGCGACATGTCTGGCGACACGGCGTCGCTCCCGAATCCCGAGCGCCAGAACAGCCTTCTCGCCGCCGGCGTCGATCACAGCGTGGACCTGCTGGCACCGGCGGCCGCTCGCAATCTCCTGATACTCGTCGCCGAGCCGGCGCCGGGCTCGGAATAGGGTGCTTTCCACAACCGGCCTGGTCATCCCCATCCGCTTGCCGATCTCGGTGTAGGAGAGGCCTTCCAGCTCGCGGAGGACGATGATCTTGTGGTGGCTCTCGCTCAGCCCTCGGAAAGCTCCGCGGAGGTCATCGAGCTGCTGGCGCCGTTCGAGGGCGGCATCGGGCGAGCCCGTGGGCGATTCAAGCCGGCGCTCTGCGCCGTCCGACTCGTCGCTCGCGTCCAGCGGAACCTCCTGGGTGCGGCGGGTGCGGCGGAACTCATCGATGCACGCGTTGCGGGCGATCTCGTAGACCCATGGCTTGAACGCGATGGGTCGCTCGGTCGCCCGCATCCGCCGCAGAGCTGAGATGAACACCTCCTGGGCGACGTCTTCAGCCCGGCCATGGTCACCGAGCATCCCATAGATGTAGGACACGATCCGCCGCCCGTAGCGCGAGTACAACTCCCCGAACGCTCGATCGTCGCCGCGGCGTACGGCGGCGACAAGGCCGCGATCGCTATGGATCGGAGCTAGCTGGCCCGACCTTAACGCTGACAAATGACTCCTCTTTGAGCCCAGGCCCTACCGGGAACCAGGAACTGTACCGGCTATTTGAGCCTCGGTCTACCGTCGTTCCTCAACCACGGGGCCGCCAGACGTCCCGTGAATAGTCGCTTTGAGCAGATAAAACGGCTCGGAGGCATTGAGTCCATCCAGCGCGCCCGCCATACTGTCGGGCATGTAAGCGGCAAAGGAGGAAGAGGACCGATGGCCAATCACCTGACGCCCACCGAGCTTGCGCGAGAGTCCGGTCTGGAACGGCGGGACGTAATCGCCAAGTGCATCGAGATGGGCGTCCCGATCTTCAACGGTCGGATTGATAAAACCTTGTTCCTCTGCAGCTTGCGCGAATGCCCAGACGTCCAGCGGCCGGAGCCGCAGGCCGCGAGCGCCTAGTCCGTCGGGCTTCGACCTAGGCGCCTAGCCCTAATCCTCAGACGACTGGCGTAGGAGCGCCGACGTCGTCTGTTCCAAGATCTTTCGCCACGCGTGGGTCTGCTCGCGCTCCGCATCAAAGTGGCTGATCACCTTTCGCACCCGGCTCGCTGATATCTCCACGCCGTGCCGGGCGCAGATGCGCTTGTAGCGGGTGTACTCGTGCGCGAGCCTGAGCGTCACCGACTGGAACCCGTGCCGAGCGATGTCCACTCGAGAGGCGTAGTTCAAGATGCTGGTCTGGAACATCAGCTCGTCATTGGGCTCCGGCTCGATCAGGATGATGTCCACGCCCGGGTAGCGCTCCTCCCACCGCCGGGTCATCTCGTGCAGCCGCTGGTACGCCAGCAGCTTGAACGACTGGTAGCCAATCTGGGGGAAGCCCATGTCCGACACCCGCCGCGCCCGCGGCCCGGTGAGCGTAGGAATCTGCTTCTCGAAGTCGTTCACGAAGGGGACCAGCGGGTTGACCACAACCACGAATTTCGCCCCGGCCTCGACGGCGATATCGACGTTGGTCGTGGAGACGATGCCCCCGTCGACGAGCTCCCGGTCCTTGACCTTGACCGGCTTGTAGATCATCGGCAGCGCCGCCGAGGCGCCGACGGCGGTCGAGATCGGAACGTCGTCCCAATCTTGAGCGCCAAACACGATCCGCTCACAAGTGTCGAGGTCGGTGGCGGCTAGGTAGAGCTCGTTCTCGAGTAGCCGGAAGTCGTCGGTGCGATCGGGATCGGACAGGATTCGGCGGACGTAGCGTTCAACGCCATCGGTGGAGTAAAGGCCCGACGGCAACATGTCCGCCAGCCCGACAACCAGATCCATCGCGGAGATCTGGCCGAGATCGCGCAGCAGCGTGCGGAGCAAGGAGACCAGCCGCCATGGCATCAAGACTCCACGGGCCAGGAACTCGGTGTAGTTGGGCTTCAGCAACGAGCCAACGTCGGCGTCGGGGAACGGCGTCGGCACCTGCTGGACGATCACGCGCATCATCTCCTCGGGAGTGATGCCGTTCGCGAGCGCTGAAGCCACGAAGGCCCCCGCGCTGGTTCCGACATAGACGTCGAACTCGTTGACGGTGCGATTGACGGACAGGAGGTCGAGTGCTCGCAGCGCGCCGATCTCGTATACGCCCCCGGTAAATCCGCCTCCACCGAGCACCAGAGCCGACTTCGAGCGCCGCGGGCGGCCGCGCCCCGCCCCCGTGCGCTTCCCCCCTTGCCGGCCCGTGGCCGCAGTATCGAGCTTGACGACTCTGCCCATCGGTCCAGGCGATTCTACGGCCGTACTGGCGCGAGAACCCGATTCCACGCAGCCGAGGGATCTCTGGTTGCAGCAACCACCGAATCTTTTGCCGCTTCCGGCTGTTAGGTACGTTCGATGCCCGGGGTCCGCAGGGGACTGGCCGTGCTGGTTGTGGGGGCTGCAATCCTCATCGGATCCCAGGCGGCTCTAGGTGCCACACAGCAGCAGTTGCTCGCCCAGGCCCTTAGCAGCGGCATCCAGGCGGCAGGCGGGGCCAGCGCGGCGTACGTCGTTGACCTCGATACCGGCGCCGTTCTGTTCAGCTCGGGGAGCCAGGCTGGTCACCTGCCAGCCTCGGTCGAGAAGCTGTACACGACCTCGACTGCGCTGCTTCGCTTTGGGCCCAGCACAACCTTGACCACGCAGCTCCTGGGGAGCGGCTCGTCCAGTCGGGGAACGTGGCATGGCTCGCTGGTCCTCAAGGGCGGCGGCGATCCAACGTTTGGCTCGGCCAGCTTCGATCAGGCCAACTACGGCGGGCGGGGGGCGACGATTCAGCGGTTGGTCAGGAACCTGGTGAACGGGACGGGCATCAGGGCCGTCCAGGGGCGCATTCTGGCCGACGGATCGATCTTCGACTCAAAGCGAGGTACTCCCGCGACCGGGTACGGAGCGTCGATCTGGGTCGAGGGGGAGCTCGATGGCATCGCATACAACCGCGGATGGCTGACCGCGAGCGGCAGCGTGTTCCAAGCCCGGCCGACGCTGTTCGCCGCGCAGCGGCTAGTGGACGCGCTACGCACCGCGGGGGTGAGAGTTCTGTCGGGGACTCACGTGGGCGCCGGCGTAGCGCCGGGCGGCTCAAAGCCCCTGGCACATATTCATTCGCCAAGCATCGCCACGCTGATCTCGCTCACAAATACGCCATCGGACAACTACCTTGCCGAGACGCTGCTCAAAGACCTGGGGGCCAGGTTCGGCGGCGGCGGCTCGACGGCGGCCGGTGCAGCCGTGGTCCGCGGCGAGCTGGCCCAGGTGTTTGGCATCCATCCGACGCTGAACGACGGATCGGGCCTCTCCCGGTATGACTCCACCACGCCCCTTGAGGTGGTCACCCTGCTTCAGAAGATGGCCAGCAACGCCACCTTCTTCAATTCACTGGCGGTGGCGGGCGAGAGCGGGACGCTCGCCGGGGTAAATCGCGGCACGATTGCCCAAGGCCGCTGCCGCGGCAAGACCGGGACGCTGAACGACGTCGCCAATCTCGCAGGCTATTGCCGGGCTCGCGACGGGCACACGCTGGCGTTCGCGTTCCTCTCCGATGCCATCTCGAATCCGGACTATGTACACGGCGTGGTGCATCCGAGGATGACGACTGCGCTTGCCGACTACGACGGCTGACGCTGCACCGCTGGCTGCCGCTCAGGGGAGTAGCGCCCGAAGGCCGTCCTCATCTATGACGTTCACCCCTAAGCGCTCAGCCTGTGCCAGCTTGGAGCCCGGGCTTTCGCCGGCCACGACGTAGGCGGTCTTGCGCGAAACCGAGCCGGTCACCTTGCCTCCCGCGCGGGTGATCAGCTCGCTCGCCTGCTCGCGCGTCAGCGTCGGCAGCGTGCCGGTCAGCACGAACGTCTGGTCAGCCAGGGGCCCCTCCCCCGGCGGCGGTCCCTCCTCCTCGAACCGAAGCCCTCGGCCCCGCAGGTCCTCGATCAGCGCGCGCATCTGCGGGTCGGCCAGCTGGGAGTGGATCAGCTGAGCCATCTTGGGCCCTATGCCAGGGGTCTGCTCGATTTGCTCGGGGCCGGCTTCAAGGAGCGCCCCGATCGAGCGGAATTGCTGGGCCAGCGCGCGGCCGGTGACAAAGCCGACTTCCTCGATTCCCAGCGCGTACAGCACTCGCCCGAACGGCTGGCGCTTGGACTGCTCGATCGCATCGACGAGCTTGCGAGCCGAGACCTCACCGAACCCCGTTCGCGCCGCGATCTGCTCCGCCTCCAAGCGGTAGAAGTCGGCGGCTGTCCGAACCCAGCCCAGCTCCATGAACAGGTTGACCTGCTTCTCGCCCAGCCCGTCGATGTCCATCGCTCCCACGAAGTGCTTCAGCAGCTGCCAGCGACGTCCGGGGCACTCACGATTCGGGCACTTCGTGAACACCGAGCCCTCGAGCTTGACGGTCGGCGTGTCACAGATGGGGCAGCGCTCGGGTGGCGATGGAGGAGGGGGGCGATCGCTGCGCTCCGCAACATGGGGCGCGGGCGAGAGCACCTGAGGGATCACGTCGCCGGCCCGCATGACGATTACCTCTTCGCCCGTGCGGATGTCCTTCCGCGCCAGATCCTCCTCGTTGTGCAGCGTCGCGAGCTTCACCGTCACGCCGCCCACCTGCACCGGTTCGAGCATCGCGTACGGGTGAAGGTCGCCGAACTTGCCGGGGTTCCAGCCGATTTCCCGCAGCCGGGTGACCGCGGTGGTAGGCGCGAACTTCCACGCGATCGCCCACCGTGGCTCCCTGCCGACCACGCCCAGGCGCCGCTGCAGCTCGGCATCGTTGACCTTGACCACGACGCCGTCGATTTCGAAGTCGAGCGAGCCCCGACGCTCCTCCCAGTCGCGACACTTGGCGACGAGCTCCTCTTCCTCTTGCAACAGGACCACTCCGGGGTGGACCGGAAAGCGATGATCCTTGAGCCACTGCAGCGCGTCCCAGTGCGTCCGGAAGTGGATCCCGTCGGTGGCTCCCACTGCGTAGGCCCAGAAAGAGAGGGGCCGATCGGCGGCCAGCTTGGGATCGAGTTGGCGGATCGTGCCGGCGGCCGAGTTGCGCGGGTTCATGAATGTCGAGAGGCCCGCCTCGGCGCGGCGCTCATTCAGGGCGGCGAAGTCCGGAAGCGACATGTAGACCTCGCCCCTGACCTCCACCAGTGGCGGTGGATCGCTGTCCTCGAGCCGCAGGGGAATGGCCTGGATCGTTCTCAGGTTGTGGGTGACGTCCTCGCCCACCTCGCCGTTGCCGCGCGTCGCGCCGCGCTCGAATATGCCGTCGCGGTAGATGAGCGAGATCGCCAGGCCGTCGATCTTGGGCTCGACGACGAACTCGAAGGTGGGATCCGCGATGCCCTCGCGGGAGAGGAAGTTGCGCATCCGCTGGATCCACGCCCGGAGCTCATCCTCGGAGCGCGCGTTGCCGAGCGAAAGCATCGGCTGCGGGTGGGAGACCTTGACCAGATCCGAGACCGGCTCGCCGCCGACACGCTGAGTGGGTGAGTCCGGCGTGACCAGCTCGGGATGCTCGGATTCGAGCGCCCGCAGGTCGTCCAGCAGCGCGTCGTACTGGTCGTCGCCGATCTCCGGATCGTCAAGGACGTAATAGCGATAGCCGTGGTATTCGAGCCGCCGCCGCAGCTCGGCGGCGCGCTCGGCGGGAGCCCCCGCCGTCGCGGCCTGTTTGGCGGAGCTCATCTCTCGGGGCTCACCCCCTCGATCTCCGTGGCCGCCGGCGAGATCAGCCGGGCCAAGTCATAGCGCTGGAGCGCGCTCAGGCCTTCGCGATCGGTCAGGTCGAAGTGCAGCGGACTGACAGCGATCTTGCCCTGAGCGACTGCGGCCAGGTCGGTCCCCGTCTCGTCGCGCTCGTAGCTGGCGTCGCCGTAGATCCGGTACAGCCGCCTGCCCTCCGAACCCTCGTCGACCAGTGCTAGCTCATCGCTGTAGACGCGCTTTCCCAGGCCGGCGACCTCCACTCCGCGCGGCTCGCTCCCGGGGACGTTCACGTTCAGCAGCGTGCCGTCGGGGAGGGGAACTCTCTCCAGCTCGGCCACCAGCCGGGAGGTGAACGCCGCCGCCACCGTGAAGTCGAACCCTGCTCCGGCGCGGAAGTCGAGCTCGCGCGCGCTCGACTGCTGGGAGACGGCGATCCCGGGCAACCCCAGCACGATCGCCTCGAGCGCGGCCGCGACAGTGCCCGAGTAGGTGATGTCGTCGCCCAGGTTGGAGCCGTGGTTGATGCCCGACACCACCATCTCTGCCTCGAATCCCTCGACCAGGCCCAGCCGGGCCAGCCGGACGCAGTCGACAGGGGTGCCATCGGTCGCATAGCCCACCGTGCCGTCGCCGAAGTCGACCTCCTGTACCCAGAGCGGGCGCCGGGTGGTGATCGAGCGTGCCATCGCCGAGCGGTTGCCGTCGGGGGCGATCACGGCCAGCTCGATCCCGGACAGCTCGAGTAGGCCCTTGCGCAGGGTCTGAAGGCCCTCGGCCTCGATCCCATCGTCGTTGGTGAGCAACACGCGCACGACGGGTGATGCTAGTGAGCCCCCCGGCCTCAACCGGTCAAGGCGGTGTGACTTTCTCGTGGCGGACTCAATCGCGCGCGCAAACCTCAAGGGCCCGGGCGACGATCACCGCGACGGCCAGCGGCTCGTCGCACAGTTGTCGGTAGGTGACGCGGATCACCCGATAGCCCGCTGCGACGTGCGCCGCGTCCCGCCGCCGGTCTCGCTCGAAGGCGCTTCGGTGGCTGTGAAAGGGATAACCGTCAACCTCGAGGATCAGCTGCTGTTGAGGCCAAAGGAAGTCTGCCGGCCAGCCGGCGATCCGCACCTGCGTCTGCGGACTCGGAAGCCTCGCCGCCCGGATCAGCCCCAGCATCCGCCGCTCGGCCTCAGATCGCGTCCAGCGAGGTCCACCTTCACGGGCGAGCTCGGCCCGTAGCCGTCCAGCACCGGGCCGGTTGGGCGCCCGCTCCAACGTCCCGCGAACCTCGCCCTCGGTCACGAGCTTGAGCGCGTAGGCCTCGGCGATTGCCCGCTCAAGCTCATCTGGCATCGCGCTCAGTGCGTAATCGAGCAGGGTGCGTGCAGGGGAGGTGACCGGGATGCCGTTCTTCAGGCGCCGGTCTCGTGCATCGAGCGCTTGCACCCGATGCACCGCTAGGCCTGGCCGCGGGCGACGATCGCGGCCAACCACCATCACCTGCACGTCATCGGCGGGCGGCGTTGCCAACCCCCATAGCGCTGCCGCGGAGCGGTGACTGACCAACGATCCGGCTCCGCAGGCCAGCACCCCGGCCAGCTCGAGCGCGCCCGGAAGCGGCACCGGATGCCCCAGCAGGTAGACGGTGCGATGGACTCTGCGGAGAGTCCCATGCTTCATCCGGGTCGCGATCCGACCTCGACCGACGCCGGCCGCCTCGAGTTGCGCGGTGGTGATTAGGCCGAGTTGCCGGCCCGCCACCCATACAGCAGCGCGATCACCGCTTCCGTTCGCCTGCACAAACTCCCAAAGCTCGCGCCGCGACACGAGTTCGGCAACGTACGCAGCTCCAGGCTGCATATGTCCCCAAAGAGCGCCATCGCCTGCTGATCTGGGGAGTTGCGCATCGCGTCGGATGGCCATACAGGGTTCCGGAGGCTTGGCACGCGAAAACCCACCCCCCTTTGCGCCGACAAGTCACAGGTATGTGAGACACCGCAACGGTCACGTCACACTCGCGCCCAGCCGCGCCCGCCGAGCGACTTACCGAGAGGGCGCCGACCGCGCCAAGACCCGCTCACCCCCGTACCCCACCCCGGCCAGATACAGCCCGTGCGCCGGAGCGGTCGGACCGGCTGCGTCCCTCGGCTGGCCGGCGAGCAGAGCACGGAACGACTCCAGCGACCGACGCCCCGAGGAAACCTCGAGCATCGTCCCCACCAGGACGCGGTTCATGTGCCGCATGAACGCGTCCGCCTCGATCCAGAACTCGAGCAGGTGGCCGGCTCCGGGGCCGGGCACCGCGCCGGCACGGCGCCAGAACGCGTAATAGACGTGGCGGGAGAAACGCACGTGGTCGGTCTCGGTCGGCGTAAAGGCGGTGAAGTCGTGGGCGCCGGCGAGCGTCGCAGCACAGGCCTGCATGCCGTCGAGATCGACCAAGTGGGGCCAATGCAGAACGCGTCCGCTCAGCAGCGCGCTCCGGCCGGGACGGGCGAGGATCCGATAGCAGTAAGCGCGTGAGGTCGCGTCGCGGCGAGCGTCGAAGCCTTCAGGAGCGTCCGAGCACTCAAGCGCCGCCACGTCGCCGGGCAAGAGCGCATTCAACGCCGCCACTGGCACCGGCGGGCCCGAGTACGAGGCCACCTGTCCCGTGGCATGCACTCCGGCGTCCGTTCGTCCCGCGACCGTCAGCGACACCTCGTCGGCGCGCAGCAGCACAGCCAGCGCCTTCGAGACCTCCTCCTCCACCGTCCGCTGCCCGGGCTGTCGCGCCCAGCCGGCGAATCTGCTCCCGTCGTACTCCAGCAGGAGCTTCGAGGTGCTCAGACGAGCTCCAGCAGCACCATTTCGGTCGAGTCAGACCGGCGCGGACCGAGCTTCAGGATCCGCGTATAGCCGCCCGCCCGCTCTGTGTACCGCGGCGCGATCTCCTCGAACAGCTTGTACACCGTGAACTTGTCCTGGCCGAGCGCGGACAGCGCCTGGCGCCGAGCGTGAAGATCGCCCCGCTTGCCGAGCGTGATCAGCTTCTCGATCTCGGGCTTGACCGCCTTGGCCTTGGCTTGAGTTGTCTCAATCTGCTCATGCGCGATCACCTCCTTACAGAGGTTCATCAGCAGCGCCTTGCGATGGGACGCAGAACGGCTGAGCTGGTATCGCTGGCGCTGATGGCGCACGGCAGGCTAGTCCTGGCGAAGCGACAGGCCGCGGGCGTTCAGGGTCTCGACCACCTCGTCGATCGACTTCTTGCCGAAGTTCGGGATCGCGTTGAGCTCCGCTTCCGTCTTGGACACCAGGTCCCCGACGGTCTGGATACCGGCCCGCTTGAGGCAGTTGTATGACCGCACGCCGAGCTCGAGCTCCTCGATCAGGATGTCGTCCATGGCGTTCGGTGGCCGCGAAGGAGCGCCCGGCGCGCCGGCGGCGAATCCGGGCTCGAGCACGCCCGGAGCGCCCGTCTCGCGCAGCTCCACGACCCGGTCGGCATCGGTGAAGATGGCCAGCTGGGAGATCAGGATCTCCGCTGCCTCCCGCAACGCGGCATGCGGATCGATCGAGCCGTCGGTCTCGATATCGAGCGTCAGCTTGTCGAAGTCGGTCCGCTGGCCCACGCGTGCCTGCTCGACGTTGTAGGCCACGCGCCGGACCGGCGAGAAGATGGAGTCGATAGGGATCACGCCGATCGGCTGATCCGGGGACTTGTTCTCCTCGGCCGGTCGGTAGCCGCGGCCGCGCCCGACCGTGAGGTAGACCTCGAGCTTGGTCTTCTTCTCGAGCGTCGCGATGTGGGCATCGGGGTTGAGGATCTCGACCCCAGACGGGAGGTCGATGTCCTTGGCCGTGATTTCTCCTGGCCCGGTCACGACCAGCGGTGCCTCGATTTCCGTGGCATCCGAGTGCATGCGGCACACGACTCCCTTGAGGTTCAGAACGATGTCCGTCACGTCCTCCTTGACGCCGCGGATCGTCGAGAACTCGTGGGCCACGCCCTCGATCCGAACGCTGGTGACGGCAGCGCCGGCGAGCGAAGACAGCAGCACGCGTCGCAACGAGTTGCCGAACGTGTAGCCAAAGCCCCGGTCGAGCGGCTCGATCGTAAACGAGCCACGGGTATCGTCGACCGCTTCGGAGGAGATTCGGGGGATTTGGAAGTCGAGCATCGGGGTCCTAACGTCGTGGGTTGGAGCCGCCAGCGATGGCGGTTCTAGAGCGCCGTGCGATGCGGCACGGCGATAAAGCTTTCTGTCACTTCGAATAAAGCTCGACGATGAGCTGCTCCGACACCGGCGCCGCGATCTCCCGGCGCTCGGGCTTGCGCAGCACCTTCGCGGTGAGCGAATCGTGGTCGGCCTGTAGCCAGGCAGGAACCTGGCCGGTCAGCTCCGTGGCGTCGCGGATCACCTGCGTGGCACCCGAACGCGTATGGATCGCGATCACATCGTTGGCCCGGAGCTGGTAGCTGGGGATGTTCACGCGCCGCCCGTTGACGGTCCAGTGACCATGAAGGATCAGCTGTCGGGCCTGCCTGCGCGAGGCGGCGAAGCCGAGCCTTACGAGCACGTTGTCAAACCGGCACTCGAGCATCCTCAGCAGGTTCTCACCCGTGATCCCCGGCTGGCGGGAGGCCTTGTCGTAGTAGATGCGGAACTGCTTCTCGAGCACGCCGTAGTAGCGCTTGGCCTTCTGCTTCTCGCGCAGCTGCAGGCGGTACTCGCTCTGGCGCTGGCGCCCGCGGCCGTGCTCGCCCGGCGGGTATGAGCGGCGCTCCACCCCGCACTTGTCGGTGAGGCAGCGCTCGCCCTTGAGGAACAGCTTCTGTCCCTCGCGACGGCATTGCTTGCACTGTGCTCCTGTATCGCGCGCCAAGGCTTCAGACCCTCCTGCGCTTACGGGGCCGGCAGCCGTTGTGGGGCTGGGGCGTGACGTCCCGGACGGCCGACACCTCCAGGCCTGCTGCCTGGAGTGAGCGGATCGCCGTCTCCCGGCCGGAGCCTGGGCCCTTGACGAACACTTCGACCCGCTGCAGACCGTGCTCGATCCCCTTGCGCGCGGCGGCGTCGGCCGTGACCTGGGCAGCGAACGGGGTCGACTTGCGCGAGCCCTTGAACCCGGCGCCGCCCGCGGACTCCCAGGCCACCACGTTGCCCTCCCGGTCGGTCAAGGACACGATGGTGTTGTTGAACGAGGTCTTGATGTGGGCCTGTCCGACGGGGATGTTCTTGCGAACCCGGCGGCGGCCGCGTTGCGGCCTACGGGGAGCTGGCATTACTTCTTGGTCGCCTTCTTCTTCCCGGCCACCTGCATACGCTTCGGACCCTTGCGTGAGCGAGCGTTCGTCTTTGTGTTCTGGCCGTGGACGGGCAGTCCGCGCCGGTGGCGCAGCCCGCGATAGGAGCCGATCTCCTGCAGGCGCTTGACGTTCTGCTGACGATCCCTGCGCAGGTCGCCCTCCACCATCAGCCTGCCGTCAATCAGCTCGCGAAGCTTGATGACGTCTTCCTCCGTCAGGTCGCGCACCTTGCGGTCAGGCTCGATTCCGGCCTCTGACAGCAGCTTGCCCGCCGTCGAGCGGCCGATCCCGTAGATGTACGTCAGACCGACCTCGGCGCGCTTGTTGAGGGGGATGTTGATTCCTGAAATTCGGGCCATGTGCTTGCTCCGGGCTCTAGACCTCAGCCTTGCCGCTGCTTGTGACGCGGATTCGAGCAGATCACGAGTACCCGTCCCTCACGACGGATGACCTTGCACTTCTCGCACATCGGCTTGACCGAAGGTCGTACCTTCACGTTCGCTCTCTCGTATGGGTGTCTACAGATATCCCAGCGGCGTCGGCTCTGGCGACCGTTCCGGTCGCCGCTACCGCACCGAGGCATGGCACGCGGGGCAAGGCGGCCCTACGGGCGCACCTCGCCGATGTTAGCAGGGTCCTGTGGAGGGGGAGGGGGGGGGTATGGATATAGGGGTGGAAGTGTATGGGGAGTGTTCCTTAGATGACGCTGTCTTGTCGTGTTGGCACCTGCTCACTCAGCGGCGATGTGCTTGTCATCAACGTCTTGCGGCATGGAGCTTGGACGGTCCAGCGTGGTGGGATCGCTACACGGGCGCGACGGATTCCGGGGAGCGGGTACGCGAGCGCCTAGGAGGATCGGAGGCTTTGCCTGGCGGGCGCACCGCTGTCAATCTGGGATTCCTCGACGAGCAGTACGCCACCAGGAGCAGCCACTGGCATCGCTCGCGAAGCGGATCGAGCGACATGTTGCGCCGGCACACGGATCTATGCCCCCGCAGCGTTCGCGAACCACACAGACCATGTGCTCGTCGCGCGGCGGCGATAGAGCTACGGGCGGCCGGGTTCGCCGTCGTTCTACGCAGACCTGCCGCATGCGAGCTTCACGGCTGGCCGACTGGGTGACAAGCGGTGATACTCCCGCTGCGCACGACTCGCTGGGGCATGTGGGATGGCGCCCTGCCAGGACCGGGATTCCGACAACGCATGACGGCAGCTGTGCACGAGCTCGATGCCGGAGCGCTCGCTCTCAAGCTTGCGGCCGTGCACACCTACCGCTCGCAGCTAGATGGTCTCGTGAAGTTTGCGGGTCGCCAGCTGACGGATCTCGAGACTCTCGGCTACGAGTGGTGTGGACTACAGCCTTCGCTCGTTCGCGAAGGCGATTCCGCAGCCCCTCGTCATTGAGCCTCCCCGTCACCTGCTCGACGATCGCCGCGGCGGAGTGCGTGTGTTCTTCAGCTCCTCGCGCTGACCGGCGATCCGCAGCACGCGCGCCAAGGCGGCGTGTGCTTCCCACCCGGGCGCAGGGATCCTGTACTCGTCGAGACTTCGGCAGAATGGGCTAAGGCGGTAGCGGCCCGCTCGAGCTCGCCTCGCGCCTCAGCGCAGAGCCCCAGCACGAGTTCGGTTGTCGCGGCCGCTTCGCGCCAACCCGAGCGCTCCGCGGCATCGAGCAGGGGGACCAGCAAGGACTCGCTCTGCTCGGGGCGGCCCGTCGCTAGGTCACACCCGGGCGATCGCGGCGTAGGCGTGCGTCCCGAACAGAAACGCACGGCCTTCGGGCAGACTCACCTGCTGAAACAGCTCTTCGGCGCGAGCCGGCCAGCGCGATTGCTCGTCCTCGGCTCCGAGCAGTGAGGCGCGCCAGGCGAGCTGGCCAGGCAGCGCAGGATCTCGTTGGGAGCGCCGACCGCTCGCCCGCCGCCAGGCCACGCTCGAGGACCTCCGCGGCACTGGTAGCTGCCGGAGGTCGAGCAGCGCTGACCCCAGCGTCGCCGCCGCCCAGCCCTCCCAGCCGAGGTCCCCGGAAAGCGCCACCGCCCGCCGACCCGCGGTCAACGCCTCCTCATAGGCCCCCGGCTCCGGTGCAGCAGCAGAACGCATCGAGCATCAGGACCTCGGCGAGCGGATCACGGATGCGGCGGTTGATCGCGACCGCGCCCGTGAGCCGTCGTCGGCTTCATCCCAGCGCGCGAGCGCCGATGGGTACGAACGCGGACTCGAGCAGCGTCCACTGGAGGTACCACAGATCGCCTCGCTCCCGCCAAAGGGGTTCGAGCTCTGATAGTCAACTGACTCCAATCGGGGAAGGTCGCCGAGTTGCCATACGGCTAGCTTGATGCTGTCCATGGCGCGGCCAACGACGGTCGCCTCCCCCGTTCCGCGGGCCAGCTCGAGAGCGCGTTCGCCGAGCTCCAGTCCGCGATCGAACTGCAGCAGATGCGCGGAGATCACCGCCAACCGATCTAGCGCATACGTCTGCGCCGCAGGGTCGTCTAGCTCGCGAGCGATCTCGAGCGCTGCCTCATGGCACCCGGCCGCCGCGCTGAGATAGGACCGGAGCTGGAGCACGCCGAGCTCGTTGAGGGTCTCCATCTCGATCAAGCGATCGCCGCAGCGCCGCGCGCCATCCAGCGCCGCCGCGAAGTCGGCGCCCGTGCCGCCGACGTCTCCAGTCCGAAAGCGCATCCGTCCTCGCTGCAAGAACAGACGGCGCAGCGCCGGCTCGCGGTCGGGCTCGAGCCCCAGCTCGGCGCCCGCTGCGAGGGCCGCGGTGTAGTGCTCGAGCGCTGGCTCGACTGCGTTCACGCGTTGTGCGCTGGCGGCGGCGCGCGCGTGGTACTCGTAGGCCTTAGCCACGTCCCCAGCGGACGAGAAGTGGTATGCGAGCGCGCTCGCAGCATCGTCGCGCCGGCGTCGGACACGCTCTCGATCGCTTCCCCGATCCGGTGATGCATCTGCGCTCGACGCGTGAGCGAGATCTGCTCGTAGATGCTCTCCCGAATCAGGGCGTGAGCGAAGCTGTAGGTCCCGATCGAGCTGGGCGACTCCTCCACGATGCGGGCGGCGATCGCCTCCTCGAGAGTTTCGGCGATCCTGTCGGCTGGCATCTCGGCGACCTGCTCGAGCACATCGAGCGCGAACTCTCGCCCACTCACCGCCGCGAACGTCACCAGTCGCTTGCAGGTCTCGTCGAGCCGGCGTAAGCGGCGCAGGAGCAGGTCCTTGACGCTCTCGGGGATGCGCGTGAGGGCGTCGCTGAAATCCTCGTCCACGTCCGACATCTCGGAGCAACTCCTCGACGAAGAAAGGGTTGCCCTGCGTCCGCTCGACGATCGAGCGCGCAAACGCGGTTGGAGCAGCTCGCCCCGACCTGGACGAGATCAGCGCCGCGACGTCCTCCGCACTAATCCCTGCCAGCGTCACCGTGGCAAGCGCACGCCCGCGGCGCAACTCCGCCATTGCTTGCGCCAGTGGGTGCTCCTGATCTACCTCGGTTTCCCGGTAGGTGCCGAGGATCAGCAGCGAAGCGCCCTCCGTTGCCCGGACGACGTGGCGCAGCAGCAGCAGTGTCGGGGCGTCGGCCCACTGAAGGTCGTCCAGAACCAGGATCAGCGGATGCTCATCGGCGATGGCGCCCAGAAGTGACGCTACTGCTTCGAACAGAAGGAACTGCTCACGCTCAGGCGACTCCGGGGCCAAGCTCGGGGTCGCGTGCGGGCCAGGGTCGGCGAGCTCGGGAAGAAGCCTCGCAAGCGTGGTCAAGTGCCGCCCGAGAAGAGGCCTTAGGTCCTCGGGCGAGCTCTCGGATACGTAGTGGCGCAGGGCCTCCACGAACGACTGGTACGGGACAAGTGACTCCTCGTAGCAGCGCCCGAGAAGCACCAGTGCGCCGTCCATGAACGCGCTCCGGCAGAACTCGGCCGCGAGCCGCGTCTTGCCGATCCCTGGCTCACCGACGAGGACCACAACCCGCCGCTGCCCGTCACGGGCCTCATCGAAGCAGCGATGCAGCTCGGCAAGTTGCCTATCGCGCCCTACCAGCGGCACTGCCTCCTCGAGGCGGAACGGCGGCGGCACCGCGATCCTACGCTCCGCCGCCGGCTCCCAGACCGACCTCGCAGGTCGGCAGCGGCTCGGCGATCCCTTTCAAGGTCAACAGGCCACGGGAGCGGAAGTCGAAGCTCCCGCGCGAGCCGACGAGCGTCCGCAACAGCTCGGAAGCGAGGATCTCCCCGCCGTCGGCGGCGTCGCATAGCCGTTTGGCGATCACCACCGGCGTTCCGAAGTAGTCACCCTCGTCACGGATGGGTTCACCGACATTCAGGCCCACGCGGACCCGGATGCGATCGACGCCCTGGCGATTGTTGTAGCGGAGGACGGCCTGCTGGATTCCGACCGCGCAGCTCACCGCGTTGACCGCGCTGGGGAAGGCGACCATGAGTCCGTCGCCGAGATTCTTCACTTCCTGCCCGCTGTACGCGCTCGCGACGTCGCGTAGCAAGCCGAAATGCACACGCCGCAGCCGCTCGGCTTCGTCATCGCCCACCTCCTCCAGGAGCTCGGTTGAGCCCACCAGGTCCGTGAACAGCAGCGTCACAACGGCGCCGGGCGGCTCCGTTGCAGGGGCTGGGCCGGCAGGCGGCGCTTGGGGTTCCGTAGGCGCGGTGTCGCCGCCCCGCCGCAGCGTCTCCGCCAGCTCCCGTGTTGCCTGCGATGGAACGATCCGCAGCTCGTCGCGCAAGCGCCGGCTGAACCTTTCGTAGACCCGGATCGCCCCGCTCCGGTCTCCAGCGAATGCCAGCCGGCGCATCAGATCACGCTGAGGCTCCTCAGCGAGTGGGTCCAGAGCCGCCTGGCGGCGGGTCCAGGAGATCGCCGCCTCGAGGTCGTGTTCCTGCTCGGCGCGTGCGGCCAGCCTCGCGAGCACGGCCGCGACTCGGTCGCGGTGCTCGTCCCGACGCTCATACACCCAGTCGTCGTCGAGTCCGGCCAGCAGTTCGCCGCGACAGAGTCCGAGCGCATCCTCGAGGCGCTCTTGGCCAACGCAGCGCTCGAACTCCTCGATGTCCGTCCACACGAGGGCGTCGCCGGCGAGACCGACCTCGTCCCGGCTGGCGATCACGTATCTCTCGCTATCTGGGCCCAGCGACCGGCGCAGCGCCGAAAGCGCACTGCGCAGGCTCGTGCGAGCGCTTTCATCGAGCACGTCCGGCCAAAAGAGCGCCGCGAGCCCGGAGCGGGAATGCATGCGCCGGTCGAGCGCCAGCCAGCCGAGTAACGCGCGGACGCGCCGGCTCGGGGGCGTCTCGACGAGGGGTTCCGTCGAGCTCGATCGTCAATTCCCCCAGCAGCCCCAGTCGCAACATCTGCGCAAGCGTAAACCCGTTTTCGAGCATTCACGCGGACTTTCGCGGTGATTTCGCGCTCGGAGCACGGCGAAGTGAGAAGGTCTGCCCGGTGACCATCGTTGAACAGCCCCGATCCCTGGCCCGCGAGCAAACGCGCGCCCGTTACCCCGAACGGTCGGGATATGTCGAACGCGACGGCGTCAAGGTCTTCTGGGAGCGCTACGGCGACGGCGATCCGACCATCCTGTTCCTGCCGACCTGGTCGATCATCCACTCCCGGGTGATGGAAGGCGCAGATTCCCTACTTCGCCCGTCACGCGCGGGTGGTCACGTTCGACGGCCGCGGCAACGGGAGGTCCGACAGGCCTAAGAGTCCCGAGGCGTACCGCGAGGAGGAGTTCGCAGCCGACGCGCTTGCGGTGATGGACGCAACCGGAACCGAGCGAGCAGTACTCGTCTCGCTGTCCCGCGGGGCGGAGCGGTCGCTGCTGCTGGGAGCCCACCATCCCGACCGGGTCCAGGGGATGGTGTTCATCGCTCCCGCACTGCCACTGCCGCCGGCCGCCCCCCGCGCTAGTGCCGAGCGGGAGTTCGTAGAGCCGCACGAAACTTACGAGGGATGGGAGAAATGGAACAGCAATCACTGGCTCGAGAACTACGAGGACTTCCTCGTCTTCTTCTTCGCTCAGGTGTTCAACGAGCCGCATTCGACCAAACAGCGCGAGGACGCAATGGGCTGGGCACTCGAGACGGACCCCAGGCGCTGATCGCGACCCAAGCCGCGCCGCGGCTCCGAGACGAGGCGGGCGTCGAGCGAGCTCACCGACCGGATTAGCTGCCCGGTGATGGTGCTCCACGGCCGCGACGACGCGGTCCGCCCGCACGCATCGGGCGCAGCGTTGGCGGCGATGACCGGCGGAGCGCTCGTCACCCTCGAGGGCTCCGGCCACAATCCCCAAGCACGCGACCCAGTGAAGGTGAATGTGACGTTGCGCGACTTCATTCAGCGCCGCCCCAGCCCCACGTCGGCGTGGACCCGTGCCCGGGCTCGACCCCGGCGGGCGCTCTACATCTCCTCGCCGATCGGCTTAGGTCACGCCCAGCGGGACGTGGCGGTCGCCCGCGAGCTGCGAGCGCTGAGTACCAGATCTCGAGATCGACTGGCTCGCCCAGGATCCGGTGACGCGTGTCCTGGAGGCCGAGCACGAGCGCATCCATCCCGCGAGTGCGGAGCTGGCAAACGAGTCCTCGCACATCGAGTCGGAGTCGGCCGAGCACGACCTGCACTGCTTCCAGGCGTGGCGGCGGATGGACGAGATCCTCGTCAACAACTTCATGGTCTTCCATGACTCGTCGAGGCGGAGCCGTACGACCTATGGATCGGCGACGAGGCGTGGGAGCTCGACTACTTTCTGCACGAGAATCCGGAGCTCAAGCGTGCCGCATACTGCTGGCTGACGGACTTCGTCGGCTGGCTGCCGATGCCGGACGGCGGCGAGCGCGAAGCCTTCTTGACGGCCGACTACAACGCCGAGATGGTGGAGCACATCGCGCGCTTCCCGCGCTTGCGCGACCGGGCGATCTTCGTCGGCAACCGGACGACATCGTCCCCGACCGACTGGGGCCGGAACTACCGCTGATCCGCGAGTGGACAGAGCAGCATTTCGATTTCGCCGGCTACGTGTCAGGCTTTGACCCTGAAGCATTCGCGCGACCGCGAGGCGCTACGTGCAGAGCTCGGCTACCGCAATGACGAGCGGGTCTGCATCGTCAGCGTCGGTGGGTCAGGGGTCGGCGGCCACCTGCTCCGTCGGGTGATCGACGCGCACCCGCTCGCAGCAGAGCAGGTTCCTGGGCTGCGCATGGTCGTCGTCGCCGGGCCGCGCATCGACCCTGGCTCGCTGCCGCAACATGACGGACTCGAGGTTGTGGGCTATGTCCACGACCTGTACCGCCACCTAGCTGCGTGCGACCTCGCGGTCGTACAGGGCGGGCTCACCACAGCCATGGAGCTGACGGCCAACCGGCGGCCGTTCATCTACTTTCCGCTCGGGCACCACTTCGAGCAGAGCTTCCACGTCCGCCACCGCTTGGAGCGCTACCGCGCTGGGCGCTGCATGGACATCGACAGCTCACCGCCTGACACGATCGCCGCAGCCATCGCTGAAGAGATCGGCCGCGAAGTCGATTACCTCCCGGTTGAGACGGACGGGGCGCGGCGCGCGGCCCAGCGGCTCGCGGAAATGCTGTGATCGCGGTCGAAGCGCAAGCCCGCAAGCAATCCCGCGCGCGCTACCCCGACGAGGAGGGATTTGTGGAACATGACGGGGTGCGCGTGTTCTGGGAGCGCTACGGCAAGGGCGAGCCCACGATCCTGTTCGTGCCACCCTGGTCGATCGTCCACCCCGGGTGTGGAAGGCGCAGATCCCGTACTTCGCGCGCCACTGCCGCGTGCTGACATTCGATCCGCGTGGAAATGGGCGCTCCGACCGGCCGAGCAGCGCGGCGGCGTACAGCGAGGCCGAGCTTGCGGCGGACGCCTTGGCCGTACTCGACGCAACGGAACACCGACAGGCAGTGGTCGTGACCCTCTCGCTCGGGGCCCAACGGACGCTGCTACTGCCAGATCACCCTGGGCGCGTGCTCGCCGCCGCGTTCATCGCGCCGTGGTTCCCGGTCACCGCGCTGCGAGGCCTGCGCTGGCGGATCATGGCCAATCCGCGGCTGCGGCGAGGCGTTCTTCACCCGCCCCCCGGTTGCGGCGAATTGGTTGAAGTTCAATGCCATCCACTGGCGCACCGACTACCACGACTTCGTCGATTGGTACATGCGCCGTCTGTTCAGCACGACGCACTCGACCAAGCAGATCGACGACGGAATTGGTTGGGCGCTCGAGACCGACGCCGAGACGCTGATCGCCACCGCGACGGCGAGGCCTGGCGGCGCCGGCAACCCGCCGCGGCCAGATGGCGTTGGCTCGCCGGGTGCGGTGCCCGGTGCTTGTGATCTCGGCACCCGATGACAAGATCACTGCTCACGCTGACGCCAAGGCCCTGGCCAGGGCGACGACCGGCCGGCTGGTGAGCGTTCCCGACGGCGGCCACGGTCCGCAGGTGCGCAAGCCCGTGGCGGTCAATCTCGCACTGCGCGATTTCATCCAGCAAGCCATTCACGCCGATTTCACGCCTGTTTGACGCTGGATGAACGGCCGGGTGGGATCTTCGGATTCGACCGATACCACCTACCAGGAGGTCATTCAATGTCAGTCGTCGAGGACCGCCACGAGGCAGACCGGGACATCGAGGAGACGTTGGGACTGGTGCCCGAGTTCTTCCGGCGGGTTCCCGATTACCTGTTGCCGACGGAGTGGGCGGCTTAAGTCGCTGCAGCTCTCCGACCGAGACCGCCATCCCCAACAAGTACAAGGAGTTGATCGGGCTCGCCGTGTCTGGGGCGACGCGCTGCCGCTACTGCTGCTACTTCCACACCGAGGCGGCGCGGCTGTTCGGCGCCAGCGAGGACGAAATCACGGAGACGGCGATGATCGCCAAGAACACGATGGGCTGGAGCACCTACCTGAACACGCTTCAGTTCGACTACGACGCGTTCACCGCCGAGTTCGATCAGGTCACCGCTCACGTCCGCGAGCAGATGGCGGCCGGAGCGCCGGCCTGAGGAACCCGACGGCGGCTGACCCCGGTCTGTGAACCGGGGGTCAGCCGCCGGTGGCGGGAGGACCCGTCAGGAGCTCCCGAGAGCGATCGAAGTCAGCGAGCGAGCGCGCGATCCGCGTGGCGGCCTACACGGGCGCACCTCGCCGATGTTAGCAGGGCTTCTTTGCCCAGTCGGGTCCTATGCCGCCGCCCGACCGCCCCCCGCCTCGTGCCATGGCGTCAGGATCCTTGGACCTTCGGCGGTGATGGCCACCGTGAACTCGAAGTGGGCCGACAGCGAGCCGTCCTGGCTGTAGATCGCCCAGTGATCGTCGCCCACCCGGACCCCGTGGCGGCCGGCTGTCACCATCGGCTCCACCGCCAGCACCATCCCCTCCTCGAGCGGGACCCCGGTGCCCGGAGTGCCGTAGTTCGGTATCTGAGGATCTTCGTGCATGTCGCGGCCGATCCCGTGGCCGACCAGGGTCCTTACGATCGAGAGCCCGGCCGCCTCGACATGCTCCTGGACCGCGTGCGAGACGTCGCCCAGGCGGTTGCCCGGATGACACTGTCCGACCCCCGCGAACAGCGCCTCCTCCGTCACGGTCAAGAGCTTTCGAGCGATCGGCGTGACCGGGCCGATCGCAAATGTGCGCGCCGCGTCGGCCACCCATCCATCGTGGATGACCCCGATGTCGACGGACAGGATGTCGCCGCGGGCAAGTCGGTAGCCGCCCGGGATGCCGTGAACGATCATGGAGTTGGGCGAGGTGCAGATCGACCCCGGAAAGCCCCGGTAGCCCTTGAAGGCCGGCTCGGCTCCCTGTGAGCGGATGAATTTCTCGGCAGCGGCGTCCAGCTCCCCAGTGGTCACGCCGGGCCTGATCTTGCCCGCCAGCAGGTTCATCGTCCGGACCAAGATCACGCCGGCGGCCGCGATCCGGTCGATCTCCGCTGGGGTCTTCTTGATGATCATGAGAAGAGGCTAGACGTCGTCCTCCAGACGGAGTGTGGCGATCACCGCCCGGATGTGATCGTGAACCTCGTCCGGGCTACGCGTTCCGTCGATCCGCCGCATCAACCCCTTCCCGTCGTAGTAGTCGATCAGCGGCTCGGTCTGCTTGTGGTAGACCTCGAGTCGGTTGCGGATCACGTCCGGCTTGTCGTCGTCGCGCTGGATCAGCCGCGATCCGTCCTGATCGCAGACCCCCTCGCGTTTGGGTGGATCGAACTCGACGTGGTAGTTGTGGCCCGCCTTGACGCACACCCGTCGGCCGGATAGGCGCCGGATCACCTCGTCGTCGGGGACGTCGACCAGCACCGCGGCGGTGATATGGCGTTTGAGCTCTGAGAGCTGCTTGTCCAGCGCTTCCGCCTGGTCGATCGTGCGCGGAAATCCGTCGAGGATGAACCCGTCCTGGGCGTCGGGGTCACCGAGTCGCTCCCCGACCATGGCCACGATCAGCTCGTCCGGGACGAGGTCGCCCTCATCCATGAATTCCTTGGCCTTCTTGCCGAGCTCGGTGCCGTCCTTGACGTTGGCTCGCAGCATGTCTCCGGTGGAGATGAATGGAAGCCGAAAGTCGATCCGCAGCCGGTCGGCCTGCGTTCCCTTCCCTGCTCCAGGCGGACCGAACAGGATCAGGTTGAGCTCCGGCATGGGCGCAGCTTATCGGGCAAGGCTGGGCAGGTTCGTGCCCAGGGCCTACTTCAAGAAGCCCTCGTAGTTGCGCATCATCAGCTGCGCCTCGAGTTGCTTCATCGTGTCCAACGCCACCCCGATCACGATCAGGATCGAAGTCCCGCCGAAGGCGAAGTTGGAATTCGTCTGAGTGATCAGAATCGTTGGTAAGGCCGCGATCGCGGCCAGGAATAACGCTCCTGGGAACGTCAGGCGGGCGAGGATGCGGTCGAGAAACTCGGCCGTGGGCCTACCTGGTCGCACCCCGGGTATGAAGCCTCCGTACTTCTTCAGGTTGTCCGCCTGATCGACTGGGTTGAACGTCACGGCGGTGTAGAAGTACGTGAACATGATGATGAAGATGGTCTCCCCCAGGACGTAGTGCCAGCTTCCGGGGCCGAAGAACACCGCCAGCCCATGGGCGAACCCGTGGGTTGAGTTCTTGGCCAACAGCTGTCCCACGGTGGGCGGGATCGCCATCACGCTGGCGGCGAAGATCACCGGGATGACGCCGGCCATGTTGACCCGTAGGGGAAGGTAGGTTTGGCCGCCCCCGGTCATCCGCCGGCCGATCACGCGCTTGGCGTACTGGATCGGGATCCGGCGCTGGCCCTCCTGGACAAACACCACGGCGGCCACGACCGCCAGCGCGATGAAAGGCATCGCCACTTTGAAGCTGGGGTTGGGGTTGTTCCACCAGGACTGAAGCCCGCTCGGGATCCGCGAAACGATGCTGGCGAAGATCATCAATGAGATTCCGTTGCCGATCCCCCGTTGGGTGATCAGCTCGCCCATCCACATGACCAGCACCGTCCCGGCCGTCAATGAAATAGCGATCAGCAGTACCTTGCCCAGGTTGAAGTTCGGGATCAACGTGGCCCCGACGCCGGCCTGCTTCTCGAGGCTCCGGAACAGGAACACGTACCCGATCGACTGGGCGAAGGCCAGCCCGACCGTCAAATAGCGCGTGTACTGGGTGATCCGCGCCTGGCCGACCTCTCCCTCCTTCTGGAGCTTCTCCAGCGATGGGACGACGACGGTCAGCAGCTGGAGGATGATCGACGCCGTGATGTAGGGCATGATCCCCAGGGCGAAAATCGCGATCCGGGTCAGCGCGCCGCCGGAGAACAGGTTCAGCAGCCCGAGGATCCCGTTGCCGCCCAGGTTCTTCTGGATGTTCTTGACGGCGCTCGAGCTGATCCCCGGGGCCAGGATATGCGTGCCGAGCCGGTAGAGCCCCAGCATCGCCGCCGTGAACAGCAGCTTGTTGCGGATCTCGGTGATCCTGAACGAACCAAGGATCGTGGAGATCATCGGAGTGGCCTCAATCCTCGATCAATTGGCACGTTCCGCCGGCGGCCTCGATCCGCTCGCGCGCGGCCTTGCTGAACGCGTGCGCGTGCACGGTCAGGGCCTTGCTCAGCTCCCCCTTGGCCAAGATCTTCACCGGAACCTCCTTGCGGGTAGCCAGGCCCCGATTGTGCATGCTCTCGAGCGTCACCGCGTCACCGGCCTCGAACCGTGCCTCGAGGTCACCCAGGTTGACCGGCTGGGTGTGGGTGCGGAAGGGCTCGAACGGCATCGACTTCTTCATGTGCGGGCCGCGCAGCTTGCGCATCCGCATGTGGATGGGGTTCTGCCCGCCCTCGAACCGCGCCCGCCGCTTGGCACCCGAGCGCGCGCCCCAACCCTTCTGGCCCCGTCCCGCGGTTTTGCCGGTCCCCGAGCCCTCGCCGCGCCCCACGCGCTTGGGCGCCTTGCGCGAACCCGGTGCGGGCTTCAGGTTGTGGAGGCCGACCCGCTCAGTCTCAGCCATCGTCTGAGACCTCCACGAGATGTCTGACCTTGTGAATCATCCCTCGGATCTGCGGCGAGTCCTCGTGCTGAACGCTGTGGCCGATCCGGCGCAGCCCTAGCGATCTGAGCGTCTCCCGCTGACGCTTATCGGCGCCGTTTTTTGAGCGCCGCTGCGTGACCGTGAGGTTGCTCACGCAGAGGACTCCTCGGACGCTTCTGTAGCGGTGGCTGATGACGCGGCCCCGTCGCCCGCCAGACCCAATACCTGGTTGATCGAGAGCCCCCGCAACTCTGCAACCTCATCGGGCGTTCGAAGCGACTCCAGCCCGGTCATGGTGGCCTTGACGAGATTGATCGGGTTCTGAGAACCCAAGCTCTTGGAGAGCACGTCCCGAATGCCGGCCAGCTCGAGCACGGCGCGTACGCCCCCGCCCGCTATCACGCCGGTACCGGGAGAGGCGGGCTTTAGCAAGACGGAGCCCGACCCGAAGCGTCCGGTCACCTGATGGGTGATCGTCGAGCCGTGCTTCGGAACCCGATAGAGGTTCTTCTTCGCCCGCTCGACCCCCTTCTGGATCGCCACGGGCACTTCGTTCGCCTTGCCGTAGCCGATGCCGACCACCTCGCGCTCGTCACCGACCACGACCAGGGCGGTGAACGAGAACCGGCGTCCACCCTTGACCACCTTGGCGACCCGGTTGATCTCCACCACGCGTTCTTGGAGGTCGAGGCCGGTCGATGACACTGTGCGTTCGCGGGACATTGGCGCTGATCCAGAGTAGCTAGAAGTGCAGCCCGGCCTCGCGGGCACCCTCGGCGAATGCCTTAACGCGACCGTGGTACTGGTAGCCCCCACGGTCGAACACGGCCCGCTCGATGCCAGCCGCCTTCGCCCGTTCGCCCAGCAGGGCGCCCGCCCGCTTGGCCTGGTCGAGTCTTCCGAGCGGCTTCAGCTCCGTTTCCGTCCAGGTCACCGCTGCCAGCGTACGGCCGGCGTCGTCGTCGACCAGCTGGGCGAAGATCCCGCGGTTTGACCGGAATACCGAGATCCGCGGACGCTCCGCGCTGCCCCGCACCTTGGCCCGAATGCGGCGGCGGCGCCTGAGCCGCCTCTGCGGCTTGGTCGCGACGCTCATGCCCGCTTGCCCACCTTCCGGGCCACGTACTCGCCTTCGTACCTGATTCCCTTGCCCTTGTAGGGCTCGGGCTTGCGCTGCTTGCGGATGTAGGCCGCTATCTCGCCCACGCGCTGCTTTGAGACGCCTTTGACCACGATCCGGGTGGGCTGCGGAACCTCGAACTCGATCCCGTCCGGTGCCTTGACCGACACCGGGTGCGAGTACCCGAGCGCGAGCTCCAGGTCGCGCCCTCGCAGCTGTGCGCGGTAGCCAACGCCCTGGATCTCAAGCCGCTTCTCGAACCCATCGGTCACTCCCTGGACCATGTTCGCCACCAGCGTCCGGGTCAGGCCGTGCAGGGCTCGGTGCTCGCCGCGATCGGTGGGGCGTGTCACACGGAGCTCCCCGTCCACCTGCTCGACCTTGATGTCACGCGGCACCCGCTCGGTCAGCTCGCCCTTGGGGCCGTTCACGGTCACGCGATCAGGCTCGATCGAGATCGACACGCCGGATGGCACGGGAATTGGCTGCCTTCCGATTCGGGACATGGCTCGATTACCAGACCTTAGCCACGACCTCGCCGCCGACGCCCTCGCGCCGAGCGTCGTGACCGGTCATCACTCCCTTGGAGGTCGAGATGATCGCCGTTCCCATGCCGCCCTGGACCCGCGGGATGTGGGCATGGTCGACATAGGTCCGCCGCCCAGGCCTCGAAACGCGCTCGAGGCCCGTGATCACTGGCGCCCGCTCGCTCGTGTACTTCAGGGTCACCCGCAGCTGCCCGCCGGGGTCCCCGGGCGAGGGCGGGACCTGCTCGAAGGTCTCGATGTATCCCTGCTCGGTGAGGATCCGCGCGAGCTCCCGTTTCAGGCGCGAGTAGGGGATGTCGACGTCGTGATGCTGCGCCGCAGCGGCATTGCGCAACCGCGTCAGGAAGTCAGCGACGGGATCAGTCATCGACATCGGCTACCAACTCGCTTTGGTCATCCCAGGGACGTATCCGTTGTGCGCCAGCTCGCGCAGGCAGATCCTGCAGAGCCCAAACTTGCGGTACACGGCGCGTGCCCGGCCGCAGCGACGGCAACGGGAGTACCCGCGTGTCTTGTACTTCGGGGTCCGCCGCTGGCGGACAACTTGTGACGTCTTAGCCATTTGCTCCTCTAAGTCTCGGTTGGGGGACGGCTGTCCCTGGCGAACGGCATCCCGAGCGCCTCGAGCAGGGCGAACGACTCCTCGTCGCTCGATGCCGTGGTGGTGATCGTGATGTCCAGACCGCGAACCTGGTCGATCTGGTCGTAGTCGATCTCCGGGAAGATGATCTGTTCACGGACGCCGAGCGAGTAGTTCCCGCGCCCGTCGAATGCCCGCCGCGAGAGTCCGCGAAAGTCCCGAATACGGGGGATCGCCACGGACATCAGTCGATCCAGGAACTCGTAGGAGCGCTCCCCGCGGAGCGTCACGGCCACTCCGACGGGCATTCCGTCGCGGACCTTGAACTGCGCGATCGACTTCCTCGCCCGGCGAACGTTGGGCCGCTGGCCAGTGATCGTCGCTAGCTGCTGGGTCGCCGCGTCCAGCATGTTCGAGTCCTGCTTGGCGTCGCCCACCCCCATGTTGACGGTGATCTTCTCGATCCGCGGCGCCTGCATCGGTGAGCTGTACCCGAAGCGCTCGATCAGCTGGGGACGGATCTCCTCGAGGTAGCGCTGCTTGAGCCTCGCCGCCGGCATCAGTCGATCCTCGTTCCACTTCGCTTGGCCACTCGCTGTGGCTGGCCGTCGACGAGCTCGATCCCGACCCGGGTCGGCTTGCCGTCCTTGGGGTCGGCGAGCATCACGTTTGACAGGTGGATCGGGCCCTCCTTCTCGATGACCCCTCCCACCTGCTCCGTCCGGTCGGCACCCGGGACCTGCCGCGGCTTCTCGTGGCGTTTGACGATGTTCAAGCCCTCGACGAACAGCCGATCTTGACGCGGCTCGACGCGGAGCACCTTCCCCCGCTTGCCGCGGTCCTTCCCGCCGATCACGATCACCTCGTCGCCTGCCTTGATCCGTGCTGGCATGTTCAGCGGGCCTCCATCCTCACAGCACCTCCGGGGCCAGCGAAATGATCTTCATGAAGTTGCGCTCGCGCAGCTCGCGACCCACGGGCCCAAAGATTCGGGTTCCCCGGGGGTTGTTCTGGTTGTCGATCAGCACGGCAGCGTTCTCGTCGAACGCGATATAGGTCCCGTCGTTGCGCCCGTAGGACTTCTTGGTGCGCACGACCACCGCCGTCACGACCTCCCCTTTGCGGACCGATCCCTGCGGGGTGGCCTGCTTGACGGTCGCCGTGACGACGTCTCCGATACCGGCGTAGCGACGGCGCGAACCGCCCTTGATGCGGATGACGAGGATCTCGCGGGCGCCGCTGTTGTCCGCGACGCGCATACGGGTCTCGTTCTGGATCATTCGGCTTTCTCAACGACTTCGACCAGTCGCCAGCGCTTGGTCCGGGACACGGGGCGCGACTCGCGCACGATGACCGTGTCGCCGATCCCCGCCTCGCCGCGTTCGTCGTGAGCGTGCAGCGTGCGCGAGGTGCGCACGATCTTCTCGTAGCGCCGATGGCGGCGAGCGGTGTCGATCCTGACCGTGATCGACTTCGCCGCCCGGTTGGAGACGACGACCCCTTGGCGAGTCTGCTGCTTGCCGGGCACGTGCTCGCGAGGCGGCGTCTCACGAGCCTCTCCGGCCCGCGCCCGCGCCTTCTCCCGGGCTCGCATCCGCGCAGCACGCCGGATCTCGCGCTTGCGCCGCCGCTCTCCCATCCGCTCCGCCTGACGCTCTTCCGGCGTCATCTGCGGGCGTGCCGGCCGGCTGGCTGCTTTCTCCGCTCGGGAACGTCGCTTCCGCTCCTTGGGATGGGGGGCTACGGCAGGCTCGGCCGCAGGGGCGGGCTCAGCGGGCTCGGTCGGCTCCTGCTGCTCTTCCTCAGCGGCGGGGACAAGGGCGGACTCAGACTCGGCGGACTCGTCGGCCTCGCTCTCGGTCGGTTCGTCGGAGACGGGGGGCGCGTCGGACGCACTCGCGTCAGGTGCGTCAGACGCGGCTTCCGTCTCCGGCGCCGCGTCCTCCGGGGCCGGAGTCTCCGGCGTCTCAGGTTCCTCAGCCATGGATCTCGATTCCTCGTTCTCTTGCCACCGTCAGCGCCCGCGCCACCTCTCGCTTGGCCTGACCGAGCGATGCCGTGTTGTCAAGCTCGCCTGTCGCGTGCTGGAAGCGCAGCCCGAATAGCTCCCGGCGGGCATCATCGATGTGCTCACGAAGCTCGGCCTCGCTCAGGTCTCGCAGCTCTGGGGCGTTCACAGCTCCTCCCGCATGACGAACTTCGTCCGTACCGGCAGCTTGTGGCCCGCCAGCCGCATCGCCTCGCGCGCTAGCGGCTCAGGCACGCCCGCGAGCTCAAACATCACGCGGCCCGGCTTGACAACGGCGACCCATCCCTCGGGGTTGCCCTTGCCGGATCCCATCCGTGTCTCGGCGGGCTTCTTCGTGACCGGCTTGTCGGGATAGACGTTGATCCAAACCTTGCCGCCGCGCTTGATCTTGCGTGTCATCGCGATCCGGGCGGCCTCGATCTGTCGGTTCGTGAGCCATCCAGGATCGAGCGACTTCAGCCCGTACTCGCCGAACTGGACCTTGACCTGGCCACGGGACAACCCACGCCGCCGCCCGCGGAACTGCTTGCGGTGCTTCACGCGCTTGGGTGAGAGCATCAGCTCCCCTCCTCCGAGCCCGAGCCGCCGCCCGACTCGCCGCCGTTGCCCTGTGTTTCACCGGCCGAGGAGCCGCGGGGCCTGCGGCTACGGCCTGAAGACCGAGACCCACCGCGGCTCGTTGTCTCCGACTCGCGGCTGGGCTCCTCGCCCCTTCCCCCGACGGCAGCTGCCTCACCGGGGGAGCCTGCCTCTCGCTCCCCGCCACTTGCACCGGCGGGCGCGGGGCCGCTTCGTGCTGCGGCGCTTCGTCCACTGGCCCCACCTCGGCCGGGCCCGCCACCGCTTCGACCCCGTCCATCCCGGCCACCGCCGCGGCCGCGCCCATCGCGGCCACCGCGACCGCCTCGCTCGGACGCCTGCGGTGGCGGCTCCTCCATGCTCGTCAGCTCGGCGCCGGTGTAGCCCTCGGGCATGATCTCGCCCTTGTTGATCCAGCACTTCACGCCGATCCGCCCGAACGTGGTCCGCGCCTCGTGGAAGCCGTAGTCGATGTCGGCGCGAAGGGTGTGCAGGGGTACGCGCCCATCGGAGTAGCCCTCGGTCCGCGCCATCTCTGCCCCGCCCAGTCGGCCCGATACCTGTACCCGCACGCCCTTGGCGCCCGAGCGCATCGCGCTGGTCAGGGCGCGCTTCATCGCGCGCCGGAACGCCACGCGGTTCTGGAGCTGCTCGGCGATCGACTGTGCCACGAGGCGGGCGTCGAGCTCCGGGCGCTTGATCTCGAGAATGTTGACCTTGACCTGCTTGCCGGTGATCCGGTGCAGGTCACGCCGGAGCTGATCCACCTCCGAGCCCGACTTGCCGATCACGATCCCTGGCCGCGCCGTGTGGATGTTGACCTCGACCTCCGTCGCGTTCTTGCGAATCGTGATGTCCGACAGGCCGGCGTGCGACAGCCGCCGGATGATGTGGCCGCGGATCTGGATGTCCTCGTCTAGATAGTCGGCGAACGAGCGCTCGTTGAACCAGTTGGACTTCCAGTCGTGGATGTAGCCCACGCGCAGTGATTCGGGATGAACTTTTTGACCCATGTTTATTCCTTTGGCGTGAGCAAGATCGTCAGATGGCTGGTGCGCTTGCGAATCCGCGTCGCCCGTCCCAGGGCGCGGGGCCTGTAGCGCTTGATAGTGGGACCCTCGTCGGCTTGGACACCCTTCACGAACAGATCCTCGCCAACGAGCTCGTGGTTGTGCTCCGCGTTCGCGACCGCTGACTCCAGCAGTTTGCTCCAGTCGTGCGCGACCGCACGCGGCGCGTGGGCGAGGATAGCTCGTGCGTCTTCAACGCTCTTTCCGCGAATGTGGTCGCAGACCAGACGCGCCTTGCGAGCAGAAGTTCGCACGTACTTGGCCCGGGCGCGAACGACCGGCGGCGGACCCGGTTCCGGCTCCCGCCGCCCCCGACGACGAGGTGCAGGCTTCGGAGGCGCCTCGGGCTCCTCGGGCTCGGGCTCCTCGGCCTTGGGCTCCTCGGCCTCCTCCTCGGCCTCGGCCTCGGATTCCTCGGGCTCGGGTTCCGCGGCGCGCCGGCGCCTGGGACGCCGTGGGCGCGGGGGTTCGGCCTCCTCAGCCTCAGGCTCGGTGTCCTCGTCGATCTCGGCCTCAGCTTCGAGGACAACGTCCGCAGCCTCCTCCTCGCCCGCTTCATCCTCCGAGGTGGGCTCTATCTCGTCCGCGGGAACCTCGGGGGCCGCCTCCGGCTCGGAGGCACTCGCGTCTGGAGTTTGGCTCTCGCTCTCGGCCTGCGTGGAGCGCCGTGCCTCCGAGGCGGAGCTGGCCTCCGAGGAAGGCTTCTTGCGCCGGCGTCGACGCGGCCTCTCCTGCTTCTCTGGCTCGTCAGCCATTACCGCCTCCTGCCGCTTCCGGCATGCCCGCGGAACAGCCGCGTCGGCGCAAATTCCCCCAGCTTGTGTCCCACCATCGACTCGGAGATAAACACCGGTACGTGCTTGCGCCCGTCGTGCACGGCGATCGTGTGCCCGACCATCTCGGGGAAGATGGTCGAGGTCCGCGACCAGGTCTTGACCATCCGCTTCTCGCCCGAGGTGTTCATCGCCTCGATCCGCGCCATCAGCCGCTCCTCGACGAACGGCCCCTTCTTGCTCGAACGGCTCATCGCTTTTTGCCGCGCCTCCTACCACGCACGATGTATCGATCCGACGCCTTGCGCTTCTTGCGAGTGCGATAGCCGAGAGTCGGCACCCCCCATGGCGTCACCGGATGGCGGCCAGGGGTCGTCGAGCCCTCGCCGCCGCCGTGAGGATGGTCGACCGGGTTCATCGCCGTCCCACGCGTCTGTGGCCGCGAGCCCATGTGGCGCTTGCGTCCGGCCTTTCCGACCTTGACGTTCTGGTGGTCGGCGTTGCCGATCACCCCGACGGTGGCCCTGCAGTCCGCCCGCACCATGCGCATCTCGCCCGAAGGAAGCCTCAGCGTCACGCGATCGCCCTCCTTGGCCAGCAGCTGCACGCCGGCCCCGGCGGCGCGCGCCATCTGCCCGCCGCGGCCGGGCACGAGCTCGACGTTGTGCACCAGGGTGCCGGCAGGCATGTTGGCGAGCGGCAGCGAGTTGCCTACACGGATGTCTACGTTCGGACCGGACTCGACTGTCGCGCCCACCCGCAGCCGCTGCGGGGCGAGGATGTAGCGCTTCTCGCCGTCCGCGTAGTGCAGCAGGGCGATATAGGCCGAGCGGTTCGGGTCGTACTCGATGTGCGCGACCTTGGACGGGACGCCATCCTTCCGCCGCTTGAAGTCGATCTTGCGGTACAGGCGCTTGGCGCCGCCGCCGCGGTGGCGCGAGGTCTTGCGGCCGTTGACGTTGCGGCCGCCCGACTTCTTGAGCCCCTTGGTCAGCGACTTCTCGGGTTCATCCCGGGTCAGCTCGGCGAAGTCCGGATACGTGGCGAACCGCCGGCCCGGAGAGGTGGGCTTGGGCTTACGAAGCGGCATCAGAAGGCCCTCCAGGTCATCACGTTGCGCCGCGCGACGGGGTCGACCGGATGCAAAACCCCCCAGACCTCCCTGCGCGGTACGCCCACGGGGCGAGAAACAGCTGGGAAATGCACATCTCCCCAAACGGAACTGCCAGCGCGCAGAGTGGGGACGTTTGCATCCCCGGGAGCGACAGCAGGAATGCCGAACCCGCCGTGTCCAGTGAGAACCATGGCCCTCATTCGCCCGCCTCCAGAGTCGTCCCGAAGATGGGGATCGCCTGCCCCTCCTGGACTTGGACGATCGCCTTCTTCCATGTCCGGGTGCGCCCCGAGGTGTAGGCGCGCCGCTTGGGCTTGCTCTTCACGGAAGCGGTCCGCACGTCGACCACGTTGACGTCGAACAGCTGCTCGATGGCCTGCCGGATCTGAGTCTTGTGCGCATGGTCATGGACACGGAACGTGTACTTCCCGGCCTCCGCCAGCGCGTAGGTCTTCTCGGAGACCACCGGTCGGATGATCACCTGGCTTGGCTCCATCAGGCAGCGTCCTCCGCATCGGCGGCGGGGGTGCTGTGTGGCGATCGGTCCACCGCCCGCGCGACGAGCTCCGGCAGCGCCGCCTGCGACACCAGCAGCGAAGCGGCGCGGATCACGTCGGCGACGGCGGCGTCCGAGACCGGCATGACCTCGATGCGCGCGATGTTCCGGAACGACTTCCCGGCTGCCGCCTCTTCGTCCGAGAGAATCACCAGTGTGGGTGTATCCGCGCCCCACTCCTCCAGCAGCTCGGCGGCCTGACGGGTAGCGGGCTCGTCGAAAGCGGAGGCGTCGAACACCGCCAGCGACCCGCGCGAGGCATGTTCGGACAGCGCGCTGCGCAACGCCCTGCGGCGGGCCTTGCGGTTCACCTTGACGACGTACGACCGCGGCGTCGGCCCGAACACCGTCCCGCCGCCGGCCCACAACGGCGAGCGATCGGATCCCGCTCGGGCCCGGCCGGTTCCCTTCTGGCGCCACGGCTTGGCGCCGCCGCCCCGCACCTGACCGCGGGTCAGCGTCGATGCGGTGCCCCGCCGGCGGGCGTTCAGCTCGGCCCGCACCGTCTCGTGCACGAGCGCCATGTTGAACGGCGCTTCGAAGGCCACTGGATCGAGCGAGACGCTGCCGCCCCCCAGGACAGGGGCCTTCCTAGCGGGCATCGGAAGACACCTCCACGGTCCCGCCGCGAGGCCCGGGCACCGCCCCGCGGACCAGCAGCAGGTTTCGATCGACCACTACCTCGACGACCGTCAGGCCGCGCTGTGTGATCCGTCCCCCGCCCATGCGCCCGGCGCCCCGCATGCCCTTGACGACCCTGGACGGCGTGGCCGAGGCGCCGATCGAACCCGGGGCTCGGATGTTGTGAGAACCGTGGGATGCCGGTCCCCGCTTGAAGTTGTGGCGCTTGATCGTCCCCTGAAAGCCCTTGCCCTTCGCCCGCCCGGACACCTTCACCTGGTCGCCCGCCTCAAACACATCGGCTGTCACCGTCTGCCCCACGCGGAGCTCGCCGGCCTCGTCCCGAAATTCGGCCAGCACGCGGTGCGCCGAGGCGTTTGCCTTACGCAGGTGCCCGAGCTGCGCGCGGGTCAGCGCCTTTTCCTTGCAGCGCTCAAACGCGAGCTGTACCGCCTCGTAGCCGTCGCGCTCCGGGGTGCGGATCGCGGTCACCGGACACGGCCCCGCTTCCAGCACGGTCACCCGCTCGACGCGGCCGTCGTCGGCGAACCGCTGTGTCATACCGAGCTTGCGAGCCAAGATCGCGGCCATCAGCACTAACGGGCCCCGCGGGCGGTCATGACGCGAGCCGGATCTCGATGTCTACCCCGGCCGGCAGGTGGTCGAGTCGCTGCAGCGAGTCGACCGTCTTGGGCGTCGGCTGGTGGATGTCGATGAGCCGCTTGTGGGTGCGGATCTCGAAGTGCTCGCGCGAGTCCTTGTCCTTGAACGGCGAACGGATCACGCAGTACACGTTCTTCTCAGTCGGCAGGGGCACCGGACCGGAGACGCTCGCGCCGGTTCGCGTCGCCGTCTCGACGATCTCCTTAGCCGCAGTCTCGATCGCCGAGTGGTCATATGACTTCAGGCGGATGCGGATCTTGTTTTGCGCAATCGTTGCCAACGGGTGGACTCTCTCAGTCAAATGGGGCCGGTCCCCGGGTTTGGGACCCGCCCCACGTGTCGTATCTCCTATTCCAAAACCAAGGGCGGCCGGCCCGAAGGGGCCAGGCCGCCCTCTTAACTATTTGACGACTTCGGTCACGACTCCCGAGCCGACCGTACGGCCGCCCTCGCGGATCGCGAACCGCAGACCCTGGTCCATGGCGATCGGCTGGATGAGCTCGATCTCCATCTGGACGTTGTCGCCCGGCATGACCATCTCTGTGCCCTCGGGCAGCTTGGCGACGCCGGTGACGTCGGTGGTGCGGAAGTAAAACTGCGGCCGATAGCCACTGAAGAACGGGGTGTGACGACCACCCTCCTCCTTCTTCAGGACGTACACCTCGGCCTTGAACTGGGTATGGGGCGTGATCGATCCGGGCTTGCACAGCACCTGGCCGCGCTCGATCTCCTCGCGCTTGGTACCGCGAAGCAGGCAGCCGACGTTGTCGCCCGCGCGGCCCTCGTCGAGGATCTTCTTGAACATCTCGACGCCGGTCACGACCGTCGACTCGGTGGCCTTGATGCCAACGATCTCGACCTGCTCGCCGGTCTTGATTACGCCCTGCTCGATTCTGCCGGTGGCCACAGTGCCTCGGCCGGTGATCGAGAACACGTCCTCGACCGGCATCAAAAACGGCTTGTCGAGGTCACGGACGGGCTCGGGGATGTAGGTATCTAGCGCCTCGGCCAGCTGGAGGATCTTCGCTTCCTCGGCCTCGTCGCCCTCGAGCGCCTTCAGGGCCGAGCCGGTGATGAACGGGATGTCGTCGCCCGGGAACTCGTACTCGGTCAGGAGGTCGCGGATCTCGACCTCGACCAGCTCGAGCAGCTCCGGATCGTCAACCATGTCGGCCTTGTTCAGGAACACGATGATGTAAGGCACGCCCACCTGCCGCGCGAGCAGGATGTGCTCGCGGGTCTGCGGCATGGCGCCGTCGGCGGCCGACACCACCAGGATCGCGCCGTCCATCTGGGCCGCGCCCGTGATCATGTTCTTGACGTAGTCGGCGTGCCCCGGGCAGTCCACGTGGGCGTAGTGACGGTTCGGGGTCTGGTACTCGACGTGCGAGGTGGCGATCGTGATCCCCCGTGCCTTCTCCTCAGGCGCGTTGTCGATCGACTCGAACGACCGGATCTCCGTGCCGCCGTACTTCTCGTTCAGCACCTTGGTGATCGCGGCGGTCAGCGTCGTCTTGCCGTGGTCGATGTGACCGATGGTCCCGACGTTGACATGGGGCTTGTCGCGCTCGAACTTGGCCTTCGCCACTTTTGTGTTGCTCCTTCTGGTTTTGGTGGTTCATCCGCCCGAAGGCGAATACGTTTCAAATATAACTTCCGTCCGGTGGTAGTGCTACGCGCTCCGGCTCGTCACGCGGGCTGTAGCTCGCCCACCACCTTCTCGACGATGTTCGCGGGAACCTCGTCGTAACGCTCGAATTGCATCGTGTAGGTCGCCCGGCCCTGAGTGGTCGAGCGCAGGTCGGTCGCGTAGCCGAACATCTCTGCCAGCGGCACAAACGCGCTCACCACCTGGGCGTTGCCGCGCTGCTCCATGCCCTGCACATGGCCCCGCCGGCGGTTCAGGTCGCCTATGACGTCGCCCATGAACTCCTCGGGGGTGACCACCTCGACGGCGAAGATGGGCTCAAGCAGGACCGGATTGGCCCGCTTGGCCGCCTCCTTCAAAGCCAGCGAGCCCGCGACCTTGAACGCGATCTCCGAGGAGTCGGTCTCGTGATACTTGCCGTCGTCCAGCGTCACGCGGACGTCGACCATCGGATAGCCGGCCCGGGGGCCGTTCTCCATCGCCTCCTCAACTCCCTTCTCCACGGCCGGGATGAACTCCGTCGGGATCGAGCCACCCTTGACCTTGTTGACGAAGTCGAACCCTTCGCCGGGAGCCGGCTCGAGGTCGATGTACACGATTCCGTACTGGCCGGCGCCGCCCGTCTGGCGCACGAAACGGCCCTCGACGTTCTGGGCAGTGCCCTTGATCGTCTCCCGGTAGGAGACCTGGGGACGGCCCACGTTCGCGCCCACCTTGAACTCCCGCAGCATCCGGTCGACCAGCACCTCGAGGTGCAGCTCGCCCATGCCCGAGATCTCGGTCTGGCCCGTCTCATCGTTGGTCCTTACCTGGAACGTCGGATCCTCCTCGGCCAGGCGCGCCAGGGCAGTGGCCATCTTCTCCTGATCGGCCTTGGTCCGGGGCTCGATCGCCACCTTGATCACCGGCTCGGGGAACACGATCGTCTCCAGCTTGATCGGCCTGTCGGGAGCGGCGAGCGTGTCGCCAGTCGAGACCTGCTTGATGCCCACGGCGGCGGCGATATCCCCAGCGTGCACCTCCTTGACCTCCTCGCGGTCGTTGGCGTGCATCATCAGGATTCGCCCGATGCGCTCGGTGCGGCCCGTGTTGACGTTCAACACCCGCGCCCCCGCCTCCAGGCGGCCGGAGTACACGCGGAAGTAGGTGAGCTTGCCGACGTAGGGGTCGGCCATGATCTTGAAGGCCAGGGCCGCGAACGGCTGATCGTCGGAGGGCAGGCGCTGCGCCGGCTGGCCGCCGCCGTTCTGGGAGGCCTTGGTGGTCTCGATCCCCTCCACCGGCGGCACGTCGAGCGGGCTGGGAAGGTAATCGAGCACCGCGTCCAGTAGCGGCTGCACGCCCTTGTTCTTGAAGCTCGAACCGCAGAGGACGGGCGTCAGCTTGATGTCGAGGGTGGCCTTGCGGATCGCGGCCTTGAGCTTCTCGTGCGGGATCTCCCGCTCCTCGAGGATCATCTCCACCAGCTCGTCGTCGTAGTGGGAGACCTCCTCGAGCAGGTGCTCGCGGGCCGCGGCGGCACGCTCCGCGTATTCGGCAGGGATGTCGATGATCTCCTGCTCCTTGCCCAGCTCGTCCTTGTAGATGATGGCCTTCATCCCGATCAAGTCGATGATCCCAGCGAATTCGGCCTCGGACCCGATCGGCAGCTGCACGGGCACCGGGTGGGCGCCCAGACGCTCGACCATCGTCTCGAGGGAGCGGTCGAAGTCCGCGCCGATCCGGTCCATCTTGTTGATGTAGGCGATCCTCGGAACCCGGTACTTGTCAGCCTGGCGCCAGACGGTCTCCGACTGCGGCTCCACCCCGGCCACGGAGTCGAACAGGGCAATCGCCCCGTCGAGCACCCGCAACGAGCGCTCGACCTCGACCGTGAAGTCGACGTGGCCCGGGGTGTCGATGATGTTGATCCGATAGCCGTTCCACTGGGCGGTGGTGGCGGCGGAGGTGATCGTGATGCCCCGCTCCTGCTCCTGGGCCATCCAATCCATGACGGCAGCCCCCTCGTGAACCTCCCCCATCTTGTAGGTCCGCCCTGTGTAATAGAGGATGCGCTCAGTCGTCGTCGTCTTACCGGCGTCGATATGCGCCATGATCCCTATGTTGCGAATCTTCTCTAGATCGAAAGTACGAGGCATTTCTTCAATTTCGTCGGGCCGCCCGAGGCATGAAAAAGGGCCCAGCGGGCCCGTTCACGACGTAGGTGTCGGCTCCGGGCGGTGTTCTAGTGGCTCGGTGTCTCCATCGCTTGGATACTCAGCACCCGGGGGCGGGCACGGATGAGCGCCACGCCGCCCGAGGCAAGTACTGAATATAGCAGAGGGTCTGGGGCCTCCAGGGCGGATGGCAGCCGCTCTGACAGGCGTCCCGGGGCGGGTCGAATGGGGGTAGATCCGGGGTGGTCCGCGGCGCTGCGGGCGGCGGTGCTGGGGGCCGGCCTCCTCGGCGCGGTACTGCTGTTTGTCGCGGAATTCACGACGCTCTACACGATCTCCTCAACCACCTCGAGCGTGCCGCTCCAGTCGGTGAGCACCGGCTCCCACGACGCCTACGGGCTGATTCCGATCGCCCTAGTCGCCGGTGGCCTGGCATATGGGGCCGCGGTCGGGGGCAGCCGGCCGGCCCTGCTCGCCCTCGGCGTGCTCGGCATCGTGACGCTGTTGATCGCGTTGGTCGGCGACCTCCCGGACGCGCGCGCCACCGGCGTGATTGGCAACTCCTCGACCCACTTCTCGAGCGCCGCCGCATCCCCGGAGGTCGGTCTGTTCCTGGAGACGGTCGGGGCGATCGCGCTTGTGATTGCAAGCGTCTGCGGGCTGCTTCTCGGGCGGCCGCCTGCACGGCGACGTTCAGCGTCCGCATCCTGACATCCCGCAGCGGCGCGGGTTCAGATGCCCTCCAAACGGCTAGATTACGGTCCGCGAGGGTTGACCCGCCGCAGCCCCCGGTCCCGTGCGGTGGGCGGCCCTCGCAGTGCCAGGCCCCACTGCCGCCGCGAGGTCGCTGAAGCCTCTACCAGCGGTAGTGGGCGAAAGCCTTGTTCGCCTGCGCCATGCGGTAGATGTCGTCCTTGCGCTTGTACGCCCCGCCCTGCTGCTGCTGGGCGTCGAGAAGCTCGTGCGCCAGCCGCTGAGCCATCGTCTTCTCCCGGCGCTGACGGGCGAACTGGACCAGCCAGCGAACGGCGAGCGTCCTCGCGCGACGCGGCGGAACCTCGACCGGCACCTGGTAGGTGGCGCCGCCGACCCGACGGGATCGGACTTCCAGCACCGGGGTGAGCGCCTTGATCCCGATCTCGAGCTGTTCGACGGGATTACCGCCCGTGCGCTCGGCCAGGACGGCCAGGGCGTCGTAGACGATCTTCTCCGCGATCGACTTCTTGCCGTCCAGCATCACCTTGTTGATCACCTGCTGCACGAGCCGGCTGCGGTGGACGGCGTCTGGCTCGATCGGCCGGACCTGTGCTGCGGCGCGTCGGGGCACTACCTGGCCTTGACGCCGTACTGCGAGCGTGACTTCTTGCGGTCCGAGACGCCGGCGGCGTCCAGGGCGCCGCGGATCACCTTGTAGCGGTATCCCGGCAGATCCTTGACTCGACCGCCGCGGACCAGCACCACCGAGTGCTCCTGCAAGTTGTGACCCTCGCCGGGGATGTAGGCGTTTACCTCCATCCCGTTCGTGAGCCTGACGCGGGCTACCTTGCGCAGCGCGGAGTTGGGCTTCTTGGGGGTCGTGGTCTGCACGCGCGTGCAGACGCCACGGCGCTGTGGCGCCGCCACCTTCTTCTTGCGACCCTTGCCCGACTTCAAGCCGGGGGTGTCTAGCTTCTTCTTGGGCTTGACCCGACCCTTGCGGATCAGCTGGCTGGCCGTCGGCATGGATGGGCAGGGTAGCAGCGGCGGGGAGAGCGCCAGTTCGACCAAAGAGCGCGTCGCGCCTTGAGCCGGCCGAGAACAATGTGGCCCGATGCGCCGCCGTCCTCCATTCGCCCTAGTGCTGGTCGCGGTCGTGGCCGCGCTCGGCGGAGCCATCGCCCTGCTGAGCGGCGGTGGTTCCTCGAACAGCACGTCGATTCCCAGCACTCCGAACCAGGGCGCGGCGAGCGTCTGCGTCACCTCCCGGGCGCCAGCCGAGGCCACCGTCAGCCAGACGCTGCGGGCGCCGGTCACGGTGACCGTTCCGGTGTCGGTGACCGAGCGGGCGACCGTGGGCCGCTCCACTGTCTCCGCCAGCCTGTCCGAGAACGTCGTCGAGAGCGCAACTGCGACTCGGACGGTGGAGGTTCGCCGCGGAGCGGTGGTGGCCCGCCGCGCCTGCGCCCGGGGGAGCACATCCGACGCGGCCCGGGGCACCGCGCTCAACCGCGCCTACGGCCAGGCGCTGGCCGCTGCCAAGCCCCAAGCCAAGGCGGCGGCCGAGCGCGCGCTGGCCGCATACGCGGCCAAGCAGCTCCCGGCGCTCCAGAGCAGCACCCGCACCGCGCTTGAAGCCAAGGCCCAAGCCGCGGCCGCGTCTGCACGCCAGACCCTGGCCCGGCAGGCAATGGCCCAGGCGACGGCCCGAGCTCGAGCGCTCGGGCCGTGAGCTGCGCCCGGTACTCTCGGCCATCGTGCCCGAACGGAGCATCAGCGACCTCTCGACGCTGCGCGGGATCGTCGGGTCGCCCACGGAGCTGACCCTCACCAAGATGTCCGACCGGCTCAATTCGCTGACAAGGCAGTTCATCGAGCACTCCCCGTTCGTGTGCGTCGCGACCGCCAGTCCGGACGGCGGCCTCGACGTCTCCCCCCGCGGTGACCCACCCGGCTTCGTCCGGGTGCTGGACGAGCGCACCTTGCTGCTTCCCGAGCGGCCCGGCAACCGGATCGCGGACAGCCTGACCAACCTCGTGGCCGATCCGCGGATCGCGCTGCTCTTCCTGATTCCCGGCATCGGGGACACCTTCCGAGTCAACGGCCGGGCGGAGATCGTCGAAGACCCACAGCTGCTCGGGCCCAGTGCCATCAACGGCAGAATCCCCCGAGTAGGAATTCTCGTCTCGGTCGAGGAGGCGTACACGCAGTGCGGCAAGGCGCTGATCCGCTCTGATCTGTGGAACGCCGAGCGGCACATCGACCGCTCGGAGCTGCCGAGCGCCGGCGAGATCAGGCGCTCGCTGATCGGTCCGGACTTCGATGCCGAGGGCTTCGACCGCGAGCGTCAGGCCCGCTACGCGCGCGGCGACGGGCTGTACTGAGCGCGCTCTAGCGTCCTACCGAGCGGACACCGCGACGTAGCGCGCGAACAAGCCCAGCGGACGCGTGTCCTCAGAGCCTCCGAGCTCCGCCGGCGAGATCGGGTGCCTGATGCGCAGATCCACGAGTAGCTCTCCCCCGGTGGCCGCTACCGGAATGCGATGGCGGTCCGCTCGATCCCATCGCACGCGAGAACGTCGTCCTTGGTTGACCGATACGTCGACTGCCTGGCGCTCCCGAACCGGCTGAGCCTCGATCTCAAAGGCCAGCGGCCCGTGTCCGTCGGCGATCCGCAGCAGCAGCCGGGCCCGAGAGCCGCACGTCCAGCGCCCGCCTGGCTCGGGCGGGCTCCAACCGCCGGCGACCAGCGCCTCGTCTCCGGACGCGACACCGAACGCCAGCGGCTGCCCTAGGGCGCAGAGAACCGGTTCGTGCACAGCCAGGTCGCGCAACAGAACCGCCCGTGCCCCCTCCTGCCAATCCTGTGGGGGCTCGGAGGCCGCGTCGGGCGTCCGCAGCGTCAGCTCGAGCAGGTCCCGCCCCACGACAGCCGCCCGCGGCACCACGATCCCCTCGCCGAGCAGTCCTGGACGGCGTTCATCGAAGGAGAACCGCGCCGCCGACAGCCCGTTGACTGAGCACCTCAAGCCGCTGGCGGGAGCCACGTGTCGGAACGGGGACGGCATCGACTGAAATTGCAAGGAGTAGCGCGCTGTCGAACCGGTGCTGGAGCGGAATCACGAGGCGAGCTTCGCGCCCAGCGAGCATGCAGCCCTCGGCCTCGGGGAACCACGCTCCGTAGAGAAAGTGACGACGGACGCGCTCGGGGTCGCTGAAGTCGATCGTCTCGCCTATGGCAACGGGCTCGACGTCGGGCTCCATCCTTCCAGTCCCGATCGGGGCAGTGAATAGGCTCGGCGGGCGCCCGGGTCCCGGACGGCGGCGTTCGGCGATCGTCGCCCACGGCGGCCGGTGCGGAAGTAGACGCCGTCTGCCAAGCGGAACCTGCTGGCGCGCTGAATCCTGGTGGCGAAGGACCGCCCAATCCAGTTCTCGGAGCTCCCACAGCGGCCGTCTCAATGCGCGCAGCTCGAGCCGCTCTATCGGTCCGGGCAACGACCGCCGGAGCGCGCGGATCGTCTCCGAGGGAATCGGCACTGCGAATTCTCTACGCAAATAGGCCAGTGCCCCAATCACCATCGCGACCACGCGCCGGCGCCGCGCCTGCTCGACCAGCCGGTCGAAGTCAACCGGTCCCGCCTCGCCGCGCGCCAGCAGGGCAGCGTCCACCACCCAGCGGTAGGTGGGAAGCGGATCCCAGTGCAGCCCGTGCACGAGCGCCACCAGCAGCTCATCGGCCGGCGCCAGGGCACGCGTGCGCACACCGCGCAGGTCCACCTCCCGCGCCGCATCCCAGAAATCATCATCGGCATCCGGCTGGCGCGAGACATAGCTCGCGTGCCAATGGAGGTCGAGCCGCAGCGAGCGCCCGTGCTCGATCGTCTCGAACCCCCACCCACACTCGAAGGTTGGCGCGTATTCGGTCACGAACCATGCGGGCATCCCGAGGACAGGCACCAGCCCGCGCCGAACCAGGACCTTAACCGCGGCCTTGGTCTGGCGAGTGGGTACCAGCACGTCGAGGTCCTTCATCGGTCGCATTCCGGCGTCGAGACGAGAACCCGCGACCAACCCTGCCCCCTTGAGCAGCAGGGTCGGGATTCCGGCCTGTTCGAGTGCCTGAAGAAACGGTGTCATCCGGCCCAGCAGCAGCTGGTTTTGGGCCCATATGTAGCGGTGGACGCCCTTGAATAGGCCGAGCAGCTCGTCGTCCACGCCCAGGGCCGTCAGGTTGGCCCGCAGGTGCGGAACCACCGCCTGGGCGGATGCGTCGAGCCCCGCGACATCCATCTCCGGTCTCACCTTCTGCCACGCAGCAACCGCCCGTTCGTCCGCAAGCAGCGCGGCCTTCAACAGGAGCTCCTGGGATTGCGTCGGCCATGCCGTCGTCGTCCCCGGCTCGGTCCCCCACGCCTCGACCAACGTCATTGCTCCCCCGCGGCAGCCCGTCGCCGGTCAAGGGAGGCCTTCAGTGCCCGCGGAAACTCGCCCAGCGCCGCTCGGTTCGTGAGCGAGTTGTTCTGACCGTGCACGCGACGCCAGCAGACGAGCTCTCCGACCGTTGCTTCGCGAAGCCCGAGCTCGCGGGCACGGAGCAGCCAGTCGAGTGCCTCGGCGACGCGCAAGCCGGTGCGGAACGGCCCCGCGCGCTCCAGTGCGGACCTTCTCACGAGAAGCCCGCTGGCAAGGTGAGCAGGCTGCGCCGGACCGACGGCGACGGGCTGGCCCTGGCTCATCCGCTCGAAGCGCTGGCAGTGCCCGAACGCGATGTCGACGTCGCCGCGGATGGCCAGCACCTGCGCACGGCGCTCGATGCTGTTGGGCGTCAGCAGGTCGTCGGCATCGAGCAGCACGACCGCGTCCACGTCGTGCAACTCCGCTATGCCCCGGTTCCGCGCCGCACTGATCCCGGAGTGCTCGATCCGCACCACCCGGATCCGAGGCACATACCGGGCGGCGACCACGGCCGTCGCGTCGGTTGAGCCATCATCGACCACGACGATCTCGCTAAGGGGATGCGTCTGCTTCAGCAGGCTCTCGATGGCCTCCCCCACGTAGCGCTCGTAGTTGCGAGCTGCGATCACGGCGCCGACTCGCAGCGTCCGCGCTCGGCGCTGACGCTCGGCCGAGCGGCGCATCACCAGGAGCACCTCGCGACCAAGGGCCGCGTCGTCGTACGTCGCGTTCTCGCCGTGAAGCCGCCAGCGGACCAGCGGCTCCTCGATCATCTTGCTCTGCCAGGCTCCTAACTTGGCTCGCAGGAGCCAGTCGGTGTCGCAGCCCATCTCGTAGCGCTCGTCGAATGCACCGACATCGCGGAACGTCTCGCGGCGCACAAGCCACGTGCTCGGGATGTTGCCGGGGGCCGGCCCCTCCAGCCAAGCCGGATTGAACCACCGAGGGCGCGGGACCCCGGGCTCGAGAAACACCTCGAGCTGAGATTGCACGAAGTCCAGTCGCGATTGTCCGGCAAGCGCCGCGACCTGCCGCTGGAGCTTGTCTGGGCGCCACTCGTCGTCCTGGTCGAGCAGCGCGATCAACTCGCCGCTTGTCGCTTCGATCCCCTTGTTGCGCGCGGCGCCGACACCGGAGTGAGACTGCGGCAGTACGCGCACATCGAACTTGTCCAGATCCGGCAGCTCTGAGCACTCGCCGTCGAGGACGACGATCGTCTCGCAGGGCCCATAGGTTTGCGCCTCGACGCTGCCTAGCGCGGCACCGAGGAACGGTGCCTTCCCATGTACGGGGACGATCACGGATACGAGCGGCCGGCTCATGAGCTAACCCCTGTGCGCCGTCGCGCCAGCGACAAACGCAGCGTACGCAGCCACATCGCGCGAACGGCTTCCTTGTTGCGCGAGGTGTTTCGCGCGTGGATCCTGTACAGCGAGACCACCCGGTCGACGGGCTCGATCACCACCCCCGCCTCGCGGGCGCGCATGAACCAATCGATGTCCTCGGACAAGCGAAGCTCCTGGTTGTAAGCGCCGATCGACTCGAACACCCTGCGCCTGGCAAGAAGAGCAACCATGTGGCCGCTGAGCGGGTTCGGAAGGCCGAACGGATAGTGAGGTGGCGTGGGCTCCCCCGGCGTAACGAAGAACTCCGTCAAGCCCATCGCGATCCCGGCGCCGGTCGATAGCGCGCCGACGAGCACCGAGAGCCGATCGGCTGGCCAGATGTCATCCGCGTCGAGGATCGCGATGTACTCGCCGCGCGCGAGCGCCAGGCCTGCGTTGCGCGCAGCGGCCGGACCGCGGTTTGGCTGCCGCACCAGCTGAACCTCGTAGCGTGATGCGACCTCCGACGTGCGATCACTCGAGCCGTCGTCAACAACGATCACCTCCAGTGGGCTGTAGTCCTGCGCAAACGCGCTGTCGAGCGCCTCAGCGATGAACGCCTCGGCGTTGTAGGCCGGGACGATCACCGATACGAGGCCGTCAGTCACCCGCCAACACCTCCACCAGTGCGGCGGCCGCAGCGGCTGTCGAGCTGCCCAGCACAAGCCGGTAACACGGCACCCGCCGAACTAGCTCCGCCAACGTGGCGAGCACCGCACCGCGATCGAAAGGAATCTGGAACGCGGTGCTCGGAGCGAGTGCCAGCAGCGCGTCACCTGCGCTGATACGCGCCAGCCGGGTGCCGCCCTCGCCGATCGCCGGCACCACGACGGCCCGCACCGGCAGCGCCTCGACCAAGGCTCCTGCGTCAATCTCCAGAACCGTCTTTTCGCGGCCCGGGCCGGCGTCTAGCTTCGCCGTGCGGTAGAGATTCCACGCAACGCCATCCTCGAGCAGCACGTAATCGTCCCCGACGTAGCCCATGCCGTGCTCGACGGCGGACAGCGCCAAGCTCGTCTTTCCCGAACCGCCAGGGCCTGCCAGCAGCACGCCGCCGCAATCGGGATCACCGACGGCACCGGCGTGCACCAAGTGACTGGCCGGACCCGCGAGCCCAAAGTGAAGCGCCGGCCGTAGCGGCGCCGCCCGCTCCCACCACGGAATTCCGTCGGTGTCCGGCACCCGGTAGAGAATTTGAGATCTCCGCCTGTCAAACAGCGTCAGAGCGCCCGAGCCCATCTCGTACACGGCGCTTACGCCACCGGACGAAGAGCCGCGCACGAGCCCGCGTGGGCCCAGATCGCCGAGGTGCCACGGCAGCGGGGAGCCATCCGCCCACAGCCCGATGCTCATCTCGGCTGGAGCGCGCCCGACGAGCCGCGGGGCCATCGCTCCCAGCAGCGCCTTCGCCAGGGCGGCGCCCGCGAACCGCAGTTCGAGCTGTCGTCCCGCGAACCGGAGCACGCGGCGGATCTCGCCGCAGCTCAGAGTGGCCTGCTCGTGAGCTGCGGAAGCCTCGGCGAAGAGCTCTTGGAGTGGAACCTCAGCCAGCCGCAGCATGCGGCCAGCCGGCGGCCAGGTCAACGTCGTGAAGCGGGTCGACAAGCATGAACTCCTGCATGTCGGTGTATTTGGCCAGCACTGGCGCAGCGAACGCAACACCGGCCACCGGCGCCAACTCGGCGTCCTCCTCTGCACGGTTTGGCGCCGAGACCAACAGCTCCTCGTCGATTAGCTCGGCAGTCAGCGCCTCCACGCAGCGCGTCACGAGGTCGGCCTCGGCGCGGTAGTGCTTCGCGATTTGATCGACGATCCGCGACTTCGCCTGTCCGGCCGCAGCGAGGTTCCAGATGTCCGATCCCGCGCCCTCGAGGCTGTAGTACGTCCCGGTCGCCATATGGATCAGGATCGTCTCCCCGTCGATGGTCTCGTGAACGACCATCTCGTTGTTCGCCCGCAACCACCCCACAGGGGGGGACAGTGTAGCGGTGCGGGCCGCTGAGGTGCCTGAGAGCCGCCCTACGCCGCCCCGGCCGGCTCGCGTTCGAGCGCCTCGTCGACCGGCACGTACGGCAGGCCCACCGCCTCCGCCACGCTGGGATAGGTCACCTGCCCTCCGGCGATATTGACGCCCAGCTTGAGCCCCGGGTTCTCCGCCACCGCGCCGCGCACCCCCGAGGAGGCCAGGTGCAGCACGTAGGGCATGGTGGCGTTGGTGAGGGCATAGGTGGAGGTGATGGGGACGGCGCCCGGCATGTTCGTCACGCAGTAGTGGATGACGCCGTCAACCTCGTACACGGGATCCGAGTGGGTCGTGGGACGGGAGGTCTCAAAGCAACCTCCCTGGTCGATCGAGACGTCGACCATCACGGCTTGGCGCTTCATCAGCGAGAGCTGGGGCCTGGTGACCACCTTCGGCGCCCGCGCCCCGTGCACCAGCACGGCGCCGATCACCAGGTCGGCGTCCGGCAGTCGCTGCTCGATTTCGAGCGTGGAGGCAAAGCAGGTCGAGACCCGGCCCGCCAGCGCAATGTCGAGCTCACGGAGCCGGTCGATGTTGCGGTCGAAAACGTACACGCTGGCCTCCATCCCCAGGGCGATGAAGGCCGCGTTGGTACCCACCACGCCGCCGCCGATGATCATCAGGTTCGCCGGGGCCACGCCCGGGACCCCGCCGAGCAAGATTCCCCGGCCGCCAAGCGGCTTCTCCAGGAAGAACGCGCCAGCCTGGGTGGCGATCTTCCCGGCGACCTCCGACATCGGCGCCAGCAGCGGCAGCCTCCCCCGCTCGTCCTCGACCGTCTCGTACGCGATGCAGGTCGCGCCCGAGGCCGCAAGCGCCCGCGTCAGCTCCGGATCGGCGGCCAGGTGAAGGTAGGTGAACAGGGTGTGGCGCTCCTCGAGCCGCTGCACCTCCAGGGGCTGCGGCTCCTTGACCTTCAAGAGCAGCTGGGCGGCCCCGAACAGCTCCGGAGCGTCGGGGACGATCGTCGCCCCCTGGGCGGCAAACGCATCGTCGGAGATCGCCGACCCGGCGCCTGCTCCGCTCTGGACGAGGACACGGTGACCGGCGTCGACCAGTTCCCTGACCCCGGCCGGTGTGATCGCGACGCGGTACTCGTCCGGCTTTAGCTCGGTCGGGACCCCGACGATCACCTGTCGATCTCCCGCTCCTCGGCGGCCCGAAGCTCAGCCGAAATCCCCGGACCGTGGCGCCGCACCAGATCGAGCATCGGTCAGCTCCCGCCCAGGCGCATCCGCTCGGAGGCCTCGGTCAGCAGGGGACGAAGGACCTCGGAGATCTCCTGGAACTGCTGCGGGCCAGCGATCAGGGGTGGCGAGAGCTGAATCACCGGGTCTCCTCGGTCGTCCGCCCGGCAGATCAGGCCCCGGCGGTAGAGCTCGCCGGAGAGGAAGCCGCGGAGCAGCGTCTCTGATTCCTCGGCGGAGAACGACTCCTTCCTCTGGCGATCCTTCACCAGCTCGATCGCCTGGAAGTAGCCGGCGCCGCGCACGTCACCGACGATCGGGATATCGCGAAGCGACTCGAGTGTGGCCCGGAACTCCGGCTCGTGCGCCCGTACGTTGTCGAGCACCCCCTCGTGCTCGAACACGTCGAGGTTCGCCATGGCCACCGCCGCGCACACCGGATGGCCACCGAACGTGAAGCCATGGGTGAAGCTGTTCGTGCCGTGCAGGAACGGCTCGGCGAGCCTGTCGGAGGCGATCACGGCGCCCATCGGGGCGTACGCGCTGGTGAGGCCCTTGGCCGTCGTGACGATGTCCGGCTGGTAGCCGTAACGGTCAGCCCCGAACCACTCCCCAAGACGGCCCCAGGCGCAGATCACCTCGTCGGAGATGAGCAGGACGTCTTGGCTGTCGCAGATCTCCCGCACCCGCGCGAAGTACCCGTCCGGCGGCGTGAAGCAGCCACCCGCGTTCTGGACCGGCTCGAGGATCACGGCGGCTACGGTGTCCGGGCCCTCGAACTCGATCTTCTGCTCGATCGCCTCGGCAAACCACTCCTCGGTCAGGCCGCTCGGGAGGCGGTAGGTGTTGGTCGCCGGCACATGGCTTACGCCGGGCATGAGCGGCTCGAACGGCTGGCGAAGGCCCGTGATCCCGGTGGCGGCCAGCGCTCCCATCGACGTGCCGTGATAGGCGATCTCGCGAGAGATCACCTTTGTCTTGTTCGGCTTGCCGGCGAGCTTGAAGTACTGACGCGCGAGCTTGAGCGCCGACTCCACGGCCTCTGACCCGCCGCTGGTGAAGAACACCCGGTTGAGGTCGCCCGGGGCCAGGGACGCGATCCTGGCAGCCAGCTCGATCGCCCGGGGATGTGCGTAGGACCAGTTGGTGAAGAACCCGAGCTGTGCGGCCTGGTCGGCTCCCGCCTGGGCGATGTCGGCCCGGCCGTGGCCGATGTTCACGCAGAACAGAGCCGAGAGGCCGTCGAGGTAGCGCTTGCCGTGCTCGTCGTACACGTAGCAGCCTTCGCCGCGCACGATCACCGGCACCTCCTGCTCGGCATACGCGGACATGCGGGTGAAGTGCATCCACAGATGGCGCTTGGCCAGCTCCTGCAGCTCAGAGTGGGTGCCGGGGAGTGGGGTCTCGGTGCTTGCCATCTCTTTGCCTCTCGACGAGTTAGCCGCTTGGTAGAACGATATCCGCCAGATCGTCGCGGTCTGAGTGACAGAGTCGGCAGCGAGGAACCGGGACTAGAGTGCCGACCCGTGCAGCTCAACCACTACCGGATCGGCAGCGGGCAGCCGCTCGTGTTGATGCACGGAGTCGGCAGCCGCTGGCAGATCTGGGAGCCGGTCCTGGCGCGCCTGGCGGCGGAGCGGGACGTGATCGCCATCGACCTGCCCGGCTTTGGCGCCTCCCCGATGCCGCCGCCGGGGACCCTGCCCGGCGTTCAGTCCCTGGCGCGGCTCGTCGGGGAGTTCCTCGGGCAGACCGGGGTGGATCGGCCTCACGCTGCAGGTAATTCTCTAGGCGGCTGGATCTCGCTCGAGCTGGCAAAGCGGGGGCTGGTCCGCTCGGCGACCGGGCTGTCCCCGGCCGGGTTCCACAACGACCGCGAGCGCATCTTCCAGCGGACATCGCTATCGATGACCAGACGCGGGTCCCGCCTGATTGAGCCCCGAGCCGACCTGCTGATGAGACCCCCTCTCGCCCGCGCGCTGTTCACCAGCCAATATTTCGCGCACCCCACCCGGATCCCGGCAGACGCGGCCGCCGCCAACGTCCGTGCGCTCGCCACCGCGCCGTGGCTCGACGAGACGCTCCCCGCCATTACCGAAGAGCGGTTCTCGGGCGGTGAACAGATTCAAGTGCCGGTGACGATCGCCTGGGGCGACCACGACCGCCTGCTGTTGCCGCGCCAGGCGCGCCGGGCACAGCGCGCCATCCCCTCTGCCCGGATGGTCACGCTGCGGGGGTGCGGGCATGTCCCGACCTACGACGACCCCGAGCAGGTCGCGCGCGTGTTGTTGGAGGGAAGCGCCCCCTAGTGGCGGGAAGCGCCGGCTAGTGGCGGGAAGCGCCGGCTAGTGGCGGGAAGCGCCGGCTAGCCGCGGGTGGGCTGGGCGATCAAGCCGGGGCGGTCGCCCGCACCGGGCCCGCCGCGCGTACCGGCGCCGGCATCAGCCACGCGGCAGCGAGCACGAGCACGAACGCCACGGCCTCGGCGGCCAGCGCGACCGGATTTGCCGACATGGGATCTCCGAACACGATGATCCCGCCGACGATGCCGGCGACGTTCGCGGCCGTCCCCGTGACCGCGACCACCGGCACCGCCTCGCCATCCTGAAGCGCCTTGGCCGAGGCGTAGAAGGCGGCGATCGAAGCTCCGACGGTCACCATCAGCCAAGGTGACAGGAGCCCCATCACTCCCGTGCTGCCGACGATGCCGGAGAGGGCCTTGATGGAGATGTCCGAGACACCGAACAGGATGCCCGCGGCGGCGCCCAGCATGTAGCCGTGATGCTCGGCTGGCGCCCCGATCTGAGGCCCGATGATCAGCAGCGTGCCCGCGGCGATCAGAACCGTCTCGAACCAGATCATGCCGGGGACCGAGAAGCGGGAGTGGGCCCCGTGCACAGCTGGCAGCGTCAGCCCGAGAAGGATTAGCCCCACGGCAGTGAGGGCCAGCCCGGCCCACTGGCGGCGCCCGACGCGAAGGCCGAACAGCCGCTCGGCGAGCACCGCGAGCAGCACCACGCCGCCGGCCAAAACGGCCTGCACCACGGACAACGGTGCCATCGTCAGCGCACCGACATGAAACACCCACGCTCCCGTGGCGACCGCCATCCCGATCGCGAACCAGCGCGAGCGGTAGAGCGAGATCGCGGTCCAGATCGGCCGGCGGATGTCCACGGCAGGCGCCGCACGCGCACCGCGGTGCTTATACAGAAAGCCAATGTTGCTGGCCAGCGCGCAGGCGAGCGCCAGCAGGATGCCTAGGGGCAGGGTCATGGGAGGTGTGGGGGCAAGGCGTTGGGCGGGCAGCTACGCAGACGGCTGCCGCAGACAGACAGCCTGAGCCTCCTCAACGCCTCGAGCTAAACATACATGACATCCCAGGGGTATGACGCAGTTATCGCTAGCGTCAATTTCGGCCGCGGACCGCGATCACCTGCGGCCGCACGCGCCTTGGCGTTCAGTCGTAGAACGAACCGTGGCGCCCGGCGCCGCCGCGGAAGCGCTCCAAGCCCCCCGCCACCTCCGCCAGCGAGCGGATGCCGTGCCGGAACTCGCTCGCCAAGGCGTCGGCCTCGTTGAGGGCAAGCGATTCGAGCAGCGACAGCCGATCCTCGCGCATGCAGATCTGGGGGAAGGCCGCCAGCTGGCGGGCCAACGCTTCGGCTTGCACTCGGCTCGATCCTGTGGGCACGACGCGGTTGGCGAGCCCCATCTCCAGCGCCTCGGAGGCGCCCACCGCCCGGCCGGTGAGGATCATGTCCATGGCCCTGCTGACGCCGATCAACCTCGGCAGGCGGACGGTGCCGCCGTCGATCAGCGGCACACCCCAGCGGCGGCAGAACACGCCGAACACGGCGTCCTCCTCGGCGATTCGCAGATCGCACCACAGCGCCAGCTCGAGGCCTCCAGCCACCGCGTGTCCCGCCACAGCGGCGATCACCGGCTTCGAGAGCCGAAGGCGGGTGGGGCCCATCGGGCCATCGCCATCGGGCTCGACTCGATTGCCGTCGGCCGTACCGACGGCGTGAAGGTCGGCGCCGGCACAGAACACGCCGCCCTCTCCGTGCAGGACCGCCACCAGCGCGTCAGGTTCGGCGTCGAAGGCCCGGAAGGCTTCAGCCAGGGCGTTCGCGGTGGCACCGTCTACAGCGTTTCGCCGCTCCGGCCGCGCGAGCAGCACCGTCGCCACCGGGCCGTCGCGTTCGACGCGGACGGCGTCGCTCATCCCACCGCCACCGGGTCGCTTGCGCCTGCCGCCCGGCGGACAAAGATCCGCAGCGCGGGGAGCACCTCGTCCACCGAAGGCCGGGAGCCCACTGGGGCCAGCGGCCCGACCAGCGCTTCCCCGCAGCCGCCGACTAGCGCCGCAGCGGTCAGCTCCACGTTCTGCTCGGGCAGCTCCCGCGCGGCGATCGCCTCCCGCAGCACGCTGGCCACAAGTGCGGCGTAACGCTCGCGGTATGCGAGCCGCTCCGCATCGACCAAAGGGTCCACTGGCTCGGCCAGCAACGCCCAGGCCAGCCGACGCCGGCGCAGGGCCCGCTCGGCAAAGGTCGCGAACACGGTCTCGAGCCGGTCCACGTGACTGGCCGCTGGCGGCATGGCCTGCGCTGCGGCCTGCATGGCGCGCACCTCCCGGTCGCACACCGTGCGAAACACCTCCACGAACAGCTCCTGCTTGGAGCCGAAGTGGCGGTACAGGGTTCCCGCGGCCAGCCCTGCCCGCTCGGCGATCGCGATCACCGATGCCGTCCCGTAGCCGCCCTCTTCGATCAGCTGGCGTGCGGACTCGAGCAGCCGCTCTCGGGTGCCGGCGACAGCGCTCACCGCGAGCGGCCGTAGTCCCCGAAGGGCTCGTCGCGCTGGCGCACCGCCTCCCGGAACCCCTCCCGGGCGGCCAGCGCCTGGAACGCGTAGCCCTCCTTCGTGTGCCGAGTCAGCCCGTCGAACACCGTCCCGATCACCTGGGTCGCGTGGAGCCCCTGCGCATACAGCGACTGGTTGACGAGCAGCTTCATCATCTGGAGCTGGTTGAGCGGCAGCCGAGCGATGCGCTGGACAAGTGCCTCGGCATGCTCGTCGAGCTCCTCAGGCGGGGGCGCATCGATCGCCAAGCCCCATTCCGCCGCCTGGGTCCCCGACAGCGAGTCACCGGTGAACAACAGCCTCTTGGCGCGCTGGGGCCCCAGGCGGTATGCCCACATGGCGGTCGTCGGCGAACCCCAGACGCGCGCGGGCGGGTAGCCGATCTTGGCGTCTGCCGCGATCACCAGCAGGTCCGAGCACAACGCCAGATCGGTGCCTCCCGCGACGCAGAAGCCGTGCACCTTGCAGATGACCGGCTTCGTGCAGTGAAACAGCGACATGAACGTCCGGACGTTGCGGCTCATCATCCCGTAGTCGACCATCGGATCCCACGGCTCTGCCGGGTTGTGGTTGAAGGCGATCACGGCGGGGTCGAGCGGCGATCCTTTCGGTGCCGCCCCGGCGCCGTCGCCCCGGGCACCCTGTCCTTCCGCCGACTCCACCAAGTCGTAGCCCCCGCAGAAGCCCTTCCCCCGGCCGGCCAGCAGGAGCACATGAACGGCTGGGTCGAGATCGGCGCGCTCCACCAGCTGCTCCAGTCGATCGAGCAGTGAACGGGTGAGGCCGTTACCGCGATCCGGCCGGTTGAGCGTGATGTGCGCGACCCTGTCGCGCACTTCGTAGGAGACGACGTCCGCCATCTAGACCGGCAGGGCGCGATCGATGATCGCCTTGGCGTCGACGCCCGCGGGCAACGTCCCGTACACACGTCCGCCGTCACGCCCCAGCCTGGAGGCACAGAACGCATCGGCGACGGGGGCGGGCGCGTGACGGACCAGGAGCGAGGCCTGAAGCAAGAGCGCCAGGTCCTCGACGATCCGCCGGGCTTCGAACTGCGGGTCCTCGCTCGAGAACACCGCTGCGGTGTTCTCGCGTACGTGGCGAAGGTGTGCGTCGAGCCGAGCGTCGGCGCCCGCGGCCAGATCGCACTCGGCCATGAACGCCGGCAGTCCGTCCGGCTGCTTGACCAGTGCGCGCAGGACGTCCAGGGCGGCGACGTTGCCCGATCCTTCCCAGATCGAGTTCAGGGGGGCATCCCGGTAGAGCAACGGCATGCCCGAGTCCTCGACGAAGCCATTGCCGCCCAGGCACTCGAGCGCCTCGCCGGCGTGCGCCGGGGCCCGCTTGCACACCCAGTACTTCATGACGGCTGTGGCGAACCGGCGGAAGGTTGCGTCCTCTGGCTCGTCATAGCTGCGCGCCACCCGCATCGCCGCCACCGTCGCGGCTTCGGACTCGATCGCCAGGTCCGCCAGCACGTTTCGCATCGCGGGCTGGTCGACGAGGAGCGCGCCGAACGCGGATCGGTAACGGGCGTGATGGATGGCCTCGACAGTGCCCCGACGAAGACCGGTGCTCGCGCCCAGCAGACAGTCGAGGCGGGTGTGGTTGACCATCTTGATGATGGCCGGCACGCCCCGGCCCTCCTCGCCCACCAGATGGCCCGGAGCCCCGTGGAACTCGACCTCGCTGGAGGGCAGCGAGCGCGTCCCCAGCTTGTCCTTGAGCCGCTGGAACTCCATGCCGTGGCCGCGCTCGACGAGGAAGCACGACAGGCCACCGGGGGCCTGGGCGAGCACCAAAAACACGTCACACGGTGGGTAAGAGCAGAACCACTTGTGGCCGTGGAGCTCGTAGACGCCGTCACCAGCCGGCTCCGCACGGGTGATGTTGGCCCGCACGTCCGAGCCCCCTTGGCGCTCGGTCATCGCCATCCCTGCCAGCGCCCCCCGCTTGTAGTCGGGCAGCGTGAGGCGCGGCTCCCATGCGTCCGCGAGCTCGGGCGCCCCATCCCGTAGCGCCGGGACGGCGGCGTAGGTCATGGAAACGGGGCACATGACGCCGTCGTTGGCGTTGCTCCACAGCGTGAACAGCGCTGCCCTGACGACATGGGCCCCTGACTGTTCGGAGCGCCAGGGCAGACCGTGGATCTCGCGCTCGACCGCGGCGCGCAGCAGCCAATGCCAGGAAGGGTCAAGCTCGACCTGGTCGATCCGGTTGCCGTACCGGTCGTGAGTTCTGAGGGTGGGCAGGTTGCGCTCCGCCCGGCGTGAATGCTCGAGCGCCTCGACGCTGCCCGCCACCTCGCCAGCCTCGCGCGCCCTGTCGGCACCCCAGCCGCCGCCTTCGCGCTCGAGTGCCTCCTGCAGGGCGAGGTCGGCTTCGAACAGGTTGAGCGGCTGAAGCGGGGGCGCCTGGTTGAGTACCTCCCGGGCGGGGTCGATGGCGTCGATCGTGGTCATGGGTTGCTCCCTCCGCTGGGCCTTGGCCGCTCCACGGCACGCTGCCACCCGCGTGGCGGCTCGTGAATCCTGATTCACGAAGGATAGTGAATCCTGATTCACCATGCAAGCCTCGCGCCCGGCGTCATCCAAACCGGCCGCCCGGTCCGGATCGCCGTCCTGAATAATCCGGGCGTGGCCTACGACGAGGACCTCGCTAACCGCATACGCGAGCTGATCGCCGCCGAGGATGGCGTGAGCGAGAAGAAGATGTTCGGTGGGCTGGCGTTTCTGATCGCAGGGAACATGTCGGTCAGCGCAAGCGGGCAGGGCGGCATCCTGCTGCGCTGCGATCCCGCGGAGACCGAAGCGTTGCTGCGCAAGCCCCACGCCACACGGTTCGAGATGCGCGGCCGGGCGATGGACGGCTGGCTGCGCGTTGGCCCCGAGGGCGTGCGCACAAAGCGCCAGCTAGCGCCGTGGGTGGCGCGAGGAGTGGCGTACGCGCGCTCGCTGCCGCCCAAGGCCTAGCGGCTCCCCAACTTGGCCCGCTGGCAAGACATCGTCGAGGAGGCGCCTGAGTTCGCCGCGGCAGTCCGGGAGCGCCTCGATGCGCACGTTCACAAGACGATCGCCACGCTGCGCGCCGATGGGTCGCCGCGGATCAGCGGCATCGAGACGTTCTTCGCCGGTGGCGACATTTGGATCGGGTCGATGCCCAACGCTCGCAAGGCGCTCGATCTGCGCCGCGACGCGCGGTACGCGCTCCACAGCGGTTCCGACGATCCGCCGGATTGGCCTGGTGACGCCAAGCTGGCCGGGCGCGCAGAGGAGATCACCGACCAACAGCGCCGGCTCGAGCTGTTTCGCAGCCAAGGCACGGACCCGCCCTCGAGCGACTCGCACCTGTTCCGACTCGGCATAGACGAAGCCGCTCTCATCGGCCTCAATCAATCCCGCGACCGGCTCGTGATCGAGCTCTGGAGACCCGGCCGGTCGCTGCGGCGGATCGAGCGGTAGGGCCGTTCTCAGTGCGGCACGGCCTCGCGCTGGAAGCTCTCCAGAGCCTCGTTCAGCGTCGCGCTCGGGCGCATCGCCGCCTTCGTCGCGTCGGGGTCCGGGCGGTAGTAGCCGCCGATGTCGACCGCAGAGCCCTGTGCCTCGTTCAGCTCGCCGACGATCTTCTCCTCGCTCTCCGCGAGCCGCTCGGCCAGGGGCTCGAACATCGCCGCGAGCTCGGGGTCCTCGTCCTGTGAGGCGAGCTCCTGTGCCCAGTAGAGGGCGAGATAGAAGTGGCTGCCCCGGTTGTCGAGCTCGCCGACCTTGCGCGACGGAGAGCGGTCGTTCTCGAGCACCTTTCCGGCGGCGCGATCGAGTGTCTCGGCGAGCAGCTTCGCCCGACGGTTGTCGTCTTTGTCCGCCAGCAGCTCGAGCGACGGACCGAGAGCCAAGAATTCTCCCAGCGAGTCCCAGCGCAGGTGGTTCTCCTTCAGGAACTGCTGCACGTGCCTGGGCGCCGAGCCCCCGGCGCCCGTTTCGAACAACCCACCTCCGTTCAACAGGGGCACGATCGAGAGCATCTTTGCGCTCGTGCCGAGCTCGAGGATCGGGAACAGGTCGGTCAGGTAGTCGCGGAGCACGTTCCCGGTGACGGTGATCGTGTCCTCTCCCCGCCGGGCGCGCTCGAGCGTGTAACGAGTGGCGGCGGCGACATCGAGGGTCTCGATCTCGATGCCGTCCGTGTCCAGCTCATCGAGTGTCCGGCGGACCTTCTCAAGCAGCTGCTTGTCGTGCGCTCGGCCTTCGTCCAGCCAGAAGACCGCCGGCGCGCCAGTGGCGCGAGCGCGCTCGATCGCTAGGCGGACCCAATCCTGGATCGCCTCGTCCTTGGTCTGGCACATGCGCCAGATATCGCCCTGCTCCACCTGGTGCTCGAGTAGCGTGGCGTCGCCTTCGTCAACCACCCGCACGGTCCCCGGCCGCTCGATCTCGAACGTCTTGTCGTGCGAGCCGTACTCCTCCGCTGCTTGGGCCATGAGGCCGACGTTTGAGGTGGCGCCCATGGTCGCCGGATCAAACGCGCCGTGCGCCCGGCAGTGGTCGACCGTCTCCGCGTACAGAGGGGCATAGGAGTGGTCGGGAATCACGAACTTCGCATCCTGCTGCTCGCCCTGGGCGTTCCACATCTGGCCCGAGGAGCGGATCGCGGCCGGCATCGAGGCGTCGATGATCACGTCGCTCGGCACATGGAGGTTGCTGATGCCTCGATCGGAGTCGACCATCGCCAACCCCGGTCCGCTCTCGTAGGCCTCGTCGATCACTTGACGGATCTCGCTTCGCTGCTCGTCGGGCAGGTTCTCGACGGCCTTCAGGAGGGCGGCCATGCCGTCATTTGCGTTCACGCCCGCCGAAGCCAGCGCCTCGCCGTGCTGTTCGAAGAGGTCCTTGAAGTAGGCCCGGACCGCGTGGCCGAAGATGATCGGGTCCGAGACCCTCATCATGGTTGCCTTCAGGTGCACGGAAAACAGCACCCCCTTCTCCTTGGCATCGGCCACCTGCGCGGCGAGGAACTCATCGAGCGCCGCCCGATGCATCACCGCCGCATCAAGAACTTCGCCCGCCAGAACCGGGATGTCGTCCTTGAGGACCGTGACGTTGCCGTCGTTGTCCGTGTGCTCGATTCGGACCCTTCCGTCCTGCTCCAGGGTGACGGAGCGCTCACTGGAGCGGAAGTCGCCGTCGCTCATCGTCGAGACGTGCGAGCGGGAGTCCTTCGACCAGTCACCCATGGAGTGCGGATGCTTGCGGGCGTAGTCCTTGACCGACTGGGCCGACCGGCGGTCAGAGTTGCCCTGTCTGAGCACCGGATTGACGGCGCTCCCCTTGACCCTGTCGTAGCGCGCCCGGATCTCCTGCTGCCCGTCGCCCGTCGGGTCCTCGGGGTAGTCCGGGATCTCGTAGCCCTTGTCCTGGAGCTCCTCGACGGCCGCCTTGAGCTGTGGCACCGAGGCGCTGATGTTCGGGAGCTTGATGATGTTGGCCTCCGGCGAGGAGGCCAGCTCGCCCAGCTCTGACAGTGCGTCCGCGACGCGGCGCTCGTCGTTCAAGCGCTCCGGGAACTGGGCGAGGATGCGACCGGCGAGCGAGATGTCGCGCGGCTCGATCTCGATCCCCGCCGCCGCCGTGAACGCGCCGATGATCGGCAGCAGCGAGCGAGTGGCGAGCGCCGGCGCTTCGTCGGTGAGCGTGTAGATGATTTTCATCCCGCTAAGCACCCTACCCACTCGGAGCGGGGGCGATCAGGCGGCGGTACGCGCGCCGACGTTGACTACCGGTAGCTAGCGCCCGAGCACCCGCAGGAGCTCTCGGGCGCGCAACGGCAGGGGGGCGATCAGTTGGCGCACCTCGGTCAGGCCGGCCCGAAGCTCCGGGTCACCGACCTCGATCGGCATGAGCGAGTCCTGGAGCGCGACCAGCTCCTGCTCGGCGGCGCCGACGGCATCGACGGCGTGCTCGACATAGCCGTGAACTCCAGTTGAGGGCGCCTCCGGGATGGGTGCGGTGAACGTCTTGCGCTCCATGCCGTGGCGGTCAGCAAACCCAGCATGGGTTCGCTGCGCGCGACCGTAGGCGTGCTGGACGGGCCGGAACATTCCCGCTTCCAGCACGTCGGCCTGCTGTTCGTCCATCTGCTCGTACGCCGCGCTCAGCGACGACAGCGCCCGCGCGAGTTGGTCGGTGGCGGCAGCCAGCTGGTCGAGCATCTGCTGGCGGGCTTCGACGTTGGTGTAGGACATTCTCAGTCAAGGGTATTCGGCCGGTAGCCTCGGCTGGCGATGCTCGAAATCTCAACCCCCCACGGCCCCGCCCGGGCCCATCTCGAGCTGGCCGAGCGCCCGGTGGCTGCGCTCGCGCTGGGACACGGCGCGGGCGGTGGGATAGGCACCCCGGACCTCGTGGCGGCCACCGACGCGGCGCGCTCGGTAGGGGTCAGCGTGGCTTTGGTCGAGCAGCCCTACCGGGTAGCGGGACGACGCTCACAGGCTCCGCCCCGGCAGCTCGACGCCGCCTGGCTGGCAGCGCTCGCGCAGCTGCGCCAAGGGCCGCTGAAGGGGCTGCCCCTCGTGGCTGGAGGGCGCTCTGCGGGGGCACGTGTCGCCTGCCGCACGGCCACCGAAGCCGAGGCGCTGGCCGTGCTGTGCCTGGCGTTCCCGCTTCATCCCCCGGGGCGGGGAGACGATCCACTAAAAAGCCGGCTGCCCGAGCTCGAGGCCGCGACGGTACCTGTGCTTGTCGTGCAAGGAGAGCGCGACCCATTCGGGATGCCGCCTGAAGGCCCCAACCGGACGGTGGTAGCGCTGCCGGGCAACCACTTGCTCAGGAGCAGCTCGGAGATCGGTGCCGCGGTGGCCGACTGGCTCCCAACCGTGGTTCCAGCGCGTTCGCCTGCCAGGACTCGCTAGCCGACAGCCTTCACTGCAGCCGCCGACGCTTGCCGCGCATCCGGTCGAGGCGGCGGCGAGGACGCTTGAGGCGGAGCGAGGGGCGCTCACGGGCCCGACGCTCCCGGTCCCGCTCACGATCCTCGCTCAGACCGACCTCCAGGAATACCAACCCCGTGATGCCGACGAAGCCCAGTCCGATGAGGACGAGGGCCAGCACCTCTCCGGTCTGGCCGCTCACGATGGCGGCGCAGAGGGCGCCGGCCACGATCAGCAGCACGGCCAACCCATAGGCGACGATCCGTGCGCGCACGGTCATCTCACTCGAGCCAACCTGGGCGGACCAGCCCGCTCTCGTAAGCGAGCACAACGAGCTGCGCTCGGTCCCTGACGCCGAGCTTGACCATCGCTCGGCTGACGTGGGTCTTCGCGGTCGCGACGCTCACCACCAACCGATCGGCAATCTGCTCATTCGATAGTCCTGTTGCCGCCAGGGCCATCACCTCGCGCTCGCGATCGGTCAGTTCCTCGAGCGCGCTCGACGCCGGCGGTTCCTTGGCCCGGGCCGCAAATTCACTGATGAGGCGGCGGGTGACTGAAGGGGAGAGAAGGGCCTCACCACCTGCCACTACCCGCACCGCTTCGATCAGATCCGCCGGCTTGGTGTCCTTGACCAGGAACCCGGCGGCGCCGGCGCGGATGGCGTCGAACACGTACTCGTCGAGCTCGAACGTCGTCAAGATCACGATCCGCACCGAGTCCAATGACTTCTCTAGCGCGATCTCGCGGGTGGACGCCAGGCCGTCCAGTACGGGCATCCGGATGTCCATCAGGATCACGTCCGGTCTGAGCTCCTTGGCCAGCTGAACCGCCTCTCGGCCATCGCCGGCCTCCCCGACCACCTCGATGCCGCCTTGCGCGTCGAGCAGCGACCGAAACCCGGCCCGCACCAGCGCCTGGTCGTCGGCGAGCAGCACGCGGATCATCGATCGCTCCTGATGGGGAGACGAGCCCGGACGCGGAACCCGCCGCTCGGCAGCGGCCCGGCGTCGAACTCTCCGCCCAGTGCCGCCGCCCGCTCGCGCATCCCCGCGATCCCGCTGCCGGCTCCGTTATCGGAGAGCAGGCCCGTGCCGCCGCCGTCGTCGTCGATCTGGACCTGCAGCTCGCCGTTCCCGTAGGAGAGGTCCACCGTCGCGGCGCTCGCGCCCGCGTGGCGCACGACGTTGGTGAGCGATTCCTGCACGATCCGAAAAGCTGCCAGGTCGACGCTGGCCGGCAGCGGGAGCCGGTCGCCGGTCACCCGAAGCTCAACCTCGACTCCCGCCGCGGCGGCGCCGGAGACCAGCTCGTCGAGCTGGCCGAGCCCGACCGTGGGGGCGAGCGGTGCCTGCTCGCGGTTACCGCGCAGTACGCCCAACACCGAGCGCACTTCTTGCAGCGCATCGGCGCTGGCCTGGTTGATCGCTGACAAGGCGCTTCGCGCCTGCTCGGGCTGCTCGTCGATCAGGTGAAGCGCCACCCCCGACTGGACGTTGATCAGCGAGATGTTGTGCGCCAGCACGTCGTGCAGCTCCCGAGCGATGCGGAGTCGCTCCTCGTCGGCCTTACGCCGGGCCTCCTGCTCCCGCGCCTGCCTGGCCTGCGCCGCCCGTTCACGCCTCGCCTGCAGCGCCTCGGCCGCGGCGAACAGTACGAGCAGCCAGGCCGCGATCGACAGCGCCGCGAGCACCGTCGGTAGACCGGTGTGTCCGAGCGCGGCCGGAAGCCACAAAAACATCGCCCAGCCTGCCACCAGCGCCGCGCCGGCGGCGACGCGGTCACCCGCTATCACCGCCGCCATGAACGCCACGATCAGCGAGATGTAGTTCGGTCCCTGCGGGTAGCCGAGCGCCACGTAGAGCAGCGTGACCACGAACACGAATGCCAGCACCGCTCGGGGGTGACGCCGCCTGAACGGGAGCACGAGCGGCCCCAGAGCCAACAGGATGAATGCCCCGGCGCCCAGGTGCTTGGGGGCTTGGCAGGAAGATGCCCACCAGCAGCCATGCGTGCCGCCATTGCGGTGCGATGCGCCAACGCTCCCTGCGATCTGGATCGCGGCCACGATCGCCGCCAGGCGGATGTCGAACGGTCGCATGTCACCCAGCGCCGACGCAACGGCGCGCGCCTTCTGGCCGGTCGTGCTCACAGCGGGACGATAGCCCCGCCCGGCGCACGCGTCATCGTCTCAAGGAAGCAGGGCGGACTACCACCGGCGGAGTACTGATCGTCTTGCCAAACCTCCGCCGAGAGCAGGCAAGAAGCCGCTCGGCAGCCGATGACAGACGAGCCTCCGCGAGCGACGATGGTGCCGGAGCAAAAACCGACTCCGACCCAAGAGGAGGGCACATGAACGAGCACATCACAAGCATCTTCGGCCGGGACCCGAACCTCCGCGCGGGCGACGCCGACCGGGAGGCGATCGCCGGGCGGCTGCGCGACAGCCACAGCGAAGGGCGCCTTGACGTACAGGAATTCCAGGAGCGGCTGGACCGCTGCTACCAGGCCAAGACCGTCGGCGAGCTCGAGCAGCTCGTGGGAGACCTCCCCCGGGAGCGCCCGCCCGAGCGCGCGTTCCATCTCCAGCGGCTGCGCGTGATCCCGCTGCTGGCGGTCCTGTTTGGCACCCTGGTGATCGCGGGTTCCGTCTGGCATCACGGGGCTCCTGGGTTCTGGCTGCTGGTGCCGTTCTTCTTCCTGATGCGGTTCCTGCTGTTCCCCTACCGACCGTGGCACCGGCGGGGGTTCGTGCTCAAGCACGACGACGCCGCAAGGCTCTAGCAACCGCGCCGGCGGGCCCTCGGCTCGCCGGCGCGCGTGTACCTAGGATGCGTGGATGCGCACGACGATTGAGCTGGGCGCAAGGACCGGGCGGCCGAGTGAGCGGTTCTGAGCATCTGTTTCCGCGGCGACCGGTGAAGGCCCTGAGGGCCAGGTTGCAACTCATGACGAGCCTCGCTTATGAGACTCGGCAACACGTGCTCGAGAACCGGCAGATGCTGCTCGAGCGGCTCGACACGCTTGCTGACAGGATCGAGGACCTCGCCAGGAAGACGGCGCCGGATGATGGCGATGCCGTTGCCCCGCCGTCGTCGCCTGCGGAGTGGGAGTACGTGCCGGAAGGATGGGCGCGTGAGGCGCGCGATGCCGAAGGCGGCTGGGACGTCGAGAGCGTCGCTCGGATGTACGCACAGAGATGGCCTGCGTTCATCGAGACGCTCCAGGGAACTGGTCCGGTCGGTGCTCTCCACGTCGTTCCGGTCGGGGCCACCATTCCCAGGGAGGGGCTGAGCTCCCACAACATGGCGATGGTTTTTGCCTATGCGCTCGCACTCAGCGCCCGCAGGACTGCCCCGTTGTCAGTCCTGGATTGGGGAGGCGCGCTCGGTCACTACCACGCACTGGCCCGTGTGCTCGTGGCCGACGTCGAGCTCGATTACCACTGCCGGGAGCTGCCCGCCGTCTGCAGACAAGGTCGACAGGTCTCGCCTGAGGTGACCTTTCACGAGAGCGATGCGTGTCTGGAGCAGAGATACGGTCTCGTGCTGGCCAGCGGCTCCATCCAGTACGTCGAGGATTGGCAGGAGCTCCTGGCGCGGCTGGCAACGGCGGCAGACGGTTACCTGCTCCTCACCAAAGTCCCGAGCACCGACGCCCCCAGCTTCGTGACCTTACAACGCGCCTACGAGTACGGCTATGACACCGAGTATCTGGGCTGGGCGCTGAATCGCGAGGAGATACGGACCACGGGTGAACGCGCTGGCCTGAAGCTCGTCAGGGAGTTCTTCCTCTCCGAGAACCTCGACATCCCGAACGCTCCCGGCCCGGTCGATCACCGCGGCTTTCTATTCGCGGTGAGCTGAGCCGCTGGCTGGCGCTCCGTCTGGTGGGCGCGAGCTACGTCGCGCGGACCGCCGCCCACGCCGCGAAATTCATCCAGCGCCAAAAGCAATCGATCGCTTCGAAGCCCGCGCTCCTCATCAGCTCTTCGTTCCAGCTCGCTGTTATCGGGACCAGTACTCCCTCAAGTGCCAGGCGCTTTCGAAGGATCTGCTCCTCCGAGTATCCCCTGTCGCGCTTCATGTCCAGGTACCGGGCGACCATCACGTCGTTGAGCTGAGCTGTCTGCCCCAGCACCTTCTCGACGAGGATGAAGCAGCCACCCCGGGTCGTGTGCTCGTATATCTGCTTCACCACGCGTTGGCGGTATTCGATCGGGATGAACTGAAGCGTTAGCACGGAGAGGGTCACGCGCGCGGGCGCAACCGACGGATAGCCCCGCCGCAGGTCGAACCGCTCGATCTCCACGTTCGAATCTCCAGCGAACCGTCGTCCCGCTGCTCGCAGCATCGGATCCGAGATGTCCACACCGGTGAAGCGGGCCTGCAGGTCCTGCGCAGAAATGGCCTCACGGAGCAGGGCGATCGTCTCGCCCCGAGAGCAGCCCAGGTCTAGCACCAGTGGGAGAGTCTCCCCACCTTTCTCCTCAGGCGCGAGAAAGGCCAGCGCAACGTCGCGGACCGCAGCGCGCATGACGTCGTATTGAGGGATCGATCGCTCGAGCATGTCGTCGAACGATCGTGTGACCTTCTCGTCGAAGGCCCAGCGCGGCCCTGGGACTACGTCGTCCCTCTCCTTGCTATCCGCGCGGTCCAGCAAACCGACTAGCGTCGCCCGGGGACGCTCGTCTCGCGGTTGGCCAGCGCCTCCTCGACCGCCCTCCCGGGATCGGGGCCGGTGACCCAATCGGGCCAATGGCGGCGTCGCTTCCCCATCTCAGCCAGCTCGCGCGTGAACTCAAGCACGCGGGCGTGGACCGCCTCCGTCGGCCCCGTACGTAGCGCGGCCAGCGCGGCCCAGGAACCACTGGCCTCAGGAGTTGCGACCCCGATCGCTGCCCGGCCGGCGGGCGGAGGAGCTCCGAGCGAGCGAGCGAACTCGAGGCAGCGGCTCGCGCGATCGCGCTCGACGCGGCGGCTGGCCGCGGTGCCGACGATCACAGCCGCCAGGGGATAGAGGTCCTGGCGGCGGTCGTCGCCCAGGCCATCGTTGTAGGTGCGAAGAAGCGCCGCGATGACCGCAGACGTGGTCCCCGGACGGTCAGTGAAAGGCTCGTCGGCCAGCATCGAGGCCAGTTCCATCACGCAGGCCCCGAGCTGTGGGGACGGATGTCGCCCCCGCGCCAGCCGGACAGTCTGATGAGAAGGCCTCATGCGGCAAATGATGGCTCCGGGCCGCCCCACTCTCAAGGGGGCGGCCCGGAGCCGAATCAAATGGCTCTATTCCTCGGAGGAGCGGGAGCCGTCGCCCTCGCTTGAGACCTCGTCGAGGTCTCCCAGCTCCTCCATGAACCCGGCCCCGGAGCTGGAATGACCGATGTCCTCGAGATCGGACAGGTCGGCTTCCACTCCGCTGAACCCGGACAGCGACTCGCCGTCGGTGAGGCCGAGCTCGGCGGCCAGATCGTCGTGATCCAGCAGGCCCGTCTCGTCGATCCCGCGCGGGAGCGGCTCCGAGGGCTCGATCTCGATCCGCCGGTAGCGCTTCAGGCCGGTGGCGGCCGGGATCAGCTTGCCGATGATGACGTTCTCCTTGAGACCGTTGAGCCGGTCGATCTTGCCCTCCAGGGCCGCGTCGGTGAGCACCTTCGTGGTCTCCTGGAACGAAGCCGCCGACAGGAAGGAGTCGGTGTTCAGCGAGGCCTTGGTGATCCCGAGGATGATCTCCTCGGCCTGGGCGGCCTCTCCGCCCTGCTCGATCACGCCATCGTTGACCCGCTTGTAGTCGAAGCGGTCCACGAACTGCCCCGGCAACAGCGTCGTGTCGCCCTTCTGGTCGACGCGCACCTTCTTCATCATCTGCCGCACGATCAGCTCGATGTGCTTGTCGTTGATGTCCACGCCTTGGGACTTGTAGACCTCCTGCACCTCGCGGACGAGGTAGAGCTCGGTCTCGGTGCGGCCGCGGATCTGTAGCAGCTCGTGCGGGTACAGCGAGCCCTCGTTGAGCTGCGTGCCGGCCTCGATCTTCTGACCCTGCTCGACGAACAGGATCGTCCGCCGGGGGAATGTGTGCCGGTGCTCCTCGCCTCCGTTGTCGGTGATCACCACGGTGACCGCCTTGTCCGAGTCCTCGACCGACACCTTGCCGCCCACTTCGGCGATCTTCGCCAGGCCCTTGGGCTTGCGGGCCTCGAACAGCTCCACCACCCGCGGCAGGCCGTGGGTGATGTCAGCGCCGGCTACGCCACCGGTGTGGAACGTACGCATCGTGAGCTGCGTTCCCGGCTCGCCGATCGACTGCGCGGCGATGATCCCGACCGCGTCGCCGATCTGGGCAAGCTTGCCCGTGGCCAGCGAGCGGCCGTAGCAGGCCCGGCAGACGCCGGTGTGCGCCTCGCACTTGAGCACCGAGCGCACGGGGACGGTGATCACGTGGCCCTTGTCGGTGTCATCGGCCCACGAGGAGACGATGTCCGCCAGCTCGGCGCGGTCGATCTCCTGGCCCTTCTCGACCATGACCCGGCCCCGCTTGGTGGTGATGTCCTGGGCGGCGATCCGACCGATCAGATTGTCGTTGGGCTCGCCAACCGGACGCGGCTTGCGGGTCTCGGGGTCGGTCTCGAGCTTGGTCACCGGCATCTCGATGAACTCCTTGGTCCCGCAGTCCTCGCTGCGGATGATCACGTCCTGGGCGACGTCCACCAGCCTTCGTGTCAAATAGCCAGAGTCAGCGGTACGTAGGGCGGTATCTGCCAGACCCTTGCGGGCCCCGTGGGTGGAGATGAAGTACTCGAGCACGCTGAGGCCCTCCTGGAAGGAGGCCTTGATCGGCCGCTCGATGATCTCCCCCTTCGGGTTGGCCATCAGGCCCCGCATTCCCGCCAGCTGGCGGATCTGCGAGAACGACCCGCGGGCTCCCGAGTTGGCCATCATGTAGATGGGGTTGAGCTCGTCGAGGTAGGAGTTGAGCGCCTCGCCGACCTCGTTGGTGGCGCTGTCCCACAGCTTGGTGACCGCCTCGTGGCGCTCCTCCTGGTTGATCTCGCCGTTCTCGTACTGCGCCTCGATCTTGGCCAGCTCGGCCTCGTAGCGCCCGAGGATCTCGGCCTTGGTCGGCGGCGTGACGACGTCGTTCTTGGAGATCGTCACCCCGGCCTGGGTGGCGTAGTGGAATCCGATGTCCTTGAAGGCGTCGAGCACCTGCGAGATCGTCGGCGCCCCGTACGCCTGCACCAGGTCATCGACCAGCTTGGTCGTGTCCCTCTTCTTCATCGAGCGGTTTATGAACTCGAACGAGATGGGGTCGAACCCGTCGCCCAGCGCGGATTGGAGCGCGCGCTCGATCTTGTCGTTCCACAGGATCCGCCCGACGGTGGTCAGCACGTGGCCGCCCTCGCGCCCAAGCGGGCGGTACTCGGCCAGATCGTGCAGCTTGACCACGCCGTGCTCGTAGGACCACTCCGCCTCCTGGGCGGTGCGGAATACGTGCGGACGCGGATCATGAGTGGCCGGATCGATCTGCTCCAGCTCGGCCGGGTCGGGTCCGTACGTCAGGTAGTAGGCCCCGAGCACCATGTCCTGCGTGGGCGTGGCCAGCGGCGAGCCGTGGGCGGGGGAGAGGATGTTGTTTGAGGACAGCATCAGGATCCGCGCCTCCGCCTGGGCCTCGGCCGACAGCGGCAGGTGAACGGCCATCTGATCGCCGTCGAAGTCGGCGTTGAACGCGTGGCAGACCAGCGGGTGGACCTGGATCGCCTTGCCCTCCACCAGCACCGGCTCGAAGGCCTGGATACCCAGACGGTGAAGCGTCGGCGCCCGGTTGAGCAGCACCGGATGCTCGTGGATGACCTCCTCGAGCACGTCCCACACCTCGGGGATCATCGAGTCGACCATCTTCTTGGCCGCCTTGATGTTCTGGGCCGACTTGCGCTCGACCAGCCGGGCCATGATGAACGGCTTGAACAGCTCCAGCGCCATCAGCTTCGGCAGCCCGGCCTGGTGGAGCTTGAGCGACGGCCCAGCGACGATCACCGAACGTCCCGAGTAGTCGACGCGCTTTCCGAGCAGGTTCTGGCGGAAGCGGCCCTGCTTGCCCTTGAGCATGTCTGACAGGGACTTCAGCGGGCGGTTGCCGGGGCCGGTCACCGGCCGGCCGCGACGGCCGTTGTCGAACAGCGCGTCGACGGCCTCCTGGAGCATCCGCTTCTCGTTGTTGACGATGATCTCCGGGGCGCCGAGGTCGAGCAGTCGCTTGAGCCGGTTGTTGCGGTTGATCACCCGGCGATAGAGGTCGTTGAGGTCGGAGGTGGCGAACCGGCCGCCGTCGAGCTGGACCATGGGGCGCAGCTCGGGCGGGATTACGGGCACGGCCTCCAGAATCATCATCTCCGGCTTGTTGCCCGAGTGGATGAACGCCGAGACGACCTTCAGCCGCTTGACGGCGCGCGCCTGCTTCTGGCCCTTGGCGGTCTTGACCTGTTCCTGGAGGTCGTCGGACTCGGCGTCCAGATCGACCTGCTGGAGCAGGTCGCGAACGGCCTCGGCCCCCATGCCGCCCTGGAAGTACTCGCCGAATCCGTAGGGGGACCCAAAACGGTCCTTCAGCTCGCGGAACAGCGTCTCGTCGTTGACGATGTCCTTGGGCTTCATGGTCTTGAACAGCTCCCACACCTGGCGCATGCGCTCGGCGGCATCCTCGATGTAGGCCTCGGTGTCGTCGATGTCGGCCTGGAAGCTCTTGCGAAGCTCCTTGAGCAGCTTCTCGCGCTCCTCATCGGAGAGCTTCGAGACGTTCACCTCGAGTGTCTCGGTCCACAGATGGTCCTCGTCGGAGAAGTCGCGGCCGGCCTTGCCGGTCTCGAGGTACTGCTCGCGACGGGCCAGAGACTCCTTGAGCTCGAGGATCCGCTCTTCCTTCTCGGCCGCGTAGGCGTCGAGCACCTTATTGACCTCGCCCTCCAACGTTTCGAGGTCGCGCTCGCGGGCCTCATCGTCCACGGCGGTGACCATCGACGCGGCGAAGTAGAGGACCTTCTCGAGCTCCTTGGGAGCCATGTCGAGTAGGTAGCCGATCCGGCTGGGAACGCCCTTGAAGAACCAGATATGGCTGACGGGCGCGGCTAGGTCAATGTGGCCCATGCGCTCGCGCCGGACCTTCGAACGCGTGACCTCGACGCCGCAGCGCTCGCAGACGATGCCCTTGTACCGAACGCGCTTGTACTTGCCGCAGTAGCACTCCCAGTCCTTCGTCGGCCCGAAAATGCGCTCGCAGAACAGGCCGTCCTTCTCCGGCTTGAGCGTGCGGTAGTTGATTGTCTCCGGCTTGGTGACCTCCCCCGAGCTCCAGGAGCGGATCTGCTTCGAGGAGGCGAGGCCGATCTCGATGGCGTCGAAATTGTTGATGTCGATCAAATCAGTGTCCTTGTGTTGCTATGTGTGAAATCGATGTAGGGGCCACAGTGGTCGTCGCCGTGAGTGGGGTCACGGTGGCGGCCACTCATTTCTCCTCCTCTTCGAGGACGCCTTCGGCCTCGCCTTCGGGAATATCGGGGTCGAGCATCGGGTCGACCTCGCCCGCCAGGTCCGCTTCCTCCAGCTCCTCGCCGGGCTCGAGGTCGGAATCCTCGCTCTCGGCCTCCTCCTCGGAGGCCTCGACGGTCTCGCCCTCGTGCTCGGTCGTCTCGTCGGCAGCGCCGTCGGTCGCCCTGACGCCTGAGAGATCGATGCCCAGCTCTTCCGCTGCCCGCAGCAGATCGTCGTCCTCCTCGCGCATCTCGGCGCGCTCGCCCTCCTCGGAGACCACGTTGACGTCCAGCGCCAGCGACTGCATCTCCTTGAGCAGGACCTTGAACGACTCGGGGATCGAGGGCTCGGCGATGTTCTCGCCCTTGACGATCGCCTCGTAGGCCTTGACCCGCCCGACCGTGTCGTCGGACTTGATCGTCAGCATCTCCTGCAGCGTGTAAGCGGCGCCGTAGGCCTCGAGCGCCCAGACCTCCATCTCGCCGAAGCGCTGACCGCCGAACTGCGCCTTGCCACCCAGCGGCTGCTGGGTGACGAGCGAGTAGGGGCCGGTGGAGCGGGCGTGGATCTTGTCATCGACCAGGTGCAGCAGCTTGAGGATGTACATGTAGCCGACAGTCACCTTCTGCTCGAAGGGCTCGCCCGTGCGGCCGTTGAACAGGGTCACCTTGCCCGACGCCTGCTCGCCCGGGCGGCGCTTGGTGTCGACTTCCATCCTGACCTTGCCCTCGTGCTGCTCCTGCCAGCGGACGAGCGCGGTGTCGACATCGGTCACGGTCGCGCCGTCGAACACCGGCGTCGCCACGTATACGGAGCCATTGCCGTCGCCGCGCGAGCGCTTGCGAGTGTCGGCGTCATCGTCGTACCACCCGTTGGCGGCGACCCACCCGAGGTGGGTCTCGAGGATCTGGCCCAGGTTCATCCGGCTCGGTACGCCGAGCGGGTTGAGGATCACATCGACCGGGGTGCCGTCCTCCAGGAACGGCATGTCCTCGGCGTCCACGATCTTGGCGATTACGCCCTTGTTGCCGTGGCGGCCGGCCAGCTTGTCCCCTTCGGCGATCTTGCGCTTCTTGGCCACGAACACGCGGACCAGATCGTTGACTCCCGGCGGGAGATCGTCGCCCTCGTCGCGGCTGAAGGTCTTGACGTCGATCACGACGCCGCCTTCGCCGTGGGGAACCTTCAATGAGGTATCGCGGACCTCGCGGGCCTTCTCCTTGAAGATCGCCCGGATCAGCTTCTCCTCGGCAGTCAGCTCGGTCTCGCCCTTGGGCGTGACCTTGCCCACCAGCAGGTCGCCGGAGGCCACCTCGGCTCCGATGCGGACGATGCCGCGGTCATCGAGGTTGCGCAGCGACTCCTCGGAGCGGTTCGGGATGTCGCGGGTGATCTCCTCGTCGCCCAGCTTGGTCGTGCGGGCGTCGATCTCGTACTCCTCGATGTGGATCGAGGACAGCTCGTCGTCGGAGACGAGCCGCTTGGAGATGATGATCGCGTCCTCGAAGTTGTAGCCCTCCCAGGACATGAAGGCGACCAGCAGGTTCTTGCCGAGCGCCATCTCACCCTGGTCGGTGGCCGAGCCGTCGGCCAGCACGTCACCCGCCTTGACCGTCATGCCCACGTCGAGAATCGGCTTGTTGTGGATCAGCGTTCCCTGGTTTGAGCGCATGAACTTCTGCAGGACGTACTCGTCCTTGCCGCCGTCCTTACGGTCCACCACGATCTGCTCTGCATCCACGTAGGACACGTCCCCCGGGGCCTCGGCCAGGACCACATCGCCGGTGTCGATGGCCGCCCGGCGCTCCATCCCGGTGCCGATCAGCGGCGCGTCGGTAGACAGCAGCGGCACCGCCTGGCGCTGCATGTTCGAACCCATCAGCGCCCGGTTGGCGTCGTCGTGCTCGAGGAACGGGATCATCGCCGTAGCCACCGACCAAATCTGCTCGGGGGAGACGTCGATCAGGTCCACGTCCTCGGGCCTGGCGTTGACGTAGATGCCGGCCTGGGTCCGGCACAGGATCTCGTCGCCGCTCAGACGCCCGTTCTGGTCGACGGGCGTGTTGGCCTGCGCGATCAGCGACTCCTCCTCCTGGGTGGCGTCCAGGTGGACGATCTCGTCGGTCACCTTGCCCTTCTTGACCACCCGGTACGGAGTGGTGACGAAGCCGTGCTCGGAGATCTCGGCATAGCTCGACAGCGAACCGATCAGGCCGATGTTTGGGCCCTCGGGGGTCTCGATCGGGCACATCCGCCCGTAGTGGGTGGGGTGCACGTCGCGAACCTCGATGGGGGCGCGCTCTCGAGTCAGACCACCCGCACCAAGGGCGCTCAGCCGGCGGCGGTGCGTGAGGCCGGCCAGCGAGTTCGTCTGGTCCATGAACTGCGACAGCTGGCTCGAGCCGAAGAACTCCTTCAGCGCGGCCACCACCGGGCGGATGTTGACGATCGTCTGCGGCGTGATCGTGTCGGCGTCCTCGGTCGTCAGACGCTCGCGCACCACCCGCTCCATCCGGTACAGGCCGATGCGGAATGCCTCCTGGATCAGCTCCCCGACAGTCCGCAGGCGGCGGTTGCCGAAGTGCTCGTACTCGTCGAGGTGGTCCTGTATCGGCTCACGGGACAGCGCGGCGGCCTCGGCGGCGAAGTCCTTGACATCCTCGCCGGGATCCTCGGGCATGCCCAGCCGCCGCGGCAGCGAGACGAGCTCTGAGACCAGCGCGATGATGTCGTCGTGAGTGAGGGTCCGCGTCTCCTCCGAGATGTCCAGACCGAGCCGTGAGTTCAGCTTGTAGCGCCCGACGCGAGTCAAGTCGTAACGCTTGGGGTCGAAGAACAGCTGGTTGAGCAGTGCCTTGGCGGCGTCGATCGAGGGAGGCTCGCCCGGCCGCTGCTTCTTGAACAGCTCGATCAGCGACCCCTCTTCGCTTCGCACCATCTCGGGATCGGCGTCCAGCGTCAGGCGGATGTACAGCGAGTTGTCAAAAGCTTTCAGGATCTCCTCGTCGGAGTAACCCATGGCCCGCATGAGCACGGTCACGGGCAGCTTGCGCTTGCGATCGATGCGGACGTAGACGCGGCCCTTCTTGTCGATTTCCAGCTCCAGCCAAGAGCCTCGCGCGGGCATCAGGTTCGCGATGAAGACCTGCTTCTCCCGATCCTTGGGCTCCATGATGTATGCGCCCGGCGAGCGCACCAGCTGCGTCACGACGACGCGCTCGGTGCCGTTGATGATGAACGTGCCGCGGTCCGTCATCCACGGGAAATCGCCCATGAACACCGACTGCTCGCGGATCTCGCCGGTCTCCCGGTTGATGAACGCGACGGTGACTGTCAGCGGCCGCGAGTAGGTCAGATCCTTCTCGCGACACTGCTCGAGGTTTGCGACCGGCTCGTCGAACTGAAACTCGCCGAACTGGACGGCGAGATTGCCGGTGTAGTCCTCGATCGGCGAAATGTCGTCGATCGTTTCGCGCAGGCCGCCCTTCTTGGGGTCGGTCAGCCAAGCAAACGACTTGCGCTGGATATCAATCAGGTTGGGGACTTCAAGGACCTTTTGCAGACGCGCGAAGCTCCGGCGCGTCCGCGGTGCGTGAGCGGTTGCCAAGGTGGCGACTCCTCGGGCGGTCGAGAGGCGAGTAGAGAGGCGCTTGCTGGAGTTCGGCCGATTTCCCCCTTCCGAGGGTCCAGCCGCCCCCTTGGAGCGCGACCACCAAAGATAGCACACGGCAGTGTTGCCCTGTGCAGGACCGTCAGCTCTCACGGACCCCGCCCCTGGGCTTACCGCGTATGTGGCGCGGCGCCGCTTGATTGGGGCGGCTACGGCTATTGGCCGACCGAGGCAGTGTAGGGGGAAATGCCTGCTAGGGCAAGTCCGGGTTCTGGCTGCCGGCGGCTCGTGATGCGAGACGGCATCGCCCCCTGCGCGTAGCGAGACGTGCGGAACTTCCCAAAGCCGCTTGCTCCGCGATACACCGGGGACCTACGCAGGACGGGTATGCGTATCTCCCCAGGACGACTCCGGGGAACGGGCTTTGGGGGTTTCCGCAGGCGGGGCCGGGGCCCGTAGTCGGGCCAGACGCCTTCCTTTAGCCCAGGGCCGCCTCCGCGAGCAGCTCGACCTGCCCCAGATCGTGCGAGGCCGGGAAGCAGATCACTTCGTCCGCGCCGGCCGCTTCGAAGGCTTGGAGATACTGCCTGACGGTGTCGGCGTCCTTAGGGGCGCTCTGGACGATCTGTCCGCGTAGTCACCGAGGAAGCGGTAGTAGTCGCCGAGGCTTTCGCGCGCCACCCGCTCCGGGTCATTCCCGAGCGCGAAGTAGACCAGCGCGGCTGCCCGCGGTTTGCCGTCACGGCCGGCGCTGGACCACTCTGCGTTCAGCTTCTCCAGCGATTCCGCGAACGCATCCGGTGTGCCACCGCCCTGCGTCCAGCCATCTCCGTAACGGGTCCGCGTTAGGAAGGCCGATTCCCACATCCATCGCGATCTCCTCTCTACGGTTGAGGCCGTGGCTGGGGCCACTCTAGATGAGCTGCCCGCATGGGCACGAGCGATGCTGGAGGACGAACGCGTGGGCCACCTGGGTCTTCTGGACTCGCGGGGGCGGCCCCGGGTGCTGCCGGTGACCTACGCCCTATGGGAAGGCGCGGCGTGGACGATCGTGGACAACAAGCCGAAGCGGGCCGGAACCGAGCCCGCACGCATCCGGTGGCTGCGGGAGCGTCCCCAGGCGGGTCTCACGGTGGATCACTACGACGATGACTGGTCATCGCTGGCTTGGGTCCAGCTGATCGGCGAGGTCACAATCCTCGAGCCGCGAGGCCAGGAGGCGGCGCTGGGCGCCCTCGCCCGCCGCTATCCGCAATACCAGGCGGACCGGCCCCCGGGGCCCCTCCTTCGGCTGTCGCTGAAGAGAGCGGTGTGGTGGCGGGCGGCGTAGCCGCCGCCCGACTCCTACTTCAGCTCGACGGTGGCGCCAGCCTCTTCGAGGTCGGCCTTGAGCTTGTCGGCCTCTTCGCGATCGACGGCCTCCTTGACCGGCTTCGGTGCCTCGTCGACGAGCGCCTTTGCCTCCTTGAGGCCCAGGCCCGTCGCGCCGCGGACGACCTTGATCACCTGGATCTTCTTGTCGCCCGAGCTCTGCAGGACCACGTCGAACGCGCTCTGCTCCTCGGCCGCATCGGCGGCGCCGTCGGTCGGCGCGGCAGCCGTTGGGGCCGCGGCGGCGACGGCGGTTGCCGACACGCCGAACGCTTCCTCGAGCGCCTTGATCCGCTCGGAGAGCTCCAGCACCGAGATGCTCTTGAGCTCGTCGATCCACTCTTCTGTGGTTGCCATTTATTCCTCCTTCGCGTCGGACTTGTCGTCCGACGGTGATTCATCAGGTTCAGATTCGGTGGTTTGCGCGGGCTCGGGCTCCGCTTCGGATGCTTCGGGTTGGGCCTCGCCTCCGGCGTCCGCGCCGTCGCCCGTGGCCTCGGACGTGGGTGAGGTCTCCGCCTTCTGGTCGGCCACCTGCTGAAGCTGGACGGCGATCCCGGCGAGCAGCGCGTTCAGGGTCCGCGCCAGCCCCGACAGCGGGGCCGCAATCGTGCCCACCAACTGCCCGTGCAGGACCTCTCGAGAGGGCAGCCGGGCGATCGACCGGATCTCGTCGGCCGTCAGGGCGTCGCCGTTCATGAGGCCGCCCTTGAAATCGAGTATGTGCAGCGCCCGGGCGGTGTCGCTCAGCGCCTTGGCGGCAAGCGCTGGATCGCCTGAGACGAGCGTCAGGGCGGTCGGCCCGTCGAGCAGCTCCTTGAGCGTCGAAGCGCCGGCCTTGTCGGCGGCGCGCTCCGTCAGCGAGTTCTTGACCACTCGGAAGACCGCGTCGGCCTCACGCAGCTTGGCCCGCAGCTCGGCGGCGTCAGGCACCGAGAGGCCACGGTAGTCGACCGCGAACACGGCGTCGGCGCGCTCGAGCTCGCTGGCGATCTCGTCTACGACTGCTGCTTTCTGGTCTCGGTTCATTGCCTCTTCAACGAATAACGCCCGCGCGCAGGCGGGCGTCGATCGTCAGAAACCGAGGCTCCGCCTACCCAGGACTTGTGCGCTTGAGCGGCCTTTGCCGCCGGGACGCCGCCGGGGATCTCGGGCAGATGTGCTTTGCAGAAGTCTACGCGGCGACCGGCTCCTCCACGATGTCGCGCGTGCGGGATGGGTCGACCTTGACCCCGGGGCCCATCGTGCTGGCCACCGTGACAGAGCGGATGTAACGCCCCTTGGCCGCCGACGGCTTGGCGCGGATCAGCTCGTCGATCACGGCCGCGTAGTTCTCGAGCAGTCGGCGCTCCTCGAAGTCGGTCTTGCCAATCACCAGGTGGACGATCGCATTGCGGTCGGTGCGGTATTCGACCTTCCCCGCCTTCGACTCCTCGACCGCCTTGGCCACCTCCATCGTCACCGTGCCCACCTTGGGGTTAGGCATCTTGCCCGCCGGGCCGAGGATGCGACCCAGTCGGCCAACGACTGGCATCAGATCTGGGGTGGCGATCGCGACGTCGAAGTCGTCGAATCCGTTCTGAATGCGCTCCGCCAGGTCCTCGGCCCCGACCACGTCGGCGCCTGCCTCCTCGGCCTCGCGCGCCTTGTCGCCCTTGGCGAATACCGCGACCGTTACGTCCTTGCCCAGCCCGTTGGGCAGCGCGATCGTGCCGCGCAGCTGCTCGTCGGCGTGGCGGACGTTCAAGCCGGTGCGGACGTGAACCTCGACCGACTCGTCGAACTTCGCGCGCTTCAGCTGCTTGACGAGCGCGATCGCCTCGGCCGGCGAGTACTCGCGCTCGCGGTCGAGCCGCTGCCGGGCATCGAGGTAGCTCTTGCCGTGCGTGGCCATCAGACCACCTCCACGCCCATCGAGCGCGCGGTTCCGGCGATGATGTTCGCGGCGGCGTCGAGGTCGTTGGCGTTCAGGTCCTTCATCTTCTTCTCCGCTATCTGCCTCAGCTGGTCCTGGGTGATCTGCCCCACCTTATCCCGATGGGGCTCGGCCGACCCTTTCTCTAATGAAATTGCCTGCTTGATCAGCACAGCCGCTGGCGGGCTCTTGGTGACGAACGTGAACGAGCGGTCCTCGTAGACGGTGATCACAACCGGAATGACGGTGCCGGCGTCGGCCTGCGTCTGAGCGTTGAACGCCTTGACGAACTCCATGATGTTGACCCCGTGCTGGCCCAGCGCGGGTCCCACGGGGGGCGCCGGGCTCGCTTGCCCGCCGACGGCCTGAAGCTTGATCTCTGTCAGAACCTTTCTCGCCACGGTCGTCTAGATCTTCTTCACCTGATCGAAGCCGACCTCGACCGGGGTCTCGCGGCCGAAGATCGAGACCAGCACCTTGAGCCGCTGCGCGTCCTCGTTTACCTCGGAGATCTCTCCAGAGAAGTCGGACAGAGGCCCAGAGATGACCTTGACCGACTCGCCGATCGAGAACTGGGCGCGGCTGCGCGGCCGGACCTCCGCCTCGCGGTGCAGCAGCCGGTTGACCTCGTCCTGTGTCAGGGGGACCGGCTCGTTGGAGGCGCCGACGAACCCCGTCACACCGGGGGTGCCCTTGACCAGCGACCACGAGTCCTCGTTGAGATCCATGTTGACGAGCACGTAGCCGGGCATCGTGCGCTTCTCGACCGTGACCTTCTGGTTGTCTTTCATCTCGGACACGGTCTCGGTCGGCACCACGATCTGGCGCACGGCTCGCTGCTGACCGAGCGACACCACCCGGTGCTCGAGATTGTGCTTGACCTTCTGCTCGTGGCCTGAGTAGGTGTTTACGACGTACCAGCGGAACATGGCTAGTGGTTCCCGCCGCAAGTACGTTCGCACCGAGAGTGGACACTGGCGGATGACTGGCGAGGACGCAGGAGGCGACGCGCAGCAGCGCTGCGCGAGCCGACGAGGACGAAGCCAGGCGCCGCCAGGGGCCGCTCGAATGCGACGTTATTTGTGGTGGAGAGCACGTCTTTAGAAGTGACCGTTTTCAACGAAATTGACGAGGTGGCCGGCGAGCCAGTCCGACACGCCGAGGAACACGCCGGCCACGATCACGAACCCGATCACAACCCCCGTGGCCTGCATCACCTGCTGGCGGTCGGGCCACTGTACCCGTTGTAGCTCGCGCCAGCTTCCTTGAAGGAAGTTTATGAGGCGGTTGCCGGGGACAGGCCGGGGCTGGCCGACGGCCGTAGCCGAGACCGCCACCGCGCCGGCTTCGGACTCGGGGGCTGGCTCATCGCCTACGTCTTCTTCGACCTCGGCAATTGGCTCGCTGGTCACGCCGGGGATCCCCCCGACGCGCCCGAAGGCGTGCGGCCCGGCGTCGTCCTCTTGGAGCTCCTCCTCCTCTAGCTCCTCGAGCTCGGGCTCGGTGAGGTCAGGTGGCAGCTCGGCCTGTCGAGCGATCTCAGTATCGGGAGCCGCGTGCTCTAGGGGACTGGGCGCGCCAGTCGCCCGCTCCCGGCCGCGGCTGGCGACCGGCTGTGGACGGCGAGCCCGGCGCTCCTTGGCACGTTTGCGATTGCGAGCCACGGCTCCCTGCTCAGCGCTCAGCGCGTCTCGCGGTGGACCGTGTGACGCCTACACCAGCGGCAATACTTCCGGAGCTGGAGTCGATCCGGGTTGTTCCGCTTGCTCTTGTTGGTCTGGTAGTTCCGGCGCTTGCACTCTTCACAGGCGAGCGTCGCAGCAATCCGGACGTCTCCGCGGGCCATCGCGCTTTCCGTCTCGTGGGATAAGGACACCGGCGCCTTATGCGGGCGCGTCTTTGAACGCCCGGCCGGCGCCGCTGTCGAGTGTAGCCGCTCCGCAGCTCGTTATTGGCCGAGCTCGACCGGCCTGACGCTGAGCTCGAGGGTCCGGTCGCCCCGCAAAACCTTGATCGAGAGTCTCTGCCCGATCGTCGCTTCCGTCATCAGGCGCTGCACGTCGTCAACGCGCTCCACCGGATGGCCGTCGAGCTCCACGATCAGATCTTCGGACCGCATTCCGGCTCGCTCCGCGGGGCTGCCGGCAGCGACCTCGACGGTCTCAACGCCTGAATCGCGGCCGAGCTGAGCGCGGGCCGCCGGTGGCAGCGGTCGCGGCCCGCCAGCGATGCCCAGGTAGGCACGGCGGACGCGCCCGTGGCGCATCAGGGCGCCGATGATCTGCCGGGTGGCGATGTTGATGGGAACGGCAAGGCCGAGGCCCACGCCGGCAACGGCGGTGTTGATGCCCACCACGCGACCGGCGCTGTCCACGAGCGCCCCGCCGGAGTTGCCGGGATTGAGCGCCGCGTCGGTCTGAATCACGTTGTCGATGTAGCGCATCGTTCTTCCCGCGCGCGCGGGAAGAGAACGCCCGAGCGCCGACACCACTCCGGCCGTGACAGAGCCTGCGAATCCGTTCGGGTTGCCGATCGCCACCACGAGCTGTCCCACCCGCAGCTGCTCGGCCTCGCCGAGCGTCGCCGGGGCCAGGCCGTCGCCGTCAGCCCGGAGCACGGCCAGATCGGAGAGGCGATCGACACCTACGATCCGGAAACTGAGCTCCCGGCCGTCAACGAACGCTGCGCGCCCGCCGCGACCGGGCCCCGCGACCACGTGCGCTGAGGTCAGCAGGAACCCATCCGGGGTCAGGACCACGGCGCTGCCGGCGCCGGCCGGAATCTGGCCGGCCCGGCTGCGCCGCATGATGCGGAGGTTGGCGACGCTCGGCGCCAGCCGCTCGGCGACCTCGACCACGATCCGCGAGTAAGCATCGAGCGCCTCCACCTCGCGGGCTTCGAACGGTGTGTCGCTCGTGGCGCTCATCAGAACGTGACCGCCACCGTACGCTCATCAGAGCCCCGGAGGACCGTCAGCTCGAGCTGCTCCGAAGCGTAGGCCCCGTCAAGCGCCTCATACAGGGCGTCGACCCGGTCGATTTGCTTGCCGCCGGCGCCGATGATCAAGTCGCCGCGCTCGATCCCGGCCCGCTCCGCGGCGCTGCCCTCCTCGACCGCGCGCACCAACACGCCATCGAGCTCAGTCAGACCGACGGCGCGCCGCAGGCGGCGCGCCACGCGGGGCGGCGCGATGGCGACGCCCAGCCGCACCCGCTTCGGGGCCTCCCCGCGGCCGAGGGCGTCGACGCGGTCGCGCAGCGCTCGGTCGGTGGCGATGGCAAGGATGAGCCCGCCGTCTTGGCGGACGGCGTTGATCCCGATCAGGCGCCCGTCGATGTCGACGAGCGGCCCACCCGAGGACCCCCGCGGCAGCGGCGCGGTGTGCTCGATGGCCCCGCCGATCCGCCGGCCGCGAGGGCCGCGGAAGCTGCGAGCCACCGACGAGACGAAACCCGGGGTGACCCGCAAGCCGCGGCCACCGGGGTTGCCGAGCGCCAGCACTGGCTGCCCGATTGAGGCCTCCTCCTCGTCGGAGAACCGCACGGGCTCCACGTCACCGGTATCTACTTCGAGGACGGCTATGTCGAGGTCGGCGTCTGAGCCCGTGACCCGCGCGCTCTCGCGACGTCCGTCGCCAAACGTCACCGAGACCTCTTGATGGCGAAGGTTGTGGGCGTTGGTGAGAACTCGTCCGGACGCGATCACCACCCCAGACCCGACGCCCCACCCCCTGCCGAGCCCGACCACCGCGGGACCCAGCTCGCTGGCCGCCTGCTGTAGCGAGGCCGATGTCTCTTCAAGCAAAGTCATGCTGCTTCTCCTCTTGGTGGCGCTGGCCCTCCGCCACGTCGGCGGGCGACCTGCCGCCACCATTGCTAAGTAGTTACTTGCAATATGCAAGTCGCTATCGTAGCGCACCGGATGTCTACGATCCCCCTGCCGATGCCCGACCAGCCCGTCCCGGAGAGCCAGGCCGCCTCCGAAGCGGAGGACACGTCGACCTCCGCCCTGGCCGACGCGCTGGCGGCGGTCGGCGACCGCTGGACGCTGCTGGTCGTGGCGGCGCTGCTCGAAAGACCGCGACGGTTCGGAGAGCTGCAGGATGATGTGCACGGAATCGCTCCGAACGTCCTCAGTCAGAGGTTGCGCCAGCTGGAGCGGAGCGCGCTGGTGGTGGCGCGCCCATACTCGGAGCGCCCGCCGCGATTCGTCTACGAGTTGAGCGCCGCCGGTCGTGAGCTGGCCGGCGCGCTGCGTCTGCTAGCAGGCTGGGGCGCTCGCAACGCCGAGGGCGCGACTGCCCCCCGGCACGCGGTCTGCGGCACCCCGATGGAGGCCCGCTGGTGGTGCCCGACGTGCGAGCGGCCCGTGTCCGACGACGAAGGGGAAGAGCTCCACTTCGCCTAGCGCCAGGCATCGCCAAACCCGCTCGCTCTAAAACGAAAGCCTGCGGCGGGCCGGTTCCGGGAACAATTGGCGCGATGCTTCGGGTGACGTTCCTCGCGATCACGATCGGGCTCGCCGATTCGGTGAACCCGACCACGATCGGGCCAGCGCTCTATCTCGCGGCTGGGAAGGACGCCGTGAGGCAGGTCGCGCAGTTCACAATAGGTGTGTTCGGCGCCTATTTGCTGGGCGGCCTCATCATCGCGCTCGGCCCGGGACAGCTCCTCCTGTCGTTGGTCCCGCATCCGCATCGCGAAGCTCGGTACGTCCTCGAAACGACCGCCGGAGTGGCGATGGTCGTCGCCGCTGCGTTCCTGTGGGGCTACCGCCACCGGCTGGTACGCCGGAAGCTGCCCACCCCAAAGTCCGAAGGCAAATCGAGCGCCATCCTCGGTGCGACGATCACGGCGGTTGAGCTCCCCACCGCCTTCCCTTACTTCGCGGCGATAGCCGCGATCGTCGGCTCCGGCCTCGGCATTCCGCGTCAGGTGGTGCTGCTCGTTCTTTTCAACGTGTGCTTTACGCTGCCGTTGATCGCGATCGTCGCCACGCTGGCGTTGGCGGGCGACCGCGCCAGGGAGCTGCTGGCGTCGGGACGCCGCAAGTTGGAGGCCCACTGGCCCGTGGCGCTGGCCACGCTCTTCTTGATTGCCGGACTGTTCGTCACCTTCCTCGGCGCGACCGGTCTAGCGGGCCTGGGACACGGCCACTTCGGTCACTTCGCGCGGCGGGTCCGCCGCATCCTTCACCCCTAGCAGCACGCCGACACACGGCAATTGCCAGGGCATAAGCTTGCCCCATCGCCACCACCGCGAAGCAATTCGACCCCGCCGCCTTACAGGCGCTGCTCGACGGGCGCTACCGGGAGCTGCGCGACCAGCTCCGCGGACTGATCGCGCGACCGGAGTTCGAGCCGCCCGTCGGGATCCCGACCCAGGAGTACCGACAGCGGGTTCTGGAGTGGGCCAAGACCCTCGCCGCCGAGGGCCCGACCGCTCCCGGATTCCCCGTTGAATTCGGAGGACAGGGTGATCCTGGCGCGAACGTCGCCGCGTTCGAGACGCTCGCCTTCGGCGACCTCTCGCTGCTGGTCAAGTTCGGAGTGCAGTTTGGCCTCTGGGGGGGAGCGGTCCACCAGCTGGGGACGCCCCGGCACCACCAGCGCTACCTGCGGGCGATTGCGACGCTCGAGCTGCCGGGCGCGTTCGCCATGACCGAGACCGGTCACGGCTCGGACGTCCAGCACCTGGAGACCACGGCGACGTACGAGCCGGAGACGGAGGAGTTCGTCATCCACACGCCAGTCGAGCAGGCTCGCAAGGACTACATCGGCAACGCGGCCCGAGACGGCCGCATGGCGGTGGTGTTCGCGCAGCTGATCGTGGGCAACGAGTCACACGGCGTCCACGCGCTGATCGTGCCCCTGCGTGATGAGAGCGGCGAGGTCTGCGACGGCGTCAGGATCGAGGACGATGGCGAAAAGGCAGGCCTCAACGGCGTCGACAACGGCCTGATCTGGTTCGACAACGTGCGGGTGCCGCGCGAGGCGCTTCTCAACCGCTATGGCGACGTTAGCCCGGACGGCGCCTACTCGAGCCCGATCGACAACGCCAACAAGCGCTTCTTCACGATGCTCGGGACGCTGGTCCAAGGTCGGGTTTGCGTGGCGGGAGCCTCGGTCAGCGCGGCGAAGCTGGCGCTGGCGATAGCCATCCGCTACGGGCTGCGCCGCCGCCAGTTTGGGCCGCCCGACGGCGAAGAGGTGGAGATCCTCCAGTACCGGACTCACCAACGGCGCCTGATGCCGCTGATGGCCAAGACCTACGCGCTGCACTTTGCCCAGGCCGAGCTGCTCGAGAAGTTCCACTCCGCGTTCAGCAATGAGGCGCCCCCCGATCGCGAGCGGCGCGAGCTCGAGGCGCTCGCGGCGGCGATGAAGGCCACGTCGAGCTGGCACGCCTTGCACACGATCCAGACCTGCCGCGAGTGCTGCGGGGGCGCCGGCTACATGGCGGTCAACCGGTTCGCCGCGCTGCGGGCCGATACGGACATCTTCACGACATTCGAGGGCGACAACACGGTGTTGATGCTGTTAGCCGCGCGCGGGCTGCTGACCGATTTCTCGGAGAACTTCGGCGGCATGAACCCGGCAGAGATGGTCACGTTCGTGGCCGGGCAGGTGGTGGAGAACGTGGTCGAGCGGTTGTTTGCGCGCAAGATTGCACAGGTCATCGTCGATGCCGTCCCGACACGCGACGAGAGCACCAACCTGCTCGACCGCGACTATCAGCTCGATCTTTTCCAATGGCGCGAGGGGCACATGGTTGCCGCGGTCGCCAACCGATTCCGCCGGGGGCTGAACGAGGGCTACGACGCGTTCGAGGTCTTCCGCGCTGTACAGGACCACGCGATCAACGCCGCGCGAGCACACATGGACCGGGTGGCGCTGGAGGCGTTCGTGGCGGCGATCGACGACTGTCAAGACCAGTCGCTGCGCGATGCGATGAACCTGGTGTGCGACCTGTACTCACTGTGGAACGTGGAGTGCGACAAGGGCTTCTTTCAAGAACACGGCCGGCTCGCGGCGCCACGGTGCAAGCAGATAACACGGGAAGTGAACCGCCTGTGCAACGAGGTCCGCGAGCAGGCGGCGGCGCTGGTCGACGCCCTTGGGATCCCGGACGAGGTGCTGCGGGCGCCCATCGGGTTGCGCCACCCACGGTGACGCTCGAGCCCGGAATCGAAGGTAGGCGCGAGTTCGATGTCGAGGGCCCGCTGGTGACGGATGTGGCCGGCACGCTCGACGCCGGCGTGCTTTCGACCCCTGCCATGATCGCGATGATGGAGCGCACCGCCTCGATGCTGGTCTACCCGCTGCTGCCGGACGGTAGGGCGACCGTCGGGTTCGAGGTGTGCGTCAAGCACGTCGCCGCCGCGCCCGAGGGCAGCAAGTGCACGGCACGCGCGCGGCTAGAAGAGATACGCGATGGCCGCAAGCTGCACTTCACCGTCGAGGTCACGAGCGATGACGGACGCACGATCGGCGTCGGCACGCACGAGCGACGGGTCATAGAAGTGCAGCGGCGGGCCGAGCTGCCGGCCGACCAGGACTGAGGAGAGCGGCTACTTCAGCACGTCGCGAGCGGCCGTCGTCCAGGCGTTGGTCACGTCACGAATGAACTTCGCCTGCGCGTTGGCGAGGTTCGAAATCCACTCCACATCGCTTGAGCCCGGGCCACGCTCGACGCCGGCGGCGATCGCCTTCAGCGCCTTCTCGTAGTTGGAGAGCGTGGTCTCGCCGGCGTCTTTCCCCGCCGAGATGATCCGCTCGTTGAGCTTCCGAAGCCGCTGCGCTACCGCTTCGAACTGCGCGTCGGCCGCAGCCGGCCCTGCGCTTCGCTGCGTGGACCGCGCCGAGCTCGTCGAGCGTGAGGTTGTCCGGCGGCCGCCGGTGGAACGCTTACCACGGCTCGAGCTCGCGGTCGAGCGCCTGCTGGTTCCAGATCGAGACTGGGACCTTCCACCCGAGCTGGACCTTGAACCACCACTCCTAGGCTGAGGCATCTTCTCGCTCCTTAATCAACGGGACGACTGTCACCCTACCTCTTTCGAGTGTGCTTTTTAGTCCGCTTCGGTCGCCGTGGGGCTTGACGCGTCCTCGGGCTGGTCCTCGTCGCTGGTCGGCACGCGCTGTGACTCGTCTTCGGTCATCCGCTGCGCATCGGCGTGCTTGGTCGGCTCAGGATCCTGCTCGTCCTCTTGCTGTTGCCACTCGTTCATTTGTTTCCTCGCGTTTGACGTCGGTGGTCTCTTACCCCGATGCGTGTACCTATACGCTCGGGTTCGTGAGCGTCACCATCCAGGCGGGGCGTCGACGCGTGCAGATCTCACGCCCCGACAAGCTTCTGTTCCCGTCCGGGATCACGAAGGCCGATCTGGCCGGCTACTACGACGGCGTGGCCGGCGCCATGCTGCCGCACCTCCGCGATCGGCCGCTGAACTTGGAGCGCTATCCGGACGGAATCGAGGGTGAACGGATCGTTCAGCAGCGTGCCGGTCGCCATTTTCCAAAATGGATCAGGCGCGTCGAGGTGCGAAAGAAGGGCGGGACGGTCGAGCACGTAGTCGCCAGGGATGACGCCACCCTTGTCTACCTCGCCAACCAGGCCTGCATCACGCTGCACCCTTGGCTCAGCCGCAGTGATGCCCTCGACCGTCCAGACCGCCTGATCTTCGACCTCGATCCTTCAGACGGCGACCCAGCGGATGCCCTGAAGGCCGCCCGGACGATGGCCGATGTGCTGCGCGAGCTGGGGCTCGAGCCCTGGGTGATGACCACCGGCTCCCGCGGATACCACCTCACCCTCCCGCTTCAACGTCGCCTGAACTTCGACGACGTGCGTGCGTTCGCGGTGGACGTCGCATCGCTCGCGGCAAGCCGCCACCCACAGCTATTTACGACTGAGCAGCGCAAGGCAAAGCGTCAGCGGCGCGTACTGATCGACGTGATGCGCAACGCCTACGCCCACACGGCCGTGGCGCCGTACGCGGTCCGGGCGCGCCCTGATGCGCCGGTGGCGACGCCGCTGCACCTCGAGGAGCTTGACGACCCTAAAACGCGTCCAGAGGGCTGGACTATCAAGACGGTCCTCGATCGCCTCGGGCGCGATGGGGATCCATGGGCGCAGATCAACGGCAAGCCACAGAGCATCACCGCCGCGCGACGGCGCCTTGCTCAAGCTGCCGGAGAGCTGGATGAGCGGGGATAGCCCTTCCTGCCTAGCGCCTACCCGGTCGAGTTCCCGGTAGCCGAGCTGCTCCTGGCATCTCTCTCGCTCGCCGCCAGAGCCGCTCTGCCAGCGGTTGGACCTCGAGCAGCGCACCTGCCGCCGCACGCAACGCCGTGGCGAGCGGCGCGCCAATGCCGTGCTTGGGCAGCTCGATGTCCAGCTCCACCAAATCGCCGCGCAAGGAGCTGGTCGTCGGCCCGAGGTGCGACATGACCTCGACGGCGCGTCGGTTGTCGGCCTGCGTGAAGGCCACAAAGCGCGAGACACCCACCTCCCGGGCTCGGGTCACGAGGCGCTCGAGCAACGCTCTGCCAAGCCCCCGCCCTTGCCAGTCATCGACCACCGCAACCGAAGCCTCGGCGCGCTCCGGCTGCTCGGGCATGCGGACATACCGAGCTACCCCCACTATTTCCTCAGACTGCGGCTCCAACGCCACGAGTGCCTCGTGACTGTCGTGGTCGACGTCGGTGAGAACGTCGAGTAACCCGTCACTCAGCTCGCGCAGCGAGACGAAGAACCTGCGGTAGCGCGACTCGGGACTGAGGCGGTCGAACGCGCGCCGAATCCCTTCTCGATCGTCTGGCCTCAGCGGCCGCAGCGTCACCTCGCTGTCATCACGCAGCCTGATGGCCTCGCCCATGCGTCGGACCGTACCGCGGCTGCGCTTGGCATAGCCGGATGAAAGGCGAGCCGCGGACTGTTGTGTCACCAAACGCGTCGCGGGTAGCCCGCTGACATGGATCCCTCACAAGGCAGCCACTCGCGCATCGCCCCCGGTGCTGCTTCCGTACGGACGGGCGCGGAGGTGCCGCAGCCCGGCGAGCCGGCCACACCGGCCGTCCCCGATGCGCCGGTCTCCCCCGCCGTCCCCGACCCTGGCTCTCCCGCTGACCCAGAGGAGCCGGCGCAGGTCCCGACGCCCGAGGAGCCGCCGACGCCGGCCGTGCCGGAGCCAGGTCCGGGCGAAGAGCCCAAACCGGAGTAGCCGCTCTACGGCCGCCCGGCGTGCGGGGCAGGTGCACTGGTGGCCAGCACCTGACCGGTCCCCGCTCCCTTCCCCACGTCGGGCCCGTGCCATTCGCGGGCGATCAGAAACAGGGTCCGCCGATCCTCGCCGCCGAGCATGCAGGCAAAGCAGCCGCGGTCGAGCTCGATCGTCTGAAGCACCTCGCCCCCTTCGCGAACGCGCACGCAGCGTTTGTTAGGGACGTCGGCGTACCAGACGGCGCCCTCGGAATCGAGACAGATCCCATCGGGAACGCCGTCGCCGAGCTCGGCCCAGGCCCGTCGGTTGGACAGGCTGCCGTCAGGCTCGATGTCGAAGCCGATCAGCTCTTTGCCGTACGAGTCAGCGACGATCAGCGTCCGGTCGTCCGGGGTGACGGCCATTCCGTTTGGGAACCCGATTCCGCCTGCGACCTCTCTGGCACTGCCGTCGGGAGCGACCAGGGCAACGGTCCCGGCGGCGAAAGGCTCGCCGGCCATCATGTCGAAGCCCGGGCCGTTTACGTAGGCGTTGCCGCGGCCGTCGACGACGATCTCGTTGCCGGGAGGGTGGTCGGACACCTTGCTCAGATCGGCGTGGAGCGCCAACGAGCGGTCCGGCAACAGCGTCAGCAACGCTCGCGCACGCGCGGAGACGATCAGCAGCCGGCCGTCAGGGAGCCAGTCGATGCAGAACGGGAACGACGGAACTCGGCAGACGATCTCGCTGTTGCCCTCGAGATCGACTGCGATCAGCTGCTCGGCGCCCCAATCGCAAAACCACAGCCTTCCCTGGTGCCAGCGGGGCGACTCGCCAAACGAGACGCCGCTCATCAGCGTTCGCAGCTCGGTCATAGTCAGATCGACGCTCCGGTCTCAAACCCGGCGACGGGTTAGATGGTCACGGATCCTTGCTCGTCCAAGTTCCAGCCGGGGTTGTGGGCGACCTCCCAGACGTAGCCGTCCGGATCGGCAAAGGCCCCGGTCGTGCCGCCCCACTCCGCGCGTCCCGCGGGCCGTTTGATCGTCCCACCAGCACGTTCGGCCTCCTCCAGCACCTCACCGACCTCTTCGGGGGATCGCACGTTGTGGGCGAGCTCGATCCCAGGTGCGCCATGGCCGCCGAGCGCCGTCCAGAGACCGAACACCATTCCGCCCGCCTGGAAGAAGCACACCTCATCGTCTGGCTGGTGCGCTCCTTCCCAGCCCAGAGCCTCATAGAAAGCCCGCGCCCTCGACAAATCGGCGACGCCGAGTGTCACCAGGCTGATTCGCTGCTCCATGGGCGCAGGATCTCATAACGCTCGCGCTCGGGGGCGCGCCGTCACACTTCGAACCAGGGCCTTAGCGCGCAACGACCGAGAATACCGGCGGGAGCCGCGTCGCGACCTCAAACCAGGTGGCGCCGGAGTCGCCGGAGCCGAACAGATCGCCGGAGGTAGCACCGAAGTACAGCTCGAGTTGATCGCCCAGGCCGGCGCGGCTGAATGCCAGGCGCAGCACGGTCAGGTAGGCGTGCTCCGCCGGTAGGCCGTCTCCCCGCGGCGACCAGCTCGAGCCCGCGTCACGCGTCTCATACACGCGCACTCGGCCGTCGGGCGTAACCCGATCCATGTCGGCGACCAGGGGAATCACGTAGGCGCTGTCCGGATCGGCGGGGTCCACCATCAACGGGAAGCCGAAGTCAGACGGCAGCGCACAACCTCCGATGTCGTGCCAGCTTTGGCCGGCGTCGTCAGAGCGGTACACGCCCCCATGGAACTGCATGAATAGCCGCTCGGGTTGCTCCGGAGCGCGCTCGACGTGGTGCACGCAGCGGCCCGCATTCTCATCCTTGAGCGCCTCCTCGGGCAGATACCCGGGGTTGAGCCCCTGATTTCCCCGCCGCCACGTACGGCCGCCATCCTCGGTCAGCCACATTCCCGCGGCCGACACCGCGACGGCCAGCTTCTCTGGATCCCCGGGCCAGGTGCAGATCGAGTGCAGACAGAGCCCGCCGCCGCCCGGCTGCCACTGCGGGCGTGACGGCTGCTCCCACAGCCCCGCGTTGAGCTCCCAGCTTGACCCGCCGTCGTGGCTCTCGAATAGGACTCCGGGGTCACCGCCCGCGTAGACAGTCCCGTCCGCCTCGCCAGGTGCGATGACCCAAATTCGCTCGAGCGCCTGATCGCCACCTTCTGGCAGGGCAACTCCGTCGGCCTGCTCCCACTCCGCATCCGGATTCCCGTCGGTGTAGAAGATCTTTGGGCCGTAGAACGGCGAGGTCACGGTCGCCAACAGCCGCCCGGTGCGGGAGTCGCGGGTCGCGAAATCGACCGGCTGTCCGGCGAAAGCCCGCGCCTTGATCTCAAACGCCGAACCTGGCTCGCCGTCGAGCAGGAATAGGCCCTTCTTTGTCCCCACCAGCAACTCGGTCAATCTCTCAGCCTCCTGTTATCGCCGGTAGCACCTCGATGCGATCCCCGGACCGCACTGCCGTCGCCTCTCCCCCGCGCTCGCCATTGACGAACACGTTGATGTGGCGGCGGATCACACCACGCTCGTCGAGGATCCACCCGCTCATCTCCGGGTGGCGGACCTCAAGTGCCTGCAGCAGCTCAACCACCGTTTCGCCCTCCAGCTCATGCTCCGCACGACCGCCCGCAAGATTGCGCAGCGGTCCCCGAACGCACACGACGGCCATTGGCGGAATCCTAAGCCCGCTCACAAAAGCCATAGACCAGCGCGACGCGCGATTCTCATCGGCGCCGGTATGGGGCGGCGGACCGAAACCTGACTCGATACTCGCGGCCGGGAGGGGCTACTCAGTGGACGGAGATGTGGACGCCGGCGAGGATCCCGATGATCAGGAACGTCAGGCCGGCTCCTGCCAGCCAGCCGCCGCGGTGAGCACTGGTGTGCTTTCTGACGAGACGATCGCGCGCGAAGGCGATGTCGTCGACGGTCGGTGAGAGGCCGACGGTGCGACGCCCGGCGTAGAGGAAGAGTGCTCTTGTAAGGAATGCGAATCCGGCGACTGCGAACAGGATGGCCAGGCTGATGAAGACCTCGGTCAGAGCTCTCTTGGCGGGCTCGGCCTTTACCGCCAATCCGCTGATGGCGACGAGTACTCCGGTGCCGGGCACTAGGGGCGCTATTCGCGTTGTCAGCGCGGCGGAGGCTTGCTCGAGATCTCCCACGACGGTGGCCGCGGCCTCATCTCTGCTCTTGCCGGTCGCGCGCGAGAGTTCGTCCGCACGACCGAGCAAGGAGTCAACCGAGGCGACAGCACGATTTCCCGACCCCCCGCGAGAGGACAGTCGCCTTCCGAGCGCACGCATCGGCGCGCTCCAACCCGACGTGTCGCCGACCTGCCCGGTCGCTCCGGCGTAAGCCCCCTCGTGGCTGGAAACCGCATCCGGCGGGGCGGGGTTATCCAAACGTCGTTCCTCGATCTCCGACAGTCTCGCACCTCCACGGTCGGAAAGCCCTGACCGCATAGGGGTCGTCTACCAGGCCTCAAGCCGCTTCAAAGCCAGCTTCAGAACGTCCGCTCGGCGGCGCGAGCCGTGATCGGCGGCGATGAAGTGATTGCCGATCCACAGGGAGTAAAAGATCATGCAGCATGCCTCGACTTCAGCCGCATCGGGGCAGGAGGCGCCGAACAGCGAGCGCATGTACTCCATGCGCCGGTTGTCGACGCGTCTGAGGCGCCTGGCCACCGCTTTGTCGCGCCGAGCCCAGTCGCGAATTGCGAGGTCGATCATCAGCGGCGCGTCGCTGGAGGCGGCGAGCGCGGACAGCCGCCGGAGCTTGGCCTTTGCATCCCCGCCTCCGCTCTCCACGCGCTCGATCACCTCATCGACGCTCGCCCGCTCCCAGGTGTCGAGTATCTCCTTCAGCAACGCCCGCCGGCCGTCGAAGTGCCAATAGAAGCCGCCCCTCGTGACGCCGAGCGACCGCGCCATGGGCTCGATCCGGACGGCATCCGGTCCCCCGTCCGCAAGCGCCCGCAACCCCTCTTGGATCCAGCCGCTGCGGGGCGTACGGGTCGGGGCGGACATCGTCTTCTATCGCGTTCAGCGGAGAGGTTTTGGCGGACCGATGGCGGGTAGCATCCATACAGTACTGTATGGATCGATCGTTGTGAACGCCCAGCTAATCATCGCCGGATCGCTGGCCATCCTCGGCGCCGCCGTCCACGGAGTGGGGGGCGAGGTTCTGGTGGTGAGCAAGCTCTCGCCTGATGTCCTGCCGACCACTCGCTTCGGTGGTCCTCGGACCACCAAGTCGATGATCCACGTCACCTGGCATCTGACGACGATCGCGTTTCTCGCCGTGGGAACGGCGCTCCTACTGGCGGGTTCGGTGCTCCACGGCAATCAGGCGCGGGCCATCGGCGTGCTAGCCGCCGCATCGGCCACGGGATTCGCGGCGCTCGTCGTGGGCCTTGGGACCGGGTACACCAAAGCCGCCCGATCCCTCTTACGCCATCCCGCTCCGGCGCTCCTCACCGTCACAGCTGCGCTGGCGTGGTGGGGAGCTCTCTGAAGGAGAACCATGCTCAGGTCATGCACGTCAATCGGCACCGCATTTGGCCGCCGCGACCTAACGCTTCCACCAGGCCAACATCGCATTCAGGGCTTCCCACGGTTCGGGACGCACCTTGATCGGCCTGCTCCCGCCGTCCCGGCCAACCCGGTGATCGAGGTCGGGGGCGCGGCGAAGGAGCCCTTTCCCATGCCGCTGAAAGCGCTCGCGACGCTTCCCCGCCGCGAGCTGACCGCCGACTTTCACTGCGTGGCCGGTTGGTCCGCGACCGATTTGTACTGGGAGGGAGTCGCGTTCGAGACCTTGTATCGAATGATCATCGAGCCATCCCTTCAGCCAGGTGCGTCGGTGACGCATGTCGTCTTTGAGGGTCTCGACGGCTACCGGTCGGTCGTGTCGATCGAGGACGCGCTGGCCGAGGACGTGCTAATTGCCGACCGACTGAATGGCAGTCCGCTCGACGCCGACCACGGCGCACCAGCACGGCTGGTCAGCCCCAACCAGTACGGCTACGTGAATACCAAGCATCTCTGCGCTATCGAACTCCAGACCGCCGAGCCGACGCTGAAGTACGGCCAAGCACCTTTGATCGTCCAGGCGTTCCTTCGCCTATACCGGCCCCACCCGCGCGCCAGGGTCTGGGAGGAGGAGCGTCACCGCTATCTCCCTGCCTGGGCGGTGCGACCCATGGGCCGGACCCTCGCCTCGCCGATTGCGTTCCTCGGCGCCCGAGGCAGCCGGCGCGCTCGCGGCTCAGCCGCGGACGGGTGAAGGCTCGTACCCCCTTTGGAGTCGGCGATTCCATGGGATGCCGACGCGCCGGGTATCCCCTAGCAAGATGTACCGGTGGCTCGTGCAGAAGCTGACTCGCTCCGCGCTGGAGCGGCTCCGGCATGGCGATTCCCGGGTGCTCCTCGCATTTATGGCGGACGATGTGCGCTTCCGTTTCCTCGGCCATCACTCGTGGGCCGCCGATTACCGCTCCAAGTCCGATGTGCGGCGCTGGTTGGAGCGCTATCGGCGCACCCGGCTCGAACTTCAGCCACACGAGGTCGTGGTCAGCGGTCCACCGTGGAACACGGTGATCTGCACTCGGTTCACCGACCGCGCTACCGACGAGCGCGGAGAAGTGATCTACGAAAACGAGGGCGTGTTGTTTGACCGCATTGTGTGGGGCCGTATCCGAGAGCACATTTCATACGAGGACACGCAGAGAACCGTCGAGTTTGATCGGCGCCTGGGCATCGTCGCGGGCGCATAACTTCCTGGTGAGCCGCCGACGTGGGGTGGATCTGGCGCATCGGATTCGCATAGAGTCACAGCGCGATGCGCGCGGTTGTGATCACCGAACACGGGGGGCCCGAGGTTCTCAAGGTCCAGGAGCGACCCGAGCCGCCGGTGGGACCGGGCGAGGTGCGGATCACGGTCAAGGCGGCGGGGATCAATTTCGCCGACACACTCGCCCGAACGGGGCTGTACCCGGACGCGCCCAAGGTGCCCTGCGTGGTCGGCTACGAGGTAGCTGGCGAAGTCGAGTCAGCGGGAGACGGGGTCGAGTCGGTCAAGCCGGGCGATCGCGTGATCGCCGGCACGCGCTTCAACGGTCAGGCCGAGCTGGTCACGGTCCCCGAACGTATGGTCTATGAGTTGCCCGATGGGGTTTCGTTCGAGCAGGGCGCCGCTTTTCCCGTCAACTATGCGACCGCGGAAGCGGGTCTTGTCGTGATGGGAGGACTGACCGAGGATGAGCGTGTACTGATTCACGCTGCGGCCGGCGGCGTAGGGATCTCGGCAACACAGATCGCCAGGAGCATCGGCGCCGAGGTGTTCGGCACCGCTTCGGCCTCAAAGCACGACGCGATCCGAGAGCAGGGAGTAGATCACGCGATCGACTACCGCAGCCAGGACTTCGCGGAGGAGGTACGCCGGCTAACAGGCGGCGAGGGAGTGGACGTCGTCTTCGATGCCCTCGGCCCGTCGAGCTTCCGCAAGGATTACCAGCTACTCCGCCCAGGCGGACGGCTGATCATGTACGGGGCCTCGGAGATACAGACCGGGGAGAGACGCAGCTTGCAGGCCGCGCTCCGGACTCTGGCCAAGAGCCCATTCTCGTCGATGCCCTGGTGGAAGGGGCTAGGGGTAATGAACGAGAACAAGGGCGTGTTCGGCCTAAACATGCTCTCCTGGTGGGACGCCGAGGGAAGCCTCGACAGGGTGATTAAGCCGTTGATACCGGCGCTGCAGAAAGGGGAGCTGAAGCCGGTCGTCGCCGAGGCCTTCCCGTTCGACCGGGCGCCCGACGCCCACCGCTTCATCGCCGAGCGGCGCAACATCGGCAAGGTTGTCCTGATCCCGTAGTGCGTCGCCCGCGTTTGCCGCGGAGCGCCACAGTCGCCGAGGGTGCGTTAATCCTCGGATGAGTTCCAGCGCCGAAACCGAGCGCGTTCGCCGCTTACAGGACAAGCAGGCACCCAAGTACGACCGGCAGATGGGGTTCTTCGAGCGCATCCTGTTCGGCGGCGGACGCGAGTGGGTCTGCTCCCAGGCGCGGGGACAGGTGCTGGAGCTTGCCTGCGGTACAGCTCGCAATCTTCCCTTCTACCCGGCGCAGGTCGAACTGACGGGGATCGAGCTCAGCTCCGAGATGCTCGCTATCGCACAGCAGCGCTCGCGCGAGCTCGCACGGAACGCTGACCTCAGGCTCGGCGACGCGCAGAGGCTGGAGTTCTCGGATGGGAGCTTCGACACCGTCACCTGCACGCTCGGCTTCTGCACCATCCCGGACCCCCGGGCGGCTGCCGCCGAAGCCTTCCGCGTCTTGCGCCCAGGCGGTCAACTGTTGATGCTCGAGCACGTGCGCAGCCAAGCAAGCGCTGTTCGGTTCGGTCAGCAACTGCTTGAGCCGCTCACGATGCGCTTTGAAGCCGACCACCTGTTGCGTGAACCGCTCGATTACCTGGCCAGCGTGGGGTTCGAAGTGGACGTGGTCGAGCGCTCCAAACGGGGCATCGTCGAACGGCTTCGCGCCCACCGGCCCTCTTAGGCGACAGCCCGGGCGGTTTGCGTCTGTGCCGCCGCGGCTCCCAGCGGCATCCGCGCTGGCGAGGGGCGCGCGGTTGCGCCATGCCTGGCAATGCCATACGGTAGGCATCGTCAAATCCATGTACGGGGTGAGAAGCCTTAGTGCCTTGGCGCAGCGCGTGAGGTCGGCTTGCGTCGGGAGCGGGGCGGCGGCGGTGGCCGTTCTGGTGCTGGGTGGATGCGCCGGCGCGGCAGCCGTGACCACTTCAACTGCCAGTAGCCATCGCTACGCGACGACGCCGACCTCGTCAGGGATTGTAAATCCCCGGGCGGTGCCGCTGGGGGACGGCTATGTCAGCACCACTCCGAAGGTGGGCTACGTCGACTCCTGTGTGACTCAGTTCGGCGGAATCGGCGGCGCGCGAGTCAACGGACCGTGGATCGACACGCGCACGAAAACGTGGAACTACGTGACGAAAGTGACCGTCAACGGTCGCATCCACTGGCCGAATGGCTCATATTCGGTCAGGATCGTCGGCGCCAGGCGGCTGATTAAGCTCAACGATCTCCCGATCGATCATGCCACGGGCGTATTCCCGATCGCCTCCAGCGATCCGGCTTACAGGTACGACCAGAACGGAAATCACATCGCGGCGCAGAGCTTCGACTGGAGCTTGCCTGCGCACCCGACCGCGGCCGAGACCCCAGGTTGCACAGGCGGCGGTCCGATCGGCGTGCTCAAGGACGGAGTCGTCCTCTACAACGCGCTCGATGGCGAAGGCCGCGACGCCGGGGCGCACGAAGTCCTGGACGTCTGCGCCGGGCATCCCGATCCCTCCAACACCTATCACCATCACGACATCCCGCCCTGCATCCTGAGCAAGGTCAAGAACGGCACGACCGCCTTAGTGGGCTACGCGCTCGACGGCTATGGCATCTATGTCGTCAAAAATGCGAACGGAACGCTGCCCACAAATACCTCGCTCGACGCCTGCCACGGCACCACGAGCGAGGTCGCGTGGAACGGCAAGCCGACGCGCATCTATCACTACGTCGCGACCCTTGAGTATCCGTACACCATCGGCTGCTTTCACGGCACTGCGATCAGTAGCGGTCACGGAGGCGCTAGACGCGGAGGTCCGCCGCCGCCCGGAGGTCCGCCGCCGCCCGGCGGTCCGCCGCCGCCCGGAGGTCCGCCGCCGCCCGGAGCGTGACATCCCGCTTTAGCTCCCCGTAGGCGAAACAGCGTCCTAAAGGCGGCGCCGGCGTTTGCCACCGTGTAGCCGCCTTCCCGTGCCGTGGTTCTCCGAGGTGTCACGGCCGAGGCTGCTGTCTTGTCTTGTCAGGTGTAGGTCAGCCTCGATCAAGGAGTCAGTGATGAGAGTGTTTGTGGCAGGTGCGACGGGAGCGATTGGAAAGCAGCTGGTGCCGCGTCTGGTTGCCGCGGGTCATGAGGTTCACGGGATGACCCGCAGCGAGTCCAAGCAGCCGATGCTGTACGAGCTGGGGGCTGTGCCGGTGGTGGCGGACGCGCTTGATCCCGATCAGGTCGCGGAGGCCGTAGGGACGGTGAGGCCGGATGTGATCGTCCATCAGCTAACCGCGATCGGTGCGGTGAACATGCGTCATTTCGATCGCGGCTTCGCGCTGACGAACCGTCTGCGGACCGAGGGGACCGACCACCTGCTGTCCGCCGGGCGGGCGGTCGGAGTGCGACGGTTCGTGGCGCAGGGGCTAGGGGGCTTTGCCGCGTACGAGCGCACCGGCGGCCCGGTGAAGAGCGAGGAGGACCCGTTCGACCCGAGGCCACCGCGTGAGATGCGCGAGACCCAGGCCGCTATCCGTCATCTCGAGGAGGCGGTCCTTGGCGCGGAGTGGACGGAGGGGATCGTGCTGCGCTACGGCGCCTTCTACGGGCCGGGCACTTCGATGGCGCCCGGCGGGGAGCAGTCCGAGCTGGTCCGCAGGCGCAAGTTCCCGCTGGTCGGCGATGGTGGCGGGATCTGGTCTTTCATCCACGTCGCCGATGCGGCAGAGGCGACGGTGGTGGCGATCGAGCGTGGTCACCGCGGTGTCTACAACGTGGTCGACGATGACCCTGCCCCAGTGGCCGAGTGGCTGCCGGCGCTGGCTCAGGAGCTGGGCGCCAAGAAGCCGATGCGTGTCCCGCAGTTCATTGGGCGGCTGTTCGCCGGGGAGGCCGGAGTGGTGATGATGACCGATGTCCGCGGCGCGTCGAACGCGAAGGCCAAGCGCGAGCTTCAGTGGCAGCCGGCGCACTCGAGTTGGCGGAAGGGGTTCGCGGCGGCATGAGCGACCGCGAGCGACTGCTCGAGGAGCTTAGGCCCGGCGCGTTCGCGATCGCCTACCGGATGCTGGGCAGTGTGTCCGAGGCCGAGGACATCGTGCAGGAGGCGCTACTGCGGGTGCACCAGGTGCTCGAGGCCGGCGAGCGGATCGCATCGCCGCGCGCGTTCGTGGCCACCGTGACCACCCGGCTGGCGATCAACGAGCTGCGCTCCGCCCGCGCCCGGCGCGAGCGCTACGTGGGCGAGTGGCTGCCAGAGCCGATCATCACCGACGGCGAGGATGATCCGGCCCGGCACGCTGAGATGGCCGATTCGCTGTCGCTGGCGATGCTGGTGTTGCTGGAGAGCCTTTCGCCGCAACAGCGAGCGGTGCTGCTGTTGCACGACGTGTTCGACTACAGCCACGCGCAGATCGCCGAGATGATCGGCAAGAGCGAGGCAGGCGTGCGCCAGCTCGCCACTCGCGCCCGCCGCCACGTCGAGCAGCGCCGACCCCGCTTCGAAACCACCCGCGAGCACCGCGACGAGCTGGCACGACGGTTCTTTCAGGCCGCGCAGCAAGGCGACCTCGCCGGCCTCGAAGCGCTGCTCGCTTCGGACGTGCAGCTGACCGCTGATGGCGGCGGCAAGGTTCCGGCGCTCGCGCGGACGCTCCGCGGACGCGACCGCGTCGCGCGCACGGTGATCGACTACTGGGTCCGCGTGGTCGCCCGTCTTCCGGGCGTGTCGTTGCGCCCCGTTGAGGTCAACGGCAGCCCGGGAGCGCTCTATCTCGACGCAGAACAGCGGCTGCTCGCCGTGGTGGCGCTCGAGATCGCGGGCGGCCAGATCAGGAGCATCAGCTCGGTTGTCAACCCTCAGAAGCTGACGCACCTCGGGCCAGTCGGCGACTACAGATCGCTGCTGAGGTCTGCGGGATGAACCCAAGGAGAAACAAATGTCAACGCCCCAGGAAAACAAAGCGGCGTTCAGACGCTTCCAGGACGCCACCAACACCCACGATGCGGAGCTGATCTCGAAGACGATCGACGAGCTCGTTGAGCCCGACGCCCTGATCCGTACGCCATTGCCCATTGAAGCGACCGGAGCGCAACTACTCAAGGAGGTGTTCGCGAGGCTCCACCGGGCCTATCCCGACCTTCACGTCAGAATCGAGGATCTGATCGCGGAGGGGGACAAGGTCGTCAGCCGCAACACGGTCACCGGTACCCACCAGGGCGAGTACATGGGCATTCCACCCACGGGCAAATCGATCACATACAACGAGATATTCATCTGCCGCTTCGTCAACGGCCGAATCCATGAGACCTGGGGGATCGTCGATGTCCTCTCGCAGCTGCGGCATCTAGGCGCGATTCCCGCCCCGGGCTCCTGAACCAGGTCCGTTCAGGAGCGATCCGCATGCAACTCGTAGTGCATGGTGCGGTAGCGCATGATCCGGTGGGTCAGGGGAACCAGGATCCCCTGCAGCAGCGGGTGGCGTCGAGCCAGCGCCTCGGCGGCGATCTGGGCTTGATGATCAGACAAGAGCGTGGCCTCCGCGCGGACGCTGGGGCCGGTCGGCTTGCCACGAAGCGTCGCGGGCGCGACCTCGACGCGTGGGTTGTTGCGTAGGCGCTTGGTCTTCCACGCCCTGTCATAGGAACGGAAGAACGCTCGCTCACCGTCGAAGGCGATGCTCACAGGCGTGCCGATTGGCGTGCCGTCGCGCTTGTAGGTGGTCAACACGATGGTCTTCGTGTCCTTGAGGGTTTCGAGGCCTCGGTTCATCACTCTCCTCGTCTGACGCCGGTTCGCTCCCTTGAGACGAGAATGCAGGAGCGCGAACCGCACGACCGTGACCGCATGGTGCGGATCACGCTCGGCCGAACGTGCGAGGCGGCCAGGGCCAGCGGGCTCTGGCCGTCATCGCTGACCATCCCCGCAAATCCCTCAAGCCCTCTGTCGGACTCGAACCGACGACCCCTTCCTTACCATGACCCCGCGGGGCGTGTCGACTGTTCCCGCGATCCCGATTTATGCCGCAAACACAGGCTTTCGCTGATCGGATGCAGGCGGCTGCGGTGACTTTCGTGCGGGCTGAGGTTTCCAAGAAGTTTCCACAGGCAGGGTCGGCGAGCTGCCTGACTCAGCCCGGTAGCAGCTCAAGAGCGTCGACGTGGCCGGGACGCATGGTCGCGAAGTGCCGATGATCCAGGGTCGCGAGCTTCGGCTCGCCAAGCCGCTCGACAACGGCGAGCACGGCACAGTCCACGAACCCGACTCTAAGGTCCTTGTACGTGCGCATCAATGCGGCGGCGCGCCCGTGGTCGGCCGGTGTGAGGTGTTCGACATCCAGCTCGCCGCGTGCGATGGTGTCCAGAAAAGCCGCGAACTGGTCTGCTCCTAGCTCCCGAGCGAGCAAGTAGTCGAGCTCGACCAACACAGGTGCGGGGACCACCCGCCGCTCGGTGCGCGACGCGAACAGCGCAGCGCATCGCTCGTGGTGCTGGTCGTCGGCGTCGATCGCAGCGACCAGCGGCCCGGTGTCGAAGATCAGCGGAATGGCTCGGGTTCGAACTCGTCGCGACTCGCGCGCTCAGAGAGATCACCTCGGCCAGAGCGGAACGCTCCGATCAACGAGAACGGAGGCTGCGCTTCTCCAGAGCCGTCGCCATGGGCAGCCTCCAACGCGCGCTTCGCCTGCTCCTCAGTCCAGCCAGCTGCCTCAGCGAGGATCTGCTCCTTGGCGGTCATGCCCAAAGGGTAGTGAGCTCCGTCAACGCAGGGATCCGCTCCCCGCGAAGTCCATCGTCGGTTGAGCGCCGGTTGAGGCGGCGGCACCAATCAACAGCTCGCCAGCGAGACTCAGTCCGAATCGGGCTCAGGATCCAGCGCCGCGCGGAGTGTGCCGGCGTACTCGGTCGCCATCCGGGAGCGCCGCAACGCACGCCGCCGTGCGTCCGCGACCTCACGCACGTACACCGTGCGCGTCACAGTTCCATCTCGGTGCCCTAGCAGAAACGCGACCTCGTCCACGCTCTCCCCGGCGAGCAACGCCCGAGACGCCACCGTGTGTCGGAACGAGTGCATCGACGGGACGGAGCCGCGTGCGATCGGCATCCGCCGTCCGTCGGGGTCCGTTTCGTGGAGGACGGGGAAGGTCGGCTGGCCGTTCGAGTCGACGGCCCGCGTCTGAGCTGTCCGGAGAGCACGGGCGACGTTGCGCTGCTGCAGTGGTCGACCCGTGCGGGTCGTGAAGGCGAAGTCGGTCTCTCTGCAGTACTTGGCGGCCAGTTTGTGTCGAGCCAGGATGAACGCCAGCGCCCGCGGGATCGGCACCGTTCGCGCAGATCCATCTGTCTTCGTGGGTCGCCGGGTGCCGTGCCGGTCGACCTGCCAGCCAAACTCGATCTCGGCCTCGTCTAGGTCATCGATACGAATGTCAGACCAGGTCAGGCCACACAGCTCTGAGATCCGCGCGCCGGTCAACGCGGCGACGGCGAATAGCGTCCGGAACGGCTCGTGTGCGGCGGCGACCGTCCGCTCGAGCTCGTCGGGTGTGAAGATCGGGCGGCGCTTCGCCCGCGAGATCTTTGGTCGCTCGGAGGTCAGGAGCAGCGTCGTCGGGATCGTGCCAGTCCACCCCAGACGGCGCAAAGCGAACTTGTAGATCCGACCCACGACGCCTAGCGCGACCGCAATCGTTGCCTCGCTCTTCCCTTCGCCGCGCAGTTCACGAACGAGGCGAGCGAGATCGTCAGCAGTCACAGCGTCAAGACGGCGCGCTTCGAAGCGAGGCCGAAGGTGCTCGTTCAGAATGCTCCGATACTTGACCCGAGTCGTGTCTCTCAGGTCAAGCACGGGTCCGTCGAGCCAGCGGTCGGCGGCGTCACCGAACCACAGCTTGGCATTCGGCGCCACACTCTCGCCACGTGCACGGCGAGCAACGAGGTCGCTCCGGAGCTTACGAGCAGCCAGGATTCCGCCATCGACTGTGCGCCACCGCAGACGACCGCTCCCGTCCTTCACGACAACTTCGAGCACTCCGGTCGGGCGGCGGTAGATCCCGCGCTCGACACGAGTACGTCGCGGAGCAGCAGATGAATCAGCCATGACAAGCGCCTCGGATTGGAACGACCGAAGCCGAGCTTGGGCAGCGCCATGCGTCGAGAGCTGACAGGCGGAAGTACAGCTTGCAGCCCGTGTTTTCTTGCTCTGATGGGATGACGCCCTCGGCCGCCAGCCGCCGAAGACGATCGCGGTGGATACCGAGGTACTGGGCGGCGCGCCGCGTGTCCAGCCACTCGTCGGCTGAGGCGCCGCCCGGTACTGCCAGTCGCGCCGCAATCCGATCGGCCACCAGGTCGGCCAGCTGCCCCAGCAGCTCGTCGACGATCCGGTTCGCCGGCGCTGGACCCGCATTCGGAACACCGGCGGGCGTCGACGGACTGTCCAGTACACGGAGCTGCTCAGGCGACATCCGCTCCGCGCTTGCGTACGCTTGCATTGTCGGGACCTCCTAATCAGGTCTCGGCCAGACCCCGGGGTGTTCCTGCACCGCCGGGGTCGCCTTGGCTATATTACGCTACCCCGGTAGCCTATCCGCCGGCGCGGACGGAAAGGCCCTCGCGGTACGAATGTCGTCTTCTGGTCCGCGTACGCTGGATTTATGGTCCCGCGAGTCGCAGTTGACGAACTCATCGACGCGCATGACGTGGCGCGGATCCTCGGGCTCGCCCATCGCAATAGTGTCAGCCAGTACCAACGGCGCTGGCCCGATATGCCGCGTCCGGTCGTCGACCTGGGTTTCGGCCGCCCAAGGTTGTGGCTACGTCCAGAGATCGAGCGCTGGTACGCACGTCAAGTAGCGCTCCAACGAACGCGTCCAGCGCGTCGTGTTATTCGCTGACGTCTTCGCAGCGATCTGCCGTTCTCAGATCCTGATCGTTGTGCGTGCGATTTTCTCGAACCCGTAGGTCAAACACCTGGCGGCTCCGAGCGGCCGGATGCCGCTCGAGACGCCAGGTACCGCGCCCCGCGAGGACAGCCGTTGACGGAGCCGCAGCTATCCGGTCGCGGGGTGCGTCACACGCCGCTGGACGAGGGCCTCGAGGCGCTCCCGGATCCAGACCGCCGCTTTCAGTGGCGGAGCAGGTGACGCCTGACCGAGGGGTGGCGCTTTCCCAACTCGTCCGTGGCAGCGATCTGCTTCGCGGCCATCATCGTTGATGCTCTGCCTGAGAATGCGGCGGTGACGGTGGCGACCCGACCGGCGCTACCGCATTCGCCACGAGCAGCACACGCGCTCGCGACGGATGCTCATAGCCCCGAGCGCAACTCTGACCGGAGATCGCTCGGAGTGCTGGTTTCGATGTAACCAAACACTCCGAGGGACCCGGCTCGTCGGGTTCTGTAAGTCGTCCGAACCCAGGCAGTCGCCGTAGCTCCTACGACGGCGCCGTGACCGCCTTCCCCCCAGCCGCCGGTTGGGCGCTGCGCTGATAGATCAGGACACTGACCACGAGCGTCCAGACCGCGAGGCCGATGACGCCAACGAAGAACGCCGGGGTGCCTGCTGCGATGCCGAACACCAGGACCGCCCAGCCGAGCCAGGCGGGGAGCAGTCCACTGCGAACAGTCGCCAGTCCGGTGGCGACGCCGAACACGATTGCGCCGACGAACAGCGGCAGGAACAACTGATTCTCAAGCACGTTGAGCGCCTGCGCGGCGTCGGGAGCGAGGCTGTGAGAGGCGTACGCGAGCGCGTAATCGGTGCCCGAGAACAACAAAAAGCCGACCGTGAATAGGAGCGCGCCGCCAAGCCCGAGCAGAGCCATGTTCTGGGCAGCGGGCGCACGGCGGAGATAGCCGTAGAGGGCGGCGATGAAGAACAGGAAGAACACGAACGCGATCCCGCCCAGGAGATCGCTGGCCTCCTGGCTTGACTTGTGGGCCATGTAGAACGAGATCACGTGCGCGCCGCTCGCGTTCGCATTCGGCGACGTGTTGCTGGTGAAGATCCCGATGACGACCAGCACGACGAACGCGATCCCGGTCAGCGGCGCGAAACGGCTCAAACGGTCCAGCACTTCCTCACCCCCATTGCGGTGCCCATCACCGCTCAGACGATTGAAATGACCGATCTCTCGTCTGCACCCGGCGGGAGATCACCGGCGATTCTCGTTCAGAGTTGGGCGAGTGTCAAGGATCAGATCCCGAAGTATCGTCACGAACGCAGGCAGCTGCTCGCCCCCAATCACGCGCCTGGTTCGGACGACAGGCAGAAGCACTGGTTTCGGGACCGAGACGCCGGTGCTGACTACGGACGGCTGCCCGCCTGGCCGGGGAGCCTCGGCTTCCCCGTTCCGGTCCAGGCGACACTCTGCCCCGGAAATCCGTGGCTCCTGAGTTGATCGACAAGCACCACCTCACCGGACGCGACGACCGTCTCTTTTAGCCGCCGCTTGCGCCCGGGAATGCGGCAGTGGTTGTCCAAGCTCGACGGGATCACGGCGCTGACGGTCGGCAGCTCTCGCTCAGCCCCGGGAATGGGCGAGCCTGCCGCGGGTCGACTGCCGCATAGTTCGCCCTCGCGTTTAGCCCATAGCGACAGCGAAGTCGCGGCTAGTCATTGTCATCTTCCTCCAACGCTTCAAGACCTTCCTTGATGACGAGCGGCACGACGGCGAGGGCTGCGACGGGATCTGCCCACCACCACCCGAAGGCGACATTCAGAACGAGGCCGAGCAGCACTGTTGCGGAGAGATAGGCGCAGAACAGCGATTCGGCGGCGTCAGCGAGCAGCATCTGGCTTCCGAGAGCGCTCCCGGTACGTCGCTTCCAGACCCCCAGCAAAGGCATGACCACGAGGGCGGTGGCAGACACCGCTATACCCGCGACGCTGGTCTCCGGCTTGTTCGCCGCGATCAACGTGTAGGCCGCGTCGGCGACTATGTAGGCCGCGAGCAGGAAGAACGTCAGGCCGATCACCCGAAGCGCCTGCTTCTCGCTCCTGTCCGTGTGGCCCGCCTGCTCTGCGCGGAACGTCTGTAACACAACGAGCGCCGCTACGAACTCGATCACCGAGTCGATCCCGAAGGCCATCAACGCGACGCTTCCGGCAGCGATCCCCGCCGCGACCGCGACTGCCGCCTCCACCGTCATCCATGACAGCGTGAAGACCTCCAGCGCGATCCCGCGACGAACGAGGCCGCGACGCAAGGGACTCTGAGCGCTCAAGGACATGGCCGAGAGGCTGACAGATCAGTCCAGCCCGACTGCGAGCAGACTGGTGGGTTGATCGAGCAGCGCGCGTCTCGGCCTATGGTGTCGCTCTGCCCGATTGCACAGCGCCGCTGCGCCGCGCCACCGTCACCGCCGCATTCTCAGGCAGAGCATCAACGATGATGGCCGCGAAGCAGATCGCTGCCACGGACGAGTTGGGAAAGCGCCACCCCTCGGTCAGGCGTCACCTGCTCCGCCACTGAAAGCGGCGGTCTGGACCGGGAGCGCCTCGAGGCCCTCGTCCAGCGGCGTGTGACGCACCCCGCGACCGGATAGCTGCGGCTCCGTCAACGGCTGTCCTCGCGGGGCGCGGTACCTGGCGTCTCGAGCGGCATCCGGCCGCTCGGAGCCGCCAGGTGTTTGACCTACGGGTTCGAGAAAATCGCACGCACAACGATCAGGATCTGAGAACGGCAGATCACGCCTCGGGCATCAACTCCGCCCAAAGAGGTTTCCAAATGGTTTCCATCCAGCCGTCGAGCGGAGCGGGCAGATCCGCCGAGAGCGCCACAATCCCCGCAACCAAAGGCCCTTCCCCCAAGCCCTCTGTCGGACTCGAACCGACGACCCCTTCCTTACCATGGAAGTGCTCTACCAGCTGAGCTAAGAGGGCGGTTGGCTCAGCGTACCGCGTCCCATCACGTCGGGACCAGACCGCGGCTAAGGACGCGACACGCGGGCGACGTGCATGGCGCGCGGCGCACCCTCGGCGCGGAGACGCTTCGAGCGCCCGACGTCCAGGCGCTCGACGTCGAGTTGCTCGAGCACAGGATCCGAGACGACGACTTCGCCGCCTTTGGCGGAATCACCGACTCGCGCTGCGATGTTGACATCGACCCCCAGATAGTCACCGCCGAGCTGCCGGGGACGGCCCCAGTGGATGCCTGCGCGCATCTCGGGGCGATAGCCATCGACCTCGACCTGTGCGAGAGCATCCTGGGCGTGTAGCGCCGCCTCGACCGCCGACGGCGCATCCAGGAACGTAGCCATCACCCCGTCCCCGAGGCGCTTGATGATTCGTCCACCATGCGCGTGGATCGATGCCTCGACAGCGGTTCCCACCTCGCGTAGCAGCTCCAGCGTGGCGACGTCGCCCGCCTTCAGCGCCCACGAGGAAAAACCAACCAAATCCGTGAAGAGCAACGCGACCGACTGCTCGCCGCGGCCCCGTCCCGCCGTCTCGGACAGCGACTGCCAGAGCTGTAGCCCGGCAAACCCGAGCTCCTGGGCCACGCTCGGGCGCTCAGACGCGAGTGCCGAGACGCTGCGGCCCACGACCTCGACCGGCCTGATCCCAGCGGTAGATAGCGGGTCGCCGAACTTCTCATCGCCGGGTAGGCGGCGCCGCAGGCGCCGTGCAGCAGCCAGAAGGCGCGGCTGGCTGTCAACCCTTTGAGCAAACGCGCGCAGGCGCGACGCTCGCCCTGCCGCGTCATCCAGGACCTCCGGGAGCCCCTGCTCGTCGGTGTCCTTCACCATGGCGAGGATAGTGAGGCAACCCGAACCGACGCCCTATGGAAACGGGGTCGAGCGTGCCAGCGCCAGTGCCTGCTCCTCCTCGAAGGGGTTTGCGCCGGCGTAGAGCCACGGGCGCCCGATCCACAGAAGGGCGTCGCATAGCCTGGAGGCGATCCGCCGCGCATCCGGGGGAAGTCCCCAGCGACGATTTGTCACGTGCCATGTCGGCGGCACGCCAAGCGTCATGCACGGCCAGTCCTTAGCGGTTCTGCAGACGCGCGGATTGTCATGCCGTCCGTGGTATTGCCAGTACTTGAACGGGACGCCGTTCTCTGCCGTGTTGATCACGAAGTGCGTGCCGCGGATTCCCCGTTTCGCCAGCGCCGCCGACACCTGCGCGCCGTATTGGAGCTCCGAGGCATTGGAGTCGTAGTGGGTGGCGTTCAGCGCGAACCCGCGTACGTACGACACGCCGGCCGCGCGGAGCAGGTAGACGGCCTGGCTGACGGTGGGCCAATCCGCCGCCCCAACGTCGATATAGACGGTGGTGTGCGGTAAGGCCCCGAAGGTTTCGGCGGCGTACTTCACGAGGTTGAGCGCGACCTGGCCGCGGTGCGGCATGCATAGCGCGAACGGCAGATCGGGCTGCAGCACGAGCGCCACTCTGGAGGACCCGATGCCGGCAGCGAATGAGTTGACCCAGTTGTCATAGCTCGCCTGCTGATCGGAAGTTGGTGGGTTGTGGCAGGCGGCGAACTCCCAGGGGTCGATCCGGAATATCGCGATCTGCGCCAGCACGTCCGGGTTACCGCCGGTGACGTTCTCGATGTATTGCTGCGCGGTCTGCTCGGCATCATCGTCCGAGATCCACGAGCCAAACCACGTCATGCGCGGCCTCAGGGCAATTCGCGCGAGGAGGTTCTGAGACTGCCCCGTCGCCTCCTGGTAAGCCGGGTAGATACCGTCGATTGGGCCGGTGTATATGCCCCATGGGACCCCGGCCAGTGGATTCGAGCTGGGCGCACCGGGGATTCCGGCGTTGGCGACGCCGGCGCTGGCCGCCGGCGCTGAAACCAAGGCCAGACAGGCGCTCACCGCCACCGTCAGCGCCCAGGAGCGTCCTGATCTCCGCACGGCGCGAGGTCTACCACGCTCGGGCCGCCGATATGCCGCTCGCAGGCCCGGCGGGCCCTCTAACTGCTCAACCCGGCGAGAACCTCGTCGAGCGCTCCGCGGGCCAGCTCGTGAAGCTCGTCATCAGTTCGGTCTTGGATGGGGTGCGCGACTAGCACCCGCCTGACCTCCGACTGGCCGAGCGCGGCCGCCTGGTGGGCGGCCGCGTCCGCAAAAGCCGAGGAGGCGACCAGTACCGCCGGCCTGCCCTCTCCCTCGAAGCTGAGTACGTCGCGCAGACCACACGACACGCAAGAGCCTCAGTCGGCCAGCGCCTCGATCACCGCGTCACAGCGCTCGGCGATCTCGGCGCGAACGTCCACCGGCGCCGGCTTCGTGAACGTGGGCTTCGCGGTGCGGATGACGTTGTGGCCCCGTTCGGCGACCAGGCGCTCGAGCTCGTCGAGGAATACGTCACCGCGCGGCTTGCGGATGTCCACCAAAGCGATCGTGGCCGGAGCATCCAGGCGCAAACGCTGCTCCGCCAGCGGCCGCCCGGCCGTCGTGGCCTCCGCCGTGGGATCGAGGATCCTCATCGCCACGGCTCGACGCTCCGCGTCACCGGCTCGGAACCGATCTCGCCTGCCACCCACCCACCGTAGATCATGCTGAACAGTCCGGCGTCGCCGCCCGCGTGCGCGAGCAGGATCCGGTCCGGAGCCGCGAACTTCGGTATCTGCGCGGCCGGGTCGCTGACGAAATGAGGCTCGATGCCCTCCGCGATCCCACCGGACCCACGCAGGAGCTCGCCGGCGGGCGCTTGCGAGCGCTCGAATAGCTCCTGGCGCACGCGCAGCCGGTCCCACCGCGCCTCGCGGAGGATGCGTCCGTGCTCGGGGCCGACGACCAGCAGCGCATCGAACGCGAAGCGCACGCGCCGGTGGCTGACCCACTCAAGTGCCGCGCCGAGGCTTGCGCACAACTGTTCCGGCGTGCGCGCGAGCTGATCGACCACCAGCCGCGGAGCCTCTGCCGCCATCAGCGTCACCCCGGTGTCGTCGGCGGGCACTCCGCGATCATGCGCCAACCCGGGCCAGGGCGAATCGTCGAGTCGCTCGGCGAAGCACGCGCTGAGCTTGCCCGGCTGCCCGTGCGCGGCCCGGTCCTCCTGCTGCGGGCGACCACCGCCGACATTCCGCACGACGAGCTGGAGCGCCCGCCCAATAGTGGCGTTGGCGCGATTGCCCTGGCCGAGCGCGTTGCCGGCGCTGTTCATCCCGACCTTGTCCGCTAGCGGACCGGAGACAACGATGAGCGGCCCGGAGGGATGAGTGGTCGAGACCAGGCCGAGCAGCGCGAACCCGGGATCGCAGGCCGCTTCCACAGCCGTCAGCACGATCGGAAATACCGGGGGCGGGCAGCCCGCCATGACCGCGTTGATCGCGACCTTCTCTACCGTCGCCTGACCCTCGTACGGCGGGACGACGCCCACGAGATCCTGGGCGTCACGGCTGGTCGCGTCGAGCATCTCGACCACGCGCTCGGGCGTCGGCGCTACCAGCGGGAGTCCGTCGGAGAAGCCTCGGTCGAACAGGGCCTCGATCGGATCCTCGAGCTCGCCGATCTCGAGCTCGCGCGCCCGCAGTCGCCCGGACGCCCGTGCTGCCCTGGCCGCCAGCATCGCGGCGACCTTCGGCTCACGCGTCACGCTCGCACAGCCTGGGCGACGTTCCGGCAAGCCGTCGAGCTCGAGTGTCACGCCGGCCTGCATGCCGAGCTCCGTCAGCCGGGCGCGGTCCAGGCCTTCCACTCGCGCGCGCTCGCCGCCGCCGTCGAGAAGGATCACCGCCGGCACTGCGTCGGGATCGAATTGCGCCGACAGCTCAAGCTCGTTATCCAACTCGGGCACCGACGCGAGGTTGAGACGGGCGGCTTGGGCCGCTGTGTCGCCAGCAGGCGATTGCGAGACGATCCGAACCGGCGCCCCCTCGCCACGCGCCCGGTCGAGCACGGGTAGAACCTGGTCACACACCGGGCAGTCGTGCTTGACCAGCGCCAGCAGTTCCACTGGCCGACCATACACCCCGCGCCGCGAATGGCGGGGGCAGGATTCGAACCTGCGAAGGACTGAGCCAACCGGTTTACAGCCGGTCCCCGTTGACCGCTTGGGTACCCCGCCGGGAGGGCCGAGTCTAGCGGCGAGGGGCAGCGCTTCGACTACGCCACAGCCGCGGCAATCACGTGCATAACGTCCCCTTCGGTATGTCTCAAACCGCCGCGTCGACTAGAAGCACGGCAGTCGGGCTTAAGGCCCCGGCCGAGCGGGCCAGGTCGTTGATTGGGACGTTTGCACGCGCTTGAGCGGCTCGCGGCCGAGGCCCGAGCGGCGGATTCAGGGAGGATTGCCCCTACGACGCGTCCCGCAGCCGCTGCGCCTCGGGCAGGGCCTCGAGCTTCTTCAGCGTGTGGTTCTCGATCTGCCTGATCCGCTCTCGCGTCACGTTGAAGGCCTTGCCGACCTCCTCGAGCGTGTAGGCCCGCTCGCCCACGAGCCCGAACCGCATCTCGATCACCTCGCGCTCGCGCTCTGGCAGCGCGGCCAGCGCGCGGCGGAGATTCTCTCGCCGAAGGTGATCAGCGGCCAGCTCGAACGGCGACTCCGCCGTCTGGTCCTCGACGAAGTCCCCCAGCTCCGAGTCCTCCTCCTCGCCGATTGGCTTTTCCAAAGAGATCGGCTGTTGAGCCATGCGCAGGACGTCTCGCACCTCGCGCACCGTCGTCTCGAGCTCCAGGGCGATCTCCTCGGGGGTCGGCTCGCGGCCCAACTGCTGCACCAGCTGGCGTTCGATATGGACGACCTTGTTGAGCTTCTCCACCATGTGCACCGGGATCCGGATCGTCCGGCCCTTGTCGGCGATCGCTCGCGTCACCGCTTGTCGGATCCACCAGGTCGCGTATGTCGAGAACTTGTAGCCCCGGCGGTAGTCGAACTTCTCGACCGCCCTTATCAGGCCCATTGATCCCTCCTGGATCAGATCCAGGAACGTCAGCCCGCGCCCCAGGTATGACTTGGCGATCGAGACCACGAGCCGCAGGTTGGCCTCGATCATCTGCTGCTTGGCGCGCATATCGCCTCGCTCGATCCTGCGGGCGAGCAGCACCTCCTGCTCTGCGGTGAGCAGGTCGACCCGGCCGATCGAACGGAGATACAGCCGCAGCGAGTCCAGGGATGGCTCGATTGTCAGGTCGACCTCGACCTTCTTCTGCTGATCGGGCCGCGGCTCGGCGGCCTGCGCCGCGGTCGCCTCGACGCTTCCTCCCTCCGACTTGGCCGGGCGTCCGTCGGGCTCGACGACGTCGATCCCCTGGTCGTCGAGATAGGCGTGAAGCTCCTGAACCTGCTCCTTGGTCACCTCGGCCTCTTCCAGACACAAGGCGATCTGCTCGAAGGTCAGATAGCCCCGTTCGTGGCCCGCGGCGATCAGCGGACGCAGCTCGTCGAGCTCTGAGACAGGAGCCTCATCGCCCAGAATGGAACCGATCTCCTTATTGCTCAATGCCCCGGCAGCCCTCTCTAATCAGAGGCGACTCCTCAAACTCTCCCACGCACCGGTCGGAGTCATACCACAAACCTGGCATTTGTCCATGGAGGGGAGAAGGCTCCCACGACCACGGCAGCGGTGCGCTCGCGCTGGCCGGCCGAATGCCGATCTCTACCCTTTATCGACGATGGCCGCCGACCACGCCCCCACCGTTCAGGTCCTGGACGTCCAATCGCAGCAGCCCACGCTGCAACTGAGTTTGTCGCGCGTCGGCGTCACAGGCGTGGAAAAGGTGATCCGCCTTCGCCAGAACGGGTCCGAACAGCTGTTCTCCGCCAGGTTTGAGTGTGTCGTCGATCTCGGCCCGAACCAGAAGGGCGCGCACATGTCGCGCTTCGAGGAAGTCATCAATGACGCCATCGGTGAGGTCGTCCTGAACGAGACGACGTTCAAGGTTGAGACCCTCGCTGAGCACATCGCAGGGCTCGTGCGCTCTCGCCAAGGCGCCCGGCGGGCAGAGGTCAGCGTGGAGGCTCGGTTTCCCGAGCACAAGCCGGCGCCGGTCTCGGGTATCCAGACCCAGGAGCTGTACACGCTGCACGGCGCGGCTGTGGCTTCGGAGCTGGGCACCCGGCGCCTGATCGGGGTGACCGCGCAGGGCATGACCGCGTGTCCCTGCGCCCAGCAGCTGGTGGCCTCCGGTTCGCGCGACCGCTTGCGCGAGGAGGGATTCGACGATGAAGAGATCGAGCGAATACTGGACGCGGTGCCGGTCGCAACCCACAACCAGCGAGGCCTCGGCACGCTGCACATCGGTTGCACCGAGCTCTGCGACGACGAGATTGAGGCGGCCACGCTGCTGGCGATCGTCGAGCGCGCGATGTCGTCAGAGATCTACGAGCTGATGAAGCGAAGCGATGAGGCCGCGGTGGTCGAGAAAGCGCACCGCAGGCCGCGGTTCGTCGAGGATTGCGTGCGCGAGATGGTGCGTGGCGTGATCGAGGCGTTCCCGGGACTGGCCGACGCCGCATTTGTCGAGGCCAGCCAGGTGAACCTGGAGACAATCCACCAGCACAACGTCGTCGCAGAGCGCTTCGGGACGATCGAAGAGGTCCGGCGCGAACTTGAGACGGGCGCGCCGCCGCCGACGCATACCACCCGCCGAGCGTGGCTCGACGCGGCGGGAAGCGCGGTTTGATCGGCGCCGGCTAGGCCTTCGCTCGTCGGTCCGCACTGCCGCCCGATAGCCCTCCTCCGTCGGCGCGCCTCGACGGGGCGTTCAAATGGCGGCGGAGCCCGAAGAAGTAGTCAGCCCCCGACAGCACCGTGACCACCACGGTCACGTACACAAGCACGGTCACCCACGTCGGCCGCCCCTGGACCGCGATCAGCGCCATCACCATCGCCACCTGCACGGCGGTCTTTACCTTCCCCAGCTGGCTCGCCGAGATTACGACTCCTTGCTGCGTTCCCGCCGCGACCCGCAGCACCGTGACCGCCATCTCTCTGGAGATGATCACCATCGCCACCCAGGCTTCCAATCGCCCCAGCGACACGAGCGCGATGAGCGCAGCGACGATCAGCAGCTTGTCCGCGATTGGGTCCATCAGCTTGCCGAAGGTCGTCACCCAGTTGCGCGAGCGCGCGAGATAGCCGTCTATAGCGTCGGTCAGCGAGGCGATCGCGAACACGATCGCCGCCAGCAGATCCCCGTCTCCGGTCTTCTCGAGCAGCGCCGCCACGAGCACCGGCACCAGCAGGATGCGGACCACCGTGAGCAGATTGGGGACGTTGAGCGGGACCATTGCCGTAGGTCATGATGTCAGCATGCGCGCGAGCGTCCTCGAGCAGCCCCGCGAACCGCTGGTCTCGACGGCGCTTCCTGATCCGGTCCCTCAGAGTGGGCAGGTACTTCTCCGGGTCAAGGCGTGCGCTGTTTGCCGGACCGACTTGCATCTCCGCGACGCCGAAATCGACGCGACAAAGCTCCCAGTCGTGCTCGGGCACCAGATCGTGGGTGAGACGGAGGACGGGAGGCGCCTCGGTGTCCCCTGGCTCGGCTGGACCGATGGCGAGTGCCGCTACTGCCGCACCGGGCGCGAAAATCTCTGTGTCAACGCCCGCTTCACGGGACGGGATATCGACGGCGGGTTCTCGGAGCTCACCGTCGCCGACGAGGCTTTCTGCCTTCCGCTCCCGGACGCGCTGTCCGACGAGCACGTCGCGCCGCTGCTGTGCGGCGGCCTGATCGGCTACCGAGCGCTGCGACTGACTGGCGATGCGCCTCGCCTAGGCCTGTACGGATTCGGTTCGTCCGCTCACATGATTTGCCAGGTGGCGGTATTCCAGGGCCGGGAGGTGTTCGCGTTCACGCGCCCCGGGGACGAGGACACGCAGGGGTTCGCGAGATCGCTCGGCGCCGCCTGGGCGGGGGGAAGCGATGAAGCTCCGCCCGAACCGATCGACGCAGCCATCATCTTCGCCTCCGTCGGAGAGCTCGTGCCCCAGGCACTCAAGGTGCTCGCGCCGGGCGGAATCGTCGTCTGCGCCGGGATCCATATGACCGACATCCCGTCATTCCCGTATGCGGACCTCTGGCAAGAGCGATCGATCCGGTCGGTGGCCAACCTAACGCGGGAAGATGGCTACCAGCTGCTCGAGCTGGCGCCGCGCGTTCCGATCAAGACGACGGTGTCGTTGTACGAGCTGGAGCGGGCCGAGGAAGCCCTGTCGGATCTGCGCGCTGGTCGGTTTGAAGGAACCGCGGTCGTCGTCCCTTAAGGCCTGAGACGATCGCCCACACAGCCCAGGTCGTGACCGCGAACAGCGCTGCTTCCCGGGCCGCGATCGAGGGCGGGTACACGTTGTTGACGAACCACGCGTCGCTACGCCCCGTGAGCCGCAACAGGCTGAAGGCCGTTACGAAGAACGCCAGGTCGGTGGCGGCGAACGCCACGGCCAGTGCGACCGGAGCGCCTGTCAGCGCAAGCAGGGCCATCACCCACAAGCCGTATTGCGGGCTATAGGTCTTGCTGGCGAAGAAGAACCACGCTACGCAGCCGAGCAGCGCGGGTCGGATCAACTGAGACGGTTTGGCCCCGCGCCGTACAGCCCAGACGAGTGCGCCGAGGATGACCACCACGCCGGCCAGCGTCAGCGCTCCGCTGGCGTCGTTCAAGGTAGAGCGCGAGACCCCGGACAGCTGGAACAGATTCCAGAGGCCGCCGCCGGCTCCTCGCGTCGCATTGAAGTGGAAGAAGTAAAACCAGCTCGAGGACACGACCAGACCGCCGCGGGCGCCATGCTTGTAGATGAAGGGCGCGTTGAAGGCGACGGTAACCGCGGCAAATGGGATCAGGATCCAGGCCCAGGCACGCGCTCGCTCCCGCCAGTCACGGCCCTCCAGAAGCCGTACGCAGAGCACGATCGGCAGGACGATGATCGGGAAGAATTTGGTCCAGGTGGCCACTCCGAGCGCCACCGCTCCCCACCCGTCCCGCCGCCGATCGAACAGGACCAGCGCCATCACCAGGGACGCGATCGACAACAGGTCCCAGTTCAGCACGACGTACAGAGCAAGGGCGGGAGACAGCGCGAGCAGCCACGGATTCGCGCCCTCGAAGCGGCGAAGCAACCAGATCGTGAGCAGTCCGAAGGCTCCAAGGACGATGGCGTTGACGGCCAGATAGGTGGCCACGCCGGTGCCCGCCAGGCTCGTCAGCCAGGCGAACAGCCCTGTGCCGACCGGGTACTCGAACGGATAGTGCACGTACGGCAGCCGGTGAAGCCACATCCGGTTACGGAAGAACAGCGACGCGATGTCCGAGTAACCGCCCATATGGGCGAACGCCGCGTGGTTGAAAGCGGTCTGGTTTGCGATCCCGTGGTAATCGAACGTCCATCCGCGAAGCCACACGCCGCAGCCCATGACCGCCGCGCCCGCGATGAAGGGACCGGGAGCATGTAAAAAGCGCCCCGTCCCAGGGGCGCCTAGCCGAGACAGCGGTGCGCCTATCCGGGCCAGCGGGCCGAGCTTCTCCCGCGCGAGCGTGGCCATAGGTTGGCGGATGGTATCCGCCTGCAGTGTCGTAGGGTTATGACCATGCAACTGATTCCCATGGTCATCGAGCAGACGGCCCGCGGCGAACGCGAGTTCGACATCTACAGCCGCCTGCTGAACGAGCGCATCATTTTTCTCGGCACTCCGATCGACGACCAGATCGCGAATCTGATCGTCGCCCAGCTGCTTCATCTCGAATCCGAGGATCCCGACAAGGACATCTCGATCTACATCAACTGCCCGGGCGGATCGATCTACTCGGGCCTGGCGATCTACGACACGATGCAGTTCATCAAGCCGGACATCCAGACGATCTGCGTGGGGATCGCCATGTCGATGGGCTCACTGCTGCTGACCGGCGGCACGAAGGACAAGCGGTTCGCGCTGCCCAACAGCCGTCTGCTGATGCACCAGCCCTCGGCGGGGTTCGAGGGGCAGGCATCGGACATCGAGATCCATGCCCGAGAGGTCCTAAAGATCCGGGAGCGGATCGACGAGATCTACGCCAAGCACACCGGCCAGCCATTCGAGCAGGTGCACAGCGACATGGAGCGCGACCGTTTCTTCAAGGCCGACCAGGCGGTGGAGTACGGGCTGATTGATCGGGTGATAGATCACCACTGAGGGGGGCTGGCGCTACGCCACCGCGTGCTCGATTGCGCCCAGCCGCTCGATCTCGATCCGGACAACATCGCCCGACTGAAGGAACTGGGGTGGGTCCATCCCCATCCCGACCCCGCTCGGCGTGCCGGTGAGGATCAGGTCCCCTGGTTCGAGCGTGCAGGTCTGGGCAATGAAGTCGACTAGCTCCTGGCAGCCGAAGATCAGATCGGACGTGTTCGAGTCCTGGCGCAGGTCGTCGTTCACCCAGGTGCGTAGCCGCAGACGCTCCGGGTCGGAGACCTCGTCGGCGGTCGTGACCCAGGGACCGAAGGGGCAGAAGGTGTCGGCTCCCTTGGCACGCGTCCACTGGGGCTCGCGGCCTTGGAGGTCGCGGGCCGTAACGTCGTCGGCGACGCAATACCCCCCGATCTGCCCCGCGGCGCCGATCACGATCGTCAATTCGCCCTCGTAGTCGAGCCGCCGCACGACCTCCGGACAGCGGATCGGGCCTCCAGGCGGCGCGACCGAGTTCACCACCTTGACAAAGACGATTGGCTGCGCGGGACGCTGCCCGCCGGTCTCCTCGACGTGCTTGGCGTAGTTGAGGCCGATCGCGTAGATCGCGCCCGGTCGCGGGATCGGTGCCAAAAGAGTGACGTCCGACAGCGACCAGGAGTCAGGGCCGCGTTCGGGGGGCCCCAAAGCGAGGACGTCGCGCACCGTGGCCTCGTTCTGGAAGACGACGATTCGATCGTCGAGGACCTCACCGGCGAGCGGGTAATCCAGCTCCGGAGCCTGGAAGGTCGCGAGCTTCACCGACCGCACCCTACTGCGAGGTCGGGCTCCTTAGCGGAGCGCTATGCCGGAGACCAGCCGCCGACTACTGGCCGGCCCCGACCGGGCTCTCCACACCCTCTACGTGCGTCACCGGCAGGCCAAGCCCCTTCGTCTTCGAGACGAGGTCGAGCTTCAGCCAGCGCGAGATGCGCTTCGGCAGGGTCGAGATGATGATCTCGTCGTAATGGCCCAGGTTGACCGCGTCCTGGATCGCACAGAGTGGCTCGGCGTCGCCGAGGGAGCCGGTCACCTCGGTACCGGCAGCTTCGGAGAGCTTGGGCAGCGCCTCGTTCAATACCAGCTGCGCATCGTCCTCGCCCGTTTCCTCTGGATCGACGACCTTGTGCATGCCGTGCGGCATCCGGGGCACGACCAGGTGGAACTTGGCGGGGTTGCGCTGGGCGCGTTCGCGAACCGCGTCTAGCAATCCGGGGGTCGCTGCCGTCTGGTGCGCGACGACGAGGACAGAGGCCGGCTCGGACATGGACTCACCTCCCGGTGATTTTCTGACCAGGTAGGGTGATTGTTGCGCTCCGGCGCGCGCGGCTCAAGTCAGCTTCGCCGCAAGCCCGCTGGCGTTCATGTGGGCGATGGCCTGGATCGAGATCTGCGGGTTGACGCCGGAGGCCGTGGGGAAGGTCGAGCCGTCGCACAGGTAGAGATCGCGCACCTCCCAGGTCTGGCCAGTGGGGTCGCACACCGAGCTCGCGGGCGTTCCACCCATCCGGGCCGAGCCCATGATGTGAAAAGAGGAGAGCACGCATTGGCCGGCGCCGTAGCCGGCGGCGTCGGCGGCGGCCATGAACTGATCCCGCGAGCCAGAGCCCGGCTCGTATGCCACCCATTGGCTGTGCGAGCTGTAGATGCGCTGGGCACCGGCGGCCTCATGGATCTGAGCGGCACCGTCGATCCCCGTACGCAGGTGGTCGGAGTCAAACGACGAGAGCCTGTAGCGCACCACCGGCTCGCCGTCGCGCCCGACTCGGACCTCGCCGCCGTCGCGGTCGCGCAGCAGCACTCCAAGGGCCGCGGTGTTCGGCAGTGCCTGCATCAGCCCGAAGTGCTGGCGCGCGCCGCGCCACGGAAGGAATGTGAGAACGAGATGGGGATGAGCCGCAGCGGTTTCGTACTTCAGCCCGTATGCGTTGTGCAGGTCCCGATATTGGTCGGAGTACAGCGCCTGCATCACGCCCTCCCAGGGCTTCAGCTCATCGTCATAGACGCCGAACACAGCGGTCGCCGGATGCAGGCGAAGGTTCTTGCCGATGTTCGGGTTTCGAAGCCCCGAGCGCCTCAGCAGCGCCGGAGTATGAAGCGAGCCGCAAGCGGCGATCACCGCCCGCGAGCGAACGGTCAGATGGTGGCCGGCTTCGGTCACAGCCGCCACGCCGCGGGCGCCGCCGCCCTCGATCAGGACCCGAGAGACCTTCGTTCCCACGATCAGCCGCGTCCCTGCCTCGTGCGCGTCCGCGAGCCAGGTCTTGACGACCGACTGCTTGGCGCCGACGCGGCAGCCCAGCCCGCAGTAGCCGCACTCCTTGCCCTGCGCGCAGCTCCTGACATTCCGCGGCATGGCGTCTACGTGCCAGCCGAGCTTGACGCAGCCCTCCTGAAGCTTGCGATCTCGCGTCGAGGGTTCGTTGTGCTCCTGGTTGACCCCGAGGCGTTCACAGACTGCCTCGAGCGAGGCCGTGTACAGCTCGGAGTTAAACGCGGGCACTCCAAACGAGGCCCACTCGGCCCGTACCTCGTCCGGGGTGCGGAACGAAGTCGTGTAGTTGATCACGGTCCCGCCGCCTAGGCACGACCCGGCGATCAGGCCCACGCTCTGATCGACGGTGCCCGCCGGCGCCGCCATGTAATAGCGGGTGAGCGCGCCCAACTCTGATCCGTCGAAGTCCTCGTCGTCGAAGTAGCCACCGGCCTCGATCACGATCACGTCAAGGCCCGCGCCGGACAGCACCCCGGCGGCTGCCCCGCCCCCGGCGCCTGACCCCACGATCACCACGTCGCACGTCAGGGTGGCGTCGCGCTCGATGGGCGTCGGTTGGAGTGCCTTCCGGGGCGCCGAGGAGAGCTTGCCCAGCGGGCCGTCATATCCGATCGCGTCCCAGACGGGGTTTCGTCCGCCGTCGTGGCCAGGAAGCATGTAGTAGAAGAGCAGCGTCGCCTTGCGCAGCGCCTGGAACACCGCTCGGCGCTGCGCGAGGCGCGAGCCGCCCCAAGAAAGCAGCACCCGCTCGCGCTCCTCTGGCGCCATCGCGCTGAACCGCCTCCAGGCGCCGCCGCCGAGCACCCCGAGCCCGGGGCTGTTCCACAGACCCAGAAGCGCCTGAAGCTGACGGCGCTCGGCGGCTCGAGGGTTCTTCGAGATGGCGCCGATGACCGCGTCCGCGACGCCCAGCTCTCGAGCGCTGGGCATGCCGTTGCCGCCCGGGCAGAACGTGTCGCAGATGTCTTCGAGCGCTCGCCGCTGGCGCGCCGTCAACTCCAGGGGTCCAGAAGGGACATCGTGCGGGCGCTGAGAGGTCGTGACGTCCACCGGCGCAACCTACTCCTCGAGCGCTTTCATCAGCAAGGCCCGCAGCGTCTCGCGCTCTCGCGAGGAGAGGCTGCCAAGGACGGCGTCCTCTGTCGCCACGTATGCGTCGCGGGCGCTCCCCAGCGCCTGGCGTCCGTCGCCGGTCAAAAAGACCAGATGCCGGCGCCGATCCTGCGGGTTGCGCCGTCGCTCGATGTAGCCGGCGGCTTCGAGCTCGTTCAGCAAAAGGACGGCATTGTTGGCGTCGAGCATGAATGCATCGCCGAGCTCGTGCTGCGGAACACCGTCGTGATCGGAGAGGAACGACAGCACCCAGAAGTGGCGTGGCCGCATCCCCAGCTCCTCCTCCTGCGCGCTGCGGGAGATCTTCTTGGCCAGGCGCGACAGTAGCGTGGAGGTACTGGCTCCAGACACGGCGATGATCATCGCAGCAAGGATCGACCGCCGCCGCCGGTCGAATATTGGACCGGCTCAGTCGTCGGCCATCTGCAGCAGCGTCGTGACCGTCGTCCAGTTGCGCGCCGTCGCCGTGACGCCTAGTCCCACGCCGGCGATCCGGCCCCACAGCTTGGAGCGTCCGACTCCCTCCGGATGCCAGCTGTAGAGCTCGCGTCCGATTGCGACCACTCGCTCGCCGGGGCCGGCCAGCGCCGTGAGCCGCTCCAGCTGCTTGGGGTCCAGCTCGGAGGAGAGGAACGTGACCTGGTAGCGCTTCGGGTTGTCTGCCACCTCTTTCAGCGGGTTGAGCCCCACGACCTGCGCGAGCTCCTCTCGGGTGCGAACGATGACGGCGATGTCGAGGCCGAACTGCTCCGTGATCAGCGCTCTACACCGTCGAGCCACCTCCTCCGGTGCCTTGTTGCTGGACGCCACGACATTTCCGCTCTGCACGTACGTCCTTACGTCCTTGAGGCCGTCTAAAGCCAGACACTCGCGCAGCTCCGGCATCGCTATCCGGTTGCGAGGGCCGAGGTTGATCCCTCGCAGCAGGATGATGTGCCTCAGAACAGCGCCTCCTGGCCCGCGACCCCCGTCCGGCGCCCACGCGCCGTCTGGAGCCCCAGCGCGTCGGCCAGGTCCTCGGCGATCGCCGTCTCAGACCGGGACGCGACCAAAGGGTTATCGATACCCTCCACATGCACGAGCGTGCGTCGCCCATCGCCACGCTCTGCCCCTTCCAACGGAACGAGCGCATAAACCCGATCTGCTCGGACGAATTTGCCGTAACCGAGCGGGATCATGGGTGGCGTGCCGCGGGCGGACACAGGGTCATCCTACGACGCGCCCACTAAAATGACCGCCACACGGAGGTTGACGCTCGCCAGCGTCTGGGGGGGTAATAAGAATGTTTGAACCTCGCGCAGCAGACGTCCCCTGAGCTCGGTCATCAACAAGCACGTGACGCTGAGGCGGCTCCTGACCGTCGTGATCCTGGCCGCCGTCATCGTGGTGGCGAAGACCGGGCAGGCGTCCACCAACCCCGCGGAGCTGCACAAGGCGCTACAGCATTCGGTGAGCCCTCCGACCCTGTACCAATCAGTGGTCAGGCGGTGCCAGCGGATGATCAGCCGCTCGAAGCAGCTGCCGTGGTGCGGCGAGCTCTCCTACGCGCCCGGCTTCAACCACTCGCCGACGGTGGCGCAGGCGGCACTTGAAGGGATTAGGGAATTTGCCGACCCCACGCACGGTGTAGACAAGCCCGACACGGGACCGCTCGACTGGCGTTGGAACTGGCCGAGCGGCCTGTGGGGTGGCCACTCGCTACAGCACTGGTGGCAGTCCGCCATGGCCATGCGGACGCTGCTGCGCTACCTGGAGGTGACGCACAACACCGATCCGGCGTACCAGACGATCCTGATGCGCACCTATCACCGCGACGCCGGCCACACTCCCGGCGAGACTCCGTTCGCCATTGCCAAGGACGACTTCGTCAATGCGTTCATGGACGACACGGCCTGGTGGGGGCTGGCGTGGCTCGAGGCCTCCAAATACGAGCTGAACGATCGCCACGACGTCGCCGACGCCCAGACGTTCCTAAGGCTCGCCGAGTTCGACACCGACTACATCTCAAAGCAGCAGAAGTCCTGCGGCGGCATCGTGTGGCAGATCGGGTTCCCCTCCGACACGGTGACCAATGCGGAATACATGGCGCTGGTGGCAGAGCTCGCCTCATACCGCAGTCAGCCTGGCCCGTTCCACGACCCGGCCAAGGCCTCGAGGTGGATCGGGGAGGCCCAGGCGACGCTTAGCTGGCTGCAGCGTCACAACCTGGTCAACCTGCGCCAGGGCACCGTTCGCGACTCGCTAAACGCGGCCTGCAACGGGCTCATCGCCGGGCCGATCACCTACACCGAGGGAGAGGTTGCCGACGCCCTGGTGCAGGTGGGCACAGCCCTGCACGACAGCTCCTACTACCAGCAGGCCAACCAGTTCTTGAAGTACGTGCTCTCCAAGAAGAGCACGATGGTCAACTCCAAGGGCATCCTCCAAGAGCCGTGCGAGCGCGACGGCACCGGGTGTACCGGGTCGTCGCTGTATTTCGACGAGCTGTCGTGGAAAGGGGTTCTGGCTCAGGCCTTCTCGGATTACACGGCCGCGACCGCGAGCACGGAGTACGACCGTTTCATCCGCCGCCAGGCGTCCGCCATCGTGCACAACGCGATCGTGCGCTCCGACGGAACGCCGGGGAACTGCCAGACCCCTGATTCCTGCCAGTTCGTGTTCTACTGGGGCTGGCCGCTGACTCCGAGCCGCTCCCCGTTCGTCAACAACGCTACGCAGATGGACGCGCTCGACGCACTGACCGCAGCGCTGGCGCTTCAGGCGAGCCCCCAGCAGCAGATCTTCTGATGGTGACCGACCGGTTGGGCCGGCGGCCGCGGCAGCTCAGTCTGGCGGGCGTCGTGCACGGGTGGCGCGGCTGGGGACCCCTGGTGGCCGGTGCGGCGCTGATGGCTTACGGCATCGCGCTGCGGCGGAGCACCTTCACCTACCACGGGCCGCCCGATCAGGCTGCGTTCAACAGCTTCGTGTTCGCACACCTAGGGGCCTACTCGGACATCGCGTCCCTGTACTTCCGCAACCACATGTGGCAGCACGCGCTGCCGTATGTCCACTATCCGTTCGAGTACCCGGTCGGCACCGGCTTGTTTGCCTGGCTGGCCTCGCTGGTGGGCAGCGGAGTCGGGGGGTATCTGGCCGTCAGCGCGGTTGTGCTGGCGCTGTGCGGGCTCCTGACGATCCGCCTGATCGGCCGCCTGCACGGCGCCAATCCCTGGCTGCTGGCGCTTGCCCCCGCTCTCGCCACCTACGTGGTGCTCAACTGGGACCTTTTGTCGATCGCCGCGCTGGTGGTCGCGCTCGTCCTGTTCGACCGCCGGCGGGACGCGTGGGGCGCCGTGGCGCTCGGCGTCGCGACATGGACAAAGTTCTTCCCAATCATCGCCCTGCCGGTCATCCTGTGGGCGAGGCTGCTCGACGAGCATGGAGCGCGGCGCCGGGCCATCGTCTCGGCGCGAATCCTCGCTCCGTTCGCAGCCGTCAGCATCGCGTTCAACGCGCCGTTCATGTTCAAATCGGGCGCCCACGGAGGGCTCGTAATCTCCTCGGGCTGGCTGCACTTCTTTCGCTACAGCGCCACGCGCAGGGGCGGCGGCGGGCTGTGGGCCCTGATCGACTCAGGCCGCCTGCCCCTATCGACGGTGAACCTCGCCAGTGGGATCGCGACGGTCGTAGGGATCGCGCTCGTCCTGGCGGCGGTGGCCTGGGCTCGGCGTCGGCGTGGCGCCCTCACCTACGAGCTGGTCGGCCCGGCGATGCTGGCCTGCCTGGGATGGTTCTTCTTCGTCATCAAGATCTACAGCCCGCAGTACGGCCTGTGGGTGATGGCGCTTCTGGCGATCACCGGCGCGCCCGTGGCGCTGGCGGTGGCGTTTGCCTCAGCGGATCTCGCCTTCTTCGTCAGCGCTTTCGCCAGCGCGCGGATGGGCCCGAACGACACCTGGTTCAACGTCCACGTGGTGAGAACGTGGGTGGCGATACGGGAGGCCGTGCTGCTGGTCGCGATCGGGTGGGCGATCTGGACGATCGTCGGCCCGCGGCTAAGGCGTTCACCGCCGGTGCCGGTAATCGAGGATGAGCCCCTCCCGGTTCTGACCGGAACCGGGCCGGAGTAGCCGACAGCGAGAGCCCGCTGGCGAGTAGCGCCGCTAGCTCGCGAGGACCGCGGTCAGCCGCCGCTCTAGCACCCCGGCGAGCAGGTCACGCACGGGCCCCTGCTCGAAGCGCTCGACCAGCGCTGACAGGAATCCCTCGATCACCAGCCGCTTGGCCTCGGCCTCGGGTAGGCCGTGGGCCCGGAGGTAGAACAGCTGCTCGGTGTCCACCTGGGCCACCGCCGCCGCGTGCGTGCAGCGGACGTCGTTGGCTTGGATCTCGAGGCCTGGAATGGCGTCGGCGTGCGCCCTCTTTGAAAGCAGGAGATTGCGCGACTCCTGGAACGCGTCAGTCTTCTGCGCGCCCGGGTCGACGATGATGTTGCCCTTCCAGACCGCCGTGGAGCGGCCGGCAAGCACGCCGCGGAACGCCAGGTCGGAGGTGGTGCTGGGCGCCGCGTGCTCCTGGGTGGTGTCGAAGTCGATGTGCTGGCGGCCGCGGCTGGCATAGGCCCCGGTCACGCGAGCCTCGGACCCAGGGCCTCCGAGCCTGGTCTCCATCCGCACCCGCCCATGCGCGGATCCGAATCCCAGCGCCACCCAATCAAGCGACGCGTCGCGGCCGATCTCGGCTCGGTGAGTTCCGAAGATCCAGGTGCGCTCAGACAGGGACTGCCCGCACACGAATCGCAGCCGGGCACCGTCGCCGACCACCAGTTCGACTACCGTGTTGAAGATGGCGTCGAGATCGTCGCCATCGGATAGCTGCTGCTCCCAGACCGAGGCCTCGGCGCCCTCGTCCAGCACGATGAGGCTGCGGCGGGCAAGCTCGGTCCCGGCCGCTGCTTGGATGGCCGTCAGGAGGATCGGAGCCTCGACAGTCACGCCCCGGGGCACGTAGACAAAAGCCCCTCCCTCGCGGAATGCCGCATCATTCCGCACCGTGAAAAGGTCATCCGTCGCCACCACGCTGCCCAGGTGGCGCTCCACCAGCTCCTGGTGCTCGCGGGCGGCCCGGTCGAGGGCCATGACGATCACGCCTTCCGGCAGATCGCCACTCGCCGGCCCCGTTCCGATCAGCTCAACTGCTCCCGGGGGAGCGAACAGGCGCTCCGTGACGGTTGCGCCATTCGTTGACGCCTGCTCATAGGAGCTCAGCTCGAGACCTGACAGGTCGGTGAACTCCCACCCCGGCCGCCCCTTGAACTGGGGGAGCTCCAGCGTCTTCGCCAGCTCGACCGCGCGCTCCCGGCGCTCGGCGAGCAAGCTAGCCAATCGAGCCCTCCATCTGGAGCTCGATCAGCCGGTTCATCTCCACCGCGTACTCCATGGGTAGCTCCTTGGTAATCGGCTCGATGAACCCGTTCACGATCAGCTTCGAGGCTTCCTCCTCGGGGATCCCGTGCGCCATCAGGTAGAAGAGCTGGTCGTCGCCCACCTTCGAGACCGTCGCCTCGTGTCCGACGTCGACGTCGTCCTCGCCGATCCTGATCGTCGGGTAGGTGTCCGAGCGCGAGTGCTCATCCAGTAGCAGCGCGTCGCAGACGACCTTGGACCTGGCGCCGTGGGCGCCCTTAGCCACCTCGAGCAGCCCGCGGTAGGAGCCTCGCCCGCCGTCCTTGGAGATCGACTTGGCGAAGATGTTCGAGGTCGTGTTCGGCGCGCCGTGGATGATCTTGCCGCCGGCGTCCTGATGCTGCCCGTGGCCGGCGAACGCGATCGAGAGGATCTCGCCGTGGGCCCGCTCGCCCAGCAGGTACACGCTGGGGTACTTCATCGTCAGGCGCGAGCCAAGATTGCAGTCGACCCACTCGACCGTCGCATCCTCCTGAGCCACCGCCCGCTTGGTGACCAGGTTGAAGACGTTGGTCGACCAGTTCTGGACGGTCGTGTACCGGATGCGGGCGCCGGGCAGGGCGATCAGCTCCACGACCGCTGAGTGCAGCGACGAGGAGCTGTAGGTGGGGGCGGTGCAGCCCTCGACGTAGTGCACGTAGGACCCAGGCTCGGCGATGATCAGCGTCCGCTCGAACTGGCCCATGTTCTCGGTGTTGATCCGGAAGTAGGCCTGAAGCGGCATCTCGACGTGCACGCCCTCGGGCACGTACACGAACGAGCCACCCGACCACACGGCCGAGTTCAGCGCGGCCAGCTTGTTGTCGTTCGGCGGGATCACGGTGGAGAAGTACTGGCGCACGATGTCCTCGTGCTCGCGCAGGCCCGAGTCCATGTCCATGAAGATCACGCCCTGCTTCTCGAGGTCCTCGCGAACCTGGTGGTAGACGACCTCGGACTCGTACTGGGCGCCGACGCCGGACAGGAACTTCCGCTCCGCCTCGGGGATCCCTAGCCGGTCGAAAGTGTTCTTGACGTCCTCGGGCACCTCATCCCACGAGCGCTCGGCACGTTCAGACGCTCGCACGAAATAGTGGATGTCGTCGTAGTTGACCTCGGCCAGCAGCGGCGAACCCCAGGTGGGCTGGGGGCGCGCCAGGAAGTGGTCGAGCGCCTTCAGGCGGAAGTCGCGCATCCACTGCGGCTCCGACTTGAACTCCGAGATCTTCTCGACGAGCTCCCTCGTCAGCCCCTTGGGCGCCTTGTACAAGTAATTCTCGGCGTCGTGAAAGCCGTAGCGCTCCGTGTAATCGGCGTTGATCTGCGCGAGCTGTTCGTTCTCCGTCGGAATGGGCGCTCGGGGGGAACGGTCTCGGGAGTAGCCACTACTCCACCTCCAGCTTGATGGTCTTGTCCTCGATGATCACCGGAAAGGTGTCCACCGGAACGTAAGCGGGCAAAGTCTTCGGCTGGCCCGTCTTGAGGTCGAACCGGGAGCCGTGACGGGGGCACTCGACCGTGCAGTCCCCCTGATCGAGCTCGCCTTCGACGAGCGGGCCATTGTCGTGCGAGCACCGATCCTCGATCGCGTAGACGGTGCCGGCGCAGTTGAACACGCCGATCTCGAGGTCCTCCCACTCGACCAGGCGCACGTCGCCGGGCTGGAGCTCCTCCTGGGAACAGACGTCGATGACTTGTGGCACGTGATTCTAAGTCCTAGCGAATTGATCGGATTTCGCTGCGAATGATAGCGGGGGGGCGGGACGCCGCCCACTCCCCGCTCAGCTCCTCGAGCACCGCCAACATGGCGCTGACCGCCGGCGATCGATAGCCACCGGCCAAGGCCGCCAGAATCGGCCGTGGCGGTGCCGGCGGGTCCAGATCGCGCACCACCACGTCGTCGCGGACGCCCCGGGCGACCATGTCCGGAATCATCGCCACCCCCACGCCGGCGGCGACAAACCCCAGGATCGCCGGGTAATCGTCGTTCTGGAACGCGATCTGCGGCTCGAACCCCGCGTCGTGGCAGGCGCGCAGGAACAGCCTCGAGTCCGGGCAAGTCTGTGTCGTGGCCAGCATCCACGGCTCGCTTGCGAAGTCCGCCAGCTGAAGCGAGGGCGAGTCGGCCAGCGGATGTCCAGCTGGCATGGCGACGTACATCGGGTCGTCGAACAGGTGGACCGACTCCATCGCTGGGGAGGTGCCGATCGCATCATGGGACAGGGCCAGGTCGAGCTCGCCCGCCCGCAGGCGTGGGATCGAATCGGGCGGATCGGCCATGACCACGCTCAGCTCGACCGCGGGATGGTGTTCGCGGAACGCAGCGATCGCCGGTGGGACGATCGTCGAGGCGGCGGAGGCGAACGTCGCCATCCGCAGCCGGCCGCCTTCCAGGCCGGCGAGCGCGCGGAGCTCGGTCTCGGCATCGTCGAGGCGCGCGAGGATCGACTCTGCGCGATCGACCAGCAGCCTGCCGGCGTCGGTGAGGACGGCGCCCTTGGGCACCCGCCTGATCAGAGTGGTGCCTACCTCCGCCTCCAGGGTCGCGATCTGCCGGGAGATTGCGGGCTGGGTGTAGCCCAGCGACTCCGCTGCAGCCGAGAACGACCCATGGCGGGCGACCTCGCACAGCACTCTCAGACGACGGCTATCAAGCATGACCTCTAGTTATACCTCATGCAGCAAAACCCTATTTGCATTTATGGCTTCTGGGCGCCAGAGTTCGCTCTCGACGTAAGGCCTAGACCCCGCCAACTACCGATCTAGTAAGGCCCCAGCACCCCAACTCCGCTCCATCTTCCCGATGACAAACCCCATCTCTCAGTCCAACCTCTTCCACATGATTTCTCCCGCGATAACAATCAGACCGGCTTACGCCGACGACCAGCTCGCGCTTCAGCGGCTCGCCTCGCTCGACAGCGCCGAAGCCATCCCGCCGCATCCGCTGCTGGTGGCGGAGGTGGATGGCGAGCTTCGCGTGGCCCTCTCGGTGCACGACGGCAGCGCGATCGCCGATCCCTTCTTCCCCACCGAGGCGATCCTCGGGTTACTGCGCGGTCACGTTCGGGCGAACAGGTGGCGGCGGAGGATGCCCCGTAGGCTGGCCGTTAGTGGGCGCTTCGCGCTAGGAACGCGAACTGCCCGCAGAACACCAGCTTGGTCGCGTTGATCGCCGAAGGGCTTAGGCGGCGCGCTCGGCCATAGGCGTCGATCGCCCGATTGAGTGGGGATTGCCCTCCCCACCAGCGGTCGAAGATGCGCCTGCGTCCGAGCATGCGATGCGCGATCAGGGCCAGCGCGTCGATGCCAGGGCGCAGCTCGAGCACCGTCAGGCCAGCGTCCTCTGCAAGCTGCGCGAAGCCCAAGGGCGTGTAGTTCCACAGGCTGACGGAGTGGAACGGCTCGAGCTGCGAGGTGGAGCCGGCGAAGAATCCTCCGGGTGTAAGCACCCGGTTGACTTCGGCAAACAGCGGGGCTGGGCGCCGAACGTGCTCCAGCACCTGCTTGCAGTACACGAGGTCGAAGCTGTTGTCGTCGAACGGGATCGTGAGCCCGTCGAAGGTCTCAAACCGGGCGTCTGTGCGGACGCGCATCCGAACCTCCGGGGAGTCCGGTAGGTCCAGGCCCACCCACTGCACGCTCGGATCGCGAGCACGGAAGAAATCGACTGACGTGCCCGGCCCGCAGCCGAGGTCCAGCACGCGCCAGGGGGCGTCGTCCGTACGCCCCACCTCGAGCTCGATATACCGATCCGCGAGCGTCTGGCGAGCATCATCTGAAGGCAGAGCGGCAGGCAGCAGCCCAGCGAGCTCACGGCCAGGGAATCTCATCGTTGCGGATCGTAAACGCGTACGATCTCCGCACGGTGAGGACGGTGATACTGCGCACGGCGGCGCTCGTGGTCGCCCTGGTCTGCTTCGCGCTCGCCCCCGAGGCGAGTGCGGCGGCGCCGACGTATGCACCCCTCGACCAGCCTGGGCCCCCTCTGAGCGTTCCTCTGTCCAAGCTTCAGGCGTCCCTTTCGTGCGAGCCGGGCGTCAACAACGCGCGGGTGGAGCCGGTCCTGCTCAATCCGGGCACGGGATCAACTCCTACCGAGAACTTCGGCTGGAACTGGGAGCCCGCGCTCGACCAGCTGGGGATTCCGTGGTGCGCATACACCCCGCCCTACTACACGCTGGGTGACATCCCCACGTCAGGCGAATACCTCGTCTACGCGATCCGGACGATGTATGCGATGGCCCATCGCCCGATCGCGGTCATGGGCCACAGCCAAGGCGGGATGTCCATGCGCTGGGCGCTGCGCTTCTGGCCAGATACCCGGCCGATGGTCGCCGACGTGATCGGGTTCGCGCCCTCGAACCACGGGACCACGGCGGTGTCATCCGCTAGCTGCGCTCCCGGCTGCCCACCGGGCATCTGGCAGCAGATCTACGGCTCCCAATTCATTCAGGCCCTCAACAGCTACGCCGAGACCTTTCCCGGCATCGCCTACACCAACGTCTACACCCATCACGACGAGGTCGTGACCCCCAACTCGAGCGCCTCGCAGTGCAGCTCCTGCCTGCACACAGGTCAGGGGCAGATCACAAACGTGGCGACGCAGGACGTCTGCCCCCTCAACCTGTCAGATCACATCCAGATCGGCACGATCGATCCCGTGGCCTACGCGCTGGCGATCGACGCGCTCACGCATACAGGCCCGGCCGACCCGAGCCGGATTCCACAATCGGTGTGCCTTCAGCTGCTGATGCCGGGAGTCTCCTCGCCAAGCAGCGCACAGGCCGGCGTGGCCGCGCTGACACAGTCGCCTCCCGAGCTCGGCGTGGCCACCGCCGCGGTGGGAGCGGGTTGGATCGCCTCCGTCCTCAGCGGCGCGCCCGATGACCACGCCGAGCCCCCGCTGCCGTGCTACGTGTTCGCCACTTGCGTCGCTGGCGGAGCGTCGAGCAGCTCGGCGCCCAGCGCCGCGGCGCCCACATTGCGGCTGACGTTCCACAAGGGGCGGCTGACGCAGGCTGGCAAGCGCGTGGTCCACGTCCACGTCAGTGTGCTGGAGGGCTCCAGCTTCGATCCGGTCCGAGGCGCCTGGGTCAAGCTCGCGGGGCACATCGGCCACACCGACCGCCACGGCAACGCCACGTTGATCGTCCGCCTGGCCCGCAAGCACACCTACCCCATCACCGCCACCCGGCGGGGCTGCAACCCGGCGAGGCGGAAGATCCGCGGGCCCTAGATCCCGTCCGGACCGACGCTGCCGACGCTCTCGGGCGTTTCCGGCTCCCACCCGGCCGCGTGTCCCAGCGACGCGCTCTTGAGCACCTTCAGCGACAGCAGCGCGCACTTCATCCGGGTCGCCGAGATGTCGATTCCGAGCAGCTCGAGCACGAACGAACGGTCTAGCCCCAGCAGGTCCGAGACCTTCATCCCCTTGACCTCCTCGGAGGTCATCGACGCCGCGGCCTGCGAGATGGCGCAGCCGTGACCCGAGAAGCGGATGTCGTCGATCCGCCCCTCCTCGTCAAGGGCGATCTGCACGGTCAGCTCATCACCGCACAGGGGGTTGAGGTCGTGGAAGGAGAGATCGACCCGCTCGAGCTCTTCTGCCGGCGGCGTGAAGTTGTGCGGCCGCTTGTAGTGCTCGAGGATGTTCTCGCGATAGAGGGAGTCGTCCATCTGAAGAGCAAGCGTAGCGAGCGCCTTTGCCGGCGCCGGCGCCACAGGAGGTCTGCCTCAGCCGCCCGCCGCCAGTCGCGCCAGCCGCCTCATCGACTCGCTGATGGCCTGGCGCTGCCCGTCGAGCCGGTGCGCCTCGGCGTCTGGGATCTCGACATCTACCGTGATCGCGGTCCCGTCCCCCCGGGGCTCGAGCCGCCACTCGAAGCGCAAGTCTGAGACCAGGCAGGAGACGGTCACCTGCTGGCTATCGCGTGCGGTGTCGAGTAGCTGGGCCATTGGAAAGTCCGGATAGCCGTCCGGGTACATCGTGTACTGGCCCTCGCCACTCACCTCGACGGTGCCCACGCCCGCCCACCAATCCGGAAACCGCGACGGGTCGTAGAGGAGCTTCCAAACCTCCTCGGGCGGTGCCTCAGAGGTGGCTGTGTCATGAAACGACGGCATCTGACCTTCCTTTCTGGATCTGCTCGAGATCGGCACGCGCTCTCGCCAGCTCGCGCTCGGGTTCCACGAGCCCCACGACGGGCCGGCCGAGGTCTGCGAGCACTGAAGTGATGCTGTCGGCTCTCACCGCCCGCTCCACGAGCCGCTCCCAGCCGGCGATCGACTCCTCGAGCCGGCGCTCGGCCTGTTCCTGCTCGCCGCGAGCCAGCGCGACCAGACCCTGCACGCGAGCCAGGCGCGGCACGAGTGCATCCGGGAAATCGCCTGGCCCGACTGGCTCGAGCACCATCTCCCGCGCCTCGGCGGCTGCCCGCTCCGCGTCGCCGGCACGCGCGAGGGCTTCTGCCAGCGCCAGGCGCGTCAGCGGCCGGCTGATCGGCGCGCCGTCGAGCAGCGACTCAGCCAGCAGGGCGGCCGCCAGCTCGTGCTCTCCCTCCGCCAGCGCCACCAGCCCACGGTCGTGGTTGGCCATCGCCAGCAGCTCCGGCTGGGCGAGCTGCTCGGCCAGTGCCAGCTCGGTCTCGGTTGCGGCGCGAGCCTCGGCCAGGCGACCGCACGTTCTGAGCACGAACGACCGGGCGCCCAGCAGGTGGATCTCGATGGGAGCCAGGCCCTGGCCCGCGACCGCCGCCATGCCGCGATCGAGGAACTCCAGCGCCCGGTCAGGCTCGCCCGCGGCGGTCGCCGCACCTGCTGCGTTGGCCCAGCACCCGTAGGCCTGGTCGGGACGCCCCGCGCGGGCGATCGCCTCGCCCGCGGCGATCGAAGGTCCGTAGGAGTCAACGAACCTGCCTCGCCGCATCAGCGCGAGCTGCCGGGCGTGTCCCACCTCATAGACCCGCAAGTCGTCGCTCTCGTGGGTCATCGCGCTCAGCTCGGTCAACAGCCGCTCGGCGTCGTCGGGGTTGCCGGCGGCGGCCTCCGCCCAGGCGCATGCGGAGAGCGCTTCGCTGCGCTCTTTCGCGGGCTGCCCTGCGCGCTCGAGCAGCTCCAGCGCGCGGCGGGCGCTGTCGAGCACGGCGCGCGGAACGCAGATCGGACCGTGATAGGCGCGCGCCTGGCTCAGCCATGCTCGCGCCAGCTGGAGAGGATCGCCGTCCTCCAGCAGATCGATGCCTCGCTGGAACGCCTGCCCGGCCTGCTCGCGCCGCCCTCGCCAAGCCTCGATTTCGCCTAGCTCCAGCCACAGCTCCGGGTTATCCTGCGCAATCGCCAGCGCTTCCTCCAGATAGGCCACAGCTTGATCCAGCGCCGCCACGGCGCGGGCGTCTGCCGCCGCTCGAGCAAGATGCGGAACCGCTTCCCGGTCGACACCGGCCAAACGCAGGTGGCGAGCCACCTCGTCCGGCCGGCTCGACTCGCCCGCTTGCTCGGCCTTCAGCAGCGTTCGCGCCCAGAGCTGGTGCAGCGCCCGGCGGCGAGGGTCTGCGATCTCCTCATACGCCGCATCGCGCAACAGAGCGTGTCGAAATCCGATCCGGCCGTCGGCGCTGGACAACAGCCCGGTTTCCAGGGCCTCCGTGGCGGCTTCATGCAGGGATAGCTGGTCGACCTCCAGCGGCTCGAGGGGGCGGGCGGCCACTGCCACGACCTCCACCAGCCGCCGAACCTCCCCCGCTAGCGGCGCGACCGTGGCCCGCACCGACCCTCGGAGGCTGGGCGCTACTTCGGCCTGACGACGTCCAAGCGCCCGTGCTGCTTCCACCGCCAACAGCGCGTTGCCATCGGCCCGCTGCACGACCCGCGCCACCTGGGCCTCGGTCAGGCGGGCTGCCGCACGGGCGAGCGCACCCACTGGCTCGGGCGGCAGAGGCCGCAGATCGAGCTCGCATCCCAACACCCCTCGCGAGCGGAGCACGTGCTCGAGTCGATCGGCGTCGGGGCTGAGCGGCAGCTCACGGCGAGTGATGATCATCATCGTCCGTAGCCCGCCGATGCGCCGGGCGGCGTAGCCGGCCAGCTCCAGGCTCGGCGTGTCGGCATCGTGTGCGTCCTCCAGCATCAGCAGCAGCGGCGCGTCACGCGCCGCCCAGGCGAGAAGCGCGACGACAGCCTCGAACAGCCTGGCTCGCTGGAGGTCCGGCGCCACGGCGGCGCTGCGACCGCTGTCTAGCGCGAAATGCGCGGGCAGCTCGGGCGCCAACGCCGCCAAGTCCAGCGGCCAGCTAGCCTCCGCCGGCGGCGCCGGAAGCGACGGCAGGAGGTCGCGGATGAGCTCGGCCCAGAGGCTGAACGGTGCGGTACCACCCAGGTCGAGCGCGGCACACGCCGCGGTGCGGGCGCCCGATTCGCTCGCCAGCTGTCGAAGCTCGCTCGCCAGGCGTGTCTTGCCGATCCCGGCTTCGCCGCGAACGACGGCCACCGTACCCTGCCCGGCGATCGCCGTCTGCCATGCGCCGGTGAGCTCCTCCAGCTCGCGCTCGCGGCCAACGAGCGGCAGCTGCCCCGAGGTCAGCGATTGGGCGCCGATCGCCTCCGGGGCTTCGACCCGCAGCCGTGCCACGAGCTCACGGGTGGCCGCCGACGGTGCCACGCCGAGCTCGCGTTGGAGGCGGTCGGCCAGCGCACGGTAGGTGCGCAACGCGGCGGCGCGATCGTCGGCGTCGGCCAGCCGGACGATCAGCCGTCGGTGGACCGCCTCGTCGAACGGGTCGTGCTCCACCTGCTGGCGCGTCAGCTTGATCGCCGCCCGCTTGTCACCGTCCTGCTCGCGCTCGAGCGCGAGCCTCTCGAGCAGCTCTATGACCCGTTCGCTGTGACGCTCGCGGGCGGCCAGCGCCCAGTCCTCCTCGAGGCCCTCGAGCAACGCGCCCCCGCACAGCTCGAGCGCCTCCTCGGGAGCCTTCTCAGCGAGCCGCTCGAACTCCCGGGCGTCGACCCATAGGCCGCCGCCGTCGCGCAGTCCGACCTGGTCGCCGTCTACCAGGACCCACTCGCCAAGCTGACGCCGGAGCGCCCACAGGGCGCTGCGCAGACTCGCGCGCGCACTCTGGTCGAGCACGTCGGGCCAGAACGTGTTTGCCAGCTCGGTGCGGGACACCGGCTTTGGCGTCAAGGCCAGATAGGCAAACAGCGCCCAAGGGCGCTGCGTCGCCGGCGAATCGATCGCGGTCCCGTTGAGCTCAACTTCGAGCGCCCCTAGCAGGCGTGCTCGCAGCACGATCGTCAAAGCGTACCGCCCCCGGCTGGCGGCTTTGACGCCTGTTTGACGTTGCCGCGACGGCGTGCCTTCAGGCTGGCTGGCGCATGGCATCACATCAACCCAAGGAGGAAGCCATGAGCACCATCACCACATTCGACCTCGACCGCTTCGCCCGGGCCGCCGAGGAGCGCGACGCGGCAACGCAGCTGTCGATGTACGGCCCGGACGCGACCGTCACGATCGCGGACAAGTTGACCCAACCCGGCTCGCCGCGCGTGCTCAGCACCCGGGAGCAGATCAAGGTCTGGCTCGAGGACATGTACGGACGCGACATGACCCACTCGGTCGAGCACCGGGTGACCGACGAGAGCGGCGCGGCATACACGCAGGCCTGCCAGTACCCAGATGGGACCAACGTCCTGTGTGCCACCGTGATCACGCTCGGCGACGGGCAGATCTCGGACCAGACAGTCGTGCAGGTGTGGGACGAGAAGTGATGTCGACCACCGCTCAGACAATCGATCAGGCCAAGCTCGATGAGTTCATGGGCCGCTTCGTCGGTGACCTAGGCGCGGCGATGAGCGCCGCCCTGGTCGTGATCGGCGACCGCCTCGGGCTGTATCGGGCGATGGCCGACGGCGAGCCCGTGACGGCCGAGCAGCTGGCGGAGCGCACCGGGACCGACGCCCGTTACGTCCGCGAATGGCTGTCAAACCAGGCGGCCGGCGGCTACGTCACCTACGACGCGTCTGGCGAGAAGTTCTCGCTCACCCCGGAGCAGTCGCTCGCGCTCGCGCAGGAAGGCAGCCCGGCGTTCGTGCCGGGTGCCTTCCAGCTCGCGACGTCCCTGGTCAAGGACGAGGAAAAGATCTCGGGAGCGTTCACGGACGGACACGGCGTCGGCTGGCACGAGCACAACCACGACCTGTTCCAAGGCACCGAGCGGTTCTTCCGCCCGGGTTATGCCGCGAACCTGGTTTCGTCGTGGATCCCGGCGCTCGACGGAGTGCAGGGCAAGCTCGAGCGGGGCGCACTCGTGGCCGACGTCGGCTGCGGACACGGAGCCTCCACGATCCTGATGGCGGAGGCCTTCCCGCATTCGTCGTTCGTCGGCTTCGACTACCACGACGAGTCGATCGAGCAGGCACTCCAGGCCGCGGCAGCCGCGAGCCTGACCGACCGTGTCAGCTTCGAGGTCGCCTCCGCGAAGGGTTACCCGGGCGATGGCTACGACTTCGTGGCCATGTTCGACTGCCTGCATGACATGGGTGATCCGGTGGGCGCCTCCAAGCACGTGCTCGAGACCCTGGATGCGAACGGCACTTGGATGATCGTGGAGCCGTACGCGGGCGACCGCTTGGAGGAAAACCTCAATCCGGTCGGACGCGTGTTCTACGGGGCCTCGACGCTCGTGTGCACACCCGCCTCACGCGACCAGGAGGTCGGGCTCGCACTAGGGGCGCAGGCCGGCGAGCAGCGGCTGCGTGAGGTGGTGACCGGAGGTGGATTCACTCGCTTCCGGCGGGCGACGGAGACGCCGTTCAATCTCGTCCTCGAAGCCCGGCCCTGATTGCTCGGATGGGCGCTCGCCGCTCCGGCGGCGGGCGCCCTCTACGCTGATGCCGTGACTGATATCGATCGCACGACGGTGGAGCAACTGCTGGCCGAAGCGCGGGCCCGCCTACGTCGTCTGACGCCGGAGGAGGCGCACGCCGCGGCTCGGCAGGGAGCGCTGCTGATCGATATCCGCTCCGAGGCGCAGCGCGAGCACGACGGCGTGGTTCCTGGGTCGAGGTTCATCGCCCGCAACGTGCTCGAATGGCGCTGCGATCCCAGCTCCGAGTGGCGCGACCCGGAGGTGACGGTAAACCCCGCGCGTCAGCTGATCGTGATGTGCAACGAGGGCTATCAGTCAAGCCTGGCCGCGGAGATCCTTCAGCGGTTCGGGTTCACGGACGCCACCGACATGATCGGTGGATTCCAAGCCTGGCGCGCGAGCGGGTTCGAAGTCAGCCCTGGGGACTGATCAGCCCCCCGCTCCCGCTGGACCGGCAGCCCCCGTACGCGCGCCCGGCGGCTCCGTCGGGGTCCTCGTGTCGCGTCTCCTTCTGAGCGTGCTGTGCCTGTAGGAATAGAGGCCGTAGACGATCAGCCCCGCGACCATCCAGATCAGGAACCGCAGCCAGGTCACTGCCTGGAGGTTCAGCATTAGCCAGATCGAGGCCGCCACTGAGAGGATCGGGATCAGCGGCACGAGCGGTGTGCGGAATGGACGCTGAAGCTCCGGACGAGTGCGACGTAGCACAGGAACCCCGATCGCCACGAGCACGAAAGCAAACAGCGTGCCGATGTTGACCAGCTCCGACAGCGTCTTGAGCGAGAAGAAGAAGGCCAGCAAGGCCACCACCACGCCGGTCACGAGCGTGGTGCGATACGGCACGCCGAAGCGTTCGGAGACCGACGAGAACATGGGCGGCAGCAGCCGGTCGCGGCTCATGGCGAAAAAGACGCGGCTTTGGCCCATCAGCAAGACGAGGATCACGGACGTGATGCCCGCCAGCGCGCCATAGGCCACGATGGTGGCGATCGTGTCCTGGTGAACGGCTTGGAACGCAGTCGACAGCGGCGCCTTCACGTTGATGTGGTTGAACTTGACCATGCCGGTAATGACGAAAGACACGGCGACGTAGAGGACGGTGCAGATCGCGAGCGAGCCGAAGATGCCGATCGGCACGTCGCGCTGGGGTCGGCGCGTCTCCTCGGCGTTCGTGGCCACGATGTCGAACCCAATGAAGGCAAAGAACACCAGCGCGGCGCCGGTGAAGATGCCTCCGACCCCGAACGTGCCCGTGTTCGCACCGAGGTTTTGAAGCAGTGTCTTCGTGCTGCTGCCGCCGGGAGCCGGCGTGCTCCCTGAGGGTGGGACGAAGGGGTGGTAGTTGGCGCCGTGGATGTAGGTGATCCCGGCGATCACCACGAGCAAGACGATCGCCACCTTGACCGTCACAATCACCGCGTTCGTACCACTGGAGGTGCGGACCCCGAAACACAGCAGTGCGGCGATGACCAGCACGATCAGAGCTGCCACCAGGTTGTGGTGGGTGGCGAAGATCCACGTCCCGGGATGCGCGTGCCAGGGGGCCGAGGTCAGCGCCACCTGGAAGTACTGCGACCAGCCGGAGGCGACAGTGGCGGCGCCAAACGCCAGCTCGAGCATCAGGTCCCAGCCGATGATCCACGCCAGCAGCTCGCCGAGACTGGCATATGAGAACGTGTATGCGGAGCCGGCCACCGGGACGACTGACGCGAACTCGGCGTAGCACAGCCCCGCGAGCGCGCAGACCACCGCCGCTACGCCGAACGAGATCGTGATCGCTGGGCCGGCGAGCGTGCCCGCGGCCTCGCCCGTGAGCACGAAGATCCCGGTCCCGATGATCACGCCGATGCCGATCGTCGTCAGCTGAAGTGGTCCCAGAGCGCGGCGCAGCCTGCGCCCAGGTTGGTCGGTGTCTTCGATCGACTGCTCGACCGACTTTGTGCGGAACAGCTCCATTTGGCGCCGTAGCTACCCGGACGCCGCCGCTGATACGCGTGCTAATCCAGCTGAAGCGTGTCGCGGACCTGACCCAGGCCCGCTAGGAGGCGCTCGACGTCTGCTTCGGAGTTGTGTACGGCGAACGACGCGCGCGTCGTCGATGAGACGCCCAGCCGGCGCATCAATGGTTGGGCGCAGTGATGGCCAGCCCGAACACAGACGCCCAGGCGCCCCAGTATCTCCCCCACATCGTGGGGATGGGCGCCCTCGAGCGAGAACGAGATCAATGCTCCGCGGTCGGAGGCCGAAAGCGGGCCATGCATCGTCAGGCCCGGAACCTCGGAGGACAGCCGCTCGAGCGCCAGCGCCACCAGGGACTCCTCGTGAGCCCGGATCCGCCCGATTCCCAAGGCCCTGACCCAGTCAACGGCCGCTCCAAGGCCGATGGCCTCGGCGATCTGCGATGTTCCGGCCTCGAACTTGTGCGGCAGGTCGGTCCACGTCGACTCGTTGGCCGCCACCGTTCGGATCATGTGGCCCCCGCCGATGAACGGCGGCATTTCCTCGAGCAGTTCGCGCCGGCCGTGCAGGACTCCGATCCCGGTGGGCCCGTAGGTCTTGTGGCCCGTCCAGGCATAGAAGTCGGCGCCAATGGCGCGCAGGTCGACCGGCACCTGTGGCGCCGCCTGCGCACCGTCGATTAGAACGACCGTCCCTGCCGCGTGCGCATGCTGGACGATCTCCGCGACGGGATTGATGGTCCCCAGCACGTTTGAGACGTGGACGAATGCAAGCAGCTTCGGCTGGCGAGCGAGCAGCGCGTCGAGCGCTTCCATGTCCAGCCTGCCGTCGTCGGTCAGCGGCACGTAGGCGAGCTCCGCCTCCCGGTCTTGGCACAGGATCTGCCAGGGGACGATGTTCGAGTGATGCTCCATTTCGGTGAGCACCACCAGGTCCCCCCGCTGCACGTTCTGCCGGCCCCAGGTGTAGGCGACGAGGTTGATCGCCGCGGTCACATTCGCGGTGAAGATGGTCTCCTCGGGGGTGGAGTGCAGCCAATTGGCGATCCGCTGCCGGGCACCCTCGTACAGATCGGTGGCCTCCACGGCGAGCGGGTACACGCCCCTATGGATGGACGCTCGCGACTCGGTGTAGTAGCGATTCATGGCGTCGATCACGGACTGAGGCGTCTGCGAGGTGGCGGAGCTATCTAGATAAGTAAGGGGGTAGCCGCCGAACGTGCGGCGGAGCACCGGAAACTGATCCGCGACGGCTTCGAGCGACTGTCCAGCGACCGCGGTCACGCGGCAGCCTCGAGCTCCTCGGCGATCCAGCCATAGCCCTTCGCCTCGAGCTCGTCCACCAGCTCCGGGCCGCCTTCCTTGACGATCCGGCCCTGGTACATGACGTGCACGTGGCTGGGCTGGACCAGATGCAGGATGCGCTGGTAGTGGGTGATGATCAGCACTCCCATGTCGGGCCCGGCCACGGCGTTCACGCCATTGGCCACGACCCTCAACGCGTCGATGTCCAGCCCCGAGTCTGTCTCATCGAGGATCGCCATCTCCGGCCTCTGGAGCGCGAGCTGGAGGATCTCCATCCGCTTCTTCTCCCCGCCTGAGAAGCCCTCGTTCAGGTAGCGGCCGGAGAACTCCTTGGGAACGTTCGTCAGCTGCATCGCGGCCTCGACCGACTGGCGGAAGTCCTTCAGGGCTATCGGTTCCTCGTCGCGCGCTTCACGGTGCGCGTTGAGCACCGTCCGTAGGTACTTGGTGACGGTCACCCCTGGAACCCCAACCGGGTATTGGAAGGCCATGAACAGCCCCATGCGAGCGCGCTCATCGGGATCGGCGTCGGTTATGTCCTCGCCCTTGAAGATGATCTGGCCGTCGGTTACGTCCATCCCGGGATGTCCCATGATGGCGTTGGCCAGCGTCGACTTGCCGGAGCCGTTCGGCCCCATCAGAGCGTGTATCTGCCCCTTGCCCACGCTCAGGTCGACTCCCCGCAGGATCTCCTTTTCACCTGCGCGGACGTAGAGGTTTCGAATCTCGAGTTCTGCCATCTGAAGCTTTCTTATCTAGTTCACGCGACGGAGGCCGGCTCGGGCTCAGTGCCACCAGTCGTCCGTTCGCGCTGTGTATCGGCCCCGATGCCCTGCTCGCGGTCGTGCCGAAGCGAGAACTCGACCAGGTCCGCGAGCGTGGTCGTCTGAAGCGAGCGGGTGATGCCGCCTTGAACACGCATCCACAGGAGCTTTGTCGCGCAGCCGCGGCCGGCGTCCGGCTCGTGCGAGCACAGCACGCGCTCAGTGTGGTCGTGCACGAAGCACTCCATCGGGGCGATCGCACCCTCCAGCGCCTGCACGACCTCGTCCATCGCGATCTCCTTCGCCGGGCGCGCCAGCCAATAGCCGCCATGGGCCCCGCGGGCGCTCATCACGAGCCCCGCCCTCCGCAGACGGGCCACTACCTGCTCGAGGTAGGCAAGCGGCAGCCCTTCGGCGTCGGCGATCGCCTTCAGGCTGGTCGGATGCTCTGGCGATTGACGCCCCAACTCGACCATCAACCGCACGCCGTACTCGGCCTTCGAGGAGAAGATCATCGTGGGTAAATCCTACCAGGAGGGTCGGTTTACCCGTGTGTGTCACCGGCGGATACGCTGCGCCCATGGAGCAGGCCACCGTTCCGACGCTAGCGACCGACGAGGAGATCGCAGCCCTCGCCGAGCGGGCCGCGGCGGCCGGGCGCCTGGGGGTCGACACGGAGTTCATGTCCGAGGGGCGCTACCGCCCACTGCTCTGCCTGGCGCAGGTCGTCGTCGATGGCACCGATGGCGACGATCCGCAGATGGCCCTGATCGACACGCTCCGAGGTGATCCCGACCCGACGCCGCTGGCGACACTGCTCGCCGACCCGTCTGTCGAGGTGATCGTCCACGCCGGCCGCCAGGATGTCGCCATCCTGCGCCGGGCGTGGGCAACCGAGGTCCGGAACGTGTTCGACACCCAGGTCGCCGCCGGATTCGCGGGCGCCAGCGCCCAGGCCGGCTACGGCAATCTGCTGGGGGCGATGCTCGGACGGCGGGTTGGCAAGACCGCCTCGTACACGCGATGGGACGCCCGACCATTGACGCCCGAGCAGCTGCATTACGCGGCCGAGGACGTCGCCCACCTGCTGCAGCTCGCCGACGAGATCCAGCGCCGCCTGTTGGAATCGAACCGCCTGGAGTGGGCGCGGGAGGAGTGCCGTCGGCTTGAATCGGCGACCGAGGAGCGGGATCCCGAGAGCGCTTGGGAGCGGCTGCCGCGGGTGCGGCAGCTAGACCCCCGCTCGCGTGCCGTCGCTCGCGCCGTCGCCGCGTGGCGCGAGCGCACCGCCGCCAGCGAGGACCGCCCTGTGGGATCGGTCCTCGCCGATCCCACACTGGTCGAGATAGCGAAGCGTCATCCCGCCGACCTGGAGCGGCTGGCGCAGATTCGCGGCATGCATCGGTCCGTCGTCAGGCGCAGGGGAACCCCGATCCTCGAAGCTGTCCAACGCGGGCTCGCCGACCCCCCGATCCCGCGGGAGCGGGCGCGAGAGCACGCCGAATCAGCGGATCTGCCGCTAATCGTGCTTGCCGAGGCGCTACTGCGCGCCCGCGCGCTCGAGGCCGGACTGGCTTATGAGCTGATCGCATCCCGTGCCGAGCTCGAGCTGATCGTCGGAGCCGCGCGGCGCGGCGAGCCTGAGCCTCAGGTGCGGACGCTAATCGGATGGCGCGAGCAGCTCGTCGGTCGTGATCTCCGCGACCTTCTGGCCGGACGGAGCACGCTCGGCGTGGGCGAGGACAGACGCCTGACGCTGAGGCCAGCGCGTGGTGGGGCGGACGACCGACGCTGAAGGTGACGCGTTCAGCGTGAGCCGACCTCGAGTAAGACGGACATGGCCGCCGCGCCGTTGAACAGTGTCCCATCGAGCGCGCTGACAGTCGGCCAGGAGCGGTCTATCCACCCGAGGTCGGCTCCTTTGAGGTCTTCGAACGCGGTGGCGTATGTCACGCGGAGTTTGTTATTCGGCGATTCGTTGGCCAGCTGGTCGCCTGTGGTGGGGCTGGCGCCGATCCAACCTTGGGCCCGCAGCCGGTCGCGCTCCGCCAGCACCAGCGCCCGAGACGAACGGTAGCTGGGCCCCAGGACGACCAGCTCGACCGCACAGTAGGAGTTCGATCCGCCGTTGCATTGGCGCACGTTGGTCATCACCCGGGCGCCCGGTGCGAGTGGCAGTGAGGACAGCTGCGGCGTGCGCGGGGCGTCCCCGCCTCCGCAGCCTGCAATGGCGGCGGTGATGGCAGCCGTCAGAACCAGTCCCCTCACTACTCTTCGCGCCGCCATGGGATCGAGCGCAAGCGTAGCTGAGCCCCTGGCGCCGCCGTGACGCCTGCTGCGGCGTGATCTAGCGGCTCAAAAGCTCGCGCACCGCGTCCTTATGCGCGCTGGTCGTGAAGCACATCGGTTCCGCGAACTCCTCCATCGCGACCGCCTGCTCCCACGTCAGGTCGGCGCACTGACGCAGAAGTGGCTTGCTCATCTCGAGCACGTGGGCCGGCATGCGCTCGATCCGCTCGCACCACTTCAGTGCTGCCGGGAGCAGCTGGTCGTGCTCCACAAGCTCGTTGCCGATGCCGAGCTCAAATGCCTCCGACCCGGACAGGTGGCGCCCGGAGGCGAACATCCCGAAGGTCCGCTGATAGCCGAGCCTGCGGGTCAGCTGCCAGCTGGTGCCGACCTCCGGGACGAGGCCGATGCGCCCGAACGCGGGCACGATCCGGGCCCGCTCCGAGAGCAGCAGGACGTCGCAGGCCAGGGCAAAGGCCAGTCCGACGCCGGCCGCGGAGCCATTGACCGCAGCGACGAAGCCCTTGTCGGTGCGCGTGATCAGCCGCACGATGGCGCCGAACTGGTTGCGGATCCAACGCCAGATGTCGGTCGCGCCGCCGGAGCTCTCCTCGATCATCGGCTGCGCCACCTCCCGCATCAGCCGCAGGTCGCCGCCCGCGCTGAACGCCGGGTCGCGGCCCGTTAGGACGATCGCCCGGACGGCCGGGTCGCGGGCCAGGGCACTGAGCTCCCGATGTAGCTGAACGGTCAGGGCAGCGCTCAGCGGGTTCAGCTTCTCCGGATCGTCGAGCGTGACTACCGCGTGCGCGGCGCTTCGCTCCACCACCACGAGAGGCCGACCGCCGTCCTTCTCCGCCGACGACACGGCCTCCTCGTAGCTAATCGTCATGGCTTCCACCTCCGCATTTGGGGGTTGCGGGCGCCGCGTCGCCGGCTGCGGGGCCGCGTCGCCCGCGCGCCGCCGCGTCGCCCGCGCGTCTAGAATATTTTTCTAGAGCGAAGTTCTACCACACGTGCTCTCCGCGCCGAAAAATGGCCCCAGGCTAAGCTCCGGTGGATGGCCACGACCGCCGAGAACCTGGCTGATCCCGAGCTGCTCCAGACCGAGTGGGACCTCGAGCCGCTCGTATACGGGGAGGGCCAGGCCGGGGTTGACCGGCTGCTGAGCGAGGCCACCGAGCGCGCCGGCGCGTTCGCCGAGCGGTACGCGGGCAAGCTCGAGACGATCGAGTCAGCGGAGCTCGAGCGGGCCATGCTGGAGCTGGCTGAGATCCACGACATGCTGGGGCGGGCCGCCTCCTACGCCGCCCTGCTGTTCTCGACCGATACCGCCGATCCAGCCCGCGGCGCGTTGCTCCAACGCATGCAAGAGCGTGCCACCGAGATCGAGACGAAGCTCCTGTTCTTCGATCTTGAGTGGGCGGCGCTCGACGACGACCGGGCCGAAGAGCTGCTTGCAGCGGAAGGCCTCGACTTCTGCCGGCACCATCTGCGCAGCGCCAGGCGCTACCGGCCCCATCTCCTCACCGAGCCAGAGGAGAAGATCCTGTCCGAGAAGTCGATCTCCTCCGAGAGCGCGTGGGGACGGCTGTTCGGTGAGCTCGTATCGGCACTGCGGGTCGAGCTGGATGGCGATCAAATCCCACTCGAGGTCGCCCTCAGTCGCCTCCAGGCTCCCGACCGCGAGGAGCGGCGCGCCGCCGCACAAGCGGTCTCGAACACCCTCGAGCCCGGACTTCGAACGCGGGCCTTCATCTACAACACGCTGATTTACGACAAGGCAGTCGAGGATCGCCTGCGCTCCTACCCGCACTGGCTCGCGAGCCGGAACCTGGCGAACGAAGCATCCGATGAGTCCGTGCTGGCGTTGATCGAGGCGGTCCGTCGCCGCTACGACATCCCCCAGCGCTGGTACCGCCTGAAGGCGAAGCTGCTCGGGATCCCGAAGGTGACCGACTACGACCGCATGGCACCGGTGTCGCCAGAGGATGTGAGCTACTCGTTCTCCGACGCCCGGGAGCTGGTGCTCGACACCTACCAGTCATTTGCTCCGGAGGCCGGGCGCATAACGCGGCGGTTCTTCGATGAGCAGTGGATCGACGCTCCCGTTCGGCCGAACAAGCGCGGAGGCGCGTTCTGCTCCTACACGGTGCCCAGCGTTCATCCCTACGTGCTGCTGAACTTCACCGCCCGCCAGCGCGACGTGCTGACGATGGCCCACGAGCTAGGCCACGGCCTGCATGCCGCACTCGCCCAGCCCCAGGGTGTGTTCCAGTTCACAACGCCGTTGACGCTCGCGGAAACCGCATCGGTGTTCGGCGAGGCGCTGGTCTTCGGTCGGCTGCTTGATCAGGCAGCAGACGATCAAGCTCGACTTGCTCTTCTGGCCGAGCGGATTGACGGTGCGGTCGCGACGGTCTTTCGCCAAATGGCGATGAACCGCTTCGAGCACCTGATGCACACCCGCCGCCGCGCGGAGGGAGAGCTGTCAGTGGATCGGATCGCCGAGCTTTGGACCGAGAGCCAGGCCGAGATGTTCGGGGACGCGGTGGAGATGACCGACGGCTACCGCATGTGGTGGTCGTACATACCCCACTTCATCAACGTCCCGGGATACGTGTACGCGTATGCCTACGGGCAGCTCCTGGCCCTATCGGTCTACGGACGCTACCTCGAGGAGGGGCCGTCGTTTGCGCCCCGCTACATCGAGCTACTGGCCGCCGGCGGCTCGCGTGCTCCCGAGGAGCTGGGGGCCATTGTCGGGATCGACCTCGCCGATCCCGGCTTCTGGGATTCCGGACTTCAGCTCGTCGAGCAGCAGCTGCGGGCGGCGGAGGAGCTGGCCCCCGGCGACTGACGCCCACACCCTCGTGCGGCTGGTACGAATACGGGCGTGGCCTCACGGGGGATCTCTGCCCTACTAGCCGCTGCGATGCTGCTGGCGACGTCAGCGGCATCCGCCGCCGCTACGCCTAATCAGATCAGGGTGGGTCCGCACCCGCCGGTGCCGGCCGGAGCCGCCGTGGTCGGTGCGCTTCAGCCCACGACGCCGCTCGACACCACGGTGGTGCTCAAGCCGCGCGACCCCGCCGCCCTCGAGGCCTACGCCACCGCCGTCTCGACCCCTGGCTCGAGCCTCTACCACCACTACCTGTCCGTGTCCCAGTTCCGTCAGCAGTTCGCGCCCACCGACTCGCAGATCGCCGCCGTGGCGGATTCGTTGCGGAGACACGGGCTCACCCCGGGGACGGTTACCGCGAACGGTCTCGCCATTCCGGTGCGCTCCAATGCAGGTGGGCTGAGCCGGGCGTTTTCCATTTCGTTGCGGCGTCTGAGGCTGCACACCGGTCGAACCGCATTCGCTCCCGACCAGGCGCCCCAGCTAGATGCCTCCGTGGCCGGACTCGTCCAGAGCGTGCTCGGACTCGACAACCTGGTCGTGCCCCACCCGCTGGCCGTACCGGCGGCTCGCGCACTGCCGCGGGCGGTGCCCCATGTCGTCACTGGCGGACCCCAGCCGTGCGGTGCCGCGTCCGGGGTGGGCTACACCGCCGACCAGCTGGCCTCGGCCTATCGGTTCGCGGGTCTGTACGGCGCAGGCGATCAGGGAGCCGGCCAGGGGGTGGCGATCGTCGAGCTCGAACCGAACAGCCCGTCGGACATCGGTGCGTACCAAGCCTGTTACGGGACCAGCACCCCGGTCACCTATACCAGCGTGGACGGAGGTGTCGGCTCGGGGGTCGGCAGCGCGGAGGCGGCGCTTGACATCGAGGACGTGATCGGCCTGGCACCTCAGGCGGCGATCGACGTGTACCAGGCGCCTAACTCGATTTTCAACCTGTACGACGATTACAACGCGATCATCAGCGCCGACGCGCAGAAGGTGATCTCTGTTTCCTGGGGCGTCTGCGAAGCGCAGGAAGGACCGCTTGCATTCGCAGAGAACGCGCTGTTCCAGGAAGCGGCCGTTCAGGGCCAGTCGATCTTTTCTGCCACGGGCGACGGCGGCTCTGACGACTGCGGCACCGGCTCGGTTTCCGTGGATGATCCCGCCAGTCAGCCGTTCGTCACCGGCGTCGGCGGGACCTCGCTCGGCTCCCTGGGGCCGCCTCCCTCCGAGTCGGTCTGGAACGACAGCTATGGCGCAGGCGGCGGCGGCGTGTCCTCATTGTGGACGATGCCCTCCTACCAGTCTGGGGCCCCGTCCCCACTCAACGTGATTAACCCGCACTCGTCGGGCGGACCCTGCGACGCTCCCGCGGGCAGCTTCTGTCGCGAAGTTCCGGATGTGTCAGCCGACGCCGACCCGGCTACGCCCCTGGCGATCTTCTACAACGGTGGGTGGATCGGTATCGGCGGAACCAGCGCCGCGACGCCGCTGTTCGCGGCGCTGGTGGCGCTGATCAATGCGTCGAGCGCCTGCGGGGGGATCCCGGTCGGGTTCGCAAGCCCGGTGCTGTACGGCTCGGCGGGACACGCCTACTCCACTGACTTCAACGACGTCACCTCAGGCAGCAACGGCCTTTTCCCCGCCGGCCCGGGCTACGACATGGCCTCCGGCCTGGGCAGCCCGCAGGGCGCACAGCTCGCAGCCAACATATGCGCTCCCCAGGTCGCGGCGGGCAATCCCGGCACGCAGACCTCCACCGTCGGGGCTGGTGTGAGCCTGCCGGTAGGGGGCAGTGACAGTGTCGGCTATCCGCTGACCTACGGTGCCAGCGGGCTTCCACCAGGCCTCTCGATCAACTCGAACACTGGCGTGATCTCTGGCACGCCGCGCACCACCGGAAGGTATGCCGTCACGGTTGGCGCAACCGACAGCCGCAACCGCTCCGGAAGCTCCGCTTTCACCTGGATCGTCGTGCCGGCGATCGCCAACCCCGGCAACCGTCACGCTCGCGTGGGCAAGGCGATCAAGCTCCAGATCTCCGCCAACGACAACAACAGCGGCCCGCTCAGCTACGGCGCCTCCGGGCTCCCGCGAGGCTTGTCGATCAAATCCACGACGGGTCTCATCACCGGCAGGCCGTCCATGGCTGGCGGCTACTCGGTCGTCGTCACGGCGAAGACCGGCGCGGTGTCAGCAAGCGTTCCCTTCAGGTGGACGATCACGGGGCCGAATGTCCCCCGGGCGTCGCTCACGGGCATTGCCAAAGGCAGGCCAAAGCTCGCGTTCACGCTGAACGCCGGTCCGGGCTCGCCCGCGGTCAAAAAGCTCAAGATCACCCTGCCTAGCGGGCTCAGGTTCCGCGGCGGCTCCAGCCTCGCCAAGGGGACGTCCGTTGTTGGTTCGGGCGGCAAGCGCATCGGGGGCTACACGCTCTCGCTGTCCAAGGGTCGGTTGACGATCACGCTGCCGAAGGGTGCGAGAACCGTGCGGGTCACGGTCGCGGCCCCCGCGATCGCTGTCACCTCTCGCTTGAGGGGCCAGGTCGGGCAAAAGAAGGTTCATCAGTTAGGAGTGACGTTGAACCCCACTGATACCAACCGCTTCACGGCCACGGTGTTTGTGTTCTTGAACCCGAGTAGCTCGGGGAGCTTCGCCGTCAGCCACGCGCCGCGCGCCGCTCTTGGAGCTTTGCTTTCCGGCCTCGGCGCGCTCCGCCTTTAGAGCTTCGCCTTGCGAGTCCGGGCGCGCTCTTCCTGGCGCTCGACGACGTTGACGATCAGCTTCATGACCTGATCGATGCCGGTGGCCTGCGCGTCTCCGTGCGCGAATGCCTCGCGCCAGTCCTTGACCCGGCCCTTTGTCGCAAGCGAATTGAAATGAGAGCGGGATACGGAAAGACGGACCTTTGCGTCAGTCGCGATGTCCTTCGTAACGCGCGGGCCTGGTAGCTCCACCCGATACATCTGAACGTCGCCCCGAGCACGGAACTCGAGCCCCGCGACCAGCTTCAGCTGTTGCAGCGCCGGAACCTCTTCCAAGAACCGCGTGACCGCGGTCTCGATGAGCGACTTGGTGTCGGTCTGGGAGGCCACTCCTACAGCTTGTGCCGCTTGAGCAGGGTCCGCCCGATAACCATCTTCTGGATCTCGGATGTGCCCTCGCCGATCAGCAGCAGCGGAGCGTCCCGATACAGGCGCTCGATCTCATACTCCTTGGAGTAGCCGTAGCCGCCGTGGATGCGCAATGACTCCTCGACGCAGAAGCGACCGGCCTCGGACGCGAACAGCTTGGCCATGCCCGCCTCCAGGTCGCTTCGCTCCCCCGCGTCCTTGAGGCGGGCGGCCCTCATCGTCAAAAGGCGCGCGGCGTCGACCTGGGTGGCCATGTCGGCCAGCTTGAACTGAATCGCCTGGTGCTCGGCGATCGGCTTGCCGAACGTCTTGCGCTCCTGTGAGTACCTGAGCGCCAGCTCCAATGCCCGCTGCGCGATCCCCACCCCCCTTGCGGCGACGTTCACCCGCCCCACCTCAAGAGCGTCCATCATCTGCACGAATCCCTGTCCGAGCCCTTCGTCCTCGCCGCCAAGGATGTTCTCGGCGGGCACCTTGTAGCCGTCGAACACGAGCTCGGTGGACTCAACGCCCTTGTAGCCGAGCTTCTTGATCTTCGGGGGGATGGTCAGTCCGTCGCTCTCGCTCGCCCCGGGCTCCTTCTCGCAGATGAAGCAGGTCATGCCCTTGTACCTGGGCTGGGCCTGGGGGTCGGTCTTAACCAGTACGAACACCAGGCCGGATAGAAGGCCGTTGGTGACCCACATCTTCTGGCCGTTGATCTCGTACGTGTTGTCGCCCACCTTCTTCCCGGTGGACTTGATGGCCTGGACGTCCGAGCCCATCTCGGGCTCTGACAGGCTGAAGGCGGCCCGGATCTCCCCTGTTGCCATCCGGGGCAGGTACTTCTGCTTCTGCTCTTCACTCCCGAACTTCATCAGCAGATACGAACCGATGAAGTGGGTGTTGACGATCCCGCTGATGCTGATCCAGCCCCGGCTCAGCTCCTCGACGATCATCGCGTAGGTCGTCAGGTCGAGCCCCATCCCGCCGTACTCCTCGGGGATCGTCACGCCGAACAGGCCGAGCTCCTTCATCTGCTCGACGATCGGCTCCGGGAAGCTGTCCTCACTGTCGTAGTGCTCGGCGTTGGGGATGATCTGCTCGTCCGCGAACTGGCGGACCATCTCGCTGATGGCCCGCTGCTCGTCGGTCTTTTCGATGTAGGGGGTCGTCGTGGTGGCCATGGTCACAACTTTGCCACAGGGGGGCGAAAGGGGCCTGCTCGGCGCTCTGGGAAGAACAGTGGCGCCAGACGACATCAACTTCCCAAGCCGTGGAGTGGACGCTGACATCCTCCGGCGGGCGTCAACTCAGCGGCGCAACATCACTCGTCAGCAGCTGCGCGAGAGCGGCCTGATCGACAACCACGCAATCGCCCGTCGCCGCTGGCTGTTCCCCGTCCACCGCGGCGTCTACTCCGTCGGCGGGCCTCCACGGACCGGCCTCGAGCATGCTGCGGCCGCGTTGCTCGCCTGTGGCGACGGCGCCGCGCTCAGCCATGGCTCCGCGATGACGCACTGGGGGATGTGGAAGCGGTGGGAGCTACCGATTCACGTCACGGTGCCGGGAGACCGTCGGCCAACTGGAATTGGGGTTCACCGACTGCGCGGTCTTAGCCGCCACGACGTCCGTGTCCACCAAGGCCTCGCTGTAACCAGCCCTGCCCGCACGCTCCTGGACATGGCGCCGGCGATGACTGGCAAGGCCCTCAGCCGACGGGTCAACGACGCGCGGCGGGCAGGGCTGCTCGACATGGCTGAGCTGGCCGACGTCATCGAACGCTTCCCCCACCACCCCGGGGCCCGGCGGCTGAGGCCGCTCCTGACCGTCAAAGGCGGGCCCACGCGCTCCGAATGGGAAGACGGATTCCCGGCGTTCTGCAAGCAGTACGGGCTACCCGAGCCCGTAATGAGTACGCGCGTCGCGGGCTATGAGGCCGATGCCCTGTTCCCGGACGAGCGGATCGTGATCGAGCTCGACAGCTGGGAGTTTCACTCGGACCGGGAGTCGTTCGAGAGCGACCGGGATCGCGACGTCGAGCGGCTCGTCGCCGGGTACTGGACCGTTCGGATTACTTGGGAGCGGATCAAGTACCGCTCCGCACGGGAGGCCGACCGCCTGCATAAGTTGCTACGACGCCGCCGCCGTCCGCCAGCCTAGGCGGCCGCCTTCTCCGAGCGAACGCCCCGGCTCCACGCCGTCTCCGGACACTCCTGACGCTCGCCGTCTAGCTCGAGATCGACCCTCTCGTTGAAGAAACACAGAAGGCCCTGGATGCGGCCGACCTCTTGTTGTGGTTCTTCGTAGTACCAGACCAGGTCCTTGGCGCCATTGACCGAGTAGTAGCCGGCTGTCCCCTTGTAGGGGCAACGAGTGACGGTGTCGCTGGGCTCGAGCTCGGCGACCACGTCCTCACGAGGGATGTACCAGCGCGCGGGAAGGTTTGACTCGAACAGCGCCACCGCGCGCCGTGTCTCCGCCAGCAGCTCGCCATCGAGCGAGACGCGGATGTGGCGCTCGGTGGCCAGCACGTCGATCCGGTGGTAGGGATCGCGCGGGTGGACGCCGATCTCCTCGTCCTCCTCGAGCCAGCGGTCCATGCGTTCGAAGTAGAACGCGATCAGCCCCTTCAGCGCAGGCGGCGCGTCGGGGAGCAGCTCGGGGTAGTACCAGGCGCCGTTCTCGACCACCCGGTCGCCGACCCGGATCGTGTAGTAGGAGGCATCCCCCTTCTTCGGGCAATGGGTGTGCCTATCGCCCGGCTCGAGCACGTCGGCCCTCACATCCTCCGGCGGGAAGTAGTAGAGAGGCTGAAGCCCGGACTCGTGAAGCATCATCGCCTGTCGGCTGTCGGCAATCGTCTCGCCGCCCACCTCTACGCGCACCCGCTTCGGTGTGGGTTCGAGATACAGCGCCCGGCCCGGAGCCGGCGGCTCGAAGTTGAAAGTTCCAGCGGGCTTTTTCCCGAGCGGCCCGGTGCCGTACATCAAGCCCATGCGCCCACGCTAGCAGGGCTATCCGGCCACCACGATCCCCAGCCACACGATCGCCAGCGAGGTGGCGAAGATCGCCGCGTCAAGCACGTGCCACTCGGGCCTTCGCATGTGCCCGACGATCAGCGCGGCGACGAGCGCCACGAGGCCCAGCTTGACCTGAAGCGTCGAGTGGCTCCACTTGTGGAAGTGCGAGGCCATGGCCGCGCCGGTGATCAGGAGCACGCCCACCGCCACCAGCGTCCCGATCCCGAACCGCCGCGCTGCCGCCCGAAGCGGGGCCCGGTCGCCAGCTGACCGCAGAACCGGCACCACTATCGCAGCCAGCATCAGCTGCCCGCCGACGAAGAAAGCCATGGCGATTAGGTGCAGCCAGAGCACGCCGTTCCAGAACGTCATCTGGTTCGATCCTGCCAGACTCGACCGCCGATGAACTTCGCCCGCGACGTCATCGACACGGCACCAACCGAACGTCTGGCGCTCGTCGAGCTGAGCCGAGACGGCCGCAGGAAGGAGTGGTCGTTCGGGGAGGTGTCCGCGCGAAGCGTGGCCGTCGCGGCGACGCTCATCGGCCAGGGAGTCGGCCGAGGCGACGTGGTCATGACCGTGGTCGGCAACCGGCCCGAATGGGTCCTGACGATGATCGCTTGCTTTCGGATCGGAGCGGTGGTCCTCCCCTGCAACGAGCAGCTGCGTGCTCGCGATCTCCGCATCAGGCTGGACGCCGCAAATCCCAAGCTGATCATCGCCGACGAGCGCAATCGGACCGAGCTCGAGGAGGCCCGGCCCGAGTGCCCGGTTCTGCTCATCCCCGACGATGCGCTGTACACGGACGGCGGGGCGGCAGCGGTCGAGGCTGCCGAGCTTTCGCCGCACGACCCCTGCCTCATCACTTTCACCAGCGGCACGACGGCTGAGCCGAAGGGGATCGTCCACGGTCAGCGCTACCTGCCTGGGCAGCGACTCCAGGCCGAGCATTGGCTGGGGGCAACCAGGGGCGATCTGGTCTGGTGTACGGCCGCCTCCGGTTGGTCGAAGTCGGCGCGCAACGTGTTCATCGCGCCCTGGCTTCGAGGCGCCGCCGCGCTGCTGCACGACGCACGCTTCGATCCGGCCGAGCGTCTGGAGATCCTGGAACGAGAGCGGGTAGGTGTTCTATGCATGGCGCCGACGGAGTACCGGGTGATCGCCAAGCGGACGGACATCCGACCGCTGCCGGCGCTGCGCGAGCTGGTGGCCGCGGGCGAGGCGCTCAACCCGGAGGTGATCCGCACCTTCCGCGAGGCCACCGGGATCGAGATCCGTGACGGCTACGGGCAAACGGAGACCGGACAGCTGACCGGGAATCCGGCCGGGCGGCGAGTGAGGCCCGGGTCGATGGGCCTGCCTCTGCCGGGCGTGGAGCTCGCGGTCGACGACGGCGAGCTGGTGCTCGAAGACCCCGGCACCGATCCCACCTTTTTCGTCCGCTACCTCGGGGGCCGGTCCGCGCCCGAGACCGCCCGCTGGCGGACCGGCGACCGCGTCGTCCAGGACGACGAGGGCTACCTGTACTTCGAGGGCCGGACCGACGACGTGATCATCTCCGCCGGCTACCGGATCGGGCCGTTCGAGGTTGAGTCGGCGCTTGTCTCCCACCCAGCGGTTTCCGAGGCCGCGGTGGTGGGGGCTCCCGACGATGAGCGAGGGGCGGTGGTGCGCGCGGTGATCGTGCTCCGGGACGGGTATGAGCCCAGCGAGGCGCTCGCCGAGGCGTTGCAGGAGCACGCCAAGCGCCAGACGGCGCCGTACAAGTACCCGAGGATCGTGGAGTTCGCCTCCGAGCTGCCCAAGACCGCCAGCGGAAAGGTCAGGCGGGCCCTGATCCGGTCGACGGCTACGCTGAACTGATGGACGACCGCAGACCCGTAATCGGTATCTGCGCTGCGCTCGAGCGCGCGCAGTGGGGCGCGTGGGACCGGCTCGCCGTGCTGCTGGGGCACGAGTACATCGCCGCCATCCAGGATGCAGGTGGACTGGCGCTGATGGTCCCGCCCGATCCCGGGCTCGAGCGCGACCCGGACGAAGTGCTCGAGCTGATCGACGGGCTGATCCTGGCCGGAGGAGCCGACATCGATCCCTCGATGTACGGCACTGAGCCACACCCCAAGACCAAGGGCACCGTTCCTGAGCGCGACCGCACTGAGCTCGCCATCGCTCGCCGTGCCGATGAACGCGGCATCCCGGTTCTGGGCATTTGCCGAGGCATGCAGCTGCTCAACATCGCGAGGGGCGGCACGCTCCGCCAGCACGTCCCAGATGATGTTGGCCACGAGGAGCACCGCCGGCATCTCGGCAGCTTCGACGGGTCCGAGCACGACGTGCGGCTGGAGCAAGGCTCGCTAGCAGCCCTGGCCGCCGGCGAGGAGCTTCACACGACGAAGTCCCACCATCACCAAGGGGTGGCCGAGATCGGCGAGGGGCTTCGGGTCACCGGGGTGTCGGTGCTGGATGATTTGCCCGAAGCAATCGAGACCGACGGGCCGGCCTTCTGCCTCGGCGTGCAATGGCATCCGGAGGCCGACGAGCGAAGCCGAGTGGTAGGCACGCTCGTGCGGGCTGCGCGCGCCTACCGGGAGACGCAGAGCGCGCAAGAGGCGCGCGTTTAGCCCACCAGCCCCGGCTCGGCGTATCCGGCTTCCCGCACCGCCCGGGCGACCTCTTCGGCGTGCTCGGGGCCGCGGGTCTCGAGCACCAGCTGCACGGCGGTCTCGCTCACGTGGAGATCGATCCCCTCGCGGATGTGCTGGACGTCGAGCAGGTTGGCGCCCCGGCCGGCGACGAGCGCCAGCAGGCGCGCGAGCGATCCAGGACGGTCGGGAACGCGGACCATCAGCACCAGCCGCCGCCCGGCCTGGCTCTCGTGGCGGCGAGCCACATACGCGAGCAGCCCAGCGTCGACATTACCGCCGGAGAGGACGACGGCGGTCGTCCCGTGCACGCTGCCTCCTACCCGGCCGGCTAGCAAGGCGGCGACGCCAACGGCCCCTGCGCCCTCCACGACCAGCTTCGCTCGCTCGAGCAGGAACACCATCGCCTCGGCCACGTCGTCCTCTTCGACTACCACCATCTCGTCCGACCAGCGTCGGATCAGGCCCAGAGTGAGCTCGCCCGGCCGCTTGACGGCGATCCCATCCGCAATTGTCACCGCGGTCTCTACCGGCACGGGCAGCCCGGCCTCGAGCGAGGCGGGAAATGGAGCGCAGCTATCGACCTGGATGCCGATCACCTCGATCTCCGCTCGCGCCGACTTGAGCGCGATGGCAATTCCCGAGATCAGTCCCCCGCCGCCGACCGGCACCAGCACTCGAGCGATGTCCGGCACCTGGTCCAGCAGCTCGAGGCCGACGGTTCCCTGGCCCGCGATCACGTCGGGGTCATCGAACGGGTGAACGAACGCCAAACCGCCCTGCGCCGCGCGCTCGCGCGCGGCTGCCAGCGACTCATCGACGGTGACCCCGACCAGGTGGACGGTCGCGCCCAGCGCCGTCACCGCTTCGACCTTGGCGATTGATGCGCCCTCCGGAATGAAGACCTCGCAGGCCACTCCCCGGGCGCGTGCGGCGTAGGCCAGGGCCTGACCGTGGTTACCGGCGCTCGCCGTCACGACCCCCGCGGAACAGCCGTCTCCGAGCGCGGCGATCTTCGCCAGCGCACCGCGCAGCTTGAACGAGCCGGTCCGCTGGAGGTTCTCGGCCTTCAGCGCGATCGTCGCGCCGGCCCGCTCCGACAGCGTTCGCGAGCTCAGAACCGGCGTTTCACGAATGACACCAACGCCGGCTTCCGCCGCCCGACGGATGTCCTCGGCCGACGGGCCATCCGGCTCGCTCACTCCTGAAGGGCCACCACCGCGTCTATCTCGACTTTTGCCCCTCGCGGCAGCGATGCCACGCCGACCGTCACCCTGGCCGGGGGGTCTGACTCGAAGAAGGAGCCGTAGACCTCGTTCACCGCCCCGATCGAGGACATGTCCGTTAGATAAACGGTCATCCGCACGGCGCTGCCGAGGGTGGTACCGGCGGCGTTGCAGACGGCCGAGAGGTTCTCCAGACACCTCCCGGCCTGCTCGGGGGCGCTGGCATCGATCAGGTCGCCGGTGCGAGGGTCAAGCGGAATCTGGCCCGAGCAGAACAGAAAGCCCCCGGCCTTCACGGCCTGGGCGTAGGGCCCGACGGCAGCGGGAGCGTCGGGGGCTGTCACCGATTCAGGCACTCAGATAACACCCTAAGGCATGGGCGCGGGGAATGCATGGGGGTGAAATCGCCACCTGGGCGCCACGGCGAGGAGCTCCTCGAAGTCCCCGCCCGCGGCGTTTAGGTCGTCGCCACCGACTGGCAGCTACCGTTGAACGCCGTGCCCAACCACCTAGCGGGCGAGACCTCGCCGTATCTGCTCCAGCACAAGGACAACCCCGTCGACTGGCATCCGTGGGGCGAAGAGGCGCTCGAGCGGTCCCAACGCGAGGATCGCCCACTGCTGGTGTCGATCGGCTACTCGGCCTGCCACTGGTGCCACGTGATGGCGCACGAGTCGTTCGAGGATCCCGACATGGCGGCCGCGATGAACGAGCGCTTTGTTTGCATCAAGGTGGATCGCGAGGAGCGGCCCGACATCGACGCCATCTGCATGGAGGCCTGTCAGGCGATAACCGGCCGCGGCGGATGGCCACTGAACGCGTTCCTGACCCCAGAGCAGCAGCCATTCTACGCCGGCACCTACTTCCCGCCCGAGCCACGTCACGGGATGCCGAGCTGGCGCATGGTGCTCGACGCGATCTCCGATGCGTGGGAGAAGCGCCGTGAGGAGATCACCAGGCAGGCCGGGCAGATCCAGCACGCGCTTGCCGCCACCGCTCGCCTCGAGCCGTCGGCCGAGCCCGTTCGAGAGGACATGTGCGTCAGCGCGGTCTCCGCCCTGAAGGCCACGTTCGACAGCCAGCATGGAGGCGTGGGGCGGCGCGCCCAAGTTCCCGCAGGCGTCGACCATCGAGTTCCTTCTGGCTCGCGGCGAGCGCGAGATGTCGCTTCAGACCCTGGGAGCGATGGCCAGTGGCGGAATCTACGACCAGGTGGGCGGTGGCTTCGCTCGCTACGCCGTGGATGAGACGTGGACTGTCCCCCACTTCGAGAAGATGCTCTATGACAACGCCCTGCTGGCCCGCGCCTATCTTCACGGCTGGCAGGTGTCCGGCGACGCGCGCTTCGAGCAAGTCTGCTCCGAGATCCTCGACTGGGCGCTCAATGAAATGCGCGGTCCGGAGGGTGGGTTCTACTCGGCCCTCGACGCGGATTCCGAGGGGGTCGAGGGCAAGTTCTACGTATGGGCTCTCGACGAGCTCCGACAGGTCCTTGGCGATCAGTACGACGAGGCGATCGCGTACTTCGCTCCTGCGCCGTTCGAGCCCGGCACCTACGTGCTCGAGGCTCGGGGGTCAGTGCCGGAGCGGCTGCCGGAGATCCGCCGCAGGCTGTACGAGGCGCGCTCCAAGCGCGTCCGGCCGGGGCTCGATGACAAACGCCTGACAGCCTGGAACGCGCTCATGATCTCCGCCCTGGCCGAGGCGGGGGCTGTGCTCGAGCGAGACGACTACGTGCAGGCCGCCGTTCAATGCGCGACATTCGTCCTTGACCACATGCGAGGCGCGGACGGGCGCTTGCTGCGTACGTGGAAGGACGGGCAGGCACGCCTCGATGCCTATCTCGAGGACCACGCCTTTCTGCTCGAGGCGCTGGTCACGCTTTATGAGACGACCTTCGAACCCCACTTCTACCGTGAGGCCACGGCTTTGGCCGGGGCGATCATCGAACGGTTCGAGGACCCGGAGCGAGGCGGGTTCTTCACCACGGCTTCCGACCACGAGCGGCTGGCCGTGCGCCGCAAGGATCTCGAGGACTCGCCGATCCCGTCCGGCAATTCGGCCGCCGCATTTGGTCTTCTGCGCCTGGCGCTCCTATCCGGCGAGGGCTCCTACGAGCGCCATGGCCTTGGCGTCCTGAGACTGCTCTCCCCCCTGGCCGCTCGACACCCGACGGCTTTCGGCCACCTCCTGCAGGCGATCGACTTCTACTTGGCCCCGGTTCGCGAGGTGGCGATCGTCGGCCCCGCGGAGCAGGCGGCAGAGCTCGTGCGAGCGGTCCGCTCGCGGTACCACCCTCACGTGGTGGTCGCAGCCGGCGCCAGCGGCGATGGCGTTCCGCTGCTCGACGGCCGAGAGCCTGTCGATGGCCGAGCCGCCGCATACGTGTGCGAGCACTTCGTCTGCCAGGCGCCGGTCACGAGCGCCGAGGAGCTGGCGGCGGCGCTCTAGCGTAGCCCGGCGATCCGGTCCACCAGGAGATCCAGGAACCGGTCGGCTTCGATGTCGACCGCTACGTGACAGTTCGGCTCCCAATCCAGGCGATGCCATCGGTCGGCGTTCGTCCGTCCCCGCGAGAGCTCACCCCCGGTGTCAACCCTGACGCCACACGCACAGGTCTCGATCAACGCCGGATCGATCACATACGCGACCGCGCATGCATCGTGGACCGGCGCGCCCTCCCAGCCGAAACGCTCGCGGTGAAAACGCGAATAGAACCCATAGAGGTCCGCCACCAGCTTGCCCGCTCGTCCGGCCCCCGCGAGCCGCTCTGCGTGGGCCGGCGTCATCAACGCCTTGTAGGTGACGTCCAGCCCGACCATCGTTACCTCGAGCCCGGAGGAGAAGACGCGCGCACCGGCCTCAGGGTCGACCCACATATTGAATTCAGCGGCGGGGGTGACGTTGCCCTCGCCGATCGCGCCCCCCATGAGCACGACCCGCTCGATCCTTTCCTCCAGTTCCGGATACCGGCCCAGGAAGAGCGCGACATTCGTAAGCGGCGCCGTCGCCACGAGCGTGACGGGCTCGGGGCTTGCCATGAGGGTCCCGGCCATCCAGTCGATCGCATGCTCGCTGTGCGGCTCCCGCGCCGGGCCGGGCAGGTGGGGTCCGTCAAGGCCGGTCTCGCCGTGATGGTTTGCCCGCACCTCGCGCCTGCGGACCAGCGGCCGGTTGGCCCCGGCCGCCACGGGGATGTCGTCGCGGCGGAGGTGGTCGAGCACCCGGATCGCGTTGGCTGTGGTCTGCTCAACCGTCTTGTTGCCGGACACCGTCGTGACGCCGAGCAACGCGATCTCCGGGCTGGCGAGAGCGAGCAGCAGGGCGATCGCGTCGTCGTGCCCGGGGTCGCAGTCGAGGATCACGGAAGTCATGTCTCGAGCACCCGGTCGACCTCCGCCGCGGTTGGCAGTGAGGGCTGGGCGCCGGGCCTCGAGGCGGCCAGGGCGCCGGCGGCGCAGGCCCGCGTGAGCGCGAGCTCCCGGCGACGCCCCTCCAGCAACGACACGACCAGCGCGGCGCAGAACGCATCGCCGGCTGCGGTGCCATCGACGACCTTGACCCGCGGCGGCCGCGCCCGCGCGACCTCGACCCCGTTCTCGCACAGCACCGCGCCGTCGGCTCCGAGAGTCAACGCCATCAGGCCGTTGTACGGGCCGACGATCTCACGTTCGTAGCGATTCACGATGAGGAGATCCGGCTTGACGCCGGGCGGCAGCGGTGCACGGGCGGGTGCGGCGTTGAGGCAGAGGAACGGCGCCCGCCGTGCGGCGGCTTCAATTGCCTCCACCGGGATCTCCATCTGACACATCACGGCGTCCGCCTCTCCGATCTCGACATCGGTCGCTTTCAGCCTCCTGTTCGCCCCCGGAGCAACCACGATCACGTTCTCCCCGGCGGCGTCGACGAGTACCAGTGCGGTGCCGCTTTCGCCGTCGTCCCTGCTCACGCCGGAGACATCGATGCCCTCATGCTTCATCGAACGGAGCACCAGGTCGTCGGTGCCGACCCGCCCCACGAACCTGACGTCCGCCCCGAGCCTCGCCGCGGCCACCGCCTGGTTGGCCCCCTTGCCGCCAGGGATGCGCTCAAGGGCGGCGTCGGTGACTGTCTCGCCCGGCCTTGGAAGCTTGTCGCAGCGGGCGACCAGATCCGTGTTAGCCGAGCCGACGACGGTGATCCGTGGCACTCACAGCACCGGCAGGTAGCGCTCCAGCTCCCACGGCGTGACCTGCACCCGGTAGTCGTCCCACTCCTGGCGCTTGATCTCGATGTAGCGGTTGAACATGTGCTCACCGAGAGTGCGCAGGACGAGCTCTGACTCGGCGGTCAGCTCGATCGCCTCCCCCAGCGTCTCGGGCAGCTGCTCGATGCCCAGCCGCCGGCGCTCATCGGGCGATAGGTGGTAGAGGTTCTTCTCCATCGGCTCGGGTAGCTCGTACCCGTGCTCGATCCCCTCGAGCCCCGCCTGCAGCAACACGGCGAAAGTCAGATAGGGATTGCAGGCCGGGTCTGGGCAGCGAAGCTCCATCCGCGTGGCGCGCTCCTTACCGGGGTGGTAGAGCGGCACGCGCACCAGGGCCGAGCGGTTGCGTCGTGACCAAGCGGCGTAGACCGGCGCCTCGTAGCCCGGCACCAGGCGCTTGTAGCTGTTAACCCACTGGGCGAAGATCGAGCAGATCTCGCGGGCGTGTCGCAGCTGACCGGCGATGAACGCCTTGCCCACGTCGGAGAGGAAGTACTGGTCGTCGGGCTCAAAGAAAGCGTTGTTGCCCTCGCGAAACAACGACTGGTGGGTGTGCATCCCCGAGCCGTTCTTGCCAAATAGGGGCTTTGGCATGAACGTGGCGTGCAGGCCGTACTTCATGGCGTATTCCTTGACCGTGATCCTGTAGGTCATGCAGTCATCGGCCATCTTCAGCGCGTCGGCGTAGCGCATGTCGATCTCGTGCTGGCTGGGACCTACCTCGTGGTGCGTGTACTCGGTGTGTATCCCCAGCTGCTCGAGCGCCAGCACCGTCTCGCGGCGCAGATCGGTGCCGGCGTCCAGTGCGGTTAGGTCGAAGTACCCGCCTTCGTCCAGCACCTCGGTTGACTTCGAGTCGCGGAAGTAGAAGTACTCGAGCTCCGGTCCCACAAAGAAGTGATCGAAGCCCATGGCCTCCGCTCGGTCCAGTGCGCGGCGCAACACGTACCGGGGATCGCCCTCGTACGGCGTCCGCTCTGGCGTCTGGATATCGCAGAACATGCGCCCCACACCCTGCTCGGCCGGGCGCCAGGGGAGAGTGGCGAACGTGCCGGGATCCGGCATGGCGATCATGTCCGACTCCTCGATGGGGTTGAAGCCGGTGATCGAGGAGCCGTCGAACCCCATCCCGCCCTCGAACGCATCTTCGAGCTCGGTGGCGTTGATGGAGAAGGCCTTCAGGTGGCCAAGGATGTCGGTGAACCACAACCGGATGAAACGGATGTTCCGCTCAGAGACCAGCGAGGTAATGTCGTCCGGGGTGAGCCTGGTCGGGGTGACGGTCATGGCGGAGGCGAGAGGTTACTGACCCCGATAGGGTGACCAGCGTGCCTGGCCGGTTTGCGGCTCTGATCGCTGCCACCGCCGTGGCGCCGTTGGTCGCCTGCGGCGGCTCCGGGGCGCAAACCCTCAGCGCCACGAGCCTCGCGCCCTGCGTCCCCCGGGGAGTGCGAATCATCAAGACCGATTCCCGAGCGCAGGTGTACTCGCAGGGCAACCTCGTCTACGGGTGCGACCGCCGCACCCGAAGAAGCACCAAGCTGGGCAGCGTGACCGCATGCGTCGCGACGGAGCGCGTTGACCACGTAGCGCTGGCTGAGAACATCGTGGCCTACGGGACCGACCGCTGCGGCGTCGACGCGGGGTTCACCGTCGTTGTTGTTCGCCGTCTCTCGGACGGCAAACGGCTGGCGGGCTATGAGGCGGTGGCCGGGCCCGGCCTGGTCGAGTCCTACCAGTCGATCGGCTCGATCGCGGTCAAGAGCGATGGCTCGGTGGCCTGGATCGGATCGGAGCGCTCGATCATCGGCCGTGGATCGCGGATCGAGGTCGACAAGGTGCAACGGTCCAAACGCGTCACGCTCGATTCGGGCCCGGGGATCGTGGCCTCATCGCTGCACTTGCGGGGGTCGACATTGACGTGGCGCCGTGCGTCGGCCCATGCCGAGACGCTGAGTTCGACGCTGAGCTGAAGCCTCGGCCTGGAGTCAGACGGTTTGTTCGCGATGGCGCCTGAGCCAGCGATTCGCCCACCGCTGGAGCTCGGACAGCGCGGGCTCGAGATCTCGACCCATCTGCGAGAGCTCGTACTCGACCCGGAGCGGCGGCCCTGGGATCACGCGCCGCTCGACCATGCCCCGCGACTCGAGCTCCTTCATCCGCTCGGACAGCAGTCGGTCAGACAGCTCGGGCACGGCCTGGGCGATCTCCGAGAACCGCAGCGCTCCGTCCATCAGGACTCGGAGGATGGCGCCTGTCCAACGCCTGCCGACGAGCTCTACCGCCTCGTGGTAGAGCGGGCAGCAATGGGCGACCTGTACTTGGGTCTCGGCGTTGGCCGTGTCGGCGCGAGCGCCCATGTGACTCCGAAGCTTACGCCGCCTTGAGCGTACGCGAGGCCTCGCTCGAGCCGTCAACCGGAACCTCTCCGGCGACGTTGACCATCGCCGTAAAGGCCTCAAGCGCCAAGGCGGCGATGGCCTCGAGGATCTGTTCGTCGTCCCAGCCCGCCTCGCGGGCCTCCTCGTGGAGGTGCATGGGCGCGCGCCCGCGCTCCTCGAGCAGTGCCTGCAGGTAGTGCAGCAGCGCAGCTTCGCGGGGATCCTTTGAGCTGAACTGCCGGGCGGCGGCGACCTCGTCGAGCTCCAGGCCGGCGCTGCGGCCTGCCCGCGAGTGCATGGCGATGCCGGGCTCTGAGTTGTAGTAGTCGGCGACCGCCAGCGCGATCCGCTCGAGAGTCGGCAGCGTGAGCTTTCCGTGGCGTAGCTCGGAGCGGAACTTGGCATATCCCCGGAGCGCGGCCGGCGATCCGGCGAGCACGCCCAAGAAGTTGGGCAACTGCCCGCCGGAGGCGAGCGCACCCCGCAGAACCGCCACCGAGCCCTCGGGCGCGGTTAGGTCGTCGTGGATTTGAAATCTGCTCATCTGTGTCTTCATGGTGCGCTCACTTAAATCGGGCTGGCTTGCCAGCCGCTGCCCTTCACTTCGGAGACCTACTTACGGTTGATAAGTGTACCTCGCTTGAGCACATTGCACAAGCTCAGAAGACCTCGATTTTGGGCTCGGCGGCGAGCACGGTGGTTTCGGAGTGACTCCCCGATCACGGGGCTCTTTCCCTTATACGACGGGGGATAAACCGTGGATCAGCGGAGCGCTCGAGGCTCGTAAGAGATCAAGGCCGACCGGCCCGGAGGGGCCGGTGGAGAGGCCTAGCAGGTGTCGTGCTATGCGGGCGGGGCGACCTAGAAGTGCACCATCGCGGCATGCGAGCTGGTCGCCGCCACGAGCACCAAAAGTACTCCGAGGAGCACTGCCCACAGGGCGATCCGGTCGGGCCTTGAGCTCATCCGCCCGTACCGACTGCTTCTGGGCCTGCGTGTGGTTGTACGCCTGGGGCTGTAGCGGTCCACGACCTGGCCGCGGATTACGACCGTACGACGACTAACCTCGTTCGGCATCTGGGGCGTCCTCTCTCTTGTGCGTGCGGGGTTAGCTGACGGGCTCGCGCCTCCGGGTGGCGCTACACAGCACTTGCTGCGATTAGCCCCGACTAATCGGGTCCCCCGCTCTCCACCCCGCATGGGGGAGGAAACTCAGCGGCGAGGCGCGATCCTACCAACGGCGGCGGACCGAAGAGGTCTGACCGATCTTCCCGTCCGCGACGACCCCGCTCGCTGCGAGCGATTCGTGCTCAAACCCCGCCCGCTGCAGGCTATTCGGACTCAGATCCCTCCCGCTGGCGGGCTATTCGGACTCAGATCCCGCCCGCTGGCGGGCTATTCCTTGCCCGCCACCTTCGCGACGAATTGCGCCACTTCGTTCGCCTGGTTTCCCAGCAGGATGTTCGAAGGCATCGTCCCCTGCCCCAGGCACGTTTCATTGGACTGCGAGGGCGGCGGATTCTGCAAACAGCCGTTCCGGATCGTGTGCAGGACCAGCAACGTGGACGGCTGAATCTGGTCGAGGTTGGGGCCGACCTTGCCCACTGCGTTTGCGGCGGCGAGCGTGTGGCAGACGCCACAGTTCTGCCCGAACAGCTCTCGTCCCTTCTTCTCCGCCGCCGTGAGCGTGATCCCGCCGACCTGACGGTTGGAGTTGCGATGGTTACCGGTCAGGAATATGAGCGGCAGCGCCACGCCGAATCCGACGTAGGTGACCAGATACACGAGTCCGACTGCCCTTCGCCCTCCGGCAGGTGGCGTCGGGACCTCGACCCCGGGCCCGGACACCCTGCCCCTCATCGCGATGAAGAACAGCCCGAGCCCCACCACAGCCCATAGGGCGACGAACAGATAGACCGCCAGCATTAGGGTCGCGCAGCTTATCGTGCGGGCTGGCCCGCGGCGGCGGCGATCGGGCGCCGCCTGCGGCGAAGGCGACCGACCTCACCGGCGCCGCCCTGAGGCGAAGCTCAACACGGGTGGCGCGACAGCCCGGAAGTCGTCGGCCTCCGCCGGCTCGCGCGGCGGACCCCCGGCCCGTTGCTCTTGCAGCCCTCGTCGCACCCGCTCGTCGAGCATCGAGAAGTCTTTGATCTCTGCCATCGGTCGGTCTGGCGCATCGATCGATCCCACGCGGTCCACCAGGATGTTCGTCGCCCCTCCGCCCGCCGCGAACCGCTCCAGCTTGCCTTCCACGAGCATCAAGGGCTCAGTCCGGACCGTCAATCGGTGGTGTTCGTAGATGTTCGAGGGGACGATCAGGTTGATCGTCCCGTGCTCGTCCTCGAGGAGCACGAACACGATCCCGTTTGCGGTCCCCGGCCGCTGCCTTGCCACCACCATTCCGCCCGTCTTGACCCGCGTCCCGTGCGGCAACGTATCGAGGTCCCGGCTGCTGAGGAGCTCGGCGGGCAGGCGGGAGCGCAACAGAGCGAGCGGATGCGAGTGCACGGTCAGGCCGGTCGTGCCGTAGTCGGCGAGCATCGACTCCCACCCAGAGAGCTCCCGCAGCCTGGGCGGCGCGGGCAGGTCGAGGGGCAACGCCAGCTGTACGCCGCCAGGAACGCCTTTCCCGGGCGCCGCCACCCCCAGCTGCCAGAGGGCGATGCGGCGGGCGGAGGGGTGGCTGACCTGAACGTTGTCCTTCTGGTTCCAAGGGGTGGAACTGGAGGGGCAAAGTTCGCCGTTGGGGCCGTCCAGCGGATCCCTGACCAGCGAATCACACGCCCCCGACCACGCCAGCAGCTCGAGCGACGGTGAGCCCGCCCCGGCCCGCGACGCCAGATCAGATAGTCCGCGAAAGCGCCCTGCTTCATGACGAGCGGCGACGAGCTGCCTTACCTCCTGTTCGCGGACGCCCTTGACGTACCCGAGGCCCAGGCGCACGCGGCCCTCGCCGTCGAGCCTGCACTCCGCCTCGCTTGAGCCGACGTCGGGGGACAGCACTTCGATTCCCCGCCGCTGCGCTTCGTGGATCAGGGCGTCCGGCGGATAGAACCCCATCGGCTGCTCATTCAAAAGCGAACACAGGAACTCCGGGCCGTAGTGGACACGGAGCCAAGTCGACTGATAAGCCAGCAATCCGAAGGCGGCGCCGTGGGCCTTCGGAAACCCGAATCCCGAGAAGCCCTGGACCATCGCGAACACCCGCTCGGCCGTGGCCTCGTCAGCGCCGTGCTTGCGCTTGGCCCCCTCGATGAAACGCTCGTGGTAAGCCCGGATCGCCGCCTCCGAGCGCTTGCGGCTCATCGCCCGCCGCAGGCCTTCGGCCTCCCCGGTTGAGAATCCGGCGAAGGCGATCGCCACCTCGAGCACCTGGTCCTGGAAGATGATCGCCCCCAGCGTCTCCTCCAGCACCGACTCCAGCGATGGGTGCTCGTAGGGAACCTGGTAGTCGGGATCCTCGCGTAAGTGCTGGCGGCGGGCGATGTAGGGGTTGACGGCTCCGCCCTGGATGGGGCCGGGCCTGACGATCGCCACCTGGATCGTCAGATCCTGCAAGCTCTCCGGCCGGGTGCGGCGCAGCGATTGCATCTGCGCACGACTCTCGATCTGGAACACGCCGGTGGTGTCGGCGTTCTGGATGCAGTCGTAGGTGTCCGGGTCGTCGTACGGGATCCGCGAGAGATCGATCTGCTCCCCGCGCGTGCGCGCCACCAGATCGACGCAGCGCTCCACGGCCGAGAGCATCCCCAGGCCGAGCAGGTCGATCTTCAGAAACCCGGCGTCGGCGCACGAGTCCTTGTCCCACTGGACGATCTGGCGCCCTTCCATCGCGGCGGGCACGACCGGGCAGCAGTCGATCAGCGGCCGGGTGGCGATGATCATCCCGCCGGAGTGCTGGCTCAGGTGACGCGGCAGCCCGTGGGCCTCGGCCGCGAGGCGCGCCAGCCACTCCCAGCGGCCCGCCCGGCGACCGACTCCCGACGCGAATGCGCTTTCAATGTCCTTGTCCACCTGACGCGCGTCCCACCCTTCGCTGCCGCGAGCCACGCGCTCGATCTCCCCGGGCGGCAGCCCCAGTGCCTTGCCTAGCTCCCGGATCGCGCCCCGTGCCCTGAACGTCGGGAAGGCCGCCACCAGGGCCGAGCGGTCGTGGCCATAGCGCTCGTGGACGCGAGGAATCAGGGTCTCTCGGATGTCGCGCGGGAAGTCGAGGTCGATGTCGGGCAACGAGGTCAGCTCCTCGTTCAGAAAGCGTCCGATCAGCAGCTCGTTGGCGATCGGATCGACGTGCGAGAGGCCGGTCAGGTAGCAGACAATCGAGGACACGCTCGAGCCCCGGCCCCGCCCCGGCGGCAGCAGCGCCCGCGCGCTGTCCGGGCCGCGCACTTCGACTGCGACCTCGCGCGCCAGCTCGAGCAGGTCGTGGTGGAGCAGGAAGAAGCCGGCCAGCCCCAGGGCCTCAACGATCCGCAGCTCTTCCTGCAGACGGCTCCTCGCGCGCTCGCGCACAGAACCGGACTCGCCCGCATATCGCTCCGCAAGACGGGTGTCGCACAGCTCCGAGAGCGTGCGCATCGCTTCCTCGTCCTCGGCGCCTGGGTACCGGTAACCGAGGTCTGAGCGCAGATCGAATCGCAGTCGCTCGGCCAGCCGCACGGTCTCCGTCACCGCCTCGGGGTACTCGGGAAAGCGCGCGGCCATCGCCTGCGGGGAGGCGAGCACGTGGCTGAAGTTGCCGCGGCGCTGTGGCTCTGAGGCGTCGAGCATGGAGTGCAGGCGCACGGCCACGAACGCGTCCTGCAGCGGCGCGCGCACACGCGCGTGCGCGTGTACGTTGCCGGTCGCCACGCACCGCAGGCCAAGCCGCTTGGCCAGTCGTTCGAGCCGCCGGTTGCGCGCACGGTCATCGCGCAGGAACGGGCGCTGGAGCTCGACCCTGAGGCGCTCAGGCCCAAACGCTTCGCGCAACAACCGAAGCGTGGGCTCGTCCTGCACTCCTCGCAGCGCGCATCCGCTCAGGCAGACGAGTCCTTCGGCGTGGTCGAGCACGGTTTCAAGCGGCGTCGAAGGGTCAGTGGGCGGAGCGCCTTCTCTTCCCTCGCGCGTGTGCGCGTGCGCGCGTGTCAAGATCCTGCAGAGATTGGACCAGCCACGCTCGCTCTCCACGAGCAATCCCAAGTGACGCCCATCCTCGAGGTCGATCTCAGCACCGTGGATGGCACGCAGTCCGAGCGCGTTCGCGGCGACGGCGAACTCCATCGAGCCCGAGACCGAGTTGTGGTCTGTCAGGGCGAGCGCTTCATAGCCCAGCTCGAGCGCCGTCCCAACCAGCTCGTCGGGCAGCGATGCCCCGTCCAGGAACGAGAACGCGGAGTGGCAGTGGAGCTCGGCGTAGGACACGCGAACGCATGTTCGCACCTCGTCCGGACGACGTGGACGCGCAGGAGATGAGCAGCGGCGAGCCGCCCCGGGCCATCAGGGCCCGGGGCGGACGGCCGAGAGCTACGACGTCGGAATCCCGCTGGTCGGCGGCGCGGGCTGCCCGCCGGTGTACGGGACGATCGAACTGCCGGCAACCGGCGTGGTCGTCAGCGGCTGGCCGAACAGAACTACCTTGCCGCCTCGAACTTGACCCATCTGCACGCCGGCGTACCCGCCGTGGTTGGTCTTGGAGTACCGGTACGGGACCAATCCCGGTCCCTTCCACGACGCGCCGAGATTGTTGACCGCGTTGACGAGGTCCTGGCGAGTGAGGTTCTTGCCCGCTGCCTCGAGCGCCTGCACGAGCGTGTACGCGCTCGCCATCCCGAACTCGACGTTGCCGTCGAATGGCGCGCTCGAGTCGTACTGCGCGTGGACCTTCGTGAACAGCTGAATCCAGGGATTCGAGGTATCGGTATTCGAGGGGAGATAGGCGTCGGTGATCGCGTTCTCGATCAGCCCGGTCCCCGATGCCTTGCCCTTGGAGACCGTCTTCAGCAACCCGGCGACCGTCGTCGGGTCGATGCCCACGTTCGACACCACCAGCTGCGGGTGCCACCCGAGTGTGAACGAGGTCAGCTCGGCGATCGCCGTGAAGATCGGCACCGTGAACTGGACCAGGATCTTGGCGCCCGAGGCCTTCAGGGCGGTGATCTGTGGCGCCAGCGTCGTCGACGTCGGTTCATACGGCTGGGTGGCGGCGATCTGCGACGCCGGCAGCTCGTCCTTGATTCCTGCCAGGCCGCCCCCGCCGAAGTCGTCATTCTGGTACAGCACCGCGACCTTCTGCCCCGGGAAATGCTGCTTGATGTACTGACCGAGGATCTTGCCCTCGATCGTGTAGTTCGTAAGCCAGCCGAACGTATACGGCTGCCCGGTGCCGTTGTCCCAGCATGGACAGCCAGAGGCCACGAACATGTCGGGCACCTTCTCGGCATTGAGGAAGCCGACCACCTTCGTGTGGGTCGGCGTCCCCAGCCCGTCGAAGATCCCGAACACCTTGCTCTGTAGCACGAGCTGGTGCACGACGTTGACGGTGTTTGCCGGGTTGTAGGCGTCGTCCTTGACGTTCAGGTTGATCTTTCGCCCGAACACGCCGCCGTGCGCGTTGACGTAGTTGAAGTACGCCTGAGCCGCCGGCGCGATCTCGCTATAGCCCGCCGACGCCGGCCCGGTCAGCGGCTGGTGGGTGCCGAACGTGATGCTCGTGGCCGTGACTCCCGGCTGCGAGCCCGAGCTGCTGCTCGACGAGCCGCAGCCCACGACCACCGCCGATAGCACCACCGCCATGACCGCTGCCAGCAGCGATGCGGAACGAGCCCTGATGGGCAGTCTCATGTATCTCCTCCTGCTGTTGGTTTGGGGCCCGCCGCAAGCGGCAGACCGTTGAATGACAGCCTTCTCTGAAGCGCCCGCAGCCCGCCCTGAATCCCGCTGGGCCAGACGAACATGGCCCCGATGAGGATCACCCCGTAGATGCCCAACTGAAGATTTGCCGAGACGTTCTGAGACAACGAGAACGAATGCGCGAGGTCATTCGACCAACCCGGCAACAGCACCAACAGTGCCGCGCCCCAGATGGCGCCGGTGAGCGATCCGAGGCCACCCAGCACGACCGCCGTCAGCAACGACAGCGACAGCTGCAATGTGAACGCACCGGGCGCCGCGAGCTGCGTGACGAGCGCAAACATGCCCCCCGCGAGCCCCGCGCAGGCGGCGCTGATTACGAACGTGAACGTTTGCGTGCGCGCCACATGGAGCCCGCACAGCGAGGCCGATATCTCGTCGTCGCGAACTGCCCGTAGTGCCCGCCCCGCCCCGCTGTGCAGCAGGTTGTAGAGGACGAACATCACGAGCAACGCGCCGATGCAGGCGATCCAGGCTTCCCAGCGCTCGAGCGGGAACGAGGAGCCCAGCCCGGACGGCGGAGTCGGGGGGTTGATCGCGAGTCCGTTGTCGCCGCCGAAGGTTCCCGAGAACTTCAGCGCCAGCCCGGGCAGCCCGATCGCGAACGCCAACGTCGCTCCCGCCAGATAGGGGCCGCGCAGGCGCGTTGCCGCCGCGCCGACCGCTATCCCGGTAATGGACGTTGTCAGGACACCAGCGATCAGCGCCGGCAACAACGCCCACCCCTCCTTGCCGATCAGCAGCGCCACCGTGTACGCGCCAACGGCCATGAATGCCCCCTGGCCCAGCGAGAGCTGTCCGTTGACGCCGACCAGCACCGTGAGGCCGGCGAGGACGGTGAAGTAATAGGCGCCGTTGGCCAGCTGGAGGTCGTTAAAGGAGCCCAATAGCTCGCTCAGCAACAGCAACACCAGGCCGCCGACGACCACCACGCCCAGCGACCGCAAGAGGGTGATGCGCGGCGCGCGGATTCGTATGCGAGCGGCCAGCGCGGTCACACGCGCCGCTCCTGGGCTGCGGGGAATAGGCCCGTCGGACGCACCATCAGCACCACGACCAGGATCACCAGCGCGGCCAGCGTCACCAGCGACGAGCCCCAGTAGCCCGAGACGTACGAGAGCGCCAACCCGAGCACGACGCCCCCGACGACGGCGCCGAGCGGACTATCCAGCCCACCCAAGATCGCCGCCGTGAAGCCGAAGATCAGGATGGGGTCAAACGTGTTAGGCCCGACGAACACCGACGGCGCGACGAGCACCCCAGCGATCGAACCCACCAGTGCCGCCAGCGCCCACCCCAGCGTGAGCATCCGTCCCACCCGCACGCCCAACAGCCGCGCGACCTCCGGCTGGAACGCCGCGGCACGCATTCTCAGCCCGATGGAGGTGTAGCGGAAGAGAACTGCCAGCGCGAGCGCGACGCCGAGCACGAGCAGGACGATGAACAGGTCGTTCGGCGCGAACAAAAGCGTCGTGGAGCCCACCTTGTAGCCCTGGATCGAGAACGCGGCCGGGAACGATTTCGGCGTGTTGCCCCAGATCATCCCCGCGATCGACTGGAGCAGCACCAGCAGGCCGAGAGTCACGATCACGGCGTTCAGGGGCGGGGCCGACTCCACTCTGCGGATCAGGATCCGCTCGACGGCCGCCCCCATCACCAGCCCGCAGCTCAGCGCCACGGCGAACCCAGCCAGGTACGAGCCCCCGGAGCTGACCACCTTCCAGGCGATGAACGTGGTGATCATCAGCATCGCTCCCTGGGCGAAGTTGACGATCCGCGTCGCGCGCCAGATCAACACCAACGCCAGCCCGACCGCCGCGTACACCGCTCCGGTCGAGACGCCATTCAATGTCAAATCGATGAACTTGGTCACCGCTCAGAACCCGAGATAGGCGTGGCGAAGCCGTTCGTCCGCTCGGAGCGTCTCCGGGTCCTGGTCGGCGACGACGCGACCGAGGTTCAGCACGATCCCGCGGTTGGCAATCGATAGGGCGCTGCGGGCGTTCTGCTCAACGAGCAGCACGGCCAGCGCGAATGCATCACAGAGCCTTCGAACAAGCGCCATGATCTGCGCCACGAGCACCGGCGCCAGTCCAAGCGAGGGCTCGTCCAGCAGCAGCACCCGGGGCCGCGCGATTAGCGCGCGGGCGATCGAGAGCATCTGGCGCTCGCCCCCGGACAGCGTGGATGCCGGCTGTGTGCGGCGCTCGGCCAGCCGCGGGAACAGGTCGTAGAGCTCGGACAGGGGGGTCGCCTGGCGCCGGCGCCACAGGCCGCCCAGGCGTAGGTTCTCCTCGACGGTTAGCTCCGCGATCACTCCCCGTCCCTCCGGCACGTGGGCCAGCCCGCGGCGCACGATCTCCTCCACGGCCAGCCCCGTGATGTCCTGGCCGTCGAGCCGGACGCGACCCTCGCGCGGATGGACCAGGCCCGAAACCGTCCGCAGCAGCGTCGTCTTGCCGGCCCCGTTTGCGCCGAGGACCGCCGTGACGGTGCTGGCCGGCACCTCCAGCGAGACACTGTCCACGGCCCGGACAGCGCCGTAATCGGTCGTCAGCGACTCAAGCGCGAGCATCGATTGCTCCAGCCATCACCGATTCCTGTTCGGCGGCCTCGCGGCCAAGGTAGGCCTCGAGCACCTGCGGGTCTTGTCTCACCGCGGGCGGCACTCCATCGGCGATCACCCGTCCGAAGTCGAGCACCACCACCCGATCGCACACGGACGTCACGAAGTCCATGTGGTGCTCGACGACCATCACCGCGATGCCGAGCGACGTGATCAACTTGGCCAGGTCGGACAGCTCGCGCGCGTCAAGCCCACTCGCCGGTTCGTCCAGCAACAGCAACGCTGGCTCGGCCACGAGGGCCCGGGCGAGCGCCACCCGCTTTCGCAGCGCGAACGGCAGCGTCCCCGGCAGCCGACCCGCGACGTCCTCACACCCCACCTGCCTCAAGGCTCCTAGGGCCCGCTCCTCGAGCGCGCGCTCGTCGCGGTCCGAGCGCGGCAGCGCGAGCAGGCCGCTGAGTACGCCGGCACGGCGGAACCGCTCGGCGCCCGCCATCACATTCTCGAGCGCGGTGAGACGGTCGAACAGCCCCACGCCCTGGAGGGTCCGGGCGATGCCGAGTCGGGTCAGTCGGTGCGGGCGCATGCGCGTGATCTCCTGACCGCGCCATGTCAACGTGCCCGCCTCCGGGACGACGAAGCCGCAGATCACGTTGAAGAGCGTGGTCTTGCCGGCCCCGTTCGGGCCGATCACCCCCAGGACTTCCTGTGAGCCGACCTCCAGCGAAACGTCATCGAGCGCGACCAGGCCGCCGAAGCGCACGGTCAGGCCGCGGACGGTCAAGGCAGGACTTGGGGGCGGGCCCTCCCTCTCCACTGGCCCTAGATATACACATCCGTGATGTGCTTCACAAGCAGCATTAACCGAATCTGTAAATATGCATAACGATGGGTGCGCTATTGGTGGAGACGCCGGCGTTCCGCGCCGCGCAAGATCGCGACGCCGAGCTCAGCCTCACCCGAGCCACACCGGCGGGGGCGTTCCGCGCCGCGCGGCGGATGTTCTTGCGCGGCGAGCGACTCGACATGCAGGCACTCGCGGCCGAGCTTCGGGTGTCGCGCGCGACGTTGTACCGCTGGTGCGGCCATCGGGAGCAGCTGCTCTCAGATGTGCTTTGGTCGCTCTCGCACCAGCTGTTCGAGCGGGCGAAGGCTGACCATCCGCAGCACACCGGAGCCGAGCGGGTGCTCGCGATCTTCCGCCAGCACCTCTGCGAGATCGTGGGCGCCCGTCCGCTGCAGGCCTTCCTCCAACAGGAAACCCACTCCGCCCTACGCCTGCTGACCTCGGAGTCCGGAGGCGTCCAGTCCCGCACGGTGGGCGACTTCGCCGGCCTGCTTGACGAGGAGCTCCAGGCGGGCGCGCTCAGCCTGCGCGCCGACGTGGACAGCCTCGCCTACGCGATCGTGCGGATGACCGAGGGGTTCATCTACCACGACACCGTCGTCGGCACCGAGCCTGACGTGGAGCGGGCGGCGTCGATCGTGGCGCTTTTGCTCGAGTAGGTCCGCCGGCCCGTCCCCTGGATGTTTTCTGTCGTCTGACGACAGTTTCGTCCCATCCCCGCCCGACCCCGCCAGGGGCCTTGACAAGTTGTTAGTCGCTGCTAAGCTATGCGCTTAGTTAGTGCTCACTAAGGACCCCGGAGATAGCAATGACCACTTCCCGCACAAGCAGATGGACCCTCTTGATCGTGTCGATCGGCCTGTTCATGGTCGTGCTCGACAACCTCGTCGTGAACGTCGCCCTCCCCAGCATCCACCGGGACCTGGGCGCGTCGATCCAGTCCCTGGAATGGACTGTCAACGCTTACGTGCTCGCATACGCTGTGTTCCTGCTGACCGGCGCCGCGCTCGGTGACCGCTTCGGCCGCAAGCGGATGTTCACCGGCGGAATCGCGCTGTTCACGCTCGCATCCGCCGCTGCCGCGCTGGCTCCGACGAGCGGCATGCTGATCGCCGCACGGGCGGTGCAGGGCCTCGGGGCCGCGGTCGTCACACCGCTCACGCTCACGCTCATCGCAGACGCGTTTCCCCCGCAGCGGCGTGGGGTGGCGATCGGGGTGTGGTCGGGGATCAGCGGGATCGCCGTGGCGCTTGGGCCGCTGGTCGGCGGCGCGGTAGTGCAGGCGGCCTCGTGGCACTGGATCTTCTGGATCAACGTCCCGATCGGCATCGCGCTGGTGCCGCTGTCGATCGCGCGGCTCGCGGAGAGTCACGGGCCGTCCCGGCACCTCGACCTGCGCGGGCTGGCACTGGCCTCGAGCGGGCTGTTCGGGATCGTCTTCGGCCTGGTCCGCTCCCAGTCGCAGGGCTGGACCGATCCCGAGATCCTGGTCGCGCTGGGTGCCGGCGCGGTGCTCGTGATCGCCTTCATCGCCTACGAGCTGCGGACCCGCGAGCCGATGCTCCCGATGCGCTTCTTTGCCAAGCGGAGCTTCGCGGTCACCAACGTGGTGTCGCTCTCCATGTACTTCGGGATGTTTGGCTCGATCTTCTTCCTCAGCCAGTTCCTGCAGAACGTGCTTCACAACAGCCCGCTGCAGGCTGGCGTGAAGCTGCTCGTCTGGACCGGGGCCACGATGGTCGTCTCGCCGCTGGCGGGCTTCTTCTCCGAGCGCTACGGCAGCCGTGGTTTCATGGCCGCCGGGCTCGGATTGCAGGCGGTGGCGCTCGGATGGCTCGCGACCCTGGCCGGCGTACATCAGAGCTACACGAGCATGATCGCGCCGTTCATCCTCGCCGGCTCCGGCATGTCGTTGGTGTTCGCCCCCTCGGCCAACGCCGTCCTCTCCTCCGTCCGCGCCGACCAAGCTGGGCAGGCGTCGGGAGCGACGAACGCCATCCGCGAGCTCGGCGGCGTACTCGGAATCGCGGTGCTGGCGACGGTCTTCACCAGCCACGGCAGCTACCTCTCGCCGCAGCAGTTCGTGTCTGGCCTGAGGCCCGCCATGTGGGTCGGGGTCGCCGTCCTCGCCGCCGGCGGATTGATCGCCGCCGCACTGCCGTTCTCCACCCGGGCCGAGGCTGCCGCGCAGGTCGATACTGTCGGCGAACCCGTTCCGGCGGCGTAGAAGATGGCCACGCCACAGACACAGTCACCGCGTCAGCGCGTTCCGGCAGCCGAGCGCCGGGACGCGCTGATCGACGCGGCCGTGCACGAGTTCGCTCGCCGCGGCCTGTATGGCACGCCGGTCGACAAGATCGCGAGGCGCGTCGGGGTGGCGCAGCCGTACGTGTTCAGCCTGTTCGGCTCGAAGAAAGAGTTGTTCGTAGCCGCGGTGGCACGCGGCTTTGAGCTGACGGCCGACACATTCACGAAGGCCGCCGCCGAGTACGACCCAGCGATCGCCCTGCCCGACGCCGACATCCTCAAGGCGATGGGCCACGCGTACGTGGAGCTGCTCCAGTCCGAGCACCGCGACTACCTGATGCTCCAGCACCATGCGTATGCGGCCTGCGACGACCCAGAGATCCGGGACCGCGTGCGGGCTCTGTACGCCCAGCTCGTCGCGCACGTCGAGGGCCTCGCCGGGCCGGACTTCGACTCGGAGCGGATCGACGAGTTCTTCCGCTACGGCGCGTGGCTCAACGTCGCCGCGGCGATGGACGTCGAGGATCTCTCGGCGGGCTGCGAGTGGATGCAGGACGAGGTCAATCAATAGGAACGGGGGCGAGCATGCTCGCCCCCGCCCGCCGCGCATGCGCGGCGGGGGCCGGCGCACATGTGCGCCGGCCTAACCACGATTAGAAGGGTCCCTGAATGCCGATCATCAGCGCCGCGACGCTCGAAGACAGCACGTTGCGAGGAGACGACCACGGCGCGTCGATCTCGATCATCCTCGATAACAGCGAGCCCGGGGGCGGTCCTCGGTTGCACAAGCATCCCTACGACGAGACCTGGGTCGTGGAGGATGGCCAGCTCGTCTTCCAGCTCGGCGAGGAGCGTCACAACGCGGGGCCGGGCGAGATCGTCATCGTCCCGCCCGACGTCCCGCACAAGTTCACCAACAAGGGACCGGGCCGTTCGCGACTGGTCTGCGTCCACGCCAGCCCCAAGATGATTACCGAGTGGCTGGAGTGAGCCGGGCGGCCGTCAGGCCGCGGGGTCAGCGAGGCCCTTGGCGCGAAGCTCGTCACGCGCCTCGGGGGTCTTCTGGAGTCCATCGAGCCCCATCCCACGCAGCACCGGCTGTGCCTTCGTGAACTGGACCTCGCGGTAGTCGACCACCTGGACATGGTTGCCCCAGGGATCGCGAAAGTCGAGCGAGCCAGCGGATTGCACGTCCACGCCCTGGTCGCGTAGCCGGGCCCGCACGGTTTCCTTGTCGTCGACGACCAACCCGAAGTGACGCGAGTCGTCCGGAGCTTGCGAGCGGCCCGAGCGAAGCGCGATGAACTGATCACCCATGTCGATGAAGGCCATGCGGTTGCCGTGGCGTCCGCGGAGCTCGAACTCGAACACGCGCCCGTACCATTCGAGCGCCTCCCCGACGTCGCCGACCTCGAGCGCGATGTGGTTGATGCCGACGAGCCGAGGCACGCGACTACTCGTGGGCCTGCACCAGATCGGAGCCGGGCTCGATCTGCCACCTGCGGGCCACGTCCTCGAGCCGGTCGTCGAGCGGCCAGCGGTCGGGCCGCTGCTGGCCATCGTGCTCGGGGCTTGCGCCCTTGAGCGTCATGCATCCCGTGTTGTCCCCTATTGCCCGGATCTCATCGATATCGGCCTCGGACAGCCTGATGTGCTCGGGCAGCGCCTCCAGCTCTCCACGCTTGTCCTCGATTGGCCGTGCCCGGGGCCCGATCTCCTGGATCAGTGTCGGGACGACGCAGCGAACGGCTGGGTGCGCCAGGTTCCACTGGCACGCGAGCTGGAGCATGGTCAGGCCGGCCCGCTGCGCGATCGGCCACATCGACTCCAGCCGCTCGCGTCCGGCCTCGATCCAGCCCTGGGGGCGGAAGCGGCGGTGGTCCTGCGGCGGGAACTCCTGGCCCGGGAGTACGTCGTCCCAGAACAGTCCGCCGTAGTCGACCACGCGCGTGATTACGCCTATGCCCGCGTCCGCGGCCGCCGCCAGGCACAGCTCGCCCGGCCACGGCTCGAGCGGGCCCAAGATGATCATGGCCCAGTCGAGCAGCGCTCCGAACCGCTCGAAGCAATCGATCAGATCGAGCGTGAAGCCGTTGGCCGGTCCGGGGGCCACGCCGATCATCCGTGTCAGCCCTGCGTCCCGCAGCGCCGCCATCCCCTCCCAGACTTCAGGGCTCGTGTATCCCGTGCGGTCCGGGTTGTGCAGGAGCAGTAGATCGAAGGATTCGATACCGCAGCGCTCGAGGCTGCGCTCGGTCGCCATCCGCAGGTAGTCGGCGTACTCGGCGGGCGCTCGCAGGCGAGGGTCGGTGAACCGCGGAAATCCCTTGGCGCCGTCGCGTTCGCCGCTATAGAAGTCGTGGCCGACTGCTCCGACCACGCAGATCTCATCGCGCGGCTTGCCGGATATGGCGCGCCCCAGCATCCGGTCTGCCTCGCCCGTGCCGTACACGTCGGCGGTGAGGGTCGTCCGAATCCGCTCGTTCGGCGTAAATAGCGCTGTCAGGGGCTCGTCGTCGAGCGGCTCGCCAAAACCCATGAACCGGCCTCCACTCCAGGTGCCGACGGCGGTGGGGCCGGGGTCTATTGCAGTGGGGGCGGGCGCTGACAGGCGACCGAAAGTCTAGGCTGGCTCAAGCGCGGTCTTCGGCGCGCGGATCGTGGGCTGTTGGGCCGTTGTTCGAATATTTCTGCATTCGATCCAACGGCTCCCGCCGAGGACGGAAGCCTGCCCCGATTCCTGGCAGCTAGAGGCCGGCCGCGGCGAGCGCGTCCTCGACGTTCGGGTAGTGCACCATCTCGACGGCCTTGCCGTCGCGGAAGGTCGTGAGGTTCGCGCTCAGCTGCTCGGGCCCGTCTCGGCGTCAGCGCGCTGCGTGAGGACGACGACTTTCTCGCCGGCGTCGACACATCGACGAGCTCACGCGCTCGGCGAGCGGGCCGCGCCTGCGCGCTTGGCGCATGAACTCGAGCGCCTCGTCGCGGTTGCGGCAGGCGCCGCGTGCCGTCGGATCGCCTCCGTGCCATTTGACGTCAGGGTCGAGCAGGTCGCGGATCGCGTCGAGGTCGCCGCGAAGCGCGGCCTCCCATCCACGTCGCGCGAGTTCGACGTTGCTCTCGGCCATGCGGTGGATTTTTGCACCCCGGCTGCGCCCGCGGCGAGGCTGACTCGTACGACTTTTTCCACCGTAGAGGTGGTTAACCTCGTACGAGTCCGTCGCCCGGGCCTGTGCTGCAGCCGTGTGGGCGCGTTCTCGAGGCGCGGTTACAAAGGCGCTCACCGCTGCCGCCACCACCTGCCGCTTTCCAGGTCGTGGAACACGATCTCATCGCGTCCGCACGTCGTGACGATCTCCCAGTAGCGCCGGCGTAGGGGGCGGTCGGTCCACCACCGATCCTCCACCAGCCAGGACTCGCGCACCGAGTCCACTTCGCGACCGTCGACGCGCTCGGAACGCCGCCATCGGCGGCGGTCACTGCCACCCGGCGAGGGATCGACAGGCGACGGGGGCCGGTCATAGGCGGTTAGGGCCTGCGTTCATCCCTCGTACGGCGCCAGCACCGCGCGCCGCTCGGGGAAGCGGGAGTCGGGATCGACGGTCAGCACGCGCAGCGCGGCATCTGATCCGGCGGCGGCGCGCGTCTGCCGGATCGCTTCACGCAGACGGGCGGATCTGGCGGCGGCGGGATCCTCGAGCAGCGCGCGCTGGTCACGAGGCCGGTGGGCCGAAGCGCTCGACCGCCAGCCGGAGCTCCTCGGCCGGCGCCGGCATCAACTGAAGTCGCGGGACCAGCGCCAGCCGCATCCGCGCTGGATCCGCGAGTGCCTCGCGGAACGTGACCTGCTCACGCCACGTGCCGCCACGCTCTACCAGCACCGCCGACAGCACGACCGAGCGCAGCGTCCGGCCTCGTCGCTCGCGCCGCGCGAGGACACGGTCGATGAGCAGTCCCAGCCCCCGCTCGAGCTGGATGCCGGACGCGGCCTCTGGGAGCTCGAGCGACTCGCGCACGAGCTCGCTGGCGGGCCGCGGCCTCAGCGCACCGTCGCCACCGCTCGCCAGCTCGAAGGCATGCAGCCCCAGCGGCCCCAAAGCGGTCTGCGATCGCCGTGGGTGGAAGGGAGGCGAGCTCGCCCAACGTCCGGATGCCAAGGCGCTCGAGCGCCTCCGGAAGGTCGGCCAGCGCCGGGCGGGCGCGCAGCAACGCAACGGGCAGAGGGGCTAGGAAAGCACGTGCTCGGGCGTGGCCGTCGGCGACGCGGCCGATGCCGGCCCCAGAGCGGCCGCCGCCCCTGGGCATCGTCCGACGCCGACGATCACCGGCCGGCGTGCCCGCGCCTGGCTTGCCGCCGCCACCGCTGCAAAGCGCGAGGGGGCGACCCCAAATCGGGCCGGGACCCGCATGGCGCGACGGGCGGCAGCCAGCACTCGCCTCGATTCCCCCATGCAGTCGCAGCAGCCCCCGTCCGTCGAAGCACACGAGCCCCGGGCGCTCTGGTTCGACCGCGGCCCCGATCGACTCCAGACGCACGAGCAGTCGTTCCCAGGAATCGGCCACCCCGGCTGGATCTCCCGGCAAGAGCGTCAACCGCGGACAGCGCGCAAGCGCCTCCCCCAGGCGCATCCCGGAATGGACGCCGAACGCCTCGGCCGCGAGCGACACCTCGCCGACCACCTGCGATCCTCCCGGCTCCGGCGCCAGCGCCACCGGCTTTTGCAGGAGCGCATCGCGCCCGGCGCCCGCCGCTGCCGCCGCGACGGTGAACTGAAAGCGGGGTAGCAGGATGCAGACGATCATGCGAACGCATGTTCCCGCAAGGGGCGGACGGTATGTCGCTACGAGTCCTCTACAGCGTCAGGTGGAAGCCCGATGCGAAGTTGAGAGCCGTCGCCCACGTCAGATACATCAGCCAGAGTCCTGTACCCAGGTGGAAGAACCCGAGCGCGCGCATCCCCAGCGGATTGCCAAGGCTGGCGAAGAAGTCGCTGATGTAGATCAGCGTCAGGCCGATGAACAGCCCCCCGACCGGGTAGTCGGCGCTGGCGTGGTTGAAGAACACGACGATCCCCAGCACCGAGATCATCGTGAACGCGATCGACATGAACGCGTTCGGCTTGGGGTCGCCGCCGAACGACCGGCCCATGCCGATCGCCCACCAGTGCACGCCGTAGGCCGTAAACGCCAGCGCCGCCATATAAAGCGGCTTGTCATGCAGCGACCCGAACCAGACCAGTGCAACGAACAGGTAAACGCCGGTCAGGAACTGCATGAATCCCGGCATCCAGATGCCCCAGATGCCGGTCGCAAGGTCCACCGGCTTGCTCCGTGCCGGGAACCCGAACAGCTCCTGCGGCCCATAGATCAAATAGCCGGTGCCGAGTCCGAAGAAGCCGACGGCAATCGGTGCAAACGACGCCGTCGACGACGGAAAGGAGAACACGACTGCGTCTAGGTGCATCAATCCTCCTCCTTCGCCAGCGCGGTCGCCCCGGCTGGCGGGTCGGTTGTCAGCGAGACGATTGCGTTGTAGTCCGGCACGCCCGCGGCCGCGCGGTGAACGTGGTCGATCAGCACCTCTCCCTCCGGCCAGTGCACCTGGAGGGTCCTCGTTTTGACGGGCGCCACCAAAGCGTGGCCGCGGTACTCGCCGGCCTCGCTTGTCAACAGCACCTGGTCACCGGTCGCGATCCCGAGCGCGTCCGCGTCCTCGCGGCTGATCATGACCGCGTCGCGGTCGGCACCGGTGTGGTCGTCACGTGCCCCCTGAACCATGCTGTTGAACTGCTTGCCGCGACGGGTGGCGACGATGAACATTCCCTCCGGGATCTCCGCCTCCGGCGGCTCCACGACCGAGAAGTGAGCCTTGCCGTCGTCCGTGGGGAAGCTCCAGCCCCAGCACAGGTGCGGACCCCCGTACTGAAACTGGTCCCCCTCCCGCTTGAGCGTCTGAATCAGCGCGTAGCTGGGGATCGCGCGCGCGATGTCCCGACGGATGTCGGTCGTGTTCTCGAACCGCAGCTTGTCGGCCAGGTCGGGGCGGACCCGCTGGGCCAGCTCGGTGAGCACCTCCCACTCGGGCCGTGCCTCGGCGATCCGTGGCCCGGGAATCTCGGGACTGAAGATCACGCGGCGCTCGGTCGAGGTCTCGGTCACCCCGCCCGGGATCTCGTAGCGGGTCATCGCCGGCAGCAGCACGACGGTGTCCGCCGGGTCGAGCAGCATCTGGCTCGAGAGCACGAGGTCCATGTGAACGCGCAGCGGGACGCGAGCCAGCCCCTCCTCGGCATATCCGGGGTCTGGGACCACCTCGAGGAAGTTGCCACCGCAGAAGAATGCAACGTCGAGCTTGCCCTGGTGGGCGGCGTCGAGCATGTCGAGCGCCGTCAGACCCTTGCTCGTCGGCACCTCGAACCCCCACATGTCGGAGAAATGCTGGGCGTTCTCCTCGGTCACCGCCAGGCCCCCAGGGAAGCTCGTCGAGTAGGCGCCCATCTCCGCCCCGCCCTGGACGCCCGAGTGGCCGCGGATCGGCATCAGCCCGCAGCCCTCGCGCCCGACGAACCCCTTGCTCAGGGCCAGGTTGATGATCGAGCGGACGTTGGCATCGCCACTCTCGTGCTGCGTGATCCCCATGCTCCACACGAACACCGCCGTCTCGGCGTCGGCGATCATGCGCGCGAACTCGCGCATCTCCTCGCGCGAGCAACCCGAGCTCCGCTCGAGCTGTTCCCAGCGCTGCTCAGAAAGCGCCGCCCCGAGCTCCTCGAAGCCGGCCGTGTGGTCCGCGATGAAGCGCTGGGCGACCCAGCCCTGCTCGATCATGTGCTTGAGCGTCCCGTTCAGGAAGCCGACGTCGCCACCCACGTCGACCAGGAAGAACCGGTCCGCGACCTTGGTACCGAACAGCGCGCTCTCAACGTTCGATGGCACCCAATAGCGCTCCATCGCCGGCTCGCGGTAGGCGTTGACCACGGCCACCTTGGTGCCGGCCTTCCTGGCGTGGTAGAGGTACTTCATGGCCACCGGCTGGTTGGCGGCGACGTTCGAGCCGATGAACACGACCAGGTCCGAGCCGATCCAATCCTTGTACGAGCAGGTGGTGGCCGCGACCCCAAGCGCCTGCTTGAGACCGAACGTGCTCGGCGAGTGGCAGAGGCGGGCGGCGTTGTCGATCGAGTTGGTGCCGATCGCGCGCACCGCCTTCTGCGCGGCGTAGTAGTTCTCGTTCGGCTGGCCCCGGCTGGTCAGGTAGAAGCCCAGGCGGCCGGGCGCGCTCGCGCGGATCCGGTCGGTGACGAGTCCGAGCGCCGCGTCCCAGCTGACCCGGCTGAAGCCGGCCTCGCCCGACCTGCGGATCATCGGGTACGGGAGCCGACCCAGGCCCCGCAACTCGGCGCCGCTGAGGCTCCGCAGGGCCGCCACATCGGCGAGTCGATCCACGTCGAGCGCCGGCATCGTGTTGAGGCGCAGCATCCGCAGCCGCACGTTGCACAGATGGATCCCGTCCTGCGTCCAGTCGCGCATCCCGCTCGTCCCCAGCGAGCACCCGTCGCACACCCCGTGCTTGAGGATCCGCCAAGCGTACGGCAAGCGGTCTCGGTTCTCCTCGATCGCGTGCCAGATCTCGAGGTAGTTATTCGGGTGCTGCTCGCCGATCCCGAACGGTTTCGGGCTCACCCACAACGACGGGTCAAAGCGCCTCTTGGGCAACCCACGTCCTTACTCTCGCGGATCCCCCTTCACGTCACCATATCGTAGCACGATACTCCTCGCGGACGGAAGATCGACCGGCGGGATGGTCAAAGCTCAGGTCGAGCGGGTACCGTCAGGACATGGCTCCCAACCTTCCCGATCTGGCTTCGGTGAGCGCCCGCACGCTTCTTGCCTTCGGCAAGCGGATCCCGGGCGCCGGCGAGGTGCTGGCCCAGTCGCTCGAGGGTGCGGTAGGCGACCGGACGGTCATGATCACCGGCGCCTCGTCGGGGATCGGCAAGTCGGCTGCGCTGAAGGTCGGCGCCGCGGGCGGGACGGTTCTGCTCGTGGCGCGCACGGAGGAAAAGCTGCTCGACGCAGCTACAGAGATCGAGCGTCGCGGAGGCATCGCACAAGTTCACACCTGCGATCTCTCGGATCCTGATGACATCGACCGGATGGCCGACGAGGTGCTCGAGCGCCACGGCCACGTGGACATCCTGGTCAACAACGCGGGCAAATCCATCAGGCGCTCCGTGAACCGCTCCTACGACCGCTTCCACGACTATCAGCGGACGATGCAGCTCAACTACTTCGGGCCCGTGAAGCTGATCCTCGACCTGCTGCCGGGCATGCGCGAGCACAGATCAGGCCACATCATCAACATCTCGACAATGGGGCTCCAAACCAACACTCCCCGGTTCTCGGCCTACCTGGCCTCGAAGGCCGCACTCGACGCGTTCTCGCGCTCGATCGGCCCGGAGATCATCGACGACGGGGTGCACATCACGACCGTGTATATGCCGCTCGTGCGCACCCCGATGATCGCGCCGACGAAGATCTACGACCGGTTTCCGACGCTCACCCCGAACGAGGCCGCCGATCTGATCTGCGATGCGATCCGGAAGCGTCCCAAGCGCGTGGCCACGGCGCTCGGCAACCTCGGCCAGCTGAGCTACGCGCTCGTCCCCGGCGCTCAGGACCTGGTGGTCAACCGGGCCTACAAGCTATTCCCCGAAGGCAAGCCATCCGAGCGGGAGAGCGCCGAGCAGCGGGCGTTCGTTCGGGCCACGCGCGGCGTGCACTGGTAGCGAGGAGAAAACGATGAAGCTCGAAGGCATCCATCACGTCACCGCAATCACCGCCGACGCGCAGCGAAACGTGGACTTCTACGCTGGAGTGCTCGGGCTGCGGCTGGTCAAGAAGTCGGTCAACCAAGACGACACGTCCGTCTACCACCTGTTCTACGCAGACGAACGTGGCGATCCCGGCTCGGACATCACCTTCTTCGAGTATCCGGGCGTCCTGAGCGGCCGGGCGGGCGCCGGCATGATCCATCGCGTCGTCTGGCGGGTGACGGGGACGGAGGCGCTCGACTTCTGGTCTGACCGGCTCACCGGTGCAGGCTATGAAGTGGCCCGCGTGGACGGCGGGGTGACATTCGCCGACTTCGAGGGGCTGGAGCACGAGCTTTTGGTGGTCCAGACGACAGACGAGCCGTTGATCGCCGAGCATCCCGAGATCCCGGCCGGGCTCGCCCTCCAAGGCTTTCACGCCGTGCGCGCTTACACGCTCGATGCGCAGCGCAGCCGTCCGCTGCTGGAAGAGACGCTCGGGTTCGCGCCGCAGGGCGACTCGAGCTACGAGGTCCGCGGCGACCATCGCGGCGGCCTGTACTTCTACGACGAGCCGCCCGCCGAGCGTGGGCTTCAGGGCGCGGGCACCGTCCACCACGTGGCCTGGGGCGCACGGCCCGAAGAGCACGAGGCCTGGCATCAAAGGGTGACCGAGTCAGGCGCGCACGCGACGCCGATCATCGACCGCCACTACTTCCGCTCCATCTACTTCCGGGAACCATCCGGCGTCCTGTTCGAGATCGCGACGATCGGCCCGGGGTTCACCGTGGATGAGCCGCTTGAGCACCTGGGCGAGAAGCTGTCGCTGACCCCGCAGTTCGAGCATCTGCGCAGCCAGATCGAGCCGCGACTGACGCCGCTGCGCAACCCGCGCGACAGCTGGGTGAAGCGCTGAGGAGGGGTGAGGCGCTGAGGAGGCCCGGCGCCCAGCCGCTGATTACGCCGGCCTGGCGGCGTCGTGCATCAACCTGCCGAGCGGCACCGCCTTCAGGTGCTCGGCGCGCAATCTGTGGTCGAGCTTGACGATCAGCGGCGAGAGCGAGGTCGCCTGGCTCGCGCTCAGCTCGACTACCTCGCCGGGATGCAGGGCGCCGAGCGAATCGTCGCGGTCTGAGAGCTTGACCGCGCCCGCGACCAAGCGCCCGCCGGCGCCGTGCGCCATCCACCATTGGCCGACGCTGGGCCCGCTGGAGGCGTACAGAAAGTGGTGGCTGTACCCCATCCGCTCGCCCAGGCGGCCCAGCAGCCGGCGAGTTCCGATCCAGCGCACGACCCCGCCACCGTTGAGCCTGGGCACCACCTGATCGCCGGAGTACCTGACGGCAAGCTGAGTGGCGATGGAGGGCGCGCGGTCGACCCCCACCGAGACGCGGATGCCGTGTTGCGACAGAGCGGACATGACCGCCGGCAGCTGGGCCGAGGAAGCGTCAACGAGCACCCCCACCTCGGGCCGGCTGGTCTGGACGGCGGTCACCGGACGCATGTGGACGAAGTGCGACACCAGCGAGTAGGAGGCCCCGGTGCTCAGGGCCCACAGGGCGACGCCCACGCTGGCCGCAACCGTCGTGGCCGCCCGGGCGGTGCGAACGCGCCAGCGCGGAATGGTGCGCGCGCGACGTTCGTCGTTCAGGATCAAGGAAGCGGTCGATGGGCGCCGGGCAAACGAGCCGTCGGGCTCGGGGTGATGCTGGAGGGCCTGCCGGAGAGCGGGGCCGATGTCGCCCTCGGTGCGCGCCACCCTCGCCAGCCCGAACCGCTCGAGCGCGGCATTCGAGACCCGGACGTGTCCATAGCCGAAGCCGTAGGAGATAACCGGGCAGCCGCGGATGATGGCCTCAAGCACCGTCAGCCCGGCGCTCGAGTGGATCAGCGCGTCACTCGCTGCGAGCACGTCGCCCATGCGGTCCGTGAACCCCATCACCCGCAGCCGGCGCTCTTCGCCGAAGCGCTTGGCCACCTTGGCCCGGAGCCTGTCGTTGCGACCGCAGAGGCAGAGGACGGTCGCTTCCGGCGCCTGCTCGAGCGCGGCCCGCGTCGCTCCGGCTAGGTCGCCCACCCCCCAGCCGCCTCCCGAGATGGCGACGACCTGGCCGTCGGCCGGGAGGTTCAGCGCGCGGCGAGCGTCGGCCCTGTCGCGGTAGGCCAGGAACGACGACGCGGTCGGCGGCTTCGCCCACCGCACGCTGCCGGCCCCTGCGATCTTCTCCACCTCCTCCGCGGACTCAGGATGGGTGATGAAGTGAAGGTCGATCCCCGGATGGGCCCAGAAGTGAAGGCCGGCGAGATCCGTGATCGAGGAGTAGCAGGGGACGTCGAGCTTGCCCGTACGCCGTAGCTCGCCCAGGACCGCGGTCACGCCCGGATACGTCGAGACGATCAGGTCTGGATCGTGGGCCTTGATCAGCCGCTTCAGTCCCCGGCTTCCGAACAGCCTGAGCAGTCTGCCCGCGAGCCAGCGAGTCGGCGGGACGTCCATGAACAGCCTGTACTGGAAGTCGAACCACCACGGGATCCACTGGAACATGAACGCCGAGTTCTCACGAAGCACCCTGGTCAACAGACCGCCCATCGCCGGCAGCCCATTGACGATCGAGATTTGGGCGTCGGGATCCTCGTCCTTGAACTCCCTGGCCACGGCCCGTGCCGGCAGGTCGTGGCCCTCGCCGATGTCGGCCGAGATGATCAGCACGTGACGGGGCCTTGACTCCGCGTCCGGCTCGCCCGCCGGAATGACCGCCTCGGCTTCGCGCTCTGCCGCTATCGCCGCTTGCTCCCGTCGCCACTCGACGTACTTCCGTACGCCCTCGGTGAAGGGGGTGGAGGCGGTCCAGCCGAGCTCCCGCGCGACGCGCTTGGAGCACACGATCTTGCCGCCGAAGTCGCCCGGGCGGGCCGGAGTGTGCACGATCTCGACGTCGCCGACCAGGTCTTTCACGGTCTCGGCGATCTGCTTGATGGAGACGTTCTCGTCCGAGGCCAGGTTGTAGACGCGGTTGCGTGCGACGTCGCTCACGGCGAGGGCCACGCCGTCGGCCAGGTCCTCGACATACACGAACCGCCGAGACTGGCTGCCGTCGCCGGCCACCGTGAGCGCCTCGCCGGCGAACGCCTTGTTGACGAACGCGGGGATAACGGCGGCCTCCCGCGCACGCGGCCCGTACGGGATGCCGAAACGGAGGATCGTGTAGTCGATCCCGTACAGCTCCTGGTAGGCCTTGCAGTACAGCTCGCCGGCCAGCTTGGTGCTCGTGTACAGGTGGCTCGGAGCTGGCAGGAGCGTCTCCTCGTCGACGGCATCCCCCGCGCAGTCCGAGTACACCCAGATCGTGCTGGCGTACACGATCCGCTTCACGCCCGCCCGGCGGGCGGCCTCCAGCACCGCCACCGTGCCGCGGGCGTTGACCCGCTCCGCATCCTCCGGCGAGGCGTGGACGTCGTTGACGTCAGCCACCGCCGCGAGGTGGGCAACCGCGTCGCAGCTGTGCAGCGCCCGCTCGAGTGCCTCGCGGTCGGTGATCGACCCCAGCCGCTCCTCCACGGTCCCGGGCTCGTGCCACGGCGAGGGCCTGAGGTCGTAGATCACCGGCTCGTGGCCGAGCGCGCGGAGTTTGTCGACCACGTGCGAGCCGATGAAGCCGGAACCGCCTGTTACGAGAACTCTCATGCCTTGTGCGCCTGGTCTTCGGGCGAGGAGTGATCCTGACCCCGCCCGAGGTCCGGTTGGTAGTACAGCGGTACGCAGGAATGGTTGCGCGCCACCCAGTCGGAGTTGGGGAGCTCCACCTCATGGCCCATGATCCGGTGACACGGTTGGTCGTACACGCGGCCGGTCGATCGCTCGAGCCAGTCGAACACGATGTACTTGTACAGGCCGCTGGTCATCCCGTCGGGGAGCTCCAGCCGGCTAGGGTGGACCGGATCGAGATGCTCGTGGGCGACCTTGTTCTTCCAGGCCACGATCTCCGGCAGACGCTCTCTCTGGATCAGCCCCAGCGCCGCGGTGAACTCGCTCATGCGGAAGTTAAGTCCCGACACCGAGTGAGTGGGCTTGCCGTAGTTGCGAAAGCTCCGGGCGTGCTCGACGATCTCCGGCCGCTTGGAGACCAGCACGCCGCCCTCGCCCGTGGAGATGGTCTTGGTCGCGTACAGGGAGTAGACCCCGGCATCTCCATAGACGCCAGGCTTACTGCCATTCCACGATGCGCCGTGGGCGTGGGCGCAGTCCTCGATCAGGAAGATCCCCTGCTGCTGGCAGTAGTCGGCGATCCGCTGTGAGTCAAACGCGATGTGGCCGCCAATGTGGACCAAGAAGGCCGCCTTCGGCTTACGCCGGGCGGCCTTTTTTTCGAAATCCGCGAACGACATGCAGAGGTCCTCGCGATTGCAGTCGACGAACTCCACCTGCGCGCCCGCCCGGATCGCCGCCAGCGGCGTAGCCATGAACGTGTTCGAGGGGCAGAGCACGGTCTCGCCTTGGACCCCGGCGAAGTCGAGCGCCGCCAGCGCGCCCCCGGCCCAGCTTGACAGCGCCACCGCCGGGAGTCCGTCGTGCGCTTCCCAGGCCTGCTCAAAGCGCTCGGTCAGCGAACCCTCGGACCACCGCTGCGAGTCGATGACCTCATCGATCAGCGCGTGCAGACGGGCGCGGTCACGGGCATCGAACCCGATCGCAAAGCGGGCATAGTCGGGTGGGATATCGGTGGAAGCGGTCGTCATTGACGAGTCTGCGGCCTGGCCGCCATGTGCAGGGGACCCCGTGGCCACATCGCCGGCCGTGACTCCCCGCGGTACTTCGTGATCAGCAAGCCTAGCCCCTCTACGAGGGTAGGACGGTACCGATTTCGAGCCGCCCAAGCTCGGCGATGATCAAACGCAGCGCCTCCACTGTCCGCTGATGGGAGTTCCGAGCGCTGTAGAAGTCGGCGTCGTGCAGAAGGATCACGTCGCCCGGCCCTAGGTTTCGGGTGGCCCGGGCGGCGATTCTTCCCGGGGTCGCGAACCTGCGCCAATCCTTGCCCCAGCGCGACCACAAGAGCGGCTTCAAGCCCGAGCTGATCGCGAGCCGCAGCCCCGCGGCGCTGTATACGCCGTACGGCGGCCGGTGGTGCTCTGGGCTCGCTCCCGTGGCGTCTTGAATCGTCGTCAGGGCGCGGTCGAGGTCGGCCCGGAGCTGGTTCGCCGTCAGCCGTGGCTGTAGGCGGTGGCGGTAACCGTGGACCGCCACTAGGTGCCCCTGGCTTGAGATCTCCCTCGCCAGCTCGGGTCGGCGCTCCACCTGCTCTCCAATCAAAAAGAAGGTCGCTTTGTATCCCGCGCGCGCGAGAAGATCAAGCACGGCGGGGGTGCCTTCGGGGTGGGGACCATCGTCAAACGTCAGCGCCACGCCGCCGGACCCGGCCCTAAGCCTCCGAGGGATGCCAAGGGCGTCTGCCGCCGAAGGCAGGACGGGTGCCAGTGCGTGGCGCAACATGCGAGGGATGATGGCCGAACGGCGTCCTAAGGTTTCATGATGATGCCCGACCTGGACCAATGGCTTCCCGACCCGGCGCTGCGCGTCGTGCATTGCCGGGACTCGAGCGCCAGCGCCGATCAGCTATGGGCCGCGGCCCAGGCGGTACGCGTTTCGGACACCGGGCTTCTCGGACGGCTGATCCGCTGGCGGATCCCGGGGACGCCGGGGCGGCTCACCCTCGAGGAGCTGTTCCGCCGGCCACCGTTCATGGTGCTAAATGGCGAGGAAGACCACGCCCTGGTGTCGGGTCTCGTCGGGCGGATCTGGACGCTCCGTCGCGACTATCCAGAGCTGTCTGACCCCGAGGAGTTCCGCCGCTGGCACAAGCCGGGCACGGCGCGCGTCGTGTTCGCCAACTGGCTTTCGGAAGAGGCGGACGGCCGCACAAGACTGACCTCGGAGGTCAGGGTGGACACCAGCGGCAGGCAGGGGCGCATCGGGTTGGCGGCGGTCCGGCCCCTGATCGCGCGATTCCACGGCCGGATCGGAAGCGACGGGATCTCGGCAGCCGTGCGGCGTGCGGAGCGAAGCTAGCGTCCGTTGGGAGCATGCCGACGTACGACAGCGAGGTAACGGTTCGACGCACGCGCTTCATGAAGCAGTCCAGTGGCTGGGCGGTGGTCGAAGCCGTGGAGGATGACGGTAAGCCGGTGGTGCTCGTCGGGCCGCTGATCCATCTCGAAGAGCGCGACCGGGCCCGAGTGCTGGGCACCTGGGTCGAGGACAGCCGTTACGGCCCGCAGGTGAAGGTCTCCGAGGCCCACCCGCTGCCTCCATCGGACGACGAGGCGGTGAAGGCCTTGCTCCGGCGGGTCAAGCACGTTGGCCCCAAGCGAGCTGAGCGACTGGTTGAAATGTATGGAGCGAGCGGCGCCATCGACGCGCTGGACCGTGATCCCCGAGCAGCGTTCGCTGCCGCCGGGTTGCGCCGCGGGCGGGCCGATCAGGCAGCCGAGTCCTGGAACTCGATGCGCGCCATAAGAAGACTGCACATGCTGCTCGCCCCTCACGGGCTGGCGTATCTCGCGACCCGCATCCATAACGAGTACGGACCGAGCGCACACACGATCGTCTCGGACCAGCCCTACGAACTAACGAAGGTGTTCGGCGTCGGGTTTCATCTCGCCGACAGGATCGCTCGCGGCAGCGGCGTCCCGCGCTCGAGCCCCGATCGGGCCGCCGCCGGCATCCTTCACCTGCTCGCCGAAGCGGAGCGGGCAGGGAGCACGTGTATGCCCTCGGACGGATTGCTGGCCGGGCTGCGGGACCTGCTGGGCCCGGACTGCGGCGCGCCAATGACGGAGTCGTTCATCCCCGAGCTCGTGGCCAGCGGTGCGCTTGAGCGCGAGGGCGACTGGGTCTATCGCAAGCAGACCGCAGAGCTCGAGGCAGAGCTGGCGCGGCGAGTGTCCGAGATGCTGATCGGCGAGCCATCGCAAAAGCTCCACGACCCGGACCCGGCTGCCGTGATGCAGACCGGGCTCGAGCCCAACCAAGCGCAGCTCGAGGCGGTCCACAATGCCTTCACCCAGCGCCTCTCGCTGATCACCGGCGGCCCCGGAACCGGCAAGACGATGAGCATCCGCGCGATCGCCGGCTGCGCCGTGGCACAGGGGGCGAAGGTGATGCTGGTCGCCCCCACCGGACGAGCGGCCGTCCGCATGGGCGAGGCCAGCGGGGTGCGGGCCCGGACGGTGCACTCGGCTCTGGGCTGGATACCCGGCGAGGGCCCCGAGCACGACGAGCAGGACCCGCTCCCGTGCGATCTGCTGATCGTCGATGAGTCCTCGATGGCGAACCTGGAGCTGATGGTCACGCTGCTGCGTGCCGTCGGTCCGATCACGAGCATGGTCCTGGTGGGCGACGCCGACCAGCTTGCGCCGGTCGGCGCCGGCAAGCCGTTCGCGGAGCTCGTGGCGTCTGGGCGGGTGCCGACGGTGACGCTCACGCATATCTTCCGTCAGGCCGCCGGGAGCATGATCGTCCAGGGCGCGCACGCGATCCGCCGCGGCGCGGCGCCCAGTTTCACGCCGTCGACCGAGATGCGCCGCGACCTGTTCATGATCGAGCGGCTGAACCCGGTCCAGGCGCGTGAGGAGATCGTCTCGCTGGTGGTCGAGCGACTGCCAAGACACTACGACCTCGACCCCGTCAACGACATCCAGGTTTTCGCTCCGGTGTACCGCGGCGAGCTTGGGATCGATGCGCTGAACGATGCGCTGCGGGAGGCGCTCAATCCTGGCGGCGAGACGGTGATGGGCGGGCGTCTGCGGATCGGCGACAAGCTGATGCTGACCGGGCGCAACCTCCACGAGATGGGGCTGATGAACGGCACGGTCCTCCGGCTCGTGGACGAGGTCAATTCCTCCGACGGCGGCGATGGAGAGGCTGCGCTCGTGCTGATGGGCGAAGAGGCGATGTTTCGGCTGCCGCCCGAAGAGGCCGATCGCCTCCGGTTGGCCTACGCCTGCTCTGTTCACCGCGGGCAGGGGATCGAGCTGCCGGTGGCGGTCATCGTGGCCCATCCGGCAGCCGGCGCGTTCTTCCTGCGCCGCGAGATGCTCTATACGGCACTCACCCGCGCCAAGGTGGCGACGGTCGTCGTCGGGACGCAAGAGACGATCGCCCGCGCTGCGCGGACTGCCGATACCGGCAGGCGCCACGGCCGCCTGGGCGAGCGGCTGGCGCGGGTCGCCTGATCCGGCGAACTTTGGCTCCTCACTTCGGATGTCCGAAGTGCAGGGACATCGTTCAGCGCGGGCCGGGGGGTGTAAGCTGCGCCCCAAAATGATCGTCAGCACGATGAACGACCTCCCGGGCTATGAGATCACCGAGGTGCTGGGCGAGGTGTTCGGCCTGACCGTCCGCTCGCGCAACGTCGGCTCGCAGCTCGGTGCTTCCTTGAAATCGCTGGTTGGCGGCGAGCTAGGAGGGATGACGAAGATGCTGGCTGACGGCCGGCAGCACGCCCAACGTCGGCTGATGGAGGAGGCGGAGAGCAAGGGGGCGGACGCCGTCGTCGCGTTTCGATTCGACACCTCCGAGCTAGGCGGGACCTGGACGGAGATCTGCGCTTACGGCACGGCTGTGCGCGCCCGCAAGCGGATGTGAGCTCGCCCTCCGCCGATCAGGCCTGCGGACGCGGCCTGTAGAGGGCCAGCGCACCGGCGACCACGAGCAGCACGACCCCCACTACCAGCGCTGCGATGCCGTGCTTGGTGCGGTGCCCGGTGAAGCCGTGCACCTGCCCCAAGATCGACGGCAAAGACTTGGCGGCGGTCGTGAAGTAGATCACTGCGGCGATGATGGCCAGCACCCCGATCACGGCGATGGCCGCCGCCGCGAGCGTTCGCTGAGAGTTCATCGGCGCGAAGCGTAATCGACACCGCGTCTGATCAACCCCCCGCACGAACGTCGATCAGGCCGTCCGAGGACCCGACCGCCGTCCCGAACGGGGTACACAGAGCCCGGAGTCGGCGGGCGATCCACTCGCTCTCCTGGGGCGTGGCGACGCGGGTGAAGCAGTAGTCCAGGCCGAGCGGCAGGGCTTGGATCCTGAACGGCTTGTCGGCGTCGAGCTCGACGAACCACAGCAGGCCCAGATCGTTTCGGAGCTGTCTGTCCACTGCATAGTCATCGATGAAGTCCCCCAGATCGAACAGCACCCGCCCGCTCACACCTTGAAAGACGTGCGCCGAGTGCCCCGCGACGAGCGTCGCGCCGGCCGCCAGGAGCTCGTCGGCCGCCCGTCGCACCCTGGGTAGAGGCTCGAGGACCATGTTCGGCCCCCAGTGGGGCATGACTAGAACCGCCTCGCGGCCGTCGGCGTCCGGGCTGGCCGCGTCACGTACCCACGCCGGAAGCCCGGAGTTGAGATCCGTAAACGCCACGCCCGGTCGATCTGGCCCCGCGGCAAACGCCGCGGGGTGGTCGCAGAACGCCACCAGCCGAAGGCCGAGCTCACGACAACGCAAGCGGTAGGGCGAACGCGCAAGCTCCTCGTTCTCCCCCGCGCCGACGGTGCCAATGCCGGCCCCCTCGAGGAGGGAGAGCGTGTCGAGTAGCGCTTCGGTGCCGTAATCGAGCGCGTGGTTATTGGCCAGGGTGACTGCATTGACGCCGAGCTCTGCGAGCCGCTCGGCAGCCGCCCGCGGAGCGCGAAAGAAGAACGGCTTGACCGGATCCGGAAACGGCTTGCCCCGCTCTGAGATGCAGCATTCGAGGTTGAGGACCAAGGCATCGGCCCGCCCGAGGTGCTCGGCAACCTCCGGTGACACGAGCGGCGCCCGAGGATCGGCACGCAAGACGTCGGCGACACCGCGCCCCAACATCGTGTCGCCAGCCAGCGCGAGCGTCGCAGTCATCGGTCGCCGGCGGACGCGAGCGTCGGTGCCCTCAGCCCGTAGGGAACCCGTGCTCGCCGACCAGCCTGACGAAATGGGCCTTGATGATGACTCCCACCCGCCGGAGAGCGGCACGGTCCTTGACATACAACACCACGTCCTCCCGGCCCCCCGGCCCGATCGGCTGCACAAGCCGACCGCCAGGAGCGAGCTGATCGGCCAGTGCCACGGGAACCTGCGTGAAGGCCGCAGCCACGACGATCGCATCGAACGGTGCCTGCTCCGCCAGCCCTTGAGTGCCGTCGCCGACCACGACGTGGGCCGTGTCGATCTGGCGCCGCTTGAGACTCGACCGAGCAGACTCCGCCAGGCCGGGCCAGCGCTCGATGCTCCACACGCCGCTCGCCAGCGTGGCCAGAATCGCGGTTTGAAAGCCATAGCCGGTGCCAATCTCAAGCACCCGCTCGTTCCCATCCAGCGCGAGTCCCTCGACCATCCTCGCCATCAGCGAGGGTTGCGTCGTCACCTGACCGTGCGGGATCGGCAGCGGCACGTCCTCATACGCGCGGTGCCGCTGCCCGGGGGGCACGAATTCGTGGCGCGGGATCAGGCGAAATGCCTCGATCACACGCTCGTCGCTGACGCCCGCGGCCGTCAGCGTCCTGATCAGGGTCTCGGCGCCAGCACCCACGACGGCGCTCCTCGTCATCGACCGGGAGCCTAGCGGCGGGCGCCTGACGATAAGTTGCGCCAATGCTGCTGACCGTCTCAGCTTCGGACCGCCACTCCGGCGTGGTCAAGGCGCATCGCTCATTCGACCCCCGCCGCGTGGGGAGCCTGGAGTGCGATGCCTGGGTGGCCTACTACCGCCGCCAGTGGCTCACGTTCTTGCGAGCTGCAACCTTGCTGACCCGTCACACGTTTGCCTTGCCATGGCGTCAGACCGTCCGCGGTGCGTGGCTCGTGCTGCGAGCCAATCAGCTCTGGGCTCCTTTTCCTGACAACGATCCGGACGGAGCGCGGCGAGCGATGCAGCGCTTCTATCAGCTCGTGGCCATCCATCACGGTGAGACGCTCGACCCCGAGCGGGCGGCGGCGCTGGAGGTCGAGTGGTGGCGCGTGCACAGAGAGCATCAACACGAGGGCTCCTCTCTGGACCGACAGTCGCTCGTGGATGCGCTGGCAGCGCTGTACGGATACGTCTATTCGGTGCCCGAGGACGAGGTGCGGGTGGCGGCCGAGCAGCGAGCGCTGGCGATGGATCACTCAGACCAGTGGGTGAAGGAGGGGTGTGACCCCGGAAGCCCGCTTATCGACCAGGAGCGAGCGGCGCTGGTGCGCTCCTACGCGGGGCTACTGGCAGCCATTCACCGCTCTTGAGCCTCTATCATGCGGCCATACCCCGTGAGAAGGGGGCGACAATGACCTTTGGGGGCGATGATGCGTACGTCTAATCGGGCGGTTTACCTGGCGCTTTCGGCTGCTGGCCGTCGAGCGCTGCTCGGAGTCGCGGCGGCTTTCGCCATCATCGTCGCCTTGCCCGTGAGTGCGACCGCCTCCCTCGCGACCACCCCGACCCCCTACATGGGATGGAACACGTACTACGGCGTGGGCGGGATCTACAACGAGTCCACGATCAAGTCTGTAGCGAGCTCGCTGGTCTCGAGCGGCTTGGCGCAGGCTGGCTACAAGATCGTGTGGCTTGACTGGGGATGGAGCAGCAATACACGGGATGCAAGCGGCAACCTGACCGTCGATCCGACACAGTGGCCTGACGGAATGGCGGGGCTGACGGCCTGGCTTCACGGGCAGGGCCTTCAGGCCGGCATCTACACCGACGCCGGGAGCAGCGGTTGCTCCGGGCAGGGCGTCGGGTCCTACGGCCACTACCAGCAGGACGCGAACCAGTTCGCCGCCTGGGGGTTCGACGCGGTGAAGGTGGACTTCTGCGGCGCGGGACAGACGTGGCCCAACCCGACGCCGGGGGTGAACGACCCCAAGACGCTGTACACGCAGTTCTCCCAAGCGGTGGCCAACAACGCCAGCGGGCGGCCGATGATCCTCAACGTTGACAACTTCTGGACGCCGGGTCAGATCAATGGAACTGACCCGTCACTTGCGGACTCTTCCTGGGACAACTATCAGTGGGCACCGTCGATCGCCCAGAGCTGGCGGACCGACACGGACATCGGCTACGGCGGCGGTAAGGGCATCCCTTGGTGGGCCGTGGTGCGCAATCTCTCTCATGACACGGGCACGTCATCGACTCCGCAGCCGGGCATCCAGAGCGCCGCGGGCCGGCCCGAGCAGTCCGGGATCACGTGGGGCCACTGGAACGACCCGGACTACCTCGGTCCAGACATCATCCCTCCCGGCGGCACCAGCCCCAGCCTGACCAGGACCCAGGCCCAGTCGCAGTTCTCGATGTGGGCCATGGTCGCAGCGCCGTTGATCCTGGGCAGCGACCCGCGCGCGCTTTCGTCTACGTCGATCAGCATGCTCAAGAATGCGAACGCGATCGCCATCGATCAGGACTCGCTTGGGACCCAGGGCTACCCGGTCACCCAGCCGGGCACCAGCGCACAGGTTTGGGTCAAGCCGCTAGCCAGCGGCGCGCGAGCGGTGGCGTTGTTCAACACCGCGTCGAGCAGCCAGCAGATCACGACGAGCGCGCGCGCCGTCGGCCTTCCGTCGGCCCCTCGGTATCACCTCTTGAACATCTGGACCAACCAGACCAGCACGACCAAGGGCAAGATCAGCGCCCTCGTGCCGGCCTACGGCGTGGTCCTTTACCGGGCCACGGCGGGCTAGTACTCGAGCGGCTCGAGCCTGGCCTCGATCCCGACGCCCTTCAGGTGGACCGTCTTCGAGTCCGGGTAAGAGAACCGGCTACTCGGACTTGACCGGGATGATCTTGGCCGGCCGCTGGCCCTCTACCCCGTTGAGGTTGTCGACCGCGCCGACCACATTGCCCCGGTCGTAATAGTCGGTCAGGATCAGGTTCGGAACGCGTCCACGCTGCTCCGCGCACTGTTGCGCCCGGGCGAGGAGGAAGTCGCGCTGGACCAGGGGCACGTTGGGAGACGGCCGCGGCGGGAAGATATCGGCCCAGTTGTTCATCAGCAGGATCGGATTGCCCGCCTGCCCCCGGTACAGCTTGCACGTGAACTGCCCCGGCTTCACGGCGCCCAGCGGCGTGTCCTCCATCCAGTTGAACGCATACGGGTTCCAGGGGTAGTGGCCGCTGGTGCGCTCCTGCGAGAAGACCACGATGTTCTTGTGCGCGTGAATCAGCTGACCGAGAGTGGGCAACGGCTGACCAGGCTGCAGTCGCGCGAGGTACTTGAACACGCCGGCTCGTACGAACGCGCTTCGAATATCCTGCTCATGCACGGCGTCCTCGTCGAAGAAGATCAAGACCTGGTTTGGGTTGAGTTCCAGGAAACGGCGGATCGTCTGAAAGAAGCTGACCATCGACGTCGCGCCGAGTTCGCACAGCGTGTGACACAGGTAGACGTCCTGCTTGCCCACGGTCCCGCGGCTTATCGATTTGCTCACGCGCTGTAGCGCCGCGCGAGCGTCCGGGATGAGCTTGGCGGCCACACGATTGAGTTCGGCGTTCTCGGAAGTGAGGTTGGTGTGCACGAACCCCGACGAGTCCTCGGTCCCGTAGTGCGTCGAGATCTTGAAGGCCCTGATGCCGTCATCCAGCTGCTGGGCGAGGTCACGGTCCTGGTTGGCTATGAACCACCCAGGCGAATCGGCGGCCGACATCGAATTGTGGGTCCCGGCGAACGCCACTTCGTCCAACCGGCGGTTGCAGAGCTGTGCGTATCCGTCACACGTCGCTGTCGACGCGGCCTGGGTGGGAGCGGCGCCCGTCAGCACGACAGCGGCAATGATGCCGGCGACAACGGCCGCGCCGGCGCCTCCGAATCCGATCGCGACGCGCCTGGATGGCAGGCGTCGGTGCCGCACCCGCCGGTGCGCCGGAGCGGCCACCGTCAGGAGCTGCCCGAACCCGAAATAAACGAGCAGGCACCCGCAGACGACGGCCACGACGCGTAGCGACAGGGTCGGCTTCACGATCACGAAGATCCCGATCACCACTGCGATGCCTCCTTGGAGCCCGCGGACCCGGCTCGATTTCGGGCTTGCCAGGAACGCCCGCGACCGGCGGATGAGCGTGGCCGCGGAGTACGGCGCCAGCACCGAGCTGGACGCCGCTGCCAGCAGCCAGGCACCGGCCGCAAATGCCAGCGTCCACGTCATCAAATCGTCGAAGTACGCGCCCCACAGCTCGTCCACCGCGCCACGCACGTTGGCGTTGCTCAACTCCCCGCTGCCGTAGACATGGGCCACGGCATAGCGGCGAAAGAGCTCCAACACGATCGCGAACACGACGGTGACGATTCCGAGCCCGACGGCGCTGCGCGTGATTGCTCGGCGGCGGTCGCGCGCCACCGCGATCGCCGCCGCATACAGTGCAAGCGCCACGAACGGCAGCACCCAACCCAGCACGCGGATCACGTCGGCCACACGCAATGTCGTATCGGCGAACCCGCGCCGTCGCAAGAAGAGCAGGATTGCGTCGGTACGGGCAGGGATCTGCGCCGCGATATTCGGCGCCAGGGTCCGCAGCGCGGAGGAAACGACCGAGCCGGCATCGGCGATGTCAAACACCGCGTTCCTCCCGCGCGAAAACAGGAGCCGGTGAGCGTTCACCGCGGCAAGCCGGAACACGGATCGGAAAGCGGGCGTCCCGATGGCCAGTCTCACGGCGGTCTGGACGACGGGCCGTGCAGCCACGGCGTCCGGAAGCGCCGGTTCCAGGAGCTGGACGGTTATCTCGCGGCTCACGGCGCCCTGCACCTGGGGCTGCGCGAGCACATCGGCGGCACGGTCGGCAAAGGCGGGCGTGCTTACGATCTCCTCGCGCGCGTACAACACAACGCCGCCGACGAGGGCCGCGATCGACGCCAGCACGACGAGCGTGACGCTGATGGCGCCACGGGAACGCTGCAGGAACGCTCGCGGCGCAGCCTTGGCTTCTGCTGGTTTTACGGCTGACGCCGTCATCGCTCAGCGATCCGAACCGTCATCAACGCCCCCGCCCCCGCGGGCTACTCGCGATCGTCCAGTCGCATGCTTCGCAGAGTAGCCACGGTACGGAGACCCGTCAATTCGCGCTCCCGGTGGCCGGCGATCAATCAGGCCGGAAGAGCGACAAATCGCTTGAGCTTGCCCGTGGCCGCGTGACGCTCGATCCGCGTGACGACGCTGACCCGTATCGTCGGATCGTTCAGCCCATGGTGGGCCAGCGATTCGAGCAGTGCGCTCCTCACCGCTCCCACGTCGGGCGACCCGACCAAAAGCACGTCGGCGCCGTCGGCTGTTTGGCGAACCTGATACTCGGAGATCTCGGGGTCGGTCCCGAGCGCGTGGCGAAAAACGCTGGCCGGGACCACTCCGATCCCCTCGTAGCGAAAGTCGTCGTCCCGGCGTCCCGCTACCTCCGCGATACGGGCCAGCGAACTACCACAGGGGCACTGACCCTCGAGCATCGTCACCTCGTCTCCGAGGTCATAGCGAATGAAGGGGAAGGTTCGATTTGGGAGGCCGGTAGCGAGCGTCCGGACGGCCGGTTCGTCCGGCGAAACTGGATTCCCGTCCTCGTCGACGCGCTCGAGCACCACCTCGTCTTCACAAACGTGCAGCCCATCCCCTCGGCTGCACCCCACCGCCTGCACGCCGATCTCCGTAGAGCCCCACAGGTTGTGGATGGGGGCATTCCATGCCCCGCTGATCGCTGCCCGGTCCTCCTGGCTCAGCGGCTCGGAGTTCGTGCTGACTTGGAGCGGTTCGATGTGGAGCTCTCGCGCCAGGCTGGCGCGAGCCAACCGAGCGACGACCGAGGCGTATCCGACAAGGTGCGTGGGGCGAGCATCAGCTACGGCGGAGCGGATCTGATCGAACGGCTGGCCCGCGCCGACGACAACTGTCTCCATCCCTTCAGACGTGGGGACATCGAACAGCGGCGTGCTCGCGTGAGGCGGCTCGCCGGCAGCCAATACGACAAGCCGGGAGTGCTTGGGACTGCCGATCGACCGTCGTTCCTCCCGTAGCTGCATGCGCCAGGCCAGACACGCCAGCGTCACCAGCAGGTCCCAGTCCCAGACGTACACGCCCCGTACGCCGCTCGAGCCCCCGGAGCTGAAGACCTGATGCCCCAGAGCGGTGTATGAGAACCACCGCTGCTCGGCCAGGATCCGCTCCGCGCCGGTCCGGCTCACCCCGGGGGACGTGACGATCGCGTCCCACTCCTGCTGGGCCTCCTCCTTGGACATCGGCGGCAGCCGGGCCAGATCTTCGACCGTAGCGGAAGCCGGATCGAAGCCGCGCATCCGCGCCGCATGGAACGGCGATCGCTCGCGCGCGTAGATGAGCAGCGCACGCAGCCGCTCGGTACGAAACCGCTCAATCTCCTCTCGCGACCAGTCGACACGTGCGACGTGATCCTCCAGCCTCGCCTGGATGGCGTGCAGGTGCGCGGCGCGCAGCCTCTCATAGGCCTTCCGATCCGCCGCGGCGTCTGATCGCACAGGACAAAGGTAGCTCCGCGTACAGGTTGCGCGCGCTCACACGTGCGCGCAACCTGCGCGGTTCGTGTGAGCCTCTCAGGCGGGACGGCCTGCCGCGAACAGCAGGACGATGCGCGAGCCCTTGGGGTTGGACCTCGCTGAGTTCAGCGTGAAGACGAACTCAGATCCCGCGAGCGCGAAGTGCCCGTTCTTGGTGCTGAACTTGCCCCTCGAGCTCCCCGGGATGACCCTCCGGCCGACCCGGAAGAGGTCCGTGTCGGTGAGCCTGACGATCACTGTCCGGTTGGTCGTGCCCCCGGCAATGCTCACGCTGGCGACGCACCCATCTGCGTTGCCGGCGCAATGGACTGTGCGAACGTTCGCCGCGCTTGCCGGCGCGGCCCCCACCGCGCCGGCGGCGATCACGCCCCCGAGCACGGCCGAACGCCGCATGTACTTGCCAAAGCGATTCGGGCCGGACGGTCGGGCCCGAAGGCGCCGTGGCGGATTCAGTCGGTCGGGTCGAAACGAAATCGCGTCAACCGCTCGCTCTCGTCCCACAGACGGCGGGCCAGGTCAGCGTCGCGAGCTCGCTTTGACGGATCACGGACCGCTCGCTTCTTGAAGTACTTCCCGCTCTGGCTGGACAGCTCGGGGGCGGTGGCGGCCCAAACGATCGTGTCAGCGCCCTTCTCGGGCGTGACCATCACCGGCCACATGGCGAGCGCCATCAGCTGAAGGCCGAGGGATGCGGTTCGGCCGAGGTTCGTGCCCTTCACCCAGCCGGGATCGACGCAGTTGGCGGTGACCTCCTGGCCGCTCAGGTGCCGTGCAAGCTCGAGCGTGAACAGCACGTTGGCCAGCTTTGACTGGTTGTAGGCCCGCTGGCCGCTGAACTTACGCTCCCCCTGAAGATCGTCGAAGTCAATCTCGCCCTGGTAGTGCGCTCCCGAGGTGAGAGTGATGACGCGGGCCTGGCCCGCGGCTTTGAGTCGATCCATCATCAAGCCGGTCAACAGGAACGGAGCCAAGTGGTTGACGGCAAACGTCAGCTCCAGACCGTCTTCGGTCACCTCACGGCGGCCGACGTCCACCCCGGCGTTGTTGACCAGAATGTGGAGGCCATCCAGCCGTTGGTGCAGCTCATCCGCCAGCTCTCTCACCTGGCGCTGCGAGGAGAGGTCGTAGAGCAGCAGAGCCGAACGGGGTCCGCCGCCGGCGGCTTGCGCCTCGGCCAGAGCGCGATCGCCGCGCTCGCGATCGCGCCCCACGAGCAAGACGTCAGCGCCGGAGGCCGCAAGCCCCAGGGCCGTGGCGCGCCCGAGCCCCGACGTCGCGCCAGTGATCACACAGGCCCTCGCGTTCATCGACGTGACCGCTACGCGCGCGCGGAGCGCGCTGGCGGGCTGGCAAGCGTCTCGTCCAGCCAGTCGAACACCCGCTGGTCGCGGATCCCGGGCGAACGCGGCTCGCAATGCCAGTCCGAGCCCTCCTCCTCCGTGAACCGGGCCAGCGCCTTGGGTCCGGGCAGTGCGTCGTACACCTTCTCGGACTGGCCGGGCCAGAAATGCTCGCGGTCTGGATCGCAAATCAGCATCGGGCAGCGGATCTGGTCGATCACTCCGTCCAGGGTGTACTCCTCGAGCGCCTTGTAGACGTCGTAGGGCGAGTCGATGCCGTACGGTCGCATCCGAAACTCGAGCTGCGCCCGCACGTCCTTCGAGAACCGCTCGGCCCGGGCCATGTTGCGGTCGAACTTCTCCTTCTCGCCATGTTCGAGAAGACGGATCATGAACTTCGGCAAGTGCTCGTGCCACGACGTGCCGACATCCCACACGCCCGGGTCGGCCACCCCGGCAGCGATGCGGCGCTCGAACGCCAGCGCTCGCGGAACCCAGTAGCCGGCCTGGCTGACCCCGAGCAATGCGATGCGGTCGCGATCCACGTCCTGGCGCGAAAGCGCATAGTCGACCACCGGCCCGATGACCGCCTCCCAGTCCGGGCGGAAGTACAGGTGCTGTCGGATGAGCGCCGCGTTCTGGCCCGGCCCGTCAAACGTCAGGCAGTTGTAGCCGCGCGCGACGCCTCCGGCGCCTCCCATCTCCCACATCGCCGAGACCGGCCCGTCGCTTCCGTTGTTGAGGATCAACAGGGGGCGCTGAGCACGCGACTCATCGACGCTGAAGAAGTAGCCCTCTAGCGTGGTGTCCTCGTACGGGATCGCGACGTGCTCGACCGGCGGGTCGAACAGGGCTGCCGCGCGATCCCAGCAGTCGCGGTGTTCGCTCCACACGTGCTCGAACTCGTCATGGCGCTTGGAGCCAGCGATCGTGTAGGTGGCTGTCGAGTTGTAGGTCGCGGCCCGCAGCCACGCCTCCCGCGCGCTCACGCGGTGCCCGGCGGCCTCCGCCTCCTCGGCTGTGACGCGAGCTCGTTGCCCGGCCGCGGTCCACTCGTTCACCCATGAGTCCGGATCGCCATCCTTGACCCGGTCGGCTATCGCCAGGCACTCTCCCGCGTCGGCCTGGCGGGTGGCCGCGGCACCAAGCACTATCGACAGCCCGAAATCGAAGTCCTGATTCTTGAAGATGCGGATGGAGATACCTCCGAATAGCCGCCCTCGCTACTCCCCGGGGTCAGGTTAGCTGAGGCTGGTTGGGGCCTGAGCGGAGCTGCTACCCGTGTCGAGCGCCGCGGACGTAAAGGCGTATCGCGAGCGCTAGCGAACCGACCGAAGCAGTGGCTACCTGCACGGTGACGAGCGTTTCGCTCGCCCAGTAGCGCTTGCCGCGTTCGGTCATGACGGCGATTTCGTCGAGCGTTAACCCGGTGCCGATCCCGAAGGGGATGCTGAACCACAGCTCCCGCTTGTCCCCGCGCGTGCCGATCGCCGCAGCGCCTGCCAGGAAGGCAATAGCGACTCCCGGCACGAAATGGTGTATGTGCAGCTGTACTCCCATCGGCGACTGGTAGGCCCGCCGGACCCAGCTTCGCAGCGCAGGGGCGTGCCTTCGACGCTCTCGGACGTAGCTGATGACTCGCGCGATTCCGATCGTGGCTGAGAAAGAAGTGAGCATGCCGAGGCCCGCCCGTTCCGGCGATGAGACTCGCTCATAGCCACGAACCATGGTGTGGAAGAGTCCTTCGGCCGGTGATGAAGCCTCGGCGTTCGGCGGGATGCTGCGCAGCTGCCCTCGCCTGTAACCGCGCTCAATGTGGCGGGTTGCGGACTTCGGCTGTTTCGTCCTAGCCGTGGCTATCTCACTTCCGCTTAGCGATCAGGCTGGTTCGGGACCCTCCTCGCCGGGCCAGCTGCCGGTCAGCCTGTGAAAAAGTTCGCGCGATCCCCGGTCGAAGGTGCCTCGTACTAGGCGGAATACCGCGCCCTCGAGCGCCAACGCCGCGAGCAACTTCGGCCATCTGGCGGCGTGCTGCTCGGGTTCCGGTGATTCTTGGTTGTCGATCACTCTCCACAAGCGCTCGAAGGTGAAGGTCGCCACCTTGCCGGCGAGAAAGCCGCCGATCACGCTGAAGGGGACGAACAGGACCTTGGTCATGGATCCACTCCCTAGCTCCCGCGCTCTACCCGCGCTGCGACTTGGGACGCCTGCGCGGCTCGACGAACGGCTCCCGGTCTGCGGGATGCCCTGCCTCGATCTGCCGTCCCCGCTCGAGCTCGGCGTTCCACTCCGCTCCCAGTAGGACGGCGAGGTTTGAGATCCAGAGCCACACGAGGAAGATCACGATCCCGGCCAGGGCACCGTAGGTCTTGTTGTAGGAGGCGAAGTTGGCGACGTAGAGCGCGAACGCGCCGGACGCGATCACCCACACGCCGACGGCGAACACGCCTCCGGGGCTGAGCCACCTGAAGCCTGGATGCTTCACGTTGGGCGAAGCCCAGTACAGGATCGAGAACATAAAGCTCACGACCAACAGCAGGACCGGCCACTTGGCGATGTCCCAGACGGTCACCGCGGTGCCCCCGATCCCCAGCAGCTTCCCGACCTGGCCGGCAAGACCGCCGGTGATCACGACGGCGACCGCGCTGATCGCCAGCAGGACCAGCAGCACGATCGTCACGGCCAGCCTTACGGGGACGGTGATAAAGAAGGGTCGGCCTTCCTCGATGTCATAGATCGCGTTCGAGGCGCGCATAAACGCGCCGATGTACCCGGACGCCGACCACACGGCGCCGGCGATCCCGACGATGAACAGGATCCCGGCAGCCCCTTGGCTGTGCTGGAGGTTGGTGATCGCGCTGGTGAAGATCTGCTTCGCCGGCCCCGGTGCCAGCTTGTCCAGGTTGGTGATCAGCGGCTGGGTTGCCGAATGGCCCACCAGCCCGAGGATGGACACCAGAGCGATCAGCGCCGGGAAGATCGCCAGCACCCCGTAATAGGTGAGCGCCGCCGCCGAGTCGGTGAGATTGTCGGCGCTGAACTCGCGGATCGTACGCTTGAACACGCCAAACCAGGAACGCGTACGCAGGTGGGTCGGTTTCTCGGGAGCCCGATTCGTGGCTGCCGTTTGACGTCGGTCCTCGGTGTCGGTGGCCATGTCTTGCCTCCCAGCTAGCGCTTGGTGATTCGTCCGGTCAGAAAGCCCGCCGCGAAGGCACCGAGTGCGGCAAGCGGCAGTGGGTTCTCCCGCGCCGCTTGCGATGCCTGCGCGGCTGCCTCGGATGTGGTCTCTGGCGAGGCCTCCTTCGCCTTTCCGACGAGCCGCTCGGTCTTGGCCGAGACGTTGGCTTTGGTGTCGTCGAGCTTCTGTTTGGCCTGCGCCTTGACGTCGGTCTTCTGGGCCAGCGCCTCGACGGTCTCGCCGAGCTGCTCGCGCGTCTCCTCGATCTGGCGCTCGACCTGCTCCGGCTCGGAGGTGGCGGTCACTTCCTCGCTGCCTGTGCGCGGGTCTTCGCCCATTGCACGTCCTCCTTCACGCTCTCGGTTGCCTGCTCCGGTACCGGCGGGGTCGCCTGCTGGACCTTGGACTTGCCTTGGAGCACCAGGACCCCGGCGATAGCCCCCAAGACGGCGGTCACGATCAGCGCCGCCAACCAGGCAGCGACGGCCGTGGCCAGTCCGAGGATCGCCGTAGCGGTGAGTGCGCCCAGCGCGTAGAACCCGAATGCGCCCGCGCCGCCGAACATCCCCGCGCCGATCCCAGCTCGTTTGCCCTTGGCCGCAAGCTCAGCCTTTGCCAGCTCAACCTCCTGGCGCGCCAGTGTGCTCGTCTGCTCAGAAAGCTGCTTGACCAGCTCGGCGATCGACGCCTCCGATGAGGCGTCGCCGCGGGTCTCTCTCACGTTGGCCATCACGCTCCTCCCATCGGCATCTTGGGCTAGGGTTTCCCGTTAGCCAGACCCCTAAACCCGGACAAACCGAGACAACACGTCCCAGGGGTCAGCGAGCGGGAGCAGGGGCGATACTCGATTAGTTGTCCAGGAGCGCGGCCAGGGGCGCCGATTTGGCTCTCTGGAGCCACCGCAACCCAGATATGTACCGCAGATCTGGGACACTTGTTCCAAATTATGCTTCTTGCTGGGGCGGCGATCCGCAACGTGAACGCCTGGGCCCATGTTGCCCCAAGGAGGCGTGGGCAACGGCTTTGCGACCGGAGGATGTAGCCCCAGGTGCTACAAGTGGACCGATGGCCGACCCTGCAGGAGCATCGGAAGACAGCCAGGGCGCGGCCAGCAGTCCGAACGTCATCCGCTCTGACGCGCTGGCGAGCCGCCAGCGGATCCTTCGTGCCGCTCGGATGCTGGTTGGAGATCCGCACGTGACCATGGCTGAGCTGGCGGCGGCGGCCAACGTCGGGCGATCGACTCTCTACCGCCACTTTCCGACGCGCCGGGCGCTCGAGCGGGCGCTAGCTGAGGTTGAGGGCGGCGAGTCGGGAGTGCCACCCCAGGTGAGCGGTCGGGTCGCGACGATGCCGTTTCGCGCGCCGGGTCAACTCGGGCGCGAGTTGCCGCTTGCCCTGGAGGTCACGCGCGTCCTGGACGAAGTCCCTCCGCATCTAGTGGCCGACCAGCTAGTGGCAGAGGCGCGTCGGGTCGCCGGCGTCGCCGTCGCCCTGTACGTGGTTGACATCGACGGCTCACGCCTGCTCCGCCTGGCTGGCTCTGAGGAGTTTCCCGGCGAGCTCGAGGCTCCGCCGGCGCTCGGCCCGGAGATCGTTCCAGAGGGCCTGCCGGAGTTCCACGAGCGCCTGCAACGGCAGCTGCCGGGATGTGTGACCGAACCGCTGTGGCTCCGCGGCCGCATCACCGGCCTCTTACTGTGCGTTGGTACGCCTCTGGGCGAGCTCGCGGACATCGCCAAGCAGGGGGCGGCCGCGCTCGAGCTGGCAAACGACTACACCGACTACGTGGAGGCGACCAGACGGCGGAAGCCCACCACTCCCGCCGCCGAGGTGCAGCAGCACCTGTTCCCGCCGAGGATCGCGCGGATCGCCGGCGCACAGCTCGCGGGGGCGCTTTTACCTAGCTACGAGGTCGGCGGGGACTGGTTCGATTTCGTGGAGAACCGCGACGGAGCGTGGCTCGCGATTGCAGACGCGGCCGGCAAGGGTCCCACCGCGGCCGGGCTCGGGGCGGCGGCGCTCGGTGCCCTGCGCTCCGCACGGCGCAGCGGCCGGGGCCTCGAGGACGCCCTAACGGCGGTGGACGAAACCGTGCGACGCCTCGACAACGATGATTTCTATGTAACGGCGATCATGGCTCGCTGGCGCGCCGTCACCGCCACCCTCACGTGGGCCAACTGCGGCCACCCCCCGGCGTACGTCGTTGACGTCGACGGCAATCTCAGGGAGTTGGAGGGCCCCCGACATCCGCCGCTGGGAACCGGTGCGAGCTCGCCGAAGTTCGAGCTGACCCACCAGCAGTTTTATTCGGGAGAGCGGCTGATCCTCGTCACCGATGGGATCATCGAGCGCACGATGGAAGGCGGGGGAACCTTCGGCCTTGAAGGGATCCGCCAAGCGCTAGACCAGGCCGAGAGCCCCACCGCGGCATCGACGGCGATGGCCATCCAGCAGGCAGTGACCGACTGCTGGCGTGAGCCGGTAGAGGATGACGCGACAGTCGTCGTGATGGCCGTCGAATGAGAAGTGACGGCGGCCGCTTACACCGCTCTGGCGGATAACAGCTTCCGCGACTGGCGGCTCGAACTGAACGGGCTGGTCGAGAACCCGGTGAAGCTGAGCCTGGAGGATCTGCGGGCCCTGGAGCGGCGAGATCAGATCACCAAGCACAACTGCATCCAGGGATGGACCTCGATCGCCAAATGGTCAGGCGTACCCTTGAGTCGGCTGATCGAGCTCGCCCGCCCGCGACCAGAGGCGCGGTACGCCGTCTTCCATGGCATGGACGACAAAGCGACCTCGGCCGCCGAAGCGGAGGAGAAAGACGGCTACTTCTACGAGGTCGTCAACCTCAAGGTACTGCGGCACCCGCAAACGATCCTCGCCTATGAGATGAATGACCGGCCGTTGCCCATCCCCTACGGCGCGCCGCTGCGCCTACGCCTCAAGGTCCAGCTCGGTTTCAAGATGGTCAAATGGCTGCGCGCCATCGAGTTCGTGCGCGACTACAGCGACATCGGCGAAGGCCACGGCGGCTGGCGCGAGGACCACGCCTACTACTACCAATCAGTCGCTATCTAACGCAGAGCGCGCCGACGACTCATCGGCCACAGACTGCGCGTGGGGTTCCTCCACCACTGGCAAACGGGTGGGGCGAGGCAGTCGACCCTGACAAGGATCGGGATGCTTCGAATGGCCTTAGCTCTTCTCCAACCTGTAGGTGCTCTTCACCTTGACGCACTTGAACCCCTGCGCCCGGTAGAGAGCTGCCTTCGACGTGGTGCAGAACTCGCCGGCGCGGTAGGTCGTCGTCGCGCTCTTCTCCAACCTGTAGGTGCTTTTCACCTTGACGCACTTCAGCCCCTGCGCCCGGTAGAGACCTGCCTTCGACGTGGTGCAGAACTCGCCCGCACGATAGGTTTAGTCGCGGCCGGCTTCTTCGTCGTCGCCGACGGCTTCGTCGTCGATGCGCTGGTCGTGCTCTTGCTGCTCGAGCCGCAGCCAGCCGCGCCGATGGCGACGACCGCGAACGCGACGCACAGCACTCGCCCGACTCCGCTGGACCTCATCCAGACCTCCTTCCGTCGACTGGGCGGGCTTGCTACCCGCCGTGCGGTGCCGGTAACCGCCCTTAGCGGGATAGCCGTCCCACTTGACGGCGGGCATGCTACTCCAGAAGGGGAGGCATGCCCGCGCCGTGTCCCAGTAATCCGCTCTCTGCGTCTCATTAAGTGCTGTTTCGTCCCAGATTCTTCACGCCGCCGTGTTTATGAGCTAGCTGCCGGGGAAGTCCCCACGGCAAAGCTCAGGAGGAGAAGGAGGAGAGCATGTCGGTTATCGCGATTGTGGTGATTGTTGTTGTGGTGGTTGTGGTGCTGCTTGGCTTGTTCTTTCTGTTGCCGCGCTTTCGCGAGCGCGCTCGCGTCAAGAAAGGCGAGGTCGAGCTGCGCCAGCGGCGCAAGCGGGTGATCGGGGAACATCAGGAGGAGGCCGGGCGGCGCGAGCGTGAGGCCCAGATCGCCGAGCGCCGGGCTGGTATAGCCGAGCAGGAGGCGCAGCGTGAGCGCGCTGAGGCGCGGCTGCGCCAGGAGAAGGCAGCCCTGCACGAGCAGGGAATGGCCGATCACGAGCTAGTGGAGGACCACGAGCGCGAGCAGTTCGCCGGTACATCCGCCGTACCGGAGTCGAGCGTCGACGAAGACCGGCAGCAGTCAGGCGCCTACCAGGAGGGGCGCCGGGCTGCACACGATCCGTCGCGAGAGGAGGAGTTCCAGGCGGGACGGAGGTCCGAGCAGCGGTAGGCCACCGAGCAGCAGAGATCTCCCTTCCTCGGTTGACCCGACGTTCGCGCCGGTCCGAACTTACGGCAGTGGCAGGCGGCCGGCGATGGTCTCAGCCGGCCGTATCCCGACATCAGGAGGCGATATGGCAGAGCCAGTTCCCGCAGGTAGTGACGTGTCCGCCGGCACCTATCGCTGGAGGCGGCAGCATCCAGGATCCAGACCCGAACCGGTGACCGATCGCTCGGCAAGGAGCGGAAATGGTTAAGAAACAAGACCGGGATTTGCTGCGAGTCCTCGACGCTGGCGGGGTGCGCAAGCGAGTCGCGCGCGTTCTCACCGAGGCAACGGGAAGCTCGAAGCGGAGCCAGCAGCCGAAGCTGGTCACAAGAACCATTGGCAACTTGAAGACGGCCGCCAATGAGCTCGATACCCGCGTCCGCGGGTCACGAAGCGAGGCCGCCAAGAAGGCGGCGCGCACCCGCAAGCGCAACGCGGCCAAACGTAGCGCGGCGGCCCGAAAAGGCGCGAGAACCCGCGCGAGGGCGCGTAGCTGAGTTCGCCCGCCGAGCAGGCGGCGCAATAGCTTCCTGACACGGTTGACCACGAGACACACGGAGGCCTGTTGCAGCAGTTCGGGGTCGATCCGGGCCAACTCGCCTCGTCCGGCGGAAAAGCCGGTGGCGCTGGCCAATCTGGCCAGTCGTCCCAGGCCGGTGATGCCGGCAATCAGACGGGCGATCAGGCAGATATGGGCGGTGATGTAGGGCAGGGCGGGACAGGCCAGTATTGACCGTGTCCCGGTGAGGCGCGCTGCTGCTGCGCCGCGCTGCCTTGTGGATCAGCTTCCGAACAGCCTTTCGGTCAACGGTGCCTCGGCGGTGAGCACTAGGTTGTCGGCGGCATTTGCTCCTCCACCTCGCGCGCCCGCGCATCGGCCCGCGCGTCCGTCCCAGCCGCGGAATTAGTCACCTGCTCCATCACAACCTCCTCTACACCGAGCCGAGTTTTGCTGGTTAGGCACACGCCTGTTAGGTGCGAACCGTTCATACCAAGGCGAGGCATGTGTGAAGGGCAATGCGCCCTCAAAGGCGCGCCACTGACTTTGCGCGAGCATCGATCCGGACTCCCCGACGAGCGTAGAGTCGCTGCGTCATGACCGTCCGGAGCCGGGAAGCGCATTTGCCCGCAGGCATGCTTGCTGAAGGAGTCAATCTCGGCGCGAACGGGACTTTGCCGGCAGCGTGGTCACGGGTTTGGGCGCGCAGCCCGTCGTGCCCGACACTGTTCGACCAGCGGTATGGATGGATGACCGCGGCCGAAGTTGAGGACGCCACACGCCGAGTAGCCGGCCGCCTGCAAGCCGCGGGTCTTGAGCCGGGGGTTCGGATGCTGTTCAGCGCCGAGTCCTCGTTAGAGCTGGTGATCGCGCATCTCGGGGCGCTGCGGTCGGGGATCGTCGTGGTGCCTGCGAACACTGCCTACCGGGAGCGCGAGGTGGCGCACATCGTCAACGACGCGCGCCCCGCGGCGGCGTTGGTCGACAGCGACGATCGCGCCCGGTGGGTACGTGCCGCCGCCGGATCTGAGACGCTCGTGGTCAGTCCCGAGGTCGACCTCCCAGACTGTGAACCAGCCTTCCTCGATGCCGCCGCTCCCGACGATCCTGCGCTAATCGGGTACACGTCGGGCACGACCGGCAGCCCAAAGGGCGCGGTTCTGTCGCACGCCAACCTGCTGGCGGGCTGCGAGTCGGTCGGGCTGGCGTGGCGGTGGACCGCGGCCGACCGGCTCGTTCTGGCGTTGCCTCTGTTCCATGTACACGGGCTATGCGTCGGATTGCACGGCACGTTGCTGGCCGGCGCCTCCGCCGTGCTGCTGCCTCGGTTCGACGTCGGAGCGGTCCTTGACGCATCGGCCGAACACGCCGCGAGCATGTTCTTCGGGGTTCCGACGATGTACCACCGCCTCGCTCAATCTCCACGAGTCGGCGAGCTGGCCAGGCTTCGCCTGTGCGTCTCGGGATCGGCGCCGCTGCCGGGAGAGCTCCACCACACGCTTGCCGAGCGTGGCCGCCAGCAGGTGCTCGAGCGCTACGGGTTGACCGAGACCCTGATGCTCGTCTCAAACCCCTACGACGGCGAGCGTCGGCCCGGCAGCGTCGGCTTCCCCCTGCCCGGGGTCGAGCTCCGGCTCTCAGACGGGCAGGAGGGCGAGATCCAGGTGCGCGGACCGAACGTGTTCGCCGGCTACTGGGCGCGACCGGAAGCGACCGCCGAGAGCTTCACCAACGGATGGTTTCGCACCGGGGATCTCGCGAGCATGGACGCCGACGGCTATATCCGGATCCTCGGCCGCTCCAAGGAGCTGATCATCAGCGGCGGGTTGAATGTCTACCCGCGCGAGGTCGAGGAAGTCCTGCTCGCCCACCCCGATGTCGCCGAGGTCGCCGTCGTCGGCACACCCTCAGACGAATGGGGCGAGGTCGTAACCGCCTTCGTGGTACGCGCCGACAGCGAGGTCACCGCCGAATCGCTACTGGCCTACGCCGGCGAGCGACTGGCGCCGTTCAAGCGCCCCCGCCTTATCCACTTCGTCGCCACCCTGCCCCGCAACGCCCTCGGCAAAGTCCTCAAGCATGAACTCGCGCCCTGAGGGCCGCCGGATAGGCGCATCCCGGCCTCCGTCGCGCCATGGGCCGCAGCTTTACCCCGGGGATAGGATTCTGCTTGCGATGTCCTCGCGAGACTCATCAGACTGAGGGGCTTACGCGAAGAAGTGAACAGCAGACGCGTAAGCCGGCGGCTCCGGGCGAGGTTGACGCTTCTGGCCCATCGATTCACACCGCCGACTCTGAAAGCCAGTGACGCCAGGATGACAGTGGATGTGGCACCTGGCTGGCAGCCCCTGCTGGCTGAGTTGGAGCGTCGTATCCAGGAAGTCGATCTCGGTGCGCACTTGACGACGGTCTCGTTCGATGAGCACGGCGCTGTAAGGCTGGATGTCGCACCGCTACGGCCAGAGATGAAGCCACTGCTACGCGAATACGAGGCGGAGATGCTCAGCCGGTGCGAGCTGTGTGGAGGGGCGGGACGCGTACACGGCGGAGTGATCCTCACCGTACGTTGCGACGACTGCGGCTAGCTGGGGCCTCGCGATATCCGCTGCTAAGGGGTGGGGACCGCGCCCTCGTCGAGGATCGCCACAACCCGTGCGGGAGCGGCACTGCCCCCGCTGAGACGAAGAGGGAAGCAGGCGACGGTGAAGCCCGTGGACGGCAGTTGCTCGAGGTTGACCAGTCGCTCGATCTGGGAGTAGGGCAGGTCTACCTGATGAGCGGCCCAGAAGATCCCGGGGCGCCCCGCGGCGAGTGCTTCCTCGGCTTGAAGATGCAGGGGTCGGTCCCAGCTCCAGGCGTCGATCCCCATGACGCGCACGCCCCGTTCGTATAGCCACCGCGTCGCCTGGGCACTGACACCGGCTCCCCGCCGCATGTAATCGTCGGCGCCGTAGAACTCGTCGCGACCGGTGCGCACAAGCACGATGTCGAGCTCGGCGAGCTCGTGGCCGGCCCTCGCCAGCGCCCCAGGCAAGTCACCGGACTCGATCGTCTCGCCGTCCGCACGGTCGTGGAAATCGAGCACTACTCCCGGACGAAAGAACCAGTCCAGCGGGAGCTGGTCGATGGTCTGGGCCGGCCGGCCGCCGACCACGGAGTTGTAGTGATAGGGGGCGTCGAGATGCGTCGAGCTGTGAGTGCCGAGTCGCGTGAAGGTCTCAAGCGCCCATCCCTCCCCACGGGCCAGCAGCTCCGGTCCGACGCCAAACATCGCGTCGATCTGCGCTGCGCCCGCGGCATGATCTGCGAATTCGATTTCGGTTCGAAGCAGATCCGGCCATGAGGCAGGAGTCGGGTCGATCGGAGCCGACAGATCAATTATGCGCATGTCCGGCGGCACGGACAGACAGAACTCTCACCACGGTAACGGCACTGGCTCGACGTCGCGCTGCTCCGCGATATAGAGCGAGGGGAGGAACTTCGAGAGATAGACGAACTCGCTGTAGGCGTGCTTCATCAGCCCGAGACCGATCTCGTCCGGCAGCAGCGTCTTGAGCTCCTCTGCGGGCGCCCCGAGGCCCTCCCCGAGCCAGAAATGACTGCGCAGAACGCAACCGTAGGGAGTGTCCCGGGCCACGTGGGTCATCCGCCCACCGCGCGGTCGTCCGTGCTCGTCACGCGGAGGCTCATCGCCGATGCCGATGCGAGCGCAGATCGTGGTCGAGACGTCCCCTCCCTCGATGGCGGTCCGGTATCCATCGGCGGAGAACGTCTCTGTGGGGTCGTGGAAGGCGATCCACAGCCGCAGCACCTCTTCGCCGCCAATCCGCTCCTCGACCTCGTGCGTCGAGCCAACATGCGTGTCGGGACTCGTCTCCCACCATTTCGACGAGACGTGGTCGCCGGGATGCCACCACGTGTATTGCTGGTCGTCGGGCGCGAAGCGAAACCACCATTCGAACATGCGCCCTTTGCAACCCAGCATGTCGGTCCGCGCGGCCACGTGCAGCACACCAGAGTCAAGCCGCTCGATCCCCATCTCGAGCGGCAGCGGGTCTGGATTCAGCAGGCTGTCGGCGTGTTGGAACTCCATCGCTCTCTCCTGGTGTTCACGGTTCTCACGGCTCGATCCGGAGGCTTCGGGAAACCTTGACTCCCCCGATGGCGATCGCCGCAAAGCAGGCGAGCTCGACGATCTCGGCGTCGCTGTACACGGAGCGCAGCTCTTCGTAGACGGAGTCGAACGCGCTGCCGTCATCAGCGGGGCTGTCGAGCACGAGCGCGCGGGCGTAACGCATCGCGGCCCGGACCCGCGGATCGGGATGGTTGAAGTCCGGAAGAGCGCACGCCTGCGCATCGGTTTCCTCTAGCCCCTCGTCGAGGGCTCTCACCGAGCGCTGCTCAGCGCAGAAGTCGCAGCCCAAGAGCTGCGAGATCGCGATCCGCATCAGCTCCTTGGTGGTGTGCTCGACCTGCCCACCGCGATGCGTGAGGTCCCAGTACTCCGCGTAGGCGATCGCGATCTCGGGAGCGTGCGCAAGCGTCAGGTACCACGCGGGCTTCGGTGTGGACAAACGTTCGGCTCGATCGAGCACGGCAAGCAAGCGCTCGTCCCGGATCTCGTCGATCGGCACCTGTGGCAGCCGAGAGGTCGGAACGGTCGTCATTGCACCGCCGCCTTGCGGGCCGGCAACTTGAGCCTGCTCTCGGTCTCCTCGACGCCCGCCGCCTCTCGCTCGAGTGATCGGGCCACTTCGACCAGGCGATGCACGAGCTCCGCATTCGAGGCCGCGGGAACTCCTCGCCGCATCATTAGCGTGTCCTCCATCCCGGTGCGCGCATTTCCCCCCAGCGCGAGCCCAATCGCCGTCAGCTCGAGGTTTGCGCGACCGATCGCGATCACTTGCCAGATTGCTCCCTCCGGTAGGCGCCTGATCATCGCGAGGAGGTTCTCGGCCGTCGCCGCCGCGCCCCCCCGCACGCCGAGCACGAACGAGAACTGAAGTGGCTCTGCCAGCAATCCTTCGCCCTGGAGCCCTAGCGCCACTTCGAGGTGTCCGGTGTCGTAGACCTCAAGCTCGGGCTTGACATTCAGCTCGCGCATGCGCGTCGCGAGACGGCGCACCCCGTCGGGAGGGTTCCTGAATTCTCCGGTGCCGAAGCTCATCGAGCAGACGTTCAGGGTGGCCATCCGGGGACGGGCCTCGACGAGCTTCTCGCGTGCCTCAAAGGGCACGTCGAGCCCAACGCCGGTAGAGAGCTGTATGAGGGCCGGGCACGACTCCTCGATCAACGCCACCGTACGGCGTGCCAGCTCCAGGTCGGCGGTAGGAGCGCCCTGCTCGTCGCGGACGTGCACGTGAACTACGGCGGCTCCCGCCTCATAGGCGCCAGCGGCCGCTGCAGCGATCTCCTCAGGCGTCGTCGGTAGGTTCGGGTTATCGGCTTTGGTGGCGATCGGACCAGTCAGGGCGGCGGTGATGACCGCAGAGCTCATGCGACCGCCGCTCCCTTGGCCTCGCCGACGTACAGCGCCCGCAGGCGCGGGTCGCCTCTGACTTCGGCGGGCGTCCCGATGAGCGCAATCCGTCCCTTCTCGAGCACATAGACCCGGTCGGCGAGCTTGAGCCCCCGTTCGACGTTCTGCTCGACGATCAGCATCGCCACGCCGCGCCGGTTGATCTCCGCCAGCGCCTCGTACACGCGGTCGACAATCACCGGGGCCAGCCCCTGCGAGACCTCGTCCAGCAGCATCAGGCGTGGGGCGGCCATCAGGGCCCGGCCCACCGCCAGCATTTGCTGCTGGCCGCCGGAGAGCTCGTTGCCCGGCTGGTCGCGCTTCTCCTCGAGAACGTCGAAGAGTTCGTAGACCTCACTGAGACGCCGCCAGCGCTCGCTCTTGGAGGGCGCGTTGCGTCCGCCGACGAGCAGGTTCTCCTCCACCGACAGCTCCGCGAAGATACGTCGGCCCTCCATGCAATGGGCGATCCCCGCCGCCACGAATTCGTGACTTGGACGCCCGTCGAGGCGCTTTCCGGCGAACTCGATCTCGCCGCTCACGGGCGCGATCATTCCGGACAGTACTCGAGCTGTGGTCGTCTTACCGGCGCCGTTGGCGCCGAGAAGCCCGACGATCTCACCTTCGCCGATGTCGATCGAGACGTCGGTAAGGGCCCGGGAGCGTCCGTAGGCAGCCGTAAGCTCGCGTGCCTGGAGCAACGCCTGGGAGTCCGAGGAGGCGTCCGCCCGCAATGGGACCACTTTCTCCTCCTCGTCCGAGCCGGTGCCGAGGTACACGGCAGCAACCTGCGGATCGGCCATGACCTTCGACACCTCACCCTCAATCAACTTGCTGCCCCGCTCGAGGACCACGACGCGATCTGCGCAGTCGTGGATCACGTCGAGAACGTGCTCGACGACGATGATCGACTCGACCTCGGAACGCAGGCGCTTGATCAGGTCGACGAGCTCGTGTACCTCGGTCTCGACCAGCCCTGCCGCGATCTCGTCCAGGAGCAGGAGCCGGGGCCTCAGCGCGAGCGCACGCGCCAGCTCGAGCCGCTTGAGTCGAAGCAACCCGAGATCCTCGGCGCGGGTCTGCGCGAACTCCGTCAGTCCCGTGATTTCGAGGATCGCGCGGGCCTCGCGGCGGGCTTCGCGACGTCGCCGGGCGCCGCCGCCGTGCAGGCACGCCACCTCCAGGTTCTCGAGCACGGTCATGCGGCCAAACGGCGCCGGGACCTGGTGCGTCCGTCCGATCCCGAGCTTGGCGCGCACCTCGGGCCGGAGCGTCTCAACCTGACGGCCCCCGATGGCGATGCGCCCGGAGCTGGGGGTAAGGGCGCCGCTCAGCAGCCCGATGAGGGTGCTCTTGCCGGCCCCATTGGGCCCGATGATCCCGAGGATCTCGCCCGACTCGACATGGAAGCTCACGTCGCGAACGGCATGGACGCCGCCGAAGCTCTTGCTGATGCCCTCGACGTCAAGCAGATGGCCGCCCGCCGAGCGCTCGACCTCCCGGCCGTGGTAGCCGCCCTCCTCGGAGCGCGGGGCCTGCTGCGGCCTGGCCTGCGCCCAGCGCGCGTTCACGAACGTCACAAGCGAGCCCCAAATTCCGCGGGGGGCAAAGCGGATCACCAGGATCAAGAGCACGCCGGTGAGAGCCACGTGCAGCTCCGGATAGTTCGCGAGCTGGATTCCGAACTCGACGATGAACAGCGCCCCGATCACGGGGCCCAGCACCGTTCCCAGTCCGCCGATGATCGTCGCGTTGACGATGTCGATGGTCCACTGCAGCGCGAAGGCGCCCGAGGGATCGATGTGGCCAAGCTTGTCGGCCTGCAGGCCACCGACGACCGCCATGATCATCCCGGAGAGCACGAACGCCCACAGCTTCGCCCGGAAGGTGGGCACCCCGACCTCACGCGCGACGTCCTCGTCATCGCGAATCGCCAGTAGGGCGGAGCCCAGCCGGAGCCTGCGGACGATCAACAGCGTGATCGTCGCCAGCACGGTCAGCAGCAGCGTCAACTGATAGAGCTGAGTGTCGCTGGGGGCGTTGTTGGTCAGCGTCAGCCCGGCGTTGCCGCCCAAGCCGTTGAAGTTGATCATGAACTGGAGCAGCGCTTCGCCGAGGACCAGCGTGCCGATCGTGAAATACAGGCCGCGGAAGCGGAACATGGGCACGCTCGTCAGGGCGGCAAAGGCAGCCCCGAGGCATCCCGAAATCAGCATCGCCGGCAGCAGCGGAACCCCAGAGTGGATCGATATCCACGCCGTCGTGTACTCGCCGATACCTACGAAGGCGGCCGACGCCAGGGAAACCAGCCCGCCGTATCCCGCCAAAAGGTTCCAAGCCTGGGCGAGCGCCGCAAGCTGTAGCACCTGGTATCCGACGACCGTGTCGTAGTCGCTCGCATAGTTGGGAAGGAAGGCCAGCACGATGGCGAGGCCGACGAGCACGAGCCCACCGAGCTGGCGCTGACCCACACGAAACCGACTCCGCCCGACTGCCGTGATGCGATCGCTGATGTCGACGGATTGACTCATGTCGTGCGCACGCGTCCGAACAATCCTTGCGGCCGCACGCTCAGGATCACGAGGAAGGCCACAAAGCCGATGAAATCGCGGTAGCCATCCCCGAAAAATGCCGCCCCGACGCCCTCCACAACCCCGAGCAACAACCCTCCGTAGAAAGTCCCTTTGACGTTGCCCAGGCCGCCCAGCACCACGACGGCGAAGCCCGTCAGCAGCCACGTTGTCCCGGCGGAGGGGTCGAAGGAGAAGGTCAGCCCGACGAGGACGCCGCCCACGGCCGCGCATCCCGCCGCGAGCGCATAGATCACTCCATACACGCGCCGGATGTCGATCCCCATCACCTCCGCGGCCTCGGCGTCCTCCGCGCTCGCGCGCACCGCGCGTCCGGCCGCGGTGCGCCGCAGCACCAGATGGGCTCCGCCGCAGAGCACCACCGCGAAGGCGAACGAGATCAGGTACATCGTCGGCACGTGGATCCCGAACAGGTTCTGCGACGTGGTCGCGTAGGGGGCCCCCAGGGAGCGGGTGTCGGCGCTGAAGATCAGCAGGAAGACGTTCTGGGCGATGATCGAGAGCCCGAAAGCCGTGAGCAGCGCCGGTTCGGCTCCCTTTTGCATCACGGGGGTGAGCAGGAGCCGCTGCACCGGATAGGCGATCAGGAAGACTGCCGGAACCACTGCGACCAGCGTCACTAGGGGATCGATAGAGGCGTGCGTGGAGAGCTCGAAGGCCAGATAAGCGCCCAGGATCACCAGCTCGCCGTGGACTAGGTTGATGAGGCGCATGACGCCGAATACCAGCGACAGCCCGAGCGCCGTCACGGCGAACAACCCGCCTAGGAGGAGACCGGTCACGAGCGCCGTCGCGAACTCGTGACCGGTCGGGAGCGTGACGCCGATGAGGAGCGGCACCCCGGTCATCTCAGGCTGCGCCCTCCCTCGTCAGGGCAGCGGGAAGACGAACTTTCCATCGGGCTTGATGTCCGAAAACGCGGAGAAGACGACCTTCGACTGGCCGTTCTGCCACTGGTCCTCCACCAGCGGCAGCTTCGAGGTGTGGTTGGAGGCGAAGTGCACAGGACCCACGACGTAGGTCTTGTTGGTCTTGGCGATCGCGGCGTTCACCTTGGCCTTGTCGGTGGTGCCGGCGGCGATGATCCCGTCAAACAGCACCTGTGCGGCGGTGTAGCTGTCGGCGATGTGCTGAGACCAGGTCTGTCCCGTCTGCCGCTCGAACTGCTGGCGCAGGGTTGCCGCCCCCGGATACGGGAACGTCGGATCCCAGTAGCCGCCGACCATGACGCCGTTGGACAGTGAACCCAGGGCCTGGGCAAACTGGAGCGGCTCGCCGCCTTTCTCGATCACGAGGACCTTGGGCGTGAAGCCGGCGGACGCCATCTGCTTGCGGATCGAGACGGCCTGCGGGGTGACCGAGTCGACGAACACGATGTCGGCCCCGGAGGCTTTGGCCTGGTTGACAACCGCGGAGAAGTCCGTGGCCTCCGTCGAGTACTGGGCGTTCATCACCGTCGTGTAACCGGTGGCCTTGGCGATGACCGGCCACGCCTTGCCGAGCCCCTGACCGTCAGGGCCGTTGTCGTGCAGGATCGCGATCTTGTGGTTGGTGGCGGCGTGCCAGTACTTGAGCGTCCCGAATGGCGCGGCCGCCAGGTCCGGTTCGGCGAAGAAGATGTCCCAGACGTAGTTCCACTTCTTTACGCTCGTGAAGGCCAGCAGCGGGTCGCATCCGGTGACCATCGGCACCCGCTGGCGATCGGCGACGATCGCGCCGGCGTTCACGAGCACCGGAGTGCACGAGCCAAGCAGCGCGTCGACGTGGTCGCCGGTGATCAGCTGTTGCACGTTGTTCGACGTGGTGTTGGGATCGGTCTTGTCGTCGAGCAGGATCAGCTTGACCTGCCGCTTCTTGCCGCCGACATCGAGCCCACCGGCGGCGTTGACCTGCGCCACGGCGTGCGTATAGCCCCACTTCACGAACGAGCCGAACCCGGCGAGCGGTCCGGTGATCGGGATCGATGCCCCGATCACGACGGGACCTGAGCTCGAACCCGAGGAGCTCGAGGAGCCCGAGCTGCCACAGGCAGCCAAGCCGGCGCAGAGGCCGGCAGCCGCCAACAGCGCAGAAAGTCGCTTCGGCCACTTGATGGTGATCCTCATTCCTATCCTCCTGATGAGGCCGCTGCACCGATCGGTTCATCGGTGCTGTCGGTGATGGTCTGAAGGTGATGGGTAAGTCGGGATCTCACGGCTTCAGCCTCCGCTGGACGCCAGCGGCGAAAGCCCTCGCCGGTCTTCATCCCCAGCCGGCCGTCCCGTACCAGCTCCCGCAGATAGGGTGACGGGCCCGGCGTGCTCTCGATGTGGGGCAGGACCTGTTCGTGGATGGCGAGGGTCAGATCCAGCCCGATCAAATCGGCGTTCTCGAGCGGGCCGAGCGCTGGCAGTCGAAGGCCGAAGCTCTGCTTGACGACCGTGTCGACGGTTTCGGCATCGCACACCTCATTCGCCACCAGCGCCATCGCCTCGCGCCACAGTGCATGCTGGAGCCGATTTCCGACAAAGCCAGGCACGTCGCGCTTGACGTGTACCGGCTCCTTTCCCGCGGCGCGCAGGAGTTCCGTCGTCCGAGCGACGGTCCGGTCGCTGGTCTGCGCGGCCTTGACGACCTCGACCAGCGGGATCAGGTATGGCGGGTTCCACCAGTGAGTCCCGAGCACGCGGTCCCGTCGGCGCGTCCGTTCTGCGATCTGCGTCACCGGAATGACCGAGGTATTGGTCGCGAGGATGGCCTCGCCAGACGCGAGCTCGTCGAGGCGCTCGAAGAGCCTCCGCTTGAGCTCTAGATCCTCGGGCGCCGCCTCGATCACCACATCGGCCTCCTTCACGGCATCGGCAAGATCGGGGCAAAGGCGGATGCGCTCAGCTGCCGCGGGATCGCGATTCAGCTGCTGGAGGTTGGCGCGCACGCGCGCAGGAACAGCCGACAGGACGTCCGCGACCGGATCGTGGATCGATGTGTTCGCACCCGCCTCGGCAAACACCTGCGCTAGGCCGTGGCCCATCAGGCCGGCGCCGACCACCGCGATCCGGCTCTGCGTGAGCGCGCCGCTCATCCGGCCGTGTACCCCCCGTCGACGTAGATGGTCTGGCCGGTGACGAAGGAGGCGCCCGGCGAGAGGAGGTAGAGGACGGTGCCCACCATGTCCTGGGCCTCCGCCAGGCGGCCGAGCGGCGTGCGACTAAGCATCCCCTCGCGCGCCGCGACACCGCGCGGTTCGTCGCCGTACATCCAGGCCGTGAGAGGGGAGCGGAACAGCGCCGGCGCCAGCCCGTTTACCGTGATGCGGTGCGGGCCCCACTCGCACGCCAGCGTACGCGTCATCCCGTCGATCGCCGCCTTGGACGTGCAGTACGCCGAATAGCCGGCCGCCAATCCCAGCTTGCCGCGCGTTGAGGAAACGAGCACCACCCTTCCCCCCTCCCCCTGCTCGATCATCTGCCGGCCAGCGGAGCGGCAGGCCAGCCAGGTGCCGCGAACGTTGGCATCGATGACCGCCTGCCAGTCAGCCGGCTCTTGCTCCTCGATCTTGGCGACGCGGTTCTCGCCCGCGGCGGTGAACAGGAAGTCGAGGCGACCGTGGCCGCCGACGGCTGCCTGCACCATGGCGTCGGTGTCCTCGGCGGAGACAGGTCGACGAGCGACGAGCTCGACCTCCCCACCTTCGGCGCGGAGCGTTTCGCCGAGGTGCTCCAGCGACTCCTCGGTTCCTGCGGTCAGTGTCACCTTCACGCCGCTGCCCACCAGCGCGTGCGCGACCGCCGCGCCCAGCGATCCAGTGGCACCCGTCACCAGCGCGGAGCGGCCGGAGATGTCGAACAGCCGCGCGGTCGAGAGCTCCTCGGGAGCGGTCGTCATGATCTGCTCCCGTCGGAGTAGGGCATCACGACGAGCATCGAGGCCGGCCGATTCGTTCTGTTCTCGATCGACCGCCGCTCGTCCGGTCCGAGATGACAAGAGTCCAGAGGCCCCAGCTCGTGCTCGCCCTCGTCGGTTGTGATTGTCACGACGCCGTCGAGCACGACGTAGACCTTCTCGAGGGGCGTCGCGTCGGACTCCGCCCCTCCACCCGGCAGGAAGTGAGACAGCCCGACCCAGAAGTTCTCGCTAGGTGAAGCGTTGAAACCCTGAAGGCGCAGTGCCCGCATGTCGATGTGCTTGGGCGCCTCATACGGCTCTGCCGCGTCGATGCGCGTCACATGCATCAGCTCGAGGTCCCGGTTTCGATCCGGTACTCGCCGCTCGGATCCAGAATTGCGACCAGGCGCACGATGCACCCGTCGCCCTTCTCCCACCGCCACGGAAACGCGGCAAACGTGCAGCGCTTGCCGGTGGCGAGGTCGATCTGGCCGCCGACGTTCTCGAAGCCAACGATGCCGTTCCCGAGGAGGTGGCGGTGGCAGGGCTCCCACAGCGGAAAGTCCTCGTGGATGTCCCGTCCGGTGTGCTCGCGGTACTCGTCGATCACGGAGGGAACTAGAGGCCCGTTCGGCTGCGGCCCGATCGCTGTGCCCAGCGGATGGTCGAGCGCCTGGCAGTCGATCCCGAACGCCTTGACCCTCTTCTCCGCAAGCCATGCGCCCGCCTCGTCGTAGGTGCCGGGAGACTCGACGAAGTACTTGCGGTTGTCGCCGTAGTAGCGGTGCCAGCCGGTGTTGACGATCACGATGTCGCCCTCGCGGATCTCAGGTGTCGCCTGCTCAAGGTCATCGGCGGTGACGACCTCCCATTTGTCCTTGGGGATCGAGACGACGACCCCGGAGCCGAAGAACGAATAGAGCGGCACCTCGTCGATGTAGGGCGTCCCCTCGATCACGTGAGCGGGCGCATCGCTGTGCGTCGTGCAGTGCATGAACGTCGTGATCTGCTGCGAGAGCACGCCCGATTTGGCGTGGTAGTGAAAACGCTCGATCTTGACGTCGGGGAAGTACGGCCACAGCGGGGCGTTGTGGCCCCATGGGTGGGACAGGTCGTAGAACTGAAGTCCGGTGGCCGGGTCCGTTGCGCTCGGAGCGGCAGCAGCCGCCGGGGCTGTTGTGGTCATCCTCTCTCCCTCCGGCGTCGTCCCGCTGTGCGGGACGGGATGTCTTGCGAGGCAGAACGATAACTGGAGCCGGAGGATGAAGTCAAGTGCCGTATAACGGAACGGCAATCTTGCAACGCGGGACGGGCGCTGTATAGACTGGCCGCTCGTCACATGCCCAAGGCGCTGACGGAAACGGATGCGAGGCGCAACGGCGTCCAGGTCGTCGCGCGCGTCGGCGACGTGTTGCGTGCGCTGGCCGCTGCTCCTGACGGCCTCAGCCTCTCCGAACTTGCGCTGGCGGCCGGAATGCCGAAGTCAACCGTCCACCGCCTGGTGTCCGCTTTGGAGAGGGAGGAGTTCGTCACGCCCGCGCGCGTGGGGAAGATCCACCTCGGACGCGGGATCGCGCGGCTGGGTGCCGCGACACGCGACAGCCTGCGCGACCAGATCCGGCCGTTCCTGCTGCGCCTGCACCAGGAGCTCGAGGAGACCGTCGACCTTTCTGTGCGCGACGGCGCCAACGCCCGGTTCATCGACCACATACCAGCGCCGCATCGGCTCCGGGCGGTCTCGGCGGTAGGCGCTGCTTTCCCGCTTCACTGCACGGCCAATGGAAAGGCCCTCCTGGCGGCCATGCCCGAGGAGGAGCTCGATGCTGTCCTTCCGGCCCGTCTACCGGCGCACACGCCCAACACGATCGCAGCACGTAAAGAGCTGCGTGAGGAACTCGAGCGAGTCCGCATGCATCGGGGTGGCCTATGACCGCGAAGAGCACACGCTCGGTATCTGTGCCGTCGGAGCTGTTGTGAACGACCCGTATGGCGCTGTCGCCGCGATCTCGGTGCCGGTGCCAGCGCAGCGGTTTATAGGTAATGAGGCGGAGTTGGCGCGCAGGTTGCTCGCTGTGTGCGCCGATTGCTCGCGGCATCTTGGTGGTTGAGCTAGCTCGGCTGATGGATGAAGGAGAAGAGATGAGCACTACGCACACAGAGCAGGTCCCGACCCGCCAGCAGTACATCGCCGGGCGCTGGGTGGACGCCTCGGGGGGAGGAACCTTTGACGACCTCAACCCGTACACGGGTGAGGTGGTGGCGCAGATCGCCGCCGGCACCCGCGGGGATGCCGCCCAGGCGGTGTCCGCGGCCGCGGAGGTCTTTCCCGAGTGGGCGGAGACTCCGCCCGCGGAGAAACAGCAGCTGTTCCTGCGTGCTGCCGATGTGGTTGAACGACGTCTCGACGATGTCACGCAGCTGCTGGCTGTCGAGACGGGATGCGGGGCGGCGTTCGCCGGCTTTCAGCTGAAGTGGGTGGTGGGCGCGCTACGACAGGCGGCGGGGTGGGTCTACCAACCCTCCGGGGAGATCATCCCTTCGGATATGCCGGGTGCGTTCCACATGGCGGTCCGCCGACCGCTGGGTGTAGTGGCCGGGTTCAGTCCCTGGAACGGAGCGGCGGTGCTGGCCTGGCGGACGGTCATTGCCCCGCTCGCCTTCGGGAACACCGTGGTGCTGAAGCCATCCGAGTACGCGCCGATCTCCGCTGGGTTGTTTGTCGGTGAGCTGCTGGAGGAGGCGGGATGGCCTGCTGGCGTGTTGAACGTCGTCACGCACGCGCCCGGTGAGGCCGCTCCGATTGCCGATGAGTTCTTCGAGCGGCGCGAGGTTCGCTGCATCAACTTCACCGGCTCCACCGCGACGGGACGGATGCTGGCCGAGCGCGCAGGCAGGCATCTGAAGCGGATCGTGCTCGAGCTGGGCGGCTACAACCCGTTGATTGTCCTGCCGGACGCCGACCTCGACTATGCCGCCGAGGCGGTCGCGTTCGGCGCCTTCTTCCACCAGGGCCAGATCTGCATGAACGCCAGGAAGGTGATCGTTGACGACAGCGTGGTCGAGCCGTTCGTCCAGAAGCTGGTGAGCAAGACGGAGACGATCAAGCTGGGGGATCCCCGCGAGCCTGACACGATCATCGGCCCGCTGATCAACCGCCAGGCGCTCGAAGGTGTCAAGCGCGACGTGGACGAGGCCGTCGGGAAGGGCGCACGCGTCGTGGTGGGCGGAGAGACCGTAGGTTCCTGCTACGCGCCGACGGTGCTGGTCGACGTTCCCGAGAGTGCACGGATCGCCGCGGAGGAGACCTTTGGGCCGGTCCTGGTGGTGCAGCCGGCGTCCGGAATCGACGAGGCGATCCGGATGGCCAACGATCACTCCTACGGGTTGTCGGCCGGGATCCTCACCTCCGACCACGACAAGGGGCTCGAGATGGCGGGGAAGATCGAATCGGGGATGGTGCGGATCAACGACCAGACCGTGCACGACGAGCCGCAGATGCCGCTCGGAGGCGTCCGCGACAGCGGCTGGGGCCGGGCGGGGCCGCACTCGATCGAGGACTTCACACAGCTTCAGTGGGTCTCGGTCCAGAGCGGGACGCGACCATTCCCCCTTTAGGCGGCGACTTGCGGATCTGGCAGCGGGGCGAGCCGGGGTTTGAGGAGGTCTGCTGCGCCACCGTGGCCAACGCGCGGCGGCCCGCGACGCGGCCCGACTGCGTCGCAGCCGCGAAATCGGCGGATGATGTCCAGGCGGCGGTCTCGCTCGCTGGTGAGCGCGGGTGGCGGCTTGCCGTCTGCTCGGGTGGTCACAGTTGGTCAGGCGCCCACCTGCGCGGGGACGGCATGCTGCTCGATGTCTCGGCGCTTCAGGCCGTTTCGGTGGATGTGGAGCGTCAGGTGGCTCAGGTTGGTCCCGGTGTTCGGAGCTCCTCGCTCCAGCGAGTGCTGGCTCGCGATGGCCTGTTCTTCCCCACGGGCCACTGTACGGGTCCGTGTGTTGGCGGCTATCTGTTGCAGGGAGGCTTCGGGTGGCACTCGCGTGTGCTTGGTCCGGGATGCATGAGCGTCCTTGCCGTGGATGTGGTGACGGCGGACGGCTCGCTGGTGCGTGCCGATGCCGATTCGAATAGCGGGCTCTACTGGGCAGCCCGTGGAGCTGGACCGGGGTTCTTCGGCGTTGTCGTGAATTTCCAGCTCCAGCTCCACGTTCGGCCCACGGCGATGGTGGCCAGCGCGTACGTGTACCCGGTCGAGTTGCTCGACGAGGTGATGCGATGGGCGCACACCGTTTCGCCTGATGTGCCTGACTCGATCGAGCTGTTGGTGTTTCTGCGGCGTGACATGGCCGGACACGCGGCGCCAGGGCTCCAGGTGCTCGCGCCAGCGCTGGCTGAATCAGAGGAGGCTGCGCGTTCGGATCTGAGACTCGTCGCCGACTGTCCGCTCCGTGATCGTGCTCTCGTCGCCCGGGAATTCGTGCCAACCGATGTCATCGATCTCGTTGTCGGGAGCGACGACTTCTATCCGAGCGGGTATCGGTACGCCGCCGACAACATGTGGACGAGCGCGCCGGTTGATGATTTGTTGGACGGCTACAGACGGATCGCCGAGACGCTGCCCGCGAGTCCGACTCACATGATGTGGATGAACTGGCGGCCGCCTTCGGACCGACCTGACATGGCGTTCTCGCTCGAGGACGACGTTTACATCGCGCTGTACTCGGTGTGGCAAGACGAAGCAGACGATCCGCAGTTCGTCGACTGGCCGACGGAGCGGATGCGAGAGCTCGAAGCCGTTGCCTCAGGAATTCAGCTGGCGGACGAAAACCTGGCCCGCCGGCCGATGCCTTTCATGGCGCCAAACAATCTGCGCCGGCTCGAGGAGATCCGCTCGCGATTCGATCCCGATGGCCGGTTCCACGGCTGGCCTGTTGCGTTGTGATTCCAAAGATCGCCCTCGAGGAGCATTTCGTTCCCGGGGATTTTCCCGAGCTCGTGACCAATCCAGGCTGGCCGGCACCGGCGTGGCAGCGCGTGCTCGATCAGCTGGTTGATGTGGATCATCGATTGGAAGCGATGGACGAGGCCGGAATTCAAATGGCCGTCCTTTCGCTGGCGTCCAACGGTGTTCAGGACGTGCTGGAGGTGGAGCGCGCAGTCGAGCTGGCTCGGCGGTGCAACGACACCTCGGCCGAGATCGTGGCGGCGCATCCCGCGCGCTACGCCGGGTTCGCCGCGCTGCCGATGCAGGATGCGGATGCAGCGGCGACCGAGCTGGAGCGAGCGGTTCGTGAGCTTAGGCTCAAAGGCGCTCTCGTCAACGGCTACTCGGCCGTCGGCGACCCCGAGACGGCGCTTTACTACGACGACCCGCGGTATGACCGGCTTTGGGAGTGCTTCTGCGCGCTCGAAGTTCCGCTTTACCTGCACCCTCGCAACCCGTTGCCCGACCAGCGCCGCATCTACGACGGGCGCGAGCAACTGCTCGGACCAACCTGGGCGTTCGGGGTCGAGACCGCGACACACGCACTACGGATGATCGTCGGCGGTGTCTTCGACCGCTTCCCCGACATGAGGGTCATCCTCGGCCACCTCGGCGAGCTGCTTCCGTTTGCAATCAGGCGACTGGAGCAGCGCCTGTCCCGCCGCTCCGACGTCGGGTTACGAAGGCCGGCCAGCGACTACTTGCGCGAGAACTTCTATTTGACCACAAGCGGCAACTACCACACCCCTTCGCTCGTCGGCATTCTGCTCGAGCTCGGTGTTGATCGGTTGATGTTCGCCGCCGACTACCCGTTCGAAGAGCTAGAAGATGGGGCCTGCTGGTTCGAGACCGTTCCGGTCAGCGAGGCTGACCGGGAGAAGATCGGCAGCGGCAACGCGAGGCGGTTGCTCCGACTGGGCTAGAGCCCCGGACTGGGTCGGGCGAATCGGGCATCAAGTGCGCCCTGCGCCCGTAACGGGAACTGCGCGGCGAAGTTGCGTGGTTCGCAGCGCGGGCGCCCCAAAAGCTGTGATTGCCGCCTTCGCGGAGGAGGCGCATGCCGTGCCGCTTGAGATGGCGCTCGAGATCGCGCCGCTTCACGCGGCAATGACCAGCTCAAGCGACTCGCTGCCGGCCGGTGGCTCCGTCAGAGGGTGCTCCCGAAGCGCAGCTCGAGAATGCCGTGCAACGCATCGATTACGTTGGCCCGGGCTTCGTCTCGCGTCCGTCCCTGACTGTGCACGCCCGGCACCTCAGGCACCGAGGCCACGATCCAGCCGTCGTCGCCTTCGTCTGCCCAACTGTGTCAAGCTGTACCTGCCGCCGCCGGACGGCAGGTGGGGGATGGTGTTCGAACTCGTCCGCGAGCGGTCGAGCGCCAAGCTCGTCCTGGCCTACCTCGCGTTTGCTGAACGCCATCCCAATCCGCGGCGCCAACCTGACGTCTACCGGCGAGCACACGACAGACTCCACCGCACCGGTGATCAGCGGTTCTTACGATCGCCGGCGCGGTCTGATCGCTAGCTCTCCAAAGATATTCATTTCCTGATCGAGTGATTCCGCCAACCTGTGCTGCATGCACTTGGCGGCTTCGAGCGGCTGGATGCCGCTCGAAACGCCAGGGACCGCACCCCGCGACGACGCGCCACATCGGAGCCGCAGCCATCCGGTCGCGGGGTGCGAAACGAGCAGCTGGACGAGGGCCTCGACGCGCTCGCGGATCCAGAGCACCGCTTCCCGATCGGCGGGCAAGCCAGCTGCATGCCTCGGCGGGCTGATGGTCCTCGTCCCGAGCATCAGCACCGCGCCCGATCGGCGATCGTGATGCTCAGCCTACGGAGCCGGCAGCGATGCCCGAGGACGGGACGGACGCTGCTGCATTCATTGGCAGCGACAGAGTCGACCGAGGCCGATGCTCTTCGATCTTTCCGGCTGTCTCCCAACGGTGCTTGTTTCGGTCCAGGGGAGCGTCTCACTGCTGCGCCCCGCCGCCGTCCGGGCCGCCTCACTGCCCCGCCTTGACGGCAGCCACGTCGAGAACCGTTGTAGGGGCGCGCCGGTTCGGCTACGGCTGGAGCTGACGCCCGTCGAGTCGGTTGGGTTTCCCTACCATGGCCGCGGGTGGTCACGGAACTGGTCACGTCAACCAGCGCGCGACTGAAGAGCAGTGGTCGCCTGACATTCACGCTATCCCGGGCGGGCGAGACGACGCTGGCGGTGGCGCTCTACCTCGTGCTGTCGGTTGCCTTCTTTGGCTTGCATGTGCTGCCACACCTTGGGCGCGACTGCGTGTGCAACGGCACTGATGCGGGGACGTACATGTGGGGTCTCGCCTGGTGGTCACACGCGTTGGTGCACGGCATCAACCCCTTCTTCACCAACGCGCTGTACGTTCCCAACCGACTCGATCTCGGTGGCGTAACGCTCGCGCCCGGTGCTGCGCTCGTCGGCACGCCGATGACTCTCCTGTTCGGACCGGTCGTCTCCTACAACGTGCTGATGCTCGCGAGCCCAGTGCTCGCTGGAGTGTTCGCCTTCCTGCTTTGCCGATACGTGAGCGGCAACTTCCTCGCTTCGCTGGTCGGCGGTTATGTGTTCGGGTTCTCGGCATACATGCTCGGCCACATGTTTGGCCATCTAAACCTGGTTCTGACATTCCCGATTCCCGCCGCGGTTCATCTAGTTCTACGCATGATCGACGGTCGGATCACCGCCCGTCGCTTCGTCGTCCTGATGGCTCTCGACCTCGCAGCGCTCATCTCGTTCTCGACAGAGACCGCTTTGACGTTCGTGTTACTCGGCGGGCTGGCTCTGGTCTTGGCGGGGTTGCTGCCTTCTCTGCGCTGCAAGGTGAAGCCTGCGCTCGCGCCGATGGCCCTCGCGATGCTGTTGGCGGCCGCCCTTGCCAGTCCGGTGATCTACTACGCGCTGCGGGGAAACGTCGCGAACGCGAACGCGTACCAGGGCATCGGCGACACATACGGAGGCGACGTGCTGGGGTTCCTGATCCCGACGCCGGTGACCGCGCTCGGCGGGAGCGCGCTGCACGCCGTCTCCGCGACGTTCAACGGGGGCAATTTCGCGGAGAGCACTACCTATGTGGGGCTGCCGCTGGCGCTGATCATGCTGTACCAGCTCGTCGCGCGCCGGCGCATGGCGAGCTTCCGCGCGCTCAGCGTTGTGCTGGCGGGCGTCGTGATCCTGACACTGGGATCGCATCTCAAGGTTGGCGGCCATGCGACGATTGCGCTTCCCTGGCGAGCCATCGGCCAACTGCCGCTCCTCCGGCAGCTGTTACCGGTGCGCCTTGGTCTCTATGTCTTTCTGATCACCGCGATGCTCGTCGCGATGTGGTTAGCGGAGGCCCGGCGCGGACGGCAGCGCATCGCGCGGTGGACGGCGGCGGCCGCCGGCATAGCATTCATCTTCCCGAACGTCATCAGCGGCGTGTGGCACATCCAGCCGCCAAATCCGACGTTCTTCACCAGTGCCGAATACAGGCGTTACTTGCACCGTGGGGAGAACGTGCTGGCGCTGCCCTGGGCAGACCTGGGCTTCAGCATGCTGTGGCAGGCAGACACTGACATGTGGTTCCGGATGGCCGAAGGTTACTTGGGCAGGCTGGTGCCGACCGACTACCAGAGCGATCCCATGGTGCTCCCGCTCAAAGGTGTGCGTGCAGCCCAGCCCGCGTCTCTGCGCAGCTTCCTGAAACGCCGCCAGATCGGCGCAGTGATCGTCGATCCCAACGATGCCTCTGGGTGGCCCGAGCTGCTCAGCAAAGCCGGTCTACGGCCGTTGTCGACCGGCGACATCCTTTTTTACCGCGTGCCCGCCGCGTCGTAGCGACACGGGGGCCGCTACGGCGGGCCTCGGTGTCGCAGCGGGGCTCTCAGGAGCCTCAGACGACCTGTATCGGGCGGCGAGGATCGGCCGGGACGTTCACGCCGTCGATCGGAGCGTGGAGAGCAGCAGGTTGAGATAGCCGATCACAGTGCGATCGAGCCACGCCCAGCTTGGCGGCTCTGAACGACCAAGGTCGGCCTGACGGACCGTCAAGTTCCCGGCCGTGCGAGGCTCCGACCGCGAGCCGATCGCGCCCTGTTGCCGCTCCCAGCACGACCAGCACACCTGCTTTGGGCCATAGCGGTCACCATCGCGGGCGCCGCACCCCGGACACTCGGCGAAGTACGTCGTCGTCACCTCGACGCTCATGCCGCTGCCGCCAGTTCGTCGCACGAGTGGCCGCACTTCACGCATAGGGCGTCTCCGTCCTCGTCGGCGACCACGACCCTGTGATCACACCCAGACATGCGACCGTTAGCAACAGCTACCGTGACGCGCCGTAAGTCGCCCTCCACGTAGTAGTCAAGGTCGCGAGCCTTCGCGCGGCGACGCGACAGCTCTCGCTTGTGCGCCGGCTTGCACGTCTCCGTACCGTGTGCCTGTCGAACTGCTTGGTGCTAACCATTGTTTCGTTCCGCAAGGATAAGCCTCGCTCCGGTCGGACTGATTCGGGGTGTTGCTGTTTTCGTTGAAGGGCCGCACCGGGTTCTGTCGCTCGTTCGGCTAGCGGCGCCGACTCCATCCAGGAGCCGACGCCACCCGCCAACGAAAACAACGGGAATCAGGCACAAGACCCGTACACACCCAGCATTGCAAACGGCTTGACCGCGTTAGCGACGCCGCTCAATGGGGTGGACGCATGAGCCCGCCGTAGTCGATAGCTCGTAGCGGTTGCGAAAGCGTTGGCTCCTGCCACCGGCCGGAAGCTGCTGCTTTTAGGCGAAGAGCGGGTGCAGGAACGGCGGGGGCTCAACCCGCTGGGTGCGATTCTTCCCACGGTGTGCCCTGTGTGGTGGTAGTCTGGCGTCTCGGTGGTCGCCGGGGCAATTGGAGGGCGTTACATGGGATCGAGAGGATGTGTTTTTGGCTCGCGCCAGCTGGTCGGGCTGCTCGTTAGTGCCGGTCGATTCGAAGCCACTCGGGTCCGCCATCGGCGTCCAGGGACCAGCGATCGAAGGAGGAGGACCCATGCGTAAAGCATTAGTGGGAGCAGTCGGAATGATCGGGCTGATCATCGCGGCCGGATTCTCGGCCTACGCGTTGGCGGCACCGAAAGGGCCGACGAAGCGCGCATTTACACAGACCGTGGTGGGGGCGGAAATCGGCGGGAACGCCACCTCGCCCGTGGAGGTCTTTAAGGTTGCTAGCTCTCTGGACGGCACCTGCGCGACGATCTCGCACGATTCCAACACAGGCACAAGCTTCCCTATCAGCGGGACCGCTGCGGCCACGACCTACTGCGCAAACGGTGTTTCGAAATCGAAGGAGAAATACGTACTGAACGCGCCGAACGCAAGTGGCATCATCGCGTACACCGGAAGCGGGAAGTGCGTAGGCGGAACCGGCGTGCACAAGAAGGAGAAGTGCACGTTCACCTTCAAGGGCACCTTTAACACGAAGACGAACATCGACAGCGCCAAGTTCACCGGCACCGACACGCGCTGAGCGACTGAGCCCGCCGCGCAATACTGCGCCCGACGATCCGGGTCGGTGTCCCCGATCCGGGTCGTCCCGCGCTCCCGCGAGCTAGTTGACAGTGGCGGCGCGCAAAGAGAACTCACTGGTGGTACAACGACCGACCCTCGGCTGCCGAGCGCTCAGGACGGCAGCGAGCCGCCTGACCTAACAGCTTGACGCGCTGCCCCTTCCCGCCGAAACTGAACACTCTCGATCCCGGCGCTCGTTCGCTTCCCAATGATCGACAACCAGCAGTCTCGGTCGCGAACGACTAGAGCACGTCTGCCGCGCTGCTGCTTGTAGCCCGAAGGAGCGGTGTGCCTGAAGCGCCGGTGGCTGGTTTGCGGCAGAGCGGCTCGTCCCGCAGGGGTCGGTCACGAGCGGTCGCCGAGTATCTTTCGCGGACCGATGATTGACGTCTATATGGCATCTCGGCCAGAATTTCCGTTTCCTCAGGAATGACGGGCTCATTTCGTCGAGGATGCAGCCGGAACGCCCTCCGAGCTGCGGCAACGATTGTCTGTTTGGCCGTCGGTGGCTGTAGCACCGCGGGCTCGAGTTCGGGCGGCACCGGTAGCGGCACGGGTAGTTACTGGCTCATAAAGGTCAGCGACGGGTACGGCAACATCTACGACTTTCCCGCAGGCGACCGACCCTCGCAGGCCGCTCGTGCTGCCTACCTTGGTCCGACGACCGCAGACGCCCACCAAAACGCGCCTGGTGCGGCAAAGAGGTTGGGGATCGTGCACCTCGATCCAGGCACGTACTAAACACGCCTGCATCCGCCTCCTCTACCGAGCGTCGCTGCTTTGATCGAAAAGCGGCACTCTCGGACGAAGGAGCTTTCGCGTCGCTCCTGCCTATCGACGGAAGCCCCATACATACACCGCGTAGGAGTCTTTCCCGCGCGACGCACGCGCAAGATGTTGACCCAGGCGTTGACCCGAGCGACTTTTGAGCCCACTGACTGCGCCTAACGGCACAAGAAAACCCCGCCGTAGCGGGGCTTCCTAAGGAGCCGACGCCCGGACTCGAACCGGGGACCCCTTCATTACGAGGCATGGGCAGGAGCAGGTCGATGCGGGTCGGATGACGGGATGTGCAGGTTTAACGGTGGTCTTGTCTCACGATGGTGGCCGCTGGCGACCCTGTTGGGCGGGCTGAGGCTTCCATGCCGCTTCCACGTCACGGGTTTCGGAACGTGGCTGCATCGCCGACCGCAACAGGTGGCACACTCAGGACATGGCTGTGCCAGAGCACGTGACGCTCGCAGGCGATTTGAGCGGCGAATACCTCGTCGAGGAAGTGCTCGAGGACGGGCGACTTGTGATCCGGCCGGACACGAGCGCGGAGGCCATTCATCGTCGGCTCGGGGTCGAACGCGTCTCTCGCGAGGAGTTCGAGCGCGAGCTGGGCGACCTGCCGCAAGACGACGAGGGGTAGATGCCCCGCCTCGTCGCGCGCCAGAGCGCGCTTTGAGGTGCGATTCGACGATCTCTCGTTCCAAGAGGACCTCGGCCGTGCCACCAAACGTGGACGCGAGGTCGCGATCGAGGCGAGAGAGCGCCTCGCGCGCGAGGGAGCCGATCCTTCGGAGCTTCTGCGCTGCCAGGAGCAGCACCGCGAGGGAACCGAGCTTCCAAACTGCGTCAAGATGTACCTGCCGCCTCCGGAGGGCCGGTGGGGGATGGTGTTCGAGCTTGTCCGTGATCGGTCGAGCGGCAAGCTCGTCCTGGCTTACCTCGCCTTCGCTGAACGGCATCCCAATCCGCGCCGTCAACCGGACGTCTATCGGCGAGCGCACGAGCGACTTCACCGTGCGGGTGATCAGCGGTCCTGAGATCGCCGGCGCAGTCGAAGCGCCTTTCCCAACATCTTCTTCCCTGATTGAGCGACTCCGCTCCACCCGTGCTGCACACACCTGGCGGCTTCGAGCGGCTGGATGCCGCTCGAAACGCCAGGTACCGCACCCCGCGACGACGCGCCAGATCGGAGCCACAGCCTTCCGGTCGCGGGGTGCGTAACGAGCGACTGGACGAGGGCTTCGACGCACTCCAGGTTCCAGAGCGCCGCTTCCCGATCGGTGAACAGAAGCCAGCTGCGTGTCTCGGCGGGCTGCTCGAGCTCGCCCGATTCGGGAGCCAGCGCCTCACGGCTCGCTGGGCACTCTCAATTGCGTCGGTTATCACGTCGTGAGTACCGGCCGCGTCACGTCGTTCGACGTCACGCTGGCGGCGGGCTGTCGCATCCGCAACGGAAGCGGGCGCAGCATGCGCGCAACTGGCGACGAGCAGGTCTCTCGCGGCTCGTCGGGAGGGATCTGCGTTGAGCGCACCGCAGGCGAGCTGCCAGCGACGACGAGAGCCCTGGCCTATCACCGAAAGGAGGTGCGTTCGCGCCGGCGACGCGCACCGCGTCGAGCCCATTGCGCCACGGGTGGCCGGGTCCGAAGGTTTGAAACGTTGTCCGAGCGCGCGACGAGCTTCACGGTCGTGCTCCGGCGAGTAGTCGCTGCATGGCGATTGGGATCCCGGCAAGGTAGAAGAACTCGTCGCGGTATTCGCGGATCAGGGCCGCGATCGTCCACGGGTTGGGCGCGCCGAGCCGGTTGACGCGGCCCTGCGCTCCGAGGTGAAACAGCTGCTCGAAGATTTCCTCGGAGCGCAGCGCGGGCCGAAGCGTGCCGCGGATCCGAACGTCGACCATGGAGTCGTTGCGGAAGCGATGCGCCACACCGGCGGGCACGAGCACCTTCTCGCCTGGCCCCGCGATGAGTGTTTGCCCGGCGACACGAAACGCTCCGCGCCCGGCGAGGACCTCGAACGCCTCTTCTTGGTGGAGGTGCACGTGGGATGGGATGGACGCGCCGGGACGTAGTTGAGCGTCGATCACCAGCTCCTCGCCGGCGGTCTCTGCGGCGGTCCGTACGAAACGTAGCGTTTGCCCGATCCGTGGGCTCTCAAGGGTCAATCCGGCTGCTGTCACACGTGGACCTCCATACAGCCAGTCCGAGGTCGGCTTCTGCTCCGTCGGCTCGAACCCGAAGCGCGGGCGCATCCCTGTCGGTTCGTAGCTGTCCCTCGTCGTACGGGGCTCAGGGAACTTGTTACGCACTCTTCGAGCTGATGCATTGTCTGCGCGGGCGGCTGGGAACTGACGGTAGGTGCGTGGTCAACCTGCTTGCTTGGATCGCGGGACGAACCGCAGGAGCGCGCCGATGATGAGCAGGCTGGGCAGCAGGCTGGCTGCGCACGTGACTGCCACGGATGCCGTGCTCGGCGAAGCGGGGCAGCTTGCTCGCTGAGATTGCGACCCCGACGAGCGCAAAGATCGTGCCGATGCCCAGGAAGAGGCGCATCGAGTGGGCGTTGGGCTTGGCGCGGAACGACATGAAGTAGCCAAAGCAGTTGCCCAGCACCGGGAAGATCGCGGCCGCCAGTAGGGCTGAGGCGGCAAGCGACGGTAGGTCGCTCGGCACTCCAAGCGCCTCCTGGCCCAGCGCGCGCACGCCGAACGCCAGCCCAACGCAGATCACACTCCCGCCGACGAGCACGCTCCACAGCGGCAGCGAGAACGTCTTCGCAACCGGCGCGACGCGGAGTTGATGGCTTTGCCTGGCGGAGAGCTGCTTCCCCTGAAGTGGCATTTCTTGCATTGCTCTTTGCTCCTTTTGGTCGACTGGTGAGCTGGGGATCCGTCCATGAGGGTCGGTCCCGGTTGACTTGTTGGCGTCTGCGTGCGGCCGTTCGGGTGTGCCGATTGGCCTGGATTGCAGAAGGTGAAATTGGTCGTGGGCGAACGCCCACTCGACGTCCTGGCCTCGCCCGAGGGCGTCCTCGGCGCGTCGGGCGAGCTCGGCGAGGCGCTCGAGCTCTCTTGCGCTTAGGCAGGGCCGTGTGGCGATCGCGGCGCTGACGGACTCGCGGCGGGTCGCCCCGGCGGCAGGGTCGATGCGCACGGCGATGTCCTTGGCGCCGATCCGCTGGGCGAGGAGCGTCCCGTCGCGGCCAAGTTCGAAGTGGTCAGGAGTGATGAGCCCGGCGACGACGGACTCGCCGAGCCCGAAGCTCGCCTCGACCACGATCCGCTCACCCCCGGCGGGGTCGCGGGTGAACATGACCCCGGCGACCTCGGCGGCGACGAGTCGCTGGATGACGGCGCCAATCCCTATTGAGATCGGCAGGTCCATCCGTTGCCGGTAGGCGGCGGCCGCCTCGGTGTGCGCGGAGTCGTGGACCCGCGCTAGGGCGGCGAGCACAGCATCGCCATCGCTCGGGCCGAGCACGCTGGTGTGCTGGCCGGCGAAGCTGGCGGCCGCGGTGTCCTCGCCTACCGCCGAGGAGCGAACAGCGAGCGGTCCGGGCCCCAGCTCGGCGAGCATCTCGCCAAGCTCGGCACGCAGCCCCTCGGCGGCACAGCCTGCCCACAGGTCGGCAAGCGCGTCGGCGGCAATCGCGAAGCCGCCGGGCACCGGCAGCCCAGCGCGCACCGCGGCGGCGAGGCCGGCGGCCTTGCCGCCGTAGATCTCGGGGGCGAGAGCGTGCTGTAGCTGGGCAAGCGGAGGTGTGCTCATCTCGGGGTCACCGTCCCGCGGTCGCCGTCGACCTCCACCAGGGCGCCATCGCTTAGCCGGCTGGTTGCCTCACCGGTGCCGACCACCGCGGGGATCGCGAACTCGCGGGCGATGATCGCCGGGTGCGAGAGCGCGCCGCCCCGGTCGGTGACGATCGCCCCGATCATCGGCAACACGACGTTGTAGGCGCCGCTGGTGATCGGGGCGACGAGCACGTCGCCATGCTGCAGCCGGCAGAAGTCAGCGGGCTCGCGGACCAGCCGTGCCGGCCCTTGATAGCGGCCGGGGCTGGCGGCCAGCCCTTCCAAGGGGCCGCCGCTCCGTCGTGGTTCGGGCTGGGGCTCGGCGGGCGCCTGATCGAAATTGTCGAGCGAGAGGGCGAGCAGCATCGCCTCATTGATCCGCGCGCACGCGGGTGGCAGCCAGTCTGTGGGCGGTGGCGGGCTGTCGCCGCCGCCGAGTGTCTCGGGCGGGGGATCCGCGGCGCTGGCCAGGCGCTCGGCATGCCGGCGGGAAAGCTCGGCGGCCGAGGGCGCGCCGGCCTGACCGGCGAGCAGCGCGTCGACCTCGTCGGGGGAGGCGTCGAAGATGTGCTCGGGGGCGGCGAGCCGCTCGTTCGCGGCGAGCCTCGCACCGGCCTCCAGCAGTGCCCGGCGCAGCAGCCCGTAGGGGCGCCCGCTGGTCAGCGCGCCGTCATCGTCGCGCAGCCCGTACAGCAGCTTGGCGTCGGCCAGCAGCGTCTCCCACTCGCCACGGAAACCGTCGGGGACTCGGGAGCGAAGCGCCTCGACCTGCGCCTCGGCGGATGAGGCGGACCGGTCGGGGCCAGAGGCTTGCAGGCGTGCGCGCACTGAGGCCACGAGTGCATCTGGCAGCTCACGCAGGCGCAGGTCGTCGAGCGCGAAACCGGTGACGATCTCCTCCCCGTGCTCATCGAGGTACGCATCCAGGGCCACCGCGACCGCGGGCGACGTGCCGCGCAGCACGGTCAGCGTCTGCGCCGCCGGCCGGTCGCGCTCGAGCTCCTGCTTCGCCTGCTCGCTGGCGCGGATCGCAGCGGCGAGCCGATCCAGTCCCGCCAGCGGGCGCAGCGAGGACGGCGAGGCGCCACGTAGCGCGCCGAGCGCCTCGGCAGGGGGCGTCGCGGTCCACTCGGCGGTGCGGGCCAGCCAGTCCCCGACGGCGATCATGTGGCAGGCGCTGTGCTCAAAATGGGTCAGCATCCCCTCCTGCACCAGCGAGCGCGCGTCATCGAGATGGGCGCGTAGTTGCCCGTCGGGCAGTGCGGGCAGCTCGACCGCCTGCAGCGCCTCGGCGCGGCCCGCGAAGCGATCGCGCAGCTCCTGCTCCCAGCGCTCGGCGGCGGCTCGCCACGGCCGCGTGGCGAGCGCCCAGGCCGCCGCGCGCCGACGGCGGCGCAGCTCGGGGTGCACCCAGAACAGCGCGCGGAAGACCGCCCGCGGCGGCAATGGCCTGGGCTGCTCCGGGGCTCCCACCGGCCGCGGGCGACTGTAGATCCAGCCGCGAACCTCGCGCATCTCGATCCGCTCCAACAGCCCGCCGTAACGACGCAGCGCCGCGCGCATCGCGGCATCGAAGCCCGGCACGAACAGCTCCCTGTGATACCGCGTGAACGGGCGCTGCTGATGGGTGGTCTCGCGCCGCCACGTCCCCGGCCCCGGTGCCACCTCCCCTGACGCGCGTACCGCCCCCCCCGGCGTGCTCATGGCTTCGCCGCCTCCTCACCGATAGCCTCATCCCCGGCCAGCGCTCGCACGAGCGTGAGCAGCGCCCAGCCCGTGACGTCGGCGGCCTCGCTCACCGACAGCCCGACCAGCTCACGCAAGAAATGCACGCTGTCCGAAGCCGTGAACAACGCCGCCAGGCTGCGCAACCGCGCGTAGTCGTCCTCTGCGATCCGGCCCTTAAGCGGCGCGAGCGCCCCGTCGATCAGCGCCAGCCGCCTCCGCATCGAAGCCTTGCGGGCCCGGTGGGCCACCGGGCTCGAGACCGCCGCCTGCACGATCTCGCTGCGAGCGTCGATCCGCGGATATGAACGCGCGAACAAGCCCACCAGCTCCTCCGGCGTGCTCGGCGCCGGCAGCTCGCCCACCCAGCGCTCCCGCACGTGCTCGCCGAGCCCATCGAGCAGCGCGTGCTTGCTCGGGAAGTGGCGATACACCGTGGCGACCGAAACGCCCGCCTCGCGCGCCACCGCCGGCACCGACAGCTCCGCCGCCCCCCGGGCCAGCACTGTCACCAGCGCCTCGAGAATCCGCTCGCGCGTCGCCGCCGCCTGCTGCTCGCGCAGCGGGCTCACATACCGGCGGGTCACATGGTGCACCGTTTCCACGAGAGGAATCGTATAACGAATCTATGATCCATGTCAAGCGCAGTGGGGGTGCCCGTGTCGAGAAGTCAGTTGAGCGCTCTACAGCAGCAACCCCTTGGCACACAACCCGCGATGGCCGCCGAACCGCTCCGCATCCCACTGCCCGGACGACACCCCGGCGGGTGAGCGACTAGGCATTCGGCGGTTCGACGACGCTGCTCGCCTCAGACTGCCGACCTGGACGAGGCTCAGCGCACTTTGCCCGCCCGCAGCGAGGAGACGACTCGTTCCCAGCTGAGCGTAAAGTCCGTCTCCGAGCGGTGCTAGCCACGGACCGGGCGACGACCAAGCGGCCCAACGCGGGGGGAAGCATAAGTCTCGGCGCGCTGAAAATCTCTACCGAATCGGACGAGCTCGAGCAGCCCGCCGAGACACGCAGCTGGCTTCTGTTCACCGATCGGGAAGCGGCGCTCTGGAACCTGGAGTGCGTCGAAGCCCTCGTCCAGTCGCTCGTTACGCACCCCGCGACCGGAAGGCTGTGGCTCCGATCTGGCGCGTCGTCGCGGGGTGCAGTACCTGCCGTTTCGAGCGGCATCCAGCCGCTCGAAGCCGCCAGGTGTGTGCAGCACGGGTGGAGCGGAGTCGCTCGAATCAGGGAAGAAGATGTTGGGAAAGGCGCTTCGACTGCGCCGGCGATCTCAGGACCGCTGATCGATCAGCCGAGGGCGGCCGCGTCCGGTAGAGCGCTTGCGGTGGCGATCCGCCCACCGTTCGAGTTCGGGGCGCAGCCACAGCTTTAGCCGGCCGCCCCGGCGGTTGACGACCGGCCGCGGCATGTCTTCATAACGGGCCTGGTACTCGCTCACCGTGTTGCGATGAGCGAGGCCGAGGAGCGTGGCTACCTCCTGAGTATCGATGAGGTCGTCGACGTCGACCTTCCGTCCCATGCCCAGGACCGTACATCGGTCACCGGCAGAACCTTACGAACGGAATGATTCCGTCCGGCGCGTCCGATACCTTCCGTTCGTAAGCAAAAGGCAGCCCCGGCGGTGCAGCAACACCCCGGGGCCTGGCCGGAACCTATGAAGGAGGTCCCGACGATGCAAGCGTACGCCACCGCGGAGCGGCCCGCCAATGGGCAGTGGCTCCGCATCCTCGAGTCGGCGCCATCGACGACGGTTCGCCAAGTCTCCGATGAGGGCAACGCCGAGACGGCCCTGCTCGATCAGCTGCTGGGTCGGCTTGCGGATCTCATAGCCGATCGGCTGATGGAGCGCGCCGGAGAGAAGACCGAACCGGCGAGCGAGTGGATGGATGCTCGCAGCGCCGCCGCCTATCTCGGCGTCCACCGCGACACACTGCGAAAGCTCGCCGCTGAGCGCGCGATCCCGGCTCATCAGGACGGACCGCGGTGCAGGCTCTACTTCCGTCGCAACGAGCTCGACGACTGGCGTCGTTCGGCTCGGCCGACACGCGCCGCGAAGCTAAGGGCCGTGTTATGAACGGCCCGAAGAATGGTCAGCGGCGCGTCCGGGTGGAGCGAAACATCTACCGTCGCCCGACCGGTGGGCTCGAGGTCGGCTTCAAGGACGCCGCGGGTATCCAGCGGTGGCGGACGGTCGACGGCGGGGTCATGGCCGCCCGGAAGCTCCGGGACGAGCTGCTTGCTCGCCGAGGACGAGGCGAGGGGGTGGCGCCCGACTCCCGGCTGCGGTTCGGCGAAGCCGCCGACCTCTGGCTCGCTGGACCGGTGCTCGACCTGCGAGCGGCGACGCAGGCCGGCTACAGAAGCGCGGTCGAGCAGCACCTCACGCCGCGGTATGCGACCCGCAGGCTCGACAGCCTCACCGCTGATGATCTCGCGAGATTGGTGAGGGGGTAGGAGTGGTGTTAGTGTGGTTAGTGTTTTTAGTTGCGGCGGTGGTTTAAGGTATGTATTTGATGTTGTTGATGCTTTTTGAGTGATTAAGGTTTGTTTGTAAAGTGTTGGTTGTTCTTCACGTTGAGTAGATCGAGTAGAGGCCGCTGCCACCCAGCCGTACCGCACGCTATTCACCGTCGCCGCGCTGACCGGGGCCCGCGTCTCAGAGCTCTGCGGGCTCACCTGGGCGGACGTCCGTCTCGACGACCTCGACGACGCCGAGATCACGTTCGCCTAGCAGGTCGACCGCGCAGGGAACCGTCGACCTACGAAGACGGACGGCTCGGCCCGGACAGTGCCGATCCCGCGAGAGCTGGCGCTGATCCTCGCTCGCCACAAGCTCGCCTCGCGCGACACACCGTGTGAGGCATTCGTGTTCGCCACCCGTTCAGGCCGCCCGCTCGGGCAGCGCAACGTGGCTCGCGCGCTCCGAAAGGCGCAGCAGCGCGCCAGAGACGAGCACGGCGGGCCGACCTTCCCGGTCCTCCACGAGAGGGACGCAGGTGGCAAACCGGTCCCGGTGCCCGCGGGCGTAGTGCCGTCGATCCATTCGTTCCGGCACACGGTGGCCTCCCGGGCGCTCCTCGCTGGCGAGAGTGTCGACGAGGTCGCGTTCCTACTTGGGCATAGGGATGCCACCGTCACGCGCGTCGTCTATGTCCATGAGATCGCGGACGCTCGCCGTCGTCACATGCGGCGCTCAAGGATGACCGCTGAATTCGCAGGCGCCCTCAGCATCGTGCTGAACACCGACGACTGCTCGTAGTCGCATAAGACGCTCCGAAGCACCTCCACCCTCCTGTGGGTGGGGGCGCTTCTGCGTTATGAGGCTTCCAAATCGTTTCCACGCCGGGGCTGGAGGAGGCGCGGCGGGTCGCACATCGGCCTCAAATCTCGGTATTTCCAGGGCAATTCCCTGAAGCCGACGCGGGGACTCGAACCCCGGACCCCTTCATTACGAGTGAAGTGCTCTACCAGCTGAGCTACGTCGGCGATACGGGCGTGAGTCTAGGCGCTTACGACGCCGCTTCCAGCAGGCGCCGCGACGCCGGACGGTCGCGCCACTCCTCCGCCAGGATCGCCCAGCGCTCGTGGTCCCGCCAGCGTCCGCCGATCTTCAGATAACGAGGCGAGAAGCCCTCACGCCGGAAGCCCGCTCCCCGGGCCAGCGCGATCGAGGACTTGTTGCCCGGCTGGATGTTGGCCTCGACCCGGTGCAAGCGCAAAGTCAAGAAAGCGTGGCGGAGTACCAGCTCCAGCCCCTCGCGCATGTAACCCTGGCCGGCATGCGGCTTGCCGACGGCGTAACCAAGGTAGGCGCTCTGGAGCAACCCGCGCGTGATGTGCGAGAGGTTGAAGAATCCGATGATCGCGCTGTCCGTGGTCCGGCAGACGAGCATCGCCTCGAAATCCGCGCGGCGCGCATCCGACAGATACGCCGTAAACCGATCGGGGTCTGTCGGAGCCGACGCCCACGGGCGATGGAATGAGCGGCTTGCGCGCATGAGCGAGATGAACTCGACTTGATCGGCGCGCGTGGGCGGTCTCAGGTAGACGCGCGAGCCGTCATTCATACGGCCAGAACTCGCTCGAGTCGGTACGCCAAGCGCTTCGCACGCGAGCTCCTCGGAGACGTTCAGCTGGAAGCGAACGCGCGTGTCTTCGACCAGCTCGACCGCTTGTCTGAGCCGCTGCGGATCTCGCCCCAGATCGTCGGCGAGCTCGTCCAACCGGTCGCAGTGGCGTACTAGGTCCTCGGCATCCCAGGCCAGGCAGGCGAGGTCTGAGAACCACAGCGACACGAGCTGCAAGCCGAGGTCCAGGGCCCTAGTCTCCGCTCTGCGCCGCACTCGCCGGGTGCGCTCGGACCACTCTGTAAGGACTCGCCGTTGGTCCTTGCGCGAGTGAAGTTCGAGCTCGGCCGCGGCGCGCTCCTCCATTTGCTCGCGGGTCGCCTCGCCTCGGGCTCTGACCGCCTCAAGCAACGGCGACCATGGCCTCCGGGCGCCTGCCTCGCCCGCCAGGGTGGCGCGGGCGAACGCCTCGGCTGCGGCTCGCATGGCCGAACCCTCGTCGGAGGCCAGCTCCCGAGCACGGCTGGCGTCCCCGAGCGAGAGCCGAGCGCACGCCAACGCGGTGCGGCCTGAGACGCCTTCGGCTTCCAGCTCGGCAGCGATTTGCTCGGCTGGAGCGGCATCGAAGCGGACCAACTGGCACCGGGAACGGATCGTGGGCATCACTTCGCCCAGCCGGTCGGTCAGCAGGATGAGATGGACGAACGGGGCCGGCTCCTCGAGCGTCTTCAGCATCCTGTTGGCGGCCTCGTCTCCGAACTCGTCTGCGCGCTCGATCACGAATACGCGGCGCCGAGCTTCGAACGGAGTTTTGCTTGCCGCCGCGACCACCGGGCCATCGATGTCGGCGACGAGGATCTCGTGGGCACCGCTTGGGGCTACCCAGGTGAGGTCGGGGTGGACCCCGGCGATCGCCCGCCCACGAGCTCCGTCGGGATCGATAGATCCGTACGACAGCCACTCGGCGGCCAGCGCCCGGGCGGCAGAGCGCTTTCCTGCGCCTCCGGGGCCGTAGAAGAGATACGCATGTGATGGCTGGGTCTCTGGCGAGAGCATTGGGGCGAGGATGGCGCGCGCGTGCGGGTGGCGATCGAGCTGTTCGAGCATCGAGATTCGATGCTAATGACCGGTAGGGTCGGGCCACCATGGCGCGGGGTCGGCTGATAACGATCGAGGGACTGGACGGCGCAGGGAAGACCACGCTGGCGACGGGGCTCGAGACCGAGCTCAGAGAACTGGGGATAGACGTGGAGCTCCTTCGCGAGCCGGGAGGGGTCCCCGCGGCCGAGCGCATACGCGAGCTCGTCAAGGACCCCGAGATCGGGATCCAGCCGCGGGCTGAGGCGCTGCTCTACGCCGCCGCGCGCGCGCAGCTGGTGGAGGAGGCCGTGGCGCCGCGGCTTGAGGCCGGCACCTGGATCCTGCTCGACCGCTTCGTCGACTCTTCGCTCGCCTACCAGGGCGGCGGTAGGGAGCTGGGGGTTGAGGAGATCCGGGCGATCAACGAGTTCGCTACCGACGGGCTTGCGGCCGACCGGACGCTGCTGCTGCTCCTCGAGCCGGCGGTCGGGTTGTCACGTGCTGGCTCGAGACCGGGGCCGGCCGACAGGCTCGAGCGCGAGCATGAAGCTTTCTTTGAACGCATCGCCGCCGCCTATGCCGAGCTGGCCGCCAGTGATCCGATGCGCATCCGGGTGCTGGACGCCACGCTCCCACCGCCGACGGTGCTCGCCAATGCCGTCGAACAACTCGCGGACCTGCTGCCCTAGGTTCCCGTCGCTGGTGTCGCCCGCGACGTGGCGGACGCGGACGGGGGCGTAAGCAAAAACTCTGCCTGTTTCGGTAGCGACTTCGCCTCCGGGCCCTCCGGATCGAGGGCGAGTACGCGCCGGACCGCGTTGAACGCCCCGCCAGCCGACCCGAGGGCGAAATCCACCACGCTGAGCTGCTGCCAGGCTTGGACGTCGTTCGGGTCACGCTTGACCGCCTGTAGCAAGTACGTGCGCGCCTGCTCGGATTGCCCGGAACTGATCGCGATCGTGGCGGACGCGAGCAATCCGGCATCGGACAGTGGGTCCAGGCGCGTAGCCTCGGCGGCCTCGGAACGCGCGTGCTGGAGTGCCGAGCTTGAAGAGCCAGATGCTGTCAGGAGCGCCGCGCTCGCTCTCCCCGCCGCCACGCTAGGCACCACTCCGGAAAGCGCGACCGCGCACAGCGCTCCGCTGATCGCGCCGAGTGCCACCGCGCGAGCACCGGGCCCATAGGCCATCACACTCGTGGGGTCCGCATCACCGGCCGGGTGCCGGTGGTCGGCGCGAGCGCTGCTCCGCCGGCCCGCCCCGGCGAGAACGCCGACGAACACGAGCGCCGGCAACGTCACGCCGGGGATGTCCCAGTCCCAGTCAAATAGCGCATGGACGCCGTAGATCACGATCCCGGCGAGCAACGCCGCAGCGACGAGTCGTTCACTGCCGGTCTTGCGACGAACACTCCCGACCCCCGCTGCCGTCAACAACACATAACCGCCGATGGCGAGCAATGCCCCGATGATCCCGGTCTCCGCGAGCAGCTGGAGGGGCACGCTGTGAGGCTGCTGGACCGTTAGCGAGTTTCGCCTGTAGAGCAAGTGCAGAACGGGAAATGACCCTGCCCCCCAACCTGCGAGCGGCCGATCGCTGAACGCCCCGACTGCCTCCTTCCACCACACCACCCGGTTCTGAGAGTCGACGGAGAGCAGCCGACTGGGGTTGTAGTCGCTCGTCCCCTTCGTCGCGGCGAAGTTGTTGACCGCGTGGGAGACGGTCCCGGTGAGGCCGCGGGGTGAGACAGAGATAGCGATCACCCCGCAGACCAGAGCGATCCCGAACGCGCCCGCGAGCGCCCGGCCGATCCGCCGCGAGCGCTCGGGCGTGACCTGCAGGCGGCTCTCCAGCCCAATCACCTGCTTGCCGGCGAACCACAGCCCGAGCAGCGACGCCGCTAGTACCGCCAGGAGCACGAGCCCGGCGCGCTCACGCCGTCCGAGCGAGACGACCACGTCCGTCAGGGCGTGGTCGGTGAGACCTACCACGAGCGGCGCCACCAGCGCGACGGCCGCCAGCGCCAGCCACATCAGCGAGCGAAGCCGTGAGCCGCTCAGCGCCACCCCCACGACCAATCCGCACACCAGCGCAAGCAAAGCTCCGCGGGAGTACGTGAGGGCCACCGCCAGCAGCATGAGTTCGACTGATGCCAGCGCAGCGAGCCGGACTCTGGGAGCGCGCGCCTTGTCCGCTGTCAGGGCTAGCCCGATCGGCACACCGAAGGCGATGAAAACGCCAAGCGCGTTCCAGTACCCAAGCGGCTCCTGAAGTCGCGGCCCGAACTGTGTCTGGTTGAGGTTGAACAGACCCGGCACATGGACGCCGGGCAGGAGCTTTTGTCCCAGCGCGTACACGGTCACCGCGAGCACGACCAGCAGCGCGGCGTTGGCGAGGAGTTCCATCGAGCGCCGATGCGATGCGCCCACAACCAGCGCGAGGCCCAGTGCAAGCACGTAGGTGAGCGCCCGGTTGAGCTCAAGCCATGTCTGGTCCGGGGCGATGGTCCACAGGACGCTGACTCCGCTCCAAAGGGCAAACGCGGCGAGTGACAGCAGGCCGGCGACTGCCGTGGGCCGCGCCGAGAAGCGAAGGGCCCCGCTCCAGATCCAGGCCACTGCGGCGGCGACGGCCATCGCCGACAGCGCCGTCTGCACACGAGCTTGCGCCGCAACGCTGGTCGCCCCGTGGTCGAAGGCGGTGTACAGAAGGAGCAGCGAGAGCGCCCCGACGAGCAGCGTGGCCGCCCTGGAGGACGTCTCGGCGACGTCGCGTGCGCCCGGTCGAGCGGCCGTGCCCGGACGGGCAATCTCCACGGTCGACATCGGCGGCGAAGCTAGCACGGTAAGGACGGTCGGGCGCCTTCAGGAACGACGATTGGGGCCGCTCTGCGCGGGCGATTTCGGCGCCTGGCTCGCCCGGAATTGCCCGCTGTCGTCGCTAAAATCTGTTGTCCCGCAGGCCGTTCCGCAATACGGCTCTCGAACGCTCCACCTCAACCTTTCCGTCCGGGCCATACGCGATCTTTCGGGGTCCGCCTCGGCCGCCACGGAGCCGAGCGAGAGTCAGCAGAGAAGCGGAACGGAGAGGAGCAGGTCGGACATGAAGAACACCCCGCAGACCCCAACAACCCAGCGAAGGGCAGACCGACACCGGCCTCTCGATCCGCCGCTATTTCACGACGCCGGGACGGCACCCTTTCGACGAGGTCGAGTGGGAGCTGCGGGACGCGCGCATCGGTCACGGCGACAAGGTCTCGTTCGAGCAGCGCGACGTCGAGTTCCCCAAGAGCTGGTCCCAGAACGCGACAAACATCGTCGCGCAGAAGTACTTCCGCGGCCAGCTGGGATCGCCCACCCGCGAGCGCTCGGTCAAGCAGATGATCGGCCGGGTCGCCACCACGATCGCGGACTGGGGTCGCGAGCGCGGCTACTTCTCCTCAGACGAGGACGGCGACACCTTCGAGGCCGAGCTGACCCACATCCTTCTTCACCAGATGGCGGCCTTCAACTCGCCGGTGTGGTTCAACGTCGGGTTCGAGGAGAGCCCGCAATGCTGCGGCGTGCTTCATCCTGAGCGTCGAGGACAACATGGAGTCGATCCTCGAGTGGAACACCAAGGAAGGAATGATCTTCCGAGGCGGCTCTGGTTCGGGAATCAACCTCTCGAAGATCCGAGGCTCTATGGAGCCGTTGGGTAAGGGCGGGACGGCTTCTGGGCCAGTGAGTTTTATGCGGGGCGCCGACGCTTGGGCGGGGACGATCAAGTCCGGGGGCAAGACTCGGCGGGCGGCGAAGATGGTGGTGCTAAACGCCGATCATCCGGACATCGAGGAGTTCATCTGGTGCAAGGCCAAGGAGGAGGACAAGGCCGCGGCTCTCCGTGATGCCGAGTTCGACATGTCGATCGACGGCGAGGGGTTCTTTTCGATCCAGTACCAGAACGCCAATAACTCCGTCCGGGTCTCGGACGAGTTCATGCGCGCGGTCGAAAACGATGACGACTGGCAGCTCTTTGCGCGTACCACTGGCAATCCGATCAAGACGATCAAGGCTCGCGACCTGATGCGTCAGATCGCCGAGGCGGCGTGGCGGTGCGCCGATCCGGGCGTCCAGTACGACAGCACTATCAACAACTGGCACACGAACCCCAACACCAGCCCCATCACCGCGTCTAATCCTTGCTCAGAATACCTGAGTATTGATGACTCTGCCTGCAATCTCGCGTCGCTGAACCTCATGAAGTTCCGGCAGCCAGATGGCACCTTCGATATCTCCGCGTTTGAGCATGCGGTCGACGTCGTCTTGCTCGCGCAGGAAATCATCGTCGGACCCGCTAGCTATCCCACGGAGAAGATCGGCGAGAACGCCAGAGCGTTCCGGCAGTTGGGACTCGGTTACGCCAACCTCGGCGCATACCTGATGGCCGATGGTGTTCCGTATGACTCCGACGCGGGTCGCGGGACTGCGGCGGCGATCACAGCTTTGATGACCGGCCGTGCTTACCGACGCTCTGCTGAGTTCGCGGGCGCTGTCGGGCCATACGACGGCTATGAAGTGAACCGCGAGCCGCACAACCATGTCATGCGGATGCATCGCGATGCGTCGTACGCCATTCCTGATGCTGACTGCACCGATCCGGATCTGCTGGCAGCCGCACGACGTAGCTGGGATGAGGCCGTGTCGCTGGGAGAGGAGTCGGGCTACCGCAACGCGCAGGCCACCGTGCTGGCCCCTACCGGATGCCTTGTCGCCGGCTCATTAGTGACAACTAGCCATGGCTTGGTGCGGCTGGGCAACCTTGGGGACGTCGATGGCGCGAAGTGGCAGGACCTCGACATCGAGGTCGCAACCGACGATGGACCGCGCAAGGCTACGCAGTTCTATGTGAATGGCATCGAGCAGGTTGTCTCGGTCGAGACGCACCGCGGATATCAGATCAAGGGCACACCCACCCATCGGATCAAGGTCATCGACGCTGAAGGGAACCGGGTATGGCGAAGAATGGCCGATGTCCGCGAGGGCGACCGCGTGCCGATGATGCTCGGAAACATGGTCGGCGAACCACAAAACGTTGTTTTGCCGCCACTTGGTGACCTGCACTGGAATGCAGATCACCGCACGCGCGTTCCGCGTCAGATGACTCCGGAACTGGCCGAATTCGTCGGCTACTTCATGGGCGACGGTTCACTTCACGCGAAGGGCATCCGGCTGTGCGTCACTGACGGTGACGACGACGTCGTAAACCGACTTCTGGAACTGGGGCAGGAGCTGTTTGGTGTGGACGGCTATGCATTGCCGTGCGAGGGCTACACCGAAATCGGCTTCCATTCAGTCCAGTTGACGATCTGGTGGGAGGCCTGTGGCTTCGCCAAGCGTCCGCCCTACGAAGGGCACCGGGGTAAGGGCTATGCGCCGTACGTGCCCGACGCGATCCTCCACTCCAACGACCGCGACGTCTACGCCGCGTTCATTCGTGGCCTGTTCGAAGCCGACGGAAACGCGAACCACGGCTACGTCTATTGGATGACCTCCCGTGATGAGTTCTGCCGCGACGTCCAGACCTTGTTGCTAACGCTTGGATTTGTGACCACTCGTGACATCCAGGATTCGTTTGGAAGACTCGGTGGCCCTGGCTACCGGCTGCGGCTTTTGAACGCAAACGCTGCTGCGCGGTACGTGAACGAGATCAGCTTCATCTCCGAGCGTAAGAACGAGGCGCTAAGCATCGACGACCATCCGCAGGCCGCTCGCTTCGACAAGATTCCGATCAGGCGAGCGCTCGTTGACGAGCTTGCGCCGGCGAACGATGGCCTCCGTAAGGCGGCACTGCTCGAGCTCTCAAGGACGGGCACAGTCTCACGTCGCCTTGCGACGAAGCTCAACGAGCGGGAATCCAGTCCGGAGCTTGAGAATCTTCTCGGCTACTTCTACGACACGGTCGAGTCGACCGAACTCCTTGAGGACCAGCCGACGTTTGATCTCTCGGTCCCAGACAACGTCACGTACGTCGCCAATGGCTTCGTCAGTCATAACACGATCAGCTTCCTCATGGGCTGCGACACAACCGGTGTCGAACCAGACTTCTCGTTGGTGAAGTTCAAGGAGCTCGTCGGTGGCGGCCAGATGACGATCGTCAACCGCACCGTTCCGCTTGCCCTTCAGACGCTTGGATACAACGACCAGCAGATCGAGCAGATCGAGTCGTACATCAATGAGCACGGAACGATCATCGGCGCGCCAGATCTGAACGACAAGCACCTGCCGGTCTTCGATGTCGCAGTCGGTGAGCGCGCCATCTCGCACATGGGTCACATCAAGATGATGGGCGCCGTCCAGCCATTCATTTCGGGCGCGATCTCGAAGACGGTGAACCTGCCTGAGTCGGCGACAGCCGAGGACATCGCCGATGCCTACATCCAGGCCTGGCACCTGGGGATCAAGGCCCTGGCGATCTACCGCGACGGCTCAAAGACTGCTCAGGCGCTAAGGACCGACGGCCAGAAGCAGCTGCTCTCGGAGGCCGACGTCGACAAGGCCGTGGAGAAAGCCGTCGCCGACGCCCTGGCTAAAGCCCCGCCGAAGCGTCGCCGGATGCCGCGCGAGCGCCAGTCGATCACCCACAAGTTCTCGATCGGTGGCCACGAGGGCTACATCACGGCTGGCATGTACGAGGACGGGTCGGTGGGCGAGATCTTCCTGACCGACATCGGCAAGGAGGGCTCGACGCTTCGCGGGATGATGAACTCGTTCGCGACAGCGATTTCGATCGCACTCCAGTACGGCGTGCCGCTCGAGACGCTGGTGCGCAAGTTCAGCTACATGCGCTTCGAGCCGGAGGGGATGACCTCCAACCCGGAGATCCCGTTCGCCAAGTCGATGCCCGACTACATCATGCGTTGGCTCGCTTCGCGATTCCTGGACGTGGATCTCCAAGAGGAGCTCGGAATCCTGACGCCTGAGGTCCGCGCTCGTCAGGCAGCGCAGGACGCCGCGAGCTCGCACCTCGGTGATACGGCGACCTCGGCCGCGGAGGAAGACGGCGACGCCAATGGCAACGAGGGCAACGGAACGAGCGGCCTCGCGACCGCGGCTGCGCCGACCTCAGCGCTGACCGACGATCCGCCCGTCATTCCCGCCGCCCGCCAGGGACTAGACCTCGGTCCCGCGTGCCAGCAGTGTGGAGGCATGATGCAGCGCACCGGCAGCTGCTACACGTGCTCCAGCTGCGGGTTCAACACTGGCTGCGGGTAGTGGCTGCTATAGGGTCGGCACCCGACCAACGAACGGAGAGGGAAGCGTGATTTTCATTACGACGTACAAGATCAAGCCGTTCCTCAGCAACGAGGAGACCAAGAAGCTGTTGGAGGTTTTCGCCAAAGCGGGTGCGGGACCCGGAGCGGGGGCGCACTACGTGGCCGCCGACGGCAGCCACGGCGTGGTGATCGCCGAAACTGATGATGTGGTGGGGGCGTACCGGAACATTCAGAACTACACGCAGTGGGTCGAGTACGACACCAAGGTGATGCTGAAGGTCGAGGACGCCGTGCCCCAGATCATGGACGCCCTTTCCTGACGTAGGCGCGCTTCAACGTGGGCGGAGTCCCTACCGGTCGCTGAGCTCGAACAAGCTCGGCCGGCAGGGGCAGACCGTCGCAGCGACTAGTGTGGGTCGCCGACTTTAGAGGCCGGTACTGACTCCCGCCTTGGAGGGCTTGGCGGCGTATTCGCGACAATCGACTTGGCGAGTCGAGGCGCCTCGGAGGACGCCTGCTTTCGCCCAATCTCGACAGTCCGGCCGGCCCTCCCTTGGGTCTGCGCGATCGCTTTTGTCGTGCCACGGCGTCGCGTCGCGCGATCGGATCGGCGACGTAGGACGTGCGCCCTCCTATTGGCGAGATGCGAGACGCGACCGATCCGGGAGAGGAGCCCTGCATTCGAGCTCGCGCGGGTACGCGAAAGGCGCCCTTTCGTGGCCCCTGTTGTCCGCAACGGGTAGACCACAGCGGCCTCAGCGCCAGTGAAACCGTGGCTGCTAGGCGCCGCCGGCAATCCTCGGATAAGCTCTACCTACATGCCGAGTCCAACACCGACGACAGGTAGGTTGGTTGGCTCTGGCGCAAGACTGGAGGGCCGGGTCACCGCGTACCGGGCGTTCGTGAGAGGAGTAGGAATGCAGCGCATCGGCACGTCCGGTAGTCGGCTCGGACCGATCAAGCGTCGATCCAAGTTCACCAGGGCGGTGGCACTGGCCGGAGTTTCCCTGTTCGCGTTGGTGGGGATTCAACTCGCCGGCCAAGAGGTGGCGGGGGCGGTCACGCAGGCCGCTACTGACACCGGGTTTACAAAGCCCTTTTCTGGCAAACGCCAATACGAGCGGTTCGCACCCGCGGAGATCACGAGACGAGGTCAACTCAATCGGCCGATTGGGCAAAAAGCTGCAGATAAGATCGCCAGGAAGGTGGGACTCAGGAAGGCAGACACGTTCACCAAGCGGCAGTACCGCGAGTTTGTCACTGGCAAGGGGGTCGGTGGCAACGTGGCTGATGCAAAGTTGGTCGATGCAAGCGTCCGCATCCTCACGAACACGATTGGGCGCCCACTGTATTCCAACATCAACGGTCGCGTAACACGATCGGTTCTGGCCAGCTATGGGCTGTTTGTGAACACGAGCGGGTTGTTAGAAAGCCCGGCCAACACAGACGCCCCGACGAGAAAGATAAACAAAGTGATCGCTCCCGGTGGCTATCTGGGGACGTGGTGCAAGGCCAATGGTGCGAAAGCAAGCCTTGTAGCGCTCTACAAGTCGGCTTATACGGTGGAAGCCGTCTACGGCAATAAATCACAAAAGATCTCGGGTGTTGCTCAGTTGGTTACCAACAAAAAGGGAGGTGTTACCTCGGAGGTAGGGATGTCAATGGTTCCTTCTATCTGGTTGGTTAACTTCGCCCTGCTCTACATGTTAAACCCAGCACTGGCGGCAAAAATGCCTGCCAAGTGGGCTCCAATTCCTGCCACCGTTGCCAACGCGATTTTGGCCAGCCCTACCGGCCAGGTGCCCTACAGTCAGTATGCGCCTGACCTTCACTGACGATGTGTCTTGGTGAGCGTTCAGGCTTCCACCCGCATAGCTAGCCGTGCGTCGCCACCGTGTCGTTGACCCAGTCCGCTGGGTGCTCGACGACCGGCTTGAACGATCTCGCCGATCATCAGCGAGGTCGGGATCACCTCGGCCGAACCACATGTCGTACCGCTGCACAATTTCGCCGCGTCTTAGCGATGAAGCTCAAGACGCCGAGCTGCCGCTGTTCGTTCTGAGGGCCCTCGCTGAGCGCCCCGGACGCTTCACTGCGCTCACAGCGGACAGGCCGTGGATCGTCGAACCGTGGAAGGTCCACAAGTCCGATGAGAACGACGCTTGCCTCGTCTCGCGTTTGCGAGTTCGCGTACAGGCATTCGCGCACCGCCGGCTCGCGCCACGCCTGCTCGTCCACCGAAGCAGCAACCTGGTCGGCGTAGCCGGCGTGATTCACCAGGGCGGTCGGTCGTGCTGACAGCGCGCGATCCGTCGCGAGAGCCCTGCTCTGCTTCGGCCACGGGCATCTCAGGCGTGACGCCAACGTCCCTCCTTAGCGCGGCATGCGCGACTGAGCGACAAAGCTCAGCGTGGTGAGAGGGGGCTTCGGCGCCGTTTCTTGGCGAGTGCCGCGTTCGTCGCGTCTCGGTTATATCGGCGTCTGTCCGGGGCGAGCGTGATCGCCCCGCGGGCGCCAGAGATGATGGTGCGGGGCGGTGGACGCGGGGTAGGCTCCAGCGATCGGCGCTGATGCTACCCCCGAAGATCTGCCTGCTCCGGCGGCGTCGAGTGTCTCGCCGGATGACGTTCGCAGCTATCGGTACCAGCTGACGCCGGGCGAGGATGTGATCGATCCGGCCACTTGGGCGGGCTCGGTCCCGCAGGTCAGCGGGATCGCTCCTCGGGTCAGGGTCGGCCGTGCCAGGTGGTTCAACCTGCTGTGGCTGCTGCCGATCGGCTTCCTGGTGCTGATCATCTTGGTCGCGGTCGCCAAGGGGCTGCGGGGGGACCCGTTCATGCAGCGGTTCATCCGCGCAGTACCCGGGGACGCTCGCGCCGTCTCGGTCGACGCCGGTGGGCTTTCCCGGGTGGGTCCGTCTGCAGCATTTCTTCAACGCGTTCTTCATGATCTTCATCATCCGGTCGGGAATCCAGATCCTGTCCGATCATCCGCGGCTGTATTGGACGCGGCACTCCACGCCGGGTCGGGATTGGTTTCGGATTCAGAGGCCGGTGCCGGAGGATCCGCTGTGGACGGCCAAGCAGGACTCGATCAGCCTTCCGGGCCAGTTCGGGCTGCCGGGGCTTCGCCATTCGATCGGCCTGGCGCGCTGGTGGCATCTCGGCGTCGATGCGCTGTGGCTGCTCAACGGCGTCGTGTTCTACGTGCTGCTGTTCGCGTCCGGGCGCTGGCCGCGCCTGGTGCCGACGAGCTGGAAGGTGTTCCCGAACGCGCTCTCGGCGCTGGTCCAGTACCTGTCGTTGAACTGGCCGGCCGAGCACGGCTGGGTGGCCTACAACGGCCTGCAGCTGATCGCCTACTTCATCACCGTGTTCATCGCCGCTCCGCTGGCGTTGATCACCGGCCTGGGCATGTCGCCGGCGCTCTCGACCCGCTTCCGGCGGATCAGCCGGGTGTTCAGCATCCAGACTGCCCGCTCGATCCACTTCCTCGTGCTGTCGTGGTTCCTGTTCTTCATCGTGATCCACATCACGCTGGTGTTCACCACCGGGCTGCTCGGCAACCTGGACCATGTCTACGCCGGGCGCGACGACCAGAGCTGGGCGGGGTTCTGGCTGTTCGCGGCGTCGATGGTGGTGGTGATCGTCGGCTGGGTCGCGGCAACGCCGTTCACGATCCGCCATCCCCGGGTCGTGCAGCGCGTCGGTCAGGCGATCGTCGGGCCGCTGCAGCACCTGTTCGAGCACGTCGACCCCAAGCCGGGCGAGTACACCGAGAAGGACATCTCCCCGTACTTCTGGCACAACGGCCAGTACCCCGACTCCGACGAGTACAAGGCCCTGTTCGACTCGAACTTCGCCGACTACCGGCTGAAGATCCACGGGCTGGTCGAGAACCCGGTCGAGCTCGACCTCGCCCAGCTACGAGCGCTCCCGCATCACGAGCAGATCACCCAGCACTTCTGCATCCAGGGGTGGTCCGGGATCGCCAAGTGGGGCGGCGTCTCGATGCAGACCATCGTCGACCTCGTGAAGCCGAGCCCGGAGGCGAAGTGGGTCGTCTTCTACTCCCTCGGCGAGGGGGCCGACAAGGGCGTCTACTACGACGCGCACCCGATCGAGCACATGAGCCACCATCTCACGATGCTCGCCTACGACATGAACGACCAGCCCCTGTCGTTCGGGCACGGCGCGCCGCTGCGGCTGCGCAACGAGATCGAGCTCGGCTTCAAGCAGGTCAAATGGATCCGGGGCATCGAGTTCGTCGCCCACTTCTCCGAGGTCGGCAGCGGCTACGGCGGATACAACCAGGACCACGAGTTCTTCGGCTACCGGCAATCGATCTGAGGAGATCCCTTGAACAGCTGGACGATCACGAACCTCGAGCTCAAGCCGCACGCCCCGGAGATCCTCGCCTCCACCGATGACGCCCGCGCGATCGCGCTGATGATCCCGGCCGGCGAAAGCCTCGACGATCACCAGGTCCACGAACGAGCCTGGGTGACCGTGCTCGACGGCGAGGTCGAGATCACTAGCCAGCTCCGGAGACAGCATCAGCGGCGGCAGCGGCCTGGTCGTCGAATTCGCACCGAACGAGCGGCACGCCGTACACGCCCACTCCGACGCTCACCTCCTGCTGCTGCTCACCCCATGGCCCGGAGACGGTCATCCCGGCCCGATGACATTGGAAGCGAAGGCCAGCGCTCGACGTGACGCCGCTGAGCACCAGCCAAGCCCCTAATCCCGCCCGCTCACTGAAGGCACGGCTGCAGGCAGCAGCCGCGCCGATTCTCAGCGCATGCCCACAACCCGCACCAGGGCACGCCGGCCGGTCTGATCGCCCGACGCTGACGGCACCTGCTTCCAACACAGCGCGCGCCACTAAGGATCCCGGCGGGCGCACCTGCTCCGCGCGGCAAGGAGAACCGATGGCGGCTCCGTTGGCCCGGCTTTCGCATCCCCGTGGGTAGCGGCGGTCTGACGCCGGCGAGAAGACGCCTGCTGCTAGCCCAAAGCGAAAGTCCGGTTTGACCTGGTAGGCGTCGGCCATCCGCGGATTTGCCTAAGCACGCGTTGGGCACCCCGCGATACGCCGGGCGTTCTCGCGGATTCCGTTCGTCTCGCGAGCCGCCCCTTGTTGACAGCGCATGGTGCCTGTGCGTCAGCGTGCCATTGAGGGCGGCCCGGGCGGTGGGTCCTCGGGCTGGCGCTCACTGGAGTAACGGATCGTCTCGGGGGGCACGGCCGGTGGGGGCTGGTGCTCGCTCTGGGAGGCGCCGCGATCGCGTATTGGCCGGGGCCCTCACGTGGTGGTCTCTCACCGCGCCCTGGGGTGATGTGACGCGGCTGTGAGAAATTCGCAAAGCGCTGGTAAGCGCCAGTATGATCCGGGTGAGAGTTGGCCTATGATCCGGGTGAGAGTTGGCCTATGACCCGGGGGTTCGGTGGTGACTAGCAGGCGCGTGGGCGTGTGGTGGTGGTGGTGGTGTGTTGCGTGGCGGTGGGGGCTGGGTTGACTGTGTCCTCGGCGTTCGCGGCGGGCACGTGGAGCGCGCAGACCTCGGGCACCCTCCAGGCCCTGGAGGAGGTGTCGTTCGTGGATCAAAGCCACGGCTGGGCGGTCGGCAGTGGCGGCACGATCGTGGCCACCACGGATGGGGGTGCGACGTTGGAGCGCCCAGACCTCGGGCACCACCAGCGACCTGGTCGGGGTGTCGTTCGTCGATCAGAGCCACGGCTGGGCGGTCGGCCACGGCGGCACGATCCTGGCCACCACGGACGGGGGGGCAACGTGGAGCGCCCAGACCTCGGGCACCACGCAGCTCCTGTGGGGGGTGTCGTTCGTCGATCAGAGCCACGGCTGGGCGGTCGGCTTGGGCGACACGATCCTGGCCACCACGGACGGGGGGGCGACGTGGAGCGCCCAGAGCTCGCCCATACCCCTGGGCGAGGCCCTGTCGGCGGGGTGTGGTTCGTGGATCAGAGCCACGGCTGGGCGGTCGGCTTGGTCGGCACGATCCTGGCCACCACCGACGGCGGGGCGACGTGGAGCGCCCAGACCTCGGGGCACGCAGCTCCTTGAGGGGGGTGTCGTTCGTCGATCAGAGCGACGGCTGGGCGGTAGGCGAGGGCGGCGCGATCGTGGCCACCACGAACGGGGGTGCGACGTGGAGCGCCCAGACCTCAGGCACCACCAACAACCTGAACGGGGTGTCGTTCATCGATCAGAGCCACGGCTGGGCGGTCGGCGATAATGGCACGATCCTGGCCACCTCTAAGACGGGGATGGATCGGCTGGGAGCGCCCAGACCTCGGGCACCCCCAACTCCCTGCAGGGGGTGTCGTTCGTCGACGACAGTCACGGCTGGGCGGTCGGCGTCCAAGGCACGGTCCTGGCGTTCACGGGGCCGGCGACGCCGGCGACGCTGACGGTGACGGAGGCGGGTAGCGGCGCGGGGACGGTGACCAGCTCGCCGGCGGGGATCTCCTGCCCCGGGAGCTGCTCGCACAGCTACATAGCCGGCACCCACGTGAAGCTGAGCGCAACTCCGGCTGCGGGGTCTCTGTTCGCCGGCTGGTCTGGCGCAGGCTGCTCCGGGACCGGGACGTGTACGGTGACGATGAGCGCGAATCAGTCGGTGACCGCTACGTTCACGGTTCCGACCCAGGTGTTAGGGCCGGTCCCGCCACCCCTGCCCGGCTGCCCGGCCCCGTTCGTTGCCTACAACCAGGGGTTCAACGCAGGCTTTAACCCGGGGGTTCAACGCCGGCTTTACCGCCTGGTTCCCAGCGGGCTTCCAATCAGGCTTCAACGACGGGTTCGGCTCAGCCTCAAGGAGCACTTCGGCCCGCGCCTCCTCGACGCCCTCGGCGCGCGGGCGAGCGATCGCGGCCCAGGCGAGCGACCCCGCGTGTAACGCACAGTTCAACCAGGGCTTCAACACAGGCTTCAACACCGCGTTCAACCCTGGCTTTCAGCGAGGCTTCAACCCGGGTTCCTCTCAGGATTCACATCCGGCTTCAACGACGGCTTCAGAGCCAGACACCGCAGACACCGCAGACACCGGTAGCCCACAAGCATCACTTCGACCGGTCCCCCTGGCAGTCGCGGTGAGCCCGGCAGCGCGGGGGTCGATAAGCGGCGGGCACCGAGAGCGCAGCTAACCCAGCGTCAAGTGATGGTCAGCTGGACGCTCGCCGCCAGCATCATCGGCGCTCATCAGCAAGCGCCCCGGTTTCGCTGTCCCCGCGGAGCCGGGCGCTTCACCTGGCAGTCGCGAGACACCCGCTCAGCACGAATCTGACAAGCGCTCGGCCGCTCGCCAGCGCCCAACGCGTACCAAGCCTAGGCAAGCGCGCCGAAGGCGCGGCACCCCATGACGTCGAGCGACGCTTGCGCTTTGATCGATTAGCAACACTGAGCCCGCCGCCGGTCGGCGGGGGAATCTGGACGCCGCCGGTCAGACTGTTGGATCTCGATCAATCCACCACTCTGCGCCACACCGCGCGTTGCGCCTTCCGCGCGACGCGGGGAAGTCTCCAGCATCGTCGAAGTTCCGCCACGGGCGTCTAAGGATGTCTCGGCGATGTGACGAGCCGCGCTCTCACGCGACGTCGGCCGGCGGCGTTGCCGCTCGGTCCTCGGCTGCTTCCACGACGATCGCCTTTCGAGTGCTCTCGACGATCGCAACTACCTCTGACCTTTCCTGGCGCGGCACCGAAAACTGATCAAGCGACTGGTTTAGGTCGTCCATGAACGCGTCCCATTCGTCGCTCGTGATGAGCAGATCTCGATGCGAATCCTCCATAGAGCGACCCGCGTACCGCTGCGGCCCGCCGGCCGCCTCGGCGAGCATCTCCGTCACGAGGTACTTGAATCCTGGCGGCAGCACTCGGTGGTGTGCCTCGTCCACCCGCGGATTCTTATTCAGCCTGTCGTCAACCATGATTCGATCGATCAAATCGTCGACGACGGTGGCAATCGGGTAGATGCCACCGAGGCGCTCGTAGAGCGATGTCGGCTGGGTCTCCATCTCTCACTCCTCGTGGTTCGTTTTGGCTGACGTCGGTCACGCAAGCGTGACGGGATCGCCGCGGCGAATCGTCCCGCCCGCGATCACGTCGGCGTAGACTCCCACGTTGGCCTCATTGTGTTGAGCTGCGGCCCGGAGAATGCCCGGATCCCTCGGTAGATCGCCCTGCGGAAGGGTGATCATCACACACCGGGGGCAGCCTCCCGTAACCCGCAATCGAACCTCTTCCCCGATCGCGACCGTCCGCTCAATCCAGTCGTTCTCGACGAACCCGTGCGCGTCGGGCTTGGTGGACACGACAACGTTGGGACGAAAACGCCGGACCTCAAAGCGGCCCGTCGGATACAGCTCGCGCAAATGGTCGATCGTTGCACTTGTGAGTAGGTGCATGATCGCGAGATCGAAGAACGTACCGGCGGGCAGCTCCCAATCGGTGACGGTGTCCCGGTAGTCGAGGCCAGGCATGTCCGGCCAGTACTCCTCAGCCCGCGAGGACTCTTCGTTACCGCGCGCCTCCGCGAGCGCGACCTCGCGCCCCAGCGCGCCAGAGAGGACCTCGGGAAGGTCGGCCTGGTCGCTCATCACGGCGCTCCCGTCGGGCAACGTCACGCGCACCGCGGGTAGCGGCGCTCCAGGCTTAGGTGGCTCGCTGTAGGCGGCGCGAAAGTCAAAGAAGTTGCCCCACTTTCGCGGATTCTTCGCGCCCGCCACCTTCCCCGTCGCCGGGTCGACAACCGCAAAGTGGCGATCACCAACCACCCCGCGCTGGGTGACCTCGGTGGCGTTCAACTCCTCGCCCATCATCGACTTGACCGGGTAACGCCATAGGCCCACTACCGTGCCCGCGACCTGAGAATCTGCTTGCATGGAGGTCCCTCCTCCGGCTCGAAATCAATCCGCGCGAGGATCCCGCTCGGCCAGCCCTGAGTCAAGGGAATCCCAGCCCAGCCACGGTCCGAGATCGCGGAATCCCATCGCCACAAAAGCGGCTTCGATCGGCGGCGTCCCGCTCCCCGCCTTGAGCAAGCCTCACTTCCGCTAAAGGGCTAAACGCATCAGCGTTGAGCGACCGGACGCCTCGGCGGCGGTGCTAACCATTGCCGCGTGGCGAGCAAGCACCCGGGAGTCTGAAAGCAACAGCCGGTCGAACAGCTCACGTCCGACCGGCTGGCTTCTCCCTTCGCCCAAATGCAGCGGCGCGGAAGCGAAGCTCCACACCGTCCCTTTCGCATGAAGGAGGCGCGCGTTGAGCGTGCGTAGGACGCTCCCTTCCGACGGGGAGCGCAGACCGGAGGTCTGAGCAGCGCGGCTCCGTCGAGCTTTCTATCCGACGCCCACGCCCACATTGGTCGCGCTGGGGCCACAACTGCATTCGCCCGCGCGCTTGCGCGGCGATGTCGCCGGAGAGAAGGACCAAGCCCCGTCATCTCTGACGGGGCTTGGACATCGCGGTGGCCGCCGCAGACATCCCGTGACCAAACACGGGACATCTCGATGACTTTCTACAACTAGCTGTAGAAGGTCATCAAATTGTCCGAAGTTGGTCATTTGATTGTCCGGCGCCGGATGCCCGGGTGTCAAGAACAGCTGACTTGGCGTTCGTCCGGCTTCCCCGAGTCGCCCGGTCGTCTTCCTCGCGACCGTACTGTTCCTACCTGGGCACGCGCTGCCCATCCGCCGGGGTCGCCGATGGCTTCCCGGTTCGCCCATTCCGCTAGCGAGCTTGCTGCCCTTGGGGCAGGCCCGCTGGATCAGGCCCTGCCTCTGCGCTCGACGCGCTGGCGAGTAGCAGTCTCGCGTACCGTTTGGTGCGATAGACATCGTCCAGCCGCTCGCCGCCTTCACAGAAACGTGGTGATCGGTCCCCGGATCGATGGCACTGGTGTCGGCGTGGCTTTTGCTCATGATGCCCAATCCGCTCTCGTCATCTGGTACGGAGAAGAACTGTGGAGGGGCGGCTGTGAGCGCACGTAGGGGGAAGTTCATGTTTGCGGGTCCACGTGAGGGGCTGGTCTGGTGCGACCGAGCTGAGCGAGGGAGCGGCGCCCTGTGGTTCAGCTGTGCCGCTGCATCGGCCCGGGTTCGATCACTGGGGACTCTCGTGCGTCGACTGTTGGGGGTTTGTGGCGCGCTGTTTGTCGTCATAGCGAGCCCGGCGTCGGCGGCCGTTCGGAGCGATGGCTCGCGGCCAGCGCCTGCGAGCGTCGCCCGGCTCGTTACTCATGTTCCGGCGAGGGCGCTCGACAAGATGGGCGCTGGCCCCATTCCGAGTTATCCCAGTTTCGCGATCTTCAAGCTTCACGGGGCTGTTCTGAGGAGGGCGGGAAAGCCGGAGCTGCTTGCGACGATCGACACCTGGTGCCCGCATTGTGCGGCCAACAGCTGGTCTCTCGCAGTCGCTCTGAGCGGGTTCGGCACTCTCTCCGGGCTGCGGATCGTCGATAGCGGCACGCTCTACCCCTATTTCCATCACACCCACGGACTGAGCTTCCTCCGCGCGCACTTCAAGAGCCGGTACCTCAGCTTCGTTCCTGTGGTGCTTCAAGACGTAAATGGCCGTTCTGTGCAGAGCGAAACCCCGACCCAGCAAAAGGCGATCAGCTCCTTAACCAGACGTCGCTTCTAGGGATCGACATCGGCGGCCGCTGGGGCTTCACGGGCTCCGGGTATTCACCCGGCATCTTGACCGGTAAGAGCTGGTCACGGATCGCTGCGCAGTTGGCAAAACCCCGCACCGCGACCGCGAAATCGGTTGATGGTCTAGCGAACGTGTTCAGTGCCGCGATCTGCAAGGTCACCCACGGTCGGCCCGCCAGCGTCTGCCAGTCTCGCGGGGTAGTCGCCGCGGGGCGCCACCTCCGGTAACAGTGTGACGAAGCCGTGGGTGAGTGCGTTTACTCCGGTGAGCGCGCCCTGCCGCGAGTCCTTGGGGTAGCGGCGGAGCGATTGACTTCCTTGCATCTGACGTTACGACGCTGAGTACCGGGTTTGGGCGAAGGCGATCGGCCGCGGAGGCGCGGGTCGGAGCCGATCCGGACGATCGGGTCGTCGCCGAAGGGATCGTGCGCGAATTGCCAGTGCGCGAGCAGATGCGATCGTCTGCGCTTCGACCCGTCTGTCTGTGAGACTCCTGCGGGGTGTCCAGACGGTTCGACCTTGACGCCGACGTTCGTTCAGCGAGCCCGCAGGAAGTGCTCGCTGCGTTGCACGACCTCTTCCCCGACGCCACGATCGAGACGACCGAGACCGGACTGCGGGTCCGTGTGCAACTCGAGGGCGAGAGCGCACGCGATCTCAACCGAGCCGTCCTATCAGCGCTGCGCCGGGTCGAGCGCCGCACGACGCTTCGGGCGGAGTGGAGCAGCGCCACGACTGTCGAGCGTTTCTTCGACTACGTCCCAAAGGGCATGACGAGCGACTGACCGTGCATCGACGTTCTCCGTAGCGCCGATCCCGTGACCTCCAAGGCAGGTGAGCCGTTACATGCTGGATTACCGGGGCGATCCCGCCGTCGCCAACGCGATCGCCCCGGTGCGCGGCGGCCGGAGGACGAAAGGGATCGTCCGACGCCGCTGTCGGCCACGCCGAGACGATTCGTCACGCGCGCCAGCGCTTCCGCGTGCTCCACGCCGGACGTCTGGCAGACCGCCCATGCCGGTAGTGGCCATCTGAGTCCGAGGAATGCTGTGCCGAGCTGTCACCTTGCTGTAAGGTCGTGGCGTCCCCTCCAGACATGCGGCCCTGTGGGCCTCAACGAGCCGCTTCTGGCGTGCCGATCCGATGCCTGGTGGTCTCGCGTCGAGGTCAAACGCAGACTGTAGATGTGAATTTCATTGACCGGGTAGATAGCCTTGACACACGCTGTATCTGAAGCAGCGCGGCAGGTGAACCATCTTGATGTGTTCTGGGTGGGGCGGGATGGGTCGGTGCGCTCGAACTGGTGGGATGCGTATGCCAACAATGGCGCTTGGAACCAGCCGTTTGAAATCGCTCCTGCGGGGGCCGCGGAGGTGGGGTCGGTCAGCTCGGTAGCGCGGGAGGTGAACCATCTTGATGTGTTCTGGGTGGGGCGGGATGGGTCGGTGCGCTCGAACTGGTGGGATGCGTATGCCAACAATGGCGCTTGGAACCAGCCGTTTGAAATCGCTCCTGCGGGGGCCGCGGAGGTGGGGTCGGTCAGCTCGGTAGCGCGGGAGGTGAACCATCTTGATGTGTTCTGGGTGGGGCGGGATGGGTCGGTGCGCTCGAACTGGTGGGATGCGTATGCCAACAATGGCGCTTGGAACCAGCCGTTTGAAATCGCTCCTGCGGGGGCCGCGGAGGTGGGGTCGGTCAGCTCGGTAGCGCGGGAGGTGAACCATCTTGATGTGTTCTGGGTGGGGCGGGATGGGTCGGTGCGCTCGAACTGGTGGGATGCGTATGCCAACAATGGCGCTTGGAACCAGCCGTTTGAAATCGCTCCTGCGGGGGCCGCGGAGGTGGGGTCGGTCAGCTCGGTAGCGCGGGAGGTGAACCATCTTGATGTGTTCTGGGTGGGGCGGGATGGGTCGGTGCGCTCGAACTGGTGGGATGCGTATGCCAACAATGGCGCTTGGAACCAGCCGTTTGAAATCGCTCCTGCGGGGGCCGCGGAGCGTGGGTCGGTCAGCTCGGTAGCGCGGGAGGTGAACCATCTTGATGTGTTCTGGGTCGCGCCGGATGGGTCGGTGCGCTCGAACTGGTGGGATGCGCATGCCAACAATGGCGCCTGGAACCAGCCGTTTGAAATCGCTCCCGCGGGCGCCGCGAAGTTGGCGTCGGTCAGCTCGGTAGCGCGGCAGGTGAACCATCTTGATGTGTTCTGGGTCGCGCCGGATGGGTCGGTGCGCTCGAACTGGTGGGATGCGCATGCCAACAATGGCGCCTGGAACCAGCCGTTTGAAATCGCCGGTGTGGGTAACGCGTGAGCGTGAGGCCACGGCTCACAGACGCCGGTGCGGTAGAGCCCTTGAAGGCGGCCATCTGTGCCGTTCTGGAGGAGGCCTGAAGTGCCTATTTACGGAGGTATGACTGCGGGACCGCCGGCGGTTGGCGGCGCGTTCGTGTCTGTGTTCAACGGTGAGCAGCACTTTGTCTATCTCGACGCTGTGGGCAACCTCCAGGACGCGTGGTACGGCAACGACCGCTGGAACATGCAGCAAATCAACAACGGGGGCGTGACTAGCCTGCCGCCGGCGATCGGTGGGGCGTTTGTGTCGGTGTACGACGGTGAGCAGCACTTTGTCTATCTCGACGCTGTGGGCAACCTCCAGGACGCGTGGTACGGCAACGACCGCTGGAACATGCAGCAAATCAACAACGGGGGCGTGACTAGCCTGCCGCCGGCGGTCGATGGGGCGTTCGTGTCTGTGTACGACGGTGAGCAGCACTTTGTCTATCTCGACGCTGTGGGCAACCTCCAGGACGCGTGGTACGGCAACGACCGCTGGAACATGCAGCAAATCAACAACGGAGGTGTGACTAGCCTGCCGCCGGCGGTCGATGGGGCGTTCGTGTCTGTGTTCAACGGTGAGCAGCACTTTGTCTATCTCGACGCTGTGGGCAACCTCCAGGACGCGTGGTACGACGGTGATCGCTGGAACATGCAGCAAATCAACAACGGGGGCGTGACTAGTCTGCCGCCGGCGATCGGTGGGGCGTTCGTGTCTGTGTTCAACGGTGAGCAGCACTTTGTGTATCTGGACGCTGTGGGCAACCTCCAGGACGCGTGGTACGACGGTGATCGTTGGAACATGCAGCAGATCAACAACGGGGGCGTGACTAGTCTGCCGCCGGCGGTCGGTGGGGCGTTCGTGTCGGTGTACGACGGTGAGCAGCACTTTGTGTATCTGGACGCTGCGGGCAACCTCCAGGACGCGTGGTACGGCAATGATCGCTGGGATATGCAGCAGATCAACAACGGAGGTGTGACTAGCCTGCCGCCGGCGGTCGGTGGGGCGTTCGTGTCGGTGTACGACGGTGAGCAGCACTTTGTGTATCTGGACGCTGTGGGCAACCTCCAGGACGCGTGGTACGGCAATGATCGTTGGAACGTGCAGCAAATCAACAACGGTACGACGTGGACTGCAGCCCCTTCCCCGGGGAACTATGCAAGCGCAATGTGGCTTATGCAGGACGGATCGATCTTGGCGAATCTGTACGGCGACACGAAGCTGTCCGCCTTGCAGCCGGACGATTTTGGCTCCTATGCCGACGGGTCCTGGGAAGACGCAGGAAGTCTCTTGCTGGAGCGGTCGGCGTTCTCCTCCGGCGTTCTCTCCGACGGTCGGCTCATCGTCTGCGGTGGCGAGTACAGCGGCTCGCAACTAGACCACAACGAGACAAACGCTTGTGAGATCTATGACCCACAGGCAAAGGCATCGAAGGAAGTCTCGCCCCCCGTTAATACAACGGTGTCGCCGCCGACGCCTTGGACAGCGATTGGCGACGGACCGTCCGTCGTGCTAGCGGATGGAACGTTCATGCTCGGTAACACACAGGGCTTGGGGCAACAGGTCGCGCTGCTCGACGCGTCGACGCTGACGTGGACCTTCGGCGGCGGAGATCAGCAGAACGAGCAAGGGTACGTTCTACTGCAGACGGATGATGTATTAACGGCAGACGTGTACGATCAAAAGAGCCAGCGCTTCCAGCCAACCTTAAAGGTCTTTGTGGAAGATGCTCGGATGCCAGTCATGCTCGGTGCCAAGAACGAGATTGGTCCGGGCAACGAGATTGGTCCGGGCATAACGCTGATGGACGGCCGCGTCATTTGGTTTGGGGGAAATGGGAAGACGTGTATCTACACTCCCTCGCAAGAGGGCGAGAGTGGAAGCTGGGTTCAAGGACCGGACCTCCCTGTAATGTCAAATGGGGACCAGCTGATCGCCCAAGACGTGCCCGCGATCCTTGAGCCCAACGGCAACGTCTTTCTTGTCGCGGCCGGAGCACAGACGCCGACACTCTGGCTTGAATACGACCCCGTTGCCAACGAGTTCATGGTTGTACCAGGCGCTCCGTCCGGAGGCGACAACGAGTACTGTCGCATGCTGCTATTGCCAAACGGCCACGGTCTGGTCTCCGTGTCGACCGGATCCTGGTATGACGTTACGTTCCGCGTTGGCGGCAGCGACTCGTGGGCCCCGACAATCACCGATTTCCCGGTCGTGGTCCACCAGAACAGCACCGTAGCGCTGGCAGGTACTCAACTTTGCGGCCTCTCAGAGTGTCAGAGCTATGGCGATGACAATCAGCAAGCCGAGCACTACCCGATCGTTCGCTTCTTGGACACTAGTGGCCGGCATCACCACGTTCGTGCGCACGATGTCAGCACACGGAGCATCGCCCCAGGTCAAGCCGGGACCGTGATGGTCGACATTCCCGGTGCTCTGCCTGTCGGGAGCTACTCCGTGCAGGTGGTTGCCATGGGAATCCCGTCTGCGCCCGTAACGACCCAAGTAGTCAGCACCTGACGTCAGTCGAGGCCAGCAGAACCAAGAAATCGTTCTGCGTAGTAACGCCTGGGGCGAGGGATGATCGCTTTGGCCTCCGCGCCGGCGCCGCGGCGCGCTATCGCTATGGCGAGGTTCCGGTCATCCGGCTCCGGGCCGCAGCGGGGTCGAGAGGGAGGCCATGTCGGTACCCGGATCGACTGACATTCTCACTCCATGTGATCACGTGCTTTCTTTGATAGCCGGCCGAACCCTCGAGACACGAAAGGTGACCAAAAGCCATGCGCGTAACTGTCATGCACCGCGCTGGGGACGTGCGGATTGAGACCGTCCCCGACGCTCATCTGATCGAGCCCACCGATGCGCTGATGCGCGTGACCGAAGCCTGCATCTGCGGCAGCGATCTGTGGCCGTACAACGCGATGGAACACAGCGAGACCGGTCAGCAGATGGGGCATGAGGCGATCGGTGTGGTCGAGGCGGTCGGTGCCGAGGTTCGCACGATCAAGGCCGGTGACCTGGTGGTGATGCCGTTCGTGTACTCCGACGGCACCTGCGTCTTCTGCCATGAGGGACTCCAGACGGCATGCGTCCACGGAGGGACCTTCGGCTACGCCGGGGGCGACGGCGCACAGGCCGAGGCGATTCGTGTGCCGCAGGCCGACGGGACGCTGGTCGCCCTGCCGGTCGGGGAAGACGACGCGCTGATGCCGTCGCTTCTGACTCTCTCAGACGTCATGGGCACCGGCCATCACGCAGCCGTCGCCGCCCGAGTAGGTCCTGGAAAGACGGCGGCTGTGGTCGGAGACGGCGCAGTGGGTTTGTGCGGCGTGATCGCCGCCCGGCGGCTGGGTGCCGAGCCGATCATCATCCTGGGCCGTCACAGGGATCGAATAGCGCTGGCTAAGGAATTTGGCGCCACCGACGTGGTCAGCGAGCGAGGCGAGGAGGCCGTCCAGCGGGTGCGAGAGCTCACTAACGGCTTTGGCGCCCACTCCGTGCTCGAGTGCGTCGGTCATGGCGAGGCGATGCGCACAGCGGTCGGCATCGCGCGCGCGGGGGGCGGGGTCGGCCGCGTTGGCATCCCGCAGGACGAGACGATGCCGGCGTCGGAGCCGGCGTTCTACAACAACGTGACCGTGAGCGGCGGGCCAGCTCCAGTCCGGGCATATATCGAGGAGCTTCTACCAGACATCCTCGAAGGCCGGATCGAGCCAGGGCGGGTATTCGACCGGACCATCCGCCTCGACGAGGTGCCCGACGGCTACCGGGCCATGAACGACCGGGAAGCGATCAAGATCATGGTGGAGCCATGAACCCGTTGACGAAACACGGGGTGACCACCGCAGGGCGTTCGAGGTGCCACTACTGCTCCCGGGCGATGCCGAGCACTCGCGGCGCCACCGGGTAGAGGCGGGCCCTCGGCGGAAAGCCGAACCCGCGGCAGCGCTCGAGGCGAGACCCGGCGTCCGCGATTGCGGCGAGCGTGTCGCGATCGGTGTGACAGCCGCCCATCATTCTTGACCACACGAAGTCGACCAGTCGCTGCCAGTGCGCAAAGCCTGGTCGCCGCGAGCGCACATGCTCATAGAAACGCAGCTCGCCGCCACCACGGAGCACCCGCCGAAACTCGGCCAGGGCCTCGCGCTGGTCGGGCACCGAACAGAGCACCCCAGCCACGACCACGACATCGGCCGAGTCCGACGCCCGCTCGAGTGAGGCGGCGAGGCCCGGCACGACACGCACAGGCACCGGAGCTTCGGCGGCCGCCTTTTCGGCCTGGCTGCGCAGGTACGGCTCGGGCTCCACGGCTATGAGCTCGCTGACGCCCGCGGGATAGTGCTCGAAGTTGATGCCGTTGCCCGCGCCGACCTCGACCACCCGTCCGCTCACCCCCGCCAGCAGTTCGCGACGCAGCTCCCACTCCCCCCGCCCGCGGTCGCGTCCGCAGAAGCGGTGGAAGAAGCGGGCGAACACCGGGTTCTCGAGCTCCTGACCCACGACTTCAAGTGCTACCCCGCCCGTCCCAGACAGCCACCGCACCTCCCCCGCTGTGGCGAATACCCGCGCCGGAATGAGCGCGAAGAGCAATCAGCCCCGGGCTTCCCGACATCGGGATGGCAGTCTCACGCCTCCTCTCGCTCCTCCGGGGGCCTCCAGCAGTGGGCGACCGTGCGTCCGCAGTGCGCGGAAGCGCGCCTCTGCAGACGATCGCTTTGCTGCTCGCGCCGGCTCCTGTTCCGCGACCGCTCTGGCGACAAAGCGCCGTTGCAGTCGAGGCCCCCGCCGATGGCCCGCAGGCAGTCCCGTTTGAGCAACTGGATGTCGCGGCCGAGTTCCCCGCTGCTGGCGATGAGCGGAGCTCTATCTGGGTGATCGGCATGGCCCTGCTCTTGGTGTGGGGCACGACTCCCAGCTGCCCCGTGTTGCCCAGAGGCGGGCACAGATTGGGACTCAGCGAATGCGAAGCCGGCCGCGAAGCCACCAGAAGGGCTGAACCCGACTGGTCTGCAGCGCTTCGGCCTCGATCGCGAACGCAGCAGCTGGGGCGACGCGTTTCCCAACGGATGCGTCGCTCGACAAGGACTACGCCTGATGTCGCCCGTGTAACACGGCGCGCCTCATCGACATCTAGAGGCACCCGTTCCGACCGCCCTTCGACCGGGCCGGAGACGACGGCTAGACCCGATCTCTTGCGGCGCGGGTGCTGGTTTGGCCGCCCTCGCGGGCCTCTTGCGGAGCGGGTGCTGGTTCGGCCGGCTTCGCGGGCTCTCCCGAGAGCGGCTTTATGCTGCCCCCGGCCTCCTTGACTTTCTTAGAGATCAGTCTGCGCCGGCGATCGAACTTCAGAATCACCACCAAATGTTTCGTCGTTGGGTCCACCTCCTTGCGAGTACGCTTCCAGAGCTTCCAGGTCGGCACCCCGACCGTTGCAGAGAGCTCCCCTTTGAGCTCGACGCCTATGTTCGAGGTCAGCGTCAGCGTCTGATCCGGCGGAAGTAGACGGGCAGCCGTGATCCAGCGCTCGAACCCGTGACGGTGGGTTAGTCGCCAGAGAATCCTCCATAGAGGAGTCGTGACCACGGCAACCAGGGCCCTCGTTAGCTCGCGGTCGTCGCCGTAACCTTGCGAGATCCGGGCTACAACAACACCTGTGCTCGGATCCCGTACGGGTGCAGAGTCCCACTTATAGCGGCGGCTGAAGGCGTTGCCGGCTGCCAACACGATCCCCTGTCCTCCAAACAGTGCGGACACCACGGCGGCTGCGGCAGCGATGATTGCGATGCCATCACCCAGGGGCAAGCCGAGAAAGCGTGAGGCGAGTTCCAGCGCGCTGGTTGTTGTCATCGCTCAACGCACGCGCAGCGGTACAGCTCGCGATCGGACTTGGGATCGTAGAACGAATACTGGACGCAAGTGCCCGAGCTACATGCCCTGTTGACGCAGGCCAAGTCGCTCTTCCGGTTCTCGCAGGGAAACGTGATATCCCGTTGTTCAAAGGTCTCCGGTGCCCGCTCCAGGAGATGTATGACTCGCTCGCGGTCGGTTTCCGCGCCAGTTTTGCCAAGCTCAGCGATGCCGACCTGCAACCGGTCGTTCTCCCCGATGCGCCACAGTGCGAGCAACGGCCGAGGTGCGGGAGGCTCCGGGAGTACCACCCACAAATCGCCGCGCTGCACACCGGCGAGGGCGACCGTACGCGCAGGAGTGGGACGTTCATCTGCAGGCCGCGCTCGGCTCGTGAAGGTGTCCCATTCCGTCGGTTCGTAGGCGAGCAGACAGAGCATGCCCGGCTCGGCCTCCGAAGCAAAGAACGTCAAGTCAGTGCTGCGTCCCTTCGTTGATGGCTCGACGGAGTGGATCTCCGGCGGACACCGCTCAGTCGGAGCGCTACCACGCTCCTATCAAGTCACGCCGGCGGTCCTCTGTCGGTGACGTGTGACACAGCCAAGGTCGATCAGACCATCTGGTCGACAGCGACAAAGCAGTCAGCCCGCCACCGGCCGAGAGCCAAACCGACCGGCCTGACAGCACGGATCAGCATCAGCCTCCCACGGAGCGACAAAGCGACCGTTCGCATCTGGACGCCGACGGCGCGGCGCCGGACTTTCGAGTTCGCGTGACAAAGGAGCCGTCCGGCGAGTGTCGTCGGACGCTCCCTCCCGTGGGAGCGCAAGCCCGGCGATCAGAAGCGACACCGCTCGGTCGAGCTTGAAGCCGGCGCCCACGCTCGAACGCTATGTCGCGCTCGAGGCCGACTTGGCGTTCGCTCGCACGTAGGGAGGCTCGGCCAGCCTGCGAGAACGACAAAGCCCCTGTGGGCGCCGGGTGAATACTGGCCCACCTGCGCCGGTTGAAAACTGGCCCACCTGGCGCGGGGCTGGTGGTGTCCGGCCGGGCCTTGACCCTCGCTTGATCTGTTCGATCGTGCGAGGAGGAGTGTGTGGTCGGCGTGCAGCAGTGGGCTGAGATCAGGCGGATGGTTGGGTGGAGCGTCTGTCGATGCGCGAGATTGCTCGCCGGACGGGATGCATCGCCGGACGATGGCGGGCGGTGCGTTCTGATGATCCGCCGAGGTATGTGCGGGCGCCGGCGCCGTCGAAGCTGGATCGGTTCCGGGAGTGGATCTGCGATCAGCTGCAGGCGGATCCGCGGATCCCGTCGCAGCGGCTGCGGGAGCTGGCGATCGAGCTTGGCTATGAGGGCGGCAAGACGATCTTCGACGACTATGTGCGTGAGGTCAGGCCGCGGTATCTGCTGCGTCGCACCTTTCAGCGGACGATCTATCGGCCGGGGGAGCTGGTGCAGTGCGATCTATGGGAGCCACGCGAGCCTGTCCCGGTCGGGCATGGCCAGAGGCGCCGCGGTTGGGTGGTGACCGCGGAGTTGTGCTGGTCGCGGGTGATCGCCGGCGCGTTGATGTTCTCCAAGGAGGCGCCGGACATCCTGTGGGGCCTGGAGCGCTGCCTTGAGCGCATCGCAGCGCTGCCCGAGAAGCTGGTGTGGGATCGCGAGGCGGCGATCGCGCCAGGCGGGTATCCGAGCGACGAGTTCGCCGCATTCTGCGGCCGGCTCGGGGTCGGCTGGGTCATTCTCGATCGCGGCGATGCGCAGGCCAAGGGCGCGCTCGAGCGCTCGCACCGGTACATGCGCACCAACTTCCTCCCGGGCCGCTGGTTCGCCAACGAGCTGGACTTCCAGGCGCAGCTCGATGCCTGGTGCGAGAAGGTCAACGGCCGAATTCACCGGATGACCCGAGCGGTCCCGGCCGAGCGGCTGGTCGCCGAGCGGGAGCGGATGCGGCCACTGCCGCCGATGCCCGACGTCGACCGGCGGTTGGTGTGGCGGGTTCCTCAACAGCCATATTTGCGCTTTGACCGCAACGACTACTCGCTCGATCCTCGCTTCGCCGGCCGTCGTGTCGAGGTCCGCGTCTCCCAGCGCGAGGTCATGGCCGTGGTGCTGGACACGGGCGAGTTGGCGTGCCGGCACCGCCGCTCGTTCGCCGGCGGGCTGACGTTCACCGACCCTGCCCACCAGACCGAGCTCGACCAGCTGCGGGCCCGGCGGCGGCTGCGCCACCAGATCGAGGTCGAGATCCGGCCGCTGGCCCGATACGACCAGCTGATCCCCGCATGACCAAGACCGCGTCCGAACTGGCGCACCTGTTCCGAGCGCTGAAAGCGCCCGCCGCCGCCAGGGCGCTGCCCGCGCTGGCCGAGCAGGGCGCGGGAAGAGTCCTGGAGCTATGAGCGCTTCGCCGAGGTCCTGTTGGGCACCGAGGTGTCCTCCCGGGAGTCCCACGGCGGCGAGAGCCGCATCAAGGCCGCGCGTTTCCCGGCCCGCAAGACGCTCGAGGAGTTCGACTTCACCTTCCAGCGCTCGGTCAAGAAGACAGTCGTCGAGCACCTCGGACAGCTCGACTTCCTGCACGCCCGCGAGAACGTGATCCTGCTCGGGCCGCCCGGCACCGGCAAAACACATCTGGCGATCGCGCTCTCGATCCGCGCTTGCCTCGCCGGCCAACGCGTGCAGTTCGCGACCGCCACCGAGTGGGTCGCCCGCCTCTCCGACGCCAAACGCCAAGGCAACCTCGAGGCCGAGCTCCGCCGCCTGTCGTTCATCCCCCTGATCGTCGTCGACGAAGTCGGCTACATCCCGTTCGACCCCGAAGCCGCCAGCCTCATGTTCTCGCTCGTCTCCTCCCGCTATGAGCGCATGTCGATGATCGTCACCAGCAACAAGCCCTTCAGCGCCTGGGGCGAGATCTTCGGCGACGACATGGCCGCCACCGCCATGATCGACCGGCTCATCCACCACTCCGAGATCCTCTCCCTCAAAGGCGACAGCTACCGGCTGCGCGGCAAAGACCTCGACGCCCGCATCGGCGCCAAACCCGCCCAAATCGCCTAACCCCTCGACCAGGCGCGCCGGCGGCATCTCGCTCCGCTCGCCTACGGCTCCCTCCGCGAGACGCCGCCGCAGCAACCCTCGGGGGGCCACTTTTCAACCGGCGCGCTCAAAGGTGGGTCACTTTTCAACCGGCGAAACCGGGACACTTTTCGACCGGCCTTGACAGCCCCGCCATCTCTGACGGGGCTTGGACATCCCGTGACCAAACACGGGACATCTCGATGACTTTCTACAGGTAGTTAGTAGGTGCAGAGGGCCATCGGATGGCCCGTGTTTAGTCACGGGATGTACGTGGCGGCCATCCGTGCGCGCTGACAGGGCCGCTTCGGAGCAAACCAGGTCCACGCCCGACTTGCGTTCTTGACGCCGGTCCTGCTGGGCGTCCCCGGGCATACGATGCGTGCGATGGACGTTGTCACTCGGTACGCGCGTAGTGGTGATCTGCAGATCGCCTACCAGGTGGCCGGCGAAGGGCCGCTCGATGTGTTGATCGTGCCGAGGTGGTTCTCGAACATTGAGCTCGACTGGGAACTGCCGCCCTCGGCGCGCTTTCTCACACGGCTGGCCTCGTTCGCGCGGCTGATCCAGTTCGATCGACGTGGCGCCGCAATGTCGGGCGGGGTCGCTGGTGCCACGCCACTGGAAGAACAGATCGATGATGTTCGTGCGGTGCTCGAGGCTGCGGGCTCTGATCAGCCGGCGGTGATCTCGATTGCCGAAGGCTGCGCGCTGGCGGTGCTCTTTGCGGCGTCGCACCCAGACCTTGTTCGCGCGCTCGTGCTGATCACACCGACGCCGCGCGTGGTCCGCGGGCCTGACTATGAGTGGGCGCAGAGCGTCGCCGAGCGCGATGGGATGGTTCAGGCCGTCGTTGAGCATTGGGGTAGCAGTTCACCGCAGCAGCCGTGGGGCGGGTTCGCCGGTCAGGACGAGCAGCGACGACGTCTCCTCGCGCGGAACCGGCGTCTATCGATGACTCCGGATGCCGCGGCTGCATCGCTTGCCATGGTCGGCGAGCTGGACGTGCGGGACGCGCTTTCCAGCGTGCAGTGTCCGACGTTGGTGCTGCACCGAGCGAACGACGCATTCGTCGACGAGCGCCACTCGCGCTACGCCGCGACCCACATCCCGGGCGCGCGATACGTTCAGGTCGCCGCACGCGGCCAGGCCGCGGATGAGATCGAGCAGTTCTTGACCGGTATACGACGACCGGTGCTCACCGACCGCGTGCTGGCAACCGTGCTCTTCACCGACATCGTCGGTTCAACCGACCGTGCTGCCGAGCTGGGCGATAGCCGTTGGCGTGCGCTGCTGGAACGTCACGATGCGCTCGTGCGCGAGCAGGTCGAGCGCCACCGGGGGCGGCTTGTGAAGTCGCTCGGTGATGGGATGCTCGCCACCTTCGACGGCCCGAGTCGCGCCATCGGCAGCGCGATCGCCATTCGTGACGGTGTCCGCCAGCTCGGCCTGGATGTTCGCGCCGGTCTCCACAGCGGCGAACTGGAGCTGCTCGGCGATGACGACATCGGGGGGCTCGCCGTTCACATCGCTGCGCGCGTCAGCAGCCTAGCCAGCGGTGGCGAGGTGCTGGTTAGCAGCACCGTCCGGGACCTCATCGTCGGCTCCGATCAAATCCTTGCTGACCGAGGCGAGCACCAACTCAAAGGCATCACCGGATCATGGCGGGTCTTCGCGGTCCAGACCTGAGCGCAACGACGACTGCATGTGGAATAGCCAACACGACGACGACGTTCCGTAATCGGGAAACAACGCAGCCGCGGATGGCGTATAGACCGGCTAACGGATATTCCGAGGGCCAGCCAGGCGACGATCGAAGAGAGCCACCTGGCCTATGACCATGAGCTGCATGCTGTGGAGGAGCTTGTAGAAGACAGGCACCGTGGGGCTGCGCAAGCCCGCCCACAAACTAGAGCTGAAGAGAGAGCGATGGGTCGCGCCCAAGTACTCTGAGCTGTCGCCCCAGAAACCTGGGCCAAACGGCGGCGCGCCTATCATCGCCGCTACCCGGACCCCCACGTACGCCACGGCGGTCCCGGGGTACGAACGACTCATCAGCTCGGGGTAGGCACCTTTGATCGCCCCTGCCAAACCTCGGACCGCATCGGGCCGCGACAGAGCGAATACCAGGCTCCAGCGATGACGTCGAAGGCGAGCGAGCCAGCGGTAGGCGTCGTGGCGCTGCTTGACTCCCCATCGGCCTCTCCGGAAGGCGGCGGTGAGTCGCAACGACGTACTGCATGAGACCCTGTGAATGGAGACTCAGATCCCCCGCAAACACGAACACGCACCATCCTCGCCCAAGTCGCGCTGGTTGTCGGCGCGATGGCAGTACTGGCGACCGGCGCAATCATCTCGACGAGTACGCGGCGAAAGGTTTCTCGAATGTGCCCACCATTGGCACGCTATTCCTGTTGAACTTCATCGCTTCCGCGCTGGTGGGAGTGGGACTGCTGTTGCCCCTGCGACGCCTCGCGAAGCACCTCGCCGATCCGCTCCGGGGGCTGCTTGCCTTGACCGGGATCGGAATGGGCGCTGCGTCGTTGGCGGGGCTGTGGATCAGTGAGAGCTCGAGCCTGTTCGGCTTCACTGACTCCGGGTTCAGGCCCACGATCGTCGCGGCGATCGTCGCCGAGTCGATTGCCATCTTGGCGTTGACCGCGTATCTAGCGCTCGACACCCCGCGCCTGTTGCATCCCCGCATGCGTCTCCGGACAGAGTAAATGCGTGTTTGCCCCGCACGCTCGGGGCGGTAATAAGCTACGCTCATGAGGAGAGGGCTGGTGGTGGCTCTGGCTGCCGCCTCCGTCGGGATGGTAGTGGCGGCACCGGTTGAGTGCGGCGCGCACGGCCGGCGCTGTGCGAGCGAGTGGTAGCGAACAGCGGGAGCCTTGGCTCCGACTTAGTGGAGCGCTATTTCAACGTGGGTCTCGTTCCAATTCGCGGTCAATGGCGAATACTCCCCGTACGCCTGGGTGGCGGTGGCGTCGCTAACTTCGCAGACGAGTCGAAGCTTGAGACGTCGATCACAGACGGCGCGCTGCCGCCGGGGACACGGGCAGTACATGTATGACCCGCGCATGGGCAGAACGCCACCGCACAGCACGACAGCGACGACTACAGCGTACGGCGTGAGCCGGGCATGCGGCAGGGCTGCCCAGAACGAGGAAGGCACAGACTTGCATTTGCCTGGCACGGGCGCTCCGCAGAGCCAGAAGTACGACGAGTACCTGTCTCTCGGGATCGCGGCGGCGGCGGCTCGCTATGCCGATGTCTACGTGGCGCGAGCGCGGGGGCTCGAAACTGACTCATCCGCGTATGAATCGTTCGTGCGAAGCGCCGCGAACCAGGCATCCGACGCCAACCCCAACGTGGAGATCCTGTCGGGCCTGAGCACCGGCCGAACGGGGTGCACAGCTTGCCTCGGTAATGCTCGGCGCCGCTGCGGCGAGCGCTGAATACGTAGGGGGTGGTGGCTCAATGACTCCGCTCCAGGGCGTGGTGCCCGGACTGCACGGCCCTACCCGCAGACGGTGGTGCAGTTCCTACGAGGACTCGCTGCGCGTCGCCTGGTGGGAACACGGCGCCTAGCGGTGGGCTTACCGGCGGGGCCTCGACGGTGTCTGTTGCCAGCACCACAGTCTCCCTGCTCCGGGTGTCGCCGCGTAGGTTCGAACTAACGGGGCGGAAGGTGGGCAGCCACTGCCTCAGACAACGCGCAACCGGCAGAGCCCACTGCACCAGACCGATCAGGCTGCGAATCACCTATCAGCTCAGCGCTTCGGCGCGGGTGACGATCAGCATCGCAAGGCAGCTTCCGGGGCGCCTCATCAACCGTCGTTGTGTTACGCCGACGCCCAAGAACATCGCGCAGCGCCATTGCGCCCGCGTGGCTGTTTGCCCGGCGCGCTGATCCGCAACGGCACGCAAGGCATCAATGGCTTTACCTTCAAAGGCCGGATCGGCGGGCGCAAGCTAGGTCCCGGCACCTACCGCTTGACGGCCGTCGCTACCCCCAACGGTCAAGCGGGCGCGCGCCAAGCGGTCACGTTCACTATCACTAGCTGAGCGAAGGCGCTCGCCGCGAGTTGTCGATCGAGCTCGGTTCCCAGCGTTATCTCTTCGAGGTTCCCGACGAGGTCGCGTACTTCAACACGGCGAACATGTCGCCGCTCCTACATGCCGTCCGCGAGGCCGGCAACTCGGGCCTGGCGCGACGCGCTGCGCCCTGGCTGGTGACAGCCGCCGATTGGTTTACCGATGTTGAGCGTCTGCGGGATGCCTACGCGGCGATCCTCGGCGCCGATCGTGATGGTGTAGCGCTCATTCCGGCTACGAGCTACGGGCTGGCGGTCGCGGCGCGAAACGTGACGGCCAGCGCGGGCGACCAGGTTCTCGTCCTCGCTGAGGAATACCCGTCGAACTACTACACCTGGCGTCGATTCTGCATGCGAACCGGGGCAGAGCTCGTGGTAATCGGACGGGAAGCCGGTGAGACTTGGACCGAAGCGGTCCTTGCTCGGATCAGCGACCGCACCCGGCTGCTGGCCGTCCCCAACGTGCATTGGACGGACGGGTCGTTGCTCGATCTGGAGGCTGCCGTCGCAGCCGCGCGCCGGATGGGGGCCCTGGTGGCGATCGACGCCAGTCAGTCGCTGGGCGCCTTGCCGCTCGACGTGTCGCGGCTGCGTCCGGACTTCGTGGTGTCGGTTGGCTACAAGTGGCTGCTCGGCCCGCTCGGCATCGGATGCCTCTACGTCGATCCGCAGCACCGGGACGGAGAGCCGCTGGAGGAGAACTGGATCAACCGCGAAGGATCGGACGATTTCGCGGCGCTCGTGAACTACACCGATCAATACCGGCAGGGCGCCCGACGGTTCGACGTCGGCCAGCGAACAAGCTTCGGGCTAGTCCCCATGGCCATCGCCGCAGCGGAGCAACTGCTCCATTGGACGATCACTGAGGTTGGGTCGAGCCTTCGGGCCGTGACCGATCAGATCGCCCGGCGTGCCGCTGATCTGGGGTTTGCGGTCCCCGCCAGCGACCAACGCGGCCCCCACATGCTCGGCATCCAGCTTCCAAGGGACGTGACCAGCCGTCTGACACGTCGGCTAGCCGACGACGGCGTCATCGCGAGCATCCGCGGGACCTCCCTGCGGATCGCGCCGCACTTGCATACGACCCAAACCGACGTGGACCGCCTCCTGACGGCGTTAGCTACTTCCTCGTGAGTCGGGGCGCTCGCCGCCGTAGCGCCGGTTCGGCGAGACGGCTGATTCTCTCGGCAAGGCATAGGCTGCCGCACCTCGCCCCTTTGGGTGTGATATTTGCTCCAGGAAGCGACGAGGAGAGCAAGGATGAGTGATGAGAACGGGAAGATGAGTGAGTGGCCTTCGAACGCTGGGCTGACTCGGCGCGAGGTCATGGGACGAGCGGCCGTAGGGGCTGGATTGTTAGGTCTGGGAACGGCGCCCGTGGCGCTCGCGAAGCCGGCAAGCCGGCGTCGTGCCGACGTGGTCGTGGTCGGTGCGGGTCTATCCGGGTTGGCGGCGGCCCGCGTTCTGACGGCAGCGGGCCGAGACGTGTTGGTGCTGGAAGCTCGCGCTCGGGTCGGCGGTCGCACGCTCAACCATTCGATCGGAGGGGGCCACATAGTCGAAGTGGGTGGCGAGTTCGTCGGACCCACCCAAGATCGGATACTCGCGCTGGCGCAGGCCGTGGGGGTGGGTACGTTCTTCGTCTACAACCAGGGCTCAAACGTCGAGATCATCGGCGGCCAGCGCTCGCTTTATCCGGCGTCGACCGGGATCCCGACCGACCCCGCGACCCAGGCTCTTTTGGTCAAGCTGCTGGCCCGGCTGGACCCGCTCGCCACCGAGGTTGGACCGAAGAAGCCGTGGCAGGCGAAGCGGGCCAAGGCGCTCGATAACACGACCCTCGCGCAGCTCGTCAGGCCATTTGTAAGCACGCGAGTCCGTCCGGTGTTCGAAGCCGTGATCAACTCAGTCTGGGGCGTGGACTCCACCCACCTCTCGGCGCTGTACGCCGCCTCGTATGTGGCGGCGGCCGGCAACGGGAGTAACCCGGGGAGCTTGTTTCGCCTGGTTTCGACCGCAGGCGGCGCCCAGGAGCGGCGGTTCGTCGGCGGGTCGCAGCTCGTGGCCCAAAGGGTCGCCCAGAGGCTCGGAAGACGAGTGCTGCTCAAGACGCCCGTGGTGGGGCTCACACCGGTCTCCGGAGGCGTTGTCGTGCATACCCAACGGGTGGACTTTCATGCCAAGCGTGTGATCGTTGCTGTCCCACCGCCTCTCGCACTCAAGATCACAGCCTCGCTAAGTCAACGGCGCGCGCAGCTGCTGAAGGGCATCCATATGGGACATCTGATCAAGTCGGAGGCCGTATATCCCACTCCGTTCTGGCGAGCTGAGGGGCTGAGCGGGCAGGGAGTCAACGACCAGGGCATCGCCTCGGTGCCTTTCGACAACTCTCCGCCTGACGGCAGCGTCGGGGTTCTGTTCGCGTTCACCGGCGGCAGCGCCGCCAGTCGACTGGCAAGGCTCAGTCCTGCCCAGCGCCGCAAGCAGGTCCTGGAGCGCTTTCGCCAGTACGTCGGGGACCAGGCACTCTCGCCCTCGCAGTTCATCGAGCACGATTGGCGCTCTGAGAAATGGACCGGCGGTTGTCCGACCGGCATACCCCGGCCTGGCGTGCTGTCCAAGTACGGCGGCACGCTTCGCGCCCCGATCGGCCGGGTGCACTTCGCGGGAACCGAGACCGCTGAGTACTGGCAGGGCTACATGGACGGCGCCGTGCGCGCGGGTGAACGGGCAGCGCGCGAGGTCCTAAGCGCGTAGCGCACGGCGGATGGCGACAAAACTCGCGTGGCGGGGTGATGGCTCCCCACGGATGGAGGTCGCTCATGTCGAGCGTCGCGCTCGCGACTTCACGGCGGTTGGCACTCAGCTGGGCGCCGTGTATGAGTTGCGCTACAGGCTCGAGGCGGACCGCTTGGCGCTCGATCTGGTCGGAAGCGCGTCGGTTGAGCTGACACTAGGCGACGCCGACTTCTTCGACCTCGGCTTCTCGCCACTGTTTAACTCGCTTCCCGTGATCCGCGACGGGCTTCTCGAGGACGGCGCGCCACGGTCGTACAAGATGCGCTGGGTCGAGGTGCCGTCGCTGAAGGTGAGCGCATCAGAGCAGCGATATGAGCCGCTGGGGGGGGGTCAGGTCCGCTTCACTGCGGGCGACTTCACCGCCGATATCCGCTTCGACGAGTGCGGATACGTGCTCGACTACCCGGGGATCGCCACGCGCGTGTAGGTGCCTTACGGATTGGGATTACTTCAGGTTGCGCCAGACGAGTTTTGAGATGCCTTGGATTGTCTGGATGCCGTACTGAAAGCCGAAGAGATCACCCGTTCCAACGGGATCGTCGGTCGTGAGAACGGTAAGAGCGTAGTCCCGGCCGCCGCCCTGCACCCAGCCGGTGCTGTTGACCTGCCAGGGGCACTTGGCGATGGGTTGGGTGCAGGTCGGAAGCGTCTTCCAGCCGTTCTTCAGGGCGACAGTAATTCCAGGAAGGGGCTGCGCATACGTGGGACTCTCGCATGAGTCACCCCAAGGGCCGCAGGTGATCCCAAAGCGTTGATCTGGCTGGACGCTCTCCATCAGATGTAGGCCGTACGCCCGAGCGGCATCTCCGAGAACGCCCCGTGGTTTCCCGTAGGCGAAGACTTTCATCAGGGCTACCTGATCGGCCGCGGTCGTCGTGGTGTTGCCCCACCCGTAATAGGTCGAGCTCTCGCATCCGACCTCGGTCTCCTTCAACGGGATGAGCTTGTTGAACTTCGTCAGCGCCCCGCAGCCGCCCGCGAAGTAGAACAGCCCAGTCGCGGCGGCGTTATCGCTGGCTTCGATCATGCGCTCCATCAGGTACTTGATCGAATAAGGAATCTGCGCGGGAATGCTCGCCCCATGTTGTTCGTAGTAGCGAAGCCACGTCGCCACGATGTCGACCTTGACAATGCTGGCCGTGTACTGGGTGTTGCTTCCGTTGGACAGAAGGTACGTCTTGTGGGTCTTGCGGTTGAAGAGCGCCACTTGTACGACGCCCTCTCGCTCCTGGAGGTATTTGCAGATGCCTCTCAACGGCACCAGGTGCTCCGCTGCGGTACCGCAGCTCATTTGAACCTCGCTCGACTGCGTCGCTGCGGACGCCTGTGCCGGCCCGGCCGCACACAAACCCACGACCATTGCAGCTCCAACCAAGCCCCTTATTCGTGCTATCTCATCCCCCTTCGTGCTATCTCATCCCCTGTGTGTCGGACGCGACCCTACTGGAAGCCACCCAACCGGGGCCAGCAGACACGATCGCGTAGGCACGCTAGGTGTAAGTCCCGATATGGTTGGTTCGCTCGTTGAGGCGGGCGATCGGGGGATTTCATGAGAGACCGTCTAGCGAAGTTGTCCGTGTTAGCGACGTTGCGCCCGGACGCGCGGCGGTAGTAGTTGGGTTGAGCTCAGCAGTGATGCCGCTCGCCGGCGCCGCGACAGCCGAGGGAGCAGGAGCCATGAAGGCGGGCCCCCGCTTAGAAGGCGCCTGCTCGATCGTGGTCGATGCCACCAGGAATCATCCGAAGCCGGGGCAGGATCACGTTGTCCTGCTGGCGTTCGATACCGCGACGGGTCACTTCACGCCCGTCTTCACGACCACTAAAGGCTCGGTCGATAGGCGGTGGTTCACAACTTCTCAGCCTCAAGCGGCGGCCCAGACGTCTGGATCGCGCAGGCGTTCCTTTATGACGCCGTTCTGGCGCAGACCACTACCAAGAAAGACACGTTCAGCTGCACCCTATAGAGGCGGGGCCCGGCCCGGCTGGCCGAGGTAGCCGTCGCTAGCCCCCGAACTCATCCGCCGCCTGTTGGAAGAGCTGCATCTGCCGCGCCAGCGCATCGCCGCTGTAGGCGATCACGACGCCAACGGAGTCAACGACTGACGCCGCGCGCACGGTGAGCCGCTCGAACTCATCGCTGAACCTGACCTCTGCGAGCGCCTGACGCTCCCCGCGCAGCAGCACGAAGCCATTCAGGTCCCCGCCGTGGGGCGCGAGCAGAAAGACATCGAAGCCATCGATCCTCCCGTCCTGCTGGAGCCTCCCGTAGTACTCGATCGACTCCTGGAAGACCTCCAATCCCTTCTTCTCACGACCCCGGACTATCTGACCCCAACCAATAAACAACGCCTCGCCGGCCATCATCCGCTCCTCTCGGTGTCTGGTGTCGCCAGCCTATCCGGGCGACACGTTGGCTTGTGAGATTTGGAACGCCCTATTAGCGCAGCCCCGAGCAGGGCAAGTACCTGCGATGCTGCCTCCTCGTGGAGGTTTCCACCGACGCGAGCGCCGTCCGCGACATCTGCGAACGAACGCTGCGGCAGAACTGGCGCGAGGGCAGGCACCAGGGCGTCGAGTTCGGCTACACCTGTCCCAGTCCCACGCACTACCCGTGGCAGTGGTACTGGGATTCCTGCTTTACCGCCATCGCCTGGAGGCGGTTCGATCGAGAGCGCTCGCAGAGGGAGCTGGCTTCGCTGCTCGCCGCCCAACGGGAGGACGGGTTCATCGGACACACCATCTTCTGGAACACACCGCTGAACGGCCACCGCCGCTTCACGTACAACGTGGCGTCACCTTCTGCGTCAATGACATCGACGATCCAGCCGCCCGTGCTGGCATGGGCCTGGCGAATCGCCGTCGGTGATCCGCAGGAGGTTCCGGGAATCGTCAGCCAACACCAGTGGCTCGCTCAGCACCGTGATCTGGACGGAGACGGGCTGATCTGGATCATCCAGCCCGACGAGTCGGGGCTAGACGCGTCGCCCCAGTTCGACGTCATCTGGGGCAGCCGGGCGCACGGACTGCCGGGGTTCGTCCTGCTCGTGCACCGCAACCGGCAGCTCGAGTTCGACCTGAGCCGGGTCGTCGAGGCAGGCGGACCGGTGTGCTGCGAGGTGATGATGAACGTGCTCCACAACCTCTCGCGCCTAGCGCTGGGACTTCCATCTCTGACCGGCACGATCATCGACCGGATGTACGACGAGGGCTCGGCTCTCTTCTGGCCGCTCGTTCGACCCGAGCCCCGGCAGAGGCCTGCGTTCACGTGGAGTGCGTTGTCGCCGCTGGCACTGCCCGACCTGCCGGATGAGATCGGCCGCCAGCTCGTCGAGCGCCACTTGCTGGACCCCGGTTCCTTCTGGCTACCGTTTCCCCCTCCATCCGTCTCTGCGAACGATCCCAGCTTCTCGCTCGATGACACGGTGCTGCCAGGAGTCAGGCGCTATTGGCGCGGACCGACGTGGATCAACGCTGCTTGGCTTCTATGGCTGGGCCTGGTGCGGCTGGGATACGAGAGCGAGGCCAGGGAGCTGGCCGGACGGCTATGCGCCACCGTCCCGCGAGAAGGGCTTCGCGAGTACTACCACTCGTACACGGGGCGCGGAATGGGTGCAGTGGACTTCGGGTGGTCCTCGCTGGCGCTGGAGCTGCTGGAACCCGACCCGGCCGCGGCGCGCAGCTACCTGTAACCGCGCCCCGAGCTACCGTCACCGGCCTGTGCCGGCGTACTCCCGGGTGAGAGCCGCGTAGCGATCCATGGTCGGCTCGATCTCCTCCGCCACCGAAGGAACCCAGAACACGCCGCGATGCACCCCGGCGTCCTCCAAGCGCTCGATCCGGGTCGGATCCCGCATAAGGCCCATGACCGTGACCGGAACCGGGGGACGCCCGGTCTGTTCCGCGCGCGCCGTCAGCTCGGCGATGCGCACAAGCATCTCATCGTCCTTGACCCGGTTCGGCATCCACTCATCTCCGTAGGCCAGGACGCGGTCGAGCACACGGGGACCATTGCCGCCAACGAGGATCGGGGGGTGCGGCTGCTGTAGGGGCTTAGGCCAGCACCAGATCCGATCGAACTTGACGTGCTCGCCGACGTAGGTCGCCTCATCGGAACTCCAGATCGCCTTCATGGCCTCGATACGCTCGCGCATCACGCCGAACCGCCCCGCGGCATCGGTGCCGTGGTTGCGCATCTCCTCCAAGTTCCACCCCGCCCCCACCCCGAACAGGAAGCGTCCGCCGGAGAGCCTGTCCACGGACGCGACCTCTTTGGCGGTGATGATCGGGTCACGCTCGATGACCAGGCAGATGCCTGTCGCGACCAGGAGCCGACTGGTCGAACCAGCCGCGGCCGTCAAGGCCACGAACGGGTCATAGGTTCGGCTGTACTCCGGAGGCAGCTCCCCGCCGATCGGATACGGAGTCTCCCGAGACGCCGGGATGTGAGTGTGCTCCGGAAAGAACAGGGACTCGAATCCGCGCTCCTCGGTCATTCGAGCGAGCTCCCCGGGCGAGGGGATGTCCTCCGTTGGGAAGATCGCGAGGCCGAACTTCACGTGCAGGGACCGTACTGAACCGGACGTACTCGGAGTGCCCAGCGCCGCCCGCTAACGTAGAGGACATGGAGAGTGACGCGAAGGTGGATCTGACAGACGAGCAGTGGCGTGAGCGACTCGCGCGCGACCAGTACGAGGTCCTTCGCCATCAGGCGACCGAGCCCCCGTTCACCGGCAAGTACGTTCACGCCAAGGCGGACGGAACCTATCGCTGCGCCGGTTGCGGAGCGGTCCTTTTTGACTCGCAGACCAAGTTCGACTCGGGCACCGGCTGGCCCAGCTTCTATGAGCCCGCCGTCGCGGAGAACGTCGAGCTGCGAGAGGACCGGAGCCTGTTCATGAAGCGCACCGAGGTAGTTTGCCGCCGGTGCGGCGGCCACCTGGGCCATGTGTTCGATGACGGCCCCGCGCCCACCGGCCTGCGGTACTGCATCAATTCCTGCTCGCTCGAGCTGGAACCGGAGCAGGGCTGAGGCGGCTCACGCCCGGACGCCGGCCGTCCCAGGGGGTCAGTCTCTGCCGACGCTGCGTGCGCGTCGTCTGATGTACTCGATGCTGCCGATGAGCATCAGTCCCAGCAGCACCGCCCCGACGATGCCCACCTTTTCCAGCGCCCCGGCGGCGGCCTTGCCTCCGAAATAGCCGACCAGCCCGAAGGTGATGCCCCAGGTCAAACCGCCGAGGGCGTTCCAGAAGACGAACTGCCTGATGGGCATCCGGTTGATCCCCGCCAGCCAAGCGGCTGCGAACCGCACCAGCGCGATCCAGCGTGCCAGGAACACCGCCTTCGGCCCATGCCGCTTGAAGAACCGGTCACCGGTGGCGATCGCCTGGAGACGGTGGCGGTGGAGGGGACCCTTCGCCGCCAGCAGCTGCCGGCCGAATTTGCGGCCCACCAGGTATCCGATGTTGTCTCCGATGATCGCGGAGGCCACTCCGATCATGATCACCAGCCAGATCTGAAGCTTTCCCTGGCTGGCGAGCACGGCAGCCGCCACCAGCGCCGTCTCCCCCGGCGACGGGATCCCCATCGACTCCAGCCCGATGATCGCCGGCAACAGATAGCCGAGCTTGCTCGAGACCGAGATGATCGCTGCGAGCCCGCTCGCGGCGATCGCCGCATCGTTACCCGCCAGCGTTTTGGAGCACCGCCAAAAGCGAGAGGCCGGCCGGAAGGGTGTGCCCCCTCCGCAGCCAGTTGGCCTCGGCTCTCAGCGGCCGCTCGAGCATGCCATTGAGCCAGGCCGGGCCCAGATGAAGGTCGAAGTCCTGCTCCTCCTGGCCCGCGCCATTGCGGCGCAACCTGCGCTTCGCGAGGCGGACAACCGCCGCCGGTCCGAACAGCAATGTGTTGAACGAGGTCATGCGCTCCAGTCGCCAGCCGGCGTCCGTGGCCGCGGCGCGCAGCGTGGCGCGCTCGTACCGGCGATAGTGATGGTTTGCCACATCGTGGTAGGACCACAGCGCCTGGTAGGCCGGGACAGTGGCCAGCAACCAGCCACCTGGCTTCGACACCCGACGCAGCTCGCGCAACGCGGCCCGATCATCCGGGACATGCTCGATCACGTCGAGGCATGTGATCAGGTCGAAGCTGTCGGATGGCCAGGGAAGCTCCTCCAGGCGCCCGACGTGCACCTCCCCGCACCCGCGACCGCGCGCGACCTCGGCCGCGTCTGGACTCAGCTCCACCCCAGCGGCTGTTCCATAATCGACGAGCTCCTCGAGCGTTCGACCGGAACCACACCCGGCGTCGAGGATCCGGGCGTCGCTCGGCAGCGCGAGCTGATCGAGCTCGGCGCGGATGATCTGCCGTCGGCCCCGGGCCCACCAGTGCTGCTCATCCACGTCGAGCAGGGTCTTGAGTAGCCGCTGATCCACTTTCCTGATGCTGCCATACCGCGCCGGCAGGCGTCAGCCGACGCTCAGTTCTTTTACTTCGTGGGCGCGCGCCACCGGCAGCCTGAGGGTGAACTTCGCGCCTGGCCCGTGGTCCTCGTCGAGCACGAGCTGGCCGCCCATCCTCAGCGCCAGCTCACGACCGATTGCCAGCCCAAGCCCGAACCCAGCGATGCCCGCGGTCTCCCGGCCACGCTGGAAGCGCTCGAAGATGGTCTCTCGATCCTCGGGCGCCACGCCGGCTCCCTGGTCAGACACGCTCATCTCGGCGCTGCGCCCGTTGTGCAACTCCACCCGGACTTCGGTTCCCTCGGGGCTGTGCCGGACCGCGTTGTCGAGCAGGATTCGCACGATCCGGGCCACGCTACCTGGGTCCCCGAGCGCCCACACCTGGCCGTCGGCCACCTCCAATGAGGTGTTCACGCCGCGCTCTGAGGTTCCGAGCTCGAATTCGGCCAGCACCGCCCGGCTCAGCTCGCCCAGCTCCACTGGTTCAGAGCGCAGCTTCACGTCTGCGTCGAGCCTCGAGAGATCGAGCAGGTCCGAGGCCAGCCGCGCCAGGCGCCGCGATTGCACCCGTGCTCGTTCCAGCAGCGTGCGCGCCTCCTCCAGGTCGGGATCTCCCTTCGCGAAGGTCGTCGTGCAGCAGCTCGAGCATCCCGTCCAGCGAGGCCAGTGGGGTGCGAAGCTCGTGCGACGCGGTGGCCACGAAAGCCCTTCGCGCCTCCTCCTGCTGCTGGAGCTGACGCTGCATGGTGGCGAACGTGCGCGCCAGATCGCCGACCTCGTCGCGGGCGCGATCGACCGGAACCTCGACCCCGGGGCCCTCGCGGGCGAGCTTCAGCGCGGCCTGCCGCAGGCGACGCAGGCGACGGACGAGAGTCGCCGCCAGGGGAATGCCCAGGATCAGCGTCAGCCCGAAGCCTGCGAGTGCCGCGGTCAGGAAGGCGGTGCGCACGGCGGCAACCGCGCCCGGGATTTCGGTGATCGAACGGCGTATGGCGAGAACGAAATGCTGGCCCCCGATCACGATCGGGTACGCGACGCGCGCGACCTCTGTCCCGTCCTGGTCGGTCCCCAGGCTCGACAGCGGCCGCGGTTGGCCGTGGCGGAGGAGGCCCCACTTGAGAAACACGCTCGCCGCGTCGCCATAGGGGCTTGTCTCGCTGCTCGAGCCGGTCGGCGCGACGACCGACGCCTGACCATCTGGACCTGGAAAACCCAAAAGCACCGTCGTCGCGGGAAGACGGGAGTCGAGTTGGGTGAGGGCTCGCTGAAGCGCTTGCACCTCCAAATAGCCCTGCTGTGAGTACTGATCGCCGGTGGCGTAATCGAGTACGTGGGCGAGGTTGAGCGTCTGCAGGTTGTTGGCCACAGAGGCGTTGCGGACGTCCTGCACGAGCGTCTTCCGAGCCGAGTTGCGCAGCTTCGATTCCAGCGGCCCCAACAGCGTCAGCGCCGCGACGGCCAGCGTGGCCGCAGTGGTGAACAGCACAAGCCCGACGATCCGACCGCGCAGACCAAGGGCGCCACGCCGTGGTCGCGCCCGCATGGCTACGAGCCTCGCAGCCGGTACCCGGCGCCGCGCACCGTGAGGATGAACTGGGGCTTGTCCGGCTCGGGCTCCAGCTTCTCGCGCAGGTGGCGGATGTGGACGTCGATGGCCCGGGGGTCGCGGTAGGCGCTATCGCCCCAGATGGCCCGCAGGAGTTCCTGGCGGTTCAGGAGACGGCCAGGATCCGCCATCAGGGCGTCGAGCAGCTCGAATTCCGAGAAAGTGAGCCGCACAGGCTCCCCGTCCATCGTGACCTCTCGCTGTGCGCGGTCGAGCACGATCGGGCCCACGACTAGGACCTCCTCGCCCATGGCACGCGTGCCGGTCCGCCGCAGCACGGCGCGAATACGGCTGCGAAGCTCCGCCAGGCCGAAGGGCTTGGTCACGTAGTCGTCGGCGCCGGCTTCGAGACCCAGCACCGCGTCGGCCTCCGAGTCGAGCGCGGTGAGCATGATGATCGGCACCACGTTGCGCCGGGCCCTGAGAGTGCGGCACACCTCGTACCCGTCCGGTCCCGGCCCCAGGGCCACGTCGAGCAGGATGATGTCGAAGTGATCGGTGCTGGCGCGATCCACTGCCGCCCGCCCGTCGGCCACCGCCATCACCCGATGCCCCTCCCGGGAAAAAGAGCGGGTCAACATCTCCCGGAGGTCCGACTCGTCGTCGACGACCAGAATGCCGAGCGAAGCATCGCTCGAACTCGCGCCGGGTGGCGCCGGGGGAGCGGCTGCCTGGCGGTAATCGGGAGGCATTCGGGGACGATCGTACAGGGCCGGTCAGCCGGGCCTTGCAGGAGGTTCACTGCCGTGCTGGGCTCCGGCAGGCTGCCTCGGCGCAGGTGCTAGATATCTCAGTGCCGCTCGCGCGTCATGACGTCCGTCAGGACGTCGCAGACGTACGCGCAAGCTTCATCGGTCAGTTGTGGGGAGATCGGGAGGCTCAGCACCGAAGCTGCAAGCTGCTCCGCGATCGGCAGCGTCTCCTGATAGTCGGCGGCGTACGCAGGCGCGCGGTGACAGGCAACTGGATAGTGGATGAGCGTCTCGACGCCGCGCTCCGCCAACCCCTCGCGCACGGCGTCGCGCCGGCTCACGCGGACAACGAACTGATGCCAAACCGGCAGCCCGCCCGCCGTGACGCTGGGAAGAACGGTGCCGGGACAGCTCTGTAGCCCCCGCATGTAAAGCTCCGCACGCGACCGTCGGGAGCTGTTCCATGAGTCGAGTCGGCGGAGCTTGACCCGCAGGAAGGCTGCTTGCAGCTCGTCGAGGCGACTGTTTCGACCCAGCAACTCGTGCTCGTTCCGACGTCGCTCGCCGTAATTGCCGAGCATCCGCACCCGCTCGAGGAGGTTGGGATTGGCGGACACGACGATGCCGGCGTCCCCGATCGCGCCCAGGTTCTTCGTTGGGTAGAGGCTGAACGCGGCCGCGTCGCCAAACGAGCCAACCGCACGTCCGTTGAGACGCGCGCCGTGGGCCTGGGAGGCGTCCTCGACCAGCGCCAGCCCATGCCTCCGAGCGATCGCCGATAGCTCCTCTACATCCGCCGGAATTCCGTACAGATGCACGGGGAGGATTGCCGCGGTCCGGGGGCCGATGGCATCTGACACCCGCGCGGTGTCGATCTGCATCGTCGTCGGATCCGGCTCGATGGGAACCGGCCGCGCGCCCGTATGTGTGACCGCGAGCCACGTTGCGATGTAGGTGTGGGACGGGACGAGTACCTCGTCACCGGGGCCAATCCCCAATGCCAGCAGGGCGAGCTGTAAAGCATCGAGGCCGTTCGCCACACCCGCGGCCCCGGCCACACCGCAGTGCTGCGCGAACTCTGCCTCGAACGCCTCCACCTCCGGCCCGAGTACGTACCGCCCGGAACGCAGGACAGTGCCCATCGCCTCCTCGAGCTCGCCCATCAGCTCCGAGTGCAAGGCGCCGAGGTCGAGGAACGGCACCCTTCCCAGCGTGCTGGTTGGTTGTCCGGGCTCAGATGTCCACGTCATCAGCGCATCGATTCGATCGAGGTTGAAAGGGAACGGCTCGACCAGCGCGCTTCGTCGCCGATCGCGACGCGTCTCGGCAGCAGCCGCCCCGCCGCGGCGACCGTCCACAGGACCGCTATCCATGTCGCGGTCGCAAGCGCGACGTGCACCCAGACCATGTCAGATGGAAGGTGAAGTTCGTACTGCACGCTCCCCACGAGCCCCTGCGCGGCCAGGAGCACGCAGACGACCGTGAGCGGCTCCATTGCCCCCGTCGACTGCCCGCGCTGGCGCTGCAGGAGCCAAACGGCAACCGTCAACACTCCGAAGACCGCGGCGATGGTGGCGTGGCGGTGCACCACCCAACTGAGGGTGTCAGCGCCCTTGAAGTACAAGCGGTGGATCCGTTGACCGCTGGCGCCCCCGGAGTGGGGGCCGGCGGCCGTCGTCGCCGTCCCAGCGAAGATCGTCAGAGCGCCTAGAGGGGCAAGGCCGCGCACAGACCAGACAGCCAGCCGATCATTCGAGCGAGGTCGCGACCCCGGCTCATGTGAAGCGCGCCAGGCAAGTGCAACCGCGCCGATCAGGATGATCATCGACAGCGCGAAGTGGGCCATCACGAATCCTGGCGCCAGATGCTCGCGGACCGTGAAGCCGCCGAGCACCGCCTGGGCGATCACTCCGCCGGGGAGCGTCAGCGCCAGCCACGCGAGGTCGCGCCGGAATGGGCGCCGCGTGAACGCCAGGACCGCAGCAACCACAGCGATAAGACCAACGATCCCGGAAATCGCTCGGTTGCCGAATTCGATCAGGGCGTGGCCCTGAAGTGGCGGCACCGCGTTCCCGTAGCAACGCGGCCAGTCCGGACAGCCCAGGCCGGAGTCCGTCAGGCGAACCGCCGCACCGGTCAGCACGATCAGCGCCAGCGCCGCCAACGCAAAGTAGGTGATGCGCCGGTATTGATCCGGGGTGACGGTCAGACGCTCGATTACTCGGGAACGCATTTCGGGCTTAAAGGATGCCGCAAGGGGCCAGCTGAGGTGGCGTCACGCGCTGTATGCGAATGGAAGAGATGCCTCGAGCTGTGCTAGCCGCGGCGCGTCTCGATCACGAGCGGATCCGAGCAGCTCAAGGTCCGGGGGCCACTCGATGGCCACGTCCGGATCGTCGTAGGCGAAACCGCCCTCGAGATTGGGGTCATAGTAGGTGGAGGTCTTGTAGACGACGTCAGCAATCTCGGAGAGGACGCAGAATCCGTGTGCGAACCCCTCCGGGCAATACAGCTGGCGGTGGTTCGAGTCGTTCAGGTCGAAACCCTCCCACTGACCGAACGTCGGCGAGCCCCGTCTCATGTCGACGAGCACGTCGAAGATCGAGCCCCGAGCGCAGCGGATGAGCTTCGCCATTCCCACCTGGTAATGCATCCCGCGCACAATCCCTTGACGGGAGCGGGAGTGGTTGTCCTGTACGAATTCGAGGTCGATCCCGTGCTCGGCCAAGGCGCTGCGCCGGTAGCTCTCAAAAAAGAAGCCTCGCTCGTCACCGTGGACGACGGGCTCGAGCAAGACGGGACCGGCCAAGCGTATGGGAAGCGCACGCATGGAGTCGGCAATGTACTGGCCCAGCCACCTCAGGCTAGTTGCCGTGTGACGCTGACTCGGCTAGATCCTCAGTCCGCGTCGCCGCGACCGGAACCCGCGCAATGGCTAGAAGCGACAGCCCGAACGGAAGGCTTCGTCTCAACACCACAGCGTTCTCGGCTCGCATGACAGCCGCGAGCACCCGGTTCACCAACGGCCGCACCTCGTCGACGTCGCCTTGCCCGCTGCCGCGGCTAAGCAGTCGATGGAGCGCCGCTGGTGGGAACAGGGTGGTCATCCGGTAAGTGATCCGCGACGGGACGAACCCAGCCGATGTGAGAAGCCGCGCGAGGGTCTTGCGCCGGTAGCGCCGACCGGTGCCCACGGCGCGGTCGTGGCCGCTTATGAGCCGCTCGTATGCGGCCACGTGAACGATCAGCGTTCCTCCGGGACGCAGCACCCTGCGCGCCTCGCGTACGGCCACCTGGTCGTCGACGCCTCCGTCGCTTAGCACGTCGGTGGTCAAGACCGCGTCGAAGCTGGCATCGTCGAACGGCAACGCCTCCGCCCGGGCATGCACGAACTCGATGTCCGGGTGGCGCTCGCGGGCGAGCGCTACGGCCCCTGCGTTCGCCTCGAGGCCGATCCGCGTGTAGTCAGGCGGCACTGCGGCGAGCAGGTGACCGGTCGAGCAGCCGATGTCGAGCACGCGTCCACCGCGCTCGGTGGTGGCAAGAAGCGAGGCAACAACGACCTCCCGCATGGCGGCAAGCCACCAGTGATCCGTCTCGACGGGGGCCAACGCCTGGTGGTAGCGATCCGGTCGCCCGTCACCCTCGACCGCAGATGCCTCGCCTCGACGGCGACTGGCGGATCTCGTCGCGGCGCGACGGGCGCGCGCCTCTTGCACAAGACCCCGAATGCTTCGTCTCACCAAGCGGATCGGGGAGTACGGCCTCGACCCCCCATAGCGAGGGTCTCGCTCGACCTCTACGGTCGCGCGCGGGACGTCGAGCGTCTGGAGGATAAGCTGGTACTGGCGGCGCGGGTTGGCGAGAGCGATCTCCGCGACCCGCTGTGAGATAACGCTGAAGTTCCCGACTTCGGCATCGATGGGCCGGTGGACCAGCGCGCCGACCACGGCGTGGTAGGCGCCCGACGCCACCAGCCGCCAGCGAGTGTCGCCTGTCCGGCGACGGCGCGTCATCACGATGTCGTAGCCCTCACGGGCGTTCGCGTACAAGCGCGGTATGTCCTCCGGCGCGTCCTGCAGGTCGCAGTCCATCACCACGGCCCAGCGCCCGTTGCCGCGGGCCAGACCGGCCCTGATCGCGGCCTCCTCGCCAAAGCTGCGCCCCATCCGGACCGGGCGTACCCGTTCGTCCCCGCGTGCTAGGTCGAAGGCAATCTCGCTTGACGCATCGGGGCTTCCGTCGTCGACGAAGATCATCTCGTAGGAGACCTCGAGACGATCGAGGCTCGCAGCTAGTCGCTCGTGCAGCGCGCGCAAGCAATCCGCCGACTCGTAGACCGGCACGATGACGCTGAGCTCGGTCACGGCGTATGTCCGGCGACATCGACGACCGTCTCGATGCTCTGTGTGAGCGATTCGGAAACGTACGCGCAGTCGTCTCGGCTCAGCTGGGACGCGACGTCCAGGAACCGGACCACGGTCACCAGCCGGCAGTTAACCCGCGGAACTCGTCGTAATCGTGTACGTACTCGCCGTGGTCATACGTTCCGGACGCCAGCGCCAGACATAACGCTTCGTCGGAGAAGTCGTCGAGGTGATGCCAAACCATCTCCGGAAGCAGAAGACCGCACTCCGGCGAGCTCAGACGGTAGACGCTCCGGACTCGGCCATCATCGCAGTGGACCGTGAATGCGCCCCGAGCCGCAACCACGAGTTCTTGCTGCTCGCGGTGGGCGTGGTGCGCGCGCTCGCCGCCGGGTGGGATGCCGGATACCCAGTAGGCCCGCTTGATGCCAAATGGGACTTGACTAAAACCCTCTGCCGCGCACAGCCACCCTCGTGGCTCCTCGACCAATGTCAGCTGGATTAGCTCGCAGCGGCTCCTTGCCTCCTCCCCGACGGCCCGCTCGCGTGTCACGTCCGCTCCGCCTCGCGTTTGAACAGAACCCGCGCCGCCTGTAGCGGCTCCCCGCGGTTCAGTACCCATCTCATGTATTCGGGCCCATAGCTCGGAATGTCGAAAACGCAGTACGGGACCCATGCGGCTGGTGGACCCGCGGTCAGGCGCATCAGCCTACACGCGGTGGCTGCGAAGCGCGGGCCAGGCATCACACCTGGTCGGACATACGGAACAGGAACCCAGCGTGGCCGACCTCTTCTGGTGCGCCTGTGACCTCCCAGGGAGGATGGACGAGGAACTCGCGCTCGAGCTCGAGGCCGGCTTCTCCCCCTGCCCGGAGCAGTTCGTCGCGGTTGAACACCCATCCGAGGGTCTCGGTCCCGTAGCCGTACGCGCCCACACGCTGTCGGACGACAAAGCTGGGATGGCGGGTGACGACCGGCACGCGGGTGAGGAACAGCCACACGTCCGCGGCGCCGGCGAGCTGCTGCAGCAGGCGCTTCCAATCCTGCCGGTACTGGAGTGAGTTGCTGGCGACGATCAGGTCGTAGCGCCGGGACAGACAATCATCGGCGTCATGGAACGTCACCTCAGGATGTACGGCCCGTCCTGCAGCGCAGACGGCGGGAAGCTCGCGACAGTGGTAGTCGAGGTCGATCTCGGGTAACAGGCGGCGGGCGAGCACCTGGTGATGGCCGAGCGCTCCGCCCCAGTCGAGGACCGAGAGAGCTGCGGCCCTGCTTCCGGCTACGGAGCCGTTCGCCGCGCGACCAACTGCGTAAGCGAATGCGAGGATCGCGTTCTGGTCAAGAAGGCCATGGCGGCCGACCGGTACGCCCTCCGGAACCTCGTGATTTACCCCTAGCGGACCTGAGCCCCCGACCGCTTCCAAAAACTGGGGCCACCTCTCGCGGTACGCGCGGGCGACGTCCTCGACATCCCAGCCGGCCGCACCGCGTTCGTCCATTTCGCGGGCCCGCTCCCATCCTTCGGGCACGTACTCCCACTCCGGAGGCTGGTCCGAAGCCGCGACGCCTGATCGGTTCTCGGCCGAGGTATTGGCCGAGTCCGGTTCGGGGCCATAGCGATCCCCCTCCCATCTGGGGGTCCAGCTCCTCGAGGGGTAATAGTCGACCGTGACGTCATCGAGCATCCCGATCCGCACGCCCGCTTCCATCATCCGAAGACAGAACGCCCAGTCGCTCGGAAGCCCGAACGCCGCGTCGGCGAGCTCACGCTGAAAGATCTGGCGGAGTCCCACGTGGTAGAGCGCCGCCTGCTCGGCGAACTGCCCCATCTCGGGCGGGAAGCGCCCGATCGTTGTCTCGCTGCCGCTCGCGAAGCGCGACCGACATGCGACTGTAGGTCACCTCGAGGCGATCACCGCGGGCACGCTCCAGGAGACTCTCGAGATGATGCGGGCGAAACGCGTCGTCATCATCCAGGGTCGCGATCCACCGTCCACGGGCGCGCTGGCCCGCCTCGTTATAGGCGGGAACACCAGTGACCAACCAGCGGGTCTCGGGGTCGTCAGGGTACGGCCCGCGGTACGGGAGGTTGTAGAACGTGATCCGGGGATCACCGAACGCTTCCACCACCCGCCGGGCCCCATCTGGCGCCGCATCGCCGACGACGACCACTTCGAAATTCTGGTAGGTCTGCGCGAGGATCGAGGGGATCGAGCGCTCGCGAAGCAGCCCGTAGTTGTCGTACGTTGGGATCACCACCGAGACGAGCGGATCCGGGTCGGAGTAGGCGAGCTCATATTCAGGGTCGGCCCGCAGCTCCCGCAGGCGGATGCGCCGCCAATGGGGCCAGTCGTGCACGAATCGCAGGATCTCGACGAGGTGTCCGTGCTCCGCTCGCGCGGCTGAGCTCGCCGCCTCGTGCTGAGCGGCGAGCGCGTCGAGACGGCTGGCAAGCTGCGCGGAGGCCTCCGCCTGACTCGTGACTACATCCTGAAGCTGGCCAGCGGCCCGGATCGCGCCGAGCTGGGTGATGTTCTCCGCGTGCGCCGAGGACAGAAGTCCATACGTCTCGCCAGCCAGTCGCCGGATCTCCCGGAGATGCTCGCGAAGGCGTCTGACCGGCCCCGGAAGAAGCCGTGTCGTATCTTGCTGCTGTCTCCGCGCTGGCACGTAGGCCCCTCTTCGGCGCAACCCGAGGGAGATGGCTGGGCACCGGGGGCGGCTTAGGTTAGCGGCTCCTACCGCAGGCACCGGGGCCTGCCCACGCAGGCGAGCCGAACAGCTTGACGGGCGTTGCAGGCGGGATCCCGCAATGTCACGAGAACGGGCGGAGCTCCCAGCCGCCTACAATTAGCCGCTTACAATTCGCCGCCTGGCCGATCTGCAAGTAAACCCTCCGCCCGGCCAGCGTGGCATCTCGGAGGCCCTGCGTCGGTTCAGCGAGGAGCGCCGCACGAGCGCGAGCCGATCCTCGACTTCGTGGTCCGCGTGGCAGCCGAGACCGCGCCGGGCACCTCTGTGCTGGACATCGGCGCCGGCGATGCGCCGTACCGGGAGCTGTTCGAACACACACGGTACGTGACGACCGACTGGGCTGCAGTCCATGCACCCGGCGCGCGCGATCCGCGACGTGGTCGCGCCCGCCGACGCGCTTCCCCTCGACGATGGTTCGTCCGGCTCGTGCTCTGCACTCAGGTGCTGGAACACGTCCCCGAGCCCTCAGCCGTACTCGATGAGTGCTTCCGCGTGCTCGAGCCGGGCGGCAGGCTGGCTCTCACCGTCCCCCTGCTATGGCAGCTGCATGAGCTTCCACACGACTACTACCGCTTCACCGAGCCCGGGATCCAGTACCTGCTGCACAAGGCGGGCTTCGTCGAGGTGATGGTCTCGACCGCGAAGTGACGGCTTCAGCGCGCTCGCGCAGCTGCTGAAGCAACCTCGCCTGGACGATGGGAGACGTCGACGACGGCTTGGGCGAGCGGCGCGCTGAGGCGCACGAGCTGCTGGAGACGCCTCGCTGAAGGAGATCGCGCGGCTCGCGCCGCTTGATTGCAACGAAGATCATGCCGCTGGGGTACACCGCCCTGGCGCGCAAGCCGTGACGAGCCTAGGCGGCGTCTTCAAATAGCGGCGATCACTCGGTCCCTGGCGAGCGGGTGCCGATCCTGTACCTCGCTCCATGGGTCGATTTCGGCGGGTCCGACAAAGGGACGATCGACTGGTTCCGCTGGCTTGACCGCGACCGCTTCGCCCCCTCGCTGATTACCACGCAGCCGTCGCCGAACCGGCGGCTGGCTGAGGTAGCGCCATTCGCCGAGGAGATATGGGCGCTCCCGGAATACATGGCCGGACGCCAGTTCCCGGGATTCATCTTCGACTTCATGCACACGCGAGCTGTTCGCCTGCTCCACATCATGAATTCGCGTCTCGCCTACGAGCTGCTTCCGGATCTATCTGCCTCGACGAACCGCCGGCGGTCGTGGTGCAGCTCCACGTCGAGGAGCCGGATCGCAGCGGCTATCGTCCGCTACGTCGCCACCCGCTATGGAAACCTGGTCGACGGGTTCTCGGTCGTCCGGTCGTCATCTGGCGGCGGCGCTCGAGGGATACGAGATCCCGAGGGCCAAGATCCACGTGATCCCGACTCGGGGTGGACGCCGAGGGCGAGTTCAACCCTGACCTCGTGAAGGGCCACGGCCGCGACGAGGAGGCGGCTTCCGAATCCTGTTCGCGGGGCGGGTGGCGGAGCAGAAGGATCCGTTGCTGATGGTCGAGGCGGTCAAGCGCCTGACCACCGCGTCACGACCGGGTGCAGCGTCGAGGTGGTTGGTGACGGACCGCTACGCCAGGAAGTCGAGCGCCGCGTGCGAGAGCTCGACCTAGGCCGGCACGTCCGTTTGCACCCGGCTTCGCCCGAGTTACCGCGCTGGCTCGCGGACAGCGACGTGCTGCTGATGACAAGTCCGTTCGAGGGGGTCCCGCACGCGGCCTACGAGGCGATGGCGATGCGGGTGCCGGTGGTCGCTCCCGCGCTGCCAGGCAACGTCGAGCTGATGGGCGATAGGAGGCGGGTGCCTGATCGAGTCTCGCGACGATCCCGACGCGTACGCCGAGGCGATCGCCGCGCTCATCGAAGACGAGCGCCTGCGCAACCGGATCGGCACCGACGGTCGCGCACGCATGCTCGAGTCCTTCACCGTCCAGGACATGGCCAGGGGCCACGAGCGGCTGTACGAGAAACTGCTGGCGGCCCGCCAGCGGCCGACAGCGCCAAGCCCGTCATCCGCCGCGACCCCGCCGCGAGAGCCCCCTCGGGCGTCCGCCCAGCCAGCTGCGCTGCGTTTCACGTCGCGGCCTGTCATGTCCGCGCCGCTCGTGTCGATCATCACCCCTTGCTACAACCACGGCCGCTACCTGCCGAGCTTCATGGAAGGGGTAGGGGCCCAGGATTACCCGGCGCTCGAAGTGATCGTCGTCGACGACGCCTCCGACGACCCCGACACGCTCGAGCAGTTAGCGCAGCTCGACGGCAAGGGCTCGGTGCGCGTCCTGCGTCAACCGCGCAACTGCGGTCCGAGCGCGGCCCGTAATCGGGCACTGAACGTCGCCGAGGGGCGGTACATCCTCCCGGTCGATGCCGACAACGTGCTCCTTCCCGGGGCGGTGCGGAGCCTGGTCGAACAGTTGCAGTCCGCGGGCGAGCGCGTCGGCTTTATTTACCCGGCCTACCAATACTTCGGCAACCGCGATTACTGCTTCAGGCCGCCGGCGTACAACCTTCACGCCTTGCTGAGCACCAACTTCGCCGACACGTGCTCGCTGCTCGATCGGGAGATCTTCGACGCCGGACTGAGGTATCCCGAGGACATCGATCTGGGACATGAGGATTGGGACCTCGCGCTGGCGCTCGCGGCTCGCCAAGTGATCGGGCAACCGTCGCGCAGTCCCGTGATGCTCTACCGCAAGCAGGGCTTCACGCGTTCGGACCTGGTGGAGTACGCGCGGCTGCCATTCTGGCAAGAGATCGAAGCCCGGCATCTCGAGCTTTTTGAGGGCGACGCTGGCCGTTGGGGTCGCTGGCGGGGCCCAGCACTGAACATCAAAGCACGCTTCAACCCGGCGCTGTCCGTGGTCGCCTCCGAACCCATTGGCTTCGAGTCGATCGCCGGCCAAGCACTGCTGCGGGGACTCTTCAACCAAAGCTGCCGCGACTTTGAGCTCATCGCCGAATGCCCGGCCGTCCCCGAGACCTCCGAGATAGTCGTCAGGAGGGTGCCCCCGGGCTTAGCGGCTTCCGTCGCAGAGCGGATCGAGGAAGCGCTCTCGATCAGCCGCGGTCGGTACCTGCTCGTGTCCCGTTCGCCAGCTGAGCTCCTGGCCGACCCGACAGTCGTGGAGCGGCTCCTGCGGGGCTTCGTGAACGATCCCCAGCTGCGCGCCGCGGCGTTTGTCGATCTCGGCGAACGCGCCGGACACTTCCCGTGTGCGTTGATCGAGCGGGCCGATCCGGCGGCGGCCGCGCACGCCGTGGCATGGCGCCGGGAGCTTCACGAAGAGCTCGGTGGGAGCGTGGAGGTGGCCGAACAGGGCGAGGTCGAGACGCTGGCGTGGGCCATCAACGATCGGATCGATCAGATGCAGTGGCGCCACTTCCCGGTGGCTAGCTTTCGCGGGCCTGAAACCCGCAAGCGACATCGGCCAATCGCGCTCGAACCGAAGCGTCCGCCTACGGCATTCGAGCAATCAGAGCACGCCGAGCGCAAGACACGAATGAGCGTGGCGCCCGCGATCCCGGCGACGCGACCACACCAAGTGTCCCGCTGGGAGCACTCATCCGATTGGATGCCACCGGAGACCGTTCCGATAGTGCGCCATGTCAACCACAGCGGGACGTGGAGGCTTGTGACGAATTCACTCGAGTCGCCGCCGGGCGCCAGGGTGGAGTTCGTGCTCGGCGCGATCCAGCGGTTCTCGCCGCCCGGGACCCGCAGGTTGATCCGGCGCAATGGACACCATCTGACCGTCGAGCGTGGGAGCCCCCGGGACGAGGAGCACGAGGAGCTCGGTTACCTCGAGGAGGCGCCCTTGCCGCTGTTCGTCGCGATCGAGCGGGCCGTGTTGGAGGACGGCTCGGAGACGCTCGTGGCGGCCACCGAACGGGACGAGCTACGCCGCCGGGCGCGGGAGCTCACTTTCCTTGGCTTCATCGAGAGCCTTCCGAATGAGCCCGTTCAGCTCCCGCCGTACACCGAGAGCCCTCGCCGGCCGGTTCTCGTGCGGTGGATCGACGAACAGCACCGTCGACACGCCTATGACGCCCTTGCGCCATCCGCGTCGACTGAGGGACCGCTCGTGCTGGGCGCCGAGCTCGGTCGCCTCCAACTCGATCCAGATTCGAAGGCGGTCCCCGTATGGCTTGACGCCGCTGGGCGCATCAGCACCGACCGCTACTCGTTCACGGAGCCACCGGTGACGCCCACAAGGCTCGCGCGCTACGCCGCGGCGCCGCTCAACTGGCGGGGTTTCGGAACCCGGTCCGCCCGCCTACGCGCAACGCTCCGCCGTATGGCGGACGGCTCGCGGCTGGCGATGGCGAGCCGTCCGGGACGCGACGATCGATCGCGACGACGGCGGCCGTCTGGTCGGCTACCTGCAGTCAGGACCAGGGCCCGGGCTGATCGAGCTGTTCGCGGCGCGCCACCGAGTGCTGCCCGACCAGTTCCTCACCCACCACCCACTAGAAGCGACGGATATGGGCTATATCGAGGTTCAAAGCCTTGGCTACATCCAGGCCGACGCGCCGCTGACCGGAGCGCTAGGAAGCACGGGCGTCGGCGTGCCGTGGGCGTCGCGCTTTGGGCTCGCCGCGCGCGTCGGCTGAGCCGAGCCCGTTTACCTGATCGGACGCCACTCAGCTAGTCACGTCTGCGGCCCCAGAACGGCGGCCGCCCCCACCGGGCGATCACGCGCTCGCAGCCCGTCTGGGAGTCCACAGCGATCGCGGCCCGGCGTTGGGCGTCGATGAAGTAGAGCGGCTCACCCGGTACTCGATACGGCATCTGAAGCGCACCACCGGAGACGAGTCCACTTGCTCCACACTGGAGCGTCGGATCCAGCGGCATCGCTGCCGGTGGCTTCACTGCCGTGGTGTAGGCGATCGCGCCCTGAAGATCCCAGCTCGCCGCGAACACTGGAACAAAGCCGTCCTCATACAACGGTGCGCCCATCCCGATGAGCCGAGCGTCGGACGGCAGGCCCCGGACCGCGACACGGTATCCGGCCAGCGCGGTCTTCTGCTCGCTCCATGAGACCTCCCACGCCCGCTTGTGCTCCGCGGAGATGACAAGCTGATGCCAGGCGCTCGCCGATGCGAGGACGCCCACCGCTAGCAGGGCGAACCCGCGCCGTGGCACGAGCCGTCGTACGAGCTCGTACACAAGGCCGAGGAGCGCCACGAACGCGCACGCGTAGGCGAAGCTTCCGGGCAGGTTAAGGCGGTTAAATACCCCGTCCAGGTCTAGAAGGTAAACGTCGTTGGCCGTCACGAAGGTGAGGGCCGAAGCGCCCGCTACCGCCACGCTGGCCGCCAGAAGCGTGAACCACGGCAGCAGTCGCCGGCGAAGGTCCGGGGTGCGGATGGAGTAAAGGGTCGCCGCTAGGAGCACGATGGCGATCGCGGCGACCCCACCCCAGCCAGGGGCGAACGCCTGGTGCCAGGTGCTCCAAGCGGTCTCGAGCAGCGTCCACGCACGGCGCAGATCGCCCCCCAGCGTTCGGTGCACCACCAATCCTGACGTCCGAACCTACCGGCCCGAGCGTCAGCCGGTAGATGACGAACGCGGCGGCGATCCCCAGGTCGACAGCGCCCCGCCATAGGGCCGGTCGGTTGCGGTAAGCGGCCCAGTAGACCAGCCCACTCAGGGCGATCAGGGGCAAGGCGATCTCGTACGTGAGCAACGCGACGACGAAGAGGAGCGCCGCGAAGGCATGCAACATCAGCCGTTGCCACCGGCTGTTCCGGCGCAGTGCTGTGAGCACGATCACGATGCCGATCAGCACGAGCGAAACGACGTATTCACCGTTCGAGCCGGTGGGCCACAGACGGCTGGCGTCGCTTCCCGGGAACACGATCAGCAGCGCTGCGGCTGCCGCCGCCCACGGCCAAGCCAGGCGGCAGCGCCGAAGGATGACATAGGCGAGCCCGGCCATCAGCACGAGCAGGCCAATGCTGACCAAGGCGTAAGCGACGCGGTGGGAGCCTAGGAGCTGGTACTCAGTCACGGGAAAAGTACACTCCAGCTTCCGCGCGTCGCCGGTGTTCCCGCTGGTGCACGAGTCGAACTGCTGGATCCAGCTTGTCCCGCTGGCGCGGATGGACCCAAAGACGGCCCAATCGTCGTAGTACCAGCCTGCTCTTACCGCGAATGGCAGGTAAATGGCGAGGGTAAGCGCGAGCAGCCCCAACAGCACGAGGGGGCCCGGACGTCGGATGAGGGGCCTGAGCCGGCGCCTGAACGGCCGGCGGAAATCGGCAGTCGGGACCGCGACACGGGGATGTTCAGACAGTGGCTTGGTGACCCCCACGAGGCGCGAGAATACCGTCCGCGGACCAAGTCGAGGACCAGTCAGTTCCGGGCCCGGAGCGTCGCCGAGTGTCGGATGGGAGCTGCGCGGGCTCGATCTCGTCAGATGCCTCCCACCTGGCCAGTAGGTTCGATCTCGTTCAGCACATCGATGACGACCTCATCGTCTTGTGCTGGGGATGGAGGGGTGCTCGATCTTTGGCAGGGCCTGATCAGCCGCCGAGCGAACGTAGGCCCGGATGACGGTAGTGCTCAGACCAGTGGGCGCCCGGCCACTCAACCCGCTCGGCGATACATCCCCACCAGGTCCACCGTGGGTTCGGGAACCCTCCTTCTTCATCGCGCTCAGCGGTGACCTCGAAGCCCTCGCCGCGCAGCGCCGCACGTAGAAACGTCGGGGTCATCGCCCACAGCCAATGGACGGTGTTGACCTCCGTGGCGGGCCCGATGGCACGCATCCAGTCGGTGTCGCTTCCCGCCGGGTGAAGGCCCGCATCGGCAGTGAGCCCAGGCACGTAGATGAGCTGTTGGGGATCACGACCCTCGCGGAGCATTGGCTGGACGACAACGAATCGCTGCTCGACACGCTCACACATCAGATGCAACGCACCCAGCAGCGACGCCTGGTGTAGGAGCACGTCGTAGGCCACGCCGAGGTCGTACTTCGTGCGGATGCTGCCCATGAACAGCGGGTCGGCGAAATCGCCCTTCACGAAATCGAGTTCGGGATGCTCGATCCGCGTCCGCTGCCAATCCGCTGTCTCGAACGAGTCAATCACCGTCACGCCGGCGCAGCCAAGCTCCAGGCAGCGGAGCGTGTAAGCGCCGTCCACCCCCCACATATCGCCGTAGACGACAGCTCGGGGCACCGGGGTCGCCGCCTCGAGCAGGTCTAGCTTCAGCCTCACCGCGGGGTGGTCGGTGTTCAACTGCGCTATGGCCTCCACCGGCACGTGATCTTATTCGGATCGCGCGGCGCGCCGGATGTAGGTCCCGATAGGGTTGGTCCGCTCGCGGAGGGGGTGGTCAGGCGCTTTGCTTTGAGTGCTCCCGAAGGGTCGTCTACAAACTTCCAGACACGCGCAGGTCTACGACCTCACGGACGACGACGAATCCACAGCGCTGCGCCGGATGGCGTGTACCGCCGTAGGTCTGGGAATGCCTCGAACAGCTCTTCGGGGTGTCGCTGGAGCATGAACTGCTGCCCCCACACCACCTCGAACGCTTGATTGAAGGCGAGGAACGCTCTCACCAGATAGATCTCGTTCCAGCCCCAGCCCTCCATCACCCATTGCTCCGGATACTCGCCTGGCAGGAACACGTCGTGAACGTGGACTAGCACCCCGGGAGCGAGCCGCGGAATGATCTCCTGGAAGATCCAGACCACGTCGCCACCGGTCTTGACCACGTGGGCGGTGTCGATGAATACGACGTCGCCGGCCGACAGCTCCTCGAACAACTCGAGCGGCGTGTCCTGGATCTTCTCGATGCGCAGAGCGGAAACTCCTGGAACACCGTCAAGCAGGAACTGGCGCGGGAAGGGCTCGATGCACTGAAGGTGCGTCGCCCAGTTGTAAACGCTCTCGGTTGACACGCGCGCTCACGAGCGTCGAGAAGCCGCAGCCGACCTCGATCATCCGGGCCGGCCGGAAGTGCTCAAGCACCCCGGCGAGCACCCAGGCATCGTCCGGCGGGTACATGTCGTTGAGCGCGTAGTACTCGCTCGGATCATCGCTCGGTTGGTCGATGAACTCGAGCTTGCGCTGCCGTTTGAACACGGTCCGGCACAGCTCCAGCTGAGCGTCCTCGCGCCAGTCGATCCCAACGGTCTTGCGCGGGTTCGCGGGCCATAGCTGCTCCCGGCGGGCCTGAAGCTCGTGCGTGTCGTACATGGGCGAGTAGCAGTGACCTACCGGGAAACGATTGGTCGTGCCTGCGGCAGTGGTGCTCGCGGCGGGGGCGAGCTGCGGATCCGGCTCGGCTGGATGGCCGCGAAGGTAGCCGTTGATCACCGCGAAGTCTCCCCGCGGGCCGTTGAACTGCACGGGCACCAGCTCGACGTCGAAGCCGCAGGCGTCCATCATCCAGCGCAGCGCCAGCCTGCCCGGAACCCACCACCAGGTCGGATCCTCGGCGTACGTGCTCCGAACGAACCTGGCGTACTCCGACAGCTCGGCATCGGCCAGCATCATCGAGCCCAGCAGCAGCTCTCCTCCATCCGCCACCATCCTCCTCAGCTGCTGGAGCAATCCGAGGGGGTTGGGTTCGTGATAGAGGACGCCATTGCAATGCACAAGGTCGAAGGTGCCGTGCAGCTCGGGATCGAGCCGCTGCCAGCCGATCTGCTCGAACCGGATCCCCGTCCGGTAGACCGACTCCAGGAAGCGGGCCTGTTCGATGAACTCGTACGGCTCGCACGCGAGCACCTCGGCCGCGCCGCGTCGGTGGAACATGAACGCGTCGTAGCCGGCGTTCGAGCCGACGTCCAGCACTCGCTTGCCCTGAACGTCGGGCACGAACTCCTCGAGCGCCTCCCAACCCTGATCCTTGCGCCACACGCCTTCGATCACGACGTCACCGCCGAGATAGAACGGGCCCTGTAGCCACGGCGAGAGCCGGTCCACCCGCTCTCGCAACTGCCGTGCCGAGTCGGGATCGAGCTCATCGGGCAGATCACTGAGAAGCGCGGGAGGGCGGCAAGGTCGAGCTGGCGCTCGGGCAAGTCGAGGGCCGGCAGCTGGGCGTCAGCAATCTCCCGGATGCGCTTGAGCGCCTCCATCACCTGTCGAGTCGCCGGGGTTCACCGAGGCGACACTTGATCTTCTAATTCAGCGCTACCGCTCGCGTGTGCTGAGGGACATTTCTGATTCCCGGGGCGTCCGGAGACGGCATACGTGCTTGACGGTCGGCCTCCTGGTCGATCAGGAACAGCGGTCGATGCTTGACCTGCTCGAAGACTCTGCCGACGTACAACCCGACGATTCCGACGCTGAAGATGACCACACCCGAGAGCACGAGCATGAGCACCGCGAGAGTGGTGAACCCGGGAACGGCCTTCGCGGGCTCGACGAAGTAATCGATGATCTCGTAAGCGGCCAGTCCGAAGCCGATCAGTGCGATCACGAAGCCGATCAGCACGACCAGTCTGAGCAGCACCGTGCTGCGGAAGAACATGCCGTGTAAGGCGACCTGGATCAGGCGCTGCAACCCGTACCCGCTCTCGCCCGCGTGGCGCTCGTGGTGCTCGATCTCGACCGTGGTCGAGTCGAACCCGAGCCAGTCAAGGACGATCATGAACTCGCGGTCGCGGTCGCTCAGCTGCAGGAACGCATCGATCACGCGCCGCGAGAGGAGAGTGAGGCTGCTGTAGTCGGCTCGCACCTGGGTCTCCTGCGTGAGGCTCCGGTACGCGCGGCTGGTCCAGCGTCGAAACCTCGAGTGGCGCCACTGCTTACGCGTCGTTCGGACAAGGTCGTAGCCCTCGCCCGCGGCTGCCCACAGCCGCGGAATATCCTCGGGAGCCTCCTGCAGGTCGCAGTCCATCACGACCGCCCATTCTCCGCGCGCCTGCGCCAGTCCGGCCGTGACCGCCGCGGCCTCGCCGAAGTTCCGACTGAGGCGGAACGCCCTCACTCGTGGGTCCTCGCGCGCCAGTCGCTGCAGCACCGTCCACCCGTCATCGACACTGCGATCGTCAACGAACACAAGCTCGTACCGCCCCGTCACCTGCGCCATGGTTCGAGTGAGGCGCTCGTGGAGCGCCACGAGGCATCCTTCGCACCCGTAGACGGGCACGACGACGCTCACCTCGATCGCGTAATCCGAACCTTCCCCAGAAGACTCGCCGGCCATTGCACGTAATTGTCCACGATTGCGCCAAAGCCGCGCAAGTCGAGGTCAAAGGCTGCGAACGTCTCCGGCATCAGGCGCCCGGGGAGCCACCGCGACCGCACCCAGGCGCTGCTCGCCCGCGTACCACGTCGCGATCATCGTCAGGACTGCCGCCGCCATGGCCCCCGCCTGCGCCCCAAACGTTGCCGTGGCCAGAAGCACGCCCGCTGCCAGCACCGTGGGAGCGAGGACCTCAAGCATCCGCATCGACGCGTGTTTCTCAGTGAGACGAGCGCGACGGCTGCCGCGGCGGCCGCGTAGATCAAGAGCGCCGTCTTCGCATCGCGCACTCACTTCTGGCGGCACCAAACGACCTATCATATGCCCGCATGTCCGTGCAATCGGAGGGTGTAGGCAGACTCTCTCCGGAGGCGCGAGTCGGATGACGGCGCAGGAGCTTCTCATGGAGGGCGGCGCGCTGGCGCTGCTGGTATCGACGATCGTGCTCGTGCGCTTGCGGCTCTTGTCGATCCGCTATGGCCTGGGCTGGCTCCGAATCACGGACGCAACTTCAGGCTTTAGGGCGATTCGCGCTCCACTGCTGAATTTCTTCGCCGAGGAATACCCCGTGGAGTACCTCGGCGATACAGTCGAGGCGCTCGTCTCTGCGGGACGTCGGCGAGCGCGAGTCGTCGAGCACCCAATCACGGCATCGCGGCGCCAGCACGCACTCCCTAGCGCCGGACTGATCGCAAGCGGCTGGTACGTCGTGCGCGTCCTCGCTGCCGCCAGCCTGGTGCAAAGCCGCACCCCGCCGGAGCCGCTTTACCGGTCCCCCGCCGAGGAGGAACTGATGACTCGATCAGGGGACGGACTACGATCAACCGCTTGAAGCAGCCGTTCCGCAGGCCGCGGTCGGAACCCGAGAGCGACGGTTCCTCGACCCACGCTGGCACCGATCCGATCGATGTCGGCGCGGCTACCGCCCAATGGCTCGCAGACGGCGCTCGGGCCGGCTGCAACGTCTGCGGCAAGGTCGGTGCGATCAGCATCGGTGCCGAAGAGCGCGCCGTGGATCACCCCTCGGTGCTTCGCGAGTCGCTCGTCTGTCGGAGTTGCGGCTCGATCTCGCGCGACCGGGCGCTCCTCACGATGTTGGCAGCGGTCCTCGGAGAGTCGGGTCCGCTCTCGCATTGGAGTCCGCGCAAGACCATGCGCTTGATGGAGACGTCTGGCTACAGGGGTCATCCGCCCCTGCTTGCGGACGTGTTCGACTACTACAACCTTCCGTATGTGCCGGCTCCGGACGGACAGTCGGGCAAACCGGTCGATGCGCGCCGAGGCGGCGACCTCCAGGATCTGCAGTTCCCGGCGGAGTTCTTCGACGTAGTCATGACCGCCGAGGTTCTCGAGCACGTGCCTGACGAGCAACTGGCGATCAAAGAGATCGCGCGCGTGCTGGCGCCGGGAGGCCACCTGTTGCTCGAAGTTCCGTATGACCACCAGTCAGAGAGAACGTCCACGCTCGTCCACCGCTGGCATGGCAGGGATGTCTACCTGTACGCACCCCAGTACCACGCCGAGGAGACCCTCGTCTACCGGATCTACGGCCGCCAACTGCTCGCTCAGCTGGCCGATGCGGGGCTGACCGTGGGACATCTCTTCATGGACATCCCCCAGCTTGCGATCAGCCCGCAGCCTGTGATCCTGGCCCGCAAGGCGCCTTATCTCGATCTCGCCGGCTTTCGTCTGAGCAGCTGGTTTCCGCCATCCGCGTGACCTGGGCCTCAGCGAGTGGCGGCGACGTGACCGGGTGAGCGAAAAGCACACAGCTCCAGCACCTCGCTGAGCCGGCTGGACATCAGGCGCGGCGAACAGCGTTCGCGGGCAAGCTCAACCCCGGCTGCGGACAACCGCTGCCATAGCTCGTCATCCCGCAGCACGTCCACCACTCGCTCTGCCAGCCTTTCGGGCGTCTCAGCAATCAGCATGTGCTGGCCGTCCAGGGCATCGAGTCCCTCGGCCCCCACCGGCGTGGTGACCACAGGCAGTCCGCAGGCCAGCGACTGTGTCACCTTCCCCTTCAGCCCCGCTCCGTAGGGGAGCGGCGCTACTAGTGCGCGAGTCGAGTCGAGTACGGAGTCGAGATCCGGCACCCACCCGGCGATTTCGACGTTCTCGGAGGCCAAAGAGCTGATCGCTTCAGGAGGATCGGCTCCCACGATCTTTACCGGAACATCGCCCAGCTCGCGCCACACGGCCGGCATCACCTCCCGCAGCAGCATCAGTGCGCCATCCACGTTCGGCGGATGCTCAAACCCGCCGACGAACACCAGCCCCTCGCGGCCCTGCAACGGTGGCACGGGCGATCGGACAGGGTTGACGTTGGGGACAACCTTGACGGTGGCATCGGGAACGTCCGCCTGCACGAGCTCCCGCTCGCTGTCGGTCACCACCAGCGTCATGTCGCTTGCGCGGATCAGTGCCAGCTCAAGCTCGCGCATAGAACTCGCCGTCGGTGATATGCCTGCGCCGTTGCCTCTGGAGCTCAGCCGCAACGCGTCGCGACGAGCCTCGCGCAGCCAATGCAGGTCGACGGTGTCAAAAATGACGTGCGCCTCCGGGGCGAGCTCTCGCACGGACTCCAGCCACCGGCCGGCGACTTCCGCCCGGCTGAGGATTACAAGCGAGATGCTGGGCCCAATTCGTCCAAGCTCCGCCGCGAAATCGACCCCGTAGAGCACCTCGACTCCGCTGCGCTGCAGCTCGCGGGTATACGGCTGCACCGGTGTCATGTTGTCGGGCCAGAAGCTGACATGACAGCCGAAATCAAGCAGGGCCTCCAGCATCCCGCGCATGCGTAGGCTCCCTGAGTCACGGTCCCACATCGGAACCCGGTGATCAATCACCAGCACCCGGGTGCCGCGGCGCAGGTTGGCGGCCAGCCAGACTTTGCTCGGGTCGTTGTCGAGGTGCTGAGCCTCGAGCATCACGTGCCATTTCTCGACGAACTTAGGACGGTTATCGAGCTGATGGCGCTTGTGAGAAGTGGTCTCGTCCAAGCCAGCCGTGGCCCCCTCGAAATGGATCACGCTCGCCCGGGGTTCGTACACGACGCGCAATCCTCGGCTGCGCGCCTCGAAGCACAGGTCCGTGTCCTCGTAGTACATCGGATCGAAGCGCTCGTCAAAGCCGCCAACCTCGCGCCAAAAGTCAGCTCTGACCATCAGCGCGGCGGCAGACGCGTAATCGATCTCTCGGCGGTACTCGTAGTGGCAGCCGGTGGGATCGTCGCCCCGCCCGTAGTTCGCCCCGGTTCCGTCGCGCCAGATGATCCCGCCCGCCTCTGCGAGCGTCCCGTCGGGATATACGAACTTCGGGCCCACGACCGCGGTTTCCGAGCGTGATTCCGCGCAGTCCAGTAGCGCCGCGAGCCAGCCCGGCTGAACTTCGATGTCGTTGTTGCACAGCACGAGCCACCGACCGCGCGCCGCTCGGGCACCGCGGTGGATGCTGCGCCGGTATCCAAGATTGGAGTCGTTCGTGAGCACGTGGGCGCCCTCGACCCTCTCGAGGAGGGCCTTCGTAGCGGGATCTTCGGAGTCATCGACCAAGATCACCTCGTAGCGGATCCCGCTCGTGTTTTCGAGAATCGACCACAGGGCGGCCTCCGTGAGGTCGGCGCGCGTGTACAGCGGGATGACGATTGAGACCTCGGGCTGGCCGACCGCGCGGAAAGCGGATCGGGCCGCCGCGCGAACGTCGCGCTCCGACGCGCACAGAGGCCGGTCCCCCGGAAAGCAAAGCCTGTCCCCGCAGTAGGGTGCGGCCGAGGAAACGGAGCGTGCGCTGAAGGAACTCCACGGCCTGAGACTCTTCGCCACCCAATAGCGCAAAAGTGCGCGCTCGGACGCGCTGGAAAAGCTGCCAGGTGACGGACTGCTCGATTCGACGGTTCTTCTGGTTTGCGGCATTCAGGGCAGCGTCCAGGGCAGCGATTGTGCTCTGATCCTGAATGCTGCGCGCTCGCAGTCTCGCGACCTCAAGCGTCCGCTGGTCCAGATGCTCGGCGATCGAGGCTTCCACCAGCGCTAAACGGGGATCAGCGAGCGTGGAGTCACGTGCGGCGGCTGGAAGCTGGCCATTGGACGCGACCGCGATGATGTAGAGCGGCGACAGGGCCGGCTCGACCTGCCACTCATCGCCGACCCGCTCAACGAAGAAACTGCGTGCAGGCTTCTCTGTGCCTACATGCCCAACGTCATCCAGTGCCGCCACAGCCGATCCCGTGATCGTCCGCTGACCGAACGTGGTCAGGTGCTTGAACCTGGGCCGAACCAGCTCGCCTAGCTCGTCTCGATCGAGCTCGTGGACGTGGTATGGGTTCTCCTGAGAGGCCTCTCCATATGCCTCCCGATCCGGGGTGGACATGATCAGGAACCCGTCGGGGGCGAGAACGCGCTGGATCTCATCGAGCACGCGCTCTTGATCCTCGACGTGTTCGATCATCTCGAACGCCACGACGGCGTCAAAGGAGCCGTCATCGAACGTTGAGAGTTCGCGGGCATCAGCCACGGCGAAGCTGAGGCCGCGCATCTTGTAGTTCAGGCGGCTGTGCTCCACGGTGCGCTTGTCAATGTCGACCCCCACCACCGACCGTGCGCTGCGCGCCAGGACTGCCGCGCCGAAACCTTCACCGCTCGCCAGGTCCAGCACGCGCCGCCCTTCGACGAGCTCGGCAGCCCATAGGTAGCGGTGCAGGTGTTCATAGACGACCTGCACGTCAGGAGCCCATGGAACACAACGTTCGCCTGTCCATTCGATCAGACGGGTGGTACCGGGGCGACCCAAAGCGGACCCTAGCTCGTCAGACGGCACGTCGAGATGGTGCCAGAGACAGGCTGACTGCGGAGAGCCCTCGTCTCCAAGCAACCCGCACGCTCGCGCAGGATCGTCTGAACACGTGCACGTAAGTGGCTCCTCGACCTACCCTCACATTGCTACCGTCCGCGCGGTGAGTGCGACCGTTGGCGATCGGGCGGCGACCGCTCCCGAACCGAGTGGTGTGCCCGCTCCGGGCGCCGCCGGAGCGGTGGTGTCGGTCCGCGAGCTGAACAAGACCTTTCGGCTGCCGCAGGAGCGATATCGCACGCTCAAGGAGCGCGTGCTGCACCCTATCCGCGCCAGGCAATTCGACACCGTTCCCGCGGTAGACGGAGTAAGCGTCGACATCGACGCAGGCGAGTTCTTCGGGATCGTGGGGCGCAACGGCAGCGGCAAGAGCACGCTGCTGAAGTGCCTGGCCGGGATCTACGCCATCGACCACGGGTCGATCGACATCCGAGGTCGCCTGTCGCCCTTCATCGAGCTCGGTGTCGGCTTCAGCCCTGACCTGACGGCGCGGGACAACGTGATGATCAACGCCATCATGCTCGGCCTCTCGCGCAGCGAGGCCCGCGAGCGCTTCGACTCGATCGTCAGCTTCGCCGAGCTCGAAGGATTCATGGACCTCAAGCTCAAGAATTATTCCTCGGGCATGCACGTCAGGCTGGCCTTCGCCGTGGCGATTCAGGTCGATGCCGACATCCTTCTCATCGACGAGGTCCTGGCTGTCGGCGACGCGTCCTTCCAGCAAAAGTGCTTCGAAGAGTTCGCGAGGCTAAAGGAGGCCGGACGGACGATTGTGTTCGTGACACACGACATGGGCACAGTCGAGCGGTTCTGCGACCGCGCCATGCTGCTGGAACGAGGAGAGGTGGTAGACATCGGCGAACCCAGCTCGATCGCCCGCCAGTACAACCAGATCAACTTCCGGTACGTAAGGCGCGAAGCGATCAAGCATGGAGGTCCGGAGCCGCTGCGGAAATCGGCGGTCGCTGAGATCTTGAGGGCCGCATTCGAGGCGGAGGACGGACAGACGATGGTTGCCGCGCAGCAGGGACAGGCCTGCTGCATGCGGTTCGACGTGCGCTTCCACACGGACGCCGAGGATCCACTGTTCGCGATCGGGTTGCGTGACGATCGCGGTCAGCTGGCGTTCGTGGCCGCCAGCTACCTGGGCCATGGCCCGACAGGCCGTTTCGAGGCCGGGCAGGAGGCGACGGTCAGAGTCCAGTTCGAGAACTGGCTAGCGCCTGGTCGCTATCGGCTCATGGCATCGGTCAACAAGAACGGCTTTGGCTCCGAGAGCTTCGACACGCGCGAAGACATCTGCTCGGTGATCGTGCACGCGAATTTCAGCGGCGGAGGCGCAGTGGACCTTCCCCACACGTTCCGGATCGAGCGCACTTGAGCGTGGAGGCCGCACCGAGCTACGGCCGCCCATCCGCGCTCGGCGGGGGCGTCAGGCGCTTTTTCGAGCTGACAGTTACCCTCGCGCGCAGCGAGTTCAAGCTCCGCTACTTCGGCTCCGTGCTGGGCTATGTGTGGTCGTTGGTACGGCCGCTGCTGTTCTTCGGCGTTATCTACTTCTTCTTCGTGAAGGTCCTGCGGATCGCCAAGTCCCCGCACTACGGTGTCTACCTCCTCACGGGCATAGTCCTGTGGGGCTACTTCACGGAGGCAACGGGCAACTGCGTCAACAGCCTCGTCGTCCGCGAAGCGATGCTGCGCAAAATCAGGTTCCCTCGGATGGTGGTCCCGTTCTCCGTCTCGCTGACGGCCGTCTTCAACCTTTCCTTGAACATGGTCGTGGTGCTTGTGTTTGCGCTCGCAGACGGGGTCAACCCCACTGTCCGGTGGCTCGAGATGGTCCCGATTGCTCTCGGATTCATTGTGCTGGCAACAGGCTTCGGAATGATGCTGTCGGCGCTCTATGTGTCCTTCCGCGACATCCAGCCCATCTGGGATGTCGTACTTCAGATCGGGTTCTACGGCTCGCCGATCATCTACGTCGCCGCGAATTACAACAAGTTCCACCCGGGCTTTGAGCATGTCGCGCTGATCAGCCCTCCGGCGACGCTGCTGACGCAGATGGGCCACGCATTCATCGATCCAGCCGCTTATCCGGGCGCGGCAACCGCGGCCGGCGGCTGGGGGCCAGTCATCGTCGCGATCGCGCTCATCCCCGCGGTGTTCGCGCTTGGTTGGTGGGTGTTCACGCGCGCGGCGCCCCGAGTGGCTGAGGCGCTGTAGGGCGTAAGCGGTCGGCTGGAGAGCCGCATCGCGCCGGAGCCGCCATCACGCCAATGGTTACCGGACCCGCGCCGCATACGCGGCACGGGCCCGGCCGAGGACGACCCTGGTAGGGCTGGGGGCCGTCCGAGGCTCGCGATCAGGGGGCGATGCTCGCGAGCCGCAGCGACATCCCTGTCTCGAAAAAGGATAGCGCGCGGGGTCTAAACGACGGGTAACTTCGGACCCTCACTTGCGGCGTTTCGGGCCGTGGTCTCGGGTGTTTTCGTAGCCCGAGTTCGCGGTAGAACAGGCACGATCCGGGTTTTCGCTAGACCAAAAGCGAAACCATCCTTGCCCGCCGGCCGTTAAGTCCAGATAAAGTCTGCACCACGTGCTGGGGGCAGCGCCGTCGGCACCGGCGTGAACACATCTACGAATGGACCCGATGCTTTACGAGAGCTTTGTAGAGGAGCGCTTCGCTGCAGTCGCCACACCACCCACGGTGTCGGTGCTCGGCGTGCCGCTGGCTCTGACGGACTACGAGGGCACGCTCGACTGGCTCGATGCCGCCGTCGCCTCGCGCGAGCACGGCTACGTCTGCGTCTGCAACGTCCACACCGTGATGGCGTCCAACGAGGACACCAAGCTCCGGGAAGCGCTGCGGTCCTCGTCGCTGAACCTGCCGGACGGTCAGCCGCTCGTTTGGGCGATCAACGCGCTAGGCAACTCGCTGGAAGGTCGCGTATACGGTCCTGAGCTCATGGCGCGAGCCTGCGCCCGGTCGACGCGCGGATCCCACCGCTTTTATCTGTACGGAGGCCGCAATCAGGGAGCACTGGTGCAGCTGGCGCTGAACCTGCGCCGGCGGTATCCGGGCGTCAAGATCGTCGGTGGCTATTCGCCTCCGCATCGGCCGCTGACCGACGAGGAGGATGAGGCGGTCATCGATGAGATCAACCGCACGGGTCCTGACGTGGTGTGGGTGGGAATCGGTGTCCCGAAACAGGAGAAGTGGATGGCGCGGATGCGGGAGCGGCTCACGGCCCCGGTGCTGGTGGGCGTGGGCGCGGCGTTCGACTTCCACGCCGGTCTCGTACCGCAGGCTCCGGCCTGGCTTCAGGAGGCGGGGCTGGAGTGGGCTTATCGCCTGGCCCATGAGCCGCGCCGCCTGTGGCGGCGTTATATGCGCTACAACCCCCGCTTCGTGTACGCGTTCGCGTGGCAGCTGGCCCGCCACCGACGCGAGCAGAACTCCTGAGCGGTTGCGCCCGGTAGTCCCGATCACCTAGACAGTGCGCCCCACGGCCTCGATCGTGATCCCGACGCGAGCACGTCCGGCGTACCTCGAGGTCGCGCTTTCATCGGTCATCCCCCAGTCCGCAAACGCCGGGGCCGAAGTGATCGTCGTCAACGACGGCGACGACCCGTCAACGGCTGCGGTCGCGCAACGCCACGACGTTCGCGTTGTGGCGCTGGAGCGTCCATCCGGCGTCAGCGCCGGGCGCAACGCGGGGGCTCTAGCCGCGCGAGGCGATCTAATCGTGTTGATCGACGACGACGTGAACGCACCGCCCGGATGGCTCGACGCCTTCATGTCCGGCGCCCAGGCATATCGCGGCTATGACGTCTTCGGCGGCCCCATCCGGGCCATCCTGGAGGGCGGAGGGCCCCGCGCCTGCGGTCGCGAGTCGGCGCCGATCACCGCGCTCGATCTCGGTCCGCAGGACCAGGACGCCGAGCTCGTGTGGGGTGCCAACATGGCACTCCGCCGACGCGCATTCGACAGGGTCGGGCCGTTTGACGAGAGCCTCCTGGGCTGCGGCGACGAGGAGGAGTGGCTCGGCAGGTACCTGGCCGACGGGGGACGGGTCCGCTACCTGGCGGGTGCCGCCGTTGAGCATCGCCGGATGGCGGCAGACGCGACCGTACGCGCCCTCGCTCGCGCCGCCTACGGCCGGGGGCGAGCTGCCCGGCGGTACGACATACACCGCGGCGAGGCTCCAGCGAAAGCCGCAGAGCTGAGGACGCTAGCGGGCTGCGGGTGGCACATCGTCCGCCGCCGCTGCGCCAATGGGGTGGTGCTCGCGGCGCATTCGGCTGGGCGTCTGCGCGAGGCGCTGTCGGAGTGACCGCCAGTCCCGCGCCGGACTTCCTATCCGGCACCAGCGGTCAGGTGTCTGGGGTGCGGTTAACGACCAGGGCGGTCGTACTCGATGTGCTCTGCGATGCAGTCGCATTGGCGCTTCTGGAGGGCCCGCGGCTGCGAGCTGCCGCCGCTCGATCGCCTGGCCGTCGCGTGCTGGCGTTGGCGATTGAGCGCGAGGGCGAGCCAACGCTCTTGTCGGCTGCGCGAGCGGAGCTGAGCCGCTCCCGCCACGAGGTCCATTTTGAACGGGCGGGGGCCGGCGGCGGGGGGAAGTTCGAAAACCTGAACGCACTGCTCGAACGGCACCCTCCCCCGGGATACGACTGGCTGTTGGTGGTCGACGACGACGTCGCGTTGCCCCCGGGCTTTCTCGACTCGTTCATCTTCCTGGCCGAGCGATTCGACCTGAGGCTCGCGCAACCCGCGCACCGGTACCGCTCCCATGCCGCATGGAGCGTCACCCGCCGGCGCCCCGCTAGCCTCGTCCGCGAGACGGCCTTCGTGGAGATCGGCCCGGTCACCGCGTTTCACGCAACTACGTTCGGCACCCTGCTGCCGTTCCCGCCGCTCAGGGTGGGATGGGGGCTCGACGCCCACTGGTCCGCAGTCGCCCGCCAGCGGGGGTGGAAGGTGGGGATCGTCGACGCCACTCCCGTCCGCCATGGACTGCGCACGATCGCTGCTGCGTACGACCGTCAGGACGCGATCGACGAAGCCCGCCAATTCCTGACCGGACGGCCCTATACGCCGGCGGACGAAGCTCGTCGCACAATCGCTACCCACCGGGCGCTGTGATGAGCGACTGTCCCGCCAACCAGCCTCGGCACTTGCACCACGATCACCCACTGACCCTGCGTTAGCCTCGGCAACCCCATGTCCACCCTAGTCACCTCCTCGCGGCGCTCGCGAGCAACTGCGTGGACGTCATCGATCGCGCATGGGGTGACGGTCGACGCCGCGCTGGGGCTGCTGTGCGCCATTGCCCTCGCAGCGGTGACATTCGTCGCCGGCGGGGGCACCGACCTGGGGCCCAACACATGGGTCGAGATATCGATCACTGCACTGGGCGCCTGCCTGGCGGTCCTGGCTGTGCTGTTCTCCGCTCGCGGGCGCGCGTGGGGGGCCGTGACGCTGCTCTTGTTCGTGGCGCTGACTGCGTTCACCGCTGCCTCGATCGGGTGGTCCGTCCAGCCCTCGGGCTCATGGGTTGAGGCCAACCGTGCCGTCTCCTACCTCGCTGCATTTGGCGGGGCGATGGCGCTGGCTCGCCTCGCGCCGGGGCGGTGGGCCGCGGTCGTCGGTGCAGTCGCGGTGCTGGCGACCGTGGTCAGCGGATACGCACTACTGGCCAAGGTGTTCCCGGCGACCCTCGATGCCGTCGATCAGGTCGGACGACTTCGGCTCCCTTTCGACTACTGGAACGCGGTGGGACTGATGGCCGCCCTCGGCGTCCCGGCCTGCCTGTGGGCCGGGTCCAGGCGGGGCGCCAGCCTCATCTCGAGGGCGCTGGCCGTCCCGGCGATCGGCGTCCTGGTGGTGACGATCATGCTGTCGCTGTCGCGCGGCGCGCTGGTGATCGCGGCGCTGGGGTTGGTGGTGTGGTTCGCGCTGGTGTCGGTGCGGTTGCGTGCCGTAGCAGTGTTGATTCTGGGAGCTGCCGGCGGCGCAGCCGCGAGCGCCTGGGCGCTCTCCAACCACGCGCTCAGCCACGATCGCGTTGCCCTTCACGCGCGCACCGCGGCCGGGCACAAGCTGGGCTGGGTCCTGATCGGGATGATCTTGGTGCAGACCGCCGTGGGGATCGCCACGGCGATCGCCATGAATCGCACCGTCGTTTCGGAGATGGTGCGCCGACGCGTAGGACTCGCGCTGGTGGTGATGGCTGCCTTGATCCCGGTGGCGGGGATAGGCGCGGTCGCGGCTTCCTCGCGGGGGTTGACGGGCACCGTCTCTCACGCTTTCAACCAGCTGACCTCTCCCAACTCCAGCGGAGCGGCCGATGTCCCCGGACGCCTACTCGCGACCGGAAGCTCGCGGGGCCGCTACTGGAACGAGGGACTGAAGGTGGGCGAGCACGCCGTCTTAAAGGGGGTGGGCGCCGGGGGCTTCGCGGTCGCCCACACCCGATACGCAGCTGCGAACGCCGGAGGGGCGTTCGTGACGCACGCGCACTCCTACCCGGTCGAGACGTTCGCGGATTTGGGGCTAATCGGGCTCCTGCTGAGCCTGGCTCTGCTCGTGTCATGGGGGGTCGCGGCCACGAGGGCGGTAGGCGTCACCCGCCGGACGTCCCACGAACGGACGGGCGAGCGCGATGGGCTGATCACGCTGCTCGTGGTCGTGCTCGTCTTCGGCCTGAACTCGGCGATCGACTGGACGTGGTTCATCCCGGGAACGGCGATAACGGCGCTGGTCTGCGCTGGGTGGCTCGCCGGTCGTGGACCGCTCGGTCGGCCCATCGGGGCCAGGCCGATGTCTCTGACTCCAGCCGCGATCGGTGCAGGGACGCTCATCGCCGCGGTCACGGTGGTGATCGTCTGGTTGACCGCGCAGCCGCTCCGATCCGCCAATGCGGACGCCGCCGCGCTGAGCGCGATCATCCGAGGGAACGAGGCGGCGGCATTTCATGACGCGCGGGCGGCGGCCTCGGCTAACGCGGTCTCGGTCGACCCGCTGTTCGAGCTGGCGGCCCTGTACCGGGCGACCGGCAACGACGCAGCCGCGATCAGCGAGCTTCGCAAGGCGGTGGCCCTTCAGCCCCAGAATCCCCAGACCTGGCTCACGGAGGGAGAGACGCTGCTGGCATTGCATCGCCCGGGCCAAGCGCTTCCGGCGCTGGAGCGCGCGTCGCGGCTCAACGTGGGCTCGCCCCAGATAGCCGCGGACATCCAGCAGGCGACGGCGACGGCGCGACCGACGCCGTAAGCCTCAGCCCACTGCCACCGGTTCGCGATCGACCAGGAAGGGGGGCAGCGACCCCGGGCCTCGAGCCTCACAGACCGCCGTCAACAGCCGCTCGTACTGGTCGGTGACCGTGTCCCAGGAGTACTCGCGGGCCCGCTCCAGCCCTCGCCGTCGGTACTCCTCGACAAGCTCCGGATCGTTCAGCAGTCGCTCGAGCTGAACCGTCAGATCTTCGACGCCCAGCCCGCCGGAGAAGTAGATGCCGGCGTCGCCGACTGTCTCAGCGTTTGGACGGTGATCGTTGACCAGCACGCAGTTGCCCGCCGCCAGCGCCTCCAGTATCACCGGGTGCGTTCCCCCGACCTCGGTCGGCGCGCAGAACACGTAAGCGTGCCGCTGTAGCTCCCAGTAGCCGCGCCCGAATACGTATCCGGGAAACACGACGCGCGGGTCGGCCGTTCTCCACACCTGACGGATGTACTCATCCGCGTAGGGAGCCCCTCCCACGATCGCCAGCTTCATTTCTCGAGCGGACTCGCGACTGATGCGCGAGAACGCCTCGACCAGCAGATGCGGATTGTTCTCTGGCTCCAGCCGGCCGACGAACAGGATGTATCTGCGCGGCTGAAGACCGAGCCGCTCTAGGGTCTCGGTGCCATCGTAACCAGGGTCCTCGACCCCGTACGGAACCACGCCGATGCGCTCGCCGTAACGAAGCTCGAAGATGTCCGCCACGGCGTGGGAGTCGGTGATCGCCTCGTCTGCCCAGCGCGGCGCGGTGCGCTCGGCGAAGCGAAGGTAGGCCTTGGCGAAGCCCGGCCACTTGCGGCGATCGGAGTCGAGGCCGTCGACGTTGATCACCGCCGGAATCGCCGCGCGGCGCGTGATCAAACAGAGCGGGGAGTTGCCGGCGATGAAGAACAGCGCCACGTCGGGCTTGGTCACCCGGGCCGCGTGGACGGCCGAGCACAGCGTGTGCACGAAGGTGTCCAGATACTTGTTCTGAACGGTGCGCAGGTGAACGAGGTCCGCGCCCTTATACGTCGAGAGCTCGCGGTCGACGACGTGTGGGCGGCAGTAGACGACGACGGAATGCCCGCGAGCCGTCAGCCGCGCCGTGAGCTGCTCGACGGCGGTCTCGAAGCCGCTGTAGGAGGCGGGTATCCCCCGCGTGCCCAGGATCGCGATCTTCATCGTCTGCTGGCGAGAGAGTAAGCCTCGAGGTGCGCCCTTGCGCAGTCGTCCCACGAGAACCGTTTAGCTCGTTCGCGGCCGCGCTCTGCCAACTCCGCTCGGAGCCGAGGCTGATCCGCGATCTCGGCCATCGCGTCAGCGAACGATGGGGCGTCCTGCGGCTGTGCATAGCGTACGGCGTCCCCGCACACCTCGACCGCACCTGCCACCTGGGCGGCGATCACCGGTACGCCGGCTCGCATGGCCTCTAGCAGGGTGAGGCCAAAGCCCTCGTAGAGCGAGGTGTGCACGAGCGCCGCGGCCCCCGCGTACAGCTTGCCGAGCCTTGCCGTGGTCGGCTGGCGCTCCTCCAAAATGCCGGGGCCCGTCGCCGATACCGAGCCGGCGAGCACCAGGTCAAGCGGCGACTGCCCACCCTCCCGGTAGCGGGCGTAGGCCGCCAGCAGCGTCCCCACATCCTTGCGCGGCTCCTCGTCGCCGACGTACAGGAAGTGCGTCGGCTCGCGGTCGCTCACGACCGCGAGTTCCTGACCCGGGCCGTGGGGGGCTACGACGACCCGCTCGGCTGGAACGCCCCACAGCTCCTGAACATCGCGTGCGGTTGTGTCGCTCACGCATATCACCGCCCCCGCCCGGTGAGCGGCCGCCCGGTGGGCGAGGTGGGCGTACGTCCTGAACCCGCGGTCGAACCGCTCCGGGACCCTCTCGAATGCCAGGTCGTGGACGGTGATCACCTGCGCCGCAAAGGCCACCGGCGCCAGCGCCGGCAACGCGTGGTGGATGACGTCGGCGCCTAGCTTCCGCGCCACTCGTGGCAGCTCGAACATCGACCACCACTGGTCGACGAGTAGGTTGCGGACGCTGCCCAGGCCGCCGCCGGCGGGGAGCCGACGGCGCCGGTTGGCGGTCGTGACCACCTCAACGAGACCGCTGCGGCTTAGCGCTTCCTGGATCGCCGTCAGGTAGACCGCTGTCCCCGAATGGGGCGCACGGCGAGCGTACGTCGTATCGAGGAGCACCCGCATCTGGAGCTGAGCCTACGCGGCCCCGGCCAGGCCCCGCCGGCACGGACCCCAGGCAGCTACTCAGCCGCCTCGATCGGGCCAGCGGGCCTCCGCGTACTCCTGCGCCAGCCGTTTGGGCGCCCGCGCGAGCCACGCCTCGACGATCAGCTCTTCGAGCTCATCGAGGGCGATCTTCTCCAGGCGCACCAAGATCGCTGGATACCCGTCGAAGTGGGGAGTAGTGAAGAACACGTTCGGATCGTCGCCAAGCAGCGCCTCCTTGACGCCCAGGTGCTCGACGCGCGCTCCGAGAATCGGCCCTGCGGGCGCATGATCACCCAATGCCCGCAGGTCAGCGGGCCGGAGTGGCCGCTCCCACACGAATCCTTTGTCCCGAACGCGCCATGAGGCGTGCCCGTGCGAGCGCTGCTCGCGCGTCTCAGGCAGCGACAGCGCGATCCGGCGCACGTCGTCCCACGTGGCCATCGGCGCACATTAGCTTCGCACCGCCCGCGCAAGCAGCATCCGCCTGAACAGGGGCGGACCGGCCGTGGGCCTGACCGTCACCGGCCCGAACCCAAAGTCATTAAGGACCGCTTCCAGCGACCGGCGCGTGTAGAGGTGCAGGTGGTCGGACAGGGGGCCGGAGTAGCGCTCAAGCCCGTACAGCAGCAGCGCCGCCCGCGGGTGGTTGGGAGTGGTCAGCAGCAGCCTGCCCCCCGGCGCCAGCACGCGCCTGACCTCGGACAGCCACCGGGCCGTGTCGGCCACGTGTTCGATGACCTCGCTGGCCCAGATCAGATCGAACTCGCAATCCTCGAGCGGAAGCGGACCGTCAATCTCCCCCAGGCGGAAATCCAGCTCCGGGTGAGCGGCACGAGCTCGCTTCAGCGCGGCCTCGGCGACCTCGACCCCTACGGCCCGTGCCCCCGCGCGGGCGAGCTCCGCCGTGAAGGTGCCATCGCCGGAGCCGAGGTCCAGAACGCGATCGCCGGCGGATAGCTCATCAAGCAGGAACGCCAGGCGACGCGCGCGGTCGGGAAGCGCGAGCTGATCGGGCAAGCGCTCCCATAGGTCCTCGTAGTAATCCCTGATCGGCTGAACGTACGGCATCTGGACTCCCCGGCGGGGCGGACGACACAGATCCGCGCTGGCGTCTAGAGTGGCCCCGTGGCCGTCTAGGAGCGACGGGTTACCAGGGAGTCGACCACCTCGGAGGGAGTTTGAGGTGAAGGTGGCATTCGACAGCCGTCCGAGCAAGGACCCCCGCGGAGTCGGGCGGTACACCCGCTGCCTGCTCCAGGCCCTGCGCGAGTCTGCGGCCGACGGCCATGAAATCGTCGAGTCCAGCCGGCCGCGGCGCTGTGACCTTTTCCACGCTCCGTGGATCGACGGCGCCCTGCTGCGCTCCCCGGTACCGATGGTTGTGACGCTTCACGATCTCGTTCCGCTCAAGCGCCGGGGCGAGTACCTGCGCTCCGGCATCCGGTTCAAGCTGCGGTATCTGGCGGTGCAGCGCGCGGTGCGGGTGATCGTGCCCACACGGGCCGTCGCGGAGGACGCGAACGAGGCGCTCGACATCCCGCCCGGGCGGATAACCGTGATTCCCGAGGCGCCGGCAGCGGCCCTCCATCGCCGATCGGAGGGAGAAGTGGACGCCGTGCGCGAGAAGTTTGCGCTCCCGCAGCGGTATTTGCTGTGGGTCGGCGGGATGACCACCCCCGATCCCCGTAAGCGAGTCGCGGCTCTGGCCCGGGCGAAGCGGACGATGCCGCTGGTGCTCGTGGGGCCGACGGCGCGCTGGGCCGGGGAGCTCCCAGACGTGACGCTCACCGGCACCGTGAACGATGACGAGCTGGCGGCGATCTACAGCGGAGCACACGCGCTCGTCTTTCCCAGCGACGAGGAGGGCTTCGGGCTGCCGCCCGTCGAGGCACTGGCATGCGGAACGCCGGTGGCGGTATGCGACGTCCCAGCGCTGCGCGAGGTGCTCGACGGCCGAGCCGCACTGGCTGAAGTTGACGATCTGGATGGGCTGATCCAGACCGCAGAGGCGCTGCGGCGCCCAGCCCCCGCGCCGCCAACCTGGAGTTGGAGGGACGCCGCGGCCGCCACCTGGGACGTGTACGCGGACGCGTTGCGGGCGCCGGCTACGTGGCGCGGAGCGAGCAGGCGCCCGGCGCCGGCGAGCGACAGGCTCAGCCGCCCCGACGACGAGGGGCTGGCTTCTCAGCAGTGAAGGCGGAGCCGACCGCCGGCCAATAGACGCGCGCCCGCGCGCTAACCCGAAACTTCTCGGAGCAGGTTTCGTCCCCTGTGGGGGCGGAAAGCACCCTTTTTGAGCAAGCCGGGAGGATGGTTATGAAACGTGCAGTTCTCGCCGCGTGCGTCGCGGCGTTGTCACTCGGTGTTCCGACTGCGCTCGGAAAGCCGGCATCGAGCAGCATCTCGATCGCCGTCAGCAAGAGGACGGTGCTGTTCGGTTTCTCGACCACCGTCTTCGGCCACGTCTCTGGCAACAAGGCAGCTGGCGCCACGGTGACGCTTCAGGCCAAGCCGTTCGGATCCCACTCGTACACCAACGTCGCAAGCAAGACAGCGAGCTCCGGCGGCAATTACAGCTTCACCTACTTCCCGCCCAGAAACACCTCGGTGCGAGTGGTCGCCAAGACGGCACCCACGGCTACCAGTGTTGGCGTGTTCGTCGGCGTTCAGCCCTTCGTCGGCCTGAGGGTCGGCACCACGCACCCCAAGAAGGGCCAGACGGTCCGGTTCGTAGGCATCGTGAATCCGGCATTCAACGGAACGTTGGTGTGGTTCCAGCGAAGGACCGTGACCGGGCATTGGAGAACGCTGGCGGCGACCACGCTGTTTGCGGCCACTCCCGGATCGCATGGGGCGCGTTCCCAATACTTCCGGCGACTGCGGATCAACAGGTCCGGCTCCTTCCGAGTTGTGTTCCCCGCGCCCGCGGGATGGATCTCGAACCGCAGTCGGACGCGGACGCTAATCGTGCACTGACGCACCCCCGTCGGGCGCGGAGCTGATTGCCTGGAGCTTCGGCGTCGCACCGCTGGCGCATCGAACATTCGTCCAGGTCTAGCTGAACCCCCCGCACCGGGGTAGCCCCTGAGCCAAGCCTGACCATGCGGGCAAACCCCGAATCAGGGAGGTTGAACATGGCTGTCGCCAGCGAACGGGGACAAGCGAGGCGATCGAGCAGCCGCGGCCGTTCCTCGGCGAATGGGTCGCGCAACGCGAGATCATCATCTGGCGCCTCTGCCCAGACGAAGAGCAGCTCCAGCCGGGCGAAAAACAGTTCAGGCCGGGCAAAGAACGCCTCCAGCCGGACGACAAAGAGCAGCCCCAGCCGGGCGAAGGGGTCGGCGTCGAAGAAGGCCCAGAGCGCCTCGCAGCGCGCTGGGGGATCTTCGCAGCGCAACCACGCCGGCCGCGAGGTCTTGACCAACGCAGGCATCTCCGCATTGAGCGCGGCGATCGGCGTCGCCGGTGGCGTGCTGTTGGGTCGGACGGCAGCGCAACGGGACCGCAAGGTCCTGGGCGTTCCCGTCCCGGAGAAGATCGACCTCGGCGGCATCGGCCAGCAGATCGGCGATGCCGGCAAGCAGTTCGGCAAGCTCGCGAGCGAGGTGCGGACCCTTCGCGAGAAGGCCGAGCAGATCGGCCGGATCCTGACCTGACGCAATCGGCGCATGGCTCGCACCGCCACCAAACAACGCTCGAGCGCTGCGCGCGGCGCCGCCGGCTCGGCGAAGAAGCGTCCCGCCAAGGCGGCGGCTAAGGCGGCCAAAAAGCCCGCGAAGAATCTCGCGCGCGCGGCTGCGCTCAAGGCATTGAAGACGCTCGTCGGAAAGACAGCAGAGCTGACCGCCCGGGGAGTCCGTTCAGCCGCCGACCGGGCGACCACCGCGTCGAAGGGCGCGCTGGAGAACGGACTGAGCGCCCGGCTGCCGATCCAGGCCTCGATCGATGTGGCGGTTCCTCTGCTCGTGGCCTGGGAGGAATGGATGACGTTCGAGCCCTTCACCGAAGGGGTGCATCGCATCGAGGACGTGGAGCGGGAGGGCGAGGAGCTGGTCGGCACGATCGCCGGGCCGCGCTCGGTCGACTGGCGCGCGGAGATCGTCGACGAGCGCGAACAGGAAGCCTTCGCCTGGCGCTCGGTCGAAGGATCCGACTGCGCCGGACTCATCACCTTTCACCGGCTGAGCGATCGGCTGACACGTATCGAGGTGGATCTGGATGTCCTGCCGACGAACCCGGCCGAGACGCTGGCTCTGTCGCTCCACCTGGCCCACCACCGGGTGACCACTGATCTTCGGCGCTTCAAGGCGCGCGTGGAGTTCATCAATCCGGACGTGTACGAGGCCGACCTGAGACGCAACGGCAACGCGCCCGACACCGAAGACGACAACCAAGACGACAACCCGCCCGAGGGCGAAAACGACGACTAAGGAGACGCTCGAGAATGTCATCAATGGCAATGTCCCGAGGGCCGGGCGCAGGCTACGTTCAGCGATCGAACGCCTCAGGGTTGGCGGATGTCCTCGACATCCTCCTGGACAAGGGGCTCGTAATCGACGTGTTCCTGCGAGTCTCGCTCGTGGGAATCGAGCTTCTGACGGTGGACGCCCGGATCGTGATTGCGAGCGTCGACACCTACCTTCGGTTCGCCGAGGCCGTGAACCGGCTGGACCTCGGACAGAGCAGCGACGAGGGCCTGCCGCAGCTTGTCGAGGACATGACCTCCGACGGCGCCCAGTCAAAGACGAAGGGCGTCCTCGAGGGGGCGAAGGAGAGCCTGTTCGGGAGCTCCGACGAACAGGAGGAGAACGGCGAGGAGGAGAACGGCGAGGAGGAACGCAAGAGCACTTCTCGTTCCCGGTCTTCCCGCCGCTCTAGCTCGAGCCAGCGGTCGAAGTCGGGAGGCTCCTCGCGCGGGCGCTAGCCCCGGATCACGGAGGAGAGCGAGCCTATGCCGGAGTACGTGTACGGAATCGTCGAGCGGAAGGCCCCCGCGCCCTCCGGAAAGGGCATCGGCGGCTCTCCGCTGCGCCTGATCACAGACGACGGCGCCGCGGCGCTGGTAAGTGAGCTCGAGCAGCGCGAGCTCGCCCTGGGGCGAGAGGAGCTGATGGCACACGCTCGCGTCCTCGAGGACGTCGTCTCATCCGGCACCGTGCTGCCGATGCGGTTCGGCATCGTGATGGAGGGCGAGGACGAGGTGCGCCAGCGCCTCCTGCGAGGGCACGCCGATGAGCTGCGGATCCAGCTCGAGCGGTTTGCCGACAAGGTCGAGGTGAGCATCCGCGCCAGCTACGACGAGCAGCGGCTGATGCGAGAGGTGGTGGCCGAGACCCCAGAGGTCAGACGCCTCCGGGAGTCCGTCAAGGGAAAGCCAGATGACGCCACCTATTACGAGCGCATCAGGCTCGGGGAGCTTGTCTCAAAGGCCCTGGAACGCAAGCGGGAGGCAGACTCGGCCAGGATCCTCGAAGCGCTGTGGCCGTTCGCGTCGGACGTCCAAGTGGCGCCGCCCGCACACGAGCGGGTCGCGCTGAGCGCGGCGTTTCTGGTCGAGCGCAAGCGGTTGCAGGAATTCGATCAGGCCGTCGAAGGGTTTGCGGGAGGACAGGCGGGCCGGCTGCTGTTCAAGTACACCGGCCCGCTTCCGCCGCACTCGTTCGTCGAACTCTGGGAGGGGAGCTGACATGGGCTTGTTTACCGCACTGGCGACCCTGCCCTTGGCTCCGGTCCGGGGTGTGGCGTGGGTCGCGCAACAGGTCGCCGAGGAGGCAGACCGACAGCTGTACGACGAGGCGAGCATCCGGCGCGAGATGCTGCAACTGGAGCTCGACTACGAGGATGGGAAGATCGATCAACGCGAGCGCCAGCGCCAAGAGGAGGAGCTGCTGGAGCGTCTGGCCGTGAGCCAGGCGCGTAGGGCCGCGCAGGAGGAGGAGGTGCGCGCTTGGGAGGAGGTGCACCCTTCAGAGGAGGAGGTGCGCGCTTGGGAGGAGGTGCACCCTTCAGAGGAGGAGGTGCGCTCCTCCGGCGAGGAGGAGCAGGGCAATGGCTGAGCGGCGGAAGGACAGCGCGGGTCGTAATGGGCTGTCCGGGCGGGAGGCGATCGAGCGCGTGCGCCGAGACCTCCCGCAGCTGCTCGGCCGCCCGATCGAGGCGGTGCTCGGGGTCCAGCGTGAAGACGACAACGGCTGGATGGTCACGGTCCAGGTCATCGAGCTCTCGCGCGTTCCGATGACGACCGACGTGCTGGCCTCCTACGAGGTGACGCTCGATGAGCAGGGCGAGCTAGTCGGGTACCGCCGCGACCGGCGCTACTACCGCAACCAGACCGATCAGGACTAACCGGTGGCCGCCCGAGATCCCCTCTCCTCGCGCCCTCTGCCGGCGGCCAACTACGGCCGCGCCGACCTGCGCCCGCGCGAGTCAGGCCCGGCGAATCTCGCCGACATCCTGGAGCGCGTCCTGGACAAGGGAATCGTGATCGCCGGCGACATCCAGATCAATCTGTTGGATATCGAGCTGCTGAACATCAAGCTGAGACTGCTCGTGGCGTCCGTGGACCGAGCTCGCGAGATGGGAATCAACTGGTGGGAGTCGGATCCGCGGCTATCCGGCGGCGCCGAGAAGCTCGAGCGGGAGAACCGCGAGCTGCGCGAACGGCTCGAACGGCTCGAACGGCTCCTCCCCGCGGCGAGCGGCGGAACCGGGGAGTCGGAGGGCGAATCGACCGAGACTTCTCATGAGAGCGTGGAAACGTGGGAGCACGTAGAGAAACGATCGAGCACCTGACCGATGCCATCCAGGAGCTCGGTCGCCACGATGCCGCCGAGGTTCTCGCCGAGGCGCGGGGCGCGGCACGAGCACGGGTTCGCTCGATGCTCACCGAAGCGCTCACGCAAGCGATGCTGGAGCACGCTCGCGAGCAGCTCCTGTCGGCCGATCGTTCGGCGCTCGGACAGCTGCCGCCGACCCCCACGCCCGAGCCGGCGGTTTCCGCGTCGGCCGACAGGGCCGGCGATGTGGACGGCGATCATGGACCCGGCACCGAGCCGGCTTGGTATGTGTACGGCGTGGTCAGAGACCGGGAGGCTCCGCCCGCGGCGGAGCTCACCGGCGCCGAGGACCGGCTAACGCTGGCGGCCGTGACCGACGGCGGGCTGACCGCGGTGGTTAGCCGGGTCCCGGCCGCAGAGTTCGCCGAGGACGAACTGCGCGCACACCTCAACGACATGGACTGGGTGGAGACCGTCGCCCGCGACCACGAGCGGGTGCTCGGCTCCATCTGTAGGCGGACCACGGTGATCCCCATGCGCCTGTGCACCGTCTACAAGACCGAAGGCGGCGTCCGGGAGATGCTGCTTCGCGAATCGGACACCTTGCTGGAGGCCCTGGATCACCTGGACGGCAAGACCGAGTGGGGCGTGAAGGCGTTCTTCGAGCGTCCTCGGGAATCGCGCGCGGCCACCCGCCGAGAGCCGCCGTCAGGCGAGAGCGGCTCCGGGGCGTCGTACTTGAATGACCGCCGCCGACAACGAGACCGCGCCAGGCAGCTCGACGAGCAGGTCGACGGGGTGGTGGCCGCGATCCACGAGAAGCTTGACTCGATCTCGGAGGAGAGCACGCTGAACCCGCCCCAGCGGCCGGAGATCAGTGCCCACCCGGGTGAGATGGTTCTGAACGGCGCATACCTCGTCGAGCGCGACACCGAGCCGGCGTTCCACGAGGAGGCCCGGGCACTTCAGTCGAGGTTTGCGGGCATGGGGGTCGAGCTGGTGCTCACGGGACCGTGGCCGGCCTACAACTTCCTGCCCGGCAGGATCGGGGCGGCGTGGTGAGCAGCGTCGCGCCCCGCGCCGGCGAGAGCACGTCGCTCGCGTTCGAAGCGGGCGAGTCTGCATCGCGCTTGCCACAACACAGCCGTCAGGTGACGTTGATCGACCTTCTCGACCGGCTGCTTGCCGGCGGCGTGGTGATCGCGGGGCACATCACCCTGGCCGTGGCCGACATCGACCTCGTGGATCTCGATCTGGGGATCATCCTCGCCTCGACCGACAAGCTGGCGGGACGATGAGCCTGCTTGCCTACGCCATCGCGGATGCAGATCCCGATGCGATCGAGGGCGCAGGGCTCGACGGGCGGCCTCTGACCGGAATCGGACACGATGGCCTGGCGCTGGTCGTCAGCCCCCAGGGGTCTCGGTGCCCCGAGCCAACGGCGCAGACGCTGTGGCGCTACGAGGAGATCATCGAGCGGCTGATGAGCCGCCACCCGATCCTTCCGGCGCGGTTCGGCAGCGTGCTCGCCGACGAGGACGAGGCTCGGGATGCGCTGCGCGACCGACACCAGGACCTGCGGCAGCGCCTTGAGCGGGTGCGAGGTGCGGTCGAGCTCGGGATCAGAGCGAGCTGGACGCACGCCCCAACTCCACGCCCGGCCCGCTCGGGAACGGAGTACATGCTCGGCCGGCTTGACGTTCACCGCCAAGCGCAGCGCGTCGCCGAGCTGGTCGATCCCCTCCGGGCGCTGGCGCGAAGCAGCACGGTGAAGGTGCTTCCCCGTCCCTCGGTCCCGCTCATGGCCGCGTACCTCGTCGACCGCGACCGGACCGAGGAGTTCAGGGAGCTGGCCGCCGAGCTCGACGCCACGTTCGAGGATGGGCAGCTCGTGTGCACGGGGCCGTGGCCGCCGTATAGCTTCGCCGAGACTGGGACACTCGATCTCCAGGGAGCCCGGACATGAGCTGGATCACCGAGCGCGACCCGTTCGTCGGGGAGCTCGCGCGCGCGCAGAGCGCGTTGCGCCGGCGGGTGGACACCGACTCCGAGCACCTCGAGAAGGGACTGGCCCAGCTGGTGCTGACGCTGATCGAGCTCCTGCGGCAGTTGATGGAGCGCCAGGCGCTTCGGCGGATCGACGGCGGCACCCTGAGCGACGAGGAGATCGAGCGGCTGGGCCGGACGTTCATGGCCCTCTCGGAGCGGATGGACGAGCTCAAGGAAAGCTTTGACCTCTCAGACGAGGATCTGAACCTCAACCTGGGCCCACTGGGCGACCTGATGTAGCAAGGAAGGAGAAGAGATGCCCTCAATGCAGCAGCGCTACTACGACATCCTCATGGAGCGGGTCCGATCGGACCGCTATCCCAGTGGCCAATTGCTGAACCGGCTGGAGGCAACGATCTTCTCCGGCGAGCAGATGATCGAGTACATGGACATGCTGCTGGAGAAGGTGGATCAGAGCTGGTACCCCAGCGGGGAGCTGCTGGACCGCATCGACCGGATGCTTCGACTGGCAGCGGTGGCGGCATGAGCGCGGGGATCCGGACCGTGAGCAAGGCCGCGACCGAGCGGATCCTCGGCCTGGGGCCGGGACGGGTCCGCGCGTTCGTCGCCGCCACCGTGACCGGTACGGCTACCGCGGTCGTGACCTACCGGCTGCTGCGCACCGGCTCGCTCGGCGGCGACTAGCGCTTTCGATCCGCTAGCTTGCAGCGCCGATGAGCGCCGTCGGACGCTACGCCAAGGCCGTCGCCAAGCCCGGCAAGCGCGACGAGCTCGCACAGAAGCTGCTCGAGGTGGCCCAGGCGCTTAGAGAAGCCCCCGGCTGCCAGCTCTACGTGATCAATCGCTCGCCAGCCGATCCGGACGTCGTGTGGGTGACGGAGTTGTGGCAGAGCCAGGAACACCTGGACGCTGCGCTCCAGAGCCCCGAGGCGCGCGAGCGAACCCCGGAGGTGCTCGAACTCGTCCGCGACGGCGGGTTTGAACGCATCGACCTCCAGCCCCTCGGCGGCGCGGGCTACCAGGCAGGCGAGACCGGCTTTGCGATCGTCAATCTTGAGCAAGTCGATGACCTGGCCCCGAGGGCGGGCGCTCAAGAGCTCGGCGAAGCGCGGTTTGCCCGCCAGCCGCTGGGCGCAGTCGGCATCGGGGTCAGCCTGCAGCGGCTGCGGCCGGGGAAGCGCTCGCCATTCGCGCACCGCCACGGCATGGACGAGGAGGTGTACGTCGTCCTTCAGGGGTCCGGCCAGGTGGCGATCGACGACCAGGTAAGGGAGATCGGACGGCTGGACACCATCCGCGTGGCGCCTGGTTCCCTGAGGTCGTTCGAGGCCGGGCCCGAGGGACTGGAGTTCCTGGCGGTCGGAAGCCACCATGCGGGCGACGCGGAGATGGCTCCGGGCTTCTGGCCTGCCGAGAGCTGAAGGCCGGGACTCGGGTGGCTCCCTAGCGCCGCAGCGGCCGCTCGTTCGGCAGCGCGCGGCCAAGCTGCCAGGCGAGACGCTCGACCGGCCCGAGCAGCCCCAGCAGCAGCCCGTCCCGATCTGAAGTGCGCAAGGCGGTGAGGATCCGGGCCGCGGCGGCGCGCGCAGTCGAACGGCGCGTGCGTGTCGGGAAGGAGCAGTCGTAGCGGCGTTCGAGCCACGCCTCGCCAGCGGCATGGATCGCCTTCTGGACGATGAAGGAGCGCAGCGTCTCGCGGCATGCGTGCACGGCCACCGCCCCCTCGCGCCGCTCCACCTGCCAGCCCGCGGCGCGCAGGCGGTACGTCAAATCGGCGTCCTCGGCAGCGCGGATGTCCTCGCTAAAACCACCCGCCGCCTGAAACGCCTCCCTGCGAACGACGACGTTGGCCGTGATCGGGAAGCTCCAACGGCCGAGGGCGAACGTCTGCTCCTGGCTCATTGCTGCGCGCAGGTACTGATAGCGGGCTGCCGGGCGGCCGTTCCTCGCCACCGTCTCGTCCCGGATCCCGCCGCCCACCAGCGCGGTGGAGTCCGCCGGCGGCGGGTCGAAGTAGCGGTCGAGCAGATCCTCGCTGGGGTATGTGTCGGCGTCGAGGAAAACGAGCCATTCGGCGCTGCCGCACGCCACCCCCCGGTTGCGAGCGTACCCCGGCGTGCGGCGGTCCGCCGCCCTCAGAACGGGTATCTGGCCCGCGGCGGTCGACCCGCGTCCCCTTCTTCGTCGGCTGTTGTCGACGATCAGCACCGTGTCTCCCGGCCTGAGCCGCAGCACGGTCAGGCGTCGGCCGAGCTCGTCGAGCTTAGCGAGCGGGCCGGCGAACGGCACGACGACGTCCATAGCCGGTCTGCCCATAAGCCGGTCAGCGTCGCGGCCGGCGCCGATGGCCGCCGAGCGGGCGGTCGTTGGGGAGCAGCCTGCCGAGCCGCCGCGAGAGCGCCTCGAGCGGCCTGATGAGCGCGTAGATCGCCGCATCCCGATCGCGGGCCACCGCCACCCTGATCAGGGGGTCGCCCACCACCGACCACAGCGATCCCCGGTTACGGATAAGTGGCATCGACCCTGGATACTGTCTGGCTAGCCAGCCCGCCCCGGACCCCCACAACGTCTGCTGCTTGAGCAACCCGCGCACCGTATGGCGACTGAGGTGCACAACGGCGGCCCCCTCGCGCCGCTCCACCTGCCAGCCCGCGGCGCGCAGGCGGTAGGCGAAGTCGGCGTCCTCGCCGGCGCGGATGTCCTCCCTAAAGCCGCCGATCGCCTCGAACGCTGCGCGGCGGCAGGCGATGTTCGCGCTCTTGGGAAACCCCCACTCGCCCAGTGCGAGCGTCTGCTCCTGGCTCATCAGACCGCGCATGTAGGCGTAGCGCGCCGCCACCGGCGCGTCCGCGGGCACCTGCTCGTCGATCACCCCGCCAACCACGAGCGCAGCCCGCGGTGTCGGCGCAGGAGCGAAGTAGCGGTCGAGCAGATCGCTGGGCGGCGCGGAGTCGGCGTCAAGGAACACGAGCCATTCGGCGCTGCCGCATGCCACGCCGCGGTTGCGAGCAAAGCCGGGCGTCCGGCGGCCCGCGGCATGCAGCACGGACACGCCGGCGGGCCGAGAGCCGTTGAGCGCCTCGCGGCCGGGAGCGTTGTCCACCACGAGCAGCGTGTCGCCTGGGCGCAGCCGCAGCGCGGACATGCGCTCGCAGACCGCGTTCAGCTCGGCCAGGCTGCCAGCGAATGGGACGACGACGTCGACCGGGGGGCGAACGATCGTGCCGATGTCGCGAGAGCCTGCCACGCCCGGAGGGTATCGGGGCGCCACGCGTGGACAATGACAACGACCTACCATCTAGCAGAAGTGAGGGCGAACGCGCTCATCGACGAAGCCGCGTTGGACGGAATCGGGGCCGCCGCTTCGCTGCGCCGGTCCTCCTCCATCTTCGACATCTCGATTGACCTCGGCCAGCCCGTCGAGCTCCTCGGGACGATCTCGCGCTGGGCATCGGAGGGCGGGACGCGGCGCGTGATGTACGTCAACGCCCACGTCGTGAATCAGTCGCATGTGGCCCCGGGGCTCGGCGGAGCGCTCAGGCGCGCGGACCTCGTGTATTGCGATGGTTACGGCGTACGCCTCGCGGCTCGAGTGCTGAACCTCCCCGTCCCGCACCGGATGACCGGGGCGGACTGGATCTGGGCTCTGGCCACGCTTTGCGAGCTGGCGGGACAATCGGTCTACCTGCTCGGTTCGGAGCCGCCCATCGCCCGAGAGGCGGCTGCCCGGCTGCGGCGCTGGTATCCGCGGCTCGACGTGGTCGGAGCGCACCACGGCTATTTCGATCTCGACTCGCCGCACAACGAGCGGGTGATTGAGGACATCAACGCTCACCAGCCCCACATCGTGCTGGTCGGGATGGGAACACCGAAGCAGGAGCTGTGGGTCAACCGATACGCCGATCGCCTGAACGGCGCGGTGGTGTGGACGGTCGGCGCGTTGTTCGACTACGTCTCTGGCCACACCCCGCGCGCGCCTCGGTGGCTGGCCGACAACGGGTTGGAGTGGATCTTCCGGCTAGCGATCGAGCCGCAGCGGATGTGGCGGCGGTATCTGCTCGGCAACCCGGTGTTCATCAAGCGCGTGCTGGCCGAGGCTAAGCGCCAGCCCCGAGAGGGTCAGCCGCGCTAAGGCTCCACCAGGCGCTGCGAGCCGGTGTCCCGGACGTCAGCCAGGCGCGGCGGCCAGACGATCCGCCGCAGCGCGAACTCGTCGTTCTGGAGCAGCGGCGGGTTGCGGGCATACGACGGCCTTGGGAAAGGCACGGGCCGCCCGCCGGGTCCCGGTCTCGGATAGAAGCGGAGGCTCAAAGAGTAGTCGGCCCGGACGCCGTAGGCGGCGTGGGCGTAGGTGGTATGGAGCACCGGCGTGGACGAGTCGACGGGATGGGAGCCGAGCATGTAGACCGCCCACAGCTGGGTCCCCGAGGGCGGGATATCGACCCGAACGCTCGCGCCCGGCGGCAGCCGCGTCGCCCAGTCGCGGATCTGGAAGAACTCCGCGGTGACCTGCGGCTTGGTGGCCGTGACCTCGCCGTGATCCTGGATCAGGGCGGCGGCGACCCAGGCCAGGCCCAGCAGCGTGCCCGCGGCGACGGGCGCAGGCCGCCGCTCGGCGATCAGCCCGGCCATCCCAGCCACCGCCAGGGTCACGATGAGCGTCCCCACGAACGAGAGCTGCTTGAAGTCCATGTAGGAGCCCCAGCTCGTGACCCGGAAGCGAATGTCCACCAGGCCGAGGGCGAGGATCCCGACGCCCGCCGCCCACGCCACGCGCCGCGGGAGCAGGCGCAGGCCGAGGAGCGCGATCGCCGCGACGATCAGGGCCGGGATCACGCCGCCGCCGGTGCCGACGAACCGGCCGAGCGGCATGAACGTGGTGACGTCGCCGCCCCAGAGTGCGGAGTTGGGGGAGAACAGCTGCGAGACGCCGTGCTCGAGCTTGGGCGCGGCCCCGACGACCGCCGGGGCGAGAACCAGCACCGCCACCGCTACGAAGAGCCACAGGCGGATCTGGCGAGCGCGATCAGACGTGGTCGGCGCCGATAGCCGATCGCTAGGGCGACCAGGACGACAAGCGGATCGGGAAGGGCGAGCGGGTAGGCGAGCCCGAGCATGATCAGCGTGAGCACACAGGCGAGCCCCAGCCGGACATCGAGCGCTTCCATTGCGCGCCAGCCGAAGAGCAGCGCGTAGGGCATGATCGCCAGCCCCCAGAGCTGATTCCAGTAGGGGTGCCACGCCAGGTGAAGCGTGATGACCGACAGGCCGATTGCAGCCGCGGCGAGCGGGCCGGCGCGCGGGGGGCCCGCAGGCAGCGGACCGCTAGCGCGCCGAAGCCGAGGGCGGCAATCACGACCAGGATCGCGGCCATCGACGGAAACACGCGGATCGGGTCGAGGTGGGCGAGGTTGCTGGCCGCGGCCAAGGGATAGAAGATCGGATAGCGAAACCGCCAGCTGGGGGGCACGGAGTCGATAGGCAGGGCGACGTCGGTGCCGGTCGGAGCGACGTGCTGGAACAGGACGGCGATTCCTGCGACCTGGTGAGCGTCGGGATTCTCGCCGTAGATAGTCGCCGATCGGCTGCGCCACGCCGGGATCATCGCTAGGCAGAAGACGATGAACAGGACCGTCACCCAGGTGGCGAGGTGGCGACGGTCAGCGGTGACGGCGACGCGACTGGCGGCGGCTCCGCCGGCGGAGGAGCAGGCTTGACGGCGATGACCCGCGCCCAGAACGAGCCACAGGCTGACGCTGAAGCGGAACGTGGGCGATCCCCAGCGCGGTCAACACCAGCGCCGACACCGTGGCGCCGAGCGGAACCGCGAGCAGAGAGCCGAGCGCCCCCCAGTCCCGGGGCACGAGCACCGCCGCTAGCGCGGTCACCGCACACCCCGAACAGCGGAGACGGTCGACAGCGTCCCCCGGGCGACGGTGAGAACTGCGCGTGAGGTGGTGGGCGTCGGTGGTCAGGGAGAGGCTGATCGCGGCGGCCGCCCGCCGAGCGACAACGAGCAGCTCGACCCCCGGCAGCCGGTGCCGACCCGTGGCAGCGAGGGGGCGACAGCCGGCGCGGCGGTGACGTCGTGCTGACCGCCATCAGCTGACTGGGGCGAAGCGAGCTCAGCCGCGGCTGGTGCGAGGCGTCGCCGCGCGGCGGTGGCCTCGAGCGCGTCGCGAAGCCGTCCGGCCACGAGCTCCGGGGCGAAGGCGGCAAGACGAGCCTCGCCGCGCCGCCGCAGCTCGGCGCGCAGCGTTTCGTCGGGAATCACCAGATGCAGCAGCTCGGCCACCAGCGCCCGGTCGTGATCGTCGACGAGCAACGCGGCATCGCCGACGGTCTCCGGGATCGCTCCCGCCGGCCGGGCGATCACCGGCACGCCGAAATGAAACGCCTCGAGCAGCGGGATGCAGAAGCCCTCATGCTCAGACAGGCAGAGGAACGCGTCGGCGGTCCGGTACCGGTCGCCGAGCTCCTCGGCGTGAGACCACGCTCGATGCGCACCGCGCCGGGCGCCAGTTCATCGGCTAGCCGCTCGAGGTAGGCGCCGTACTGCGGAGGTGATCGGGTCGCCGACGAGGACCAGCCGAGCGCCGGGCGCGTGATGGCGGCGATACAGGGCAAAGCAGCGGATCACCTCATCCTGGCGCTTGTGCGGTGAGAGGCGGCCGACGAAGAGGACCGTCGGGAGCGCTGCCGTCGGCCGGCCGCGGCGCCGCCGGCGGCCCGAGCCGGTGGCGGTCGATCAGCAGCGGGATGACCGTCGGTGCTCTGCGCCCCCAGCGCGCGCAGCTCGGCGGCGTTGAACTCCGAGTCGGCTGCCGCGACGTCCGACGACCGCGAGCAGCTCGGCGAGCTGCTCGTGACCGATCGCGCAGTGCGTGGCGACCAGCGGAGCGTGGTCCCAGAGCCAGGCAGCGGGCGTGATGTTGTGGTAGAGCAGCAGCTTCGGGTTGGGCAGCGCCAGCAGCTCATCCAGGCGGGGCGCGCCCGCCGAGTGATGGATCAGCAGCACGTCTCCGTGCCCGGGCTCGAGCCGCTGCCAGCGGTGATCGCGCCGCTCAGGCCGGGGGCGATGCGGGCCGCGTGGTCTGAGCCGCTCCAACCCCAGTCGCGGAAGTGCGAGCGGAAGACCAGCAGCCTCGGTCGTGATCGCGTCGTACGGTCCTGCCCCCGAGAGGAGCTGGTGGACGTTCACCGGGTGCGCTCCTGTTCGCGGCTGCTGGCCCGCTCGAGCGCGTCCAGCCGCTCCTCCAGCGAGCGCACGTAGCGGCACAAGGTTGACGTTGAAGCGGGTTTGCTCGGCGAGCAGCTCGCGCGTGGTACTGATAGAGCAGCCGCAGCAGCGCGCGCTTGAGTCGCGGTGATCGGGGCTCCCCACGCGCCGGGTCGAGCGGACGTGATCGAGGTCGGGCTCGACCAACGCCCATTCGAGCAGCTTTCCGTAAGTCACGCGCTCCTCGGCCAGCGGCTCGATCCGCGTCTCGGCCGGCCGGGTACGCCCCTCCTCGCGCATCGAGGCCGCCGACGCGCCCGGGCCCGCTCGAGCGCCTGCTCGGGGTGGGTCACGAGAGCTCCTCGGCGCGGGCCAGCGGCCGCCAGGACCCGCGCAGGTCGATCATGCCCTGCGGCCCGCGGGTGCGCGCGACCGAGAACGCGCGTGCGGTCGGGGGCGGGCTCCGTCGGCCCGCTGGCCGCTCCGAGCGACGAGGTCGTAGTCGCCCCCGAGCAGCGCCAGGTCAGGGATCTCGAAGGCCAGCTGGGCGCCGTCGTCGGCCGAGTCGAGCGCGGTGCTCGTGCGGAAGATCGTGGTCCCGCCCGCCGAGCGCAGCTCGAGCATCACGGCTGGCGCTTGAGACAGCGGCTCTGGCTCGGACGCGACGTGGACCCGGAGCGGCTGGCCGCGGTGGAACATGGTGCTGGCCGTCCGAGCTCGTCGCGGAGCTCGACGTCGGTGACCTCGACCTCGCGCCGCGCCGCCGGACGGAGCGACGCGCCGCGCCCTGCTCGGTTCCCATCAGGCGGTGATAGTGCAACAGCCCCTCGGCGGTCGGGCCGTCGAACACGATCCGCCCGCGCGTCCAGCACCACCACCCGCTCGCAGACCCGCTCGATCGCCGCCGGGATCGTGGGAGACGAGCACGACCGTCGTTCCCGCCGCGATCTGCTCGGAGATCCGGCGCAGGCACTTGCGCTGGAAGGCCTCGTCGCCGACCGCCAGCACCTCGTCGATCAGCAGCACGTCGGCGTCGAGGTGGGCGGCGATCGAGAAGCCGAGGCGCAGGAGCATGCCCGATGGAGTAGGTCTTCACCGGGACGTCGATGAACTCGCCGAGCTCGGAGAAGCGCGATGATCTGGTCGATCCGCTCGTCGAGCTCGCGCTTTGCCAAGCCGTACAGCGCGCCCTGGAGGTAGATGTTCTCGCGGCCGGAGAAGTCGCGGCTGAAGCCAGCGGCGAGCTCGAGCAGCGCGACCGTGCGCCCGCCGCAGCCGGCCTCGCCGCGACTGCAGCGGGACGATCCCCGCCAGCACGCGCAGGGTCGAGGTCTTGCCGGCGCCGTTGCGGCCGACCATCCCGACCGTCTCGCCGGGCTCGATGTGCAGCGTCACGCCCGTGCAGCGCCGGCACCGGCGCCGGGCCCTCGCGCGCGCTTGCCGAGCAGCAGGCCCTTGAGCGTCCGGGCGTTGTCGGCACGGACGCTGAACGAGCGCGTCGCATCCCGCAGGATCACCTCGCCGGGGGCGAGACCGAGCGACTGGATGGCTCCGGTCACACCACCACCGCCAGCTCGCCCTCCATGCGCCGGAACAGCAGCCCCCGGCGCCGAGCGCGACGAACGCGGCCACGACCGCGTAGAGAAGCCGCCCCCACGTCGGGCGCGTGCCGTAGTAGAGGATCGAGCGGAGCGCCTCGATGAACGGCGCCGACCGGGTTGACCCAGTCGAGCAGCGTGCCGATGAACGGGTGGCTGCTGGACGAAGCGAGAGCGTGTCGGGCTGGAAGAAGATCGGGGTGAGGAAGAACCACGGCAGCAGGGCCGCGGTCAGGATCGGGGCGACGTCGCGGAAGTAGGCGTGCAGCACCGCGACGATCAGCGCGCAGCCGAGCACGAACCCGAACAGCAGCACCATCAGCACGGGCAGCAGCAGCAGCGCCGGAGCTTGAGCGTCGCCGCGCAGCGCCAGCGCCACCGGGGTCAGCAGCACGAGGATGCGCCAGAAACGTGACGAGCTGCACGGCGACGCGTCGCGGCGGGGATCGTCTGGCGGGGAAAGCGCGCCTTGCGCACCAGCGCGCCCTGATCGATCAGCGATTCGGCGGCGGCCAGCAGCGACTGCTGAAAGAAGGTCCACACCACGAGCCCGATCATCACGAATATCGGGAAGTCGGGGATCTTCTGGACCTTGCAGCACGTGCCCGAACATCAGCGTGTAGGCCCCGAGCAGGACCAGCGGGTTGACCAGGTACCAGAGCACTCCGAGCGTCGAGCCCTTGTACTTGCGCCGCAGCTCGCGCGAGACCAGCTGCGCGAACAGGTACCGGTACGCGAGCATCGGGGAATTATCGGCAATCTAGCTTGCTCGGCGCCGGTTCCGGCCCGCCACTGTCAGCCGCCCGGGCTCTCGAGCAGCAGCGTCACCGGGCCGTCGTTGACGAGCTCGACTGCCATGATCGCGCCGAAACGCCCCGGCGGGCCCCGAGCGAGCTCGCAGAAGCGCTCATAAGCGGCTCGGCGTGCTCGGGCGGTCGCGGCCTCGATGTAGCTCGGGCGGTTGCCGCGCCGAGCGTCGCCGTACAGCGTGAACTGGCTTACGCACAGCACCTCGCGGTCGCCCAGCGGCTCGTTCATCCGGCCGTCGGCGTCGGGGAAGATCCGCAGCGCGCTCACCTTCGTCGGCGAGCCAGTCGGCCTCGGCATCCGTGTCCTCGCGCGCCACACCCAGCAGCACCAGCAGGCCCGGCCCGATCGCGGGACCTCGGTCGTCCTTCGACGCTCACCGAGGCGCGGCTGACTCGCTGGACGAGCGCCCGCACTCACGCCTCCCGCAACTCGGCGGCCACCCGCTCGGGCGCGACGATGTTGACGTTCACCCCGGCGCCCAGCTCGAGCCCTGCCAGGTGGGTCAAACGGGGAAGGATGTCGATCCGCCAGCAGTAGTGCTCGCTGCCACGGGGCGCCGTCCGGATCCAGAGGTTCAGCGGAGGGCTCGAGCCGAGTCGGCGCGCTAGCCGGCGGAGCGCCTCGCGAATCATCGCCGCGCCGCTGGGCCCTGAATCCTCGAAGCGCATCCTCGCGACCCGCGGGGCGATCATCAGCTGGTAGGGACCGCGGGCACCAAACGGGGCCATCAGCACCGTTTCCTCGTCGATGGCAATGATCCGCGTGCGGGCTCGCACCTCCTCTTGGACCAGGTCGGCGAGCAGGTTTCCGCCCATCGTGCGGGTGGCGTAGGCGGCGAACCGCTCACGCTCGCGGGCCACGGCGGCGGGCACGAAGTCGAGTGCGTAGAGCTGGGCATGACTGTGCGGAAGCGACGCACCGGCCTCGGGCCGCTCGTTGACGATCAGGTGGACGTAGGCGGCGTCCTGGTGGGCGCGCATGCGCTCGCGCCACACCTCGACCGCGCACTCCACCTGCTCGACCTCCAGATCAGCAAGCGACATCACCGGGTCGGGGGCGTTCACGATCACCTCGTGCGCGCCCACGGCTGGAGCCGCCCAGAACAGGTCGCGGGCGGCGTTGGCCCCGGGACGGGGCTGCGGTTCCTGCGCTGGACCGCCATCTGTCGCCGGCTCCAGCGCCGGGTAGAGGTTCGGCACCACCCGCACCTTCCACCCCGGTGAATTGGGGGCACCTCCGTCCGGCCGCACCGCATAGAGCTCGGGGGGCGTGCGGTCCTCGTGCCCCTCGGCGAACGGATCGGTCTCTGGATCGAGCGGCTGCGGTGGCTCCGCTCTCAGCTCCCCGCCAGGACGACCTGCCCGCGCGCCGGCGATGATCGCCCGGTGGCCGCTCAGCGGGTCAATCCGCAGCTCGGGCGATGCGTCCGCGATCAGAGCTCCCTAGCACCCATTCAGAGCACTTTCTCCATCGCCACGTGCTCGATCCCGGCTTCGACGAACACCTTGCCACGTGGCCGGTAGCCGACGCTCTCGTACAGCTCTCGCGCGTAGGTCTGGGCATGGAGGACCAAACGCTTGGCTCCCAACGCCCGGCTCTCGCGATCGGCCCGCTCGAGCATCTTGGTAGCGATTCCCTTACGTCGCGCATCGGCTCGCACCGCGAGACGGCTGAACTGGACGGTGTGGCCCACCTGGAGCAGCCGGCAGGTCCCGACGAGTTCCCCGTCGGCGACCGCCACCAGATGGATCCCTTCCGGGTCTCGGCCGTCGAGCTCCTCGAACTCGGGGACGCCCTGCTCCCTGCAGAAGACCTCATGCCTGAGCGCTAGCGCCTCTTGCATCTCGTCGTTTCCGCGCGCACGGCGGACCTGGTAGGAGACCACCGACATCTCGGGACAGCTTGACAGAAGGCGGCTAGACGCCGCCGGTTTGCATTTCCTTTGTTTTGCTTAAATAACCGCTATCCTCAAAGCCAGAGGGCCGAGGGGAAAGCCGCTTCTGAGGACCCCTTGCCCGCTCGGCTTAGCCGGGTGCACCTGAGCCGCCACGCCGTTCCGCGCCGGCTCGTCATCCAGACGCACTTTCTTGATCTCCATGGGTGTTTCCGCCCCGTTTCCAACTCCTGCCGCGATCGCGCGTGCGGAACTGTTCACGCGTGAGAACTTCGTCTACGAGGGCGAGAGCGTCGAGGACGCACTAGCCCCGGGCGGCGCTCGCCGCACGGCCCTCGACGCTGCGGTGGCGGAGCTGGACGCCGGCGCCAGACAGCCCTCGATCGAATGGCGCCGCCGATTCTCGCTGCTGCTCGGCCTCGAGCGGCTGCTCTCCGAAGACGAGCCACATCTGGCCGACGGGACGGTGCTGTCGGCCCACCAGGTCGATGCGCTGTCTGGCACGCTGACCGCGCTTCTGGCCGAGGCCCAGCGAAACGGCGCCTCAGGCGGCAACGGACTGGGGCCTGCCCTCGAGCCCGCGCAGCTGGCCTCGGCGGCCATCCCGGGTGAGGAGGACTCGGAGCTCGAGGAGGAGAACGGCGACGAGGAGGAGGAGCCGCGGGACTGGCAGGACGACTCCGAGCTTGACGAAGACGTCCAGCTTGTTGACGCCCTCGAGGACCCGAACGCCGCTCGACGGTTCTGGTTCGAGCACGCGACCGGGGCGGGCAAGACAGTCGCCGCGCTGGGGTTCGTGGAGGCCTCGCGCACCGGGGGGATCCTGATCCTCACCCACCGCCGCAACCTCGTCGACCAGTTCAACGGCGAGCTACGCGATCGTGGCTATCGCGAGCGCATCCATGCGCCGCTGCTCAACGGTGCCGGCAATCCGGAGAACGTGGTCGGCCCGGTGACCGTCGAGACCTACCAGTGGTTCGTCCGCAACGCAGGCAAGATCTCCGACGCCTACACGATCGTCATCTGCGACGAGGCCCACACGGCGCTGGGGGAGAAGACCTCTGGCGCCATCCGCCGCTGGTCCGAGCCGATCTTCATCGGCATGACGGCCACCGGGGCGCTGATCGCCCGCCACGTCACCGACCTGTTCCCCACCCAGACCTCCCGCTTTGACCTGGCCCAGGCGGCCCGGCGCGGGGTGATCGCCCCGCTTCGGTGCATCCGCATCCCGCCGGGTCCAGGGGTGCGCACGATCGCCAAGGTGCCGCTGCGCAGAGGAGAAGTTGACACCGAGTTCGACCAGGAGATGCTGGCCGAGCTGCTGGATCAGACGCCGTTCAACATGGCCGTCGCCGACCTGTACAAGACGCGCTTCAACGGCGTGCCAGGGGTGGTGTATGCGGCAGGCGTACGCCACGCCAACAACGTGGCCAAGGCCTTCCGTGAACTGGGGCTCAAGGCCCAGGCCGTGTCCGGCGAGACTCCCAAGCGCCAGCTGGCGCGGATTCTCGCCGACTACGAGTCCGGGAAGATCGATGTGCTGGTCAATGCCATGCTCCTGGCAGAGGGGTGGAACAGCCCACGGGCGACGATCTGCATGCATCTGGCTCCCACGGCCTCCCGGCGCGTCTACCAGCAGCGGGTCGGCCGGGTCACCCGCCGGGCGCCGGGCAAGGAGGCGGGGATCGTGGTGGACTTCGTCCACCCCGCGACCAAGCACGACGACCCCGTGGTCACACTGCACTCGCTGCTGGACCGCGACGTCTACCGCGGCGGCGCGATCGTGGTTGGCCCCGTCCGCCGCGGGCGCGGACGCCGGGTCCGGGTCGAGCGGCGCGTCCTGCCCGTTACTCCCGACCCCGATCGCCGTGCTGAGGTGTTCGAACGCGAGCTGTGGCGGATCGCAGTCGAACACCTCGACTACGGCGAGCAGCACGTGTGGGCAGCACTGGCGGGCGCCCGCGTAGCTCCCAATGGCTGGCGCCGGGCCAAGGCCATGCTCCACTTCGACCGCGGGGGTGAGCTCAAGCGCCGGTTCTTGCTGACCGCTGTCCAGCGCAACCGCCACGCCCAGCTCCGGCTGCGGGCGCTTCAGGAGATCGCGGCCAGCAAGGATCCCGAGGCGTTCGACACCGCGATCGACATCATGGCCTCCTGGCCGCGCGACGAGCGCCGCGAAGGGGTCAAGATCATGCTCCAAGCGCTCGCCGAGCGCAGGATCGGACGTCGCGATCAGGCCAATGCCTGGATCTGGCGGATGGCCGAGTACACGCGCGAGGTACACGAGGAGTATGCGGTGCAGCGGTGGCCGGAGACCAAGCGCCTGTTGGGGCTGCTGGTCAACTCAAGCGGACCCGCCCACGCCCGCAACGCCCGTCGACTCGTGCACGCAGCGCGCAAAGAGGACCGCCGCCTCTCTGCAGCGCTGCTGGCGGCGGCGCTGGCTCACACCCCGGAGGCGGAGGAGGCGCTGCGCGGGGCCCGGACCCGGCTGGCCCGCAAGCCTGCGGCCTTGGCCCGGGAGCTCCTGCGCAACTTCCCCAAGGGCCGGCGGGGCGGCAAGGGACGCCGTCGCCGGAAGGGCGGAGCTGCCGAGGGCGGCGATGGCGCGGCGCCGGGCGCCGAGCCGATCGAGGTCGAGGCCAGCACCCAGGGCAATGGGGCGGGCGCCGGCGACGGCGACGTCCCCGAGCCGGAGGCGGCTCCGGAGCACCCCAGAGAGCTACTGGGAGATTAGTCCCCAGGATGGGGACCTATGTCCCAGTGCTCGGGACCAGATGCACCTCCCCGGCCTCCAGCTCCACCCTTCCCTGAGCGGTTTCCACCACTAGCCGCCCCTCGCCGTCAACTCCCACCGCCCGGCCTTCGCCACCCGTCCAGCGGACCGGTCGGTCCAGCAGCGCGTCCCGGGCCCGAAACGCCTCTAGCACCGCCTCCGGCGACGCCGTGATCCAACGCTCGAGGGCCTCGAGCAGCCTCTCGAGCGTGGGTTCGATCGCTTCCGGCCCGAGGCCCAGGGTGCCCGCGGTCTCGCGCAGCTCCGGCGGGAAGTCCTCGGGTCGTAGCGCGACGTTCAGCCCTATCCCCACCACCGCCCAGCGCTCCTGCGGGCGGCCCTCGACGAGGATGCCCGCCACCTTTCGGCCATCGATCAGCACATCGTTTGGCCATTTGACTAGGGCCGGGGCGCCGACCACCGAGGCCACCGCCACACCTGCCGCCAGCGGCAAAAGCCGGGGCGGGTCGCGCAACAGAAGCGAGCAGAGCAGCGCCCGGCCATCCGGCGCCACCCAACTCCGTCCCTGCCGGCCGCGCCCGGCGGACTGCTGGCCGGCGGTGACGAGCGTGCCGTGAGGCGCTCCCAACGCCGCCAGCTCGCGGGCGCGCTCGTTGGTGGAGTCGGTGCGGCGCAGATGCAGCCTCGGAGTACCGAGACCGTTCACTGCTCCGCTCTGATCCGTACTTCGTCGCCAGCCGCGACCCCGAGGCGCTGCGCCGCGCTCCCGTGACTTATGGCCACCGCGAGCATGCGCGAAGAGTCCTCGTAGACGAGCAGCTCACCGGCTCGCGCGTCGGCGAACGTGCGCAGGTAGCGGGCGGCGTGCGCGCCAACCAGCACGCCGTGGCCGAGCCTCAGCCCGGCGTTGTATAGGTCGTCGTGAGCGGCATCCAGCTGGACGTTGCCGAACCGGTCGACATACACGGCGTGCGCGACCAGCACGCCGTCTTCGAGACGCGAGCTCGGCAAATCGAGACGGACCAGCCCGGCTGGGTCGTACGGCGGTCCGGCGTCGGACAATTCCTCGCCCGCCGCAAGCCGCGCCGCCACCGGGGCGAAGATGTCCCGGCCGTGGAAGGTCGCCGATACCGGCTCGAGCCGCCACGGCGAGCCTCCGATCTCGACCGCCTCGCTGACGCCGCCGCGGTCCTGGGCGGCGAGCCACAGCAGGCCGTTGTCGGGGCCGACCAGTAGTCGTCCGTCGGCGACTCGCAAGGCGACCGCACGACGTTCGGCGCCGACGTCCGGGTCGACCACCGCCAGATGCACTCCGACCGGGGCGTAAGGGAGCGCCGCGCGGAGGATCAGAGCCCCGGCAAGGACGTCGTGGCGGGGCACCCCATGAGTGATGTCGATCACCCGTGCCCGCGGGCAGATGGTGGCGATCACACCGTGGCACACGCCGGCGAAGCCGTCGGTCAGGCCGTAGTCGGACAGGAACGTGATCACCGGCGCGTCGCTCAACGGGCCGCCAGGCTACCGCTAGGCGCCTTGAGCTTCGGTCAGCCTCCGGCTGCAATCTGGTCAATGGCGGTTCGCGCCGCGGGCCAGATGGCCCTCACCTGCCGTGCGGCTTCGCGCGCCAGCTCGTGCTCGCCGCCGCGAGCCGCCTGCTCGAGATCGGCGAATGCATCTGTCAGCGACCGGGCCCCAACCAAGAGCGTCTCGTTGCGCGCCCGATGTGCAGCATCGGCAGCGGTGCCCAGGTCGAGAATCGAGAGCGCGCGCTCCAGTCGGTCTAGCTGAGCGGAGATCGCGGTCGCAGCCCCTTTCGCGATCTCGTGGCGCTCGGCGTCACTGAAGACGCGCAGCTGGGCCAGCCGGTCGGCATCGAGCGCGAACCGCTGCACGGGTCCTGTTTTACCCGATTCCAGCGATTGGCCACAAGATCGTGACGGCGGGCTCCGGGTGCCGGTCGTCCGTCTGACGTTTCCGCAGACAGCTGTCGCGGTGGTGCGGCGAGAGGAACGCCCCGGATCTCGCAACGCCACCGCTAACAGCTGGTCGCTGGTTCCTCGAGGGCAGCCGCTGCCCCGGGCGGCCGCCTGCTCGAAGTTTTCTCGAGGGCGGCCGCTGCCCCGGGCGGCCGCTTGCTCGATGTCCTGGCCCCCAAGTCGGTCAGGTCTGCAGGAAATGTTCTGGCAGCAATACTCCCCGAGCAGCGGCGCGCTGACCATCCCCCGGGCGGTCAGTTGCAAGGTCAAAATCGCCCGACCGGCCGGCCGTAGTGGCCCTACCCGATCGGGGGAGGCACTTACTACCCATCTGGGGGAGCTAGAAATTAGAATCTTTGGTTAGCCCCGAATGGCAGGACAGAAAATCACGGTCTACGTCGCCGATGACCATCCGGTCTTTCGGGAAGCCGTCGCGCGCGCAGCGTCCTCGCGGCCGGAGCTTGAGCTAGTCGGTACGGGCGGCGACGGGCGACGCGCGCTCGAAGACATCCGGTCGCTGTCGCCGGGGGTCGCGGTCCTAGACATGCGGTTGCCCCAGCTCGAAGGTCTGGACGTCGTCCGCGCCATCCAGCGCGACCGAATCCAAACTTCCGTGGTGATGCTCTCTGCGGACAGCTCCCGGGAGCTGGTGTACGACGCGGTCCAGCTGGGCGCGGCCGCCTTCTTGACCAAGGCCTCCACTCTCGATCAGATCTGTGATGCGATCGTCGCGGTCGCGCGCGGAGAGACCGTGTTGGCCCCCGAGGTTCACTCCGGCTTGGTGCGAGAGCTGCGGGAACGCGATCGATCAGCGGTATCGCTGCTGTCGGAGCGCGAGTCGCAGGTGCTGTTGCTGATCGCCGAGGGGCTGTCGAATCCCGAGATCGGGGAGCGCTTGTTCATCAGCTCCTCGACGGTCAAGACCTACGTCAAGAGCCTGCTCGACAAGCTCGGGGTCAACGACCGGGCGGCAGCCGTCGCGGAGGCCATGCGGCGGGGGCTGATCGAGTAGCCGTCAAAGGGGGCGCCGCACGCCCACCTCGTCGATGTGCTCGAGGAGGTCGTGGGGATCCTCGTAGACCCGGAAGGCGCCCGAGTAGATCAGCTCCTCACGGCCATAGCCGCCCGAGAGGACGCCGATGCCGAGAGCGCTCGCCCTCCTGGCGGCCAGCAGGTCCCAGACGCTGTCGCCGACGACGATGCTCTCGCGGATGTCGACTCCGAGGCGCTCGGCCGCCGTCAGGAACAGGTCGGGGTCCGGCTTGGCGTAGCGCACCTGGTCGCGAGTCACCACCGGCGTCTCCGGCGGCAGGCCCAGCAGCTCCAGTGCGAGCTTGGCGGACCGCTCGACACCGCTTGTGGCAATCGCCCAGGGCGCACCGTGCTCGGTCAGCGTCGCCAGCAGCTCGACCGCTCCCGGCAGCGGGCGCACGCTATGGAAGTGGCGGGTGTAGGCGTCGGTGTGAAGCGTCGGGAGCTTGGCCAGGATCTCTCGGTCCAACTCGGTGTCGAGCTCCCGGGCCAGGGCGTTGACAAATAGGCCGCCGCTCATGCCGATCCGGCGGTGGATCTTCCATACCGGCAGGTTGATCCCCACCGCCTCCAGCGCCTCACGCCACGCGACCACGTGCTGGTAGACGCTGTCCACCAGCGTCCCGTCGAGGTCGAACAGAAACGCGGGCTGGGTCGGGATGGCGTCGCTCACGCCCGCAGGGCACCCCGCAGGTCTTCCGCATCGCGCACGAGTGCCGCAATCAGCCCCTCGATGTCGTGCCTCGATGCCTCGACATCGGGCTCGAGGCCGCGCTCTCTCAGCGCGGCACTCGTCACCGGGCCGATGCTGATCAGCCGCACCCGCGAGCCGAGCCTGTCGCCGGCGGCGGACAGGAAGAAGCGAACCGTCGAGGAGGACGTGAAGGTCACGTAGTCAGCGCGCTCGACCTGCTCGAGCTGCGTGTCATCGAGCGGTTCGGGAACCGTCTCATAGAGAGCCATGACGTCAACCTCGGCCCCCCGCTGGCGAAGCGCCTCCGGGAGCACGTCACGCGCGCCCGCCGCCCGCGCGATGAGCGCCCGCTTCACTGGCACCTCCGCCAGCGCTTCGATCAGTCCCTCGGCGACAAACCGGTCGGGCACGACGTCTGCCGTGATCCCCTGACGCTCGAGCGCGGCGGCCGTACCGGGCCCGATCGCCGCCACCCTGGCGCCGGCCAGCGCGCGGGCGTCGAGGCCGGCATCTCGCAGACGGTCGAAGAGGACCCGGACCCCGTTGGGGCTGGTCACACAGATCAGGTCGTAGCCCTCGAGCCGGGGCGCGGAACCCGCCAGGGGCACGATCCTGATCGCCGGAACCTCCACAACGGCGGCGCCGAGCGCCCGAAGCCGCGCCGCAAGCTCGCTGGCCTGGGCCCGCGTTCGCGTGACGGCCACTCGGATGCCGGCCAGCGGCCGGTTCTCGAACCATCTCAGCCGTTCCCGGGAGGCCGAGACCTGACCGAACACCGCGACCGCCGGAGCCTTCACTCCCTCAGACGCCGCCGTGGCGGCGATCGTCTCTAGCGTCCCTTCGATTACGCGTTGGTCAGGCAGCGTCCCACGCTCGATCACCGCGGCCGGCTCCCGCGGCGAGCGGCCGGCGTCGATGAGGCTCGCGGTGATCGCTTCAAGACGGCGGATTCCCATATAGACCACCAACGTGCCGGGGAACGCCGCCAGCGCGTCCCAGGCGATGGCCGGCTCGGACTTCGACGGATCCTCGTGACCGGTCACAAACGCCACGGCGCTGGCCGCGTCCCGATGGGTAACGGGGATCCCGGAGTAGGCGGGAGCAGCCACGCCCGCCGTCACCCCCGGCACGATCTCGAACGGGATCCCGGCCTCCGCTAGCGCCTCGGCCTCCTCGCCGCCGCGGCCGAACACGAACGGGTCACCACCCTTCAGGCGAACGACAGTACTGCCGGCGGAACCATGATCCACCAGCAGCCGCTCGATCTGGTCTTGGTCGGCCGATTCCCCGCCGCCCTGCTTGCCGGCGTAGATGCGCTCGGCGTCGGCCCTGGCACCCGCCAGGGCCTCCGGCGGGATCAAGCGGTCGTACACGATCACGTCCGCGTCTGCGATCAGCTGCAGCGCCCTGGCCGTGAGCAGGAGTGGATCGCCGGGTCCGGCGCCGACGAGGTAGACCGTCACCTGAGCATCCCTTGGGCGCCGACCGCCAGCAAGCGCTCCGCGACCGCGGATCCCACTCGATCGGGCCGTCCGTGCAGCCGGTCGCCGATCCATGCCGATCCGTCTGAGAGGCCCACCCAGGCGCGGAGCTCGAGGTGTCCATTGCCAGCCGGCCGAGCGTTGGCCCCTACCGCGCTGTTGCAGGAGGCTTCTAACCGCCGCGTGAGCTGGCGCTCGGCCAGCACGCAGGCCGTGGTCCGCTCATCCTCCACATCCCGTGTACGTGTACGTACATGTTCATCGGAGCTGCGGGCCTCCAACGCCAGCGCACCCTGCCCGGCGGCCGGCACCAGCTCATCCAGGATCCCGTCGGGCTCGTGCCCCAGGCGCCGAAGTCCCGCGGCCGCGAGCACCAGCGCGTCGCACTCGCCAGCCTCCAGCTTGCGAAGCCTCGTGTCGACGTTGCCGCGCACGTCGACCACGTCGATGTCCTCGCGCACCGCCCGCAGCTGGGCCTTGCGGCGCAGGCTGCTCGTCCCAACCCGCGCCCCGGCGGGCAGGGCTTGCAGAGACTGCGCGCCGCAGATCGCGTCGCGAGGATCGGCGCGGACGGGGATGGCGATCAGCTCCAACTCCTCCGCCAGCTCCGCCGGCACGTCCTTGGCGGAGTGGACTGCCAGGTCGATGCGCTCCTCGAGCAGGGCCTGCTCCAGCTCCCCAACCCACTGGGACTTGTCGGCCAGGCTCGCGCCGCGGTCGCCCGCTGTGGTGATCGTCACCAGTGCCGTGTCGCCCCCAATCTGCTCGGCGACCCACCGCGCCTGGGCCAGCGCGAGCGCCGAGCCGCGGGTCCCGATCCGGATCAACGGCGACGCGATCGGAGCTCGCGCACCTCGGCTAGGGGCTCCGAATGCTCGCCGACCGCTTCCGGCACCGCTCGGGCGGCCTCGAGCCCAAACAGCTCGCGCACGATCGCCATCCGCGCGTGGACCCGATCGTCGCGAAGCTCCTTCATCCTTACCGTAGGGTCGTGTAGCAGTCGGTTGACCACAGCGGCGGCGAGGGCCCCGACCCGCTCGAGATCGCGCGGCGAGGCGGACTCCCACTTGCCCGCGTTCTCCCGCACCACCTGGGCCGCGATCTCGTTGGCCCGTGCCCGCAACGCCGCCAGCGTGGGCAGCACCTCGAGCGATCCCAGCCAGCTGGCGAACTGCTGGATCTCCTCCTCGATGATCCCCTCCGCCCTGCGGGCCTCCGCCTGGCGCACCTTGCGGTTGCGCGCGATCACGGCCTGGAGGTCATCGATGTCGTACAGGGACACGCCGGCGATCCCGGCGCTCGCCGGGTGGACGTCGCGCGGGACGGCGAGGTCGATCAGGAGCATCGGCTGCTGGTCGCGCCGGACCATGACCTCCTCCAGCTCGGCCGCTTCGATCAGCACGTGCGGCGACGCCGTGGCCGCCACCACGATGTCGGCCCGCTGCAGCGCCTGCGGCAGCTCGTCGAAGTTGACGCTCGTGCCGCCGTAGCGGCGCGCCAGCCCAAGGGCCCGGTCGCGCCTGCGCGTGGCCACAAACACGGCGCGCACGCCCGAGTCGGCAAGGGCGCGGGCCGTCAGCTCGCTGGTCTCCCCGGTGCCCAGGATCACGACTTCGCGTCCGCTCAATTCGTCAAGCAGCTCCCGCGCCAGTGCAACGGCCACCGCGGGCAATGTCAGCTGACGCTCGCCGATGGCGGTCTCGGTGCGCACCCGTTTACCGGTCTCGATCGCCGCCTTGAACAGGCGGTTCGTGAGCGGACCCGTGGTCTCCTTGGTCAGCGCCGCGTCGTATGCCCGCTTGACCTGTCCCTGGATCTCGTTCTCGCCCACGATCATCGACTCCAGTCCGGCCGTGACCCGATATAGATGACGCGCAGCGTCGCAATTGCGATGGGCGTAGATCGTGGAGGCAAGCGCCGTAGGCCGGATGCCGGCTTGCCGAGAGAGCATCGTCAGGGCGGTCGACTCGGCCTCCACCGGATCGCCCACCACCAGGTACAGCTCGGTCCGGTTGCACGTCGAGATGGCGACTGCCTCCTGCACGTCGGCGGCTCCGCGCAGGTCGCGCAGGAACTCCGCGGCCCGTCTGTCGGTCAGTGCCAGGCGCTCGCGGATCTCTACCGGAGCCGTCTTGTGCGAGACGCCAATCGCCAGCAGCTCGCTCATCCCACGGCCTCCCGCTCGTCTTCGTGCTCGGCCGCTGCCGCACGCTGATCGAGCTCGCGCTTGAGCTGCTGGACGTCCTTTTCGGTCCGCGTCAGCCGCCGGGCCATGATCGCCACGTAGATCAACACGATGGCCAGGAACACGGCGTAGGCAGCGATGACGTACGGAGCGGCCTTGCCGGGCGCGAGCGCCGGAGAGACGGCCAGCGCTATCACGACGGAGCCGCGCTCCTTGAGAGCGGGCGGACAGTATCTTCGCCGAGCAGCGCCCGACGCAGCCGCCGGACTTGGATGCGGGCGTTCTTGGCAGTCATCTCGTACTTCCAGAGCGTGGCATACAGCAGCGCCAGCCCGAGCAGCGAGACGGCGAACGTGAGCCGCATCGACCCTGGAAGGTTGCCGCCGCCCAGGGTCAGTATCCGGGGGTGCACAAACCCCTGCGCCAGCCTGACCGCGATGAAGTTGAGCGGCACGAATGCCGCGGCGACCACCGCGAACACGCTCGCGTATCGAGCCTGGCGCTCGGGGTCCTCGATCGAGAAGCGCAGCGGCTGGTAGGTGGCGAACAAAAGCAGCACGATCAAGAACGAGGTCAGCGTGGGGTCACTCCACTCCCACCAGTGTCCCCACGAAGCCTTGGCCCAGATCGATCCCGTGATCAGACCCCCGATTCCGAAGATCAACGCCATGTGAATCGCCACGTAGGAGCGCATGTCCCACGCGCGATTCCCGGTGCGCAGATGGCCGATCGCAAGCAGGCCACCGACCACGAATCCGCACAGGGAGATGATCGCCAGCGGAACATGCAGGTAGAAGATCTTCTGGATGAAGCCCTGGTCGGCATCGAGCGGGGCGTAGAAGAAGACCAGCGCCAGCGCGACGCTGATCGTCAAAGTCGTGGCCAGGACGAGGGTGCGAAGCCCGCGGCCAAACGTGGTCAAGGAGTTAATCCTCCAGAAGGTAGTCGAACACCGCGTAGGCGATCAGGGCGAACACGACATCATAAAGAGCGAGGATTGCGATCCATTTGGTTGGGGGCGAACCTGAGCCGTGGGCGGCGAGCAACGGCCCCGCCGCCCGGGCCGTGGCGATCAGCGCCGGAATCAGCAGCGGCAGCCCGATGATGGGCGCGATCAGGTCGCGCGCCCGCGTCTGGATCGCGATCGCCGAGACGAACGTCCCGATCACGGCCAGCCCCAGGTCCGCCAGCGCCAGCACGGCGATCAGCCCCGGCAGCCGCGGGCCGAGAGGGGGTCCCAGCAGCAACAGCCCGAACGCGGGCACGGCGACCACCTCCAGCACCGCCAGGAAGATGAACATGGCCGCGGCCTTCGCGACCAGCAGCGCGTTGCGGTCCACCGGGGCCAGCAGGAAGGCGTCGAAGCCGCCCTGCTCACGTTCGGCCACGAACAGCCGACCGGCCCCCAGCAGCGCCGCGAACAGGAGCGTCACGGTCAGCACCCCGGCCGCCAGCTGGCCTGCGATCGCTGACTGGTTCAGCCCGAAGTGGAAGATCACGAACGTGGAGAGCGAGAACAGCGCCATGGCCGGCAGGGTCTCGAACGTGCGGAGCTCGAGCCGTAGGTCCTTGCGCAGGACGGTCAGCACAGTGCTCATAGGTAGAGCTCCTTGAGCTGGCCGACGTCGAGGCCGCCAGGCTCCGCCAGGAATGCGGGCTTGCCGTCTCTGAGCCCCAAGACGAGGTCTGCTTCCCTGATCGCGGTCTCCGGATCGTGACTGGTGAGCACCCGGGTCCGTCCGTTGCTGCCACCGATCAAGGGCTCGACCAGCTCGCTGGCCGCGGGATCGAGGTTCGCCCTCGGCTCGTCGAGCAACAGCAGCTCAGGCTCATGGAGCACAGCGCGACAAACCGCGAGCCGCTGCACCATTCCCCTCGAGAGGGAGCGGACGGCGTCGTCCCCCCGGCGCTCCATACCAACCGCTTCCAGCAACCGGTCGACCTTGTCCTCGGGCAGCCCGTGCAGCCGCGCGTGGTATTGCAGGTTCTCGCGGCCGGTCAGGTCGCGGTAGAGGAGCGGCTCGTGTCCCAGCAGACCGATCTTCGGCCGGACCGCGAACGCCCGGCGCGGTAGCGGCTCCCCGAGAACCTGCACCTCGCCTCCGTGTGGTCGCAGCAGAGTGGCCAGGATCCGCAGCAGCGTCGACTTCCCGGCTCCGTTGCGGCCCAGCACGGCCAGCGTCGCGCCTCTCGGGACGAGTACCGAGACCTCCTTGAGCGCGGTCCGCTCGCCAAACTGGCGTGCGACGCCGCGCAGCTCAATGGCCGGCGTGTCGGGCACCGTGATTAGCACCGCTCCCGGGCTCGCGCTGAAGCGTCGCGACCGCGTGCTCGAGCGTCGGAGCGACGATCCCGAACAGCTCGTGGATCGCTTTTGGGTTCCCCGGGAAGTTGATGATCAGTGTGCGCCCCGCGATGCCGGACACGCCGCGGGTCAGAATCCCCATCGGGGTATGCCTGAGCGACTCGGCCCGCATCGCCTCGGCGAACCCTGGGGCGTCCCGCTCGATCACGGCCCGGGTCGCTTCCGGCGTGACGTCATCGGGGGTCAGGCCGGTGCCGCCGGTGGTGAAGATGAGCGGCGTGTTCGCCTCGGGGGAGGCGTGACGCCGGAGCAGGTCCTCGATCTGTGGTCGATCGTCGCTTACGGTTTCCCTGGCCACGACCTCGACACCGGCCTCGGCCGCCAGCTCGGCCAGCGCCGCGCCGGAGCGATCCTCCGCGCGGCCGGCGGCCACTGACGTCGAGATCGTGATGATCGCGGCTCTCATTCGATGGCTTGGGCGCCGCTGCCCTGGCGACGGCTCATGTCAACAGCGCCAACATGGCGGTCAGCGGATAGCTCAGGTCGATCACCCGCGCCCGCCTCAGAACGTCGCTGAGCTTGGTGCTCGTGGCCCTCACCCCTCTGCACGCCGCCACTGACCCGAGCGCCCACCGGCCTTCTCGAGCAGGACGACTTCCTCGATCTTGGCCCCACGCTCCATGCCCTTGATCATGTCGTACACGGTCAGCGCCGCTACGCTCGCCGCCGTCAGGGCCTCCATCTCGACGCCGGTCGGGCCTGTGGTTCTGGCCTCGGCCCTCAGGGTGATCGTGCCGGCCTCGGGGTCGACCGCTCCATCAACGCCAACGAACGACAGCGGCAGCGGGTGGCACAGGGGAATCAGCTCGGCGGTCCGCTTGGCGGCCTGGATCCCGGCGATCCTGGCCACGCCGAGCACGTCCCCCTTCGGAGCGTCACCAGCCTCAATCGCCTGCGCCGTCTCGGCCGATACCCGCACCACCGCCTGGGCGAGGGCGCGGCGTTCGGTGGCTGGCTTGGAGGACACGTCGACCATGCGGGCCCGGCCGTGCTCGTCGACGTGCGTCAGGCGGCCGCCCGGCTCAGTGCTCACGCAGGAGCGTGCTCCCGCATCGCGCCCTCGACCAGCTCGCGCACCTCATCGAACCGTCCTTTGCGCAGCAGCTCGACAGGATCCGGCTCCCCCTCGACGATCGACTCGAAGAACTCCTTGCGGTCTTGATAGCTCGGAAGCGTGGCCTTGGCCCACCCCCGGGCTTCGTTCAGGAGCACGGCCAGCATCGCGTACGGCTCGCCGAACAGCTCGCCGATCTCGCGCTTCATCCGCTTGGCCAGCGCGGGCGATGCGCCCGCGGTGGAGATGGCGATGGCGATCGGGCCGGTGCGCACTATCGCCGGGAGGATGAAGTTACATAGCGGGGGGACGTCGACCACGTTGACCAGCATGGCTCGCTGCTCGGCGTCCTCGAACACGCGGATGTTGACGTCGGTGTCCGAGGTCGCGGCGATGGCGATCAGGCACCCGTCGAGATCGGAGGACTCGTATTCGCGCTGCTCCCAGCGGATCGAGCCCTCGAGCGCCAGCTGCACGAGCTCGGGATGGGCCTCGGGCGCGACCAGCGTCACCTCCGCGTCGCAGGCCAGCAGCCCCTCGACCTTCTCCAGTCCCACATCGCCGCCGCCGACGACCACGCATCGCCGCGCGGTGAGGCGCAGGCAGGCGATGTAGAACCTCGTCTCGAGCATCCCCTCGACGCACGACTGGTCACAGATGCCCTTGCGCAGCTGGCAGACGCACTCTTTGCCTGTATAGGCCTGGGCCGGCATCACCGCAAAGGGTAGCCCGCCCCTAGCGCCGCAGCGCGTCGCGGGCCAGCCGTGCGCCGATCTTGAGCAGCGGTGCCGCGCCGGCTCGGAGTGCGCCGGCACGGATCGACGGACGGCCGTACAAGACCTGAGCGCTCTGGCGTAGCGCCCTGCCGAGCGTCTCGTCGTACGGGTGCCACCACGCGTCGCGGATGGCCGACGGCTCCCACACTCGCAGCTTGACGTTCACGCACTCGTACAGGCCGAACTTGGAGTGCGTGCGGCCGAGCCCCGATTGCTTGACCCCGCCCCACGAGCACTGGCATGCGCCGTGGCTGAACATGTGATCGTTGATCCACACCATCCCAGCCTCGAGCTCCCGCGCGAACCGTTCACCCTTGCTGCGATCCATGGTCCACACCGAGGACCCGAGGCCAAACGCGGAGTCGTTTGCCAGGGCCACAGCCTGATCTTCGGAGTCGACCACGACGATCGGCAGCACCGGGCCGAAGATCTCCTCGCGCATGATCCGCATCTCGTGGGTGACGTCCGTGAGCACGGTCGGCGAGTAGAACTTGCCCTGCTCGAGACCGGCGGGCGCTTGCGCCGGGCCGCCGCAGCGCAATGATGCGCCGGCGGCCACGGCGTCGTCCACCAGCTCGGAGACGATCTCGAACTGCCCGCCGGAGACCATCGGCCCGATCTCCGTCTCCCATCTCATGGGATCACCGAGCCGCAGGCTCCGGGCGCCCTGCACCACGCCGGAGATGAAGCGCTCCGAGACCTCGCGCATCACGTATACGCGCTCGATGCCCGAGCACGTCTGGCCGGCGTTGGCGAATCCCCCCCACAACGCGCCCGCGACCGCGTGTTCCAGGTTTGCGTCCTCGAGCACGATCATTGGATCCTTGCCGCCGAGCTCGAGCACGGAGCCCTTCAGCAGACGAGCGCATTGCTCGGCAATGGAGCGCCCAGCTTCGACCGATCCCGTGAAGAACACCTTCGCCACGCTCGAGCGCACCAGTGCCTGGCCAGTATCGGCCCCGCCGTGCACCACCCGCAACAGACCCTCCGGCAGACCAGCGCGCTCAAACGCCCTGGCGATCCGCTCCCCGATCAGAGGCGTGAGCGAGGCCGGCTTGAGCACAACGCCGTTGCCGGCCAGCAGTGCCATCGCCACCTCGAAGAACGGGATGCTCCACGGGTAGTTCCACGGAGAGATAACCCCGATCACCCCCAGCGGCTCGTAGGTCAACGCCGCGCTCTTCGTCCTGAAGTACAGCTGGCCCATGTCGAGCGCTTCGTCGGCCAGGATCTCGATCCCGGTGCGGGCCAGCCACTGCAGCGCGTCGATCGTCGGCAGCAGCTCCATCGTGAACGCCTCGTTGCGCGGCTTTCCTTGCTCGCGAACGATCAGGTCGCGGATCGCGTCCGTCTCGTCGATCAGCACCTGCGCGGTGCGCTCGAGATATCGCCCACGGTCACCGAGCGTCAACTGCGCCCAGAAAGGCTGCACCTGGGCCACGCTGTCGACCACGGCCTGGACGCCATCCGGAGCTGTCACGGCCACCGCCCCCAGCCGCTCGCCGGTGGCCGGACTGTAGGACTCGAGCTGTTCTGTGGCGGTCGCGGCGCTGATCGCCATAGGCTAATCGCCGGGGCCTGGCCCGCCGTGCCCCCTAGGCGCTCAGCTGCTCCTTCCGCGTGCCCGGCGGATCTCCTCAAGGCGTTCCCGCAGCCGCGCCTCCGCTTCGTCAGGTTCGTAGAGCCGGCGCCCGATCGCGGACTCGGGCATCAGCTCCTGCGGCGAGAGATGACCGGGACGGTTGTGGGGATTGTCGTAATCCCCGCGCTTGCGCGTGGACGAGCGCAGATAGCTGGGCGGCAGGTCCGCCCCCCGCTCGCCGATCAGCTCTCTGGCCGCGACGATCGCCCGCTTGGCCGCATCGGACTTTGGCGCCAGCGACAAGTAGATGGCTGCCTGCGCCAGCGCAAATTGGGCCTCCGGCAACCCTACGTGCTCGACCGCCTGCGCCGCGGCCGTTGCGACAGTCAGTGCCTGGGGGTCGGCGTTACCGATGTCCTCCGAGGCCAGGACGACCATCCGGCGGACGATGAAGCGCGGATCCTCTCCGCCCTCGAGCATCACCGCTAGGTAGTACAGCGATGCGTCAGGGTCCGAGCCTCGGGTGGCCTTGATCCAAGCCGAGATCGTGTCGTAGTGGTAGTCGGCCTGGCGGTCGTAGAGGAGTGCGCGGCGCTGGAGCGCGTCCTCGGCCTGGGCCAGCGTCACCGAGTCGCCCCCCTCTCCGGCTGTCTGACAGGCCAGCTCGAGCGCGTTGAGCGCCGTCCGAGCGTCGCCACCCGAGCGGTCGGCGAGGAACTCGAGCGCCTCGGGCTCGACCGTCCGCGTCCCGCACTCGCCGCGATGTACGGCCCGGTCGAGCAGCGTGCGGATCTCCGAGGAGGTAAGTTGCTCGAGCACGTACACCTGGGTGCGGGACAACAGGGCGGAGTTGACCTCGAAATACGGGTTCTCGGTGGTCGCCCCGATGAGCGTTATCAGCCCGTCCTCGACCGCCGGCAGCAGGGCGTCCTGCTGCGCCTTGTTGAACCGGTGGATCTCATCCAGGAAGAAGATCGTCCTCGTCCCGGTCGTACTCAGGCGCTCGCGCGCGCGCTCGATCACCGCCCTGACCTCCGCCCGACCGGCCTGCACCGCGCTCTGCTCCTCGAACGCGGCGCTCGAGGCCTCGGCTATCAGTCGGGCCAGCGTGGTTTTCCCGCTCCCCGGAGGGCCATGGAGGATCATCGAGTGGGGCCGACCCTCCTCGATCGCAGTGCGCAGAGCCGAGCCGGGTTGGAGCAGCCGATCCTGTCCAACGAACTCCTCCAGCGTTCGTGGCCGCAAGCGGGTGGCGAGGGGCGCGTCGGAGGGCGCCACCGCGTCAGCGCGCGGCGGTGCGTCGTCACCGAACAGCCGCTGCATGCCTCAAGTATGGAAGGTGGGGGGCGCGAGGTCGTGCCGCTCAGGCGCGGGAGCGTGGGAAGAAAGGTGGTGCTATGCGTCCTCAACTTCCCACGGCTCGGCGGGGACGCCCTACAGCCCTACGATCTCCAGCGCCGCCTCGTGCAATAGCCCGTTGGTGCCGAGCCCGCTGCCGCCATCGGCGCGAGGCTCGCCGCTGAGGTCGGTGAAGCGACCCCCGGCCTCTTCGACGATCAGCTGCGGCGCCGCCAGATCCCAGAGCTCGACGACAGGTTCGCACGAGATCTCGACCGCGCCCTCGGCGACCAGCATGTAGCCCCAGAAATCGCCGAAGGCGCGCGTCCGCCAGCAGCGCCGGCCGAGCTCGAGCAGCGCGTCGAGCCGCCCCTTCGCCTCCCAGTCCTCGAATCCGGCGAACGACAGCTGTGCGTCGGCGAGCTCGCTCACCCCTGAGACTTGGAGACGCTTTCGATCGCCGACTCCGTCCGTCATGAACGCCCCGTTCCGGCGCGCCGCCCACCACCGCCGGTGCAGTGCGGGCGCCGAGGCCACCGCGACCGTGATCTCCTCGCCCTCTTCGAGGGCCAGCAGCGTGGCCCAGACCGGGATCCCGCGCACGTAGTTCTTCGTGCCATCGATCGGGTCCACGATCCACCGCCGCCCGCCGACCGTCGCCTCCTCCGGGCCGCCTCCCCCGAGCCCGTATTCCTCGCCGGCCACCACGTCGCCCGGCCTGACTTGCGCCAGCATCTCGCGGATCTTCTGCTCCACCGCACGATCGGCCTCGGTCACGGGCGTCAGGTCGGGCTTGTTTTCAACGACCAGGTCCTCGGCCCGAAAGCGCTCCATGGTCATTGAGTCCGCGGCGTCGGCCAGCTCGAGCGCGAGCTCGAGGTCGTCTTCGCGGCTGCCCACGGCGGCTGATCGTACGCTCTCGACGTGACCGGAGTTTCCGACCAAGTGGCCGAAGCCGCTCCGCGCGAGCGCCGGACCAGCCCGGTGGAGCTGCTGTGGGATCTGGTGTTCGCATTCGCGGTCACGCAGGTGATCACGTTGCTGGCGCGACAGCCGACGTGGGGCGGGTTCGGACGGTCGATGCTCGCGCTGGCGCTCGTCTGGTGGGCATGGTCGGCGTTCGTCTGGGTCGCCAACGCGTTCGACGACGAGGCTCGTGAGCTGCGGCTCGTGTTGCTGGTGGCGATGGGGTTCATCTTCGTCGCGGGCTTGGCGCTCCCTCACGCGTTCGAGCAGCGCGGGACGCTGTTCGCTGTCACCTACATCGTGGTGCGCCTCCTCCACCTCGCCCTCTATGCACAGGCGTCGCGAGCCGGCAGAGCGCAGTGGAGCGCGATCGCCGGGTTCGCGATCACCGTCCTGGTGGGAATGGCCCTCCTGCTCGCGGGCTCGTTCCTGGGGACCGGGCCTCGCACCGCGCTGTGGCTAGTGGCCGCGGCGATCGACTACGCGGGTCCGGCTTGGCTTAACCGGGAGCGCCTGCGCAGCCTTCAGCGCGTCGCGGTCGCTCATTTCGCCGAGCGCTACAGCTTGTTCGTGATCATCTGCCTGGGAGAGTCGATTGTGGTCATCGGCGCCCAGGCCAGCTCCGTGTTGACCACGCACGTCCTGGTCGTGTTCTCCCTGTGCGTGGTGGCCACCGTCGGCCTGTGGTGGACGTACTTCGACGAGGTGGCGCAGGCCGCCGAGGAGCGGCTGCGGGTCCACAACGACCCAGTGCTCGCGGCATCCGACGCCTACAGCTACATCCATCTGGTGATCGTCGCCGGAATCATCATCTTCGCCGTGGGGGCCAAGCTTGTGATCGAGGGATCAGGTCCCGGCGGCCTGGCGTTGTGCAGCGGCGTCGGCATCTACCTGATCGGCCATGCAGGTTTCGCGTGGCGGATGCTCGAGACGGTCGAGCGCCCTGCACTGGCGGTGGCGGTCGTCCTCTTTGCGCTGTGTCCGGTCGCCGACCAGCTGCCGGGCTGGGCCGCGGCGGCGATCGTCGCCGCGCTGCTCGTCGGCCTGTGCGTCAAGCGGCGCCCGGCACGACGCTAGTGTCCCGCCGATCAATGGACCTGCAGGCCGAAACGACCGACGTCCTGAAGCGGCTTGTCCGCTTCAACACCGTCAACCCCCCCGGCAACGAACGTCCCGCGATCGAGTTCCTAGCCGAGTTTCTGCAGGCGGCCGGGTTCGAGGTCGGGCTGCTGAGCGCCAGCGAGGAGCGCCCGAACCTGGTGGCCACACTGGACGGCGCAGACGGCGGGCCGTCTCTCTGTTTCCTGGGCCACGTCGACACCGTGCTGGCCGATCCCTCGGAGTGGCGCCACGATCCGTGGTCGGGCGACGTCGCGGACGGGTTTCTGTGGGGTCGCGGCGCGCTGGACATGAAGTCGCAGGTGGCGGCCGAAGCGGTCGCCGCTGCGGCTCTGGCCAAAGAGGGGTGGCGCCCCCGGGGGCAGCTCAAGCTGGTATTCGTGTGCGACGAGGAGACCGGCGGCGAGCAGGGTGCCCACTGGCTGACCGAAAACCATCCGGACAAGGTGCGCTGCGACATGCTCCTCAACGAGGGCGGCGGCGAGGTGTTCGAGTACCGGGGCCGGCGCCGCTACGGCGTCTGCTGCGGCGAGAAGGGGCTCTTTCGGTTCACCGTCACCGCGTGCGGCGCGGCGGGACACGCGTCGCTGCCGCGGACGGGAGACAACGCGCTGCTGAAGCTCGCACCGGTGCTGGCGGCGCTGGCCGAGCGCCAGCCGCCGTACGACGTGACCGAAGCCCCGGCGGCGCTATTGCGCGGGCTGGGTGAGGACCCATCGGATCCGGCGGCGGCGGTCGCGCGGATCCGCGAGGTCGAGCCGCGGCTGCTGACGCTGGTCGAGCCGATGCTGAGCGTCACGATGACACCCACCATGGCCCACGCATCGGAGAAGATCAACGTGATCCCCTCGCGGGCGTACGTCAAGGTCGACTGCCGGGTTCCCCCGGGCCTCGGCCGAGAGCTGGCCGAACGGCGGATCGAGGAGCTGCTCGACCGTGACGGCGCGCTCGAGATCGAGTTCACGGAGACGTTCACGGGGAACGCCTCGCCGGTCGACTCTCCGCTCATGGACGCCATCTCCCGCTGGGTAGCCGACAACGATCCGGGCGCGGAGACGGTGCCGGTAATCCTGCCGGGCTCTTCCGATTCCCGCTGGTTTCGAGAGGCGTTCCCCGACTGCGTGGCGTACGGGTTCTTTCCGCAACGCCATATGACGATCCTGGACGTGGCGCCGCTCATTCACAACGCCGACGAGCGCATCGACGTCCGCGACCTGGGATTCGCCGCCGGGTTCTACGCCGACCTGGCGCGCGAGCTACTTGGGTAGCGCCTGCGGCTAGGCGGCCGACGAGCCGCCGAGCGAGAACTTCAGGCCGAAGAAATCGAGCGCGTGCGGAAGCGGCTTGGTCGGATCGAGCCGCGGCGAGAGCAGACGGACCTCGGAGCCCGGAGCGAGCAGCGTCGCCAGCATCGCCTTGCCCACGAACAGCGCCAGCGCGGTGCCGGGACAGCCCTGCGGCCCATGGCTGAAGTGGTTGAAGATCCAGTCATCTGCGGCCTCGCCCGACAGCCACGCATCGGGATCAAACCGATCGGCGAATGGCACGGCGTCCTCATCCCGATGATTGAAGGTGTTGACGATCAAGACCTGCTTGCCGGCCGGAATCGTGATCCCGTCCCAGTCGACATCGCGCACGGCCTCGCGCGACAGCATCGCCGTCGTCGGCCAGAGCCGCATCGCTTCCTGAAGGCAGGCCTCGAGGAGCTTCAGCGAGTCGACGCCCGATCCGGTGTTGAGGTCCGCGTTCGCGACCTCCTTCGACACGTGTTCCCGCTGCTCGTCGAACACGGCGAGCAACGCCAGGCAGCGCAACGCGTTGATGGCCAACGTATCCCCGAGCGCGAACAGCCAGTGGGTGACCTGCCCGGCGGGCTCGGTGCGCTCGGTCGCTGGCGCGCGGTCGAAGTAGCTCACCAGGCTGCCTGGCTCGGCCTCGTCCACGTAGCGCTCTAGCGCAGTGACGTAACTCTCGTAGAGCTCCTCGTCTCCCCCTCCCGGCGGGTTTGACTTGTCCATCAGCTCTCCGAGCATCTCCGAGATGGAGTCGTCGTCGGCTGCCCCCTCGCCGAGGATGATCCGCCGAGTCACGCGGCGAACGGCGCGGTTCCATGTGTCCCAATCAAGCTCCTCCGGCAGCCGGGCCGACTCCTCGGCGCAGACCGCGGCGAACCGGTCCGCACCCGAGGACATGCCAGCGTCCAGCACTGCCTCTGTGAACTTGCGCCGATCCTCCCAGTCGCCGTCTCGGGAGATCGTGAGCGCGTGGGGCTGGAAGTGCGACATCGCCGATTTCTTCGGCTCGGGATCTGCGGCGAACGGCTCGGGCGACCCCTCGAGCACGCGCCTGATCGGCGTGCGACCGAGCAGAAGTAGGGTCTCGTCCTTGGCCACGCGGATCCACACCGGCCCCTCGCCGTAGCTTCGCTTCACGCCCGCCAGGAAGCCCACCGCGAGTCCATCGGCCCCGGTTCGGCTGGCGATCGCCGAGACCTGCTTCCGTCGCCGGAGCAATCCCTGGATCAGGTTGGGCAGCGCGACCTGGGCGGTGAAGCGCACGCCTTCTATCACCGACGCATGTGGAAAATCGCGTTCAGCCACGATCCGAAACGACCCTACCCGAACATGTTCGCTGGGTGTATGTCGGTATCCGGGCCAAATAAACTCCTTCCATGTCTACCCAGGTTGCTACCCGACTGGATCCCGCGATCTTCCGTCTTCCGGTCGAGCGCATCCGCGACGGCTACTACTCGGACGCCTACTTCGTCCACACCAAGAGCCTGCTCGAGGCGGAAGGGCATCACCCCAACGTCACGATGCAGGTCTTTCAGAAGCGCGAGTCGCTCCTGGGCGGAGTCGACGAGGCCATCGCCATCGTGAAGCTTTGCTCGGGACACCGCGGGCCGGATGGGCAGTGGGTTCCGGGATGGGAGGAGCTCGACGTCCGCGCGCTGCGCGAGGGCGATCGGATTGCACCGCGGGAGACCGTGATGACGATCGAGGGCGACTACAGCTTGTTCGCCCATCTCGAGACGGTCTACCTAGGCTGCATGGCCCGCCGCTCCCTGATCATGCGCAACGTGGCGGAGGTGGTGGAGGCGGCCCGTGGCAAGCAGATCTTCTACTTCCCCGCGCGTCACGACCACTGGTTGGTGCAGACCGGCGACGGCTGGAGCGCTCACGTGGCCGGCGCCATCGGCGTCTCGACCGACGCCCAGGCTTCATGGTGGGGCGGCCGCGGGATCGGCACGGTGCCTCACGGACTGATCGCGGCCTACGGCGGCGACACGGTCAAAGCGGCGGCCCTGTTCGCCGACCGCTTCCATAATGAAATGAACATCACGGTGCTGGTGGACTTCGAGAACGACTCGATCACGACCGCGCTGGCCGTGGCGGAGGCCCTCGGTCCGAAGTTGTGGGGGGTGCGGCTCGACACCTCTGAGCAGCTCGTCGACCGCTCGCTGATCAACGAGATGGGGAGCTTCAGCCCCACGGGCGTCAACCCCCAGCTGGTCGAGAAGGTGCGACGGGCCCTCGATCAGGCCGGTTTCCAGGACGTGAGAATTGTGGCCAGCGGGGGGTTCAACGCAGCGCGCATCAATGAGTTTGAGGCCCTCGGCGTACCCGTCGACGCGTACGGGGTCGGATCCTCGCTGATCCGTGGCCAAAACGACTTCACCGCGGATGTCGTGCTGCTCGAGGGCCGCCCATGCGCCAAAGTGGGACGCACCTACTCGCCCAACCCCAGGATGGAGCGGGTGGAGTGATCGTCAGTATTCTCAGCCGCCGATGCTTGAGGTAATCGACCACGTCGGCGTGGCCGTCGAGGACATCGAGGCCGCGCTGGGCCTGTACCGCGACACGTTCGGGATGCCATTGGTTCACCGGGAGAAGGTCACCGAACAGGGCGTCGATGCCGCACTGCTCGATATCGGTGATGGGCACATCGAGTTGCTCCAGCCGCTCGGACCCGACACCGCCGTGGGGAAGTTTCTGGAGCGCCGCGGGGCCGGACTTCACCATGTGGCCTACCGCGTTTCAGACGTGCAGCAGACGCTCGAGAGCCTGGCCGGCGCCGGGCTGCGGCTGATCGATGAGAAGCCGCGGGTGGGGATCCGCGGCTCGCGGGTGGCGTTCCTGCATCCCGCCTCCACCGGCGGAGTGCTCACCGAGCTCGTGCAACCGGCAAACGAGCACTGATGGCGGCCAACGAGAAGCCACACCGGATCAGCATCGGGTTCCTGGGTGGCCAGACGCTCGCGGCACGTGTACCGCCCGATGAATTGAAGAAGCTTCGCAACGCGCTCGGCTCCGACGGATGGCACGACATGATGGCCGAGGACGGGACCGTGGCTGTTGACTTGACCAAGGTCGTGTACGTGATCGTCGACCACGAAGAGCATCGGGTCGGATTCGGGACCTGAGGGCACGGGTCATCCACAAGACGCTCCGCGAGCTGGACTGCGCGTTGCTGCTCGGCGCCCGCACGCGTTTGCACCCTCCGGCTTTGGAGCGGCTCGTCGCGGTCTATTCCCGCCTGGGGGAACACGGCGCCTGCTGGTTGCTGCTGGGGGCTGTGGGCGCGACGCTCGAGACCCGCCCCGATCAGCGCCAGCGCTGGTTGCGCGGGATGAGGATCGTGGCCGCATCCTACGGCCTGAACTTCCTGGTCAAGCTGGCTGTCCGCCGGCGCCGCCCGGACCTCAAGGGCCTGCCGCCCCTGACCGCGACGGTCTCGCGCCTGTCGTTTCCCAGCGCCCACTGCACGACCTCGTTCGCCGCCACCCGGGCCTTCAGCGGTCTGGCGCCCGCGGGGCCGATGTATGCGACCGCGGTCGCGTTCGCCCTCAGCCGACCATACCTCGGAGTCCACCACCCGAGCGACGTGCTCGCCGGCGCACTCCTGGGCACCGCGATCGCAGAGGCCTGGCCCGCCCCGCCGTCGCACCCCGGGAGGGAGGCCTGGCGTTGAAGGTCGGAATCGTCGGCCTTCCCAACGCCGGCAAGTCCTCGCTGTTCACGGCCCTGACCGGTGCTGCCGCGGACATCGCCAACTACCCCTTCACCACGATCGAGCCCAATGTCGCGGTCGTGCCCGTCTCCGACGAGCGGCTCAAGGCGGTGGCGCCGGTGGCCAAGGCATCGAAAGTGGTTCCGGACACGATCGAGTTCCGTGATATCGCCGGGCTGGTAGCGGGCGCGCACCGGGGCGAAGGGCTTGGCAACCAGTTCCTGGCGAACATTCGGGAAACGGACGCCATCGTGCACGTGGTTCGCGTTCACGACGACCCCAACGTGGTTCACCCTGACGGCCGGGTAGATCCTCTGAGGGACGTCGAGACGGTCGAGACCGAGCTTGTGTACGCCGACCTCGAGCAGGCCCAGCGGAGGCTCGAGCGGGTGTCGAAGGCCGCCAAGGGGGGCGAGCGCCATGCGATTACCGAGGAGCGATGGCTACGGGAGCTGATCGCCGCCCTGCAGCAGGGCCGACCGGCTCGCACCGTCCCACCTCCTGCCGATGCGCCAGACGTGGTGAAGCTGCTCGCCCCGCTGAGCGCGAAGCCGGTCCTGTATGTCGCCAACATCGAGGAGGGATCCGATTCAGTCCCCGAGGCGCTCGAGGAGCACGCGCGCTCGACGGGGGCGCAGGCGGTCGCGGTCTCCGCGCGCCTTGAGGCCGAGCTGGCGGAGTTGGATGAGGCTGAGGCGACCGCTATGCGCGCCGACCTGGACCTTGAGCGTTCGGGCCTCGAGTCGGTCGTGCGCGGAGCGTTTTCGCTGCTCGAGCTGATCGCGTTCTTCACCGCCGACAGGGACAAGCCGGCACAGTCTTGGCACATCGGACGCGGCGCGACCGCTTGGGACGCCGCGGGGTTGGTTCACACCGACATGCAACGGGGCTTCGTCCGGGCAGAGGTCGTCCCCTGGGATGAGCTGGTCGACGCGGGCGGATACGCCGGCGCGCGTGAGCGCGGGACGCTGCGGATCGAGGGACGGGACTACGTGATGGCAGACGGCGACGTGGTCTTGATCCGGTTCACATCCCCCTGACGATCGCCCTCCCGTCAACCACGAGACACCGAGGTTCCGGGCGCCGATTGACGTGATGGCCGCCGCGGCCCGGCTGGCGCCCCACGCGTGCCGGTGCTACGACAGGCGCCAGTCGGGCGTCACGAGCTCGGTCCGCGGGCCGCGGCCCCTGGTGACGATCTGGTCGAAGTGGTCGAGAGCGGCCCCCGACCCGAACGCGACGCAGGTCAACGGTGACTCGGAGCGGACCACCGGCATCCCGGTCTCCTCGGCCACCCGCTCCGGGAACCCCCTGACGAGCGTTCCTCCGCCGACGAGCAGGATCCCGTCGCGCGCCAGGTCCGAGGCCAGCTCGGGCGGGGTCTCCTCGAGCGTGTCGTGGATGGCCTGCAGAATCTCATTAATGGGACCGGCGATCGAGTCGCGCACTTCCTCGCTGCGAAGCTCGACGCTGGTGGGCAGTCCGGTGAGCAGGTGACGTCCCTTCACGTGGAAGGTGTCCTCCTGCTCGAGCGGGACCGCCGAGCCGATAGCGATCTTGATCGTCTCCGCCGTCCGGGACCCGATCGCCAGGTGGTACTTGGAGCGCAGATAGTGGGTGATGGCATCGTCCATCTCGTAGCCGCCGATCCGAATCGAGCGGTACACCACAATCCCCCCGAGCGAGATGACGGCCATCTCGCTGGTGCCGCCGCCGACGTCGACCACCATCCGCCCCACTGGCTCCTCAATCGGTAGCCCGGCCCCGATCGCGGCTGCGATCGGCTCCTCGATAAGGTGCACCCTCCTCGCTCCGGCGGCCAGCGACGCCTCCTCGACGGCGCGCTTCTCGACTTCGGTCACGCCCGAGGGGGCGCAGACCATCAGCCGTGGGTGGGCATGGCGGCGGTCGAGGACCTTGCGGATGAAGTAGCGGAGCATCTCCTCGGTCGGCTCGAAGTCCGCGATCACGCCGTGCCGCAGCGGCCGGGTGGCGGAGATGGTGGCCGGCGTGCGGCCGATCATCCGTTCGGCGTCCAGACCTACGGCGTGGACAAGACCAGTGTCGACGTCCGAAGCGACTACCGACGGCTCAGAGACGACAATCCCCCGTCCAGCCACGTAGACGAGCGTGTTCGCGGTCCCGAGGTCGATCGCCATGTCGTGAACCCCGAGGCTGGGCGTCAGGTGGCGACGAGCCGTGTGGTGCTTCAGGCCGTTTCTACGAATCTTGATAGCCCACAGGTTGTCAAAAAGGACTGCCCGAGGCCGCCCCGGGGGAGGCTGGTGACAAAACCCCAACACAGCTGCGGTTTCATCGACAGGCTCGGTCCGAGCCGCGCCTATCCCGCTCCCCATAGCGTTGCAACCACCGTACGGCCACCTCCGCGGTCGCGATGCTCGCACAGGTAGATCCCCTGCCAGGTGCCGAGTGCCAGGCGACCTTGGGCCACCGGGAGCGTGAGCGACGGCCCTAGGAGCGCGGCCTTGACGTGCGCCGGCATGTCCTCGGGACCCTCCAGCGTGTGGGTCCAGTACGGCGCGCGCTCTGGTACGGCCTCGTTGAACCAGGCTTCGAAGTCGCGCCGGACATCCGGTGAGGCGTTTTCGTTCAACGACAGGGACGCGGAGGTGTGCTGGATCAGCAGGTGGAGGATCCCGGTCTGAACTTCTGAGAGCTCGGGCAGCGCCTCGACGACCTCGCTTGTCACCAGGTGAAATCCGCGCGGTCTGGGGGCGAGCTCGATCGCTCGCTGAACCCATGTGCCGTTCATGGCTGATCGGGTATTCGCGCGATTCGCATGTCGACCCGGGATCCCCGGAATGGGACTCCTTCGGCTTCGAGCAGCGCCCGCTGGCGCCATCCCTTGGCCAGCGTTCCATCGGCCCGCACGATCCTGTGCCAGGGAACGGATTCGTCGTGGCAGGCGCTCAGCACTGCCCCCGCCACCCGCGGAGCACCAGGCGAGACATCGCCGTACGTGCGTACGAAGCCGGGCGGCGTTGCCCTGATGCGCTCGAGGATCCGCTCCTCGCGCTCGACGCGCCCCACCGTGCGCGCTAGCGCTCGCCCGGTAGCTGGCGCGGATACTGAGATACCGCCTGCCGCAGGTCCAGCGCCGTGCTGACGATCCGATTCTGCTCGTGCGCGTGGGCGACCGGGTAGCCCTCGCCGGAGGCGGCCCGCTCCGGTCTCCCGACATAGCCGAAATGCAGGTGCGCGGGGAGGATCTGCAAAAGACGCGGCGACATGAACGCCCGGGCGCCCATGTTGCGCGGCTCTTCCTGGGCCCACACGACCTCGTGGAGCCGTGGATAGGAAGCCACCAACTCCAGGATCTCAGCCTGCGGGAAGGGATACAGGAGCTCGACCCTGCCCACGGCCACACCCGGATTCTCCTTACGGACGGAGGAGCCCACCAGGTCGTAGTAGATCTTGCCGCTGCAGAGGATCAACCGCGTCACGGTCTCGTTGTCGACCCCCGGTTCTGCCAGCACCGGGCGGAAGCGCCCCTCGGCCAGATCCTCGATCGGCGAGGTGGCCTGCGGCAACCGCAGCAGGCTCTTGGGAGTCATGATCACCAGCGGACGCTGCTTTGCGATCCGCGCCTGGCGGCGCAGCAGATGGAAGTACTGCGCCGGGGTGGTGCAGTTCGCGACTCGGATGTTCCCCTCGGCGGCCAGCTGCAGGAACCGCTCGACCCGGCCCGAGGAGTGCTCAGGGCCTGAGCCCTCGTAGCCGTGCGGCAGCAGCAGCGTCAGCCTCGAGGTCTGGCCCCACTTGGCCAGTCCGGAAGAGATGAATTGGTCGATGATGACCTGGGCGCCGTTGGCGAAGTCGCCGAACTGTGCCTCCCACAGCACGAGCGTCTCCGGCGCCTCCTGCGAGTAGCCGTACTCGAATCCCACGCAGGCCATCTCCGACAGTGGAGAGTTGTGCATCTCCATCGGCGCCAGCGCGCCCGGCAGGTGCTGCATGGCACAGCACTCCTGGCCCGTCCGCGCGTCGTGGAGGACCAGGTGGCGCTGGGAGAACGTGCCTCGCTCGGCGTCCTGGCCGGTCAGCCGGATTGGTATGCCTTCGGTCAGCAGGGACGCGAACGCGAGCGCTTCCGCGTGGGCCCACAGGATGCCGCCCCCGCCGTCTGTGGAGAACACTTGGCGACGCTGCTCGAGCTGCTTGACCAGCTTCGGATGAACGGTGAAGCCGTCGGGCACCGACAGCAGCTCCTCGTTTAGGACCTGGAGGCGGTCGGCTGCAACCGCTGTCTTGACCTCTGGAGAGGCGGTGCGGTCCAGCTGGTACTCGCCTGTCGCATGCTCCACCTCTTTGGCGTGCTCGATCTGGGCCTTAAGCTTGTGGTGCTCTTCGGTCAGAACTCCCCACACGCTGTCGGTCATCTCGGTGGATTCTTGTTCGGAGACGACGCCTCGGTCGATCAGCTGCCTGGCATACAGCTCCCGCGCCGGGGGGTGCTTCTTGATCGCCTGGTACATCTCCGGCTGCGTGTATGCGGGTTCGTCTGCCTCGTTGTGGCCGAACCGCCGGTAACCGATCAGGTCGATCAGGACGTCGTGCCCAAACTGCTCCCGGAAGGCGAACGCCAGCCGCACCGCGGATATGCAGGCTTCCACGTCGTCGGCGTTGACATGGATGATCGGCACGTCGAATCCCTTCGCCAGGTCGGAGGCCCAGGTGGTAGACCGGGCGTCCTCGGGATCCGTCGTGAACCCGACCTGGTTGTTCTGGATGAGATGGATGGTGCCGCCGACCGTGTAGCCGTCGAGCGCTTGGAGATTCAACGTCTCGGCGACTACGCCCTGTGCCGGGAACGAGGCGTCGCCGTGCAGGATGATCGGGATAGCGGCGTTTGAGTCCTGGTTGGGGTGAGGCCCCTGGCGGGTGGTCTGGGCGGCCCTCGTCGCCCCGGCGGCGACCGGATCGACGAACTCCAGGTGGCTGGGGTTGGACTCGAGCCTGACGATGATCGACTCGTCGCTCGGCAGCTGGTAGGAGCCCTGCGCTCCGTGGTGGTACTTGACGTCGCCGGTGCCCCCCTGGGGGATCGTGGTGATCGGCTCCAGCGTGGAGGCGCCCTCAAACTCAGCGAAGATCGTGCGGTATGCCCGGCCCAGGTTGTGGGCCAAGACGTTGAGCCGGCCGCGGTGGGCCATCCCGATCACGACCTCGCGCGCCCCCTGCGTGGCCGACAACTGGATCAGCTCGTCGAGCATTGGGACAGTCATGTCCAGCCCCTCGATCGAGAACTGCTTCTGTCCCAGATAGGCCTTGTGCATGAATCGCTCGAGCGCGTCCACCTCGGTCAGCCGCTTGAGCAGCGCCTTCTGCTCGTCGCTCGCGAGCGGCTGGCGGAAGGCCCCGGACTCGATCTTCTCGCGCAGCCACAGCCGCTGCCCGTGGGAGGCGATGTGCTCGATCTCGTACGCGATCGAGCCGCAGTAGGTCTCGCGCAGATGGGGAAGGGCGTCCGCGAGCGTCTCGCCCGGGACGTACATGCGCAGAATCCGCGAGGGGATCCTGGACATCAGCTCCGGCGTGAGGTGCAGCGGCTCCGGGTCGAGCGCCGGATCGCCCTCCGGTGGCCGCCCGAGGGGGTCGAGCTTGGCCGCCAGGTGACCATGCGTGCGGTGCGCTCTCAGCAGCGAGGTCGCGGCCTGCACCGCCTGGAGCATCTCCTCGTCCGGCGGGGCGGCCGCGGGTGCGCCGGCGGGGGCGGGGGGCGGCGGGGCGACCGCCGGGGCCGTCGGCAGGGGCGGGAGCGTCGCGATCCCCAGGTCTGAGAACGCCCGCTCGTAGAAGCCATCCTCTCCCTGCAGGTAGGACTCGATGCGGGCCAGGAACCGGCCGGACTCGGCGCCCTGGATGATCCGATGGTCGTACGTCGAGGTCATCGTCATGACCTTCTCGGCCCCGGGAACATTCGCTGTCCCCACCGGTGGTCCGATCGCCCCGGTGGCGATGATCGTGCCCTGCCCGGGCATCAGCCGGGGAACGCTTGCGACCGTCCCGATCCCGCCCGGGTTGGTGAGGCTGAGGTTGGCGCCGCTCAGATCGTCGGCGGTCAGCGTGTTGGTCCGCGCCTTCTCCACCAGGGCGTCGTACGCGGCCAGAAATTCCTCGAAGCTCAACCGCCCGGCGTCGCGTATGACCGGGACCATCAGCGTGCGAGTGCCGTCCTTCTTCTCGACGTCCACGGCCAGGCCGAGATTGCAGGCCCCGTCGTCGACGCGGCCCGGCTTTCCATCCACTTCTGCGAAATGGTGCGCCATCACGGGCATGTCCTCGGTGGCGGCGCGCGCGATCGCGTAGGCGATCAGGTGCGTAAAGGAGACACGGTGACCGGCGTCCTTGAGTTGCTTGCGTCGCTGGTCGAGAGCCGTGACCGTCATGGTGCGAAACGACGTCGCGGTCGGGATCGAGCGGCTCTGGTCCATGTAGCGAGCCAGCGCCGCGGCACCGCCCCGCAGCGGCTGTGCTTCAGGTGCGGGGGCGGCCGGCGGGGCAGCTGTAGCGGGCGCCGCTGCCGTCGCGGCGGCGCCATTGCCGGCGGCAGACAGGACATCCGATTTGGTGATCCTCCCCCCGCGGGCGCTGCCTTTTACGTGCTCGAGATCGATCCCCTCCTGCTCGGCTACTCGGCGCGCGACCGGGGAGACGTTGGCGGGAGCGGAGGCTGCCTCGGGTCCCGGCGGAGAGGCGGCCTCCGCTGGAGCGGCTTCAGTGGCGCTCTCGGCCGGGGCGGCCTCCGGCCCTCCGGCGGTCATCCGGGCGATGACCTGACCCACTGTCACGGTCGCACCCTCCTCGACCAGGATCTCGGAGATCGTGCCCGACGCCGGGGCGGGCAGCTCCATATCGACCTTGTCCGTCGAGATCTCAACGACGGTGTCTCCCTCCTTGACGGTGTCGCCGACCTTGACCGACCACTCCAGGATCGTCCCTTCGGTAACCGACTCGCCGCCGGTCGGAGTCACGATGTCCACCGTCTTGCCCGTGCTGGCCTCCGCGGCCGCGGTCGACTCCGCCTCGACGGTGGCACCTGCGACTGCCTCCTTCTCCGTCGCCGGCGGCGCTTCATTCGAGACCGGCGTAGACGGCTGGGCCGCGGGCGCTTCAGGTGGTGCGGCCGCTTGCGGTGCGCCGTCCCCGGCCCCGTCGCTGGTGGCGATCTCGGCCAGTACCGTGCCCACGGCGATCGTGTCCCCTTCTGAGGCGAGCACCTTCACAAGCGTGCCCCCGACGGGAGCCGGGACCTCGGCGTCGACCTTGTCCGTCGATATCTCGACGATCGTCTCGTCCGCTTGGACTGCATCGCCTTCGTGCTTGTGCCATTCGAGCACGGTCCCTTCGGTGACCGAATCGCCCATCGCGGGCATGACAACTTCGACCGTGCTCGTGTGTACAGCCATCGGCTCGGTCAACTCTAACGCCTGCCTGTGGAGCGAGAACGGTGCTCCTCTCGGCCCCGACGGCGGTCGGCGAGCACGAATCCGATCGAGCCCGCGAAGGGGCCAAGCCCACCGAGGACGGCGACCGTCACGGCGAGCCAGAACGGGATGATTCGCATGCGCGCGGCGGCGATGCAGACCAGCGACATCCCGATCCACATCAGCCCGTGCGCCAGGCCCAGGATGAACGTCTCGGGCTCGGGGTTGCCGAACGCAAACGCACTCAGCAACAGCCCCAGATATACCGCCGAATGCGTAAACGACGCTAGCTCGAGACGGCGGAAGGTGATCATCCGGCGGTCAGGAGCGCGCCCATCCGGCGCAGCGGCTCGTCCGCCTCCTGAGGCCATTTCGCCACGTCCGCGGGCCACCATGCGAAGTCATCGTGCTCGTGGTCTGGCTTCACCTCCGCGCCGTCGGCGAGCCACGCCAAGCCGACGAGCAGCACGACCTCGCTCGGCAGTCGCACGAGCGCTTCGACGGTCAGACGCTCGGCCTGCACGGACCACTCTTCCCCCAGCTCCCGGCCCATCGTGTGCGTGGGGTTCTCGTCTACCTCGACCGAGCCGCCGGCACCCAACGCCCAGCGCCCAGCCCACGATGCCAGCCATGACGCGCGCCTGCCGGCCAGCCACCGGCCATCGGCCGCACGCACCACGCACAGGATCGACAGGCTCTGGGCGGCATTCTCTGCAACCAGCCGCAGCGCCCAGCGGATCGGCTGGAGCTCCAGGGCCAGGCGGTCGGAATGGGCGTCGAACGCCGCCAGTCTGGCGGCGAACCCGTCGTGGCTCGGCGAGCCTCGCTCGCGAAGGCGGCCCAGGGCCATATCTGCTTCCGCGGTCACCGTTGGGGGCGGCTCGAACGGGTCGGTACGCCACTGCACTTGCACCTGCGGCAGGGCCCACGGCCCGCGGGCGAGGAGGCCGGCTCTGGTTGGCACGCGGCACACGGTATCGGGGCGCCGGGGGTAGGCTGGCGCGCTGGTGAAGCGGCGCATGAAGCACTGGGGCTGGGGGTTCGAGGACGAGCAGCTCTCCCCGACGCAGACGCGGGCGGCGGCTGCCGAGATCACGAAGCGGCTCGGGTTCGGCTCGTCCGATCCCCAGCAGCCGGTGCCCCTTTCGGACATCGAGCTACCACCGCCGCGACTGCGTGTCCCGGGTCCGCTCGAGCAGATCTGCTCGACCGACACCTACGAGCGCTGCCTGCACGCCTACGGCCGGGCGTACACGGACGTCGTCAAGGCCTTTCGCGGGCGTTTTGACCATCCCCCCGATGTCATTGCCCGGCCGCGAACGGAGGAGGAGGCCGGGGAGGTCCTCGAGTGGGCGCTCTCCGTCGGCGCGGCGGTGATCCCATTCGGTGGCGGTACCAGCGTGGTCGGAGGCGTCGAGCCGCGGGTGGGGCCGGGGTATGCGGGCGTGGTGACGATCGACGTCAAGGCCCTTGACCGCGTTCTGGATGTCGATCGGGTGTCGCTGTCGGCCCGGATCCAGGCCGGTGCAACCGGCCCCGGCCTTGAAGCCCAGCTGTCCGAGAACGGCCTCACGCTGCGCCACTTCCCGCAGTCGTTTCAGTTCTCGACGCTCGGAGGGTGGATCGCGACTCGTGCCGGAGGCCACTTCGCCACGCTCTACACGCACATCGACGACCTCGTGGAGTCGGTCCGCGCACTGACACCCGCGGGGTGGTGGGAGTCCCGCCGATTGCCCGGCTCGGGCGCCGGCATCTCACCCGACCGCGTCCTCCTGGGCTCTGAGGGAGCCCTCGGGGTGATCACAGAAGCCTGGGTCCGGGTACGCCCCCGGCCGGCGAGCCGCGCCTCAGCCGCCGTTCTGTTCGACGACTTCCTATCCGGTGCCGCGGCCGTCCGTGCTCTGTCTCAGTCGGCCCTTTACCCCACGAACTGCCGGCTGCTGGACCCCGCGGAGGCGGCGATCACCGGCGCGGGCGATGGCGGACACGCTCTGCTGGTGCTTGGGTTCGAGGCGCCGGAGGGCGACGTCGAGCCGTGGATGTCCGCTGCGCTCGAGTGCAGTGCCGACCATGGTGGGAAGGTAGAGCGCACTCGCTCTGGCGCCGGAGATGCCGTGGGCAGCTGGCGCGAGGCATTCCTCCGGGCGCCGTACCTCCGCGACGTGATGGTGGCCGCGGGCGTGCTGTCCGAGACGTTCGAGAGCGCGATCACCTGGGAGCGCTTCGAGTCGTTTCACCGAGCGGTGCTGGAGCGGACCAAAGCGGCGGTCGACGATGTCTGTGGCGTCGGCGTGGTCACATGTCGCTTCACCCACGTATATCCGGATGGACCGGCGCCCTATTTCACGATCCTGGCCCCAGCCCGGTTCGGCGGGGAGCTCGAGCAGTGGGCGGCGATAAAGCGGGCCGCCTCGGACGCCGTAATCGACTGCGGCGGGACCATCACCCATCACCACGCAGTGGGCCGTGACCACCGGCCCTGGTACGACCGCCAGCGCCCGGACCCGTTCGCCACCGCGCTGGCGGCCGCGAAAGCCGCGCTCGATCCGGCAGGAGCGCTCAACCCAGGTGTGCTGATCGACATGGCGTAGCCGCTGGCACGCGCGCACGTCGCGGTCTCGCACATCTGATTCAGTCTCGACCCAATGCCCTCGGTCGCGATTCTTGGTCCCGGCGGCGTCGGCGGCTTCCTGGCCGGCGCCCTGGCCCGTGCCGGCGAAGTCCCGGTGGTCGTGGCAACGGAGCCGACGGCCGAGCTGATCGCGCGCCAGGGACTCGAGGTAAAGAGCGTGCGGCTCGGGGATTTCACCGCCCGCCCGGCGGCCGTATCGAAGCTTGGCCGTGCGGTCGACGTACTGATCGTCGCCACCAAAGCCACGACGCTCAACGTGGCCCTCGGGCGGATCGAATCCCCCCCGCGGCTCGTCGTGCCGCTGCTGAACGGCCTTGACCACATGACAACTCTCCGCCAGTGGTTCGGCCGCGATCGCGTCGCCGCGGGGGCGATCCGGATCGAGTCAAATCGTCCGCGAGGAGGCCTGATCGTGCAGACCAGCCCTTTCCTGCGCGTCGACCTGGCGTCGGACGACGCCGGCCTCCATCCGAGGCTGGGGGAACTCGCGGGAGCACTCGAGCGTGCGGACGTCCCGGCCGCGCTCGGTCCCAGCGAGGCGCAGATCCTGTGGTCGAAGCTCGTGCGATTGAATGCGCTGGCCCTGACCACGAGCGTCTACGACGCCCCGGTGGGGATCATCCGCACACAGCACCGCGCGACCCTCGAGGCATGCATGCGCGAGGCCGCGGCGGTCGCCAATGCCGACGGAGCGCATATCGACCCGGCCAAGCGCATGCAGGAGCTCGATGAGGCGCACGCCGAGCTGGGCTCGTCGATGCAGCGCGACCTCGCAGCTGGCCGTGAACCCGAGCTCGACGCGATCGCGGGCTCGGTGCTGCGCGCGGCTGCCAGGCACGGCCTGGAGTGCCCGACGATCGAACGTTTGGCGGCCGAGGTCGCTGTGCGGGCGGGAATTACGGCGCCAGCGGGCTAGTGCTACCTGCCTGCGACCACGCAGCCGCGGCGGTGCCGGTCGGCCGGGAATGACAGGTCAGCGATAAGCGCGGTCTGAACGTACCGGTGGCGTCCTGCTCCGGCCGCGAGCTCAGCTCCGACCGAGCGCAGCTCGGCGCGAGGTCCATCTGGCACGACCCAGGGGGCGAGCACCAGGAACTGGGGCTTCGCTCCTGCGTAGTCGCGCAGCGCAGGGTCGTCCTCCCCGGGCACGAACGAGGCGTCGCCCACATAGCGGCATGCTCGTCCGCGGCGGCCGCGTTCCAGGATCGCGCTCTGTCCGTCGAACGGGGTGTCTGAAAGGTTCCCGACCATCATCGGGTTGACCGCGTATGCGAAATGGACGGTTCGGTCGGAGACCGCCCGCCAGGCTGATCCCATCCACGCAAGCGGCTGCCAGCGTTCCGCGCTGTCGGTGCCGTCGGGTCCGGTCCACTCCCCGTCATTGGCGTCCGCCTGGATGACGACGTTCGCGCGGAGTTGATCGAGGCAGCGCATGTAGGTAAGCGACACGTCATCGCAGGCGTGGCCGGGCTCGGCATTGCCATATTGGAATGCGGGCAGGCTCGTGGCGAAGCCCAGCCGCGCGCCCGTTCCGGGGATCTGGAAAGGGCGTAGGTTGGCGCGCGCCCGTGGACCCCGGGCCGGGCCCGCCGCGAAGCCGAGCGCCTGCTCCAACGGCGTGAGCGGAACCTTGCGGTTCACGGCCAGGAGGTTCGCCAGCGGCGCCGGGGCGCCCAGGTGGAGCGGGCGCGGGCCCCAGAGAAACGTCTGGTCGTATGCCCGCTCGCCGATCGGCGCGTACACAGCGCGAACGCCGGGGGTGCTCGGATCGCGCAGGGCGAAGACCGCGCGCGGAGCCCGCGTCAAGCGAAACGGCGCCTGTGTGTTGGAGGCGACCAGGTAGACGCCGTAGCGACGAGCCTCCGCCGCCATCGTCCCCATGAACACGCGCACGAACTCGTCTGTCCCGGCGATGAAAGCTCTACCAAGCTCTGTGCTCAGCCCGGAAAAACGCCCCTCCAGATACCGAAGGGCCCGCCCGTAGCCGGTATCCAGTGCCATCAAGGTAGCCAGCGTCGCGCACGGGGAAGCCTTACCGCGGCAGGAGCTCACGCCGGAGCGCAGCAGCGCACGGGCAGCCGCGCCGCGAGGCCCGATCGCGAGCGTCTCGAGGCCCAGATTCTCGTCAAACACGACCAGGTTGGGACGGCCACGAGCAAGCCGGGGCGCCACCTCGACGCGCATCACGCAGTCGATCGCCCGCCTGAAGCTGGCGGCGCTGACCATCGCCGCCGGCTGCTGCTCGAACTGGATCGCGAACACCCGTAACGCGCCCGGTCGCGGGTCCGCGGCAATCGCTGGGCGCCCGTAGCGAGGGCAGCGATGGCTGGCGGCGACGCTGGCGTCCGCGCCCGCCCCAGCGCCAGCGACGAACGTCGCCCCGAGCATCACCACGGCACCCAACAGCGTGGCCGGTCGTCCCAGGCTCACGTCTGGAGCCTACTGCGATCGTCAGGCACCTCGGCCGTCCGTGGCACCGACCTCCGCCCACTAGCCGCCCCCCCATGAGGGCGAGCGAACCCCTACAGAGGCGGCTCGATTTTGGGCGGGGTGACGTGGACCGGTTCGGAGGAGACGGCGTCCACGACCTCTTCCTCCTCTTCGACCGCTCCCTCGTCGTGATCGGCGTCGCACAGAATTCGAAACTGGCCGGTCCCTCCGCCGTCCGCCTGAAGGACGACGCCCGGCAGGATCTCCTCCCCCTCCTCGAGGCCCAGCCGCTCGATGTCGAAATGGGCCATCCCGATCCCCCATGTGTGGTGGGTCGGGTTCTCGCGGTCGTGGGCGTAGACGCCCTGCGCCATGCGCTCGAGGAGGTAGGCCATCTTGTTCTTGGGCGGCGGCATCAGTGGCGCTCGAGCAATTCGATCCTATACCCGTCGGGATCGCGCACGAAGCACAGGCGAGAGCCGCCTTCGCTGACCGTATACGGTGGCCGCTCAGGGTCGATTCCCTGCTCCGATAGCCGCTGGAGGGTGCCGTCGAGGTCGGGCGTCGTGATCGCTATGTGGCCGTAGCCGGTACCGACGTCGTACGGCTCGTCGCGACCGACGTTGTAGGTGAGCTCGAGCCGGGGCTCGGCGCCATCCTCGGGCAGCCCCATGAACACGTTGATCGCCTCGTCGCGGATCGGCAGCCGGCCGATCTCGTTGAAGCCCAGCGCCTTGTAGAACTCGACCGAGCGGTCGATGTCCAGGATCCGGTAGCAGGTATGGATCAGGCTCACCGCGCACAGGGTAGCCGCCCGCGGGCGCCGCTAGGCTCCGACTTTGTGATCGTCGAGCGCTCGATGAACGAGGACTGGCTCTCTAACACCTATCTGGTTGCCGACGAGCTGGGCTCCCAGGCGGCGATGATCGATGCCGGCGGGCCGGTCGACCCGCTGCTGGACGTGCTCAGGCGGATGCGCTTCGAGCTCACGCATGTGCTTCTCACCCATCACCACCACGACCACATCGCGGAGCTGGAGCATGTCCTGCAAGCCCACCCCCGCGCGGAGGTCCTGATCCACCCGCTGGAGCGCGAGCAAGTACCGCAGGCCAGCGGCACGATGGAGCAGGGGACGGCGATCGATGTCGGCGCGATCGTGATCGAGCCCCTGCACACACCGGGCCACACGGCCGGGATGCTCTCGCTGCTCGCCAACGGCACCGACGTCTTCACCGGAGACACGCTGTTCAAGGACTCGGTGGGCGGCGTCCGAGCGCCCGGACACACGACGTACGCGGACCTCAAGCGCTCGATCATGGAGACGCTCTTGAAACTGCCGGCGGCCACCCGCATCCATCCCGGCCACACCGAGCCGACCACCGTCGGTGACGAGCTCGAGCGAAACCCGTTCGTGCGCATCTGGCGGGGGGTTGACTCCGAAGGATCCGAAGCCTGCACGGCGCTGGGACAGCCCGCGACGCTGATCCTCCTGGCCGAGGACTACGACGGCGGCCACAAGGCGTGGGTCCGCTGGCCCGACGGATCGGACGACATCGTCCCCGGATCGCAGGTACAGCGGGGCGCTACTTAGCCCGCGCGCTGCACCGGTATCGCGAACAGGCGATCGAGCGCCACGTCGCTCAACCAGGCAAGCTGCTCGCCGCCGTTCGGCCCGGGCGCCCTCAGATCCAGCGACAACTCGACCCCACCCTGGAACGCGTACAGCTGTTGATGGATAACTCCACCGGTGATCGTGGCCTTCTGGTAGCCCTGGAAACCCCCGACGTCGCTCATCTTGGCATCCCAGCCAGCGCTCTGCAGCGAAGACTCAGCCGCGCTTGGCGCTGCCGGCGGCAGGCCAATTGCGCTCACTCTCAGGGACCATGGCCGGATTTGAGCCGCTGGTGTACGTGCAGCTCCCAGACTGGGTCGAGATCTTGCTCGAGCCCAGCACGGCGGCTACATCGCTCGGCGTCAGAAGTTGACACGGGAGCACGGGCAGCGGCGGGCGGGATTGGACCAAAGCCGGCCCGAGCTCGGTCGAGGAGGGCCCGCCCAGGTCGCTGGCCCAGGTAAGCGTGTCGCCGTTTGTGGCCAGGGGCGAGAAGGTCAAGCCGAAATCGATCGAGTAGAAGTTCACGCCGTCGTCGGTTGCCACCATCGTCTGGTCACCGTCCACGTACGGTGACGACGGCTGCCCATAGGGTGAGCTCAGCCGCCAGATCTCCGCCACCCAGCCATCGGCCCCCAGGGCGTAATCGGTCAGCTCGTTGGCGGCAGTAAATGCGCACGTGAGGGAGCCGAAGCACCCCAGATAATGCGTCAGCTCCCGCCGTCCGTGTACGAAGTCGAACACCACTAGGCTCTCGTTTTCGCTGAAGCCCGTGGTCAACACAAACGCAGCGAAGTTACCCGCGACCTTCAATCTGCTCACGCCCGGGTACAGATTCCCCCCGCCCAAGGCCACAAGCGCGGCACGGCGCCTCGACGGCGCGCACAGATACAACCGCGTTCGACCATGACCCCGCACCGACCAGAGCACCACCCCGCCGTGGCGCGCAAGCACCAGCCCGCCCGGGTGGCAGCGCGGCTTGGCGCTGGCTGAGCTGGCGGGGATGGCGGCGGCGCACGCGGCAGCGGCCGCGACCAAGACCCACCGTCGAAGGATTCGATGCCTGTCCCTCATGGACAACCCGGAACTTCCCTCGCTGCTTGGGGCGCGACGATATCAATGGGTGGGTGAAGTGGCGGTCTGATGGGTCCGTAAGCTAGGACCGTGGCGAGAGATCGAATCCCGACCTCCCGTGTCGGGCGCACGGCGAGGGTCGGGCGCCTGGCTGCGGGCCAAGCCGTCAGACAGGCGGGCACCCGTGCGGCGAATGTCACGCGGTCCAAGGGAGGCAGACAGTCGGCACTGGAACGGCGCCAGATCGAAGCCGCCGAGCAGATCGTGGCCGCGCTGGGAACGATGAAGGGCGCGGCCATGAAGGTCGGGCAGGTGCTGTCGTTTCTAGACATCGGGCTCGTGCCTGAGGAGTACCGCGACGAGTTCCAGCGCAAGCTGGGCGCCCTTCGCGATGCGGCCCCCACCGTCACCTTCAAGGACATGCGCAAGGTGGTCGAACAGGAGCTGGACGCGCCGCTAGATGAGGAGTTTGATGATTTCGACGAGGAGCCGATCGCCGCCGCCTCGATCGGTCAGGTCTACAGGGCGAGGCTGCACGACGGCCGGTCCGTGGCCGTCAAGGTCCAGTATCCGGGAGTTGCCCAGGCAGTGCGAGCGGATATGCAGAACCTTGGGCTGATTCTGCGACTGGCGAAGCGGATCGCGCCGGGCATGGATCCCAAGGCGATCGGCGAGGAGATCCGCAACCGGATCGAGGAGGAACTGGACTACGAGCTCGAAGCCCAGAACCAGCGCGCACTGGCGCGCCTGTTCCGTGGTCACCCCTTCATCGCCGTTCCCGACGTCGTTACATCGCTGTCCCGGGAGCGGGTACTGGTGTCCGAGTTCGTACAGGGCAAAGGGTTCGAGGAGCTCAAGGGGCTGCCCCAGGACGAGCGCGACCGGGTCGGCGAGATCCTGTTCCGCTTCTACTTCGGGTGCCTGTACCGCCACCACCAGTTCTCGGGCGACCCCCACCCAGGCAACTCGATGCTGCTCGAGGACGGGCGGATGGCATTCCTGGACTTCGGCCTGTTCAAGCGGATGCCGCCAGGGACGGTCGAGCTTGAGATGCAGGTCGCCCGGGCGACGATCGAAGGAGACACCGAAACGATCATGCGCCTTGGGACCGAGAGCGGCTTCTTCCCCCAGCCGGAAAGATTCAAGCCGGACCGCGTGCTGGAGCATTTTCGGGCCGCCACCTCTTGGTACACGGTCGACGAGCACATCGAGCTGACGCCGGAATACGCGACGCAGGTGCTGATCGACATGAGCGATCCCCGCTCTGAGTACTTCGGCCAGCTGCGCCACGAGAATGCGCCACCGGATCACATCTTCGGGCGCCGGATGGAGGTGCTGACGTTGGCGGTCATCGCCCAGCTCCATGCTCGCGGCAACTTCCACCGCATTGTGCGCGAGTGGTTCTATGGGGACGAGCCCGCCACCGAGCTCGGTCGCCAGGAGGCGGAGTTCTTCGGTAGGGTCGTCGCCTAACGATGGTGGTCACCGATCAAGAGCTGGCCTTTGCGGGTCCGAGTGCATTGGCCGAGATGGTGCGCGCCAAGGGGGTCAAGCCGCGCGAGCTGGTGGAGCTGTCGCTGCGGCGGATCGAGGAGCTCGATCCGAAGCTGAACGCGTTCCGGGTCGTGTTGGTCGAGCGGGCGCTCGCCGACGCCGACGAGCTTGAAGGGACCGACGGGCCGCTGGCCGGCGTCCCGGTAGCGATCAAGGACGACCTCGCGGTCGCCGGGCAGTCGGTGACCAAAGGGTCCCGCAGCTACGGCCCGCCGCAACCTGCCGACGCGGAGGCCGTTCGCCGGCTGCGGGCGGCAGGCGCGATCCCGATCGGGGTAACAAACGTCCCCGAGCTGACGATCTGGCCCTGGACGGCGAGCGAGGCCAACGGGATCACCCGCAATCCTTGGGATCCGTCGCGTACCACGGGGGGCTCCTCGGGCGGCTCAGCGGCGGCCGTGGCCGCAGGCATGGTGCCGGCCGCCACCGGATCCGACGGCGGCGGCTCGATCCGCATCCCCGGAGCCTGCTGTGGGCTCGTGGGGATGAAGCCCACCCACGGTCGGGTCCCCGCCGAGCGCGAGCAGTGGGTTGGCCTGAGCGGCTATGGCGGACTGGCAAGGTCAGTCAAGGACAGCGCGCTGATGCTCTCCGTGATGAGCGACGACCGGGAGCTGGCCACCATCGCCGAGCCCCGGCGCCTGCGGATCGCGGTGTCGCGGAAAGTTCCGCCCGGGCTCATTTCCCGCCTGTCCGCTGACCAGCGGCGCGGATGGGAGCAGACCGGCCAGCTCCTCTCCGAGCTGGGACACGAGGTCGTGGAGCGTGATCCGCCATACCGGATGATCTCGCTCGAGTTCGTCCAGAACTGGACGCGCGGCATCTACGAGGACTCGCTGACGGTGCCGGACCGCTCCCAGCTCGAGCGCTCCTCGCGGGGGATGGCCGGCTTCGGGCGCCGGGTGGTGTCCGATCGCAGACGCGAGCGGCTGCTGGCCATGCGCACGGAGACGGTGGCACGCATGCTCAAGCTGTGGGACGACTTCGATGTCCTGGTGACACCGGGGCTGTCCCGGACGGCCATCGCCGCCGAGGGAGGGTTTCGCAAGCCCACGCCAATCGCGTTCAACATCGCGGGCAACTTCACGCCGTGGACGCCGCCGTTCAACGTCACCGGCCAACCGGGTGTGGCGGTTCCGGCTGGCCTCGGCTCGGACGGGCTTCCCTTGAGCGTGCAGCTCGTCGGCCGGCCGAACGACGAAGCCACGCTATACGCCCTCGCAGCCCAGCTGGAGGCCGCCCGGCCATGGGACGACTGGCGCCCGCCGATTTCCTGAGCGCCCTACACCCGCTGGATCTGAACCAGGCTGGTGGTACCGGGCCGGCCGCTCGGCAGACCAGCGGTGATCCCGACGCGCGCGCCCGACTTCACCCATCCGAGCTCGACCACGCGCTGGGCGGCGTCAGCGATCAGGGCCTCGGTGATCTCGTGTCGGCGCATCGATCCGGCCTGCACCCCCCACATCAAGCTGCAGCGGCGGACGGTCTCCTTGCCCGGAGACAGCGCCAGGATCGGAACCTGGGGGCGGTGGGCGGAGATCAGCCGGGCCGAGCGCCCGGACAGGGTGGGCACGACGAGCGCCGCCAGGTGTAGGTCGCGCGCCGCCGCGCACGCGCTGTAGGCGACGGTATAGGCCGGATCGCGAGCGTCGCGGCGAACCCGCTCCTCGTTCCAGATGCGATAGGGCAGCCCGTGCTCGGTGCGCTCGGCCACGCTGGCCATCATCGTCACGGCCTCGACCGGATAGGCGCCGATCGCCGTCTCCTGCGAAAGCATCACGGCGTCGGTGCCGTCGAGGATCGCGTTGGCCACGTCTGCCACCTCGGCACGCGTCGGCCGGGGGGAGTTGACCATGGAATCGAGCATCTGGGTCGCGGTGATCGACGGCCGCGCCAGGCGGCCGGCGATGCGCAACAGCTGCTTCTGGGCCATCGGCACATCGGGTAGCGGGAGCTCGATCCCCAGGTCTCCCCGCGCGACCATCACGCAGTCCGCCGCGCGGATGATCTCCTCGGCCGCATTCACCGCCTGCGGCTTTTCGATCTTGGCGATCAGCGGCAACCTCGTGTGGCGCCGCACGGAGGTCACGTCTTCGGCTGTGCGCACGAACGACAGCGCCACTAGGTCGACGCCGATCGACTCTCCGAACTTCAGCATGTCGAGGTCCTCTTCGGGCAGCGCCGGAAGGCCCCGGGTCGACCCGGGGATGTTGAGCCCCTGACGTGACGCGACGGCCCCCCCGATCTCGACCAAGGTCTCGACCTCGCCGTCGTTCTCGCGCACTCCGTTGACCCGGAGGCGAATCGCTCCGTCCGCCAGGTAGATGACGTCATCGCGATGGACGGCGTCGGCCAAGCCGCCCCAGCTCACGGACATACGTTCCTCGTCACCGGGTTCGTCCGACCCGCCCACGAGAACCAGCCTGTCGCCCGGCCTCAGCTCGGCGAGATCGTTCTTGATCGCCCCGATCCGCACCTTCGGACCGGGCAGATCCTGCAGGATCGCAACCTGCCGCCCGACCTGGCCCGCCGCGTTGCGGATGCGCTGCGCGTTCTCGGCGTGGATCTCGCGATTTCCGTGCGAGAAGTTGAGGCGCGCGACGTCCATCCCCGCCTCGACCATCCGGGCCAGCGTTTCCGGCTCACGCGAAGCGGGTCCAATCGTGGCGACGATCTTGGTTCGGCGCATCCCAAAGGACGCTACTGAACGAATGTGCCGTCCTCGTTAAGAACCTGGCCGTCGACGGTCAACCGGCCTCCGTCGCGCAGGTCGCAGATCAGATCCCAGTGCAGCGCTGAGGAGTTGCGGCCACCCGTCTCGGGATAGGAGCGACCGAGTGCCAGATGAACGGTGCCGGCGATCTTCTCGTCCAGCAGGATCAGACCGGTTGGTCTGTCGATCCCCTCGTTGGTCCCGATCCCCAGCTCGCCGAGGAACCGCGCTCCGTCATCGGTCTGAAGCGCCTCCCTCAGATACGACTCTCCTCGCTCGGCGCTCGCTGCCAGCACCTCTCCATCGCGGAACTCGAGCTCGACCCCCGAGACCTCGACGCCCCGCGGACCGGTGGGGATCGTGAAGCGGATCGTGCCGCTAGCGGAGTCCTCCATGGGCCCCGTGAATACCTCACCGCTGGGCATGTTGCGCTTGCCGTCGGAGTTGATCCATGTCCGGCCTTCGACGCCGACGCTCAGATCCGTGCCCTCGGCTTCGATCCGTATGTGCCGCGCGCGGGCCAGGCGCTCGACCAGCCGTTCCTGGCGCTCTGATAGCGAACGCCAGGCGGCCACCGGGTCGGGCACGTCTAGGAACAGGGCGCGGGCCACAAACGCGGCGTACTCGTCGTCGCCCATCGACGCCTGCTGGGCCAGGGCCGGCGTCGGCCACACCGTGCTGCACCAGCGCTTCTTCAGGCGCGCCTCTTGGACCGGCACCCGAGCCTTGCCCGCCCGGGCGATCAGTCTCGGGTCGACGCTCTGAAGGGCCCGCGCGTTGCCCGGCGCGGTGATCGAGATCACGCCATCGGCCGCTTGCGCCTCGGCCAGCTCGATCGGCGCAAACCCGTCGAGCTGAGAGTCTCGGGCATGGCGAAAGAAATCCGGCGCCAGATCGCCGGGCGCCAGCCGGATCAGGGGCCAGGCTCCCCGCTCGAGTAGCGCGTTGTGGATCGCGCGGACGAGCGGAACTGACTGAAGCGTCATGCCGACCAGCACTTGGTCGTTTTCCCGCACGTCGATGCACCAGTCGCACAGCAGCGCGGCGTGCGCATCGGGATCGGGCGTCACACGCTAGGCGGAGGGTGAGGCGGCCCGCTCAAGCTTCGAGCGTACGTCGCCGGTGACCGGGCCGAGATGCCCAGGCCACACTTCCGCGGGGTCGAGTGCAGCGAGCTTGCGGATCGATTCCCGGGCCTGGTCGGTGTCTACGTTGAACGCGGGGTGCGGGACCTGCGCCGGGCGCTTGATCCCAGTCTGGGCATCGAGCACGTAGAAGCAGTCGGTCACCAGCGCGACGCGGTCGGAGTCTCGAAACAGCCCTATCTGACCCGGCGCGTGGCCGGGTAGGTCGATCACCCGGAAGCCGGCGATCTCGTCGCCTTCTTGCACCGTGCCGGCGACCTCGAGCGGACCGCCGTCCCACGAGGGCAGCAGCCGCTTCCACAGCACGGCCCGCCCGTGCGGGCCCAGTTTGCCGGGATCCCAATAGTGGCGGTACGGGGAGGTCGAGACGGCGGCATCTCGCTCGGCCGGGTGGCAGTAGACCGGGACTCCCAGGGCGGGGACGGCTCCTCGGTGGTCGGCGTCCGCGTGGCCGAGCACCACACGCTTGATCCCGCCCAGCCGAGCGCACGCCGCCGCGACCAGCGGGCCCATCTCGCGGATGCCGCCATCGAACACCGTTACCCCGCCGTCGTCTTCCAGCAGGAAGACGTTCATCAACCGCGCGGGGAAGCCGCCCCGGATGATCCATACGCCGGGGGCGGCCGGCTGCGGTTGGGCACCCTGGATCACCGAAGCGATCCGGGTGCGTAGGTTCGCCAGCCGGGACAGACGCGCCTCACCCGCGGAGCCCACAGCCGGAAGGAAGCCGAGCTGGCGCGCGATCGCGCCGCTATCGACGAATGCGTCATTCAGTTGAATCTTGTCGTCTTGGACGGTCACCACGTCGCAGCCCTCGAGCTCCAGCCGAGCGCCGTTGGCGACGAATCCCTGGAACCGACCAGGACCGGCGAATGTCCCCCGGGCGCGCCAGCGGACGGCCGACCGGTTCCGGTAGGTGGTGGTGTCCAAGATCTCGAACTCGAAGTCCGGGAACGCGGCGAACAGCTCAGTGAAGTACTGGCGCACTCCGTCGGGTGCCACCAGCTCCTGCTGGCCCACGAAGCGGTCCACGCCGCCCGCCGCCCAGCGACTCCACCGCCGCGTCGATGTCGTGCGCAGCTAGCGCCTCGAAGTACCGCCGGGCTACCTCTGTCGTGCTAGCCATCGGAGGGCGCAGAATATCGTGGGGGGGTGGGCATTGCTCGTGATCGCAAAGAGGGGGGACGAGGGGAGCGCGTCCGCCCGGGCCTGTGGCGGCTGCGCCTGCCGCTGCCCTGGCCGGGCGTTCCGCACGGCAACGCCTGGGCGATCGCGGCGGACGGCGGGATCGTGATGGTCGACACCGGCACATATGGCCCGGGTTCGATGGCGCAGCTGGGGCGGGCGCTCGACCAGGTTGGGCTGGAGCTTGACCGGGTGACGTTGCTGGCGTGCACCCATGCCCATTCCGACCACTGGGGCCAAGCGGCGCCCATCCGCCAGCGGGCGGGTTGCGAACTCTGGATGCATCCGAACCATGCTCACGCTACCCAGAGCGCGTCTGACCCGGAGGCAGCGCTCGCGCGCAGGCTCGAGGTCGGCCGCCAGAGCGGCATCCCAGGGGACGCCCTGCGGCGTTATGCGGAGCGGTTCAGGGATCTGCCGTCTGGGGTCGCGGAGGTGATCGAGCCCGACCGCGACCTGGTGCCGGGGATGGACATCGACACGGATCTGGGTACCTGGACGGTCCACGAGACGCCGGGCCACGCCCCGTCGCATGTCTGCCTTTTCCAGCGCGAGCACCGACTGTTGATCTCCGGTGATCACTTGCTGGGCCGGATCTCGCTCTATTTCGACTACGGCTGGACACCGGACCCGGTCGGGGAGTTCCTGGATTCGCTCGACCGGGTGGAACGACTCGACGCCCGACTTTGCCTAGCGGGCCACGGCCGCCCGTTCGTCGACGTCCGCGGCCACATCGCCGGAAACCGAAAGCTCGTCCGTGCGCGCCTGGAATCCGTCCTGGCCGCGGTGTGTCGCGGTCCGCGCACGGTGGTGGAGATCGTGCCCGACGTCTACGAGGAGCCTCTCAGCACCAGCAACGCGAGCTGGCTGTTGTCACAGACGATGTGTTACCTGCGACACCTGGAGCTGATGGGCCGGGTGGCGAGCGAGTCCGACGGGGAAGCGGAGCGCTGGCGGGTGGCGTGAGTGCGCTCCGACTTCGGCAGGTCTGTGCTTAACACAACCGTGTCAAGGTTGGTAGAGTCCGCGCACCGTGCGCATCGACGAGATCATCGCCTCCAAGACCGAGCCGACCTTCTCGTTCGAGTTCTTTCCGCCGAAGACAGAGGACGGCGAGCGCAATCTGCGCCAGACGCTCGAGGACCTGCGGGCGTTCGATCCTGACTTCGTATCGGTCACCTATGGCGCCGGTGGCTCGACCCGAGACAAAACGGTCGAGTTGACGAAGTGGATCAAGCAGGAGCTGAGAATCGAGGCCATGGCCCACCTGAGCTGCGTCGGCACGACGCGCGAGGAGCTGCTCACGATTCTCGACGGGATCCGGGCGGCCGGGATCGACAACGTGCTCGCGCTCCGGGGCGACCCGCCGCGGGGCGAGACGGAATGGAAGCCCCATCCGGGCGGCCTTCACTTCTCGACCGAGCTGGCGGCCCTGATCTCGGGCTCCTACCCCTTCAGCGTCGGTGCGGCCTGCTTCCCGGAGGTCCATCCTGAGGCCCCTGACCTGGCGCACGACCTGCGGTTCCTGAAAGAGAAGCTGGCAAGCGGCGCAACTTTTCTGATCACCCAGCTGTTCTTCGACAACGAGCTGTACTTCCACTTCGTCGAGGAAGCACGGGCGGTCGGGGTCGAGGTCCCGATCATCCCGGGGATCATGCCGATCACCGACTTGAAGCAGATCAAGACGATCACGGGCATGTGCGGAGCGACCATTCCCGAGCCGCTGCTCGAGGCGCTCGAGTGGCGGACCGGCGACCCCGACGCGGTGCTACAGCTCGGCGTGGCGTACGCGACCCTGCAGTGCGCGGAGTTGCTCGCGCGCGGCGCCCCCGGGATCCACTTCTACACCCTGAACCGCTCGCCCGCCACGCGGGCGATCGTGTCTGCCTTGCAGCTGCTGAGACCCTGGGCCGGGAGGTTGGCGGAGCAGGCGGTCGGGTAGGCGCCGCCGTCGAGTGCCTGTCCGGCGGAGGCTCGTAGCGGCGCTGTTCGCCTGTGGGCTGCTCGTTCCCGCGGGCGGCAGCACGGCGGACCCGTCGCCCGCGCCAGCTCCGGCCGGCGTGGAGGTGCTGCCGTTCAGCGGCACGCCCGACGTTTCACCGCAGTCCGCGATCGACTTCCTGGGGCTGGTGCCCGCCCGGCTTGCCTCGATCAGCGTGAGGGGCTCGCGCAGCGGGGTTCACGGGGGCAGGCTCAGCGCCCTGCCGGACGGGAGAGGGGCCGCCTTCACGCCCGAGCGTCCATTCGACGATGGGGAGGCGGTTTCGGTCCGGGCGACGATCAACGCGCACGCCGCGGCGCGGTCCGAGATCCGCTCCACGTTCACCGTCTCCGCGCCGCTGCACGCCGCGTCGCTCCGGCACGCGGTTGTGGAATTTCCCACCCGCGCGCAAGCGCGCCCGGCCCAGGCCCAGACACAGCCCACTCAAACGTTCAACTCACAGCCGGGGCTGCAGGTGCCGGTGATGCACTGGTCAGGCACCGATCCAGATCCCCAGGTCGGCGACATCTTCACCGACGCCGAGAAAACGCCACAGCAGGGGCCGATGATCCTCGACCCCGACGGAGGCCTGTTGTGGTTCCAGCCGGTGCAGAACGCGACCGTATTCAACGTCCAGGTCCAGGGGTACCACGGTCAATCCGTGCTGACGTACTGGCAGGGGAAGCTGGTCAACGGGATCGGCCAGGGCCAGGACCTCATCCTGAACCACTCCTACCAGCTGGTTAAGAGCGTTGGGGCCGGCAACGGCTATCAGGCCGACTCCCACGCGTTCAAGATCACGTCCAGCGGCACGGCGCTGATCACCATCTATAACCCGGTGCGGGCAGATCTGAGGTCGGTGGGGGGCCCGAAAAGCGGCGTCGTCCTGGACTGCATCATCCAAGAGATCGACATCGCTTCCGGGAAGGTGCTGTGGGAGTGGCACGCGCTTGGTCACGTTCCGTTCACGGACTCCTACGCCGGCAAGCCGGGCAATGGACCGTGGGACTACTTCCACATTAATTCCATCCAGCCGCTCCCGGGCGGCAAGCTGCTCGTCTCCGCGCGCCACACGTGGGCCGTCTATGAGATCGATAAGCGATCGGGCAAGGTGCTTTGGAGGCTGGGCGGGAAGCGATCGAGCTTCGCGATGGGTCGCGGAACGTACTTCGAGTGGCAGCACGACGCCCAGCTCCAGCCCAATGGGACGCTGACGCTATTCGATGACGGCGCCGGATTTACGACCAACAGGCGGCAATCGCGCGGAATTCGGCTCAGGCTCAATTTCAAAAAGAAGCGCGCCCTGCTGGTCCAGGCGTACACCGCGCAGCCGCCCCAGCTTGCCTTGAGCCGCGGCAGCATGCAGGTCCTGCCCGACAACGACGTCTTCATCGGGTGGGGCGAGGCCCCGGCCTTCTCCGAGTTCGGCCGCCACGGGCGCCAGCTCTTTATCGGCACATTCAGCGCCCCGTTCCGTTCCTACCGGACCGATAGGTACCAGTGGTATGGACAGCCGACCACGCCGCCGTCGATCTGGGTATCGCGCCCGGCGTCGAGGCCCGCGACCGTGTACGCCAGCTGGAACGGCGCCACCAACGTCGCCTTCTGGAGGGTCAGAGCTGGGCCTACTCCGGCTGCGCAGGCCGTGATCGGGCAGTTCCCGAAGACGTCATTTGAGACCGCGATGACCATCGCCAACGTCGAGCCCTACTTCTCGGTTCAGGCCCTCGAGCAGAATGGCCATGTGCTCGGTACCTCGGCCGTCGTCACCGCGTCAGCCGCGAGCCGCCCTTAGTCGCCTGCCTCCGGCGGCGGGATGATCTTCAGGCCGTGGGCCACCGTGGGACGGCCCTCCGCCTCGTAGCGAACGTCGACCTCATCGTTGCGCTTGTACGTGCCGATTCCCCAGAAGCCCACAAACCATGCCCACGGGCTGAGCTTCTGCTGCACGAGCTCGCGCGTGAACAAGAGCTCGCCGCTGGACACCCTGAAGTCGCGGCCGAGCTCCTGCCGGACGCCGTTCACGTAGACCTCGAACGGCGCGCGGACTCCAGCCGGAAGCTTCACCCTCCAGTAGCGCATCAGCTTCGCGGCGGCGGCGTCATGCTTCGAAGCGGAACATCTGGACCGGGTGCGCCGAGATCGCTCGCGAGCAGGGAGAGAACCACCATGTCCTGACGGTCTTTCCCGCGGCGGGCATGCTGGCGGAGCACGCCCTCGCGGACGAACCCTGCGCCTTGAGCCGCGCGGAGCATCGGCTCGTTATCTGGCTCGGTCAGCAGCTCGAGGCGGGCCAGGCGGCAGCTTTCAAACAGCCAGCCCGCGGCAAGCCGCAGTGCCGCCCGTGCCAGGCCCTTTCCGCGCTCCTGGGGGATCACCCACACGCCAAGCTCGGCCCGCGCGTTCTCCCAATCTACGTTGTGGACCACGATGCCGCCGCGAAACTGCTCAGATGAGTGCTCCATGATTGACAATCGAGCGCGGGTGCCGCTCCGACGCTCGCTGCCCGCTTCCTCCATCTGGCGCCCCAGCTCGGCGCCGCTCGGCGGTCGATCGAGGCCGAGCCGGACGTACAGCTGCGGGTCATCCTGATGAGCGATCAGGATCTCCGGGATATCGCGCTCGGCGGCGTCGCGCAGCGCCACGTCCCGATCCGCGATGGGGTCCTCGAGGAACGGCAGCGACGGCATGTCGGGGGTGCACCGTACCCTGTCCGGCGCCATGGAGATCGCATACCGCGTTCGCCGCTCGGAGCGCGCGCGCCGCGTGCGGGTAACGGTCGATCCGACCCGCGGCGTGGAGGTCGTGCTGCCCCGGCGGGCCGCCCAACGGGAAGCAGCTGCCGCCATCAGCGAGCTCCGGCCCTGGATAGAGCGCCGGGTCGCGGAGCTCGAGCGGGCGCAGGCCGCTGTGGCCGCGCGGGGGAACACCGTCCCATATCTGGGCGAGTCGCTGCGGCTGATCGTGCAGGCCGGCCGCGTGCGCGTGCGCCGGCGAGGGAACGAGTTGTTCGTGCCGGCAGCCGCCGATGAGCGCGCCAGGGCGCTCGAGCGCTGGTATAGGAGCGCCGCCCGCCAGGAGATCGCATCGCGCCTTGACCGGGCGTGCGCCCTGGCGGGCACCGACTACTCCGGGCTGACGATTCGGGGGCAACGCACACGCTGGGCGAGCTGCTCGCCGACCGGCGCGATGAGCTTCAACTGGCGGCTGATGCTCGCGCCCGCGGCGGTGCTGGACTACGTCGTCTGGCACGAGGTCTGCCACCTGGAGGTGATGGACCACTCCCCCCGCTTCTGGGCGCTGCTGGCCCGACGCTGTCCCAATCATCGCGAGCAGGCCCGCTGGCTGAGGCGACACGGAGCGACGCTCAGCCTGTGAGGAAGCCTTACTTCCGTTTGTAGGGATTCTCGGGGTCCGAGGCCACGAACTGGGCCCAAGTCTGGGTTCCCTCGGCGTGCTCGGGGCAGGTGTTGCGGCCCTCGCGAAAGGCACGGGCCGTGCTGCCTGGCGCCGGCAGGCGCGCGAGCCTGTGCGGCCGGCCGCGCTCGGTCCGCCACAGCTCGGCCATCTGTCCCAGTGTCAGCACCTCCGGGCCCCCGAAGTCGATGATCTCCCGGCGGGGGTCGCGGTGGATCATCTCAGCCGTCCGTGCGGCGACCTCATCAGCGGCCACCGTCTGAAAGCGAAAGTCGAGGGGCAGCGGGGCGAGCGGGAGCCGTTCCGCGGCCCGCATGAGCCAGCCGATCAGCTCGTGGAACTGGGTGGCCCGCAGGATCGTGTACGGCACCCCGCTCGAGGCGATGCTCCGCTCACAGGCGAGCTTGTGCCGATAGTAGGCATACGGGATCGAGTCGATCCCGACAATCGACACGTACAGCAGGTGCTCGGCGTCCTTTGCGGCTTGGAGCAGGTGCTCGGTCTGACGACGATCTGCCCGGCCGAGACGTCGCGTGTCCGAGGCAGCGTGTACCACCAGCTCGGCGCCCCGCGCGGCGTCGGCCACGCCCGCCCCGGTGTTGAGGTCGCCCACATGGGTGCCCGCACCCGCGCGGCGCGAGAGCACGCGCACCTCGTCGCCTCGCTCGCGCAGTCGTGCCACGACGTGCCTTCCGATCGCGCCCGTTCCGCCGGTGACAAGGACAGTGCTCATCAGCCGGGTTCTAGCGCGCGGCGGAGCGCCGCGTACGCCGTCTCTCCTCGCCGGGGCTCGATCAACTCTCGCTTGACGCGCCCGCTGAACGCTTCGACCGACCCGTCGCCGCGGACGTCCACACCGGCGCGGACGCTGGGCAGCAGCCGCTCCGGTCCCGCAAGCTCGATCCGGGCGAACACTTGTTGGACCGGCTGGTAGCGCTTGTAGCGCACGTCGAGCGGCTGGTTTGGAGCCGCTTTGGCCAGCTCTTTCGCCCGCGACTCAAGTGCGTCGAGCCCAGACCCGACGTCATCGAAGCGCATCCGCTGCACTCGGGGGCCCTCCCGGACTGTCAGCTTCCACGGCACGCCGCGATGATCTCAGGGACGGTCCCGATCGCACGGGCTCGCTAGGCGGCGAGGTCGACCTCGAACTCGTCCACGGGCCCAAAGTGACGCTCCCGGGCCAAGCGGCCGGCCAGCCGCCGTACCAGCTTGTGCACCGCGACGTTGTCGGCGAGTGCGGTGGCGCGGAAGTGGCGGATTCTCCGCGCGATTGCCGCGTCGGCGAGACGCTCCAGCAGCTCCCCTCCCAGCCCCTCGCCCTGATAGGGGTCGCCGACCACGATCGCGAAGTCGGCCGCCTCAGGGTCGTCTGCGGCGCGCACGAATCGAGCCACCGCGATGATCCAATCCGGACTGTTGGTCGTCGTGGCCACGAGCGCGTAGTGGTTCGTGCCGTCCACCTCGACCAGGTAGCGCACATCGGCATCGGTAAGCCTCGGCTTCAAGGCCAGAAAACGTTGGTACTGGCTCTCGCGCGACAAAGCCCGGTAGCCCATCCTCAGCCGTGGGCCGTCGTCCAGGCGAATCGGCCGGATCAGAACTTCTCTGCCGCTTCTCAAAGTGACTGTTTCCACACGCCCAGCTTACGACGCGTAAGCGCCACCGACCGTGCCGCGTGTCACATTGCAATCAGGGCGCGGCTGCGCGCGATCCTGCTCCGCTGCGCGCGATCCTGCTCTAAGACCTCTCTGCGACCGGCACGTAGTCCCGGCCCCGCTCGCCGGTATAGATCTGGCGTGGCCGGGCGATCTTCTGCTCCTTGTCGTCGATCATCTCGAGCCACTGGGCGATCCACCCGCCCGTGCGGCCGATCGCGAACAGGACGGGGAACATCTCGACCGGCATGCCCAGCGCCTCGTAGATGATCCCGGAGTAGAAGTCGACGTTCGGGTACAGCTTGCGGTCGATGAAGTAGTCGTCCTCCAGAGCGATCTTCTCGAGCTCGATCGCGATGTCGAGCAACGGGTTGGTCCCCGTCACCTCGAACACCTCGTACGCGTGCTTGCGAATGATCTTGGCCCGCGGGTCGTAGTTCTTGTACACGCGGTGGCCGAAGCCCATCAGCTTCTCTTCGCCCTCCTTGACCCCCTTGATGAAGTCGGGGATGTTCTCCTTGGTCTCGATCCGCCGCAGCATCTTCAGCACCTGCTCGTTGGCGCCGCCGTGTAGCGGCCCGTAGAGCGCGGCCACCCCGGCAGCAACCGCCGAGTAGGGGTCCACCTGCGAGGACCCGACGCTGCGGACGGCGCTTGTCGAGCAGTTCTGCTCGTGGTCGGCATGGAGGATGAACAGGATGTCCAGCGCGCGCTCCAGCCGGGGATCGGGCTCGTACTTCAGCTCAGCCACCTTGTAGATCATCGAGAGGAAGTTGCCGGGGTAACTGAGATCGTTGTCCGGATACACGTACGGCATGCCCCGGTTGTGGCGGTAGGAGAACGCCGCCAGCGTCGGCATCTTGGCGATCAGCCGGATGATCTGGAGGTAGCGCACATCCTGGTCCTTGATCGCCGCGGCCTCCGGATAGAAGGTCGAGAGCGCGCCCACCGAGGCCAGAAGCATGCCCATCGGATGCGCGTCGTACCGGAACCCCTGCATGAACTCCTTGACGTTCTCGTGCACGAAGGTGTGGATCGTGATTTCGTGCACCCACTCGTCGAGCTCCTTCTGGCTCGGCAGATCGCCGTGGACGAGCAGATAGGCGACCTCCAGATATGTGGACTCCTCCGCCAGCTGCTCGATCGGATAACCCCGATACTCGAGGATGCCCTTCTCGCCGTCGATGAACGTGACCGCCGAGCGGCATGACGCCGTCGCCATGTAGGCGGGGTCGTAGCTCATCAGCCCGAAGTCGTCGTCCTGGACCTTGATCTTGCGCAGCTCGGTGGCGCGGATCGTCTCGTCCTCGATCGGAATCTCGTACTGCTTGCCGGTGCGGTTATCGGTAACCGTCAGCGTCTCGTTCGCCGTGGCTGCGCCGTCGCCGTCCGTCTGCTTGGTCTCGGTGGTCATGGCACTCCTCTCGCGGGTTCCCGGGGCGGTGTCTCCGGCTCAGGAGCCAGAGCGGACGAATGGCCGCTACACCACTGTAGTACCACGCCGCGCCCAGCAGGAACCGTGTGCGTGGTGGTCTTCGTAATTACGCCGACACCGAGAGGCGTCAACCGGCGAATGGCTGGCGAGGACGCAGCGAGCGTGGCGTACCTGGAAGGTACGCGAGCGAGCGAGGACGAAGCCAGGCGTCGCCGGGGACGACTCGAATGTCGTCGTAGTTGCGAAGGCCGCCACTTAGTCCGCGCGGTGACGTTGGCGCACTATTTGATGTAGACGGCGGTGCCCATCGCCACCACCGCCAGCACGAAGCTCAGGCCCATCACCCCTCGCTGGCCCTTGACGCCACCGGGAAATGTCGGGTTGCGAAGCCCGACGAATCCCAGCACGACGGCCCAGAGGACGAACACACCACCACCGATGTACCACGGGACCTTCGACGGTTCGGAGGCGGCAAGCAGCGTGTGCAGCATCGTGGGCGAAACCTACCCGATCTTGGTCCGCCCGCGGTCGCTTGGCTGTCCCGCCAGGCCCTCGTACCGGCTCTCGGTCGCGGCCTGCTGGCCCTGGTAGTGGCTCCCCAGCTCGGGGCTCCCGTACGGCCGCCGGGCGGGCCGGTCGAGCGCCATGAATGAAAGCTGCGCGATCGGCAGGCCGGGATAGAGCTTGATGGGCACCCGCGTCAGGTTGTTGAGCTCGAGCGTCAGCGTTCCCTTCCACCCCGGGTCGCAGAACCCGGCGGTGGCATGGACGATCAGGCCCAGACGGCCGAGGGAGCTGTTGTGGGTGGGGATGAGCGAGCGGGTGATGAGGAACAGCCCGTCCGCGGAGCCGACCTGGATGCAGCGCACGGGGACACTTGGGCATCGCCGGACTGCAGTGATGGTGCGCGAAGAAGATTGGGAAGTAACGACCACCGGCGAGCGCGCCCGCGTGCTTAAGCGCCCAAACCGGTTGCCCGCTGGTCGAGATGGGCTCTGAAGCAGGCCATCCGTGCTTAAGCGCCCAGACCCGGCTTTGCCGTGGGGCTTTGGGCTCTTAAGCACGTTTCGGCGTGCGGTGCGAGCTCCGTCTCCGGCCAATCGCCGGCGCGGCTCGCAGCGAAGCGAGTGACCCTTCTCCACCATCCGCTCGATTCCAGCCGTCGTGATGAGCCGCTGCCGGCCATCAGGTCCGCTCACCGGCCACCGATGCTCGACGTCGGCAACGACCTCGCGGTCGTCGGAAAATTCAATCGTTCGACACGGCCGGTCGAGCATCGTCTCGGTGGCCGCGATAACCGGCGTCGGAAGGCCCTCCGAATCGAGCACCCAGTCGCCGACCTCTAGGTCTCCCATCGTCGTCCATCCCTTTGGAGTCGGCACCTCTGTATCGAGCGCCAGCGCCTTGCCCTCTATGCGAGCGACGATGTCGTCCGGCAGCTCGACCCACTCGAGCGTCCGTCCGAGGCAAAACTCGCCGGGGTGAATCACGAACGACTCCTCGCGAGGGACGACGACCTCCTCGGTCAGCCCCGATGGCGGGTTGCGCAGATCGATCGCCGACGCTCGGTGGTTGTGGAACACCCGGAAGGAGTCGCCCAGCCGCAGATCGACGCTCGCGGGCTGAACGAGCCGCGAGTCCCACGGATCGATCCGGATCCTCCCCTCTTGGACGAGGTCGACGATCGTGCCGTCAGACAGAACGGAGACAGGCGACTGGGCCATCGGCGGCCTAGTCTGCCAGCGCGGCCGGATCTTCTCGACCGTCGCGGTTTGTCTAGTGCTCGACCGTCCGCGCCTTGGCCCGGACGCTTCGGACCCGAGACGGCGGCGCCGGCGGCAGACCACCATGCGGTCCCCGACGCGGATGCCGGGGGAACGGCCTCGGGCGGTGCGGGTGCTCGCGCTTGATGCCGCCGTCGTCATCGGAGGCGGAAGGCGGTTCCTCAGGCTTCTGCTTGATCGCCCACCACACGAGGATGATCAGCGCGATCAGCGGGATCTTGATCGCGAACATCAACCACAAGAATCCCCAGGTCACGGGCGCGATCCTACCCCCTGGAACTCAGATTTCAACCGCGTCCCGTCACTGCTGGAACAGCTTGGACGCCGCCGGAGGTCAATCCCTAAGGGCGATGGGTTTCTCGTCAAACCTCGTGATCCGCTGGAGCTCCCCGACCCGCTCTGCGATCTCCTCGCTCGTCAGCCGCGTTATCCGCTCAACGCCGAACTCCTCGACGTTGAACGAGGCCAGCGCGGTCCCGTACGCCATCGCCTGGCAGAGCAGCTCGTGATCGGGCTCGTCGTCTGGATGGGCAGCCACATAGCCCAAGAACCCGCCGGCGAAGCAGTCCCCGGCGCCGGTGGGATCGACCACGGTCTCGAGCGGGAACGCGGGCAGGCCGAAGAACCCCTCCTCGGTCACCATCGCGGCGCCGTACTCCCCCTGCTTGGCGACGACCACGCGCGGGCCCCACTCTCGAACCTGCCGCCAAGCGCGGATTAGGTTCGGCTCCCGCGTCAGCTCGCGTAGTTCGGCGTCGTTGAGCATCAGGCAGTCGACCTCGGCGATAGTCTCGATCAGCGCCTCGCGTGTGGTCTCGATCCAGAGGTTCATCGAGTCCAGCGCAACGAAGCGAGCGTCGCGGCACTGAGAGCGGACCTCGCGCTGGAGCTCGGGCTGGATGTTGGCCAGGAACAGGACGTCGGCCGCGCGCGCGGCCGCGGAGAGCTTGGGCTGAAAGTCCGCAAACACGTTGAGCTGCGTCTCGAGCGTCTCGCGGTCGTTCAGATCCCAGCCGTAGTTGCCGCGCCAGAAGAAAGTGCTTCCTCCGGGGACGTGCTCGATCGCGCTCGTGTCGATGCCGCGCGCGCGCAGCACCTCGTGCTCGGCCTCGCCGAAGTCATCCCCGACGGGACCGACGACGTGCACGGTGTCGAAGAACGATGCGGCCAGCGAGAAGTGGACCGCCGAGCCGCCCAGCATTCGCTCCCGGGTGCCGAACGGAGTCGTCACCGCGTCGAACGCGATCGAACCTACGACCGTGACTGACATGGGGCGGGGTAGCGTACCGGCGCTCGCAGCTACAGCGCCGGACCGCCGCCCTCAGCTGACCCCTCGAGCAGCCGCTCGTATATCCGGCACCGCTTGACGATCCGGCCGCCCATGGCCTCGAGCCCGCGGTTCATCGAGTGGTTGACCTCGAGGATCCAACCCGCCTCGCCGAAGTTGACGCGCGTCTTGGCCGCCATGTCGAAGTGTTCGAGATACAGCGCCGCAGCGACGCCCGTGTGCTGGTACTCGGGCAGCACCCCCAAAAAGCCGATCCGGCAGCGGTCGATGACCTTGCGCCTGTTGAGGTAGTGCCACCAGCCGAGCGGCAGCAGCCGCCCATGCATCTTCTTCAGCACCTGGTTGATGTCCGGGATCGAGATCGCCACCGCGACCGTCTCGCGGTCGTTCTCGGCGACCATGAACCAGTCGCGGTCGTACACCAGCTGGAGATCCATGGCGTAGCCGTCGAGGTCCTCTTTGCCGTAGGGAACGAAGCCCCAGTTCTTGGACCAGGCGGCGTTGTAGACCTTCGCGAACTCCTCGAGATCGCGCCGCAGGTGAAGACGCGACATCTTGCGGATCCTGATCCCGTGCTTGGTTCGCGAGCGTTCGGCCAGCTCGGGCAGGATGGGCATCATCCGCTGCTCGCGGTCGGTGATGTGCACGTTCCAGTGGAAGAGATCCATGGCCTTCAACAGTCCGGCCGCCGCACAACGGTCCTGGTAGTAAGGCGGGTGCCACGGCTGCTTGATCATCGGCTCCAGCTCGAAGCCCTCGACCAGCACGCCGGCCTCGTCGTTCATCTGGAAATCCATCGGCCCGACCATTCGTTCTCGCCCACGCTGCTTCAGCCAAGCGGCGGCCGCGTCCAGCAGCGCGCCGACGACCTCTTGATCGTCCTCGAACTCGAGGAACCCGAACATTCCCCAGCGACACGCGTGGTACTCGCAGAAGGCGTGGTCGATCTGCGCCGTGATTCTCCCCACGGGGCGACCGTCACGGCGCGCGAGGAAGTACTCCCCCTCGGCGTGCTTGAAGTACGGATTCAGCTTGCGATTCAGAAACTGGTAGCGCTCGACCTTGAGCGGGGGCACCCAGGGGGTTCCCCGGTGAAGCCGAAACGGCAGCGAGACGAATTCGCGCAGGTCCCGAAAGCCACGCACGGGTGCGACCTCGACCGAGGTCTTCGCAGGGGGTGCTTCGACGGCCACGCGGCCCGGACGGTAGCTGATGGGTGGTCAGCTGCGAGTAAGAAGGCTCGGCCGCCGTCTCCGCCAGGGCCCGTGAGTTGCTGGGCGGGCGCGTACGGCCTCTACCCGGCGCCTGCCGCGTCAGCCGCAGGACGTGGGGGGTGCGATGGCTCGACGCGCAGCAGCCGCGCCGGACGCGTGGGCAGCCACCAGTTCCAGCGACCCAGCAGGGACACGACCGCCGGAACCAGCAGCGCCCGGATGACCGTGGCGTCCAGGAGTATCCCGGCGGCCAGACCCGTGGCGAACACCTTGACGGTCGGGTCCGGCGCGGTGGCCATCGACACGAAGGCCAGGAACAGGATCAGAGCCGCGCTCGTGACCAGCCGGCCCGTCCGGCCGATCCCGCGCACCACTGCACCGTCCGTGGATCCGCTGGAGTCGTACTCCTCTCGCATCCGGGCCAGGATGAACACCTCATAGTCCATCGAGAGGCCGAACAGGAAGGCGAACACCATCAATGGGATCCAGGCTTCGATCGAGTGGCTGGCCGCGATCCCCCAGATCGCGTTCGATCCATGGCCTTCCTGCCAGACGAGCGTTATCACACCCCACGCCGCCGCCACGCTGATCACGTTCAGGATCACGGCCTTGAGCGGCAGCAACAGGGAGCGGAAGGCTCGCGCCAGCAACAGGAACGTGAGCACCGCAATCAGGGCCATCATCAGCGGGAAGCTTCCGTAGATCGCCGATACGAAGTCGGCGTTCTCTGCTCCCGTGCCACCGACGCGGACTGCCCGGCCGGCGTTGTGCGCGGCCGTCCTGACGTTGGTGATCGTGTCGCGTCCGGCTGAGGTAGATCCATCGGCGATGGGCAAGGCGTCGACGACGGCTGTTCCCCTTCGCTGCCACTGCGGATTGGTCGCCGTGAACGCCCCGTGCACCCCTGGCACCCCGTCAATCACGGCAACGACGTGGCCAGCATCGCCGGCCGGTGCCAGCACCTCGATCGGCTCCAGCGCGCCGGCGCCGATCCCGGAGCTCTCGAGCGCATTCAGACCCACGCGCGCGTCGCCTTGCTTGGAGAGCGTGTTCACGTTCGGTGAGCCGAACTGGATGTGTGTGGCCGCGAGAACTAGCGCGGCCAGCACGGCGGCGGCTCCGGCGGCGGCCACCCACCGCTGGCGGACGACAGCCTGAGCCCAAGCGGTCCAGGATCGGCTGGCCTTGTCATCGGTACGGACATGCGGCCAGTCGAGGCGGTTGCCGATCTTCACCAGCATGACCGGCAGCAGCGTGACCGCCACGATCACGCTGATCAGGGGGATCAACATCCCGGCGTAGCCGATGGAGCGCAGGAACGGGAGCGGCAGGACGATCATCGCCAGGAGGCCGATGGCCACCGTGGTGCCGCTGAACATCACAGCGCGACCGGCGGTCTCCATCGCCCGCACCACAGCCTCATCGCCCGTTCGTCCGTGGGCGCGCTCCTCGCGCCAGCGGACCACGATCAACAGGGTGTAGTCGATTGCCACCCCCAGACCGATCAGGGCCACCAGGAACTCGACGATCACCGAGACCTGGGCAAATGCCGTAACGGCGTACAGGACCAAGAAGGTGGTCATGATGGTCACGATCGCCATCAACAGCGGCACGAAGGCCAGTAGCGAGGCGAACACGAACGCGAGCACCACCAGCGCGCCCAACCCGCCCAGCACGGACTCGATCAGGATGCCGGGGCCATTGCCGCCGCCCGTCTGGTTCTGGAGGGCGTCGAAGCCGGTGACGTGCACCGGCGCCCCGGCGATCGTGTCCCCAGCGAGGGCTGACGCCGCCACCTTGGCGGCGTGACTGTTACCGCCGAATGAGCTCTTCTTCGGGGGCGGGGGGTAGGCCAGCACGAACGTGGTCCGCCCGTTTGCCGATACGAAAGCCTTCTCGCCGGTCGAGGCGAAGGACGCGGTGCGGGTCCCGGGCAGTGCCCGGCGCAGCTTCCCCTCGACCTGCTCGAGCCCCGATCGGACGGACGGCGAGGAGACCGACGTGCCCGCCGGTAGCGTTACCACAGACAGCAGCGGCGGGTAGTTGCCGCCGTTGTGGTAGATCCGCAGGATCTGCTGGTTGGTCGTGAACCCTTCGCGTCCGGGGACGCTGAACTGGTTGCTGAACGCTCCGACGGCGTTGCTCACGGTCGCGATCCCTACGAGCGTGACCACGATCCAGGTACCGATTACGAGACGCTTGTGGGCCAGGACCCAGCGCGTGATTGAGGTCATCATCAGATGGCGTTCCCCCGATAAGGATGTTGTTCGACTACGACGAATAGAGGTCCCGTCATTGGAACGGGTTCATTTGGACGGCTACCTTTTCGTGCGACGCACGATTAGTAGCACAAACTATTTCTCTATGCAAGCGTCGGTGCTACACTCGTGTAAATAGAGCGTGAACGCGATACGCCCCCAAGAACCCACTCACCCCGGTCCGCCTGGGGTCCACCAGGCGCTCGTGAAGCACACGGGCTTTCTGCTGGCCCGGATGGGTCATGTCGCTGCCAAGCAGTTCGCAGGCCGACTGGAGGAGTTGGGCCTGACGACCCGCATGTGGGGGGCGCTCAACGTGCTCGATGCTGAAGGGGCGCTGACTCAGCAGGCGCTGGGCAAGTGCACGGGTATCGATCCCAGTTCGATGGTCGCAACCGTCGACGACCTCGAAGCGGCCGGGCTGGTCGAGCGGCGCCGCCATCCCTCAGACCGGCGCGCTCACGCCATCCACATCACGGAGCGGGGTCGCGAGACGTTGAGCCGCGGGCGGCAGTTGGCGCGAGGTGCGCAGGAAGATCTGCTGGCGCCGTTGAGCGCGCAGGAGCGCAAGCAGCTGCACGAGCTTTTGCTCCGGCTCGTGATCGCCACCACGCCGAAGAGCGCCGCGACCGAGCAAGTTCACCAGAAGTAGTGTGACCCCCGCTCAGGGGGTGAGGGCGCTCGCCGCCTGAGGCGGCTACGCCGGCACCGCGGCCACCCGCACGGCGGGAGCCGTCGCGGGATCGGCCACGCGGTCCGGTGCCCGCGCCAGCGAGAAGCCGATCCCGAGCAAGGCCCACGTGAACGGGTCCTCGAGAAAATCGGCGTACAGCTCGGTGTGCACGACGAGAGCCACGAACGCGGCAGCCACCGCGGCCCGGGCCGGATCTGCCCGCGCGCCACGCAGCAGGCCGACGATCGCCACCAATACCAGCGCCAGGTACGCCAGCTCCCCGATCAATCCCTGCTCGGCGGCGATCGTCACCGCCGTGGTGTGCGATGCGGTCAGCGTCCCGGAGCTCAGGTGGTGCGATTGGTAGGCGTCTTGAAACGAGCCGGACCCGAATCCCCAGAGCGGCCGGTCACGGAATAGGCGCAGACCCCCGGAGAGCACGCTGCCCCTTCCCGCCGATACGCCGTTGAACCCTTGATTGAGGCCGAACGTGGTGGGTGAAATGGCGACCGCAGCAGCCCCTACCACCACGACCACACCCACCGCGACCAGCGCCCGGGTGAGACGCCACTTATTGGCCGCAAGCACGGCGAGTCCGACCAGGAGCGCGACCATCGATGCCCGCGAAAAGCTCAACACCAGCGCCACCCACAGGACCGCCAGCACGGCGCTCACGGCGAGCTGCTCTCGCGCCGGGCGCTCGTACAGCAGCAGCGTGGCCAACGCCACCATCGCCAGCGCCAGGAAGCGCCCGAAGATGTTGGGATCGAAGAACACCGAGTTCACGACGAAGTACACGTACAGCTGGTTCTGCTCGGCCAGCTTCGAAGACAGGAACGTGGTCTTGGTCGCGTACTCGATGAAGCCGACGCCAGCGAACACGACCGCCAGGACGGCCACGATCTGCAGGCAGCTGCGCAGAAGTCGCGGCGTCCATTGCAGTCGCACCAGGACGCTGTAGAGCAGCGTGAAGGGCACATAAAAGAAGCCGAGGTTCTGCACGGCGTGTTGGAAGCCTGCGGCCGGGGCGTAGGTCGCCTGGACGGCGTAGAGGACGAGGTAAAGCGCGAGCAAGCGCTCGAGCCATCCCGGCTCCCGCCCGGAGTCGCTTCCAAGCCCGCTCTGACCTCGTAGCGCGGGCACGGCGGCGGCGAGCGACCCTGCGCCCACCACCAGGTAGAGGGGGATCAGGAGATTGGAGGTCCCACCGGCGGTACCGATCGAGATTCGAAACGGCAGCGCGAGCACGGCCAGGGCGCCCAGCAGCGCCGGTCGGCGAAACATCAATACGGCCAGAACGACCACCACTATTAGTGCCGCTGCCGCCAGAGCGACGGCCACCAGGGGATGCCTGTGGACGAACGAGAGCTTGGACGAGTGCCATATCGTCGCGAGCAACAGAGGCGGCGAGATGGCGAGCGCGCCGAGGATCGCCACCGCTCTCGCCCTGTCATCGCGGGTGAGCAGCACGGCAGCCGCGAGGAGTGAAACCAACACGATGCCCACCTTGGGCAACGGCCCTGAAACGGCGGCCAGAACGATCACACGGCCGGAGAGTAATGGAGCAGATCCTTTACCCTGCCGCGCATGTCGTTCCTCAGGACCCTGCTCGCCGGCGGGCTGGCAGTGGTCGCACTCAGCGCCTGCGGGAGCGCCGCCAAACCCTCCCAAGGTCGCGGTCGCGTCGACGACCCGCGCACCGGAGGACCCGACTACCTGAAGTGCATCCGTGACCAGGGATTGTCGGCGGTCGAGGTGGGGGCGACCGGCATCCAGGTTGGCCAGCCTCCTGCAGGGCCGACGATCCGGTTTCTGCCGACGCCCGGCGCGGCGACCGCGGCGCAGATCGCCGGCAGCACGCAAGGGGCCGAGGTGATCGGAGCCGCCTTGCTCTATCCCAACCAGGGTTCGAACGGCGAGCTTCAGTCCATCGAAAGCTGCCTGGGCCAGGGCGTCAAGGGATAACTGGCTGTCCGGCCGACTATCGCCTGATGGCCCACGTCCGCACCTTCACCGTTTGTTCAAGTTGCACGGGTAGGGTGGCGTTCTAGTGACGACTGTTGCGAGACCCCGTGGCGGCCTGGCTCGGCTCGGCGAGCGCCCCGAGCTGCGGTGGCTGGAGAACGTTCCCGTGTGGGCCAGCACGAGCCTGGTGCTGGTGGCGGCCCTGGCGGCCTCGGCCTACCTGCGCACTCGCTTCATCGGAGGCCAGTTCTGGATGGACGAAGCGATCACCACCGGGATCGCATCGCACTCCGTCAGCGCGATCCCGGGGATCCTCCGCCACGACGGGAACCCGCCTCTGTACTACCTCCTCCTTCACGTATGGATCCGGTTGTTCGGCACGAGCGAGTCCGCGACTCACTCCCTGTCGCTGTTGTTCGGGCTCTTGTCCGTGCCGGTCGGGATGTGGGCCGGCTGGACGCTGTTCGGCCGACGGGCGGGATTGATCGCCGCGGTCCTGTTCGCGTTCAACGCCTGGCTCACCAATTACGCCCAGGAGACTCGGATGTACGAGCTGATGGCGTTGTTGGGGATCGTCGCCACCGTCTCCTTCGTGCACGCCTTCGTGAACCGAAGACGCATCTACTTGATCGTGTTCTCGGCCTGCCTGGCGCTGATGCTGTACACGCACACCTGGGGCCTGTTCGTCTTCGTCGGTTCGCTCGTCGCTCTGATCCCCGCTTACCTGGTGGCCGAGGACCGGCGCGCGCTTCTGCGCGACGCGCTGTTCGCGTTCGTCGCTGCCGGGATCCTCTACGTGCCGTGGCTGCCCAACTTCCTCTATCAGGCGGGGCACACCGCGGCGCCGTGGAGCACGAAGCCAGGCCTCGGTACCCCGATCCTGATCTCGCGCCAGGTACTGGGCGGCGACAGGGTGACGGTGGTTCTGCTCGCCGCCTGCGCCGTGGGCCTCTGGCCTCTGTTCACACGCCGGATGCGGCGGACCAAAGAAGCTGCCGTGTTGTGGAGCTTGATCATCTTTCCCGTGGTGACGCTGGCCGTGGCCTGGCTCTCCTCGCAGGTCAACCCGGCGTATGTCCCGAGGTACTTCGCGCCGGTTGTGGCTTCGATCCTGTTGATCGCGGCGTTTGGATGCGCGCGGGCCGGAGTGATCGGGCTGGGTGCGCTGGTGCTGTCGGTCGTGTTCCTTCTAAACCCCTCATCGGTGGCGTCCAGCTACAAGAGCGACATGCGCGACGTCGGCGGCCAGATGTCGCCGCTGCTGCACCCGGGGGACCTGGTGATCTCAGGACAGCCCGAGCAGACCCCGCTTGCCTGGTATTACCTGCCGGACGGCCTCAGATATGCGAACACGATTGGGCCGGTGTCGGACCCCAGCTACATGAACTGGGTCGACGCGGATACGCGGCTGAAGGACGCCGACCCCCAGACCACGCTCTCTCCCCTCGTTGCTAGCCTCAGGCCAGGCCAGCAGCTGCTGTACGTCCGGCCCTTGACCGAGGGCGTCAAGAACTGGCAGGCGCCGTGGACGGAGTTGGTCCGCAGGCGCTCGGCTCAGTGGGGTGCGATTCTCCAGGCCGACGTGAACGGTGGCATCCTCAAGGTCGTCGCGCTGGCGCCGCAGTACTACCGGGGAGCTCCCGACATCGCCGACAGCGCGGTCCTCTACAAGAAAAATGGCTGACATAACGGAAGACAAGCCGGTGGTGGTCATCGGCGGGGGACCCGCCGGATTGACCGCGGGCTACCTGCTGGCAAAGCGCGACAAGCCGGTGGTGGTGCTCGAGGCCTCCGACCAGGTCGGCGGGCTGGCGCGGACCGAGGTCCGCGACGGGTACCGCTTCGACCTGGGCGGACATCGCTTCTTCACGAAGGTCAAGGAGGTCGATGACCTCTGGCACGAGATCATGAAGGAGGAGTTCCTGAGGCGGCCGCGCCAGTCGCGGATCTATTGGCGACGGCGTTTCCTGGAGTACCCGCTCCAGGGGATGGACGTGATCCGCAAGCTCGGCCCTTTCGAGCTGACACTCTGCCTTCTGTCCTACCTGTGGGCGGCGATCAAGCCAAAGGGGCGCGAGGACACCTTCGAAGAGTGGGTCTCCAGCCGGTTCGGAAAGCGGCTGTATGGACACTTCTTCAAGTCCTATTCCGAGAAGGTCTGGGGCGTGCCGGCCACTGAGATCCGGGCTGAATGGGCGGCGCAGCGGATCAAGAACCTGTCGTTCTTCAGCGCGGCCAAGTCGGCGTTCGTCGGCAACCGTGGCAACAAGATCACGTCGCTCATCTCTGAGTTCAACTACCCTCGCTTCGGCCCCGGCCAGATGTGGGAGCAGATGACGGAGGACATCCGAGTGCACGGCGGCGAGGTGCGGCTGAACGCTCCGGTCACGCGCCTGCGGATCGATCCCAAGGACGGGCGCGTGGTCGAGGTCATCGCCGGCGGCGAGACGCTCACGCCTTCCTACGTCATCTCATCCTTGCCGCTACGGACCACGGTAGGGATCGCGGATCCTGAGGCGCCCGTGAACGTACGCGATGCCGCGCGGGGCCTGCGGTACCGGGACTTCCTCACCGTTTCGCTTGTCATCGACGGCGAGGATCTGTTCCCCGACAACTGGATCTACATCCACGAGCCTGGTGTGAAGGTGGGCCGCATCCAGAACTTCCGCTCCTGGAGCCCGTGGATGGTGCCCAACGACACCGACGCCTCGATCGGAATGGAGTACTTCTGCTTCGAAGGCGACGAGCTCTGGAACATGGCCGACGATGACCTTGTGGCCATGGCGACCCAGGAGCTCCAGCAGCTGGGCCTGGCCAGGGCCGAGAAGGTCAAGATGGGATTCGTCGTCCGCGTGCACAAGGCTTACCCGATGTACGACGCCGAATACGGAGAGCGAGTCGACGCCATCCGGGGCTGGCTCGAGCAGGTCCCCAACCTGGTCCAAGTGGGTCGAAACGGACTGCACCGCTACAACAACTCCGACCACTCGATGCTGACTGCGATGCGCGCGGTGGACAACATCCTGCAGGGCTCCAAGCACGACATCTGGTCCGTCAATGCCGAGAGCGTTTACCACGAAGAGGACGTCGCGCCGGAGCAGCCCTATCGCGATGCGCCGGAGACGCCGGCGATGGAGCATCCACTGGCATCTGGGTCCGGCGAGAAGCATTGAGGCTGGCCCTCGCCACACGAATCGCCTCCGTGACGGGAGCCATCGCGCTGGCGTCCGGAACCGCGCTGGCGTCCGGAACCGCGCTCGCGGCGGGCCCCGGGGCAAACCCCTTTAGCCCGGTCCCGCAAGCCCAGGCCACGACGCCCACGACTCCGGCGGCGACGGTTCCGGCCACCGGAGCGACCCCGACGCCCGGAGCGACGGTACCCGTTCCGGCCACCAACAGCAGCACCTCGACGAGCGGGGGGCTGAGCGGGTTCGACGCCATCCTGATCGCGCTGGGAGCGCTCATCGTGCTCGGCGGAATCTCGTTCTACATCTGGTATGACGCCCGTAGGCGCGCCCCGGTCCGAGCCGCGACCGCGACCGCCGGCGTAGGATCGCGCAGCGCGTCAAAGCCCCGCCCCAAGCCCCGGAAGCTAAGCCCCGCAGAGCGCCGGCGTCGCAAGCGCGGACGAGCGCGCTAAGGCGTCCTCTAGGCCGCTGCCCTCCGGACCGCGCGTCTGGCGCGCAGCAGCTGCCGCTCGACGGTGCGCGTAGTGCACCCGGTGTGGCACGCGATCTCGGCGTAGCTGAGTCCGAGGGCGTGTAGCCACAGCACCTGCTGTTGACGGGGCGGGAGATGGCGGATCGACGCCAGCCGCTCTCGTCGCTCGAACAACTGCTCGGGACCAGCCAGCGTGGGGACCTCGGCCCCTTGTTCGTCGTCGAGCGCGATCTCGAGCGAGACGCAACGTCCGGCACGGGCCTGGAGCTTGAGCGCCTCGCGCACGGCGGTCCTCGCCAACCACGAGAGCGCGCTTTCGCGCCGGACGCGGTGGCGATGATCCATCAGCCTTCCCCAGGCGAACTGACAAGCCTCCTCGACGACCGACTCCGGAGCCCGCACGTCGAAGCGCACGATCTGTTCGAGGCGCTCCGAAAGATCTCGATACAGCTCGGCGACTGGCAGCGCCGCATCAGTCCTCGGCACACCCCTCGATTCACTCACCCGTGACCTCCTTCTAATTGAAGCTAATTTGATACGAAACAACCTAGCAAGATTTATTCACTCTTGCTAGGTTCGAATGACTTCAATTGGTTCAGTTGGAATCAGGAGGATCTGAATGGACATAACTGCCGTGGCGGGCTTTCTGACCCCCGCTGTAAGCGCAAACCCCAATCCGGGCGGGCTGCCGGGGAGCAACGTGCTCCAGCAGCTGGTGAACGGAGCCGAAGCCTGGGCGCTGGCGATCGCGCTGCTGGGAGCGTTCATTGGCGCGGCGCTGTGGGCGGTCGCCTCGCACTCTCATAACCACCAGTACGCGGCTCGGGGGCGGATGGCTGCGCTCGTGTCAGCCGCGGCGGCGCTCGTGATCGGCGCCGGCCCCGGGCTCGTCAACTTCTTCCAGCACCTGGGGTCGACAGCAAGGTGATCGTCCGAGCACTCGGGTTGGCGGCGTTACTTGTCGTCGCCATCACGCTCGCCACGTGCGCGGACCCTCCCCCAGCGTCCGCCAGTGTCGGCGGTGTCGCCTGCAAGGCTGCGGGCGCCGCCGGTGGTGCCGCCGGGAAGGCGTGCGCGGTGCTGAGCGCGTCGAAGACGGCGCTGAGCGCGGGCAAGAAGTTCTTCTCCGGTCACATCGGGAGCGCGATCAAGACGATCTTCGGCGCCGGTGGCGACGGCAGCGCCTCGACCGCGTCGACGGCGCTGGGATTAGCGGCGATGGTGACCTGGGTGGTGGCCGGGGCGCAATTCTCGATCTCCGAGACGACGAAGATCCTGGGCCAAACCACCAAGCCGCAACTCGACACGACCTGGTTCTCGTCGGCGTACTGGCGAATCGCAGGGATCGCCGCCCTGCTGACGCTGCCGTTCCTGTTCGCGGCAGCGGTCCAGGCGCTGCTCCGCTCGGACCTCGCGTTGCTGACGCGGGCCACGTTCGGCTACCTCCCGCTGGCGCTGCTCGCGGTCGGGATCGCGGCGCCGGTGACGATGCTGCTCCTGGCGGCTACCGATCAGCTGTGCGGGGTCGTGTCCTCGGCGGCCGGCGCCGTGGGTCCACGCTTCGATCTGGCACACCTCGGAGTCGTCATCGTCGCTGGGGCCGCACCCTTCCTCAGGTTCCTCGTGGGAGTGGTGACGACTGCCTGCGCGATCGTGCTGTGGCTTGAGCTGGCTGTGCGTGAGGCGGCGGTGTACGTGATCGTGTTGATGCTGCCGCTCGCGTTCGCGGCCTTGGTCTGGCCCTCGCGACGAGTATGGGCCGTGCGCTCGGTCGAGTTGCTGGTCGCATTGATCTTCTCGAAAGTGGCGATCGTCGCGGTGCTCGAGCTCGGTGGCGCGGCTCTCGATCAGCTGGGACACAACGGCCTGGGAGGGGTCATGGCCGGACTTTCCGGAACCGCACTGTTGCTGATAGCTGGGCTCTCGCCGTGGGCCGTCCTTCGGCTGGTGCCGATGGCCGAGCTGGCGAGCGGCGCCGTGGACTCACTGCGCGCCAGCGCCACGGCTAACTACCGCCAGGCGGACCCGAATCGAAAGGGGGCAGAGCACAAGCTCGTGGAGCTGACGGCCGGTCTCACCGCTTGGATGCGAGCCGAGGCGCACGACGCGGGGCTCGCGTCCGCCCGCACGAACGGCGCGGATGACCCGCTGCGACGGATGCAGCAAGCAGCTAACGGGTCCGCCCCGCGCTCCGGGGCGGATGGCAGCCCCGAGCTGCCGGCGGCGCGCCCCGAGGGAATCGGTGAACCAGAAGGTTCCAGCAGCTCCACCGGCGCCGACACCCGGGGTGGCGGCGCCCCAGCGCAAGCTGACGAGCGTGTGCCCGGCCTGGATCCCATGTTCCAGGCTCCCAACGGTTCGTGGCGACCGCTGACCCTTGGTCCAGACGGAGACTGGCCTCACCCGCAGCTGTGGCCGCCTGCCGACGCCGGGGGAGCGTCAGCCGAGGAAACCGGCCCCTTGCCCCAGGGCCCGGAGCCCGGCGAGGATCACGACCCGCTCCCGCCGCCACAGAAGAGGCCCGAAGGGTCCCTGTGAGCAGCAATCGACTGACATACAGATTCGGCCCGCTGGAGCGACGCGGGATTCTGGGCCCTGTGCGCGCCGGTCAGGCGGCGTCGCTCGCGCTGGGAGCAATGCTGGCGATCGGCTCGCTGAACGCCTCCCCGAACGCCACCGGCGCCCTCCTCGCGCTGCTGCTGTTCGGTCTGTTCGTGGCGCTGGCTGTCCTCCCCATCCGCGAGCGGACGCTCGAGGAGTGGGCGCCGGTAGCGTGCTCGTTCATCCTTCGCCGCCTCGCCGGGCGACGGCGATGGAGCTCAGAAGCGCCTGGCCGCGGGATGAGCGTCGGGCTCGATCGGCGCCCGCTCCAGCGCGGCCGGCGGTCACGCGAGCTCGTCGAGCCCGAGCCGAGTCCACCACCTCCATTGCGCGGGGTGAAGCTCGTCGAGATCGCCTACCGCGAGCGCCCAATCGGAGCGCTCTCCGAGCAGTCCGGCCGGTTCCTGACCGCCGTGCTCGCCTGCCGGGTGGTGGCGTTCTCGCTGTTGGAAGCGGAAGCGCAGGAGCGGCGGCTGGCCCGCTGGGGGCTGGTCCTGTCTGGCTCTGCAAGCACGCCGATAAGGCGGGTCCAGTGGCTCGAGCGGACAGCGCCGGCGGAGGGGGATGAGCTGGCTCGGTGGCTGCACGACGAGCGCGATCCCTCGCTCCCGCTGCGCGGAGCCCCGATGATCGAGTCATATCTGGAGCTGATCGGCACGACCGCCCGCGTCACCCAGGAGCACGAGATCCTGGTTGCGGTGCAAGTCGACGCCCGCCGTGCCCGCGGCGGCGACGATCCGCTTCGGGTGCTCGTCGAGCAGACGGAGCGCGTCGCCCAGGGCCTCGAGGCGGCCGAGGTGACGGTGCTCGGTGCTCTCTCCGCGCGGCAGCTGTGCCGCGTGCTGCGAACCGCGTTTGATCCTTACGCGCGCGCCGAGCTTGCCGCGCTCGAGGCCGCGGATCCCGGTCGCGACGGCCTCGACCACACGAACGCCTGGCCGCTTGGGGCATCCGAGAGCTGGGACCACTACCGATGTGACGGCGCCATGCACGCGACCTACTGGATCGGCGGCTGGCCGCGCGTCGATGTGTCCCCCATGTTCATGGATGCGCTTCTGGGCCGCTCGAGCGCGGTGCGAACTGTGGCCGTGACGTTCGCCCCGGTCCCGCCAGAGCGCTCGACCCGGGAGGTCGAAGCGGCGATCACTCGCGACCGAGCGGACCGCGAGCTTCGACACCGCTTCGGCCAGCTCGAGACCGCTCGACAGCGGCAAGCGCAGGAGTCGACACTGCGACGGGAATCGGAGCTCGCGGCTGGGCACGGAGAGGTCCGCGTGGCCGGGTTCGTGACCATCTCTGGCCGCGATCCAGATGACCTTCGACGCTCAAGCTCAGAAGTGCTCGAGCACGCTGCCCGCGCCCGGCTCGAGCTATACCGCCTGTACGGCCAGCAGGCCGATGCGTTCACCTTCACGCTGCCGCTGTGCAGGGGTCTGAAGTGACCCTGGCCGGGAGCAGCTTCCCCACGTATCTCTGGCACTACCTGCTGGCGCGGTTGATTTACGACCACTTGGGGATCGTGCTGATCGCGGTCCTCGTGGCCCTGCTCGTGAGAGCGAGGGGCCGCCTTTGAGCGTGCGAGCGGCCGAGCGCCCGGGGATGCGCGTCACCACGAGACACGCTCAGGCGATCTACCCGTTCATGGCCGCGGGTGGCCTCGGGGGGCGCGGCGTGTTCATCGGACGCGATTCCGGCGGCGGGGCATTCTGCTACGACCCGTGGGTCCTTTACGGGGAGGGCGTTCTTGACGATCCGAACGTGATCGTGCTCGGGAAGCTGGGGCAGGGCAAGAGCGCGCTCGTCAAGTCGCTGCTGTGGCGGATGCTCGTGTTTGGCCGGCGCGCATTCGTGCTCGACGTCAAGCGGGAGTACGGACCTCTGTGTCAGGCCGCGGGCGTCAGGCCCATTTCGCTTCAGCCTGGTGGAGGTGTGCGGCTGAACCCGCTGGCATCCCGGCCCGAGGAACACGCCCAGTTGGAGCTGCTACGAGCTGTGACGGTGACCGCGCTGGGCGTTCCGCTGACGCAAGTCGAGGCCGCGGCACTGCGGGAGGCGCTTCGCACCGTTCGCACCCGAAGCGCCGGCGAGCCCACCCTGCCGGAGATCGCCACGCTGATGTTCGCCCCCGTACCGGTGATGGCCGAACGGCTGCGCACCACGACCGAGCGTCTGGCGGCCGACGCCCGTCGCGCAGCGCTGGCGCTCCAGGATCTGTGCGAAGGTCCGCTGCGAGGCCTGTTTGACGGCCCGACCACCCCTGGCCTCGACCTCGACGCGAAGCTGTTGGTGCTCGATCTGCACGCGGTCCGCGACTCGCCGGCGGTCGGGATCCTGATGGCCTGCGCGACGGCATGGATGAGCGCCCTGCTCGCGAGGATGTCGGAGCGACCTGGCCGGGAGCGTCTAATCAACGTCGCGGACGAGTCCTGGAAGATCATCCAGCACGCCGGCCTCGGTGAGTGGTTCCAGTCGAACTTCAAGCTGGCTCGCCAGTTCGGCGTGATGAACCTCGTCGTCCTGCACAAGCTCGCCGACCTGCAGGCGGTGGGCGACGCCGGCTCTCGCGCTGCTCGGATCGCAGAGGGCCTGATCGCGGATGCTTCGACCCGGATCGTCTACCACCAGGACGAGAGCCAGGTGTCGCTGACGCGAAGCCTGTTGGGGCTCTCCGAAGCTGAGGCTGGACTGATCTCGATGCTCTCGCCTGGGCAGGCGCTGTGGCGCGTCGGGTCGCGGTCCTTCGTCGTACAGCACTACCGCTCTCGCGTGGAGGCGGAGCTGACCGACACCGACACCGGGATGAGAATCGTCTGATGCGCGATCGCGCAGGTGGCCTGTCCGAGACCCTGATGATGGCGGCGATCGGATCAGCGCTCGTGCTGGCCTTCGTCGTTTGGGTGTGGGGTGGCGTAGCCGGTGCCCTCTTCGGGCAAGGCTGGCCCTCCGTCGGAAGCGCTCAGCTGCCCAGCATCGTGACGCGGCTGCCGGCACGACTATCCGATCCTTCGCACGCCTGGCCTGGCGCCGTGCGGGCCGACCTTCCCGGACCATGGGGTTTCTACGCCGCCCTCGCGTTGGTGGCGAGCGCCATCGGACTGCCCGCGTTCTTCCTCGCGCGTGCTAGGAGCCTCCAGCGACCCGCACCGGGCGCGAGCTGGGCGCGAAGGGGTGACCTGCGGGCGCTGCACGGCCGCCGATTGGCTCGCCGCAAGAGCAGGCTGGCGCTGGGACGCCACCATGGGCGCCTGCTTCGGGCGGAGGATCGGCACGCCCTCGTCGCCTTCGGTCCACCGCAGTCGGGGAAATCGTCGGGGCTCGCGATACCGGCGCTGCTCGAGTGGGAGGGCCCGGCGGTCGCCTCCTCGATCAAGACCGACCTCCTGGGCACGACGTTGACACGCCGGCAGTCGCTCGGAGACGTGTTCGTGTTCGATCCATTTGAGCTCGGTGGAACGGAGTCGCACACTTGGTCGCCGCTTCACGGCGCACGCACATGGGACGGAGCGCTTGAGGTGGCGTGGCGGCTGGCCGCCGCGGGCGAGCTGGATCAGCGCGGCGTGGATGGGGGCGACTTTTGGGCGCTCGCCGCCGAGCAGCGCCTTGCGCCTCTCCTGTACGCGGCTGCTGCGACCGGCGCAGGGATGGACGCGGTCGTTCGTTGGGTGTACGGACAGGGTGGCCGAGAGCTTGATCGGACGCTTCTGGAGCTATCCGGCTCGGCCAGTGAGCAAGCGGAACGGGACGGCGCCCATGCCGCCTACGACGCGGTACGGGCGTTCGAGTCTCAGGCGGATCGAACCCGAGCCTCGATCGAGGCGACCGCGCAGACCCTGCTGCGGGCGTACCGGTTCACGCGCGTGGCGCGGTCGGCGCGCTCGTGCGAGATCACCGCTGACCGCCTCCTTGACCAGCCCGGGACTCTGTACGTGATCGGCGACGCCAAGACGTCGAAGCTGCTGAGACCGATCTTCCTGGCCCTGCTGTCCGAGGTGGTCGATCGCGCATACGAGCGGGCCACTCTAAGCGGCGGGCGTCTCGAGCTACCGCTGCTGCTCTGCCTGGATGAGGCGGGCAACGTCGCTCCGTTGCCGAATCTCGCCGAGATCGCCTCGACCGCGCCCAGCCACAACATCCAGCTGGTGTCGATCTTCCACGACCTGGCACAGGCCCGCAGCCGCTATCGCCAGCAGGCCGAGACCGTGGTTATGTGCGGTTTGGAGAGGTTCTACCGGCTGGTAGCAAGGCGGGCAGGTGGCAGCCACAGCCGCTCATCCTCGGAGGTCGTGCCATCCGCGTACTTGGCGGGGATGCGGAGCGCGAACTGCACAAGCAGCGCTCGCTGTCCCGGTCAGTTCGCACCACAGGCCGCTCAGCACGGCGCTCAGCGTCGTTCAGTTCCGCAGCGCCTTGCCGGGACGGGCCTGCACAAGGTCAACGAGGCCGTTGTAGTAGTCGAGCGCGGCATCCACGTCAGGCGGCGCGTCCCATTCGGCCAGCACAGCCTCGGCCTCCGCGATCCGCTGCGCCTGCGCCTCACGATCTTTGTCGATCCGCTCGATCAGCTCGAACGCAACCGGGCTTGTGATCAGTGCTTCTCAATCTCGGCGAGCGGTCGGCGCGGCGACCATCCAGCTCGGTGAGCTTGATCTTCTCAGCGTCGAGCGTCCGCTGGCGGGCCTGCGCCTCGGTGTCACGCTCCCGCAGCCGCTCCCCTAGCCAACCCTCCACCGAGCGATGAACGTCTGCAAGTGGTTCAAGACGTGCGTCTAAAGCAACTAGGCAGGGATAGCAGGGTAGGCGCAGAGGACGGTGTGCTGGAGCTTGTTGGCACAGACGTAGGACAGGCGGCGTAGACTACGGTAGGCGTGGGAGTGTAGAGCGGCGCTACGCAGCGGAGGCAGAACGCGACCCGTGTAGCAGGTGGACAGTGTAGGGCGGACTGCAGCCTTTGCGGCGCTGAACTGAGGACGGATCAAGCGCGTGATCGCCTGGAGCTCTTACTGCGCTTGCTCCGCGGTGACGATGGCGGGGTAGCGCTTCTGGCACAGTAGGCGTCGTTCAGGACGATCTTTCGGACACCGCGAGCGACGAACGGCGTACGCGCTGGGTTAGATCCACTGCGCGTTCAGCATAGAGAAACGCTGCAGGGACTAGCGCAGTCAGCAATACGCTAGAAGACCTAGAGGAAAAAAGGCAAGAGTTAAGGATAGGGAAAGAGTTGGTTAAATAGAAGATAGGCAACGGAAATAGGCTGAAAAGATAGTAAAGCTAGGATAGACAGATAGAAGAACAGGAAAGATAAAAGAGGCTAGTTCTAAAGGAGATGCTAAGATAGAGAGAGTAGAGAGTGAGAAGAAATAGAAGAGCTGTGCTAGTGTGAAGTATAGCTGGAGATGAAGCAGAACTATGTAGTAAAATAGAGTAGTAAGTGGAGCTGAGAAAAAGGAAGTTTTAGTAGAGAAAGTAGGAAAAGAATTATGGATAGAGAGCTTTAAAAGAGTGAAGTAGAAGAGTGAAAGTAGAGAGCTGTGGAAGAAAAATAGCTAGGATGATAGTGATAGGCTGAGGAATAGAAGGAGGAGAGCATAGAAGACTAAAGCTGTGGTAAGAGTTAATATAGGTAGAAGCTATGCTTCTGCTAGAAGTAAGTGAAGAAGATGAGGTAGTAGTCAAAGATAGATTAGAGCAAGATAAGGTGCTGGTAGGAGACAGATTAATTCTAGTATGGAGAGGACTACAAAAGGTAGATGACGGCGGGGATCAAGGCTAGCTCTCCGCTCACGGCAGTGCCTAGGCCTCAGTGATGTAATAGGAAATATGGAAAGAGAGGCAATGTAGAACAGAGAGTGCTGTGGCTGAAATAATAGAGGCTATGTACAAACTGCTAGTTAGAGACAAGGCGCTCCCTATAAAGATGGTAGGTAGTGTGTAGAAGCTAAGTAGGAGAGGCTAGGAAGACTCACACTACGGGATTGTGACGCCGGTAAGGTACTTCGAGGAGGAGAAGTAAAAGAGATGAAAGTAGGCTAGGTATATATAGAAGAAAGAAAGGAATAAAGGAATGAATGAGCTATAGTACAGAGCTAAGAGCTGGAGAGTGATAGGCTACAAGAAGATAAGGTATAGCTAAGACTAATAGGAGATGGTGAAGAGATAGGGCTAGTACTAGGGAATAGACAGCAAAGAGCAGTAAGGACACAGGGACTAGAACACAGGGAACTGCTAGGAGGCTGGAGAGTAGCGAGGAGAGATACGGCTGATACTGACAGGCTGAACGTTGAGCTGAAGCTTTGTAGGCCTCACACAGTGCGGGCCACGACGCGGTGACGGTAGGAGGTAAATAGGCTAAGTACTAGTACAGAGACAGATAGATAGTAGTGCGGCTGTAGGAGCTGAAAAAGGCAGCTAAAGAGACAAGAAGCAAAGGGAAGATGGCAAAGACAGAGTAGAGAGAAGCTGCGAGGAGAGACTGCTAGGAGGCTAAGAGAGGGTAGGCAGAGTAGAAGAAGAGCTGGAGATGGAGCTACTGGTGAAGGTAGAGCAACAAAGGAGGGAGAAAGATGAGGCTGCTAAAGGTGGTGGTAGTTGTAATATGATAAATGTAAGAGAAAGGAACGTAAAGGCAAATAGAAAAACATAGGAGGGAAGAGAATATGGAAAGATAGCACAGAATGTGGTTTTGGATAGGTTCGAATAGGTAGGAACTGTAAAAAAGGCATAACACAAACACAGCAGTACGGCGGGTAAATATGTACGGAGTGCTATAGATCACAACTGTCTGAGATAAGAGAGAAAAGAGTGAAACAAGGCAGAGGGTTAGATAAGGGAGAGAGAAGAATAATGAAGAAAGTAGAAGATTAGGGGTACTGCTGAAAAGGCTAAAGCGATATAAGGCTAGCTATAGGAGAGAGAGAGGCTGAGGGTGAAGTGTAACTAAAGAGATAGTACTACACAACTGACTATAAGAAGAGGTGTGTAGTAGCTAAGGTAAGTGGTAAAAAGGGAAAAAAGACAGGGCTAGGATAGACTAAGTGGACTAAGAGGTGGTGATAGAATGGATAGAAAAGAGAGAGAAGGGTGAGTGAAAGCTATGTGGAAGGTGAAGGAGGAAGTGTGTAAGAAGGCGGGGAGTACATGAGTTGAATCTATAAATGCAAATGAGATAAAGGTACGAGGTGAGGCAGACAGAAAAGAGAAACAAAGATTTGGCGGGGCTAAAAGGAGCTGCAACTAATGGCGCAGGTGCAGCGAACGACATGCTTGTGCGGGTAACAAGAGAGAGAGTAGGTAGATAAGGCGGCGTTCTTACGCTAGACTACGATGTAGATGTTCTAGAGATAGGGAACACTACAGAGGAACAGCTATAAGACTGTAGAAGCTGCGAAGGTGACTATAAAAGCTCTGAGATGGCGCTAAGGAAGAGATAAAGGAAGGAAGGGTAGGATAAAAGCGAGTAGAAACAAATGTAGATACTGAGAGAGGAGAAGGAAAAGTAGGCAGGAGAGAAGATGTTCTAAGAAGAAAGAGGAGAGGAAGGGAAGGTGGTAGAGAAGGTGAAGGAGAAGGATACTGCGATAGCAAGGCTACTAGCAGTGCTGTAGATAGAGGATAGAGACAGCTACGGGCTAGACTAAGGCTCTGTCTGGCAGGAGGATGTGGAGTTAGTGCTAGAACAGATCAGCAAAGCGCAGCGAAGAGAGCGAAGAGAAGAGTGGCAGGAGGTATAAGAGGAGAAAAGGAGAGAGTGGGAGGAGTAATGGAGGCGATTACAAGGCGGTAAGGGCTACGGCATAGATAGAACGTTGATAGACGAGCTCAGCGGAGAGCAGGAGCGGCAAGAACTGCTAGGTTAGACCCCTGGCAGCGACAAGGCGTAGAGGTAGTTAGGGTAGTAGTAGAAAAGAAGTACTAGAAGGTGACTGCGCGCAACTCGAGAGAGCTGCTGCGACAGATAGAGGTAGCGCTGACTGATAAGAGACTGCGGAGATACTACACGAGGGAGGCTAGGCGAGAGAGAGAGCGATTAGCGCAGACTGAGGAGTACACTAGTGAGAGCTATGGCAACACAGATAACGGTAAGTAGGGATGAGAACGAGCAGACCGCAGCAGCACTGGCAGAACGGCCTCAAACGATAGCTTACTGCTAGGCAGCGAGCAGCATCTAGAGAACTAGCGGATAAACGGTCTAGGCGCACTACTACAGTACGTATATGAAAGCTGCTTTGCGGTACTGCTAGAACTGCTTCTAAAGCTAGCTCTGCGGAATAGAGGGTGAATAGAAGACACAGTGCATACACAAGACAGAAGGGAAGATGGACTGCTACAGCATCTAGTAGAGCTAAGGCGTAACGCAGCGCTAGCAAACGGTAATCTAGTAGCTAGAGAACTAGGACACGATACGGACTGCGGACACAAAGATAGGTTGTACAAGGATAAGAGCGGTAATGTGAGCAGTATGACAGTAGACCCCATCATAACAGCCACAATTTACAGTGCCCGCCACAAGCGCATCCATTTTTGCGGTAGTTGAAGCGCCAGTGTGGAGAGGTGTGGCAAGTGCTTTAGTGGCGGCAGTGGTGAGATAGTCGACGTACGTCGTTTGGCAGTGGCCAACCATTGCGTCGATGCCATCAACGAACCAGAGCCAACTACATAACCACTACCAGGGTCAGCTACGTACACCACGGAGTCCAACCTCCACCACTGCGGCATCGGCCAACGGTAGAACAAGGAACCGCTACGTACACCACGTAGACCGCGGTAGATGCGTAGTAGTCCGTAGAACCAACACACCACTGCGGCCTAGACGAGCGTGGGTAGATGCCAGCGGCTACGACCACAACGGCCTCGGTAGGCCAACCAGCGATCATCGAACTGCGACGGTAGAACAGCAACGTCCTGCCTGCCTACCACTACATCGACCACTACAGCCACGGCCGATCAGCTTGAAGCCTGTCTTCGACAGCGGCGGGAATACAGCCATTACACCTGTCGCTCGTTGTTTGACAGCGCTTGCACAGCCACCGGGTCGTTGACTGCCATCGCGGAGCCGGACAGCGACTTCTTTCAGCGGATCGTCTGCGTACGGCCGCATCCCACAGTGCTGACAAGCTCTCGGCGGTTGCGGTGGACCACTGCGACGCCGTGGTCGGCTGCGCGGTCGTGTGATGCTCGCCAGTCGCCGAGCACCGTCACCGTTGAAGCGAACCTCAGCGAGTGACCGTCGCGTGTTCGTCATGGTCCTCTAGCTCCAGGTGCTTCAGACAGGCGCCGGCGTCGCGGCATCTGTTCAGGTCAGGACAGCCACCGCACCCGTGTTCCTGCTTGGCGGCGTGCTCAGCGTCGGCCAGCGGCCAATCGTCGTGAATGCCGTCGTACATCAGTCCCGACGGCGTGCGCCTTTCAGCTTGCGGGCCTCATTCAGTTCTTGGCGCCACTTCGCGTACTCCGCTTCGTGCCGATCACAGACATATCGCTCTGTCAGCCTCGGCCGGTGGCAGCCCGGTCGGCCACAGGGCCCGGGTCGCCATCGTGCTGTTCGCGGCGTTGCCATCAGCGCATAGTTCAGTTGTTGCCGTAGTCGCTGACGAAGCCCCTCAGCTGGGCGGGCGAGGCCGTTCCTGGCGTTATTTCTGCGAGCGTGCAGCCTGCCGCGACAAACGAAGCGGCGTCGGACTGGCTGATGGTCAGGTTCGCGCTGCTGTGAGCGTTGACGGTGTTTGCACCGACCGTCACGGCTGAGCTGGTCGGGTTGAAAATGGCGAAGGTGTTCATTCGGATTCCTCCCTATCGGTTTACGGCGCGACCGTGGACGCGAGCGCCACTACCCGGGCGGTGGCGCGACTGCGGCGCGGGCCTTGCTCGCCCGGGCTTACTCAGCTCGGGTAGAGCGGACGAGGCGCCAGGAGGCAGCGGGACCTTGCCGGCGCGGTATGCGTTCCCAGCGCTCACCGGACCGCCTCCGCAGCCTCGCGTTCGGCCTCGCGCTGAGCCTCACGCTCCGCACGCTTCGCTGCGGCCTGCTGTTGGCGCTCGACACGACGTTCCGCTGACAGTGCAGCTCCGCGCTTGAGCGCGTCGGCGTCGTCGGCTTCAACCCACTGCTTTACGGCCTCGGGCTCGCTGCGCGGACCGAGCGCCACCGTTTCAGCATCGCGCCAGCCCATTTGCTGCGATGGCGGCGTGTGCGCGTCGCTTCCGCTCCGAGCTCCAGGTTCTCGACCGTGCCAGCGTTTGGCTCCTGCGGCTCAGCGAGCGACCGTAACCCGTCGAGGACATCGGCGACGAACACGACATTGCCGTCCCTGATGGCGGGAGCGAGGAAGCTGTCCAGGAACAGGCCCGGCGACTGCGCGTATGAGCCGCGGCAAATGGCTCGAACTTGAGCGTTGACCTGCAATTGCTCGTGGATCCGATGCCAGCCATCAAGCAACTCCGAAGCTGCGCTCCTCAGCGAATCCCTGTCGGACGCGAGCGACTTCTCCCACTCGGCTCGATGGTCGGCCAGCGCCTTCTCGGCGGCCTCAGCGGCTCTGGCGAGCGTGATCTGCGCCGCGCCAGCCTTGCGCCGGCCTCGTCTATCAGCGCGATCTGATCGCGTTCGTGGACATTGCCGGGATCAGCCTTCTTGGCCGCCAGCGCGTCGGCCAGGGCTTGCTGGTCGCGCTCTCGCGCCAGGTCCAGCTCTTGGCGAGCCTGAATGAACGCACGTCGGGCCTCGTTTTCGGCGTCGCGCGCTTTCTCGAACGCTGCGACGGCCTGCTTGATCGCCTTGTGCGTGACTTGGCTGGACGAGGGAAGCCTGGGCAGCGCGGGCCGCTTCTCCAGGCGTAGGTCAAGGTCGCTGGTCATTTCGGGTTCCTCCGTGTTGGACAGTGCGGTCAGTCGCCGCCGCGAGCGGCTTCAGCCAGGGCTCGGCGTTCACGAGCAGCGGCGAGGATCGTCTTGTTCATGTCGGCCGGCTGCGGGCGGGTTACTGGACGCCTGACCCCGCCATCCCAGGACACGGACGATGGCCTGGACTGCTGGCTCTGCTGCTGCTGCCGCGCCTGGCGGCTCTCGTTCAACAGCTTCTCGATTGCGTCGTCTGCGACGGCAGCCGCGACATCGTCGCCCCGGTGGATCGCGCTCTCGTAGTTCGCGAGCTGGGTCCGCAGCCGCTCTTGGCGGCTTTCGTCCAGCCGGGTCCCACGCAGCCGGTCCATCAGCCCGACAGTGCGCTCGCCGCGTCTAGCTCCGGCGAGGATGAGGCGGTTCATTGCTGCGTTGGACGCTGACACAAAGCAATCGTCTCAGTGGCAGCGGACCGAACCGGGGTGTACCAACGTTGGGACTCTGCAACCGGCGGGTTGCACAGTCCAACGTTGGGCAGGTCGAGTGGAACGCGCGCTCGGCAAGACAGCAGAGACAAGGAAGCCGCCGCCCCGCCGAGCGTCGCGTCCGTCCATCCCACGCAGGTCCGCCCAGCATGGCGCGAGGGACGGTCGGACTGGCGTGCCGATTACTGTGCAGCTGTGAGCGCAACCGAGGCGGTCGGCTTAGCCTTCGCGGCGATCGCGGCAGCCGCGTCTCTGCGGACCGTGCAGCTCATGATTCAGCTCCATCGGGAGGCGGAGCTGCGCCGCCTGCGCGACGCGCTCATCGGGTTGCGCGAGGTCGCCCGGACGATCCACGAGCTACAGCAAAGGCAGCTCATCCGCGCCGAACTCGATGATCAGTTCCGGGATGCGCGAGCCGAGCTCGAACGCGCGCTCATTCTGACTCCCGTAGATCCGTCGCTCCAGCGGTTGTTCGACTCGCTGTTGGAGGCCGAGCCTGGGGTTCAGCCATTCATAACCGCGACGAACGCCCAGACAGCGCTCTCGCGGCTGACAAGTGACCGGCTCCCGTCTCCCTCGGGTTGTCCCCGCGCATCATCCGCCGCCTGCCTCGCCTACGCCAGCCGAAGCGACCGAACGAGCGCGACTAGCCGCCGCCCCTCCGCGCGAAGCAGTAAATCCCTGCTAGCGACGCACTTTTCGTGGACTCACGGGCGCGCATAGCTCCGCGAGCCGCGTGATAGGTTGGAATGGACGTGAAGGCAAGGACGCCGACACGCGGACCGACGAGGATCGTGCCGATCCTGTGGATGCTTGCTGCGGCACTTCCGCGCGCCAACCAGGGCCCCGCGAGCAAAACTAGATAGTCGGCGGGCGTGAACCAGTCCTCGCAGACCCGGCCGGCCCGCATAACGAGGTCACTGCCTGGACGGCCGCGGCCTATGCCGCTTGAACGCCGAGCCCACCTCGCGGCAATTCGGGGCTTCTGGGTGATGGTCGTGGGGGTTGTCGTGGCCGTCGCGCTTGGCCTACCGCCGCTCCTCGCCCCGCACGACAGCTCAACGATCGCGACGCTGCCCGATACGAAAACTATTTCGCATTTTGGGCTGCTCGCCCGGAAGCCAGGTCCGTGCCGGGACGCTGGCGCTGAACAACGGCTCCGGAGGTTGTCCATGGACAGCTCGCGTCGCTAGCCTAAGCCGCGCCGATGGCTTTTGGGGACGAGGACTACGAGAGCGTCGATTTCCAGGGCGCTATCGGCGTGCTGCTCGGCTTGGTCGGCCGACAGGTCGAGGTCGGGATCGAGTCAACAACCGAACGTTTCCAGGTGTCACTTATGTCCGCAGTCGGCATGCTCGCGCGGGCGGAAGACATCATGGACACGGCCGGAGACGCTGAGCGCGAAATCCTGTGGTTCAGCTTTGCTGAGTGGGAGGACGAGCGCAGCGGGTTCTTCTAGGAGCGGTCGCGCTTCGTGAGCGCCGAGACGCCCACCGAGAAGCGCGACCTTCTCTCAGTCACGCTGGCCGGGGATCTACGCCTAGTCGTGAAGCTGCTTTGAGTCGGCCCGCTCAGCCCGCGTCGATCAGCGTTCGGCCACCCGAGCCCCGACGGCTTGGGTTATGAGGCGCGACGGACAACTCCTAGCCGCCACTCAGTAGCTTCGCCTTCGCGGTGGCGAACTCGGTCGCTGACAAAACACCTTGAGAATGGAGCCTCCCAAGTCTCTCCAGTTCGCCTGCCATCGAGGCCGAACCTCGCGTTCCGGCCGACTGCGCCGGAGGAGTCACGTTCATCGTTAAGTGGCAGCTAGGGCATCGGACGTTGCTACCAACCGGCGCGGTGAGCGAAGCGTGGCAATGGGGACAATTGACCGAGTAGCGTGGAGCGGCTGCTTGCTGCTGGGCGGCTGCCTGCTGCTGAGCCGCTGCCTGCTGCTGTTTCGCCATCTGCTGCTGAAGCTTCAGCTGCTTCTCGGTCGCTTTGGCGATCCGCTCTTTCTTAGAATTGGCCTTCACCGGCGCGACCCCGCCGGTCCCGATGATCAGCGTCTTACGCAGGAATCCCATCTGATTCTCTCCTCACTTCGACGGCCCCGCCCCGGAGCCCCCTGTGTCAGTACGAGTCTAGTTCGAAACGGCCTCCGGCGCAGACTTTTAACGGCGAATCCTTCGGTCGCCAGCAAGTCCGCCTCCGAGGACCGCGATGCTGAGTGGGGTCACGGCGTCGTGGTAGTGGTCGTCGTCCCGCCCGACTGCTGGAAGTGGCCGACGACGATCGTCACCGTCGAGCCGTTGTTAGCGTTCGAGCCGCCCCCTGGGCTCTGGCTGAGAACGACGCCGTCCTTGGACTGGTCGGTGACGTTCTCTGTGGTCACGTTGATGTTGAAGCCGGCCGCTTGCAGCGCGCTCGTGGCCGCGCTCGCTGGCTGACCGATGACGCTTGGGACCGTCGGCGTCGTGGTTGGCGTTGTCTCCGTCGGGGGTGGCGTGGTCGTCGAGGCGCCGGAGGTGGCCGCAGTAGTGTCTCCGGACGTGAGTGGCTGTGGGCACTGGATCGTGTTGCCCGACTCATCCGCACAGGTGTTGCTCTCGCCGCCGTTGTCAGAGCACGCCCCCTGGACGCCGCCCGAATGGCTCCACTTTCCGTCCTGGCACTGAACGATGTAGCCGTTGCCGTTGTCGAAGTTCCCGATGCAGAAATGTGTCGAGCAGAAGCCGCCGCGGTCGTAACGGACTCGCTCGTCGACGATGTAGAGGCAGGCTGTGGGATAGCACTGCCCGAGTTGGAGCTACAACCACTTGCAAGCGCGGCCATCGCGAGAATTAGCTCTACTGCCCTCCAACGCCCCACGGGCCGATTGTCCGCGCCTGTGGGAGCGTTGTCAATCCCGCGAGAGGCCCAGCTACGAGTACCCGCCCCGCGTTACTGTGGGCCGCCATGGCCAAGAAAACAGTCGAGTTCGACCTTCACCTCTCGCCCGATGAAGCGCTCGATCTTTGCCGCGCGGTAGCTCGCGAACGCCGATGGGAGATCGAGCGCGTCGTCTCACGGCAATTCGTCGCATCGACACACCTAAGAACTTCATTGTTCAAGGTGACAGTCGCGGTGAACGTTGAGCCGGTTGATTCGGGGACGCACGTGACGCTGACGGGGCTCTATTTCCTGGGCCTGGGGCCGGGGCCTCACAGCGAGGCGGCTTACGAGTGGCGCGACACGATCTTGTACGAGGCTTCCCGTCGTCGGAAGGAGCTCGGTTAGGCGCAAGGCCCTGGGGCGGGGCGCTTACGGCTCGCGCGGCTCCGGAACGTTGCCGTCCCAGATACTCGGCACCGGCTCGGTGGGACGCGCGGTGTAGCCCGCGGTCACTAGCCGCTCGAAGTCCTCCCGCTTGACCCGCACCCGGCGGCCGACGCGGACGGCGGGCAGCGTGCCAGCGTCGATCCAATTCCTAACCGTCTGTGGGTTGAGCTTCAGCGTCGCGGCGACCTCGTTGACGGTCAGGAACTCATCCACCGGACACCAGCCTACTGCCGCCCTGCGCCGCGCCCAGCGGTTAGCCCCCCGCGGCCATCCCGCGCTGCGTGCTTAGGCTAATTCGAGATCGCGTTCGATGCGATCGGCAAAGCTGTTGCCGGTGAGGCTCCGCCACTCAGCGTAGAAGCCTGCCCAAGCCTGCCGGTGGAAGCCAGGCATATCCTCGATCGCGTCCTCCCCGGCAAGGTGTGCGCGATAGAAGTCCGCCGATGAGCGACCGTAGCCATCCTCGAACGCGTGAAGGGTGCGTTCAAGAGATGCAGCATCGTAATAGTGCTTCTCCACGACTCTCCCTTCGAATCGAAGCCTGTTGCGTGGGCTTAGTCTTCCCGATCCTAAACAGGATCGATCCAGCACCGGACGTAACCCCCTTCGATGCGAGAAGTTGCAGCCCTGCTCCCCCGCTACGCTCGGGGCGGTGGACGTCTGGGAGTACTTCCACCAACGCGAAGCGGAATGTCGCGACCTCTCGCTTGTACCCGATGGCTCGTTCGCAGAGATGTGCAGTGCGCTGGACGGATCGGAGGGCCAAGGGGGGATTTTCTTTGGCCGTCTCATCCTGTCCGAGCGGGCGTTTCTGAACGTCTTTGAGCTTGTCCGCGTTCACGGGACGGGCGTTCACCGCGTGCGCTACAGCTATTACCTCATCATCGACGGCACCGAGGTTTGGGGCTACGACCGCGATCCCGACCATGATCCGCCGCTACACCGGCATCAGGGAACCGCCCACACGAGATATCCCTGCCGCCGAATGACATTCCGCGAGGTCGCCGAGCAGGCGTGGGAGACCGCGTCGGCGGAAGAAGGACTTCAGGGAGCTGTGGACCCCTAGCTGCCGTGCCGAACCTCGACCGGGGCGATGGTGATCTCCAGTGGCGGGATCGACACCGACTCGGAAAGTGGGCTGTTGAGGGTGGTCAACAGCCATCGAGCGCGCATGCTGTTGGGAGGTGTCGCGGACCTGAACACCCTGCGGTACTTCGCCGGGCTGACGGGCGAGGAGGAGGCGCCCGACCGCTCCTATACAAGCGGCTCCGGAGGCACCACCCGCTCGGTCGCCCGTCGCCGGCGTCCGCTCATCGCCCCTGAAGCGCTGCGGCAGCTGCGCGCTGGGCATGCCCTCCTGTTGTACGGACGGATGCCGCCGGTTCAGATTGGGCTGCGGCTGTGGTTCAAGGACCGCCGCTTGCGGCGGATGGCGGGGCGCCCGTGAGCTTCTACGAACCCGAGGACGAGCGCCTCGATGGACTCGGGGACGATTCCGGCGATGATCCCGACGGGCGCCGGTGGCCCCTGACCTGGCGCGGGCTCTACCCCCGGGAGCGGTGGCTGTGGTTCGACCAGCTGTGGAGCGACGTCTGCATGCTGCGGGACCGCTACCGGCTGACGATCCGCTCCGGGTGGTGGGAGGACCAGATCCAGGTTGAGGCCCTGGCGGCGCTCGCTGCCTGGACAGCCCGCTACGACGCGGGCGAGTGGGACGACCCGCCGGGCAAGCTCGCGCTGTTGTTCGATGTCGAGCGGGTGGGCGCGCTGCTGAAGGACGGCAACGAGCCTTTTCATCCTGACCGAGATGGGCCGGCGTTCGAACGCCACCTGATCGAGCTGGGCTGCCAGCCGCCGCTACAGGGGTAGGGTCCCGATCCGGTCACGCCAGCGGCCGGCGGCGGTGCACCGTGTGGCGGGGTAGTTGTCCGCGATGAGTTGTGAAACCAGGCCGAGAGCGGTGGCGCCGGCGCCGGCTCAGCTGGGGGCGCGCGTAGTGAGGCGGGTCGGTGCTCGCGGTGTGGACAGGGGGCGGGTCGGTGCTCGCGGTGTGGACGGGCGGTGGGTCCGTGCTCGCGGTGTGGGCGGCAGGATGGTTGGAGGCGAACGCCACGGCGGGCACCGGGAGGGGCGGCAGTTCCGGCAACGATGGGAGTGGCGGTAGCGACGGCGGCGAGATGTGCGGGATCGGGTCGATGCAGAGGCCGAGGATGTCGACCCCGCCGCATCCCGAAGAGGGTGGCGCTGGTCGCGGCGGCGGCGGCGCTGGAGCCGGCGCTGGCGCTGGCAAAGGCTCACAGCCCAGGCACTGGTTGCGGTGCCCGAGAGCAGGGCCATGCGGGGGCGGAGGCGGGGAAGGCGGCGGCGAGACGTGATGGACTGGGGGCGGCGCAGGGGCCGGCGGCGGCGAGACATGATGCACCGGGACCGGGGACGGTGACTGGACCGGCGCCGACGCGGGCTCATGGGCGGGAGCAGGCGGCGAGATGTAATGCGGGGCGGGCGCAGCCGCCGGAGGGGGAGGCGGTGGAGGAGGCTCCCTGCGAATACTGACCGCAGGCGGAACACACACCCCACTCGCGATACGCAATCCCAGGCACGGCGGATGCGACGAGGAACGCTGACGGTTGGGCTGAGCTACCAGCTTCGGAGCCGGAGGCGCAGCCCGTCTAGGCGTAGGCTTCCGCACAGGCGTCGGCGGCGAGGCGGTCACACCGGGCGACGCCACGGTCGCCGGAGCAAGCGGAGCGGGGATCGTCGGTGCCGGCAGAGGCGAGAACGGCAGCTGAGCGCCAGGCAGCGGCGGCATCGCCGGCACGCTCACAGGCGGAGACGGAGCAGTAGTCGGCGCCGGAGCAGGAACCGGTAGAGCCGGTGTGTTGTGGTGAGGGTGCCGGCGGGAGCGTGGCAGCGGCAACGACGACGGCGGCTGTGGAACAGGCCCGACCGGGGGTTTGCCGCCAACCCCAGCCGCCGGCGGCAACACCGGCTGCGGTTGACCCGGCAACACAGCCACACCCGGACCGTGCTCACCGACCCGCGGGTGGTGGGGGCGCAATACCTGCTGGCCATTCCCCGCCTGCTGCCAGGCCAACGGGGCCGTCAGCCACCACGATCCTGGAGCAGGTGCTGCAGGATCCTCACACAACTCGACATTGCCGCCAGCGCTGACACGAACCCCAGCAACCGGCCTGACAGTCAACCTCACACCGTGCGACCGCGCATATGCCGCCGCCCTAGCCAAAGCACTTCGCTGAGCCTTTGTCATAGGCTGAGTGGGAATCGCGAGCAGGAGCGCGCGCGCCTTGACTTGGCGGGCAAGGATCAAAACGTTGGCCCGTTGCGCTCCCCGGAAGCTGGCGACCTTGTCGATGTAGCGACGCAAGAGGCGCTCGAGATCAGCCTGCGACTGATACGACGGGCGGGACAGGTCAACGCTCTTGATGCTCGTCGCGGTGCCCTCAGAGCGGACGAAGCGGTCGATCGTCGGGAAGGTCGGAGGGAGATCGCCACCCAGCGCCTCGTCGATCCACAACCCCCGACGGCTGAAGTTCAAGGCCCACACGTCCACGCAATCGCCGGGCTGTGAGGCAGGCGCAACACCGTTGCCAGCCGAAGCCGGGCGTGGCACAGCGGCACCAGCCTGCCGCGCCGAAATCCCGCCGGCCCAAGCGACGACAGCCGCGACAGCGACTGTCGCGACAAGCACCAACAACGTGGCAAGCAGACCGGGACGCCTCACAAAGGCCTCCTTCCCGCCGGGGCCATTGTGCGGCGTATCGTACCCGGCCGACCATCATGGGAAACAGCGCCGATCCAATGGAGCAGATGGCGTCCATCGCCCAGCGCGAGAGGAAGCTGATCGTGTCCTCTTGGTCAAATACGGAGAATTTCTGGATCATGAACGGGTGGTTCGCGATCCTCGACGTCGAGACGGACGACCCAGCCCTGGGCCAAGCCATCCGAGAAGCTCTAAGCCGTACAAAGACCGGCATCCCTACCCCGCCACGAGCGGAGCTAGGGAACAACCCCATTCGCAAGGCTCTGGGCTTGCGCAGTGAGCGCGCCTACATGGAGGGGACCAGGTCGGTTCTCGTGCTCGCGGAGAACGACGCACCTGACCTCGAGGTAATTCCCCAAGAGAACAAAGGCCGAGACGGCTTCATCGAGATCGAAGACGCCACGGAGCACCTGCCGCGCGACGTCCCTTCGACACAGCTCGCCGCCGCCGTACGGCGAGCATTTGCGCGCTGCGCCTAGGTGTAGTTCCCAATGACGTTGGTCAGGCGTGACGCCGGGGCCTTGTGGGCAAGGGAGCCGTGTGGTCGTCTGAAGTTGTATCGATCGAGGAATAGCGGTAGGGCGCCGGCGCGTTCGTCTGAGCTGCTGTAGATCCGGGCGTAGGCCCATTCGTTGAGCAGCGTCTGGATGAAGCGCTCGGCCTTGCCATTGGTGCGCGGGCGGCCCGGGCGGATGCGCAGGTGCTTGAGGCCAAGCTCGGCTATCGCCTGGCGGTGCGCGTGCGCGATGTAGGCGGATCCGTTGTCTGACATGACCGCTTGGATAACGACACCGTGCTCGGCGAACCAGGTGACCGCGCGGCGCAGAAATGCCACAGCGCAGCGAGCCGTCAGCGTCGGCAGCACCTCGGCATAGGCGAGACGACTGTGATCATCGACCATCACATGGACGTACTCGAAGCCTGTGAGCGCGACACGACGGGTCCCGTGACCGCCCTCGCGCACGTGCAGTTGGCTCTTGCGATGACCGACGACGCGGTGGCCCGCGCCGCGGACCGAGATGCGCCCGAGCTGCTTGATGTCCACATGGACCAGCTCGCCGGGATGGCGGCGCTCATAGCGGTTTGGCGGCTCCGGCGGCTCCAGCCGTGAACGCTTGCCCAGCCCGATCCGCTTGAGCCACAGCGACACAGTAGAGAGCGGGATCGAGAGGATCTCCGCGATCTGCGCCGCGGTCATCCGCAGCTTTCGCAGCGACCGGATCACATCGACCTTCGCCGCAGCGAGCCGCATCGGCGAGGAGCGAGGGCGTGAGCCGCGGTCAAACAGCCCCTGTTCGCCCTCCTCGCGATAGCGCTTGATCCAGCGCCACACAGTCCGCTCGGTGACGCCGGCGGCCTCGGCCGCCGCTGTCACCGACCAACCCTGCTCGAGAACCCGACCCACGAGCAGTCGGCGACTATTCGGACAGGTGCGGGCGTTACCGTGAAGCTTCATCCGGTGTCCTCCTTCGGACTGAGGGGTTTGAGCTCCACTCAGCCTCCAAGGAGGCCCGGATGTCTTACTGACGAACGTCCTTAGGAACTACACCTAGGCGACCCGAACACAGACAACGCTCAGCGCCTGCCGCGCTCCACGGCGAGCGTCAGCCCGAAGCGGATCGTGATTCCGAAGTGGGATGATCCAAACGCTGTGCTCGGCGTCTTTACTGACCAGGCGTACAGCTTGTCCCTGCTGGCGGAGTTCGAGGCGGCCACCACGGCGTGGGCGGAGACGCTCGCCTCGAAGTCGCTGGTGACCTTGAGGCTCGGCAAGGACGCGGCCTTCCGCCAGAAGGGCGTCAAGGCCTTCTTCGAGGAGTGCGAGCCGGTGTGGAAGGGGCGGTAGCGCTCCGGCGTGTCCCTCCTGGTCGCGATCTTGATCGTGTTGGGGGCGGCCACGACGGCGTTTGCTGCCGTGGCGCTTGTACGCCGAGCCGGCCGCGGGGTGCTGTCAAACCCGACACGGGGAACGCCGATGGCGATCGTGGTAGGAACGTCGTTCGCCGTCCTGCTCGCGTTTTTGATACTGGCTGCCTTTCAGACCTACAACGGCGCGAAAACCGGAGCCGCGTCTGAGGCCAACGCGCTGCTCGATATGACTCGCACGGCCGCGCTGTTTCCAGCTGCGCAGCGCGACCAGCTGCGCTCCGATTTCGTCTGCTATGGACGAGCGGTCGTGGACGAAGAGTGGCCGGCGATGCGCAACGGCCGCTCCAGCCCGATCGTCGACGGCTGGGTCGCGGCTTACCGTGGGGCCTTCGGGCGGCTCACGGTGCGTTCGCCGCGCGAGGAGGTCGCCTTCCAGGATCTTCTCGCGCAGGCCGCCACCCGCACTACCGGGCGCCAGCAACGGCTAAGCGACGATACCCCCACTGTCCCCACTCCGCTTTGGCTCGGGCTCTTGTTCGTGGGCTGCGTGGCGGTAGCCCTACAACTCGGGATGGCGGACCCCGGCGAGCTGCTCAGGGTCCAGGGCCTGCAGATCGGCGGAGTGGCTGCGGTCGTCGCGACCGGTCTACTGATCATCAACTTTCTCGACCACCCGTATGCGCCGCACACTGGCGGTATCCAGCCGAACGCCATGCGCCACACGCTGGTGCTGGCGAGCAGTCTCGAGCCAGGGCTGCGGCCGGCATGCAACGCGAGTGGGCGCCCGGTCTAAAAGTGATCGTCCGCAGTGGACTCTGGACCTGCTGCGGCCGCTGGGGCTGGCGAGGTCGTGACGGGGAATAGCTCAGTACTTCTCGAAATGACCCCGTTGCTCGAATGCCTCGTCTCCGGCGGAGTAGCTCTCCCACTCCGACCGATGGACCGCCAGATAGGAGTCCGCTAGCTCTTCGCCGAGCGCCGTCCGCAGTAGCCCGTCTTCCTCGAGCGCGTCGAGTGCCGCCAGCTGGCTCGAGGGCATAGCAACGATCCCTGACGCGGCGCGCTCGTCCTCCGGGATGGTTGCCGGATCTATGGCGACCGGAGTGGGTGGCTCAAGACCGCGCTCAACCCCATCGAGGCCCGACGCGATCAGACCTCCCAGCGCTAGATACGGGTTGCAGCTCGCGTCGGAGGACTTCAGCTCTACGTTCGTGGATGTCTCTTCGGCGCCCCGAAGCGACGAAGCCACCCGCACCGGGGCCTCGCGGTTGTCGTAGCCCCAGCACACGAAGGCGCCCGCCCACGAGCGCGGGACGATCCGGTGATAGGAGTTGAAGCTCGGCGCCGTCAAGGCACACAGCGCGGGCAGGTGGGCAAGGACACCGGCGGTGAAGGACCGCGCCATGTCCGACAGACCGTCAGCACTCGAGTCGTCGTAGAAGCGGTTGCGTTCGCCCTCCCACAGCGAGAAATGGATGTGGCAGCCGTTACCAGCCGTTTCGGGCCACGGTTTCGGGGCAAGTGACGCAACCAGACCTCGGTTGACCGCCACGCCGCGGATCGTTTCACGAACGAGCACTTGCTCGTCCGCCGCCTGCAGCGCCGGGGCGTGGGCAGTCGAGATCTCCTGCTGACCGTGCCCGAGCTCCGCGTAATACTGCTCGAGGGAGATTCGCTGCACCTCGAGCTGTGCCGCAAGCTCCTCGATGAATTCCTGAGCGGCGGTCATCCCGATCGTTGAGAAACAAAGCGAGCGGTCAATCGGGACGTACCGGCCCTCGGTCACGGTGGCGAGCGAGAACTCATTCTCGAAAGCCGCGCGCATCAGCAGCCCACGCTCAGCCAGGCGTGCCTCCATCCGCTTCAGAAACGAGCGCTGGCAAACCGCCGCCGGTTCGGCCCCCAAGTCGAGATGATCGCAGAGCACCGCCCCGGTACTTGGCGCATAAGGCAGCAGCCGGAACGACTCGGCGTCCGGCACTAGCCGGACCTCACCAACGGGGCCCATTCCCGCCACTGGCTGCAGCTGATCGAGCGAGTTCATCGCTTGCATCGCAACGGTGACGCCAATACCGGCGCGAAGGCGCCCTTCCAGTCCATGACGGGCGGATGCCTTTGCCCGCACCGTTCCATCGTTCCCGCACCACAGGAACCGGACGAAGCGCAGCCCCAGCTCGTCCACCGTGGCTACGAGTTCCTCAGCGTCCACGGCATCGCGGGGTCTTGTGCCAGAAACACGCTTATCTGACCCGGTTGCGTCACGCCGACACGAGCGTAGCGTCCGCCCCATTCCGCTCCTCGCAGCACGAGGTTCTGCCGGCCACCCCTGCTTTGGTCAAGTTGGCCCCGACAGGTGGCCCCACCGTTCAGGTCGGCGTTGGTCAGGGCTCTACCGCATCCGACTACGGTCGATCTGGTCGAAGTCGCCGTAGCCGTTCAGCACGCCGCCACCGCCAGAGAACTGCCACATCAACGCGTATGGCGAAGTGCTGTTGACGCCGCCGAAGAATTCCGCGCAGTGGGAGCCGCTGACCCGAAGGCACCAGCCGGCGGGCGCCTGGCGGAGGTGCGCCGTTTCGGGCCTGTACGTCCACTCGTAGGTGCCCGAGATAACACTGTCGGCGCCAGTGCCGAAGATCGTGCGCCAGTTCCCCGGCGAGGAGTAGACGCCGGGCAGGGAGCTCGTGTGCGCACGCAGGTAGCCGGAGAAACCGTCGACCTCGGCGCGGTTGACGCTGGGCGGAATCCCGTGCCTGCGCACGGCGCCGCTGCAAGGCGACGTGTACACCGAGGTCCAGCCGTTGTCGGGCGCCGGCGAGATCTTCGGCAGCTCGATGTCCATCCAAAGGACCGGATAGGTGATCCGCTGCTCGGCCGGAAGGCCGCGGATGTCGCTCAGTGCGCGAGCCGCTTGCCTCGAGCCCCACGCTCGCGCCTCGCGCGCGCTCCCGTCGTAGTGCGGATCGATACCGGGCCCACCCATGAACCAGTATCCGCCGGTCCCGACCCCCACCCGATAGCGGCTGCGGTTGACATTGGCGGCGGCCGCGTCGGAGCCGGACCATGCCAAGAAGCTCGAGCAGCCCAGCCACCGCTCCCAGCCGCCGACCTCGCCCATATAGCCGCCGTAGCTGCCGCCGAGCAGGGCCTCGCTGTAGGGCCCCGAACCGCTCGCGGTCGGGTAGTAGCTATCGCTGCCGTACCAGAAGCCCCGCGCGGTGCCGCCCGGCGATGCCGGCGCCGGAGCCGCGCGGACCGCGACGCCTCGCCCGAGCACCACCAGCGACAGCGCAACGGCCGTGCCGAGGAGCGCGGTAACCGAGGCTCTACATCGCACCGCCGGCACCATACGCCACGCCCGGGTGTCTGAATCGTCGTGCTAATCCGGACGAGAGGCCATCGCCGCGGCGGCCATGGCATTTCGCTCCGCCGGGACGAATGATGTATTCCTACGCCGCCCACCGACCACAGCCCGGCACAAGGAGAAGACACCATGGCGCTCTCAGGTCAGAAGGGGCGAGTCCACCGTCAACCTCCCGCGGCAGTCCGCGACCCCGAAGCGTGGACGGAGATGCCGTATCGCCAGTTACCGGAGGGCGGACGGGGCGAGGAGATGGCCTATGAGCTGATCTCCAGCGAGCTGTTGCTCGACGGGCACGCCCGGCTCAACCTGGCGACATTCGTGACCACCTGGATGCCGTCAATGGCCGGGAAGATCATGGCCGAGACCGCCGACAAGAACATGATCGACAAGGACGAGTATCCGCAGACCGCGGAGATCGAGTCCCGGTGCGTGAACATCCTCGCCGACCTCTGGAGCTGTCCCGAGGGCGGGGACGCCGTGGGCTGCTCGACCACCGGCTCCAGCGAGGCTTCGATGCTCTGTGGGATGGCGCTGAAGTGGCGCTGGCGCTCTCGGATGAGCGCGGCGCGAAAGGCGACCGACCGCCCAAACCTGGTGACTGGGGCCAACGTGCAGGTCTGCTGGGAGAAGTTCTGCCGGTACTGGGAGATCGAGCCACGGCTGGTGCCGATGGAGGGCGATCGGTTTCACCTTGATGCCGAACAGGCGGTCGCCCATTGCGACGAGAACACGATCGGCGTGGTGTCGGTGCTGGGCTCTACGTTCGACGGTAGCTACGAGCCGGTCAAGGACATCGCGTCCGCCCTCGACCAGCTTGAGCAAGACCGGGGCCTGGACATTCCATTGCACATCGATGCGGCCTCGGGAGGGTTCGTCGCACCGTTCCTTCAGCCCGAGCTCGAGTGGGACTTCCGCGTTCCGCGCGTTCAGTCGATCAACGCCTCGGGCCACAAGTACGGGCTCGTGTACCCCGGTGTGGGTTGGGCGGTGTGGCGCGACAAGGACGCGCTTCCAAAGGAACTGATCTTCGACGTCAACTACTTGGGCGGGCAGATGCCGACGTTCACGCTCAATTTCTCCCGCCCGGGAAGCGAGGTGATCGCGCAGTACTTCATGTTCGTCGCGTTCGGCCGCGAGGGTTACCGGCAGGTGATGCAGAACGCCCAGGACGTCGCCGTTCATATCTCGTCGGGGATCGACGAGCTCGGGCCGTATCGGCTCATCAGCGAGGGCCGCGAGCTGCCGGTTTTCGCGTTCACGCTCGACCCCGACGTGCGTAACTACGACGTGTTCGACGTCTCCGACCGCCTACGCCAGCACGGGTGGCTCGTCCCCGCGTACACGTTCCCCGAGAACCGCCAGGACCTGAGCGCCCTTCGCATCGTGGTCCGTGCCGGCATGAACCACGAGCTGGCCTACCAGTTGCTCGACCACCTCGAGGAGGAGACGAAGTTCCTGCAGTCGCTCGACGCCCCCTTGCCGGGCGTCAAGCACGAAGCATTCAGGCACTGAGCGGTTCCGCCGCGGCCCCGCCCGGGTAGGGTGCGCTTGGCGCCGTTTGGCGCAGCAGTCGGCGGAGAGGCCTGCGGTGAGTACCAGCGAGTGGATCAAGCTGATCACGATCCCGTTCTTCACGGGCGTCATCGGATGGCTGATCAACTGGACCGCGCTGATCATGCTGTTCAATCCGGTCCGGTTCCACGGCTGGAACATCCCGGGGCTGTACGAGCTCTCGCGGCTGTTGCCGCGAAAGCTTCAGGAGGTTCCCGGAGTCATGCAGGGCGGGGTCGGCTGGCAGGGGATCATCCCGGCGCGCGCCGCGAAGATGGGCAGCATCTCCGTCGACAAGGCGATCGCCAAGCTCGGCACCCCTGCCGAGTTCTTCAACGAGCTCGAGCCCGAACGGATCGCCGATCAGATGACGATCATGTTCATGCCGCGCGTACCGGAGATCGTCGATAAGACGATGCAGCGTGAGCAGCCGCGGCTGTGGGCCAACGTCCCTCCGCGAGCCAGGGAGGCACTTTACGAGCGGATCCGCGAGCAGCTGCCGGAGATCATGCACCGGATCACCGACGAGATCGGCGAATACATCGACCAACTGCTCGATCCGAAGATCCTCGTGATCGACCACTTCGAACGCAATCCAGCGCTGGTCAACAAGATCTTCAAGGACGTGGGCTCAAGAGAGCTGCGCCTGATGGTCAACTTCGGCTTTCTGTTCGGCTTTCTGCTCGGGATCCCGGTCGCCGTGATCACCCACTTCGTGCCCAACTGGTGGCTCCTCCCAGTGCTCGGCGTGATCGTCGGCTGGACCACGAACGTGCTCGGCATGAAGGTGATCTTCGAGCCGGTGGAGCCGCGCAAGATCGGGCCGTTCACGCTCCACGGGCTGTTCCTTCGACGGCAGAACGAGGTGGCCGACGCCTACGCCGACATCATCGCCGAGCACGTGGTCACGATGGAGAACATCGGAGAATTTCTCATCAACGGCCCGCGGGGCGATCGAACCGAGCAGATGCTCTACGAGGCGATGCTGCCCGCGATCGACCGGGCCGCGGGGCCTTTGCGCGCGGTGGCCCGGGTGGCGGTGGGTCCGCGGGAGTACGACTCGGTGCAGGAGGCATTCGCGCGGGAATCACGCGAGCACACGATGACCCCGTTCCTCGACCCGGACTTCGGCCAAGAGCAGAGCGACAACATCCGCAGGCTGTTTGCGGAACGAACCAGGGAACTCCCGCATCCCGACTTCGTGGAGATGCTGCGATCCGCGTTCCGGGAAGACGAGTGGATGCTCTACCTGCACGGTGCTGTAATGGGCTTCGTCGGCGGCCTGATCCACCTCGGGATCTTCGCATGAGCTACACAGACTCAAACGGCGGTTTGGAGGAGCTATCGAGCATCGCGCGGCTCGCTGCCACGGTCGCCTGGCACACCGCGGGGTGGTCGCTTCGCGTGCCGGCGCGCGTGACGAGGCGCGCATTGGAGATCGCCGCCGCTCCGGAGAAGGCGGGGGATCTCGTTCAGGACATCCGTGACACCGCGACTGGCGCCTTGCGGGAACTGATCGCGCTGGCCGACCTGGACTCCAGCAGCTGGGCCTCGAGCGACGGGGCCAACGGAAACGACGCTGTGACGGGCGCTGACGTAGCGCGTCGGGTGGTCGAGGCCGTTCCTGGTAGGGATGTGGCACGCAAGGTAGTCGAGACCATTCCTACTCCAGAGGAGGTGCGCCAGGCATTCGTCGCCGGCGACGGACGATCAGCGCGCAACGGGAACGTTCCCCTCCGGGTTAGGGGCCAGGAGCTGCTCGAGCGATCGCGAGACGTCCACTACGAAGAGAGAGCGCATCCCGCTTACGAGCGACTGATGGAGTCACTGGCTCCTGACGAGGCGCGAATCCTGCGGCTGCTTTTGTTCAAGGGGCCGCAGCCCGCGGTCGATGTACGCACCGGTGGGCCACTGGGGCTGATTCAGTCTCGGCTCGTGTCGCCCGGGCTCAACATGATCGGCGCGCGGGCGGGGTGCCGTTACGTGGAACGCGTGCCGTCTTACCTGACGAACCTCCACCGACTGGGGCTCATCTGGTTCGCGCGCGAAACGCTTCGCGACCCGGAGCGCTACCAGGTCCTCGAGGCCCAGCCCGATGTTCTCGAGGCGATCCACTCCGTGCGGTACGCCAAGATCGTGCGCCGCAGCATCCACCTGACCCCGTTTGGCGAGGACTTCTGCCGCGCTGCCCTAGTGGAGGACGAGGAGCAGTTGGTCGACTTGCCTGAGCACGCGTCACCGGCCAAGCCACGGGACCCCGGTCCGCCGGAGCTCTCCTCCTAGTATCGCTACAGCAGCCCGGCCAGCCGCCGCCCGGCCGACGCGAGCTCGCCGGCGTCGCCGGCCTCGAGGACGGCTTGGAGGTCGAGGATGCGCATGCCGAACCGGTCAAGGCTCGAGGAGCCCACGATCGCGTGGCAGGGCACGCCCGACTGGCGAGCCCGGGTGGCTACCTCGGATAGAGCCTTTCCGGCGAGGCTCTGCTGGTCGAGTCTTCCTTCGCCGGTCACCACCGCTCGAGCGCGCCGGAGGCGCGGTTCGAACCCGATCGCATCTAGCACGTGGGAGGCGCCCGGGACCAGCTCGGCGCCAAATGCGGCCCACAAACCGCCCGATAACCCGCCCGCGGCGCCCGTCATCGGGACGCCGCGCGGGTCTCGGTGGCCAAAGCGCCGCGCCAGCGCGTGGAGCCGACGAGTGAGACGTCGCACCTGATCGGGCGTCGCTCCCTTCTGCGGCCCGAACAGGCGGGCCGCATCCTCGAAGGGCGTGCGCACGTCGCATAACACCACCAGGTGAGCGCTTTGAGGCACACCTCCCGCTCGCCGCAGCGCCTTGATCGCGCCCGAGCCACCGTCCATCGTCGCGGTTCCCCCGGCTCCCACGATCACCGTCCCGGCCCCAGCCGCGAGTGCGGCCGCGATCAGCTGCCCGGTGCCGAACGTCGAGGCTTTGACGGGATCGCACTCTCCGCCCGATACCAGGTGAAGGCCGCTGGCGGCGGCGGCCTCGACGACCGCGGTGGCGCCCCGCCTGCTCGCGGGCGTCAGCGCAAAAGGGGCCTCGATCGGGCGGCCCAGCGGGTCTTCAACCGACGCCGTGCAGATCTCGGCTCCCAGGCGGTCCATTAGTGCGTCCAGCGTTCCTTCGCCTCCGTCGGCGATCGGGCAGAGGTCGGTCTCGAGCCCCGCCCGCTCGAGGCCGCGGGCGATTGCCGCGGTCACTTCGGTGGCCGTAAGCGTTCCCTTGAACGCGTCCGGCGCGACGAGCACGGTCCTGGGGATGCCCGCGGTCGCCACGGCCCTACTTCACCCCCTCCGGCGGTCCGATCGTCGCCCCCTCCGGTCCGAACTGCTCGACGTAATGGGGATGCACCTCGTTCCAGATGCTCATATGTTCGCGGGGCTCGGGCTCGTCGCGCAGCGAGGCCTCGAGCGCCTCCAGACAGGCATGCCAGCCGGCGGCGTCGCGGGCGGACTTGCCTCGCTCCTCGAGAGTGTCGAGCAGCGTCAGCTCGGTGCCGTCCCCGATGGCCCGGACCTCCAAGCGGAGGATGTCCGGGCCCCAACGGAGCTCCATGAACGCCTCGTGCTCATAGGAGAGCATCTCGCCCTCCATCGGCGGCGCCTGGCCGCCGGGGAACGTGAAGCGCAGCGTTGCGCCCGCGGTGCGTTCGCCCTCGATCGTTGTTGGGAACCATTGCGTCAGGTGCTCGGGCTCCGTGATGGCGCGCCAGACCTTCGCCTTTGGATAGGGAAGCCGGCGGGTGAAGCGAAGCTGCCACCGGCCATCGTCTAACTGCTCGACGCTCCCGTAGCTCCGCTCATGTTGATTCGGGGTCATGCGCCCTCCATTCAGTCGGACATCCGCTCCAAGTGCCGTTCCAGGTCGTCGAGGCCGGCTGCCCACATCCGACGGTAAGGCGACAGCCATTCGTCGATCGCGCGCAGAGGCTCCGGCCGCACGCTGTATAGCCGCCGCTGGGCCTGGCCTCGCACATCGACCAGTCCCGCCTCGCGCAGGATCCGCAGGTGCTTGGAGACGGCCGGCTGGCTCAACTCGAGCTGCTCCACGAGCTCGCCGACCGGGCGCTCGCGGGCGCCCAATAGGTCAAGGATGCGGCGACGGTTCGGCTCCGAGACGACCTCGAACACGGACACGAGCTCAGTATGCCAAGGTGGCTATATAACTGTCAAGGCATGCGCGTCCCGGACGCCAAGGCATGCGCGCCCGGACGGGACGCCGAGGTATGCGCGTCGAACGTACCTGTTCGATCTCACAACCCAGCCCGGACGCCCCTGCAACGTGAGCTTGAACACGTCAGTCGTGTTCGATGTCGCAATTCTCGGCTCGCGCCCCGAGTTTGTGAGCTTCAACAGGTCTGGAGGAGGGAGGCGCGCTTGTCTCGGCGTTCCCGCTCAGGCGCGCATCTGCTCCAGCTTGCACTCGAGCGGCGGCTTGTCCTCCCGCCAGCGGAGGATCTTCGTTCCGTGCCTGATTCGGCCGCCGCTCGTATGGTCAAACGTGACCTCGACGACGAGCTCGGGTCGCAATTCGATCCACTCGAGCTCCTTCTCGTTCTTCCACCGGCTCGGATCTCCATGTCCTCGCTTGCCGGTCTCGTACGGCGCGAGCTTCTGAGGGAGCGAGCGCTTCTCCGCCGCGCGCAACCCCGAGGAGTGTCCGACCACGTGCATCTGGCCCGCGTCGTCGTACAGGCCCAGGATCAGCGATCCGACGGTGTCGGGCTCCTTGCCGGGCCGATAGCCGGCCACGACCGCGTCGATCGTGCGCACCCGCTTGACCTTGACCATGCCCGTGCGCTGTCCCGGCCGGTAGGGAGCGGTCACGTCCTTGGCGACCACTCCTTCTCCCGAGCGCAGCCATGGTTCGGCCTGGTCACGGTCGCGCGTCAACGGCGTGACCGCCACCTGCCCATCCGGCAGCAGGGCCTCGAGCGCCGCTCGGCGCGAATCGAACGGTGTCTCGAGCAGCGCCTCGTCGTCCCGGACGAGGAGATCGAAGGCCACGTACCGAGACGGCGTCTGCTCGGCGAGCATCGTTATTCGTGACAGCGCGGGGTGGATCCGCTGCTGGAGCGCGTCGAAGTCCTGCCCCCCGTCACTGGCGTCGATCACGATCTCGCCGTCGAGCACATATCGCCCCTCCGGGAACGCGAGCTCAGGGAAGTAGCGCCCCAGCGGCTTGCCGCTGCGCGACTGCAGCGTCAGCTCCTCACCGTCGACGAACGCGATGCACCTGAAGCCGTCGTACTTGGGCTCGTATGACCACTGCTCTCCCGCGGGCAGCTCGGGTCTGGAGCGGGCCAGTTGGGGCTCGATCGGGGGCTTCAACGGGAGCGTCACGGCGGACGATCGTAGCCGGGTTGGCCCGCTACGATCATCCGGTGGCGAGCGAGCACGCGACTGCCGCCGAGGAGGAGTACCTCGAGAGCCTGTTCTGGCTGTTCGAGGCCGGTCTGCCGATGACCGGCGCAAACCTATCCAAGGCCATGCAGCTTTCGGCCCCTACGGTGCACGAGATGTTGGGGCGGCTGGAGCGCCACGGATACATCTTGCGCAACAGCGAGCGGGCGATCGACTTCACCCCGGAGGGTCGCCAGCACGCGGAGCACATCGTCAGCCGCCACCGGATGATCGAGCGGTTCCTGACCGACGTCGTGGGCGTCCCCTGGGACGACGTGCACGAGGAGGCCGAGCAGCTCGAGCACGCGATGACGCCGCGTTTTGAGGCGTACGTGCGTGCGAGCGTGGGCGACGCCAAGACCTGTCCGCACGGCCACCCCATCCGGGTCGGCGAGCGGATCGACGGGGTTCCACTCGCGGACTGCGCTCCCGGGGCCAAGGTCAAGGTCCTGCGGCTCGAGAACGAGGCCGAGGACCTACTCCACTACCTGAAGGAGGCAGGCGTCGAGCCCGGCCTCCAGGGAGAGGTGACTGCCAACGACCGAGAATTTGTCACCGTCGGCGGCGAGGGGTGGTCAGCGACCGTGACCTCGAGCGTCGCCGAGACGGTGTCGGTGCTCGCGGAGCCCTCGCCGCCTGCGCGGATCGCGCTGCCCGAGCAGCTCGTGCTCGGCCGGGAACGCTACGGTCGCTGAGCTCAGGCCTCGGGCCGCTCGGCCCCGGCCGTAAGCTGAAGCGGCGCCGGCTCGAGGGCGGGGGTTCCCGCAAGCCACTTGCGGATCTGCTCGTAGACCGCCGGGTGGTTGAGGAGCTGGAAGTGGTGCACGCCGCCGATATGCCAGTAATGGTCGATCGGGAACGTGAGCTGCTGCCCGTGCCGAGCTTGCCCCCAAGCGCTCGCCCCGACCGCGAAGAGATCACCCATCAGGCGGCTGGCCAGGCCATCCGGGTTGGGAGAGATGCTTGCCGAGACGAAATAGTGGTTGGCGGTCTCCAGGAAGGGGATCTCTGCCGCCCTTCTGCGGACGAATTCGTCTGGATCGTGGCCGGACCAGTCCTCTTCCAGCAGATAGCCGTACCGGAGATCCTTAATGCCGCAGCTGCGGGCGTTCAACGCGGTGGCCATCGATTTCGTCTCGGGCAGCTTCGCCAGTGCGGCGCTCGCGGCATTGGTGGCCCGCTCGAGCGGGGCACCCAGGTGGGGGCAGCTAAGCATGAACACATGCCGCACCTTCTCTACCCACGGCCGCCCGGCGGCCTGGTGGCAGGCGCTGCGAGCGATCAGCCCGCCCACCGAGTGGCCGATGAAGGCGATCTCCTCCGGCAGGACCGGCCAGACAGTGCTCAGCTCGTCGAGCAGCCCCGCGAGGTCGCGGCCGTTGTCCGAGACGTGGCGGCCGCTGTTGTAACGGATGTAGACCGGCGTGTAGCCGAGCTCGACTCGGAGCCGCGGCCCGTAAGGCGTGTGTCTGCCGGACCACAGCGACCAAGCTCCTTCGGTCTCGCACAGGCCGTGCATGAACACGACAAGGCGCGCGGTGGCGTCCGGAAACGCGGCATGTACGGCGTCCGCGTCCAAATCGACCACCTGCCCGCCCCGTCGCACCGTCATCTGCACGGCGAACGGGCTGTGCTCGCGCTCCAGCCGGTCGCCGAAAGCTCCGTTCAACGCCCCGATCGCCACCCGGCCGGCCGGCGCCTGCTCTATGGAGGGCGCCTCGGGCGGTCGCGTCAAGCTGATCGCGCGGGCGCCGGCCCGAACGGCCGTGGTAAGCGTGCGGCCCAGGCCCGCATAGACGCTGTGGGTGATCCCGTCGTGGATCAGACGGACAGGAGCCGCGATCTCCCCCACCGAGTCGAACACCCGCTGGGCGATCCCCTCGTGCATCTCCTCGATCCTCGCCGTGGCGCCTCCGAGCGCCTCTGATGCCAGCTCGCCGAGGGCACGAACCTCTTGCGACCGCATGATGCTCACTAAACCGCGACCGAGCCACGGTTTCAAGTCCCGGGCGGTCGCGGTGGCTATGTTGCGGACCATGCTGCTGCGCAACGATCGCGGCGGCGTTCTGGCCATCGGCCAGACGTCGCACGCCTGGATCTCGGGTCAGCTGGCGCGGGCCTGGGGGAACGCGCGCTTCCCGGCGCCGAGGCCGCTCGAGGAGGTCTGCCTGGCGGCAGAGCAGCACGACATCGGCATGGCGCTCTGGGATCTCGAGCCGACGGGCGATCCGAACACGGGCCTGCCGTACTCCTTTATGGAGATGCCGCTCGCAGAGCATCTCGAATTGTGGAGCGCGGCGCCACGGCGGCTGCTGACCCAGAGCCGGTACGCGGCGCTGCTGGTCTCGATGCACGGGGCGCGCCTTTACGCGCGCCGCGACCTGGATGCGCTCGAGGACCGTGAAGCCCAGGCGGTGCGTGAGTACTTGGCCGCCCAGCGACGGTTCCAGGGCGAGCTGGTGGAATCGCTCGCCGCCGATCCGCGGACCGCGGGCTCGGTCGAGGAATCAGCACTTGCCGACAACAGCCAGCTGATCTGGACGTGGGACTTCCTCTCGCTTGCGATCTGCCTGGACTGGGCGCCCCGACCGGCGCCCAAGGTCCCCTCAGCCGAGGGGCGGGTGGAGCTGGCGCTAACGCCCGCGGGCGAGGAGCGGCGCTTGTGGCTCGAGCCTTGGCCCTTCGAGGAACCCCGAGTGTCGGTTCGCTCCGACGCCCGGCGGCTCTCGGGGCCCTTTGAGACAGAGGAAGAGATGCGAGCCGGCCTTGCCACCGCGCCGTGGCAGACGGTGGAGTTCGAGCTCCTCAGCAGGTAGAGGAGGGTGCTGAGACTCCCGAGCCGCTGCTTGGGTCATCGACCACCCCGGCATCCGAGGAGCGCACCACAGCGCCGAGGTGCACGACGTACCACACCCCGCGCCAGGAGATCATCGACGCGATCCCGAATGAGCCCGTCTGGCCGCCTTCGCGATATACGACGCGAGCGTTCGGGACCTCGTAGTAGCCGACGCCGTTCGAGCAAGTGCCCGGCGACACCCAGTGGGCATAGCTTGAGGGCACCTGGACTCCGACCAGCTGGACGGAGGAGTCGCCGGCGCCGAGCAGCCCGTGCGCGGCGGCGATGTCTAGCCCAAACTCGTGGACTAGGCGGTTGGCGTAGTCGGCCCCCGGATCGGCGATCGCCTTCACCTGCGCGTAGGCCTCTTCGGGGAAGAAGGCGGGCATGGCCGCGGGCGCGGAGCCCGACCGGATGCCTTGCCATAGCGCCGCCATCTCGGCCTGAAATCCGGCCGTGGAGGCCGATGGGAGCTGAGAGGTCTGCGGCAGCGAGCCTGGCGCGGGCTGGGGCGGTGCCGACCTGCTCGGCGTCGTGGCGACGTGGTTGGCGTTCGACCCCGCGGCTGCGTCAGATCCGGTAGAGCCGGTGCGCGTTGCCGAGCTCCCGCAGCCTGCAAGCAGCACGACGGCGAATACGACCGGCGTCCGACGCAAAGTGCTAAGCGGCAGGCGCGCCGACCGCTTCGATCTCGGCGAAGGCATCGGCCAGCCGCTTGACGCCCTCCTCGATCTCGGCGGGCGAAACGCCTGAATACGCGAGGCGGAGGCTCGACTCGTCGCCCTCGAGCACGAACTCCGATCCCTTCACGAACACCACGCCGCGGCCGGCGGCGGCCGCAAACAGCGCGTCGACGTCCGTTCCTCTCGGCAGCTCGACCCACAGGAAGTAGCCCCCCTGCGGCTCTACGAAGCGAGCGTCCGGCAACTCGCGGCGCAGCACATTGCACAGCGTCGCCGCCCGTTCGCGCAGCGCGGTCTTGACCGTCTCGATTGAGCGCTCAAGGGCCCCCGAACGGCAGAACTCATAGACAATTCCCTGCGAGACCATGCTGGGCGAGATGTAGGTGCTGGTGGCGATCTTCGCGATGGTGGCGATCCGCTCCTCGGGCCCGACCAGGTAGCCAACCCGGATGCCGGGGCACACCGTCTTCGAGAACGACGAGGCGTACACGACGGTCTCGCCGTCCATCGAGAAGATCGAGGGCAGCTGCTCTCCCTCGAAGCGCAGCGCCACGTATGGGTCATCCTCGAAGATCGTGAAGCCGTAAGCCCGAGCGAGCTCGAGCAAACGCTCCCGCTTGTCTACGGACAGCGTGTAGCCGGCCGGGTTCTGGAAGTTGGGGATGATGTGAGCGAGTGTGGGGCTGGCTCCGGCGGTCAACACCCGCTCCAGGGCGGCGACGTCGATCCCGTCCGGCTCGAGCTCGACCATCCGCACGTCCGCGCCTCGGTTGCGTAGCGACAGCAGCGTACGATCGTACGTCGGACGCTCGACGATGACCGAGTCACCGGGGGCCACCAGCGCATCGAACAGGAAGGCGTCGGCCTGCATCGACCCGTTGGTGACGAGCACGCACTCGGGGCCGACGCCGTGCAGCTCGGCGATCCAGGCCCGCAACGGTGGGTAGCCAACCGAGGTCCCGTACGCCGTGAGGCCGCCCGGATCATTCGCAAATGCACGCTGGGCTGCGTCACGGAGCCCCTCGACGTCGACGATGTCCAGCGAAGGCGCGCCGCGGGCGAACGAGATGGTCTCCGTCATCTGGAACGAAGAGTACGTGCTAGACCTGCGGAACGCGCTTTGGCCCGCGAGGCCGTCAGGCCGCAGCGCCCAGGAGTGAGACCGCGAGCTCCGCTACCTCGGTGGGCGTGCGGCCGACACGGACACCCCGGGCCTCGAGCGCCTCGGCCTTGGCCGCGGCCGTTCCCCTGGAGCCCGACACGATCGCGCCGGCGTGGCCCATGGTCTTCCCCGGCGGGGCTGTGAACCCTGCGATGTATGCGACCACGGGCTTGGATACGTTCTCCGCCACGAATTCGGCGGCCCGCTCCTCGGCGTCACCCCCGATCTCGCCACACATGACGATGAGCTCGGTTTGGGGGTCGTGCTCGAACAGCGCGATCACGTCGATGAAGTCCGAGCCCGGGACGGGGTCGCCGCCGATCCCAACGATCGTCGAGTTTCCGAAGCCCTGCTGGGCGATGACGTTGCCTATTTGATAAGTGAGGGTTCCCGACCTGGAGACCACGCCCACGTTGCCCTCCTTGAAGAACGCGGCGGGGATGATTCCGACATTCGCCTTGCCCGGCGACAGGATCCCGGGGCAGTTGGGTCCCACAAGGCGCGAGCGGCCGTCCTTTCGGATGGCGTTGTACACCCGCAGCTCGTCGTGGGCGGGAATCCCCTCCGTGATCGCCACGATCAGCTCGATCCCGGCGTCCTCGGCCTCGAGGATCGAGTCCGCGGCGAAGCGCGGCGGGACGAAGATCATCCCGGTGTTGGCGTCAGTCTCTTCGACCGCCTGGTGGAACGTGTTGAAGACGGGGATGCCGTCGACGTCCTGGCCGCCCTTGCCGGGAGTCACTCCCGCGACCACGTTGGTGCCGTAGTCGCGGTTGCGAAGCGAGTGGAACGTCCCCTCGCGGCCGGTAATGCCCGACACGCAGAGCTTGGTATCGCTGTCGACGAGGATGCTCATGCCGGGGCAGCGGCTCGAGCCGCCAACTCCACCACCTTCTGCGCGGCCCCATCCATTGTCGCCTCGGTGTGGACGTTCGGAAGGTTGGCCTCCGCCAGCAGCCGCCTGCCCTCCTCGTCGTTGGTCCCATCGAGGCGGACGACGAAGGGCACCGTCGGATTGATCTGGTGGAAGGCCTCGATCAGGCCCTTGGCCACCTCGTCGCCGCGAGTTATGCCGCCGAAGATGTTGAACAGCACGGCCTTCACCTTCTCATTGGAGAGGATCACCTCGACGGCGCTGGTGATGGCGTCTGCCTTGGCACCGCCGCCGGCGTCGAGGAAGTTGGCCGGCGAGCCCCCAGCCTGGGCCACCACGTCGAGCGTCGACATCACCAGGCCGGCGCCGTTGCCCAGGATGCCAATGTCGCCATCGAGCTTGACGTACGTAAGACCGCGCTCCTTGGCCATCCGCTCCTGGGGGTCCTCGGCGGAGATGTCGCGCAGGTCGGCGTTCTCCGAATGGCGGAACAGGGCGTTGTCATCGAGTGTGACCTTGGCGTCCAACGCCTTCACCTCCCGCTCGGGCGTGACGATCATCGGGTTTACCTCCACCAGCGTCGACTCCTCGGCGATAAACGCGTCGTAGAGCGCGGCCAGCATCGCGCCGACCGGACGGACGACGTCGGCGTCAACGCCCGCTTCGAATGCCAGCCGGCGACCATGGAAGTCCTGGAAGCCGACGAGGGGATCAACGTGTAGCCGCGCGATCGCGTCGGGATCAGAGCCGGCCACCTCCTCGATGTCCATGCCGCCCTTGGTCGAGAGCATCACCAGCGGCGCCTTTGCCGAGCGGTCGAAGATCACCGAGGCGTAGTACTCGGAGGCGATCTCCGACGCTCCCTCCACCCATAGCTCGTGAACGGTCAGACCTCGGATGTCCATCCCCAGGATCGCTCGCGCTTGCTCCTCGGCCTCCGCGCGGTCCTTGGCCACCTTGATCCCGCCGGCCTTGCCGCGCCCGCCGATCTGGACCTGGGCCTTGATCACGCAGGGATAACCGATCTCGTCCGCCGCCGCCACCGCCTCCTCGACGGTCTTGGCGGGGACGCCATCCGGTACGGGCACCCCATGGCGAGCGAACAGCTGCTTGCCCTGATACTCGAGTAGGTCCATCCCTTCAGGACTGTATTGAAGTCCTGCGCGCAGGCGCTTCCACGCTCCGTCATGGCATCATCCCGCCGCCATGGCCATCCCGAAGAACATCACGTTCGTCACCTTCGACGTCTACGGCACGTTGATCGACTGGGAGACGGGCGTGTACGAGGCCTTCAGCAAGGAGGCGGAACGCGACGGGTTCACGATCGAACGCGACGAGTTGATCCCCCTCTTCCACGAGATCTCTCAAGGGATAGAGGCTGGGTCATACGAGCTCTATGCCGAGGTCCTACGCCGGACGGCGGTCCAGATTGCCAAGCGGCTGGGGTGGCCACTCGAGCCCTCGCGCTCGGGCTTTTTGCCCGATTCGGTGCAGCGCTGGCCTTCGTTCAAGGAGACCAACTCCGTGCTTGCGAAGATCGCCAAGAAGCGCAAGGTGGGATTGATCTCCAACATCGACGACAAACTGTTGGGGCAGACCCGCCGCCACATCCCGCTCGACTTCGACCTCGTCGTGACCGCCCAGCAGGTGCGCTCCTACAAGCCGGATCCGGCCCACTTCAATGAATGCGAACGGCGGATCGGCGGCAAGCGAGGCTGGGTGCACGTCGCCGCCAGCTACTACCACGACGTCGAGCCCTGCCTCAAGAAGAGGGTGCCGGTGATTTGGGTCAACCGTTCAAAGCAGGACCTCGAGCCCTCTCAGAAGAAGCCCGACGGAGAGGTGCCGAACCTCCGCGAGGCGGCGAAGCTGGTCGGGGTCAGCTAGCCCCGTCGCTGATCACGACAAGCGTGTCGCCGGTGGCGACCGAAGATCCGACGGCGATCGGCAACTCAACGACCGTCCCAGATTTGTGGGCGGTGATCTCGTTCTCCATCTTCATGGCCTCGATCACGGCGATCAGCGTGCCCTCTTGAACAGTGGTGCCCTGCTCCACGGCGACCCTCAGGACGGTGCCCTGGATCGGCGAGGACAGCGTGTCGCCGTCGGCACCCGCACCCCCGCTGCGAGCGCGCTCGGAGCGCCTAGGCGGACGCGGGGCCGCGGCCGCAGCCGCGGGGGTGGCGCCGTTCACGGCCGAGCCTTCGAACGGCGGCCCGATCACCTTGACGTCGAAGCGTTTGCCCGACACCTCCACCGTGTAGCTCTGCTCCAGAGACGCCGCCGCCTCCTCGGGCTCGGGCTCCGCCTTCGGGAAGGCAAGCTGCTTGAGCCATGCCCGGTCCTCGATCAGGTCGCGGCCGGTCTCGGCATCCGCCCACTGACGGGTCTGGAGAAATGTCTGGTGGAACGGCAGCAGTGTCTTCAGGCCGCCGATCTCGTACTCGCCTAGCGCCCGCAACATCCTGGACGTGGCCCGCTGTCGGTCGACGTCCCAGACGATCAGCTTGGCCACCATGGGGTCGTACATCGGGCTGATCTCCGAGCCGGGGCCGACACCCGAATCGACGCGGACGCCAGGGCCGGCCGGCTCTCGATACGAGGTGATCGAGCCCGGCGCGGGGGCGAAGTTCTTGGAGGCATCCTCGGCGTTGATCCGGCACTCGATCGCGTGGCCCCGCAGGACCACGTCGTCCTGCCCAATCGACAGCGGATCTCCGGCCGCGACGCCGATCCCCTCTTTCACGATGTCGATGCCAGTGACCATCTCGGTCACGCAGTGCTCGACCTGGACGCGCGTGTTCATCTCCAGGAAGAAGTACTCCGCTTCCTCGGCACCCTCATGCGTGACCAGCAGACCCTCGACCGTGCCCGCGCCCGTGTATCCCACGGCCGCCGCCGCCTCCGTGGCGATCTTCCCGATACGGGCGCGGAGCTCATCGTCGACCGCCGGAGCGGGGGCCTCCTCGATCAGCTTCTGGTGGCGGCGCTGGACCGAGCAGTCGCGTTCTCCAAGGTGGATCACGTTGCCGTGCTTGTCCGCCAGGACCTGGACCTCGACGTGCCGGGGATCGGGCAGGTAGCGCTCCAGATAGACCGTCGGATCGGAGAAGAACTTCTCCCCCTCGCGGGCCGCGCCTTCGAAGGCCTCCGCCAGCTTGTCCTCGGAGGTGGCGACGCGGAAGCCCTTTCCTCCTCCCCCGCCGGCGGCCTTGACAGCGACCGGATAGCCGATCGTCTGCTCGATCACCTTCCGGGCCTCGTCCACGCTCGACACCGGCTCGGTCGTGCCCGGCACGATCGGGACCCCCGCTTCTGCCATCAGCTCGCGTGCCCGGGTCTTCGACCCCATGGCCTCGATCGCACTCGACGGAGGACCGATGAACGTGATCTCGCGCTCCTCCAAGGCCGAGGCGAAAGCCGCATTCTCGGCCAGGAAGCCGTATCCCGGATGGACGGCCTCCGCGCCGGAGCGCTCGATCGCCTCGAGCAGCTTGGCGATGTTCAGATAGCTCTCAGGGGCCGGCCCCGGGCCGAGCAGGTACGCCTCATCGGCGCGCTTGACGTGGATCGCATCGCGGTCAAGCTCGGAATAGACCGCCACAGTCGCGATCCCGAGCTCCTCGCAGGCGCGAATTACGCGGACCGCGATCTCGCCACGGTTTGCGATCAGGACCTTCGAGAACATGGGCGGGCAGCCACTTTACCGTCATGTGAACGGGCCGGCCGGGGGCCGGTTGCGCCGCCGGCTGGCGGCCCGGAGCTGCCGCTAGCGAGCCCCGACGACCATCCCGGCGCCGGCCGTGTCGCCCGTCGCCTCGTCCACCAGAATGAAGCTGCCGGTCGCCCGGTTGCGCGCGTAGGGATCGATGATCAGCGGGGCGCTGGTGCGCAGCCGCACGCGGCCGATCTCGTTCAGCGCGAGCTCGGCGGCGGCCTCGTGGGCCAGGGTGTTGACATCCACGCGGTGCTCGATCCCTGAGACGATCGCCCGCGCCGAACGGGTGGTGTGCTTGATCGCGTAACGGCCATCCACGCGCAGCGGCGCCTCGGTCATCCAGCAGACCATGGCCTCAAGATCGCGCGCGCTGACCGGAGGGTCCTCGGCGTCAACGATCATGTCCCCCCGGGAGACGTCGAGCTGGTCCTCCAGTCGAACCGTCACCGACATAGGCGGAAATGCGCACTGGCGCTGGCCCTCAAAGGTGTCGACCTCCGCGACGCGGGTCCGGTGCCCGGCCGGCAGCACCAGCACCTCATCGCCCGGTCTCAACACACCACCGACGAGCTGGCCCGCGTACCCGCGGTAGTCGTGGTGCTGCTCGGAGTTCGGGCGGATCACCCACTGGACCGGAAACCTCAGGTTGACCAGGTCGCGAGCGGGCGCGATCACCACGTGCTCCAGGTGGTACAGCAGGGGAGGCCCGTCGTACCACGGCATCTCGAGCGAGCGCTCGACGACGTTGTCGCCGTGCAGGGCGGACATGGGAATGAACGTCACGTCGGGAAGACCGAGCCGCGCCGTCCAGTCGACCAGCTCCTCCACGATGGCGTCGAACGCCGCCTCGTCGTAGCCGACAAGGTCCATCTTGTTGACGCACACGACGACATGCGGAATGCGCAGAAGCGAAGCGATGTAGGCGTGGCGGCGGGTCTGCTCGGAGACGCCCTTTCGTGCGTCCACGAGCACCACTGAAAGGTCGGCGGTCGAGGCTCCGGTGACCATGTTGCGGGTGTACTGCTCGTGCCCCGGTGTGTCGGCGATGATGAATTTGCGCTTCGGCGTCTGGAAATAGCGGTAGGCGACGTCGATCGTGATCCCCTGCTCACGTTCGGACCGCAGACCGTCGGTCAGCAGCGCCAGGTTGACGTAGGCGTCCCCACGGCGCTCGGAAGTCGCCAGCAGGTGCTCGAGCTGATCCTCGAAGATCGCCTTGGAGTCGTGCAGCAGGCGCCCGATCAGCGTCGACTTGCCATCGTCCACCGAGCCGGCAGTCGCGAACCGCAATAGCTCCGTGGTCCGGGCGCGGGCAATGTGGCCGTTGGTCGTTGAGCCTGCGGCCATGGGCCTAGCCACTTAGAAGTACCCCTCGCGCTTGCGATCCTCCATCGCCGCCTCCGTGACCCGGTCGTCGGCACGCGTCTCGCCGCGCTCGGTGATCCTGGTGGCCGCGATTTCCGCGACTACGTCTTTGAGTGTCGTCGCGGTCGAGCGCACGGCGCCGGTGCAGGTCATATCGCCGACCGTCCGGTAGCGGACTGAGGCCTCAAATGGCTGCTCGCCGTCGGTCAGCTGGACGTATGGGCTGAAGGCATACAGCATGCCGTCGCGCTGGAACACCTGGCGGCTGTGGGCGAAATAGATCGAGGGCACCTCGAGCCCTTCCGTCGAGATGTACTGCCAGACGTCGAGCTCCGTCCAGTTCGACAGGGGAAACACGCGGACGTGCTCGCCCTTGCGGATGCGGCCGTTGTAGAGGCTCCACAGCTCGGGTCGCTGGCGCTTGGGATCCCACTGGCCGAAATCGTCACGGAACGAGAACACCCGCTCCTTGGCCCGAGCCCGCTCCTCGTCGCGACGAGCTCCTCCGAACGCGGCGTCGAACCCGTGCTCAGCGATCGCGTCCAGCAAGGTCGTCGTCTGGAGCCGATTGCGAGAGGCGCGCGGGCCGGTCTCCTCGACCACCCGTCCAGAGTCAATCGACTGCTGCACACTGGCGACGATTAGCCGCTCGCCGAGGCGGGAGACCAGCCGGTCGCGGAACTCGACCACCTCAGGGAAGTTGTGGCCCGTGTCGACGTGCATGATGGGGAACGGGAACCGCGCGGGACGGAACGCCTTCTCCGCCAGCCGCAGCAGGACGAGGGAATCCTTCCCGCCGCTGAACAGCAGGACCGGTCGTTCGAACTCCGCGGCTACCTCACGGAAGATGTGGATCGACTCGGCCTCGAGCGCTTCGAGGTGCGAGAGCTCATACGTCAACGGGTTCACGCGCTGCTACCTGCTAGCCCGGGGGTTGATCTCCAATACCTGTGCGCCTTACGGCTCACAGGTGGATGCCGCACTCGGTCTTGTCCTGTCCTGCCCAGCGGCCGGAGCGACCTTGGCCCGGCTGGGTGCAGGGGGCGCACCCAATCGATGCGTAACCGCGATCGTGGAGCGGGTGGTATGGGAGCTCGTGGCGGTAGATGTAGTTCCACAACTCCTTCTCGGACCAGTCCGCGAGTGGGTTGACCTTCCAGATCCCGCGCTTGGGGTCCCGCTCGAGCTTCGGGGCCTCGGCTCTCGTGGGCGCTTGCTCGCGGCGGATCCCGGTGATCCAGGCATCGACATCGGCCAGCGCGCGCTCGAGCGCGTCCACCTTGGCCTGCCCGCAGCAGCGCTCTGGAGACCAAGGCCCATCCTGGCTGCGCGCGTCCACGACCTCGATACTCACTCCGAAGCGATCCTCGAACGCCCGCCAGGTCTGGAGCGTCTCCGGGAACAGGACGCCCGTGTCGATCATGAAGACGTTCGCCGTCGGCTCGATCTGGGTCAGCATGTGCACCAGTATCGACTCCTCCTTCTGGAAGGAGCAGGCCAGGGTCAGCCGCGGGTGAAAGCGGTCGACCGCGTAGGCGATCACGTCCTCGGCGGAGGCTGCCTGAATGAGATCCGGAGCGATGATGGCCATGACTCTAGACGGCCTAGACGGCGCACTCCCCTTCGCCGCGAATCACCTCGAACGGTCCGGAGCGTGCCCAATCGACGAAGTAATTCATGTTCTCTAGGTTGAATTCGACGGGCATCGCCAGGTCCTTGATCTGGGTCTCGAACTCCTTCGTACCGACCCGGTCCGCGAACACGTTGAACTCCTCACCGTCCTGGCGCTCTGACTCGTAATAGCGGACCCAGCGCTCCACGGCCTCGGGAATCCGCTTTGCCGGGAGCCGCGCCTTCAGGCGCTGGCCATAGCGAACGTCGCCGCCCTCGTACGCGCCCCCGATATGAGGGATGTACGCCGGGATGGTGTGGTCGCCGACCTTGATCGACGCGCCGTAGAAGCCGATGTTGGCGATGTGGTGCTGACCGCACCCGTTGGGGCAGCCGCTCATCTTCACGTGAATCCGCCGCGTGAGCTCATCGTCGATCTCCATCTGGACGAGCCGCTCATGAATAGCCTCGTTCAATCCCATCGAACTCGTGATTCCAAGCTTGCAGGAATCGGTGCCCGGACAGCTGACGACATCGGTGATCTCGTCAGCGCCAGCGTCTCCAAGTTCGAGCCCCCCGAGGCGCTGCCACACATCGTAGACCGATTCGTCCCGAACCCAGCGCAAAATCAGGTTCTGATGGACGGTCGTTCGAGCGTTGCCGCCGGTGTATTCCCGCATGATCTGGGCCAGCCCGCGGAACTGCTCCGTGGTCAGGTCGCCGCGCGGAACCTTGACCTCGACCGTCGAGAAGCCGCGCTGGCGCTGAGGGCGAACGTTCGTTTCGACGAAATGGTCGTACTCCTTCAAGTCGCCGTTCGGACTGGCGGTCGTCTGGGGCTTGGCGGGAGCGTTGGCCTCCTCGTTATCTTCGAACAGCAGCTCGTCGAGGGTGAAGTCCCGCTCGGAGACCCAGTCCCCCTCGAGCTCCTCCTCTACCAGCTCGCGAAACTCGTCGATCCCGATCTTGTCGATCAGCACCTTGATCCGGGCGCGGGCGCGGTTGACGCGCAGCCACTCCTGGCAGTCGAAGATCCTGACGATGGCCTCGGTGACCTTCAAATAGTCGCCGTTGTCGAGCTCGACGAAGTCGTACAGGGTGGGGGCCAGGCGGGGCATGATCGAGGTGCCGCCCCCCACCCGTACCTCGACCCCACGGACGCCGTCGCGAACGCGTGGCAGGAACGCCAGGTCGTGGATCTTGGTGATCGCGTTGTCCTCGTCTGTGGCTGCGAACGCGGTCTTGAACTTGCGAGGCATGCTCTGGGTAGTGGGGTGGCGCACGAAGTAGCGCACGTACGCCCCGGCGTATGGGGTGATGTCGAACAGCTCGCCTTCCAGGGTGCCGGCGCGCGGATCGCCGGTCACGTTGCGCATCGTGTTCCCGCACCCCTCGCGCGAGGAGAGGCCCTCGTCCCCAAGCTGGCGGATCAGCTCCGCCGCGTCTTTAAGCGGCACGTGATGCATCTGGATGTTCTGCCGGGTGGTGATGTGGCCCTTGCCAAGCGGGACGTACTTCTCGATCCCGGCCGCGAACGCATCCAGCTGGTCGGGAGTCACGCCGCCCAGCGGCAGCTTGACCCTGACCATCTGAACGTCTGGCTGTCGCTGGCCGTAGATGCCCTGCTTCAGGCGGAACTTAATGAATTCTTCGCCCTCCAGCTCGCCCTTCAAGAACCGCGTCGATTCCGTGTCGAAGTCGTCGAACTCGCGCTGGAGGATGGGGATGATGTTGCCCGGGACGTCCTTGAGGACCTCGGGGTTCTCAAGCGAGCCCTCGCGGGCGCCCACCCACCCGGGAGGGCCGGCCTTGGCGCTTTCGCTCTTGGGGTTGTCGACGGATGCGCGCTCCATCGTCAAAAAGTATCAAAGGCAGTCCGGTTATAGCCATTTTGGGTTGACCGGCGCCGCGGCGGCCATGGCAGCCGCCGCGGCAGCCGGCGCGCTCCTCAATCGGCAACAGGCGCAAGGCCGGCATCTGCGCTGGGGGCGACGCGATGCCTAGCGAGCGCCGCGCGTCGACGAGCGCGGCTGCGGGCCCGCGTCCTGCCGGGCGGGCCCGGAAGGGTGGAAGGCGAAGTGGCGGCCTGTGGCCCCGCTTCGTATGACAATGCCGCCAGCCCCCTTCGGTTTGTGACCCCGTATGCCCTACCGGACAGAGATAGTCCGGCCTGCAAATCTGCCGATTGTGACCGTCCCACACGCGAGGACGGATGTCAAGACCGCACCGCCAGGCCTCGGCATTTTTGGGGAGGCTCGGGCGCGCTAGCCGGTCAGGTCCACGGAAGCGGCGGCTCCGGAGCTCGCGCCACGCCTTCGTACAGGGCGGCCTGTTGCCAGGGGTTGCGCCGCGGGGCAGGCGGCGCGGGACGGGGAGCCGTCTCGCGCATGAACCGCTCGAGCGCAGCGACCACTGCCGCCGCCTCCTCGGGCGACGCACCAGGGGCCACGATCTTCAATAGCGGCCGGCGGTTCACGGGGCCGAGGGTATCGTCCGCCGCGCGTGCCCGAGCTGCCCGTCCTCCACCACGATGCCGTGCTCGAAGCCGTCTCGCCGGCAGAGGCCATCGAACGCGTCCGCGAGGGGCTGGTTCGCTTCCATGCCGGTCGATGGGCGATGCCGCCAAAGATCTACCTCGACAGCCCGCCCTTCGGAGACTTCCGGGCCATGCCGGCGCGCGGAGACGGGCTGGCGCTCCTCAAATGGGTCACTTCGTTTCCCCGCAACCCGTCCCGTGGCTTGCCGACCGTCACCGGCGTGATCTGCCTCTCGGACGCCTCGAATGGCGAGCCGCTCATGCTGATCGATGCCCGTTCGGTGACGGCGCTACGTACCGGCGGCGTTGCCGCGGTGGCCACTGCCGCGCTGGCAGCAGCTAACTCCCGCTCGATCGGAATCATCGGCTGTGGGCTGCACGGCGCTTGGGTAGCTCGCTGCCACGCGGCCGCCGGTTACCGTCACGGCGTCTGTCACGACGTGCGCCCGCAGGCGGCCAACGCCCTGGCCCGCGAGCTCGGATGGGTGGCCGGGTCGCGGGATGACGCGCGGCGCTGCGACGTCGTCTGCTGCGTGACACCGGGCGAGGAGATCGTCATAGACGCCGGGAATCTGCGCCCGGGTCTGCACCTCAACATGCTCGGCGCCGACGGGCCCGGGAAATCGGAGGCGAGCGTCGGGGCTGTGGCTTCATGTGCGCTGTTCTGCGACGAGTGGGAGCAGGCTTCACACGGAGGGGAGTTGACGGCCGCGGTCGAAGCCGGCGTGGTCAAGCGTGAGCAGGTGACGGAGCTGGGTGCCGTCTTGGCCGGGGATGCGCCGGGACGCCCGGGACCGGAGGCAGCCACCCTGTTTGACTCCACAGGGCTCGCCGTACAGGATCTGGCGGTCGCGGCGGCGGCGCTTGAGGCATGGCGGTCCGGTACCGTATCCGCGCAGATGGTGGCGCTTTAGCGAGGGGGCGGGACCGGACAATGAGAGTTGTGATGCGCGGCAAGCTTGCTCTGATAACGATGCTCGCGACGTTCGCGCTGCTTGCTCCTAGCGCGGCCGCAGTGGTTATCCACCGACCGAACGGGCGGTTCCTGAGCGCCGCTCTCAGAAGAGGCGTCCCGGCGGCGTCGATCCCCGGTTCGGTCGCCGCCCAGCACGCGGCGGTGCCTTTCTCGAGCAACGGCAACCTCAACTACCACAGCGGGCCAGTACTCCGGTCGAGCGACCCGTACCTCATCTTCTGGGTCCCATCCGGCGAGACAGTGTCCGGCACGACCCGATCGCTGCTCGATCGCTATTTCGGCGACGTTGCCGCGGACAGCGGAGGCTCAAGCAATGTCTACGGCGTGGATCGCCAGTTCACCGACGCCGCGGGATTCGCGGACTACAACCAGACGTTCGGCTCCGGGCAGGCAATAGTCGACACCCAGCCCTATCCGGCGCGGGACACAGTGAACTGCCCAGACGTCTCTGGCTCATACCCCACGTGTATTTCCGACGCGCAGATCCAGGCAGAGCTCACGCGTTTGATCGGAACGGACGGACTGCCGACCGATGGATCCAGCTCTGCGTCGGAGCTAAACCAGAACGCGCCGATCTACTTCGTCGTGACGCCGGCCGATGTCAACGTCTGTGCTGACTCTGCCGATTGCGCAGACAACGCTATCTGCGCTTATCACTCGTCATTTCTCGATAGCTCCCGCCAGGCGCTTTACGCGGCGATTCCGCTGCTGCCGGCCGCCAGCGACCCGAAGGGCTGCCAGGACGACGGCCAGACGGCGGTGCAGGCCCCCAATGGCGACCAGGTGGGCGACGTAGCGATCAAGTACATAAGCCACGAGGACTCAGAGACGATCACCGATCCGCTTGGGAGCGGCTGGTGGAACAGCTCGAGCGGGTATGAAGACGGGGACGAATGCAACTTCGCCGGCTCTTTCAGCCCCAGCAGCGGAACGAATCCGAACGCGTTCACCCCCACGCTCGGCGGCAGCGCGACGGCGGGCACGCTCTACAACCAGCTGATCAATAGCAACCAGTACTACATCCAGAGCGAGTGGAGCAACGGTGACGTCAACTGCGAGCTCCGGCCCTCTGCGGGAACGATCTCCGCGAGTTTCTCGGCCTCGGCGGGCCCAGTCGTGGCCACGCCCGTCAGCTTCGACCCCAGCGCCAGCAGCAGCTCGAACGGTTACTCCAGCGTCAGCTGGAACTTCGGCGATGGAGCGACCAGCTTCGACAACAGCGGCTCTGGCCCTATCGGGGTGTCTCACACCTACAGCGCCGCGGGCACCTACACCGTAAGCCTCACGCTGGTCGATCCGAAAGGCAGGCTCTCCCAAGCCAGCCGGCAGGTGACCGTGACCGCAGCCTCGCCGCCAGGCGGGGGCGGCACACCGCCATCAGGCAGGGGGCGGCACACCGGCCCCGACCGGGACGGGGGGCGTACCGACGCTCCTGACGGGGGCGCCCGCGGTGCCGCAGCAGACTGACGAGCTCCCGACCGCGGCCTACGCCGTGAAAACGCTGCACCGCGGCACAGGTCAGCCCGTGAAGTTCGATGCGTCTGCGTCTAGCGATCCGGACGGGTCGATCGTGGCTTATGCCTGGAACTTTGGCGACGGATCGGTCGGATCGGGCGCCAATCCGAGCCATGCCTTCAAGAAGCCCGGCACTTACATCGTCACGCTCGGCATCAGCGACGGCGCGGGGCTGACAGCTAGCACGTTCCAGAAGGTGACCATCTTCAAGGCGAAGATGATCGGGCTCGCGGTCAAGAACAAGACGGCGAACGGCGCGACGATCCTCGTGTCGGTCAACGCCCCGGGCAGGGTGTTCGGTGTCGCCAAGCCGGTCAAGGTCGCGCAAGCGGGGATGGCGAAGCTCAGGCTCAAGCTGACCGGTTCCCAGCACGGGACGCTCGCCAATGGCGGGAAACTGGCCCTCCAGCTCAAGCTCCGGTTCGTGCCCTCCACAGGGACGGCCTCGAGCCAGAAACTGACGATCAGGTTCTGAGTCCGGCGGTCGGTGCCTGGCGCGGACCGCGGGCCGCTACAGCGGGATGTTCCCGTGCTTTCGCTTCGGCCCCGGCTCGCGTTTGGTCTCGAGCGTCTCGAGTGCTGTGATCACCTTCGGCCGGGTCTCGTGCGGGGCGATGATGTCGTCGATGTAACCCCGCTCAGCCGCCACGAACGGGTTGGCGAAGTGAGCCTTGTAGTCGGTGATCAGCTTGTCTCTGCGTGTGTCGGGCGTCGGCGACGAGCTGATGTCGCGACGGTAGATGATGTTGACCGCACCCTCCGGCCCCATTACCGCCACCTCGGCCGTCGGCCAGGCGAAGTTGAGGTCCGCCTTGAGGTGCTTTGACCCCATGACGTCGTATGCGCCACCGTACGCCTTGCGGGTGATGACCGTGATCTTCGGCACGGTCGCCTCGGCGTAGGCGTACAGGAGCTTTGCCCCGTGCCGGATGATCCCTCCCCACTCCTGGTTTGTGCCGGGTAGGAACCCAGGAACGTCGCAAAAGGTCAGGATCGGGACGTTGAAGGCGTCACAGGTGCGGATGAAGCGGGCGCCCTTCTCGGAGGAATCGATGTCCAGCACGCCTGCCAGCTGATTGGGCTGGTTGCCCACCACCCCGATCGAGTACCCGTTGAGGCGCGCGAAGCCGCAGACGATGTTGCGCGCATAGTGCTCGTGAACCTCGAAAAATTCTCCGTCATCGACGATCAGCCGGATCACGTCGCGCATGTCGTAGGGCTTGTTGGGGCTGTCGGGAACGACGTGGTCGAGTCCTTCGTCCATCCGTAGCGGGTCATCGGTGGGCTGCACGCGCGGCGGAAGCTCGAGGTTGTTCTGGGGCAGGAACGAGAGCAGGTAGCGGGTGTCCTCCAGGCACTGGTCCTCGTCGTCTGAGGCGAAGTGCGCTACCCCCGACTTCGTGTTGTGCGACATCGCGCCGCCCAACGACTCGAAGTCCACCTTCTCCCCGGTCACTGTCCTGATCACGTCAGGACCGGTGATGAACATGTGCGAGGTCTCCTTGACCATGAAGATGAAGTCCGTGATCGCCGGCGAGTAGACGGCGCCTCCGGCGCAAGGACCCATGACCAGGCTGATCTGCGGGATCACCCCGGATGAGCGGACGTTACGTATGAAGACGTCGCCGTAAGCACCCAGCGAGACGACGCCCTCTTGGATCCGGGCGCCACCGGAGTCGTTCATCCCGATCACGGGGCAGCCGATGTTCGCCGCCAGGTCCATGATCTTGCACATCTTCTCCCCCATGACCTCGCCCAGCGAGCCGCCGAACACGGTGAAGTCCTGGCTGAACACGCACACCCGTCGGCCGTCGATCGTGCCGTGCCCGGTCACCACGGCGTCGCCGTAGGGCCGGTTCTTCTGCATCTCGAAGTCGTACGTGCGGTGGCGTACGAACGTGTCGAGCTCCTGGAAGGAGCCGGGATCAAGCAGCTTCTCGATCCGCTCGCGAGCCGTGTACTTGCCCTTCTCGTGCTGCTTGGCGACCGCGGCTTCTGAGCCGGCGTGCACCGCCTCCTGGCGGATCTCCTCGAGCTGGGCAGCCCGCTCGCCGTAGGTCTCGGGGGCCTTGTCGCGCATCGCCCGCGAGTGTAATCCCCGCGTTGGCGTTCGGCCGTCAGCGACGTTGCGTGACGGGTTACGCGCGCCTGGTCCGCTCCGCCCGGCTGCAGAAGTCCCCAAACGGCCGCGGAATGAGGCCCCGTGGGGAAAAACGCCGCAGGGAGCCGCTCATCTGCACATCCCCCCCGAACCGATTCGGGTTTGGGGCGTTTTGCATGCGCCGGCCCCGCCCGGCGGGTCGGGCGATCTCTATGCCCGGGAGAAGGGGCGGTGATGCGCCTGGCCGAGACTGTCGAGTGCCGCGGCTAAGGCGTCGGAGGTCTCGGTCGCCTTGGCCGGTTCCCCGACCGTCATGGCAGGCGCTGCCGCTTGCGGCGTGGCAGGTCCAGGAGGCGGCGCTTCGGGCGCCACGGGTTCCGCCGCGGATTGCTCCGGCGTCGCTGCGGGCGCGACAGGCTCGGTCGCCCCTCGCTCGGGGGCGAGGAACCGCAATACCCGCCCGAACAGCCGGCCGCGGTGCTCCCCAGCAGGCGGCTGCTCGGAGGTGGGAGCGGCTTTCGGCTCCGGCTCCGGCTCGGCTTCGGCTCCGGCTCGTGCTTCGGCTCCGGCTCGGGCTTGTGCTCCGGCTCCGGCTCTTGCTGCGGCTCGGGCTCGTGCTTGTGCTCCGGCTCCGGCTCTTGCGGCTGCTCGGGCTCCACTTCGCCCTCCGGCGCCATCTCCTCAGAGTGAGGGGTCGAATATGTCAGGGTCACGCGCGTCCCCCATCCCGAGGGCTCCAGCTTCACCGTGCCGCTAGCGCGGTCGCCCTCCCAGGCGACGGTGTGTTCGGGCTCGAGCTTCTTGATCCGAATTTCGCCGAGCTCTCCTAGATGCCTGGCCAGCGATTGGGCATCGCTGCACTCAGCCCACAGCTCCGGCGGGGACTTCAGCAGGGTACGACTCGCCTTTTGCTCGTTCATAGCCCCCAGTTTCGTGCGCATGGCCGCGACTCCTGCCGAGCGCAGCGATGCGGGAAGATCCTGTGCATGAGGAAGGCGAACCTGGGTGTCAGGGGCCCTTCCGTGTCGGCCGTTGGCCTCGGCTGCATGGCGATGTCCGGCACGTACGGACGAGCTGACCGGGCGGAGAGCATCGCGACGATCCATGCCGCCCTGGACGCGGGCATCAAGCTCCTCGATACCGGCGACTTCTACGGGATGGGCCACAACGAGCTCCTGATCGCCGAGGCCCTAGCCGGTCGGGACCGAGACGATGTGCTGATCAGCGTCAAGTTCGGCGCACAGCGAGGCCCCGACGGCACCTGGCTAGGTCAAGATGCGCGGCCGGCCGCCGTCAAGACCGCGCTCGCCTACTCGCTTCGGCGGCTGCAAACCGATTACCTCGACATCTACCGGCCGGCGAGGCTGGACCCCCAGGTGCCGATCGAGGAGACGGTGGGGGCGATCGCCGAGATGGTGGATGCCGGTTACGTGCGCTTCGTCGGGCTGAGTGAGGTCGGGGCGGACACGATCCGCCGCGCGGCGGCCGTACATCCGATTTGCGACGTTCAGATCGAGTACTCGCTCCTCTCGCGCGGTATCGAGCAGACGATCCTTCCAACCTGCCACGAGCTGGGGATCGCGATCACCGCCTATGGAGTGCTCTCGCGCGGACTGATCGGCGGCAGCTATGCGCCAGGCCAGGGCAGCGACAACGAGAGCGATATCCGCGCGCGCTTCCCCCGCTTCCGAGACGAGAACCTGAACCGGAACCGGGATCTGGTTGATCGCCTCCGCGCGATCGCTGAGTCCAAGGGTGCATCCGTAGCCCAGCTCGCCTTCGCCTGGGTCCTGTCGCGCGGAGACGACATCGTGCCGCTGCTTGGGTCCCGCACGCCCGCACAGCTTGACGATGCGCTGGGGGCGCTCCAGCTCAATCTGGGCCTGGAGGATCTGCAGCGGCTCGAAGAGGCGATGCCTGCCGAGGCGGTCGTAGGCGATCGCTACGACGCCGCGCAGATGGCGCATCTGGATAGCGAGCGCTAGCTCTCCTCCGCGACCACGATCACGCCGCTTGGTGCATCCAGCAGTTCCACCGTGCGCCGCGCGGCTTCGTCGACGTGGACCCGGGGATGGTCGGGCACCCGCTCACCCCCGTAGGTGCCCGGCCCGTAAAAGGTGCCGTACTCGAGCACGACGCCGCCGGCATCCAGCACCAGGCGCTCGTGCTCCTCGACTACCTCGCCCCCGGCCGGTGGCCGCCAGGCGATGCTCTGCGCGATCAATCGCTCTGCCCCGGCGGCCTTCATGGCTGCGATCAGGTTGCGCGTCCCTTCGGTGCGCATGCGGTTGTTCCGGTCGCGATAAGCGGTGATCTGATCGGCGGTGTCCGGCAGGTCCGTTAGCTGGTGCATCACCAGCTCAGTGCCAAACGATTTCACCTCCTGGCTCAAGGCATCGGCGTCGTACACGTCGCAGAGGACCGGCTCGGCACCGAGCTCGCGCAGCATCTCGGTCTTGCCGGACGAGCGGGTCATGGCGGCGAGGTGGTGTCCGTCAGCCACCAGCAGCGGAATCAAGCGGACGCCGATCACGCCGCTGGCGCCGGCGAGGAAGATGCGCATCAGAAGGTCGGCTGATACTCGCCGAAGACATCCTTCATGGCGCCACACACCTCGCCCATCGAGCAGCGGTCCTTGAGCGCCTGGCGCAGAACCGGCAAGAGGTTGTCGCTACCGCGTGCGGTTTTGCGAACCTCGTCGAGGCGCGTGTCGACGAGCTGCTGGTCGCGATCCGCCTTGAACGCCTTCAAGCGCTCGACCTGCTGGCGCTCGGATTCCGGATCGACGCGAAGGATGTCGGGTACCTCGACCCCTTTCTCATCCACGAACTTGTTGACGCCTACGACGATGTCCTGCGCGATTCGGTAGCGCTCCTGATAGCCGAACGCAGACTCCTCGATCTCGTTCTTGATGAAGTCGATCGCGTTCACCGAGCCGCCTAGCTCGTCAACCTTCGCGATCAGCCCTGAGGCGCGCGCCTCGATCTCCTCGGTCAGGGCCTCGATGAAATATGAGCCCGCGAAGGGATCGACCGTATCCGCGGCGCCAGACTCGTAGCCGATGATCTGCTGGGTGCGCAGCGCGATCTTGGCGGCGCGCTCGGTGGGTAGCGCGAGCGCCTCGTCGAAGCCGTTGGTGTGCAGCGATTGGGTGCCGCCGCACACGGCCGCGAACCCCTGCAGCGCGACGCGGACGATGTTGTTCTCCGGCTGCTGGGCCGTGAGCGTGACACCGCCGGTCTGGGTGTGGAAGCGCAGACGCCAAGAGCGCTCGTCTTTTGCCCCGAACCGCTCTTGCATGATCTGTGCCCACATCCGTCGCGCGGCGCGGAACTTCGCCACTTCCTGGAAGACGTTGTTGTGTCCGTTGAAGAAGAACGCCAGCCGTGGGCCGAACTTGTCGATCTCGAGGCCGGCGTCAAGCGCGGCCTGCACGTAGGCGATCCCGTTGGCCAGCGTGAACGCCACCTCCTGCACGGCAGAGCATCCCTTCTCGCGAAAGTGGTAACCGCTGATCGAGATCGTGTTCCACTTCGGCACCCGCTCGTTGCAGTACGCGAACAGATCCGTGGTCAACCTGATCGCGCCCTCTGGCGGATAGATGAAGTTCCCCCGCGCGATGTACTCCTTGAGGATGTCGTTCTGAGTGGTGCCGCGGAGCTTGTCCGATGAGACGCCCTGTTCCTCCCCGACCAGCTCGTAGAGCAGCAGCAGGACGGCAGCGGGGGCGTTGATCGTCATCGAGGTCGAGACCTGGTCCAACGGAATGGAGTCGAACGCGATCCGCATGTCGTCGATCGTGTCGATCGCGACTCCGGTGCGGCCCACCTCCCCCAGGCACCGCGGGTTGTCCGAGTCGAGCCCTAGCTGGGTCGGAAGGTCAAATGCCATCGACAGGCCCGTGGAGCCGTGCTCGAGCAGGTAGCGGTAGCGCTCGTTGGACTCCTTGGCGCTCGCGTAGCCAGCGTATTGCCGCATGGTCCACAACTGCTTGCGGTACATGTCTTTGTGGATCCCACGCGTGAACGGGTACTCGCCAGGCTCCCCCAGACGCGCGGGCAGATCGGGGGATAGGTCCTCCTCGGTATAGAGAGGCTCGATCTCGATGCCGGAGTCGGTGAATCGCCGGGGATCGTCGGGGCCGACGATCGGTGCAATCGTGCGGTGCTCGGGGGTGGTGGCCATGGGAGGCAGGTTACCCCCGGTCTGGCCGCGTCAGCACTGGGCACTAGCCGACGTGCGCCCGGGCAGAACCCGGGCGACCGCCAACACTGGCGTCTCCTCGCCCCTCGCGTAGCCTTCGACTCATGCACGTGAGCGTGCGCCTGTTCGCGATCCTGCGCGATCGCGCCGGCGGCTCAGATCAGCTTGAGCTCGAGCTACCCGAGGGAGCTCTCGTCGCCGATGCCCTCGAGCAGGTGCGGTCACTAACGGACGGCGTGCCGGTGGTGATGGCCGTAAACCACGAGTACGCGGAGCCCCAGGCGCCGCTGCACCCGGGCGACGAGCTGGCTCTGATCCCGCCCGTATCGGGGGGCGATTCGCCGTCGGCGGCCGCCGTGCACGTGCGGCTTAGGAACGAGCCGCTGTCGGCCGAGTCACTGCGCGAGCTGGTCCGGGACCCCCGGGCTGGAGCCATCGTCGCCTTTGAGGGGGTGACCCGCGAGGTTTCGGAGCTGCAGTACGAGGCCTACGCCGAGATGGCGGAGCGCCAGATCGCGGATATCGTGACGGCTGCCGTGGAGCGGCACGGACTGTGTTCTGCAGCGGCCGAGCACCGGATCGGGGTCGTGCCACTGTCCGAACCATCGGTGGTCGTGGCGGTGTCGGCTCCACACAGGGCGGAGGCATTTGCCGGTGCCCGAGAGATCATCGACCGGATCAAGTCCCAGGTGCCGATCTTTAAGCAGGAGGAGGGCCAGTGGGTGAAGGGCTCGACGCCGACGGTCGAGGGCTGAGCGCGCTGCCGGCAGTGCACGAGCTCGCGGCGGCGCTCGACGCGCCGCACGCGCTCGCAGTCGCGGCCGCGCGGCGAGCGATCGCGGAAGAACGAGGACTATATCCTGGCTGGCCGGCCAGCCAGCCAGGGTTTGCTCGATCGGGCTGGCCAGATCGCGGCCGCGCTTCAGCGCCCGTCGTTGCGCCGCGTGCTCAACGCCACTGGCGTGATCGTGCACACCAATTTGGGGCGAGCGCCGCTGCCGGCGGCCGCCCGCGAGGCGGTAGCGGCCACGGGAGAGGGATACTCGAACCTCGAGCTTGATCTGGACAGCGGCGAGCGAGGCTCCCGACAGACGCATGTCGAGCAGCTGCTGCGCCAATTGAGCGGTGCCGAGGCGGCCCTTGCCGTCAACAACGGTGCGGCGGCCGTGCTGCTCGCGGCGGCCGCCCTGGCCGGCCCCGAGCGGGCGATCATCGTCTCCCGGGGTCAGCTTGTGGAGATCGGCGGCGGTTTCCGGATCCCCGAAGTGGTCGCCCAGTCAGGCTCCGAGCTGATCGAGGTCGGAACCACCAATCGCACCTCCCTTTCCGACTACCGGAGCGCGCTTGACTCCGTCGGTGACCGGGCCGGGGCGATCCTCCGCGTGCATCAGTCGAACTTCCGGGCGCTCGGCTTCGTCTCAGACGTCGAGATCGAGGAGCTGTGCGCTCTCGGCGTGCCGGTAATCGACGACGTGGGCTCGGGGGTGCTGATCCCGCCCATCGAGGACGAGCCATCGCTCAACCGGTCGGTCGCCGCCGGCGCGACGCTCGTGTGCTGCTCGGGCGACAAGCTGCTCGGCGGGCCGCAGGCTGGCCTGCTGATCGGGTCCTCTCGACGCCGTCTCGCGCGCCCGGTCTCACCCCCTGGCCCGCGCGATGCGGATCGACAAGCTGTCGCTCGCGGCCCTGGAGGCAACGCTCTCGCTGTATCGCGATCCCGAGCGAGCGCGGCGGGAGATCCCCGTGCTGGCGATGCTCGAGTCAAGCGAGGAAGAGCTGGGCGCCCGCGCCAAGCGGATCAGCGCTGCGATCGGCTCCGAGGTCGCTAAGGTCACCTGGGCCAGTGCCAAGGTCGGCGGCGGAGCGCTGCCGCTGCTGGAGCTCGAAGGACCGGTAGTCGCGATCGACGACCCTCGGGGCGCCGACACGTTGGCCAGTGCCCTGCGTGCGGGCGAGCCGCCGGTGATCGCGCGCATCCGCGAGGGCCGTGTCCTGCTTGATCCCCGCACGCTGACCGATGAGGAGGCAGATCTGCTCGGCGCCACGGTCCGTACTGCGCTGCGATGAATGGCCCGCTCACGCTCGGTACTGCCGGGCACATCGATCACGGCAAGACGGCATTGATCCGGGCGCTGACGGGCGTGGACACCGACCGGCTGCCGCAGGAGCGCGCGCGTGGGATCTCGATCGAGCTGGGCTACGCCAGCTTGAGCTTGCCTTCGGGCAGAAGGCTGTCGGTGGTGGATGCGCCCGGACACGAGCGGTTCGTTCGCACCATGGTCGCCGGCGCGACGGGGATCGATCTGTACCTGATGACGGTGGCAGCAGACGACGGCGTCATGCCCCAGACGCGTGAGCACGCGGCGGTGTTGCGGGCGCTGGGGGTGGACACGGGCGCGGTCGCGGTCACGAAGTGCGATCTTGCCGATCCCGAGCCGGCGATGCTTGAGTGCGCCGATCTGCTGCCTGGGGCCACCTCGGTCGTCGCTGTGTCTTCGCGGACCGGCCACGGGCTGGATGAGCTTCGGGCGGCACTGGATCGGGTGGCCGCCGAGGTTCGGAGCCGCTCCGAGCGCGCTGGCGAGGCGCGGCTACACATCGATCGGGTATTCACGATCCATGGCGCCGGCACCGTGGTCACAGGGACGCTGTGGTCGGGGGACATCGGCCGTGGAGATGAGATGGAGCTCCTGCCCGCCAGGCGGCGCGTGCGGGTGCGCGGAGTCCAGGTTCACGACGAGGCGATCGACCGCGCGGCTGCCGGGCAGCGGGTGGCAGTCAACTTGACTGGCGTAGGGGTCAGGGATCTCGCGCGCGGCGACGTGCTCGCCTCTACCGCCTCCGGCCTCACGGCGACCTATAGGCTCGACGCTTCGCTGTCTTTCGCCCAGCGCGAACCCGAGCACTCAGAACGCGTCCAGATCCACCACGGCACTCGCGAGAGCCCGGCGCGGCTGGCATGGCTCGCAGGCCGTTTCTGGCAGGTGCGGCTCGAGCAGCCGATTGTCCCCGCCCCCGGCGATCGCATCGTCGCGCGCCAGATCGCCCCACCCGACACGCTGGGCGGGGGCGTGGTCCTGGACGCTCATCCCCGGCGGCATGGGCCGAGTCGCGAGCTGCTGGCGAGGCTGGGGCGGCTGGAGCGGGGGGAGACGGTGGACGATGGCGATGAAGCGCTTGCTGGCGCGGGTCGCCGGCCGCGTGGGGGAACCTCGCGTGAGCAGGGTTCCCCCGCGCGGTTGCGACCCAGCGCAACGGCTCTGGAACAGCGTCTGAAGGAAGCGGGCTTCGAACCCCCCCTCGATTCGGACCTGGATGCCGAGGACCTCGCAGCGCTGCGCTCGGCGGGCCGCGCCGTCCGCGTCTCGAGGAGCTTGCACTACCACCCCGACGTGTTAGCCGAGGTGCGGCGGCGGGTGGTCGAGCTCGCGGAGCGGCATGAGGGCAGCGTCACGCTCGCCCAGGTGCGCGACGAGCTCGGCACGTCGCGCAAGTTCGCCCAAGCGCTGCTCGAGCACCTCGACTCGGAGAAGGTCACAATCCGCCGCGGCGACGCGCACCACGTCCGACGGCTGGCAGCTCGCGACGGACGATGACGAACTCCCACCGCAGGCTCCAGCTCGGGGCGTTCGATCAAGTCCCGCAGGGCTGGCTCAACACCGATGTAACTCCCCACCTGTTCGTGGCACGGGTGCCCGGTCTGGCATGGCTGCTTCACCGGGTCGGTGTGATCGGGCCCGAGCGCTACGCCGCCCACCGCTCAGGAAGGTTCCGTCGCGTGAGTTATCTCGACGTGACCCGGCGTTTTCGCTTCGACGATCACACCTTCGAGGCCGTGTACGCGTCTCACCTGCTCGAGCATCTCGATCCTGAAGAGGGCCAGAGGTGCCTGCACGAGATCCATCGCGTGCTGCAGCCGGGCGGCATCCTGCGACTGGCCGTACCCGATCTGGACGGTGTCGTAGCGCAGTACGACCCCACCGACCCGGACGGCTTCCTCGCGGGCCTCTATGACGCCCACAGCGGGCGGCGTAGCCGCACTTCGCTTCACCGCTGGATGTACAACTCCAAGTCGCTTGACGAGCTGCTGCGGCGCGTCGGCTTCCGGGAGGTGCAGCGCTGCGAGTACCGCCAGGGCCGCTGTCCCGACGTCGAGGAGATCGAGACCCGACGCTGGTCGTTGTTCATGGAGGCGGTGAAGTAGGCAAAGGCCCTACAGCGCTCCGCCGGCCGCCGGGGGAGCGGTCGGGTCCTCTTCCGTGCTCTGAGTTTGCTCGCGAACCAGATAGTCCTCGATGAACATCGGGGTGTCACTCGAGCGCTCGACGACCGACAGCAGTGAGGACATGGTGGCTACCTCTTCAACCTGCTCCTTCAGGAACCACTGCGTGAACTGCTCTGAGAGGAAGTCGTTCTCCGCGCGAGCCACTGCCGCCAGATCGGCGATCTGCTCTGACACACGACGCTCCTGGTCGAGCGCCAATGCCACCGGCGCGACGATGTCGCCGAACTCTGTCTCCGGCGGCTCGACGCCAGGGATGGCTACGTGGCCGTCCGAGTCCAGCAGGTACTGGACCATCATCATCGCGTGATTGCGCTCCTCGACCGCCTGGGCGTAGAAGAACGCCGCGAGCCTGGGCAGCGTCTGGCCGTCGTAGTAGACGGCGTTGGCTATGTACTGCTGCTGGGCGGCGAACTCGCTGGCGATCTGCTCATTGAGGCGCTCTACGAATCGAGCGGCTGCCATCGCGGCTCCTTTTGCTGGTTGTCGGGCAGCGTCGCATATCTCGACGAAGTGGGGGTGTTTGCAGCGCCAGCCGCTGAGCGTTCACGCGGAATCCCCGTGTAGATTGCGGGCCCATGGCCACCTGCCTTGTGACCGGCGGCGCCGGTTTTCTCGGCTCGCACCTATGCGATGAGCTCTTGGCCCGGGGCCACCGCGTGATCTGCGTCGACAACATGGAGACGGGGTCGCTGGCGAACATCGAGCACATCCGCGGCGAGCGGTTCCTCCATCTGAACCTCGACATCATCGAGCCCTACTCCGTCGAGGAGCCGGTCGATTTCGTCTACCACCTGGCCTCGCCAGCGTCGCCCATCGACTACCTGCGTCTCCCGCTTCACACGCTGAAGGTCGGCTCCTACGGGACCCATCACACGCTTGGTCTGGCCAAGAAGCACCGGGCCAGGTTCCTGCTCGCCTCGACCAGCGAGGTCTACGGCGATCCGCAGGTACATCCCCAGCCCGAGAGCTACTGGGGCCACGTCAACCCGATCGGCCCCCGCGGCGTCTACGACGAGGCCAAGCGCTACGCCGAGGCGCTGACGATGGCCTATCACCGCCAGCAGGGGGTCGATACGGCGATCGTTCGCATATTCAATACCTATGGCAGCAAAATGCGTCCTCACGACGGCCGGGCGATTCCCACTTTTCTCCGCCAAGCCCTCCAGGACCGGCCGATCACCGTCTTCGGCGACGGCTCGCAGACGCGCTCCTTCTGTTACGTCGACGATGAGATCCGTGGGCTGATCGCGCTCGCGGAGTCGGGGTATCACATGCCGGTCAACATCGGCAATCCCAACGAGTTCACGCTGCTCGAGCTTGCGGAAACCGTGCTAGAGGTGACCGGCTCGAGCTCGGAGATCGTCTTCGAGGCCCTTCCCACCGACGATCCCCAGGTCCGCCAGCCGGACATCAGCTTGGCTCGCGAGATCCTGGGTTGGGAGCCGACCGTGGATCTGCGGGAGGGACTTCGGCGCACAATCGAGCAGGCCGGCAAGGAAGCTCTGGTGGGCGCGGCACGCTGATGCCGCCGCCCCGCCTAGCACCTAAGCGCCGCCGCTCCTTGATCGCCAGCAATTGTTGCCGCTTCCCCGGAACTTCGCCCGCAAGGTACCGTTACGGCTATCACGGGGAGTGAGAGGGCTGAGAGCTACGTGAGCATCGAACAGTCAGAAGCTACGCGCACCGGCGAAAACGGAGCCGTCACAGATTCGGTCACGCTCCTGCCGGGCGAGCGCGATATGCGGCGCAAGCGGCCGCCCCTGCTCTCGTTCCTGCTCCGGCTCGAGACGGTGCGCCGACTTTCCCGCGTGGTGTCGCTGCTGGTGCTCGACTTCATCGGCGTCTTCGCCGCCCTGTTCACGGCACTCGAGCTCAAGGTGGCGTTTCGGGGCCACGGCGTCTCCGTCGTCTGGACGCAGACCAGGCACTGGGTTGCGTTCGCCTATCTGGTGACCGTGCTGATGTTCGCGCGCGTCGATCTATACGCCGAGCGGACGAGGCGGCCGGGGCTGGCCCGCATCGTCTCCGCCCTGTTCCAGGCCACGGTGATCGCGCTGGTGTTCGCGCTAGCCAACCACGAGCACTACTCGAGCTATTACACCTTCTACGGGTCGCTGTTCTTCGGTTCGGTCTACATCACGGGCCTGCGGTATCTGCATACCCAAGCGACCGGTTGGCTGCTGGAGCAGGCCGGCTACACCCGGCGGGCACTGCTGGTGGGAACGGGCCAGCACATAGAGGCGGTGGCCCAAGCGCTGTCTGGGGAACCGCGCGCGGGGGTTGACGTGGTCGGCTACGTCTCCCTCACACCTCGACCCGAGAACGGTCTGCGCTCCCTGGGGGGCCTCGAGGATCTGCCCGAAGTCCTTGCTCAGGAGCGTATTCAGGAGGTGATCATCGCCGACCCGGAGTTCCCCCAGGACCGGGCAGTCGAGCTGGTCGACCTTTGCCACCGGCGGGGCGTGACCGTGCAGGTCGCGCCCTCGACGATGGAGATCCTGCTTGACAGGGCGGAGTTCGTGCCGGGCCAGAGTGTGCCGCTGTTCACGCTTCGCCCACCGGTGTTCGAGGGGATCGACTACGCGCTGAAGCGCAGCTTCGACCTCATCGTCGCGACACTCGGGTTGATCGTGCTGGCGCCGGTGCTGCTGGTGATCGCGATCGCAATCAAGCTGTCCTCACGTGGCCCTATCTTCTACCGCTCCATCCGTCCGGGGATTGGCGGTAAGCCGTTTCACTGCTTTAAGTTCCGCACCATGCGCGAGCACGCCGATCAGCTGCAAGACGACCTCGAGCCGCTGAACGAGCAGTCCGGAGCGCTGTTCAAGATCCGGCGCGACCCGCGGCTGACAACGGTCGGCCGGTTCCTACGCCGCTACTCGCTGGACGAGCTTCCGCAGCTCGTTAACGTGGTCCGCAACGAGATGTCCCTGGTCGGCCCGCGGCCGCTGCCGATGCGCGACTTCGAGCACCTCGAGGAGTGGCACAAGAAGCGCTACTTGGTACTTCCGGGGATCACCGGTCTGTGGCAGGTCTCAGGCCGCGCCGAGCTCGATTTCGACGACCTGGTCCGGCTCGACTTCCTGTACCTCGAGCGCTGGTCGGTCTTCCTCGACCTGTCGATCCTGCTCAAGACGATCCCCGCAGTCCTCAGCGGCCGCGGCGCGTTCTGAGCCGGCGGGACGGGCCGAGGAAACGCCGGGGCCAGCGCCGGGAAACCTCGCAGGTAGGCTACGCCGCCGATGCCGCCCACGGACCGGTTCGTGATCAGCTTCGCCGCCGAGCCGCCACAGGAGACGCTTCCCTACGGCCGGTGGGCGAGCACTCTCAGCGAGCACTTCCGGAACGCCTGCGAGCAGATCGACACCGAGGGCGCGGTGCTGGGCGACTTTGAAGAAATAGCCTGGTTCCCAGACCGCACCTACGCCGGCCGCACGTACGTACCCGGGGTGACCCGCACAGCCGGGGGTTACGAGATCTTCGGCTATGTCTCTTTTCGAGAAGGCTCGGGGGGGCCCGGCGAGTTCGAGGCGAGCGCGGACTTCACGTCCGAGGTGGCCGATGAGAACCCGGACTGGAAGATGGACCTCAACGACGAGGTGATCGCCTACTGGAGAGGGGAGGAGGGCAACACCGCCGACATCACACTGGTGTGGGGAGTGCCGCTGATCCCAGGCGGTGCGCTAGTCACCGCGGAGCTGGCAAACCTGGCGGTCGACCAATGCGAGCTGCTCGACGAGCGCTTCACGCTGATCGCTCCCGATAACTACAGGCAGGACTTCCTCGAAATCAAGCTGTGGGATCAGCGCGGACAGGAGCTGGCGAGGGAGTCGCTGTATGTCGAGGAGGAAGGCGAGGCGCCATGATCCCCGCTTCCCGCGCCACCGGCGCCGGTCATGACCCACCGCCCTGCGCCGGCGGGAATGCCCCGCAAGCACTTGAACGGGGGTCCCAGGTTCCGCGAGCCGGCGCAGCGCGGCAGGCTCCTGCCCGGCTTTAAGCCCGCTGCCAGATCCTCGTCCGCACTTCAGGTTCAAGCAAGCAAGCCACTTCGTGGCCGGGCTGGCCCGGCACGGGCTGGAGCGTGGGGTCGACGCGCCGGTGCTCGTCACGCACGTACGGGCAGCGGGGATGGAACAAGCAGCCTGACGGGCGGTGGATGAGGCTCGGTGGCCGGCCGGGATTCGGCGTCAGGTCCTCGCCCGGCGGTGCTCCGAGCTGGGGTGCGGACTTGAACAGGGCCCAGGTGTACGGGTGCTGGGGCGATTCGAGGATGAGCTCCGTCGGGGCGCGTTCGACGATGCGGCCCGCATACATGACGCAGATCTCATCGGCGATCTCCGCGGCCACTGCCAGATCACGGCACGCGAAGACGATCGCCATGTCCAGGCGCACCCGGACCCGCTTCAGCAGCTCGAGGATCTCCGCTTGTACGGTCAGGTCGAGGCCGCTCGTCGGATCATCGGCGACCAAGAGCTGTGGCTCGTTTGCCAGCGCCATGGCGATCACGGCTCGCTGGCCCATGGAGGGCGAGAGCCCGTCCGGGTACTGATCGACGCGATGATGAGGCTCGGGAATCCCGAGCAGTTCCAGTAGGTCGATCGCCCGGTCGCGGGCGGCGGCCTCGGACACCTGGCGGTGGGTCACGATCGTCTCGATCAGCTGCGCCCCGACCTTGTAGAACGGGTGTAGCGACGAGGCGCCGCCCTGGACGACCATCGCGATCTCCTCGCCGCGGAGCCTGCGCAGCTCGTGGCCCGCGAGTCCCAGCAGATCCCGACCCTCGAACAGGACGCGCCCCGAGATGCGGGCATACGGGCCGGGGCTCAACCCCAGGAGCGCCATCGACACGACCGTTTTGCCTGAACCCGCCCCGCCCACGATTGCAAGCGTCTTTCCCGCCTCCACCGAACAGGAGACGCCGTCCACCGAAGGGACGACGCCATCTTCAGTCCTGAACTGGACCCGGAGGTCCTCGACCTCGAGGAGGGCGCTCACCGGGACCGGGCCCGCGGATCGATCAACGCGTACATGACGTCCACGACGAGCTTGGCCACGACGACGAGGCACGCGCCGAGCAACACCGTCCCCTGAATCATGGCCAGATCCCCTACCTGAATTGAGTCATACGTAAGGCGCCCGATGCCGGGGATGTTGAAGACGGTCTCGGTGAGGATCGCGGCGGCCAGCAGAGCGCCGATCCCGAGACCAGCTGCCGTCACGAACGGCGCGATCGCCACTCGCAGCGCATGCCGCAGGATGACCCGACGCTCTGAGATCCCCTTGGCGCGTGCCGTATAGACATAACCCTGGCCTAGCGTGTCAATCAGGCTCGTCCGCAACAGCCGCACGGAGGCAGCAGAAAACCCCGCGGCCAGTACGCACCAAGGCATGATCAGCGACACGAACCACTTCCCAGGGTGGTGTGTGAGCGGGACGTAGCTGCCCGCGCCGGGGAAGATCGGCAGCTTGCCGATGTCCGTGGCAAACAGGTACAGGCTGATCATCCCCACCCAGAACACCGGCGCAGAGATGGCCACCACCGCTCCGCCGGTCGTGAACCGGTCGAATGGCGAGCGACGCTTGAGGGCGGCGATGGTGCCGATAGTGGTCGCAGTTATTAGCCACAGGACGGCGGCCCCGCCGATGAGCGAAATCGTCGCCGGCAGCCGGCTGAAGATCCGAGTCCTGACCGCGACGTGACTCTGGTAGCTATAGCCAAAGTCGAAGTGAAGGATGAGCGCCTTCAGGTAGTCGAAGTACTGGACGTACCACGCCTCGTTCAGCCCGAGCTTGTGCCGGATCGTCGCTAGCAGCTGCGGTGTGGGGTGCGGTCCGGCGCGCAGGGCGGCGGGATCGCCGGATGGGAACAGGTAGAAGATGACGAAGGTGACCGAGACCACTCCGAACAGGAGCACGATCACCCATAGGACACGGCGGATGACGTACCTGGTCACGTCGTCTCCTTACGACCTGCTCGCCCGCGGGCTCAGTGCATCCCGAAGGCCGTCGCCGAGCAGGTTGAACGCGAGCACGGTTAGCAGCAGCGCGGCCCCGGGGAACACCATGTACCACCAAGCCGTCCCGAGCACCGCGTTGGCATCGGCCAGCATCGCCCCCCACGAGGCCTTCGGAAACTGGATGCCGATGCCCAGGTAGGAGAGCCCGGCCATGAACAGCACGTCCAGGGCGATGATCCGCGCCGCATAGCCCGCGATCGGCGCGAGGACGTTTGGCAGCACCTCCCTGAAGATGATCCTGACGTTCGAGATCCCCAGCGACCGCGCGGTCTCGACGAATCCCTCCTCGCTCAGCGCCAACACCCGGTCCCGCATGACGCGTGCCATGTTGATCGAGTTGACGAGCGCGATCACCACGATCACGACCGCGAGCCCCGGGTGCAGAACGCCGCCCAGGCACCCTTTCCCCAGTTTGCACGCTGCGGCCATGCCGAGCGCGAGCAGCAGGATCGGCAACGCGAACAGCGCGTCGATCACCCCTGAGATCGCCGCGCCGACCCAACCCCGGAAGTAACCGACCAGGAGCCCGAGCGTCAGCCCGATGATCAACGACCCAGCGGCGGCGATGGCCGCCACCTCGAGCGACAGTCGAGCGCCATAGAGAACGCGACTGAAGAGGTCACGGAACTCCCTGTCGACACCGAATATGTGGTGTGCGCTCGGCCAAAAAACGATCGCCAGGGCGACCGCGGCGAGGAATGCGATGCCGGAGATGACCACCCAGCCATAGCGCCTGATGGTGGGGACCGGAGCGAACCGGGAGGCGGTCGCGAGCGCCACACCCGCCAGCGCCGCGATGAAGGGCCACAGAGCGCCCGGCGATGGGCCGGTCGGATCGCCGAACTGGTCGCGGGCGCTTGGATCGGTTGCGTATGGTCCCGGCGCGCCGACGGCCTTGACGATCAGGGGCGCGAAAATCGCGATCAGGACCAGCACGAGGACGAACGCCGCCGAGGCCATCGCCGCCCGATCGGCGAGCAACCGCCGCCCAAACAGCGGCAGCGGAGCGGCGCCGGCCTCGGCGGCATCGACCCCGTCGAACTGCTCCCGGGCCGCCGTCTCGCGATCGGCAACCAGCTCAGGTGGCCCGACGCTCATCAGCCATCCGAGCTTCGATGCGCCAGAGTGGGTCCCTCCTCCTCCACGAGGCCGGAATAGCACAGCGACCAAGGGTTGTCACGCGTGAACCACCTGCGGCTACGCTCTGCCGGCGCCCTCGTAGCTCAACGGATAGAGCACGCGCCTCCTAAGCGCGGGATGCAGGTTCGATTCCTGCCGGGGGCATGCTATGGGCCAGACCGGTCCGGCCGCTGCGGGTACACATCGTCGATAGTCGTCAAGGCGACGAACGGAACGCCGGCCGCGGCCTCGATCGCTGGAGCGCCGCCGGCGAGACGGTCGCAGATCGCGAGAACGCCGCATACGTCGTGGCCCTCTGCCCGAAGCGCTTCCAGCGCCCGGACCGTCGACCCTCCCGTCGTGACCACGTCCTCCACCAGCATGCAGCGCTCGCCAGGATCGAGCTCCGGCCCCTCGATCCGGCGCGAGAGGCCGTGCTGCTTGATCTCCTTGCGGACGAAGAAGGCCTTGACGTCGGCCCCGCCCGCCAGCGCCGCGCAGGCGATGGGATCGGCACCCATCGTCATCCCCCCTACGGCGGTCGCCTCCCAGGCGCGCGCCTGCGCGGCGACTAGCTCGGCCAAGGCGCGAAAACCGGGCGGACGGAGGATGGCGCGCTTGGCGTCGACCAGGTACCGCGCCGTGCGCCCGCTCGTCAGCACCACGTCGCCGATAACGAGGGCGTGCGCTCGCAGCTCCGCGATCAGACGCTCCCGGGCGGCGGTGTTGGTGTCGAGGCTCATCATGGATGCGTCGCCGGGCGCTGCTCGATGAGGACGGGACGAGCGAGGGGAACCGTCCCGGCGCCGATCACGAGCAACGAACCCAGGATCAGCGCCAATATCTCGCCCGCGTTCCAGTGGAGCTGGTTGATCCCCAGGGCCAGCGAGTTGTTGATGCTGTGCAGCGCCATGCAGGGATAGAGCGATCTCGTCTTCCAGCGCACGATGCAGAGCACGAACCCGAGGAATCCCAGCGGAACGAGATATTGGACGGAGGCCGAGCCGGTGTGCGCGAGGCCGAACAGAATCCCCGTGACCACGGCCGCCAGCCAGGTTCCGAGGTCGCGCCCGCCGAGGCGGATCTTCCAGCGCCTCAGCGCGCCGAACACAAAGCCGCGGAAGAAGAACTCCTCGGCAATCGGCGCGACCACGCATACGAACACGCCGGCAGCGATCAACGCGGCGGTGCTCTTCCCCGCCCCCAGCTCGCTCGGCAGCTTGTCATTGCCGTGCAGCTTGAACAGCGCCGCGTAGATGCCGGTCAAGACGTAGTAGGCGATCGCGGCCAAAGCGACCGCGCCGGCCGCCCGCTTGAGCGACACGAGCCTGAACCCGAAGTCGCTTGGTCGAGGGCGGCCCCTCAGCGTCGAGAAGTACAGCGCCGAGGCGACGAACGCCAGGTCGAACACCAGATCGCCGGTCAGGCTGACCGCGGGAGTGGGATGGGAGAGGCTGGAGCCTGCCGAGTGGCCGATGACCGCCACGATCGAGGCCGCAAACCAGCCGCCCGCCAGGCCCGCCCCGACCGCGGCCAGCACCATCCAGGGTCGCCACCCAGGCCCATCTGGCGGCGGGCTCGTAGTGTTCGGTTCGGACGCCATTAGAGAGGCGACCAAGGTTAGGGTTCGGACTCCTCGATCGCCGCTGCCAGCTCCGCGAGAGTCGTGATCGTCCTCACCCCCGGCGGCCCGGAGCCGCCGTCACGACGCAGGAGGATGGCTTCGATCCCGGCCGCCCGAGCCCCTTCAACGTCTTCGACGAGGCTGTCTCCGACTTGAATGGCCCGGTCGGGAGCGGCCCCGGCCATAGCGAGCGCACGCTGGAATATCGCGGCCTGCGGCTTGCGTGCACCGGCCTCCGCCGAGGTGACGACTCCGTCCAACAAGGACGTCAGCTCCAGACGCCCGAGTACATCCGCGAGCGAGACGTCCCAGTTGGAGACGACGACCAGGCGCATGCCTCGATCGCGGAAATCACGGAGCGACGGTCGCACGTCCTCGAACACCGAGAATTCCAGCGACTTGAGCAGCACCGACACGAGCGCCTCGGGATCCAGGCGCTCGCGAGCTTCGTTCGGCAGCGCCGTTCCCATCGCCTGGGCGCAGGCGCGGCGCAGCGCAGCCAAGGTCGACTCGTCCCGGCCTTCGTCGAGATGGGAGCGGTAGTACGCGATCTCCGCGGCGATCGCCCGCTCGGCGTCTTCCTCGGAGACCGATATTCCGAAATCACTCGAGAGCGCCCGTCGGAGCCTCGGTGCCGGCGGCTCCAGAGCCACGAGCGTGCCGAGCGCGTCCAGCAGCAGCGCCTCGGGCCGGCGATTCAAGAAACGAACCGCCAGGTGGCGAACTCGGCCGTGAACAGGCCGAGCAGCACCGCCAGGCAGGCGATCACCTGCGGCTCGATGCGCCGGGCGTGCACCCACCTGGCTCCCCACATGAAAAGGGGAAACAGAACCACCTCATAGCGCGGCAGCGAGTCGAGTGGCTGGGGGGTGATGGGGTACGAAAGCGCCGGCGCGATCGCTGCAAACGTGTATGCGGCATAAGCGAACGGAAGACGCCGTACCACCCCCACGAATGCCACGAAGCCCAGCACGAGGAAGCCGAACAGCATCAGGTTCTGCCCGGCAACGGTCAGGGGATTGCCGCCGGCGGCCGTGAAGTACACCGGCGGGGCCGGACCGTGCAGCAGTTGCCGAATGCCGTCCCAAGCCGCGACTGCACCTTCCCACACGCCGCCCAACGGCCCGGCGAAGTGGTGGTACCAGTACTGCTCGGCGCTGAACGGCGTCAGCCCGTCGCCCGTCGTCAGGGCCAGGAACAGGATGTACGCCACCAACCCGATGGGGACAAGCAGGGCCCAAGAGAGCTCGCGGCCGAGCGGATATCGCGGCCTCAGGCGCCCCAGCAGTCCCGCCGGCGGATTCAGCGGTCCGGCGCGGTCGGCTCGCGGGCCGTACAGGAAAAAGAGCACGATCGGGACGACGAGCACGACACCCGTATTGCGCGAGGCGGCCGCGATTGCACCCAGCACGCCGGCCCAGGCCCAGCGCCCCCGTCTTGCCTGGTAGATGCACCCTACGGACAACGCCAGGAACAGCGACTCCGTGTAGACGGCCGAGAAGAAGTAGGCCATCGGGGAGAACGCCAGGAGCATCACGCAGATGCGAGCGCGCTCGTCGCCAAGCTCGAGTTCGGTCAGCCGGTAGAGAACGACCAGGCCGACCGCGAAGCAGACCAGGGAGATCACGACGCCGGCGATCAGGTCGGATCGAAACACCTCTCCCACGCCCCTGACCAGCATCGGATACAGAGGAAAGAACGTCGTGCGCTCGGGGTTGTGGTCATAGCCCCCCTGGGCGATCGCCAGGTACCAGGCCGAATCCCACCGAGCGAGCGGCGAGACGAGCAGGTTGCCGAAATACCCGAACGGAGCGGTCAGCCTGAGCTGGTCAAACTGCCGGGCGCCCGGCGCCGTCCCGAAGGAGAGGACACCCAGCACGCCGGCGAGCAGCACGACCAGTCGCGAGGTCCACAGCGCCGTCCACGCCACCCGACGCGGCGAGGCACTCCGGGGCGGGCGCGGCCAGGAGACGGTGGGCGTCCGGCCGGAGACCTCGGCGGCTTCGACAAGCTCCTCGACAGGCACCGCAACAAGTATCGCCGCCGGGACGCGAGGGCGTCGAGCGCGATTATCCTGCCGGACCCCGAGCCGACAGGCCTCGGCAGGACCCAGAACCAGCAGGCCGAACAAGGATCTGCAAGTAAACTGAGGCCAGTCTGCCGCATCCGGCGTCGCGCTGCCGAGATGCCACCGTAGCCGGAACGATTCCTGTGAGCCGACGAGAGCGACAGCGGCGCCACCGCCGCAACCGCCGACATCCCGTCACGCGGGTGGTCGTGATGAGCGCCATGATCGGCGTCTCAACGGTGGTCTTGGGGGCGCTCGCGATCGCCGGCTGGGTGGCGGCCGTTGCAGACTCGGCGCCGAACCTCAATCAGCGGAGCCCCGAGGTGCCGGGCGCTAACTCGCAGGTATTCGCCTCCGACGGCTCCTCGCTCGGCTTAATCCACTCGACGCTTCTGCGCACGCCCGTGCCGGACAGCCAGATCCCGACCGCGCTGAAGCACGCCACCGTGGCCATTGAGGACCGCCGCTTCTACCAACACGGGGCCCTCGATTACCAGGGAATTCTCCGGGCGGCGATCAGGGATGTGTTCAATGGGGGCTCGACCCTCCAGGGCGCCTCGACCCTGACCATGCAGCTGGCCAACCAGCTCTACCTCCCCCATCACAAGCGAGATCTTCGCTACAAGATCATCCAAGCCAAGCTGGCCCAGCAGCTGGAAAAGGCACACAACAAGGACTGGATCCTCGACGAATATCTAAACGACGTGCCCTATGGCACGGTCGGCGGGCAGACCGCCTACGGAGTGGGCGCCGCCTCCGAGATCTTCTTCGACAAGCCGGTGTCCCAACTCGACCTGGCGCAATCGGCGCTGCTGGCCGGGATGCCGCAGGCGCCGTCCGAATACAACCCCTTCCTCGACTCTCAGCTGGCGACGAAGCGCCGCCGCGACGTGCTCCAGGGCATGGTCAAGTCCGGCTACATCACCCAGGCCCAAGCGGACCAAGCCGCCACCGAGCCGCTGGGGATACAGCACAACAGCGCCTACGAGCAACGCCGCCAGCCGTACGCGTTCGACTACGTGGTGCAACAACTGCACGAGCGCTTCTGCCCCGGCCGGCCGTTTACCGCCAGTTGCCCGAAGGTCGACCAGGGCGGCCTGAAGATCTACACCACGATCAACCTCCAAGATCAGCAGCAGGCGCAGTCCTCGGTGCTCTCCCATGAGGGAGGCTCGGGGAACCCGGCCGCGGCGCTTGTATCAATCGATCCCACGAACGGCCACATCCTGGCGATCGCCAACACCTCTGACTACAGCCAATCGAGCTTCGATTACGCCACCGAGGGTCAGCGGCAGCCGGGCTCGTCGTTCAAGGTTTACGCGTTGATGACCTTGATCCACGACTACGACGGCGACCCGAATCAGACCTTCTACAACTCGCACTTCCTGGCGCCCGGCTGGTTGCCCGGCTACCCCACGTACAGCGTGCACACCGCAGAGGAGACCTACCAGGGCAACATCGACATCACCCACGCCACGATCGTGTCCGACAACACGGTGTTCGCCCAGCTCGGGGTCGATCTGGGCATGAACAAGGTCGACGCCACAGCCCACGCGATGGGAATCACGACCAAGCTCGACGGGAACCCGGCCGAGGTAATCGGCGGCCTCACCCAAGGCGTCACCCCGCTCGAGATGGCCGACGCCTACGCCACGGTCGCCAACGGCGGCTGGCACATACCGCCGACCGCGATCGACAAGGTCGTGTTCCCGGACGGAAGCGTCGTCAACATGGGCACCCCGCCTAAGAAGCAGGTGTTCAGCTACGCCGAGGCGTACGAGGCGATCAGCGTGCTCAAGCAGGTGATCAGCAATTCCGGTGGTACCGGCACCGCGGCTAACTACGGGTGCCCGGCCGCCGGCAAGACCGGAACGGCGGAGAACTTGGAGAACGCGTGGTTCGTGGGATTCACGCCGAAGCTCTCGACCGCGGTGTGGGTCGGATACCCCAACGCCAACACTCCGATGGCCAATGGCTTTGGCGGAACGCTGGCCGCCCCGATCTGGCACGACTACATGTCAGCGGCGTCCAATGGGTACTGCGGCGACTGGTCCCAGCCATCCAGTCAGTGGCAGGGCACCGCCTTCACCGGGCCTCACTCGGTGGGCAGTGGCCAGAACAACGGCGGCAATGGCAACGGCAACGGCAATGGCAACGGCAACGGCAACGGCGGCGGGGTCGTGAACCCGTACTACAACCCGCAGCTGTACGCACAGCCGCCGCAGGGACCTCCGCAGGTCCAAGTCCCGACCCCGAGGACGGGCGTGATCCCACCGGCTGGCTTCGGCACCGGACGCGCCGGCGGCGGGGGCGGGCGCGGACGGCGCTAGGTCCCGAGATCACAGTCGGGCAACGGACTGACTGCTAGCGTTCGCGCGGCCCATGCCCAAGGAAGAGAAAGTCGAGCTCGAAGGCGAGGTAGTCGAGGCGCTACCGAACGCCATGTTCCGCGTCAAGCTCGACAACATGGATCGCACGGTGCTCGGTCACGTGGCGGGGAAAATGCGTCGGTTCCGGATCCGCATCCTGCCGGGCGACAGGGTGCGAGTTGAACTCTCGCCCTACGACTTAGATCGCGCCCGCATCGTCTATCGGCATAAGTGAGGAGCGGCACCAGCGTCCACCTGTGGACACATGCGCGTTGCGCGAGTGTCCACAGACGGACAGCTGCCACCGCCTAATCAGCTCTCTATGCGCGAGTTTGAGCTGATCGAGGCCCTCGACGGGCTGTTCAAGCATGAGTCCCCCAGGGTGGTTCGGGGCATGGGGGACGACGCCGCGGTGGTGCGGGCCGGTGGCTACGCCGTGACTTCCGTCGACATGATGGTCGACGGCGTCCATTTCCGGGTGGGGGAGCTGACGATGGACGAGATCGGCCACCGGGCAATGGCCGCGGCGCTGTCAGATCTGGCGGCCATGGGGGTGGAGCCCGACGAGGCTTACCTGGCGCTTGGACTTCCGGGGGGGATGGAGCTTGACGCCGTCCTCGATCTGGCGCGCGGAGCGCAGGAGCTTGCGTCGCGCTGTGGGGCCGCGATCGCGGGCGGGGACGTCACGCAGGCCAGCGCTCTGACAGTGTCGGTCACCGTCGTCGGTTGGGCGTCAGACCCCGGCGTTGTTGTGGGGCGCGACGGGGCGAGACCTGGAGACCTGGTGTGCGTGACGGGGAAGCTCGGTGAGGCCGGCGCGGGGCTTGCGCTGATCGATGGACGGGCCCAGCTTGCCGATTCGGAGGACGTGCGGTCGCTGCGGGAGCGCTACGCCCGTCCAACCCCGCGGCTCGAGGAGGGACGTTCGCTGGCCGAGTTCGGCGCCCGAGCGATGATCGATCTCTCGGACGGGCTGGCCACTGACGCCGGACACCTGGCGCGGCGGAGCGGAGCGAGGCTGGAGCTCCAGCTGGCGGCGCTGCCCGTCGCCGACGCCGTGAAGGAGGTGGCGTCCCAGGTCGGGATGAACCCCGGCACGCTGGCGGCGACCGCCGGCGAGGACTACGAGCTCTGCGCCTGTGTGCCGCCCAGCGCCCGTGATTCCGCCGAGACCGCGGCCTCCGGCTGGCGCAGCGGTGTGGGGCTGGCGTGGATTGGGCACGTGCTAGACGGGCCGCCAGGCGTCGTCTTCGGAGATGCCGCCGGCCCCATCTTGGGCTATCAGCATTCGCTCTGAGGGAGCCCGCAGCAAGGCCTGATCGAGTACCCGGCGCGCGATCGCCTCGGCGACCGCCCGGCAGTCGATCTCGTACTCGCCGCGCACGATTCGCTCGCGCAGCGCGAGCAGCCTGCTGCCCTGGGCGTCTTCCATGTTCCTCCCCTATCGGCTGGAGCCGCTTTGGCCTTAACTGATTAGGTGCCAGTCAGGACGTTCGGCCGATCGTGGTCAGCACCCGGCGTGCCCTCGGACGGTCGATGGCCCGAGCGGCAGCACCGACTGGACCCGGGCGAACGTCACGATCCGCTGGGCCGCGCTGTACAGGGGATTGCAGGCCGACAGCACCAGGCGCTCGTAGCCGACGTTGTGGGTGACCCACCAGGCGGTCGGCTGCACGACCTTGTCGTACTGGACCTTGTAGGTGAACTGGGCGTAGCGCAGCGTGAGCACGATCCGGTCGCCGGGGCGAAGCTGGTTGATGTTGCGAAATGGCGCCAGATACGTCGTCCTGTGGCCGGCGATCGCCACCGTGTCGCCCAATCCCGGGAACGGCGTCTGCGGATAATGGCCGGGGCCCTTCTGCAGGCTCGCCTCATCGGTCCCCTGGACCACCGTGTAGGTCGCGCCCAGTCTCGGCATCTGGAGGATTCCGATTGCCTGGCCGGTCTTGACTTCTTTGCGCTCCTGCCGCGCCAGGTACGCGATCCGCTGCTTCTCGGTCTTCAGCGCCTGAAGCGCCCTGAGTTCGAGCCCCGACAGCGGCGCCTTGCAGTAGGAGAGGAAGCGTTTGTCGACGCCGTCGCGCTTGATCAACGCGATCACGGCCGTCAGCGGCTCCTGCCACAGCAGCGTCACCGCGGCGTCGGCAAGCAGCAGACCCCCCGAGATCATCAGCACCAACGAGAAGTCACGGATCAGTCGGCGCACGGGTGAAGAGACTAAGCGCTGGTCAACGGCGGAGTGCCGATTTGGTCCCACCCAGGGAACCGGGACCGGCGTACGTGACCGGACCGCGAACGGTGACCGGCACCTCTTGCGGCTGCTCCTGGCGTGCGCCCCAGGCCGCGATCGCGATCCCCCACAGCGCGCACGCCGCTGCCGCGCACCATTCGAGGGCGACGAGTGGGCTGATCTGGCCGCTGGCGATCATCATCGACCCGGTCCAGGCGAACGTGATCGGGTTGAAGCCCAGCGTGACCATGAAGTAGACGAGCACCAGGAGCGGCGGGGCCAGCCCCGCGACGAACAGACTGCCCCTGAGCGCCGGGTGCATCCGGGTCTGGGGCATGAGCACCCACATCCAGAGGTGCAGCGCGGGTACGAGCAGGGCCGCCGCAAACGGGTTCGTCACCCAGATCGCGATTGCCAGGGCGCACATCACGATCAGGAGCGCGGCAGCGGCTCCGGGATTTCCGCTGGCGTTGACCAGCACGCCCGTGCGCCTGAGCAACCAGAAGACGATCGCGATGACACAAGCGATCGCGACCAGGATCGCCGTGCCGGAGGTACGCAACGGCACTGCCCCAGCGGCGGCTGCCGCAGGCGGCGCGACCCGCAGCAGACCGACGGCCTTAGCGAACAGCACGATTGCTACGCCAAGTGCGAAGGGCACCCCGGCCGCCAGCACGCGCGCCGCCCAGGGACCAACAGGATGACCGCGGCGGCGCGCCCGGGCAAAAGCATCGATCGTGGCCCCGAGCACGGGAAGGATGAGCCCCAGGACCAGCAGCCGGACCGCCCAGGCGGGAACGACGTTGCCGCCCATCAGCAGGTATGCGGATGGAGCCGGCACCGGACTGCCGCCATCCAGGGCGCTGATCACCTCCTGCGCCGTCCTGCCGAACTGGTCGATCTGGGCCAGGCTCAGCGGCGCGTTGGCAGCGGGGGTCCGCTCTCCGGAGGCCGAAAGGAGCACCGCTGGGATGCCCCGCGCGTTGAATGGCCCCTGCTCGGAGACAGTGAACGGAAACGCCAGATGCGCGAACTGCCCCACCAGGCTGTTACCGCCCGCCGCCAGGCCTGCCTGGGTCGACAGTGCGCCGGCGACGGTGTTTCGCAGCAAAGCGGGGGCGATCTGCTGGCCGTCCGACCACGGGACCACGAGCGGCGGACGCACGGTGCGGCTTGCCATATCACCCAGCACCAGGACGGCGTCGATGGGGCCGGGGAGCGCGCGGATGAGCTGCGTTGCGCCGGCGGCTCCGGTCGAGCCGGACGTCGAGGCCAGCACGACGGTGTGGTTGATCGTCTCGCCCGAGAGGACCCGCGCCAAGTCGAGAAGTACGCCAGTTCCCGACTCCTCGAGCTTCGCCGGGGAACCAGTCGCGTCACGGTGGGCGATGACGACGATGCTCCCGCTGGCGACCCCCGATCGAACCCCGATCACGTTCCGGAGCGTTCTGGTGCCGCTGGGAGTGGGGGCTTGGAACGACTGGTTGGAGACGCTGAAGTCGTTGGCATGGAGCCGCTGGGCGATCTCGGCGGCGATCGCATCGTCGCTCGCCGAACCCGCCTGGCGATGGCGGTAATGCTGGGCCAGGTTGATCGCGTCTCTGTAGGCGTTCTGAGCGTTGAACGCGTCTGGGGCAAGGGTTGCTCCCAGCGACCCCTGTTGGTCCTGGAACGAGAACGCGAACACGATCACGGCCAGCACCACCGCGACCAAGCCCGTGCGGTAGATCCGCGGATCGAGCATGGCCGGGGAAGGTTAACCACGGAAGGGGACTCCAAGCAGTCACCCCGTACTCTTTCCTCCTAATAGGAGACAAATTGATGGAAGACCACTCAGCGCGCATCCTGCTCGTGGACGATGAGCAGTCGATCCAGACGCTGCTGTCTTATCCGTTGCGCAAGGAGGGCTACCACGTGGTCCAGGCCACCGACGGCCGCCAAGCGCTCGAGCGGTTCGACGAGGAGGCGTTCGACCTCGTCGTGCTGGACCTGATGCTCCCGAAGCTCGACGGGCTCGAGGTCTGTCGGCGCCTCCGCACCCGCAGCTCGGTGCCGATCATCATGCTCACCGCAAAGTCCGAGGAGATCGACAAGGTGGTGGGACTCGAGCTGGGGGCAGACGACTACATCACCAAGCCGTTCTCGCTGCGGGAGTTCTCGAGCCGGATCAAGGCGGCACTGCGGCGGGCGGAGATGACCAGACCGGCGGAAACGGCACCGGATGAGGCGCCGCTCGAAGTGCTCCAGCTGCGGATCGACTTCCCCAAGCGGACGGTCCGCGTGCGGGGCATTGACGCTCAGCTCACCTACGTCGAGTTCGAGATCCTCTCCGCGCTGGCGCGCAATCCCGGGCGCGTGTTCACACGCGACATGCTGCTGGCGCGCATCTGGGGCGATTCCGCGTACCGCGATCCGAGAACGATCGATGTCCACATCCGGCACCTGCGGGAGAAGATCGAGCGCGACCCCAAGGAGCCCGAGTATCTGTTGACCGTCCGCGGCGTCGGCTACCGCTTCCGGGACACCGAGCCCTAGGCCCCCAAACCGATGCTGCGCTCGCTGCGTAATCGCCTGGCGCTCGTCTTCTTCGCGGTCACGTTCGTCGCGTTCGCCGCGCTGTATTTGTACGTGGCGCCGGGGCTGCAGAACAGACTGCTTGACGAGAAGCTGAAGGCGCTGGCGGCTACCGCCAGCACGTACTCGCGCAGCATCGCCGTCGGAACGGACGTCCCGCGGGCGACGCTCGAGCGCCAGGTCGACACGGTGGCGCTCAAGTCCGGCGCCCGGGTCTCGCTGCTGGACGTGAATACCGCGAACGGCCAGCCACAGCTCTCGGCCCCTGTCGTCGACTCAAATCCCGGCACCGATCAGGCGATGACGTTCCCGCTCGCCTACCAGGCCGTGCAGTCCGGCAAGCCGGAGGCCGGTACCGAGGTGGTGGCGGGCGTGACGGTGGCCGAGGCCGCCTACCCGATCCGCTCCCATGGCCGGATCCTGGCCGTCGCCGTCTACTCCTCGTCGGTCTCGGATGTGGTCCACAACGTGTCGATCGTGCGCCAGGAGATCCTGATCGCCGGTGGGATTGCGCTGCTGCTGGCGCTGGTGGGCGGCTACCTGGTCGCGCGCTGGCTGACTTGGCGCGTGAAGCGCTTGGAGCTTGCCGCCGAGCAGGTCGCCGCCGGGGACTTTGGCCGTCCCATTCACGTCGACTCCAGCGACGAGCTGGGGCAGCTGGCGGTCGCGTTCAACGACATGCAGCGCCAGCTGGCACAGCTGGAGTCGGCGCGGGAGAAGTTCATCGCCACCGCCTCGCACGAGCTGCGAACGCCGATCTTCTCCCTGGGCGGCTTTGTCGAGCTGCTCGAGGACGAAGAGCTCGACCCAGAGACCAGGCGCCGCTTCCTTGATCAGGTCCGCGACCAGGTCGAGCGGCTACGAAAGCTGTCCGTCGATCTACTCGATCTGTCGAGGCTCGAGGCCGGCTCGCTGGAGCTGCGGGAAGAGCAGGTCGATCTTGGCGAGCTGGCGCGATCCGTGTCGGGGGAGTTCGAGCCGTCGCTGGCGCACCATGATTCGCATCTGGAGCTCAGACTCGCGGCGAGGAGGATCGAGGCACAGTGCGATCCGGTTCGTGTCGCTCAGATCATGCGCATCCTGCTCGACAACGCGCTGACCCATACGCCGCCGGGGACTCAGATCGTGGTCACCGCCGGCCGCTCGGACGGGCAGGTGAGGCTCGCGGTCCGCGACGACGGCGACGGTATCGATCCGAGCGCGATGAGACGTATCTTCGAGCCGTTCTACACCGCCGACGATGCCCAGGGGTCGGGCCTGGGGCTGGCCATTGCCTCCGAGCTCGCGGAGCGCATGTCGGGCCGGCTATCGGCGCAGTCGTCGCCGGGCCAGACCGTTTTCACGCTCGAGCTGCCGCCCTGAGGCCCACCACCGACCCGGGGCCCACTGTGACCGACATCGTGGGCGATATCGTCCGGCCAGATGCTCGCTCGCCCACCTAGAACCACATGCTCCAGCCAGTCGGCGTAGCCCAGAAGCACCTGGCGGACTACCAGAGCATCGCCGGCCGCAGGATGATCGACGAGATCCGCGAGCGCGCCGCACGCCTGGAGGGCAAGCGCATCCTCCACGTGTCGGCGACCGCGTTCGGAGGCGGCGTCTCGGAGATCTTGAACACGCTCGTGCCACTGATGGTCGATGTTGGCCTTCAGTGCGAGTGGCATGTCATCTACGGCCGGGAGGGTTTCTTCAACGCCACCAAGGTGATGCACAACGCGCTGCAGGGCAGCCCGCTGGACCTGAGCGAGGAGCAGTGGCAAACGTGGGTCCGTTACAACGAGATCAATGCCTCCCAGCTGTCCGAGGATTGGGACGTGTGCATCATCCACGATCCGCAGCCGGCCGCGATCTGCTCCATGGTTCCCGAAAAGGCGCGGCGCTGGGTGTGGAGGTGCCACATCGACCTCTCGACCCCGAACGCCTTCACGCTCGAGCGCCTCGTGCCCTACCTGGAGCCATACGAGGCGGTCGTGTTCCACCTCGACGAGTACGTGCCGCGCGGCATGGATGGTCGCTCATATACGGTGCCGCCGGCGATCGATCCCCTCGCCCCCAAGAACATGGCCTTCTCGCCAGAGGACGCCGTCTACATCTGTCAGCAGTTCGGGATCGACGTCGACCGGCCACTGCTGTGCCAGGTCTCGCGCTTCGATCCCTGGAAGGACCCACTGGGCGTGATCGACGCCTACCGGATCGTCAAGGAACAGATGCCGGAGGTGCAGCTCGCGCTGGTGGGCTCGATGGCCACCGATGATCCCGAGGGCTGGGACTACTTCAACGCCACGGTGGCCCACGCCGATGGCGACCCTGACATCCACCTCCTCAACAACCTCAACAACGTCGGCGCGATCGAAGTCAACGCGTTCCAGTCCCACTCCGACGTCGTGATCCAGAAGTCGACACGGGAGGGATTTGGCCTGACCGTGACCGAGGCGATCTGGAAGGCGCGGCCAATGGTGGCCGGCGACGTTGGCGGCATCCCGCTTCAGATCACCGACGGCCAATCCGGGTTTCTGGTCTCCGGGGTCGAGGATTGCGCCCAGCGCGCGCTTGAGATCCTCGCGGATCCTGCCCTGGGCAAGCAGCTGGGGCGTGCCGGAAAGGAGGCCGTGCGCCAGCGGTTTCTGACCCCCCGGCTGTTGCGAGACTGGCTGGAGCTGTTCGAGCGTCTGGAGGTTTAGGGCTCCCCAGGCGCTCGCAGCAACCGCGATCGACCGCGTCCTCGGCCGCCGGCCCGCTACGTTTGTTCGATGAACTCTTCCTCTCCGGACCAGCCCTTGGTACTCGTGTCCAACCGCGGGCCGGTTACCTTCGGCCCGGGGGACGAGGTCCACCGTGGGACGGGCGGCTTGGTGACCGCGTTGATCGGATTGGCGACCCATCGCGACGTCACATGGGTCGCTTCGGCCATGACGGACGAGGACGCGATGGTGGCCGAGCGACACGAGGGGCGGCCGTTCCCGGTCTCGACCGAAGACGGGAACGAATACAGCGTCAAGCTGGTCGCGTCGAGCCCGGAGGCCTATGACCGCTTCTACAACATCATCGCCAACCCGATGCTGTGGTTCACCCAGCATTATCTCTGGGACCTCTCCAACGCCCCGGACATCCGCCGCAACGAAACCGAGGCCTTTGAGTTCGGCTACAACGTGGTCAACGAGGACTTGGCCCGGGCGGTGCTGGAGGAGATCGAGGGCGTGTCCAATCCGGTCGTGATGGTCCACGACTACCACCTGTACACGCTCCCGGCGCTGATCCGGCGGGAGCGGCCGGACGTCGTGCTCCATCACTTCGTCCACATCCCCTGGAGCCAGTCGGACTCTTGGAGGGTGCTGCCGACGATGCTGCGGGAGGAGGTCTACGACGGCATCCTGGCCAACGACATCATCGGGTTCCACACCCGCTCCTACCGGCGCAACTTCCTCCAGTGCTGTGCCGATCTGCTCGGCTACGAGGTGGACTTCGACCGCGGCATCGTGCGCTGCAAAGATCACGACGTGTGGGTGCGGGCGTATCCGCTGCCGATCGATTCGAGCGCCGTTTTATCGGTCTCCCGGCGGCCCAGGGTGCTGGAGTTTGAGCAGGAGCTGCTGCGGCGCCGCCGCGATCACCTGATCCTGCGGGTCGACCGTGCCGACTTGAGCAAGAACGTGCTGCGTGGGTTCAGCGCCTTTGACGTCTTCCTGGAGCAGCACCCAGAGTTCCGAGAGAGGGTCACGTTCATCGCCCAGCTGATGCCGTCCCGGACGGACGTCCCCGAGTACGCCGAGTACCTCGAGCGGATCGAGGCCGTCGTAGCCGTCGTCAACCACCGCCACGGATCTCCGGACTGGATGCCGATCCAGCTCAAGCTTCGCGACGACCTCGAGGAAGCCGTCGCCGCCTACAAGCACTACGACGTCCTGATCGTCAACGCCATGTTCGATGGCATGAACCTGGTCGCCAAGGAGGGTCCGATGGTCAACGAAAGGGCGGGCGTCTCGATTCTCAGCGAGAACACCGGCGCCCACGAGGAACTGGGCGACTGCGCGTTGTCGGTGAACCCGTTCGATATCCAGGAGCTTGCTGACTCCATCCATGCCGCGCTGACGATGGAGCTGGCCGAGCGCCGGCAGCGGCTCGAGGGGCTCAAGTCCATCGTCACGGCCCGCGATCCGGGCAACTGGGTAGACGAGCAGATGGCCGACATCCGGGAGCGGGAGCGTGCCCGATCCGGGTGGGGTGCCCGGAGGAACTGACCACGCTCGGCGCGGGCGCCGCACCTAGTGCAGCGTCCGGTGCTCCGCCAGCATCGCTACGTACTCCGCGATCCGGCGCGCCCGCGTCTCGGGGCGCTTCGCGTCGTGTACGCGGTAGAGGATCGCGTAGCGGTTGGCCCCTTTGAGCGTCTCGAAGAAGGCCTTCGCCTTGGGGTTCTCATCCAGCGCACGCTGTAGATCCTCGGGGACAACCGCGGCGCTCGCAGGGGGGTAGGCGGCCTCCCAACGGCCATCCTCCTTGGCCGCCTCGATCTGGGCGAGGCCTGCGGGCCTCACCCGGCCTTCCTTGATTAGCCGCTCGACCTTCTCGCGGTTGATCTGGGACCACTTACTGCGCGGCCGGCGCGGGGTGAAACGGATCAGGTAGAAGGACTCGTCGAACTGGGCGGACTGACCGTCGATCCAGCCGTAGCAGAGCGCCTCCTCCAGGGCTTCGGCGTGCCTGACGGTCGTGATGCCCGAGGCTTTCTTGGCCAACTTCAGCCACGCGCCCTGACTGCTTTCGTGGTGGCGCTCGAGCCAACTTGCCCAGTCCGCCTGGCTATCGAACTGGAGGATCGGGAGCTCGGCTTTGGTCGCCATCGGTCTCCAGTCTGCAGCAATATCACGAGCGTGGCGGGCGCAGATCAGCCGCTATAGTCGTCCGCCGCCCAAGCGGCATGGCTGCAATGGCCCGCGCGGACACGTTTCGAATGCCTACGGAAGCTCCCCTCTATGACCTGATGCTGCTGCTCTCCAACGACGCAGAGGAGGAGCGGCGAGCGAAGATCGTCGACGACGTCAGGCAGGCGATCTCTTCAGGTGGGGGATCGATCGCGCACGACGACGACTGGGGCACCCGGCCGCTTGCCTACCGGATCGCCCATCAGGACGGTGCGGAATATCACCTCCTCCAGTTCACCGGGCCCCCGGCGCTGCTCGATTCGCTTGGCCACAGTCTCGGGATCACCGACGGCGTCCTGCGTTTCCGAATAATCAAGGTGCTGCCCGGCACACCAGGACCGCCAAAGCCGGAGCCGGCCGCGGTGGCCGCGCCGTCCCGCCCCGAGCCGGCCTCGCCGCAGCCGGCGGCGGTCCCGCCGGAGACCGAGGCCCAGGCGGGTTCTCCGCCGGAAGCCGCTGGCCCTGAGGCCGAGCCTGGGCCCGATGTCGACGCCGGTGTAGACGCCAGCGCCGGTGCCGAAGCCGAAGCCGAAGCCGACGAGTAGAGCTAGCCCGCCGCAGCGTCCGCTCGCGCGATCCGGTCGGCCCCTCGAGCGCCGTAACCGCGGGCGTGTGACGACATCGTCTCGCCCGGCAACAACTTCGTACCGACCCTGTGTCGTTTGTGCCACTTTGCGTGGTGATCCCCGGGTTGCCGCCTGTGCCGCGCCTAGACTCGCCGCAGGCTTTTAATCGACCTGGAAGGAGCGTCAGATGAACATCAATCGAGTCATCTTGACCGGCAATCTCACGAGAGATCCCGAACTCAGCGCGACCGGGAGCGGGCTGCAGGTCTGCAAGCTGGGTATCGCTGTAAACGGGCGACGTAAGAACGCCGCTGGGGAATGGGAAGACAAGGCCAACTTCTTCCGCGTGACCGTGTTCGGCAAGCAGGCTGAAAACTGCCACCAGTACCTCAAGAAGGGTCGGCCAGTCGCGATCGACGGTCGGCTCGAATGGAGCACTTGGGAGCGCGAGGGACAGAAGCGGGAGTCGGTCGATATCATCGCTGACACTGTTCAGTTCCTCGCCGGCGGACGTGAGGATCCCGCTGGCGGGAACGGGAACGGGTTCTCCAGCAATGTCCAAGCCACGGAGAGCGACGTTCCGATCGACACCGGCGACTTCGAAACGGCGCCGACGGCCGCGGGAACGGCGGAGGACGACATACCGTTCTGAGGCACACGAGACAGAGTCAGAGACAGCCGAGTGGCAAAGCAACGTAGACGGCCGGTTCGCCGGCGCGACAGGAAGGGCCTGACGGGATCCACCCGGCGCAAGCCCTGCCCGTACTGCCGCGAGAAGATCGACCAGGTCGACTACAAAGACATCTCGATGCTGCGCCGGTTCGTGTCCGAGCGGGGCAAGATCCGCTCGCGTCGGATCACTGGCGCCTGCCGCCGTCACCAGAGCCAGATCGCGCGGGCGGTCAAGCGCGCGCGGGAGCTGGCCCTGCTGCCCTACGTCGCCGAGCCCGGCGAGCGCGGGGCCCGTTCCGAGCGCTGAGGCAACTGGCGGTGGCCCAGGCGATCCTGCTTCAGGACGTGGACTCGCTCGGCGAGCGAGGCGATGTCATCGACGTCGCCCCGGGCTACCTTCGTAACTTCCTGCTGCCTCGGAAGCTCGCCGAGACCGCCACCCCGGCATCCATCCGGGCTTCGGCACAGCGGCGCGAGCAAGCCGAGCAGGCACAGCGGGATGCGCAGGAGCGCGCGAGTGAGAGCGCCTCGCTGCTGAGCCGGACCGTCCTCACGATTCCTCAGCAGGCAGGAGAGGACGGACGTCTGTTTGGATCGGTCACCCCTCAGGACATCGCGGACGCGATCCGCGACGCGCGCGGGATCCGCGTTGACCGGCGCAAGGTCCATCTCGAGGAGCCGATCCGCCACACCGGCACGTACATGGTGGTCGTCGAGGTCGCCGACGAAGTGACTGCGACCATCAAGACGATGGTCGTCGCCGCGTAAAAACGCGCCTACCGCCCTCGTCTGCCTGACGCTGCTACGGGCCTGAAGTCGGTCGTCCAGGCGGTCTGACGAACTCCTCGCTTCTTGCGGGAACGGTCCAGGCGCCGACGCCTGTCGCGGCTCTAATCTCGCCGTTCGGCCATGACCACCGCTCGCTTTCGTCCATGACAACCATCGAGCAGACATCGGTTCCCCCTCATAACCTCGAAGCCGAGAGGTCGGTGCTCGGCGCAGTGCTGCTCAATGACCGGCACCTGAACGGGTTGCTGGCCGAGGAGCAGCTTCGGCCCGAGCACTTCTACCGGGAGCAGCACGGCGCCGTGTTCGCGGCGATGAAGGAGCTGTTCGAGACAGATAGGAAGATCGACCACCTCACCGTTGCCGAGACCCTCCGCCAGCACGGGAAGCTCGAGGAGGTCGGCGGTGCCACGGCGATCGACGAGTTGGCGGGCTGGGTCCCGGCCGCAGGACATGCGCGCGAGTACGGACGGATCGTGAGGGAGAACGCGCAAATGCGCGCGCTGCTCACGTGCACGTATGAGACCCAAGCCCGCATATTCGCCCGGGAGGCGTCGCCGCGCGAACTGATCGAAGAGGCGGAGCGCTCCGTGCTGGAGGTGGCCCATGACGACCGGCAAAGGAAGTTGCGGTCGATCGCGGACATCCTGGAGGAGGAGACCGACCGGCTCCATCGTCTCTCAGTCGCCAAGTCGCCCCTCACCGGGACGCCGTCGGGATTCAAGGACGTCGATGACCGGACGGGTGGCTTCCAGCCGGGGAACCTGATCGTGATCGCCGCCCGGCCCTCGATGGGAAAGTCGGCGCTTGTCGCGAACATCGCCGAGAACGCAGCCCTCGGGGTCGGCCATCCCGAGCAGCGCGCCCATCCGGTCGTGCTGTTCTCGCTCGAGATGTCGGAGTCGGAGCTGGCGCAGCGCTTCGTCGCCTCCCAGACCAAGATCAATGGCGAGGACCTCCGCCGCGGGAAGGTGGCAGAGCACAAGTGGCCGAAGATCCTCGAGGGCTGCCGCCGGCTCTCGCAGGCCCCCCTCTACGTCGACGACTCAAGCGACACAAGCGTGCTGGACGTGCGGGCCAAGGCGCGGCGACTTCACCACCAGCTCCCCGACGGCTTGGGCCTGATCATCGTCGACTACCTCCAGCTCATGCGGCCCGAGGGCCGAGTGGAGAACCGCGTGGAGCAGGTCAGTCAGCTCAGCCGTGGGCTCAAGAGCCTGGCCCGCGAGCTGGATGTACCGGTGATCGCGATCTCGCAGCTCAGCCGGGCGGTGGAACAGCGTGGCGGAGACAAGCGACCGATCCTGTCCGATTTGAGGGAATCCGGTCAAATAGAGGCTGATTCTGACCTCGTGATGTTCATCTACCGCGAGGAGTACTACCTCAGGGAGGAGTCGGAGCGACCGGGGGAGGCGGACATCATCATCGCCAAGCACCGCAACGGCCCCGTTGGCGACGTGATCCTCACCTTCCAGAAGCAGTATCCGAAGTTCATGAACTACGCGGGCGATCGGTTCGCGGCATGAGCACGTCCTGCCCGTTCGACGTCTGCGACGGGTCGGGGTTCGTATACGACGAGGCGACCAACACCGCCTACAACTGCCGCTGCCGCGCCCAGCGGGTGGCACAGGCCAGAGCCCGGAGCCTGTCGGCCGTGATCCCCCGTCGCTACCGCGACGTGAGCTTCGGCCGGCCTCCGGTGACCGACATCGACCCCCACGTCGTTGCCGCCACGCGGCGGTATGCCGAGACCATCGAGGAGCAGTTGGACGGCGGCCGCGGGCTGTGGTTCATGGGACCCGTCGGCACCGGGAAGACAACGCTCGCGATGCTCGTCTCGAAGGCGGCCCTCCAGGCCGGACGGTCGGTCGCTATCTACTCGTTGCCGCGGCTGCTTAACGAGATCCGGGAGACGGCGCATGGCTCCGAACGGTCCCACATCGACCTGCTCGACCGGCTGACGGCGGTCGACCTCCTGCACGTCGATGACGTCGGAGCGGAGCGGACGACCGATTGGGTGCTGGAGGAGCTCTACTCGATCGTCAACGCCCGGTACGAGGACGAGCGGTCGATGGTGATCACCACCAACATCCTCGACCGGGAGGCCCTGTGCGAGCAGATCAGCGAGCGCACGGTCTCGCGCCTGACCGAGATGTGCGACGAGCTGCCGCTGCTGGGAGAGGACCGGAGGATGGACCTGCGGCTGGCGTGACGGTCCCGGGGCGGGTTTGGCCGTGCTCAGCGCCTGGGCTGGCGCCTACACTCAGCTTCCTATGCCCGGACTCGTGATCGTCGGCGCCCAGTGGGGCGACGAAGGCAAGGGGAAGATCACCGATCTGCTCGCCGACCGAGCGGACGCTGTCGTGCGCTTTCAGGGTGGTAACAATGCCGGGCACACGATCGTCCGCAACGGCAAGACGTGGAAGCTTCACCTGATCCCGTCCGGCGTCTTGCATCCGGGCAAGCTGTGTGTGATCGGCAACGGCGTGGTTGTCGACCCCAAGGTGCTGACCGACGAGCTTGACGAGTTGCGTCGGCGACGAGTGGACACCAGCGCGCTGCGGATCTCGGCCAATGCGCATCTGATCATGCCCTACCACCTGATGCTCGACCACGCCGGTGAGGCAAAGCTCGGCAAGCAGCAGATCGGCACCACCAGGCGGGGCATCGGCCCCTGTTACGCGGACAAGGCGGCCCGGCTCGGGATCCGCCTTCAGGACCTGCTCGACGAGAAGATCCTCAAGCAGAAGATCATCGTCGCGCTGGAGCCCAAGCGACTCTCACTGCGTCCCTACGCCAAGGATCCGGCGCTCGACCTGCAGACGATGACCGAGGAGTACCTGACCTACGGCCACCGGCTCGAGCCCTACATCGCCGATACGACGCGGATCGTCCACGAGCGTCTGGACGCCGGACAGCTGGTCGTGTTCGAGGGCGCACAGGGAGCGCTCCTCGACATCGACCACGGCACCTATCCGTTCGTCACATCCTCGAACCCGGTCGCCGGAGCGGCATGCGTCGGCGCCGGGGTGGGACCAAGGGACATCGATGAGATCTGGGGGGTGACGAAGGCGTACGGAACCCGGGTGGGCTCTGGCCCGTTCCCCACCGAGGTGGATGGAGCCTTTTCGGACATGCTGCGCGAGCGGGGCGGCGAGTATGGAACGACGACCGGCCGCCCCCGCCGGGTGGGCTGGCTTGACCTGGTGGCGCTCCGCTACGCGGCGCGGATCAACTCGATGACCGCCCTGGCGATCACCAAGCTCGATGTCCTCTCCGGCATCGACCGTCTACAGGTATGCACGCGCTACAGGGGCGCCGAGGGAGCGGAGTTCGAGTACTTCCCCTATCACCAGACGGTCCTTCACCACGCGGGAGGCGAATACGTGGAGATGCGGGGATGGAGCGAGGATCTGAGCGACTGCCACGCGGAATCCGACCTCCCGGACGCAGCTCGGGAGTACCTGCGGTTCGTGACCGAGTTCGTCGGGGTCCCGCTCGCGCTGATAGGCGTCGGGCCAGGACCGGATCAGGTGATCTGGACCGAGGCGAGCCAGGCCACGGTGATCGGAAACCCTGCCGTCACGGCACCAGCGGACGCCCCAGAGCCACTGGCGAAGTCGTAGCGTTCAGGCGCCGGGTCGCACGGTCCGCAATCCGGCCAGCCGGGCGGCTGCCATCTGCCGCTCGTCGTAGCTGACAAACGCGTCGAGCGGGGAGACGTCGACGGCAGCTACGACATGTATCGCGTCGAGTGCTCGCAGAGACGCCTCCGACAGAGAGCCCGCGGCTTCCAGCAATCCGCGGTCGAGCGGAACGAGCGGCACCGCGTCGAGCAGCTCCCCGACGTGTTCGAGGAGGATGTCGAGGGGCAGGCGCGGATCGGACGAAGCCGCCCGCCTGACCGCCCGGGATACCTCGGTGATCACGAGCTCGCACGAGACGAGATCGGCGTCGGAGATGAAAGCGCGCAGAGCCTCGCTCTCGGGCTCTTCCTGCACCAGTTTCACGAGCGCCGAAGCGTCGGCGTAAAAAAGGGCCACACTCAGCGCTCGCCGCGGATCTCGTCGAGCGCGCGGCTGAGTGAATAAGGATCGCCATCGAGCTTGAGCGGCCTGGGTAACCCGCGGCGAAGAGGGCGGCTCACGCGGCCCTCGGCGATCAGGCGATCAAGCTCCGCACCGCTCGTTGCCGGGGGACCGAGCTCGGCGACCGGCCGGTTGCGGTCGGTGACGAGCAAGCGCTCGCCGCGCTGAACCTGCCGCAAGTACTGGCTTAGGTTCTGGCGCAACTCGGCAACTCCGACGGTCCTAGACATGTACATGAAAGTAGCAGGACGCTCGGCGACGATCACAGCGACGTCCCGATGCGTCCAGGCGACACGAGCTGTCAGCCCCGCCTCCCCTAGCCACAGCATCTGCTCGGACACGCTGCTCGGCTTGTCGTATAGGCCATCGACCGGAGTGACGGCGTCCGCAGGATCAGCGGGCACGACGAGATCGCCGAGGACGAACCGGCCGCTCGGGGCGAGGACCGACGCTATGCGGCGGAAGAGGTCCGCCTTGCCCGGGCCATCCAGATGGTGAACCGCAAGCACAGAGACCACGAGATCGAACGGTCCCGCCGGCAGGGGGTCCTCGAGCCGGCTGACCAGCAGGCGGGCGCGGTTGGCAGGCAATATCGCCCGAGCCCGAGTCAGCATCTCGCCGCTGGCGTCAATGCCAACCAGGTGCGCCCGGGGGTTCTGCTCCAGTACCCGCCTGGCGCTCTCGCCGGTGCCCGTGCCCAACTCGAGCACTCGCCCGGCCCGGCTTTGAGCCGCGCAGACGACCTGCCCCTGAAGGCGGTCGTAGTCGGGCACCTCTTCGCGGATCAGCTCGAGGTAGCTCTCAGGATCCCACTGGAACTGCGCCATGTGGAGGCCCGTCGACCCGGCGGTAGCTCCGGCCTCAAGGGGCCCGGCTACTCCCTGCGCGACGGATGCCCGACGCCGGGCCACGGGGACAGGACCAGCACCAACCTCGAATCACGCAGCGCCCGAACCTCGCGGCGCTCGGCCGGTTCGAAGTGCGACAGGAAGCCCGGGCCACCCCGGACGGCTCGACCATCCTTGGTTATCTCGATTTCACCGTCAGCGACCAGCAGGTAGGCGCGCTCGTGGACCTGGTGCTCCTGGAGCTCCTCCCCCCCAGGCAGCTCGATCGCGATCGCCCGCGTCTCCTCGTCGGAGCGCAGCACCTGCGGCCGGTGGGGCTCGATCGGCAGCGAGAGGATGTCCCAGGTGTCCATTGCGATCTCCTCCTGTAATCAGCGGGCGAGCGCCGCCCGTTCTCTGATGGATTCTCTCACCGCCACCGTTCGATGAGGTCCTCCTCACGCACCTCTCGCACCAGTCGGGCCGGCACTCCCATGGCCACGGCCCGCGGCGGCACGTCCCGGGTCACGACGGCCCCGGCGGCGACGTAGGCCTCCTCGCCAATCTCGACTCCCGGGACGAGCACGGCGCCGCCACCGACGCGACAGGCCCGGCGGAGCACGGCGCCCACGAGGCCCTCGTCGCGCGCGTGGCGGCCCATCGAGTCATCGTTGGTGGTGATCACCCCGGGGCCCAGGAACACGTCATCCTCGACCACCGTGCCGCCGGTCACGTATGCCCCGGTCTGAATCACCACTCGCTCCCCGACGGTCACGTCGAAGTCGATCGACGAGCCGCGCCCGACGACGGTGTCTGCCCCCACGATCGCCCGCTCGCGGATCTGCGACTGGTCCCCGATGATGACGTTTCCCCCGATCCGGGCCCCGACATAGACCACCGCGCCGCAGCAGATAGTGGCGCCGGGCTCAAGGATGAGGGGAGCGGGCGAGGCGCCGCGTGCCGCCGTTGCGGCGCTCGAGCTCGCTCGCAGACGCGGCCGCTTTCCGAGGACCGCACACTCCTCGATCACGCAGCCCTCGCCGACCTCCACCCCCGCATGGATCACTGCGCCGGCCTTGACCAACACCCCGTGTGCCATCCGGGCGTCGGGCTCCACGTGAGCCTTTGGGGAGATCTCAGCCACGGACCCCGGCTCGCGGCTGGGTCGCGGCTGGGGTGCGCCTCGAGGACTCGAGCGAACGCTGAAGCTGTTCGAGGACGCGGACCACCCTCAGCCCGCTCTCACCGTTCGATCGGGGCCGCTGGCCGGTAAGAACGCAGTCGACGAAGTGCTCGCACTCGACGCGCAAGGGCTCGACGTTCGGGACTCTCGGGCTCCAGCTCCCGCCGGCCCGAGTTATGTACTCGCCGTACCCGCGTGAGTCCTCGTCGAAGCCCTTGTCGTACACCGTCAGCTTGCCCTCGATCTCCATGTCATCGAAAGTCGCCATACGGCGGGAGCCGACGACGGTGAAGCGGCGCTCTTTGTGGGGGTCGAGCCACGAGAGATGCAGGTGCGCCGAGAGCCCGGAGGGGAAGCGCATGAAGCAGAAGACCACATCCTCCACTCCCGGACGGACGTATGACTCGCCGTGGGCGCCCACCTCGGTCGGCTCTTCGCCGGCCAGGTGGAGCACCACCGACACGTCGTGTGCGCCCAGGCTCCACAGCGCGTTCTCGTCCGAGCGGAGCTTGCCCAGGTTGAGGCGATTGCCGTAGATGTAATAGATCCGGTCCCCCAGCTCGCCGGAGTCGGCCAGTGCCTTGAGTTGCTGGACGCCCGGGTGGTATTCGAGCAGATGGCCGACCATCAGCGTTCGACCGCTTGCCTCGGCCGCCGCCACCACCCCCTGCGCCTCGGCGAGCGCCTGCGCCAGCGGCTTCTCGACCAAGCAGTGCTTTCCGGCCTCCAGCACACGTACCGCAAGCTGCGCGTGAGAGGGCACCGGCGTCGCGATGGCGATCGCGTCGAGTCCGGGATCGCGCAGCAGTTCGTCTATGTCGCTGGCCACGCGCACAGTGGGAATTGCCGTCCCAATCCGACTCCTAGCCTCCGGCGAGGAATCGCAGCACCAGGTGAGCTCGCATCCCGGTATGGCGGCGAAGTTCCGCGCCAGATTCGGCCCCCAATAGCCGAGCCCGACGACGCCAACGCTGATCGCAGGCTCAGTCATCGAGCGTCAGTCTAAGCGCGGCGACGACGCGTTCCCCGGCCAGGCCGTCGCCGTACAGAGGCGGGCGATCCGCCGCCGGCTCTCGCTCCAGCGCCGCCAGGGCACGTGCCGGATCAAGATCCACCAGCACATTCCAGCCGCGCTCCACCGTCTCCGTCCACTCGGTGCTCGATCTGAGCGTCAGGCACTGGACGCCGGCGAGGTAGGCCTCCTTCTGCAATCCGCCCGAGTCGGTGATCACGGCGCGCGCGTTGCAAACCAGGGCCGCCAGCTCCACGTAGCCGAGCGGGGGCGCCACCATCACCGTTTCGGCGTCGGCCAGCCGATCGAGCAGACCCGCGGTCTGGAGGCGGTCCCGGGTTCGAGGATGGACGGGGAACACCAACGGCATCGGGATCGCGACCAGCACCTCCACCAGCTCCGCCAGTCGTGCCGGGTCATCGACGTTGCCGGCCCGGTGAGCGGTGGCGACCGCGTATCGGTGCGGCTCGAGCCCACGGTCCCGGAGCAAGTCAAGGCGCTCTCGAGCGCGTGGCTGCACGGCCATCGCCACGTCGACCATCACATCACCGACCACATCGACGGCGCCCCTCACACCCTCGCGACGGAGATTCTCTGCCGCCGCCTCAGATGAGCAGAGCAGCAGCGCGCTCGAGTGGTCGACGAGCACTCTGTTGAGCTCCTCGGGCATGGAACGGTCGAATGAGCGCATCCCGGCCTCGACGTGGGCGACCGGCACTCCGGCCTGCGCGCCCGCCAGCGCTCCGGCCAAGGTCGAGTTGGTATCGCCGTAGACCAGCACCACGTCGGGCCGGGCCTCGGCCAGCACCGGCTCCAGCGCGCTCAGCATCCGGGCCGTCTGGGAGGTGTTCGACCCCAGCGCAATTTCCAGTTCGAGTGCCGGAGAAGGCAGCCCGAGCTCGGCGAAGAAGACCGCTGAGAGCTCGTCATCGAAGTGCTGCCCGGTGTGGACCATGACCTCCTCGTGCTGGGAGCGCAGCGCCGGAGTGACGGCCGCCGCCTTGATGAACTGCGGGCGGTTGCCGATGACCGTCAGGATCTTCAACCGCTTGCGAGCTCCGCCTGGATCCGCGCGGAGACCTCCAAGGCGACCCTCGCAGTGACCGGACTGTCGGCCGTGAAGCTGTGCTCGTCGATCGCCAGCACCGGCTGCACCTCACGCGTGGTGGAGGTCAGGAACGCCTCGTCCGCGTCGAACAGATCCTCGAGCGTGCACGACTGCTCCTGCGCGGCGGTCAAATCCACCACCAGCGCCCGCGTGATCGACGCCAGGATGTGCTCGGACAGTGGCGGGGTGAAGATGTCGCCCTCCTTGACCCAGAAGATCGAGCTGGTTGGAGCCTCGAGCACTCGACCATGCGGTGTGACGAGCAGCGCCTCGTCGGCGCCGCGCTCGCGGGCCAGCCGACTGGCCAGCATGTTGCCGGCATAGGACAGCGATTTGACTCCGTCCAGCACCCTGGTCGGGGAATAGGTGATCGACTGAAGCCGGATCCGCTCGGGAGTCTCAGACAGGGGCTCGGTCAGCAGCAGGCGGCGACCGCCCCGCGTGATGACGATCCGCAGCAGCTCATGGTCCGGTCCCGGGCCGGCGTGGGCCAGCAAGCGGTTGGCGTCGGCGCGGATGGACTCCAGGTCGAGCGGCAGCCGGAGGTTGAGCGCGGAGCGCTCCAGCCGTTTGAGATGGTTCTCCAGCGCGAACGGCTGGCCGTCGTAGACACGGATTACCTCGAATATGCCGTCGCCACGGAGAAGGCCCTCGTCGGTGGCGGGGATCCGGGCCTCGGACGCAAGCGTGATCGCGCCGTCGACCGACGCCAGGCATCCAGTAAACGTAGGGCTCACCGGCGGCGGAGCCTAACGCGAGGCGGGTTGACGCATCTTCGCCGCGGTGGCGTGCTCCGGCCTGGTCCACACCTCGGCCAGTCGCACGATTGTCGCCGCCGCTGCTGCCATGTCGTGCAGGGACGCCCACTCCCGCACCGAGTGGTACTCGTGGCCTCCCGTGAAGATGTTGGGCGTCGGGAGCCCCATCTCGCTCAGCCGGGAGCCGTCTGTCCCTCCCCGGATCGGGGTGCGAATAGGCTCGAGCCCCTCGGCCCGGATGGCCGCCTCGGCGGCCTCAACCACGCCTGGGACGCCCTCGAGGTACTGCCGCATGTTGCGGTACTGGCGGCGGAGCTCGATGCCCAGCCGCGCCCGCGGCTCGCCGTCGAGAACATCGTGCGCCGTGCGCCCGAGCAGCTGCACGTGCTGCTCGAGCAGGTCCTCGTCGAAGTCGCGGATGATCGCTCTCAACTGCGCCCTGCCCGCCGTGGCCGACAACTCGTAGGGGTGGATGAACCCTTCCCGCTCTGCCGTGGTCTCCGGAGCGAGTGCGTCCGAAGGCAGCGCGGCGATCACCCGGGCCATCAGACGGACGGCGTTGACCATCTTGCCCGTCGCGTGGCCGGGGTGGAGGTCGACGCCATCGATCGTGACCACGGCCTCGTATGCGGAGAACGTCTCATCCTGGAGCTCGCCAAGCTCAGAGCCGTCGATCGTGTAGGCGCACTGAGCCCCGAAGCGATCGATGTCGAACAGGGTGGCGCCCTCGCCGATCTCCTCGTCCGGGGTAAACGCGATCCTGAGCGACGGGCGCGGAAGCTCCGGGTGGGACGCCAGGTACGCGGTCGCCGACATGATCTCGGCGACTCCGGCCTTGTCGTCGGCCCCCAGCAGCGTGTCGCCGCTCGCGGTAAGAACGTCATGGCCGGTTTTGTCCTGGAGCTCGGGAATCGCCGCCGGATCGAGCCGCGTGCCGCCGCGCGGCAGCTCGATCACGCCGCCGTCGTAGGACCGATGGACGATCGGCTCGACCCCTGCTCCCGGAGCATCTGGGCTCGTATCCAGGTGCGCGATCAGGCCGATGGCTAGATGATCCGATTGTCCCTCGACGTTGCCTCGGAGCGTGGCGATCACGTACCCGTTGTCATCCTGCTCGGCGTCATCGAGACCGGCCTGGCGAAGCTCGTCGAGGAGCAGCCCGCCGAGCTCCAGCTGCCCCGGCGTGCTCGGAGAGCGCTCCCGCTCACGGCGTGACTGGGTGTCGATGCGCACGTAGCGCTCGAAGCGAGAGAGGACGTCGGGAGCGAGGTGCTGGGCAAGCGCGGAGGTGTAGGAGGCGGTCACGTCGGCGGCCAGTATCGCAATCCCCGACGACGGGCTGCCGCGCTATCCGGGGTGGGCGCCAGAGCTAGCGACCCCCGGCGCGAAGAGCTAGCGACCCCCGGCGCGAAGAGCTAGCCGCCGGCGAGCTGGACGGTCTTCACGACCAGTAAAACCAGCGCGACCACCATGTACGAGCCGAGCGCGAGCATCGCGGTGTGGCGGGCGGCTGACCACTGCGGCCGCGAGAGCAGCGCGGCAGGCGGCATCGTCCACAGCTCGCGCGGAACCGCGGGAGTGCTTTCGATCACGCTCACCGCTTCCGCACTCCGGCGTCCGCGCGCCCAGTTCAGCGCGTAACCGAGCAGAACAGCCAGCAACGCGCCGGCGCCCGCGGCCGCCAGCGCCGTCACATCGACGGCCGGGAAGATCGTTGTCACTGTGAGGATCACCGACAGCAGGATCAGGGTCCCGACGATCACGCTCGCGAACGCACGCAGCCACGGGGGATTGGCCCACGGCCCGAGCACCTCGCGGTCGTTGCAGAGCATGAGCAGGAAGACGGTCGTCATCGGGAGCACGATCCCGCAGAGCGCCTGCACCGCCTCGGTGATCACGCCCAGCGGAGCGCCGGGGATCAGCACGATCCCGCCCGCCACGACGATCAGTGCCGTGAACACCGTATAGAAGCCCTTGGCCTGAAAGAAGCTACGGTGAAGCGAGCTCCTCGCGCCGGTGAGGTCTCCGACCACGTAGGACGTGGACAGGGTCACGGTGCCCGCGCCGATGAGCGACGCGTTGAGGAGCACCACAGCAAAGAATGCGGCCCCCACCGAGCCGATCGTGTGCCGGAGCGCGTGCGCCACCGCGCCGGCGTCCACGAAGTGCCCGAAGTAGCGCGTCCCCTCAAAGGCGAAGGCGGTGATGCAGATCAGCGCGCCGGCGGCGATGACTACGACGACTGCGCCGACGAAGGTATCGACACGTTCGTAGTTGATCCATCGGGGCGTGATCCGCTTGTCGACGATGTTCGACTGCTGAAAGAACAGCTGCCACGGAGCGATCGTGGTCCCGACGATCGCGATGATCAACAGGACCGCGGTGGAGGTGGCGCCACCATGAATGCCGGGGATCACGAAATGACGGAGGATCTGCCCGCCCCCTGGGTGGACCATGACAAAGAGCGGGATCACCAGCAGGTTCGCGAACACGAACAGGAACATCGAGCGCTCCCATAGCCGGAAGCTCCCGCTGGCGCTCACCGCCACCAGACCGGCGGCGGCAACGGGCACGGAGATGTACTGGGATACGCCAAGGTAAGACAGCGCCAGGCTCACCCCGATGAACTCCGTGACGATGATCAGGAAGTTCTGTAGGAACAAGAAGCTGGCCTCGAACCACCCCCACGCGCGACCGAACCGCTCGACGATCAGCCGGCCATGGCCGACGCCGGTCACCGCGCCCAGCCGTACGACCATCTCCTGGTTGACGAGCAGGACCGGGACCAGCAGCAGCAGCACCCAAAGCAGACTGGTGCCGTAGTTCTGGCCCGCTTGCGAATAGGTGGCGACACCGCCCGCATCGTTGTCGCCGACCATCACGATCAGTCCTGGGCCGACGATCGCCAGCAGCGCGAGGATGCGCGAGCGGAGGGTGCGGTGAGACTCCTCGTGCTGCTCGATCGTGCCGAAGGCTCCGCGAATGTCTCCGGCGTGGGCGGAGTCGAGCACCGCGCGCTCGCGGGGCGTGGCCGAAGCCCGGGCCGACGGCGTGCCGACGCCGGCGGACGGCTTCGTCGTCATATGCTCGACCTCCTTTCTCGCCCGCTGGCCGCGGCGTCCGCGGCCGGGGAGGAGGTCACCTACTTCCGGGGATCAGATCTCCGAGGCGCCACCGACCACGCGGCCGCGAGCCTGCTACTTCGCGGTTGCTCGTCGTTGTCTTGATATCCGTCGTGGTGAAGCATGAAAAGCACCTCTGGTGCCAGTTTTCAGACTACCAGCGCGGTACCCCCCGGCCAACCGGGGAAACAGCCCGTTAACAGGTCCGGCCCTCAGCCCCGGGCCGCGCCGGCCCGCCGCCGCCACTCCTCGGGCACCAACAGCTCGAGCACGTCGTCAACAGACACCACCCCCACGGGCTTTCCGTGCTCGTCCACGACCGGCATCCCCATCAGGTCATAGTCGGTCATCAGCAGGGCTAGGTCCGGCAGGTCGGTCTCGGCCGTGACGGTCGGAAGCGGTGTCTCGATCAAGCTCGAAAGCTGTTCGTCTTCCGGCGCGCTCACGAGCTCGGCCAGCAGCACGGCGCCCGCCAGTCCCCCCGTCTCGTCCAGGACCCAAATCGTCGAGAGCTGTTCGGACTCGAGCTCGGACGTCCGAACGCGGGCGAGGGTCTCGCCCACGCGCGCGGCCGCGGGCGCCGAGAAGAAATCGGGATTCATGAGACCACCGGCCGTCGATGGGTTGTAGCCGAGAAGCGTCCTGATCTTCCGCTGCGTGACCGCCGGCAGCAGATTGAGGACGGGAACGCGGCGCTCCTGGTCCAGCTCGAGCAGCAGATCGGCCGCGTCGTCCGGCTCCATCCGAGCGAGCACGGCCGCGGCCTCCTGGTCGGAGCGCTCGCGTATGAACTCGACCTGGTGCTCGTCGTCGAGCTCCTCGAACACGTCCGCCTCGAGCTCCTTGTCCTCGCCCACTGCGGCCATGATCTCCTCGCCCTCCTCGTGCGATGCGGCCTCGACCAGATCGGCGATCTGCGCCGGATGCAGCCGCGCAATCCGCCTGACCGGAAGCTTCAGGCGCGAGGTCGGAACGTGCCCCACGAAGGCCTCCATCTGCTCCCACGGGACGAACCGATCGTGCTCATCCTCGTGGCGCCGGAAGCGGCGGGGCATCAGGCGCCGCAGCCTGGCGCGGAAGCTCGGGTCGATCCCCGCCACCCGCCAAGTGCCGTCGCTGCAGACCAGATCGACCTCGCGTGCCTTGACAAGCCGCGCCTGATCCACATTGATCAGGCTCCGGTCCAGGATGTCAGCGCGCAGCAAGACTTCGCCCGAGCGCCGCTCGAACTGGGCCAGGTTGAGCTTCGTCGTGGCGGCGTGGGCACCCGTCTGGTCCAGCCGCTCGACCCGGTGCGAGGGGACAAACAGCTCTCGGCCGCCGATCTTGGCCTTTAAGCCAACGAGCGGTGGGGCCCCATCGCCGAGGTCCAGCCGGGCCACCACGTCTTCCACGCGACCGAGCCGCTCGCCGGCCGAGTCGAGCAACGGACCGCCGACCAACGAAGAGAGATGCAGGATCGCTTCGGGCATCCGCCGGAGATCGACAGAAAGGCTACCGCGCCCAGCCTCGGATTCAGGAAGCCAGAATCCGCGCCGCCAGTACCGCCGCGTTGCGGGCCGAGTCGATGCCCACGCACGCCACCGGCACTCCGGGCGGCATCTGCGTGATCGACAGCAGCGCGTCGAGGCCACCGGCCACGGACGTGCGGCTGGTGAGCGGCACTCCAATCACCGGGAGCTCCGAGTGGGCCGCCACGACGCCCGGCAGCGCGGCGGACAGTCCGGCCCCGGCAATGATCACGCGCAGCCCTCGCATGCGAGCGTTGCGGGCGTAGTCAGCGACCTTGTCCGGCTCCCGGTGTGCCGACATGACGCGCACCTCACACCGAATCCCGCGGTCCTGCAGCTCCTTCTCCGCGGCCTCCATCGCCGGCAGGTCGCTCTTGGATCCCATCACGATCCCCACCAGCGGGGCGTCGACCGCGATCTCCTCGAACTGCTCGCTGGGCTCCGCCAACGCCTCGAGCGATCGCTCGCGCGCCGGCGCGCCTTCGCCCTCAGCCACGCTCAGCCACCCTCAGCGCGATGTCTCGCCGCATTTGCTTGCCCGTAAAGTCGATCATTTCGGCGCCAGCATATGCGGCAGCCCGGGCGTCTGCCAGGTCGGCTCCGAGCCCGGTCACGTTCAGCACCCGTCCCCCGGCGGTCACCACCTCGCCCGAAGCCGAGCGGGCGGTGCCGGCGTGGGTCACGTAGACGCTGCCAGGAACGGAGTCCAGACCGGCGATCACGTCCCCTGAGGACGATGACTCCGGATACCCGGCGCTGGCGAGCACGACAGTCACCGCCGACTGCTGTGCCCAGTCGAGCTCCGCACCTTCCAGCCCTCCGCGGACCGTGGCCCGTTCCAGTAGACCCAGGAGATCGGACCGCAGCCGCGGAAGGATCGCCTGCGTCTCGGGGTCGCCGAAGCGGACGTTGAACTCGAGCACCTTCGGTCCTTCGTCGGTCATCATCAGACCGGCATAGAGGACGCCGTGGAATGGGGTCCCTCGACGCGCCAGCTCGTCGAGCACCGGCTGATGCACGGTGCGGCAGATTTCCAAGGCGCGGGCTGCGTCCACCTCGGGCACCGGCGAATAGGAACCCATCCCTCCGGTGTTGGGGCCCCGGTCGCCGTCGAAGATCCGTTTGTAGTCCTGAGCCGACGCGAGTGGAACCGCGCCGCGCCCGTCGCACAGCGCGAGCAGGGACAGCTCCTCGCCCTCCAGATGCTCCTCGACCACCACGCGTTCCGTGCCGAAACGGCGCTCGACCAGCAGCCGCTCCAGCGCCTCCCGTGCCTGGGTTTCGTCCGTGGCGACCGTAACGCCCTTACCCGCCGCCAGCCCGTCGGCTTTGATCACCGTCGGATAGCGGTCGATCGCCCGCAGGCCCTCGCCCATCTCGGTCACCACCCGGTGAGACGCCGTCACCACCCCCGCCGCTTCCATCAGCTCCTTGCAGAACGCCTTGGACCCCTCTACCGCCGCCGCGGCGGCGCTGGGCCCGAAGCAGCGGATGCCGGCATCCGCAAGCGCGTCGGCGACCCCCTTGACCAGGGGCGCTTCGGGCCCCACGACGACGAGGTCCGCCTCCTGGTCGCTGGCCGCTCGTACGACGGCGTCGATGTCATCGGCGGCGATGTCCAGTAACTCGGCATCCGCGGCGATCCCCGCATTGCCCGGCGCGCAGACCAGCTCGGGCGCTCTCGGGGAGCGAGCCAGGGCCTGCACGATCGCGTGCTCGCGGCCGCCGCCGCCGAGCACGAGCACGCGGGGTGGTGATGCGGGTGCGTTCAGATCGAGCCGATGAAGTCGTCGATCGGGATGGCGCTCAGCGTCTCGTACTTCGCCGTACCGCGCGAACCGAGCTCGAGCGAGACGCGAGCGATCGTCTTCTCGTCCGGCGCCTCGACCACGTTGACGAAGTCGAAATGGCCCAGCGTCGCCCACTGGGCCTTGACGGTCGCCCCCAGCTGCTCGATCTCGCGGTTTACCTCTCTGATGCGCGAGGGGTTGTTCTTGATCGTCTGAACCCCGTCCGGTGTCAGGGTAGAGAGCATGATGTACGTGGCCACGCCGTATCCTCCTGTGCTCGTGGTTGCGAGGGCACGGTTGTACCCGATTCACCGGCGGCTGAGGCGCGCGGTCAGCTGCGCCGTCTGCGCGGCCGTGGCCGCGTCGGTCTGCGGTGTCCCGCCGGCACGGGCCGACCTCGGGTCTACACCTACAGTGACCACCGACCGCGCCTGTTACGTGGTCGGCCAGACGGTCCAGCTCACCGGATCGGGGTTTGACCCCTACAGGAGCTACGTGGTCTCGATCGACGGCGTCTACCTGGGCAGCAGGACCACCGACGGCACCGGCAGCTTCTCGGTTCCGCTGCATCCAGGTGGTCTGCCCGCGGGAGCCGCCGAGCACTACGACCTGCTCGAGGCCAATGACGGCACGATGAGCGCCCAGACAAACTTCACGATTACCCGCCGAGCGGGATTCCGCATCGCCAACCTCGCCGGCGCGACTAGCACCCTCACCGGTCAGTTCGTGGTTTGGGGCTTCTCGCTCAGCGGCGTCACCAGGCCGCTGTATCTGCACTATCTGACCCCGTCGGGAACGCTCCGCAAGACGACGTGGCTGGGGACGACTCGCGGGGCCTGTGGCTATCTGCGCACCGTCGTGCGTCGCGTTTTCCCGTTCACGGTGTCGGCTGGCACGTGGACGCTTCAGGTCGACACGCAGCAGACCTACTCGAGCCGACCCGCTGGACCCCGGGTCCGGATTCGCGTGACCATCCGCTGAGCGGATAACCTCCGCTCCCGGTGGACGAAGGACTACCGATCGCGTATGAGGTGCTCGACAAGGGAGTGCCGGTGTACGCCAGCGGCGGAGAGCAGGTGGGGACGGTCGACCACGTCGTCAGCGCGGAGCGCGAGGACATCTTTCACGGCGTAGTGATCCGCACCGCTTCCAAGAAGCAGTTCGTCCCCGCCGATCAGGTGGCTTCGATTCACGAGCGAGGCGTCGACCTGACCATCGACGCAGCCTCTGCGGCGGCGCTGGAGCAGCCGCACGGAGGCGCGCCGGCATGGCGGGCCAACGAGCCCGGAGTGAAGCCCAGCCGCTGGAGCGAGTTGCTGGACCGTCTCCGCCTCAGGGATCCGCACCGCAGAGACTGGTCGGAGGAGGATTGAGACATATGGCTGAGGAGCAGGTGAAGTTCAGCCTGGATGAAGCTGACATCCCGGCCGCCTGGGTCAACCTGATGGCGGACCTGCCGGGCGAGGCGCCGCCGCCACTGCATCCCGCGACGCAGCAGCCCGCCGGCCCCGATGATCTGGCGCCGCTGTTTCCGCTGGCGCTGATCCAGCAGGAGGTCTCACCCCAGCCCGAGATCGAGATTCCCGGCCCGGTACGCGACGCCTACCGGCTCTGGCGTCCCACCCCGCTCTACCGCGCCCGGCGGTTCGAACAGGAGCTTGGCACTCCGGCGCACATCTACTACAAGTACGAAGGCGTCTCGCCGCCAGGGTCGCACAAGCCGAACACCGCGGTGGCCCAGGCCTACGAGAACGCGGCCGCGGGGATCAGGAAGCTGACGACCGAGACCGGCGCGGGCCAGTGGGGGTCGGCGCTGGCGTTCGCCTGCCGGCTGTTCGGCTTGGAGTGCGAGGTGTGGATGGTTGGCTCGAGCTACGACCAAAAGCCCTATCGCCGCTCGATGATGGAGGTGTGGGGAGCTACCGTCCACCGCTCGCCGTCCGATCGGACCGAGGCTGGGCGCTCGCAGCGCGAGCACACGACCGGGTCGCTGGGGATCGCGATCTCCGAAGCAGTCGAAGTGGCCGCCCAGAACGCCGATACCAACTATTCGCTCGGCTCGGTCCTCAACCACGTGCTGTTGCACCAGACGGTGATCGGCCAGGAGGCGATCGCCCAGCTTCAGCTCGCCGGGGAGGAGCCGGACACGGTTATCGGCTGCGTCGGGGGCGGCTCCAACTTCGGCGGGTTGGCGATCCCGTTCCTGCGCCGGGTGATTCGAGAAGGCGTCGAGATGCGCTTCATCGCCGCCGAGCCTGCTGCGTGCCCCACGCTGACGCGGGGCGTGTACGCATACGACTTCGGCGACACCGTGGGCCTCACGCCGCTGATGCCCATGTACACCCTGGGGCACGACTTCGTACCGCCGCCGGTGCACGCCGGCGGCCTGCGCTACCACGGAGACTCTCCGTTGCTCTGTGGCCTCGTCAAGCAGGGGCTGGTGGAGCCCCGGGCCTACCGGCAGAACGAGACCTTCGAGGCCGCCGTGCGGTTTGCGCGCGCCGAGGGCATCATCCCCGCCCCTGAGCCTGCCCACGCAATCCGCGCCGTGATCGACGAGGCCGACGCCGCGCGTGAGGCCGGCGAGGAGCGGGTGATCCTGCTCGGGCTATGCGGCCACGGCCACTTTGACCTCAGCGCCTACGACGCCTACCTGGCCGGCAAGCTCGAGGATCCGGAGTTCTCCGAGACCGACATGGAAGCGGCGCTGGCGCGCCTTCCCGAAGCGCCGGCGCTGGCATAGCGCAGTACCCCTCTCCCGTAAACGCGGCGATCAATTTCCGCTCCGGCTGGTGTCTCGTTGCCCAGAGACCCGCTACCGAGAGGAGCCGCCATGACCGACACCACAAGCCCCGCACTGAAGACCGCGCTCGCGTACTACGAGGCCTGGACCAGCAAGGACCTCGACACGGCGATGACCTACATCTCCGAGGACATCGTCTGCGAGGCGCCCGCCGGGAGGATCGACGGCGCCGAGGCCTATCGAGCCTTCATGGGTCCGTTCGTCCAGATCCTCAAGGGCTCGAGCATGATCGCCGCGTTCGGCGATGAACGGAGGGCGCTGGTCATGTACGACACCGAGACCGTTCCCGTCAAGAGCGCCCCAGGCGCCGAGTGCGTCACCGTGGAGGACGGCAAGATCACCCACAGCACGTTCATCTTCGATCGGTTGCCGTTCGAGGAGGCCCGGCGGGGCCCGAACTAATCAGCGGCGTTACACAGTCGCCGGAGCTTCCGCACGCTCCAGCACGATCTCGCCGTCTGCGGCGTCCACCCGCACGGCGTCGCCGGGCTGGAAGCGACCCTCGAGGATCGCCAGCGCCAGCGGATCGACCAGCCGCTTCTGGATGACTCGCTTCAGGGGCCGGGCGCCGTACGTCGGGTCATAGCCCAGGTTCCCGAGAAGCGTCCGCGCGGCGTCCGTGAGCTCGAGGTCGATGTCGCGCTCGCGCACCCGCTCGATCACACGCGCCACCTGGAGGTCGACGATCTCTGAGATCTGCTCGCGGGTCAGCGGCTGGAACTCGACGATGTCATCGAGCCGGTTGATGAACTCGGGCCGGAAGTGGGCCTCGAGTCCGGCCCGGCCGCCGGGGATGTTCGAGGTCATGATCAGCACCGTGTTCTTGAACGACACGGTCCGGCCCTGGCCGTCGGTCAGCCGCCCGTCGTCCATCACCTGGAGCAGGGCGTTGAACACATCAGCGTGGGCCTTCTCGATCTCGTCGAGCAACACGACGGAGTAGGGGCGACGGCGGACTGCCTCGGTCAGCTGACCCCCCTCCTCGTAGCCCACGTATCCCGGAGGCGCGCCGATCAACCGCGAGACCGTGTGCTTCTCCATGTACTCGGACATGTCGAGCCTGATCATGGCTTCCTCAGAGTCGAACATGAACTCCGCGAGCGCCCGCGCGAGCTCCGTCTTGCCGACACCCGTTGGGCCGAGGAACAGGAAGGTCCCGATCGGCCGGTTGGGGTCGGCCAGGCCGGCGCGCGAGCGCCGCAGAGCACTGGCCACGGCCGACACCGCCTCGTCCTGGCCCACGACGCGCTGGTGCAGGCGCTCCTCCATGTGCACGAGCTTCTCGATCTCGCCTTCCATCAGGCGCGAGACCGGGATCCCGGTCCACTTGGCGACGACCTCGGCGACGTCCTCGGCGTCGACCTCTTCCTTTAGGAACTTAGGGCCGGTGCCGTCGGTGCTGCTCTCGGCGGCCTCGGCCGTCTGAAGCTGCTTCTCGAGCTCCGGGATCGTGCCGTACTGAAGCTCGGCGGCGCGGCCCAGGTCCGCCTCGCGCTGCGCGCGCTCGAGCTCCACCCTGGCCTGCTCGAGCTTCTCCTGGAGCTCGGCGACGGCGCCGATGGTGGCCTTCTCGCGCTGCCACTCGGCGTGCATCGCGGCCGAGCGCTCCTTCTCCTCGGCCAGCGCCCGCTCGAGTTGCTCGCGGCGCGAGACGGTGCCCGGGTCGTGGTCTGAGCCCAAAGACTGGAGCTCGATCTCGAGCTGCATGATGTGCCGGTCCACCTCGTCGATCTCGGTCGGCTTGGAGTCGATCTCCATCCGGATCCTCGAAGCGGCCTCGTCCACGAGATCGATGGCCTTGTCCGGCAGGAACCGGTCTGAGATGTACCTGGCGCTGAGGGTGGCCGCCGCCACCAGCGCGGAGTCCTGGATCCGAACCTTGTGGTGGACCTGGTAGCGCTCCTTGAGCCCCCGCAGGATCGCGATCGTGTCCTCGACGGACGGCTCGCCCACGTACACAGGCTGGAACCGGCGCTCCAGCGCCGCGTCCTTCTCGATGTGCTTGCGGTACTCGTCGAGCGTCGTCGCGCCCACGGCGCGCAACTCGCCGCGGGCGAGCATCGGCTTCAGCATGTTGCCGGCGTCGACGGCGCCCTCGGCGGCACCGGCGCCCACGATGGTGTGCAGCTCGTCGATGAACACGACGATCTGCCCCCGGGCGTCGGCGATCTCCTTGAGGACGGCCTTCAGCCGGTCCTCAAATTCGCCTCTGTACTTGGAGCCGGCGACCATGGCGCCGATGTCGAGCGCGACCAGCCGGCGGTCGCGCAGGCTCTCCGGCACGTCGCCGGAGACGATCCGCTGCGCAAGACCTTCGACGATCGCGGTCTTGCCGACCCCGGGCTCTCCGATCAGGACAGGATTGTTCTTGGTCCGTCGTGACAGAACCTGGATGACCCGCCGAATCTCGTCGTCGCGGCCGATCACCGGGTCGAGCCTCCCCTGGGCGGCGGCCTCGGTCAGGTCGCGGCCAAAGCGCTCCAGCGCCTGGAACTTGTCCTCCGGGTTCTGGTCGGTCACCCGGTGCGACCCGCGCACCTCTTCGAGCGCCTTGAGCAGCTCGTCGCGCGCGGCGCCGGCCGAGCGCAGGGCGTCGCCGGCCTTGCCCGGATGCTTGGAGAGGGCGAGCAGCAAGTGCTCAGTCGAGAGGTACTCGTCCTTGAGGTCGCGCATCTCCTTCTCGGCGTCTCGGAGGACCTGCGAGAGCTCGCTCGAGCCACCGGCGGTCTCGGGAGCGCCGCTGCCAGGGCTGAGAGTCGGCAGGGCATCGAGCGCCGGGGCGAGCGACTGGCGCACGGCCGCAGGATCCACGCCGAGCTTGCGCAGCACGGGGACGACTACGCCGGCATCCTGCTCGAGCAGCACTGCCAGCAGATGCTCCGGCATCGTCTGTGGATTACGACGCTCGTCAGCGAGCCGCTGCGCGGCCGCGAGCGCCTCCTGGGACTTGATCGTAAAACGGTCAGGTTGCATGTGAGTGGTTTCCTTGGGTGGGCAGAAATCTAAGTCTTGATGACTTAGATTATGGCAGACAATGTGGCTTTCGCCACGCGGATTTCAGCCGCGGACAAGGGCAATCAACCGCGGTCGCTGCGGCGACCCGTTCCCGGCATGCGAACCCTCAATGTCTTCAGGTCCGCGCTTCGGACCAGCTCCCCGCCGCCGTCGTAGGGAACGATCTCCGCCCGTAGCTCGCGGCGGATCGCCTCGAGCCGCTGGACCTCGGCCCTCAGCTCGCGGGCCCGCCGCTCGAGCGCCGCCACCTTGCGCGACATCGACCCGAGTTGGTCCTCGAGCTCGAACACCCGCTCCACTCCCGCCAGGTTCATCCCCATTTCGGCCGTCATCTCCTGGATCCGGCGTAGGCGCTCGACGTCCTCCTGGGAATACAAGCGTGTCCCCTTGGGCGAGCGCTTGGGCTCGATCAAGCCTCTGGCCTCGTACATCCGCAGCGTCTGGGGGTGCATCTCGGCGAGCTCGGCCGCTACCGAGATCATGAACACGCCCCGGTTTGTGCTGACCGTGGTCCGCTCTATCCGTCTCCGTCGCGCGGCCATCTCGTCGTTCACACCCCTAGCGCCCGGCCTGCTCGAACAGGCGCGCCCGCGGATTGCCGTTCATCGTCTGCGAAAGGCGGTCGATCGCCTCGCTCTGCTCCGCCGACAGCGACTCCGGTACGTCGATCACGAACCGGTAGTGGATGTCGCCCCGGGTCTTGCCGCCCAGCCGCGGCGGCCCTTCGCCCCGCAGGCGTTGGACAGTCCCGTGCTTGGTGCCGCGCGGGACGCGCAGGCGCTTGGAACCCCGCAGCGTCGGGACCTCGATCACCGCCCCGCGGATGGCCTCGGGGATCGTGAGCGGGACCTCGACCTCGAGGTTGTCGCCCACCTGCTTGAAGACCGTCGACGGAGCCACGTGCGTGACCACGTACAGGTCGCCTGGCTCACCGCCGCGCGGACCGGACTCGCCCTTGCCCGCCAGCCGGATGCGGCTGCCCTCGCGGACCCCGGCCGGGATGTTGACCCGCAGACGGCGCATGCTGCGTTGGGCACCGGAGCCGCCGCAGGTGGGACAGGGGTCGTCGATCACGGTGCCGGCCCCACCGCAGTTCGAGCAGGGCTGCGATAGCGAGAAGATCCCCTGGCTCTGGCTCTCGATGCCGCGGCCGTTGCAGACCGGGCACACCCTGGGCGAGGTGCCTGGCTTCGCGCCAGTGCCGCGGCAGGTGGAACATGGCTGGGACGTCGGCACTGCCAGCGGGACCTGTGCGCCGTCCACTGCCTGGTCGAAGCTGAGCGAGACCTCGGTCTCGAGGTCCCGGCCGCGGGCTACCCGGGCCCCGCCGCGGGCGCTGCCGCCGCGGCCAGCGCCCGCCGCGCCGCCGCCGAACAGGTTCGAGAGGATGTCGCCGAACCCAGAACCGAACGAGCTCGGGTCGAACCCGCCGGGCATGTTGAAGCCGAACGGCCCCGAGCCCCGGTCGTACTGCTTGCGCTTCTCGGGGTCTGAGAGCACATCGTGGGCCTGCGAGACCTCCTTGAAGCGCTCCTCGGCACGCTTGTCGCCCGGATTGCGGTCGGGGTGATACTGGCGCGCAAGCTTGCGGTAGGCCTTCTTGATCTCCTCTTCCGAGGCGTTCTTGGCGACCCCGAGGATCTTGTAGTAGTCGGGTCTGGACGCCATCTTCGTCTATCCGTCAGGCCGCTACCACCACGCTCGCGGGCCGGAGGACGGAGTCCCCCATCCGGTACCCGCGCTGGTAGACCTCGACGATCGTGCCCGGCTGGGCACCATCCACCGGCTGCTGAGCAACCGCCTCGTGCAGCTGGGGATCGAACTGCTCGCCCAGTGGTGAATAGGGCTCGATTCCCACCCGCGCCAGTGCGGCCAGCACGCCGGCATGCACGAGCTTGAGCCCGGACACGAGATTCTCCGACTCGCCCGAGCCATCCGTGGCCTCGAGCGCTCGGTCGAGATTGTCGACGGCGGGCAGCAGCTCGAGCGCCAGCTTCACGATGCCGCGCTCCTGGGCGGCCGCAGTCTCGCGAGCCGCCCGCTTGCGGTAGTTCTCGAAGTCAGCCTTCGTGCGCTGGGCGAGCTCGAGGTACTCGTCCGCCTTCTCCGCCTTGGCCGTCAGCTCCTCGAGGTCGTGCTCGAGCTGAGCCTCGTGATCGGCTTCATCGGGAACGGCCGCAGACTCCTCCTGCTCTTTCTCTAGTTCAGGGGATGGGGCGGTCTCAGGCTCCGGGGTCGGCTGCGCGTCCGAACCCCTTCGCGTGGGTTCGGACGCGTCGGCCATCCCGGGGCCATGCCGGGTGCGTTCAGCCATGGCCTACTTACCCTCGTCGACCACTTCTGCGTCGACGACGTCCTCCTCGGCTTCCGCACCGTCGCCAGTTGCGGCACCAGCGCCATCGCCACCCGACGCCGCCTGCTGCTCCTGGGCGCGCTGATACATGGCCTCGGAGACCTTGTGGAAGGCCGCCTGTAGCGCCTCGGTCTTGGCGTTGATCTCCGCCGCGTCCTCGGAGGTGAGGATCTCGCGGACGGCCTTGATCGCCGCCTCGATCTCTTCCTTGGAGGATGCCTCGACCGTGTCGCCAAGCTCGTTCAGCTGGCGCTCGGCCTGGTAGGCGGCGTTCTCGCCGTTGTTGCGGGCCTCCGCGAGCTCGCGCTGGCGGCGGTCCTCGTCGGCGTGCGCCTCCGCATCGGTAACCATCCGCTTGATCTCTTCCTCAGACAGACCGGAGCCGGACTTGATCTCGATCTTCTGCTCCTTGCCTGTTCCCAGATCCTTAGCCGAGACGTTGAGGATGCCGTTGGCGTCGATGTCGAACGCCACCTCGATCTGCGGGATGCCACGCGGGGCGGGCGGGATACCGGTCAGCTGGAACTTGCCCAGCGACTTGTTGTAGGCCGCCATCTCGCGCTCGCCCTGGAGGACATGGATCTCGACCGAGGGCTGGTTGTCCTCGGCTGTCGAGAAGATCTCCGACTTCCGGGTGGGAATCGTCGTGTTGCGCTCGATGAGCTTGGTCATGACGCCGCCCTTGGTCTCGATCCCGAGCGTCAGCGGCGTGACGTCGAGCAGCAGCACGTCCTTGACGTCGCCCGCCAGCACCCCGGCCTGGATCGCGGCTCCGACCGCCACCACCTCGTCGGGGTTCACCCCGCGGTGGGGATCCTTGCCCGTCAGCTCCTTGACCTTCTCCTGCACGGCGGGCATGCGGGTCATACCGCCGACCAGGACCACGTGGTCGATCTTCTCGACGCCCTTCTCCTTGGCGTCGTCGAGCGCCTGGCGAACCGGCGCGACCGTGCGGTCGAGCAGGTCCGCGGTCAACTCCGTGAGCTTGGCTCGCGTGAGCCGCATGTCGAGGTGCTTGGGCCCGCTGGCGTCGGCGGTGATGAACGGCAGGTTGATCTGCGTCTCCTGCGTGGTCGAGAGCTCGATCTTGGCCTTCTCGGCCGCCTCGTACAGGCGCTGGAGGGCCATCGGATCCGCCGCCAGGTCGATCCCCTGCGAGCGCTTGAACTCCGCCACCAGCCAGTCGACGACCGCCTTGTCGAAGTTGTCGCCGCCGAGGTGGTTATCACCGGAGGTGGCCTTGACCTCGAACACGCCCTCGCCGATCTCGAGCACCGACACGTCGAACGTGCCGCCACCGAGGTCGAACACCAAAATGGTCTGGTCGGACTCCTTGTCGAGCCCGTAGGCCAGCGATGCCGCGGTCGGCTCGTTGATGATCCGCTTGACGTCGAGACCAGCGATCTTGCCGGCGTCCTTCGTCGCCTGACGCTGATCGTCGTTGAAGTACGCGGGGACCGTGATCACCGCGCTGTCGACGGTCTCCCCGAGGTACGCCTCGGCGTCCGTCTTGAGCTTTCCGAGGATCATCGCCGAGATCTCCGGCGGCGAGAACTGCTTGCCACCGGCCTCGACGCGCGCGTCCCCATTGGGGCCCGCTACCACCTTGTACGGCACGATCGACTCCTCGGTCTTCACCTCGGCCTCCTTGCGGCCCATGAAGCGCTTGATCGAGAAGATCGTGTTCTGCGGGTTGGTTACCGCCTGGCGCTTGGCGACGGTGCCGACGAGCCTCTCGCCGGACTGCGTGAACGCCACGACCGAGGGCGTGGTACGACCACCCTCCGCGTTCTCGATAACCGTCGGCTCACCGCCCTCGAGCACGGCCATACAGCTATTGGTCGTTCCCAGGTCGATACCGATCGTTTTACCCATATTGCACTCCTATAGTGTCGAAAATCTAAGCGCCAGCATAGCAGATTTTCAGATCTGCTCGCTCAGCGGCCTCAAGCAGCCGAGAAGCTCGGATCACCGCGTCGGGTTGGCGGCCGCTAGCGCTTGGAACTCGTTGGCGGCTTGCTTGGGGGCGTAGTCGTACGCGAACAGGCCGTAGTGGTAGAAGAAGCTGGGGTCAGGGCTGGAGTAGCCGGGCTGGTAGTCGCGCAGGTTGAACCACATGGCGGCCTTGACGAACGGCAGCCCCAGCAGGTCTCCGTAGGCCTCGACCAGGTCCGAGGCCTGCACGTCTTCGCCAGGGAAATAGCTCCCATTCGGGACGGCGTTGCCAGGCCAGCCGAACTCGGTCAGCCACAGCGGCGGCAATCCGTAGTGATCGTTGGCGAACTCCTGCTCGTAGGCCGAGAGCTCCTGGGGCCAGGTCATCTGGCACCAGGGCGAGGAGTTGCAGCCGTCTTGGGGGAACGGACCGCTTGCGCCTCTCGCTCGCGGTACGCCGCCCACGTAGTCGAACGCGGGGACGGACGGACCAAACCCGCCCGGCGGAAACCGGTAGGCGTGCAGCGCGACTCCGTCGAACGCAGGTCGGCCGTGGAGAGCCCGCAGCACGCTCCGCGTATACGGCAGCACCGCGACCCAGCCCTTCGTCTGAGGGGTGATCGAGAACCCGGACGGCGAGCCGAACAGCAGCTGGAGGTCAAGGCCGTACTGGTGGTTGACCGTTTGGATTACCGAGTACTGGGCCCTCAACAGCGCCGCATATCGAGTGGCGTCTGGGCCCGGCAGCCAGGAGGACCGGTTGTTCTCCTCGGTCCAGCTCTCGTAGTACTGGACGACGTTGCGGTAGCGAAGCACCAGCCGGCGGAAGTACGCCTGGTAGTCGCTCAGGTCCCTGGACGTCGTCGGGGGGCAGGCGTGGACGTTGGCCGGCTGGGGGCGCAGCGAGCAGGCGCTGCGGACCCCGCCCACGCTTATGACCACGCCCATCCCTGCCGACCGGGCCGCCCGGACTTCGCGATCAAGCATGCCGAAGCTGCCGCTCCCGGTGGCGGCACCCGCCGTGAAGTGGTCCCAGCGAGCGCCGAGCGCGCGGGCGGTCGGGATGCCGCGGTTGAAGTACGCCTGGCTTGAGTCGTACACGGCGGTGTCGATCCCGAACAGCGACGGACTCGGTTCGGCCCCCATTGACCGCAGCGGTCCCGACGAATGCTTGCGACGCGGACGGGCGTTAGCCGCGCCGACCACGATCAGCGAACCGAGCGCGAGCACGGCCAGCATCTTCAGCTGTCGACTGAAGTTCATCGGTCCCTCCTTGACCTGTTTCAAGCAGCTGAGCCGAGGCTCACATCGTGCTGGTCCGGTCTTGACCGAGCCCGCTGCCTCCCGTCGGGTATTCCATCAGGTCTGGCCGACGAGGGTGTCGGACGAAGCGGGTCGAGGTTGTCCGGTAACCCTGGCCGCCCTCACACGAACTTGTCCGCGCTGGGGCACATCCGCCGCAGAGGGCACCCAGGACAGTTCGGGCGCCGCGCGTAGCAGGTGCGACGCCCGTGGCGCAGCAGGTTGAGGTGAAACTCGAGCTCCTGGCCCCGGGGGGTGATGGCGAGCATCGTGTCGTGGAGCTCGTCGAACGACGCCCCCTCGCGCAGCAGGGCCAATCGCGTGCCCACCCGCGCGACGTGCGTGTCGACAGGGATGTCCCGCATCCCGAGCGCGAACAGAAGCACGCAGGCCGCGGTCTTTCGCCCCACGCCTGGTAACCCGCAGAGATAACCCTGCGCCTCCGCGACCGGCTCGTCCGCGAGCCAGTCGAGCGACAGCCGCCCGCCTGGGGCGGTCTCGGTGATGGCCTGGAGGATCGACTTGATCCTCGCCGACTTGATCCTCGAGATCCCCCCGGGCCGGATCGCCTGCTCGAGCTCGTCGACCGGCGCGTCCCTCACCTCCTCCCAGGTCGGGAAGCGGGTCCGCAGGTTTAGATAGGCCACGTCCCGATTGCGGTCGTTCGTCGACTGCGACAGGACGGTCAGGATCAGCTCGGCGATCGGATGGCCGTGAGGCTCGGCCAAGGGCACCCCGTACACGAGCCGGAGGCGGTCCCGAATCGCACGCACGCGGCGGCCCGACGGGAGCTTCCAGCTGGGTGCGGGGAGCGTCCGGCTCATCAGGCAGACGTTATCCTCGGCCAGTGGTTCTCCCCGTAAATACGGTCGCACCGAGAGGCGTCACTGGCCGTCAGGGGCGACTGGAATGCGAGTGCATTTACGGGGGGGACCACTAGTCGACGAGCACACGATCAGTGTCGATCAGGCCCCCATCTTTTATCGCAGCGCTCCGGTAGCCAGCGGGGTATCGACACCCCTCTACCTCCACGGCGTACCGACGAGCTCAGACGATTGGAGTGGATTGCTCGAGCGAACCGGAGGGATCGCACCCGACCTGATCGGCTTCGGTCGCTCCGGCAAGGCAGCCAACCTCGACTACACGCTCGCCGGCCTGGCGACGTTTCTCGAGCGGTTCCTCGTAGAAGTGGGAGTCGAACGGGTCACGCTCGTAGCCCACGACTGGGGGGCGGCCGCCGGGCTGGTATTCGCCCAGCGCCGGCCGCAGGCGATCGACCGACTCGTCCTCTGCGACGCGGTGCCATTGCTAGGCGGATTCGCCTGGCATCGAGTGGCGCGGCTCCTGCGGCGACGGCTGGTGGGCGAGCTCATCATGGGCTCGACCCCGCGGTGGTTTCTGTGGCGCCTTCTCCGAAAAGGCTGCGCACGCCCCGACACACTCTCCGACGACTACCTGCGGGCGGTTTGGAGCCAATTCGACCAGGGGACGCAGCGGGCGATACTCCGCCTGTACCGGGCCACGGACGAATCAGATCTGGCAGCGGCCGGGGCCGACCTGGAGCAGCTGCGGACGCCGGCGCTCGTGCTGTGGGGCGAGCAGGACCCCTGGCTGGCCCCCGGGTTAGCGGATGCCTACGGCCAGCGGCTGCCCCGCTCCACGGTGCACCGGATAGAGGCCGCCGGGCACTGGCCGTGGCTCGACGACGGCACCGTGGCTGACCGCGTCGCGGAGTTCGTGCTGGGATGACCGCGCTGAGGACGACGCCCGGCCCACCCCGCCAGGTGGCAGAGCATCCCCGGCGCACGTCGCCCGACCCGCGCCGGATCGCGCCGATCGCGATCGCCGCAGCGTTCGCGCTCGCCTACGTGATCGCCTCTCCGGCCAGCGGCGACCTCGCCGCGCACGTGTTTCGCGCTCACCTGTTCGCCGCCGATCCGTTCGGGATCTGGAACAACTACTGGTACGACGGGCACCACATCGTGGGCTACAGCCTGCTGTTCCCCGCGGCCGCCGCCGCGCTGACCCCTCAGTGGGCTGCCGCGATCGCCGCCGTCGGAACGGCGGCGTTGTTCGAGCCCCTCGCCCGTCGGCACTTCGGCCCGAACGGCTGGCTGGGGGCGGCGCTGTTCGCCGCCGCGACCGCGACGAACCTGTTCACCGGCCGGCTCGCGTTCGCGTTCGGCCTGCTGCCCGCCATGGCGGCGCTGGTGGCGCTGGACCGGAGGCGGCCGGTGATCGCGTCGGGCCTGGCGCTGCTAGCGGCGCTTTGCAGCCCAGTCGCCGCCCTGTTCGTGGCACTGGCCGGCGCAGCCCACGCGCTCGGGACGTTCGCAGGGACTCGTCGTCTAAGGACGGCGCTACCCGGTACCGGGGTCCTGGTGGCCGCGCTGGCCCCGGTCGCGATCATGGCGGTCGCCTTCCCCGAGGGAGGGACCGAGCCGTTCGCGTTCTCGGCCTTGTGGCCGGTTCCGCTGCTGGCGATCGGCGTCCTGTTCGCCATGCCCCGGCGGGCCACGATCTTCCGAGTCGGAGTCGCGCTCTACGCACTGCTGACGGTTGTCTCCTACCTGATCGCGACACCGCTCGGCAGCAACGCCGCCAGGCTCGGCACGATGCTCGGGGCGCCGGTGGCGGCGCTCCTGCTGTGGCCGCGAAAGAGATGGCTCCTAGCGCTGGTCGCTGTGCCTCTGCTGTACCTCGAATGGCAGGCGCCGATTCGCGATCTTCTCATCGCCTCCGGCGACCCGACCGCTTCCTCCGGCTACTACCAGCCCCTGTTGCGCTTCTTGGAGCGCCAGTCGGGCCCTCCCTTCCGCGTCGAGATCCCGTTCACCCGGTTCCACTGGGAGGCCTACGCCGTGGCGTCGCGCTTCCCGAGTCCGCGCGGCTGGGAGCGCCAGCTGGACATCAAGGACAACTCGATCTTCTACTCCGGCCCCCTCAACGCAGCCACCTACGAGGCCTGGCTTCACCGCAATGCGGTGCGCTTCGTGGCCGCCCCCGACGCCCCCCTGGACTACTCGGCAGTTCGCGAGATGCGCCTGATCTCCGGTGGCCTTCCCTACCTACGGCTGGTCGAGCGCACGACCCACTGGAAGGTGTACGCGGTCGCCGACCCCACTCCAATCGCCCAGGGCGTGGCCTCGCTGAGCGCGATCGGGCCCGACTGGCTGACGCTCGAGGCGGCCCGACCGGGAAGGGCCCTCCTTCACGTGCACTTCAGCCCCTACTGGGCCTTCAGCCAGGGGTCGGGGTGCGTGTCCCAGGCAGGCCCCTTCACCGAGGTCACGCTGCGCCGCCCGGGCCCTGCCCAGTTGAAGATCTCATTTGCGGTCGATCGGATCGGCGCGCAATCCGCTCGCTGCACCTCACCGCGTTGACAGAGACCGAATGCTCCGCCGATAGGATGCCCAGCGCCAATGAGGCGCGCACCGCAGTTCATCAAGGCGCGGATCCATCCACCACGCGGTTGGGGCGACGTCGCTCGCCAGCTCGCATTCGTGGTGGGGGTCTACGTCCTCTACCAGCTCGTCAACGGATTGATCGCCGTGGGCAACCCGTACAAGCCGTTCGGCGATGCCCTGAAGATCATCGACCTCGAGCGGACGCTCCACGTATTCGTCGAACCGAGCATCCAGGGTTGGGCGCTGAACAAGCATTGGCTGATCGACGCCGCAGACTGGGCGTATTTGTACTCGCACTACGTGATCACGGCCGCGGTCCTGGTGTTCATCTATTTCCGCCGCAATAGCGCCTTCTACTTCGTGCGCAACATGTTCATGATCGCCATGCTGATCGCGCTGGTTGGCTACGCCATCTTCCCGACCGCTCCACCGGCACTGATGCCGGAGTGGGGCTTCACCGACGCGATCTCCCAGTTCGTGGGCGTGTCGCATATCGACGGCAACCGCGCCGCCAGCGCGTTCGTCAATATCTACGCCGCCGTCCCGTCGATGCACGTCTGCTTCGCGGTCATGACCGGGTGGCCGATGTCGCGGCTCGTGCGCACCCGCTCGGCGAAGATCGCCTGGACGCTCTACCCGCTATGGATCACGTTCGTGGTGGTCGCGACGGGTAACCACTATCTGGCAGATGTCTTTCTCGGCGCCTTGACAGCGGGCGTGTCCGCAGTGCTCGCAAAGCAGCTTCTGGCCCGCGCGCGCCCGGACCAGTGGGCGTTCGGCCAGGCGCCGGCATAGCGACCGATGCCGCCTGAGACACGGACCCACGCTCGCCGGCGGCGGCGCGCTCGCGCGCGAGGCGAAGGCCCAACGACTCAGGAGCTGATGCGGGAACGGTTGATCGAGTCCCGTCTGACGCCAAACGCCATCTCGCTGACGGGCTTCGCGCTCAACCTGGCAGCGGCAGGACTGATCGTCTCTCGCCTCTTCTTCCTCGCCGGGGTGGCGTTCATCGCGGGCTCACTGATGGACATGCTCGACGGCCGCTACTCACGCATGTCCGGCAAGGGCACCCCGTTCGGCGCCTTCCTCGACTCGACGCTCGACCGCCTGGAGGAAGGGATCGTCTTGATCGCCATCGGCGCCTACTTCGCCTCCCGGCACGACCAGGCCGCCGTGGCGGCGGTGGTGGCCGCGGTGCTGGGATCGCTGATGGTCTCCTACACCAGGGCCCGCGCCGAGGCGCTCGGGGTGGCCTGCAAGGTTGGCCTTGCCACCCGGCCCGTGCGCGTCGTAATCCTGTCGGCCGGGCTGGTGTTCGCCAAGGGCGCGTCGTTGGGCCATTTCGAGCTGCTGGCGCCTGCCGTCTATGTCCTCGCCGGGGTCACTGTCATCACCACCATTCAGCGCATCGTCCACGTTCGCGGGCAACTGCGCTCCATGTAACCAACGCCCCCACGGGGGATATTCATTCCAATGGCTCAAGCTTCCACCAACGGCGCCGGGCGCTATCAGTCCGACAAGGTCCGCGTCGCCATTATCGGGGTCGGCAACTGCGCGAGCTCGTTCGTACAGGGCATCCGCTACTACCGCGACGCCGACCCGGCAGAGGATGTACCGGGCCTGATGCACGTCGACGTCGGCGGCTACCACGTCTCAGACATCGAGTTCTCAGCCGCGTTCGACATCGACGCAGACAAGGTCGGCAAGGACCTGTCTGAAGCGATCTTCGCTGGGCAGAACAACACGCTCAAGCTCGGCGACGATGTCCCCAGGCTCGGCGTCCCGGTGCAGCGGGGGATGACCCACGACGGGCTCGGCAAGTACCTGAAGGAGAAGATCACCAAGGCTCCCGGCCCGACCGCCGACATCGTCGAGATCCTCAAGGACACGCACACGGACGTCGTCGTCTCCTACCTCCCCGTCGGCTCCGAGCAGGCCACTAAGTGGTACGTCGAGCAGGTGCTGGAGTCAGGGTGCGCGTTCGTCAACTGCATCCCGGTGTTCATCGCTCGCGAGGACTACTGGAACAAGCGCTTCGAGAAGGCCGGGGTGCCGATCATCGGCGACGACATCAAGTCGCAGGTCGGGGCCACGATCGTCCACCGAGCGCTCGCCCGGTTGTTCCACGAGCGAGGCGTCAAGCTGGTGCGCACCTCGCAGCTCAACGTCGGGGGAAACATGGACTTCTACAACATGCTCGAGCGCGAGCGCCTGGAGTCCAAGAAGATCTCCAAGACCAACGCCGTCACCTCGATCATGGGACACGAGCTGCCGGCCGACGACGTGTACATCGGTCCTTCTGATTACGTGCCCTGGCTGACCGACCGCAAGTGGGCCCACATCCGGATGGAGGGTCAGGCATTCGGCGACGTGCCGCTCAACGCCGAGCTCAAGCTGGAGGTGTGGGACTCCCCCAACTCCGCCGGAATCGTGATCGACGCCGTGCGCTGCTGCAAGCTGGCCCTCAATAACGGCGTCTCGGGGCAGCTGGATGGCCCCAGTTCCTACCTGATGAAGTCGCCCATGCACCAGCGGCCGGACGGCGAAGCGCGAGAGCTGACCGAGGCGTTCATCAAGCGCTACACACGCAAGCGGACGCAGTCGTCCCGGAAGAAAGCTCGCGCACAGTCATAAACTGCCCGGAGTGGCAGCCGACAGCCTCGCGATCGCGCAGGTGACGCCGTTCGCGTGGGAGGCGTCCAACGAGGTCAACAAGTACGTCGCGGGCGTCTCAGACGAGTTGGCGCGCGCCGGCCACCGGGTGCTGGTGATCGCACCCTCGGAATCCAGCGCCCTGGTCCGCTCTTCTCGCCGCGCGATCCGGGCCCGCGCCGAGTCGCTGCTGGATGACGCCACCAACGGGCCAGTCGTCCTCGGGGTCGGGGAGGTGCTCCCGTTCTCGGGCGCCCGGCGCCGGGCGGCGTCGCTGCCGGTCGACGTGGCCCGCACGATCGAGCAGGTGCTGAGCTCGGTGGGGCTCGATCTGGTCCACGTCCACGAGCCGTTCGCGCCCAGCGCGGCCAGCGTTGCCCTTCGCCACTCCAGAGCTCTGAACGTGGGCGGCTTTCACGCCCCCACCGAGCGCGTCCTGTCCACTCAGCTTGCCAGACCGCTGACGCGCCTTTTGTTCTCACGGCTAGACGCCCGCGTCGCCAGCTACCAGGCCACGAGCGAGCTCATGCAGCGGTTCTTCCCCGGCGAGTATCGAGTGATCACGCCGGGAGCAGATCAGCTCGAGCGCGGCAGGGAGCGGGGCGAGGAGCCGCTGGCGATCGCCATGATCGCGACCGAGGAGCGGGCGGCGCTTCGGGTCTTCCTCCGAGCCCTCAAGCAGCTTCCCGAGACGCCCGCGTGGCGAGCAACCGTCTTCTCCCCTCGGGCCCTGGCCAGGCCGGCGACGCTGGAGCGCCGGCTGCGCGAGCGGGTGTCGTTCGCCGGCCCGGACGAGACCACGCAGGAGCAGGTGCTCGCGGATGCCGACATCGTCGTGCTGGCCTCGGAGGGCCTGCACGTGGTTCCGGGAATCGTGGTCCGCGCGATCGCGGCCGGAGCGATCCCTGTCGCCTCGAGGCTCCCGGCCTATGAGGAGCTGCTGGGCGACGGCGAACAGGCGCTGCTGTTCGAACCGGGCGATGCCGAGACGCTCGCGGCGACCCTGGGGCGCCTGCTCTCCGACCAGGAACTGCGACAGCGTCTGACCACCCGGGCGGGCGGATTGCGCCGCTCGCTGAGCTGGACGCGAGTGGCGGACGAGCTCCAGCAGGTCTACCGCGGCCTCGTCGCCCGCCGACGCGACGGCCGCGGCACCGAGCGCGTCCGTGCCCGACTCCGCTCTCGGGAACTGATCGACGTCGACCTGCACATGCACACCGACCACTCCTACGACTGCGCGACTCCCGTCGAGGTGCTGCTGGCGGAGGCACGCGCGCGCGGGTTGGGGGCGATCGCGATCACCGACCACAACGAGATCTCCGGGGCGTTGGCGGCCCGCGCTCAGGCAAACGGCGTCAAGGTGATCGTCGCCGAGGAGGTGAAGACCGCCGAGGAGGGCGAGGTGATCGGGCTGTTCATCGAGGAGAAGATCCCGCGTGGCGGCACCCTGCGGGAGACGATCGCGGAGATAAAGCGCCAGGGTGGGCTGGTATACGTCCCCCACCCCTTCGACCGCCTCCACTCCGTCCCCGACTACAAGCATCTGTTACCGGTGCTCGACGAGGTGGACGCGATCGAGGTGTTCAACCCCAGGGTGGCCATCACCGAGTTCAACGAGGAAGCAGCCCGATTCGCCGCCAAGTACCGAATTCCCGCGGGGGCGGGGTCAGATGCCCACGTGCCGCAGGGATTGGGATCGGTCCGGATCAGGATGCGCGACTTCGACTCACCAGAGGAGTTCCTCGAGTCCCTGCGCGACGCCGACATCGTCCGCAATCCAGCCAGCTTGCTCTACGTCCAGGCGCTGAAGTTCCTGCAAACGAAGGCCATGCCGGCGCCCGCCAGGCGCGCCGCAAAGAACCGTCGAGTACGACGGGTGGCACGCAAGTCCTGATGCACTCGCAAGGACAAGCCCCGGAGCCGTCCAATCCGAGGGGGATGCCGACCACTGACGACGAGATCCGCGAGAAGTATCTGGAGCGCGCGATCAGGGAGCTGAACGCGTTCACGCGCGAGCTCCAGTCCTGCCCACATTGTCCCCGGGGTCAGCTGATGCCCGTCCTCGGCTCGGGCCACCCGCAGGCCGACATCTTCCTGATCAAGCACTCCGCCCGGCCGGCTGAGGTCGAGGAGGGGGTGGCGTTCTACGGCCGCACGGGCAACGCCTTGATGAAGTCGCTCAAGCGGCTGGGGATCGACCCGCTGGCCGTCTACGGGACGCTGTGCGTGAAGTGCCCACTGCTGGACCCGGCGATGGCCGACCCAGCCTGCCTGGGACGACTGGTCGAGGAGCTGGCGATCGTTCAGCCCAAGATCATCGTCGTGATGGGAGAAGAGGCCCTGTCCGCCGTCAACGACCTCGACGTACCGCTCTCCCAGGAGCTGACGGCCGAGCCCGGGGTTCTCCAGCGCTACACGCCGTCGATCGAGGCCCTGTACGTCCCGAACATCGATGAGGCGCTTGACGAGGAGGGCGCCAAGCGCGAGTTCTGGGCGGCGTTCAGGGTGCTCGGGCAGTGGTGGGCTGACTTACCCCCTTATTGATGTTCGGACCGGCACATGTGCCGCTCGGGCTTGCCGCGCGCTCGGCGTCCGGCCTCGCCTCGTTGCGCGGCGCCCGAGTCATCCGGCTGCCGGGCCGATCATGATCGGCCCGGGGCCGGCGCACATGTGCGCCGGCCATATGATTACCGCATGGACCTGGAAGAGAAGACGTTCGAGTCACCGGGCGACCGCTGCGAGGTGTGTGGCGCCAAGCTGACGCCTCGGGAAATCGAGGTGGCGATTGAGTCGGGCGGCCCGGCGCTGTGCACGATCCACGCCGACGAGGTGGTCCCCGTCGCCGAGGACGAGGAGGACTTCGGCGAAGAGTAGGGGTCGCCTTAGCCAGCGATCTCGAGCACGATCTTCCCGAGCTTTCCGCCCGACGTGAATCGCTCGTAGGCCTCGGCGGCGCTGTCCAACCCGTACGTGGCCGCGATGGGGACGTGAATCTTCCCGCCCTCGAACAGAGGCAGCACCGAGCGCTCCAGCGCCCGGGCCGTCATCGCCTTCTCCTCGAGTGGCCGGGAACGGAGCATGGACCCTTGCACCCGCCCCCGCACGGCCATCAAGGCCCCCAGGTTCAGCTCTCCCTTGGCACCGGCCCCGATCCCGACGACGATGATCCGGCCGCAGGTGGCGAGAGCACTGACGTTGGCCGCCAGATTCGGCGCGCCTACGAGCTCCAGGATCACGTCGAACGGCTTGTGGTCCGTGAACTCCTCGGGATCCAGCACCTCTGCTCCAAGCTCGGCCACCCGATCGCGCAGGTCGGCGTTGCGGACCGTGGCGTAGACGCGCGCTCCAGCTGCCTGGGCGAGTTGGATCGCGGCCGTTCCCACTCCCCCGGCGCCGCCCTGGACGAGCAGGCGCTCTCCGGACTTCAGTCCGGCCTGCGTGAACAGGGCATCGTGGGCGGTCGTGAACACCTCCGGAACTCCGCCCGCGCTTACCCAGTCGAGTGCGCCGGGCACGGGCATCAGCTGACGCTCATGGACGACCGCCAGCTCAGCCTGGCCGCCGCCACCGACGATCCCCATCACCCGCGCGCCGTCCTCGAACCGCATGGCGCCGGGCCCTCGTCCCGCGACCTCCCCCGCAAGCTCCAGTCCCGGAATGTCCTGTGGCGAGCCGGGGGGAGCCGGATACCGCCCGCGGAGCTGGTGGATGTCCGCCCCGTTTATGCCGGCTGCGTGAACACCTACGAGCACCTGCCCGGCGCCCGGTTTCGGGTCGGGGTGCTCGAGGATTTGAAGCTTCTCATCGCGGATGGTGACGGCGCGCATTACCGCTCCAGCAAAGCGACGCACTCTATATGCGGCGTCTGGGGGAACATGTCGACCGGCCTCACCCTACGGAGCGCGTAGCCGCCTTCGACGAGCAGGGCGGCGTTCGGAGCCAGCGTCGTTGGGTTGCAGGAGACGTACACGATCCTTCGCGGGGAGGCCTCCATGATTCGGCGCACGACCTTCTTCGACAGTCCCGCCCGCGGGGGGTCGACGACCAGCACCTCGGGCGAGCCGGCCTCGGCGACCAGCTCGCGCAGCGCCAGCCGCACGTCACCGGCGAAGAAGTGGGCGTTGTCGATCTCGTTGGCGCGGGCGTTCCGGGTCGCGTCGGCGACCGCCGACTCCAGCAACTCGAGGCCCCAGACCTCCGCCGTCCGCGGCGCCAACAGGAGGGCGATCGTCCCGATCCCGCAGTACAGGTCGTAGACGCGCTCGAAGCCCCGGAGCCCCGCGTACTCCAACGCCACTCCGTAGAGCTCCTCCGCCATCTCGGTGTTGGTCTGAAAGAAGGCCTCCGGGGAGATCTCCAGGCGCAGAGGACCGAGCTCCTCCTCGAGCCGCTCGCCGCCGGCCAGGAGCTCGGTGTGGCCTCCCTGAGTGGTCTCGGCGGCGGCGTCCGTCTCGGTCCAGAGAAGGCTCGCTCCGGGAGGCAGGGCCTCGATCAGCGGGGCTCGATCCAGCTTGCCCGCTGCGGTCACCAGACGCAGCTGGAGCTGCCCGGTACGCCTCCCCTCGCGCACGATCAGGTTCCGCAAAAAACCGTCGCCTCCTCGACGGTCAAACGGCGTCAGTGCCTGCGCGCGGCAGGCCTCGACGATCGCCTGTCGCGCGGCGTTGGCGTTCTGTGAGGCGAGCATGCAGTCGTCGATCTCGACGATCTCATCCCAGCGTCCGGGGGCATGAAAGCCGCAGATCAGGCGCCGGCTTGCGTCCGCCCCGAACGAGTACTCGAGCTTGTTGCGGTACCGCCACTGCTGAACGGCTGGAACGATGGGCTCGAGCTCAAATCCGCTCAGGCGTCCGATCCGCCGCAGCGCATCGTCCACCTGGGCCTGCTTTACCTCCAGCTGGCGCTCGTAGGCCAACGTCTGCCAGGGCGCGCCGGGGTGAGCCACCGTCGGCTCGACGCGATCGTCGCTCGGCTCGAGCACCTCGACCGCTCTGGCCTCCGCGTAGGCCCGCTTTGACTTCTGGACGACCGCCCTGACCCGATCGCCGGGCAGGCCACCCTGGACGAACACCACATAGCCGTTGGTGCGGGCGACTCCCGCTCCCCCGTAGGCGAGCGAGTCGATGTTCAGCTCGAGCTCTGCTCCGCGCGCCGGTCTGGGTGCCTGCGCCGAGTTCAGCCGAGCGCCTTCTCGAGCGCGTCTAGCACCGTCTTGCGGTTCGCGTGGCGGGCCTCGTAATCGCGCACCCTGCGCAGCTCGGCCGGCGAGAGCGAGCCCAGACGCGTCGCCACCTGGCTGGTCGTGAGGTCGTCGTAGCCCGAGATCGGAAACGAGGAGCCGGCCCCCACCGAGCGCCGGGCGCGATCGGCGGCCCGCACCAGCTGGTCCACGGGATCGGATCGGCGGGCCCGCTGGGCCGCGGAGCCGAGCTGGTCCCGGCCGCGCCCAACCAACTGCTCGAAGTCGGCCAGCAGGTCATCGGTCTGCTGGCGCCCCCGTCGCACCAGCTCCGTGACGAGGTCGTTGGCGTCGCCGCGGGTCAGGCGGCCGCGTGAGGCCGCCTCGTCGAGCGTCTCCTGGATCCGGTCGCGGGTCAGCATGACCAGATCGAGCGGCCGGATGATGCGGTTGACGAGCTGGTCCATCAGGCTGGTGAGCCCGTCCGCCATGCCGCTCGCAGCTTGGGTCGTGTCCGACTTCGCTCGCCCCTTCGGGCCGGCACGCCGGGACCCCTTGCCCGACTTTGCGGATGACCCACCGGAGCTCGATGATCTCTGGGACGTCCTCTTGCCGCCGGATCGAGAGGACGAGGATGATGACCTGGCTGCGGGCATGCTGTTCCTCCTAATCGGCTGTCCGAAAACGAGCCTACTCCACGGCGAGTGGAGCCGGCACCACGAGGTACTCCAGCAGCGCCTTCTGGGCGTGGCGACGGTTCTCGGCCTGCCGCCAGATCCGCTGTCGCGGCCCGTACAGGACCTCGGCGGTGATCTCCTCTCCGGGGTGGGCTGGGAGGCAGTGCAGGGCCACGGCGTGCGGAGCCGCGTGATCGAGCAGCCGATCGTCCAGCCGGTAGGGGCCAAGCTCCTGGATGCGGTGTGCGCCCGATTGGGGGTCATCGTTCATGCTCACCCATACGTCGGTGTAGACGGCATCGGCGCCTTGCACCGCTGCCAGCGGGTCATCGGTCAACGTCGCTTCCGCGACCGGCTCCGTCAAGGAGTAAGCAGCGGGCGAGGCGATCCTGACCTCCACGCCCGCCAGCCCACCGATGATCGCCAGCGAACGGGCGACATTGTTGCCGTCGCCGACGTAGGCGAGCTTCAGTCCCTCCAGCCTGCCGAACTCCTCTCGCAGCGTGAGCAGGTCGGCCAGCGCCTGGCAAGGGTGATTTTCCGCGGTGAGCATGTTGACCACCGGGACAGTGGCGTGGGAAGCGAGCTCCGCCACGAGATCGTCCGGGCCGGTGCGGATGCAGATCGCCGCCACGTGACGCGACAGCACGTACGCCGTATCGCGGATCGACTCGCCGCGACTCAACTGAAGGTCCTCGGTCCGAAGCACCATCGGATGTCCGCCGAGCTCGGCGATCCCGGCCTCGAAGGACACTCGGGTCCGGGTAGACGGCCTTTGGAATATGAGCGCGACCGTGCGCTTGGCCAGGGCGTCGGAGCTGAGCGGAGCGGCTTTCAACTCGCCCGCGCGCTCGATCACCGCCCTGAGCTCGTCCGGGCCGAGCTCGGAGCCGATGAGAAAGTGGCGCGTCAAGGTCGGCAGTGTACGTTGCGGTGGTGCGCCTCCGGGTGCTCACCTGGAACTTGTGGCACGGCCGGTCTATGCCTGCGGCCGGCCGCGATCTGCTGCCAGAGTTCACCGCGGCGCTGGCGGCGTGGGAGTGGGATGTGGCGCTGCTGCAGGAGGTGCCGCCGTGGTGGCCGCCGGTGCTCGCGGAGCGGCTGGAGGGCCAGGTGGAGCACCGTGATGTGCTGACGTCGCGTAATTCGTTGTTGCCGGTGCGGCGAGCGATCGCGGTCCGCTGGCCCGATCTCATCAAGTCAAACGGCGGGGGCGCGAACGCCATCCTGGTCAGGGGCATCCCGGTGGCCGAGCACCGGATGCGGAGGTTGTGCTGGTGGCCCGAGCGGCGCCAGCTGCACGCCGTGCGGCTGGCCACCGGGGTCTGGGTGGGCAACCTGCACGCCACGGTCGGTGACGACCCCGCCGCCCGACGCGACGCCGAGCGGGCCAGGGTCACGATGGTCGAGTGGGCGGCTGGTGCGCCTTTCATCCTTGGCGGCGATTTCAACGTGCGCGGGCTCTTGCTCGCCGGGCTCACATTCGCCGCCGGCTACGACGTCGACCTGGTGTTCGCCGCCGGGCTTCGGCCGATCGGCGAAGTCGATGTCCTGGAGCGAGGTCCGTTATCGGATCACGCCCCGGTGGCGGTCACACTGGGCGAGGCCCGCTGATTCCGCTCCGACGCCTCAAGCCAGCCGCTCGGCCAGCGCCACGAGCTCGGCCTCCGGCATGGCCCGCTCGATCAGTCCGAACAGCTCGCGTTCCTCGCGCCGTACGTGCTGCTCCAGCTCCTCGCCGAGGGCGTGCAGAGTGGCCAGCGACTCGGCGTCGGTCAGCTCGCCGGCCAACCGCCGGATCCGTACGTGGTCGATCAGAATCCTCGCGATCACCGGTTGGTCCGGGTCGGTGAACCGAGCGAGCGCCGGAAGCAGGACCTCCTCCTCCTGGCGGAAGTGCTCCCTGCCATCCGGTTCCCAGTAGTCGAGGAACGCGACGCGGGCCTCGCTGGTGCTCGAGTCCGTCGCGCGCTTTAGACGCTGTGCAACAACGAGCGCGTGGTGATGGTCTCGCGACAGCGACTGGAGCGCCGGGTGGCGCTTCATCTCACGCGGATCGAGGCTCTCGACCGCGAGCTACTTCTGTCCGCACCTTCTCTTCCGGCTGGTAGGTGCGCTCTTCGGCGTAGGCCTGAAGCGCGCGCCGGTCCGCCTCCGTCTGCGGTGCGTCCACAACGGAGCGTGGGTGCAGTCGCTCCTTGAGGACGACGTTCAGCTGCGCGCCGAGAAGGGTGACCATCGCTTGCAGGTAGAACCACCACAGGATCGTGATCACGGTCGCGAAGTGGCCGTAGGTCGACTGGGCGCTATGCAGGTGGCGGGAGATGATGAACGCCGACGCCTCCTGCAGGACGAAGAAGACCACGCCGGACAAGAGGGCTCCGGGCATTACGTCGCGGATCGTGACCTCGCGGTCGGTGAGCATGCGGAAGGCGGCCACGAACAAGCCGACGTCCAGCACGATGGAGAACACGTAGCCACCGATGCGGCCTGCCACGCCGAGGTTCACGCCGGTCGAGGAGCCCGTGACGAACCCGGAGACAAGCGTCGTGGCCACCAGCCCGACGCCGATCGTCGCCAGGACCGACACGCTCCGGATGACTTGCTTCACGAGCCCGGGCCGTTCGTGGAAGCGGATCTCCCAGACAGAGTCGAACGCGGTTTGGGCCGTACGCACCACGCCGAGGCCGCTCCATAGGGCGGTCACGCCACCCACCACGAGCGGCCACCACGAGCCACTGAGGCCCTTGATCGTGTTGGGGTCCAGCAGCGGGAACATGTTGGCGATGTGGCCAAGGACGTTGTCCTTGTCGCTGGCCGGCAGGACCCACCCCAGCACCGTGACCAAGACCATCAGGAGTGGGAAGATCGAGAAGAACGCCCAGAAGGCGATCATCGCCGCCATGTTCGTGGACTGATCTTCCTTGAACTTCTTGAACGTCGCGACGGCGACGCCCGTCGGCTTGGTGCTCTTCTGGGCTGAGTCGACCTTTTGCAGGATGCTCATGGTCTTGTTCCCCGCAAGGATTAAGACATGTCATCCCCGCGCAGCGCGTAATCCAAACCCCCGCAGCATCAGAAGCGCCCGCTCCCCCAGCGACCCGCGGCCGGGCAGAACGCCGAGCTGGACGGCCGCGTCGTACAGGTCGAAGAACGCCCGCACTCGCAGCAGCTTCCCGCGCTCGAGCTGGCAGTAGAAGACGCAATGGACGACCAGGAAGCGGTTGGTCGGCGGCAGGCCTTCGAGCGGCTCCTTGTGCGTCCCGAGGAGCTTGCACGGTGCCGCGACGTACGGGCCGTCTGACAGCCGGGCCCCGATCCGCTCCAACCGGGCGTCGGGAAAGCCGGCCCACAGCCGCTCGGCGTGCCGAGTGAGCTCCTCGACACCCTCCAGCGGCTCGCCGGTGAGCGGATCCTCGTAGTGAAGATCAGCCGCGCACAGCGGCGCAAAGGCCTCGGGATCCTTCCCCGACCACGCCGCTTCCCAGCCGTCGATCAGCTCATCGACCGTCATGTGCGCCCGCGTGGAGTCACCCCTGCGCCGGGCTCCTCGTCGAACTCCGGCAGGCCCTCCTCGGGCGTCGAGGCCTCCGCGTACAGGCGGCGGGGAATTCGCCCGGCGGCGCGGGCCAGCCAACCGGCCTCGACCGACAGCCTGATCGCGCGGGCCATGGCGACCGGGTCCTCGGCCCGAGAGATCGCGCTGGCGGCCAGCACGGCGTCACAGCCCAGCTCCATGGCCAGCGCCCCGTCGGACGCCGTGCCGACGCCGGCGTCGAGCACCACCGGCACGCTGGCCCGCTCGACCATGATCGAGATGTTGTACGGGTTGCGGATGCCCATGCCACTGCCGATCGGCGAGCCCAGCGGCATGACCGCCGCGCACCCGAGATCCTCCAGCCGCCGCGCCAGCACCGGATCGTCCGTTGTGTATGGAAGGACGGTGAACCCCTCGTCGATGAGCTGCTCAGCGGCCACTAGCAGCTCGGGCGCATCGGGCAGCAACGTGCGATCGTCGCCGATCACCTCCAGCTTGATCCAGTCGGTCTCGAACGCCTCCCGGGCCAGCTGGGCGGTGATGACCGCATCGCGGGCCGTGAAGCACCCCGCCGTGTTCGGGAGGATCTGAACGGAAGCGGCTTGCAGGACATCGAGGATCGAGCCGCGCGCGGACGGATCAAGGCGCCGCAGCGCGACCGTGCAGATCTCGGCGCCAGAGGCGCTGAGCGCATCGGCCAGAGCCTCGTGGCTGCGGAAGCCGCCGGTGCCCAGCATTAGTCGCGAGCGAAACTGCCGATCGGCGATGACCAGATGGGGGTCTCTCATCTACCTCATCCTCCCTGAATCGCGGCCACTACCTCCACGTGCGCCCCTTCCGGGAGCGGCGTTGTCGCCCACTGACCCCGCGGCACGACCTCGCCGTCGATCGCCACCGCGACGCCCCGCGTCGGCGCCGAGAGCCGCTCGACCAGGTTGGCCACGGTCGCTTCCTCCGGCATCTCGCGCCGCTCCCCGTTCACCATGACGATCATCCAGCGTCCGCCTCGAGCTTCGAAAGACTGAGCTCGCGGGCAAAGCGCAGTGGCGAGACGACGTCCGGCACCGACTGGGCGCCCAGCACGGCTCCGGCGATCAGCTCGGCGGTCTTGGACGCCAGCAGAATTCCATGCCGGTAGTGGCCGGTGGCCCAGAACAGTCCCTCGATCAGTCCCGGGCCGATCACAGGCGCGTTGTCCGGAGTTCCGGGTCGCAGGCCGGCGGACAGCTCGTCGAGCACGAGTTCTGAGAGACCGGGCAGCAACTCGATCGCGTCGCGCAGCAACTCGAAGGCAGCCCCGGCGGTGACGGTGGTGTCATACCCGCGCTCTTCCATGGTCGCGCCGAGCACGTACCGGCCGTCCCCACGCGGCACCACGTACGTGGGCCGCATCCTCAACACGCGGGTAAGCAGGCCGGGACCGCTCGGGTCATGGAGCCGCAGGATCTGGCCCTTGACCGGCCGAAGCGGCACCTGCACTTCGTCCGGAATCCCCCCGAGCCGGCCCGACCAAACCCCAGCGGCAACAACAATCGCCTCACCGCCCAACCGTTCCCCGTTCGCCAACCGGACCCCTCGCACTGCGTCTCGGTCGAGCTCGAGCGCTTGGACCTCCGCTCCTTCCCGCACGCTTCCCCCGTCTTGCCTGACGGCCTCCGCCAGGGCGCTCGTCAGCGGCCGGGGGTCGATCGCGTGATCGTGTGGGAGCTCCAGCGCCCCCCGGAGCGTGGGTGCAAGGGCCGGCTCGAGCGCCCGCGCCTGGCTGGGACGCAGCCTCGAGACCTGCAGATCGAGGCGCTCTCTGACGTGATGCTCGCGCTCCAGGGACTCGGCCTCGTCCCGGTCGCGCGCGACCATCAGCGTCCCGCACTGGAAGTAGTCTGGATCGACCCCTGCCCGCTCGCGCAGCTCGGCGATGAACTGCGGGTACTCGCGTGCGCCGTCGATTCCGAGCCGCAGCAGCGGCTCTTCCTGGGGGTCGGCCTCGGCGACGGGCGCGAGCATCCCGGCGGCGACGTGGGAGGTTCCGCCGCCGGCGCGGCCTCGCTCCAGCACCACCACGCTCGCGCCTCGTTGGGCAAGCCGCCACGCGGCAGCGAGTCCGATCACGCCGGCCCCGATCACGATCACATCAAACGATTCTGTTCGCTCTGGCACGGCGTCCAGGTGTGATGCTAGTCCTTCCCGCCGTAAGTCCCGGCGCACCGAGAGTGGTCACTGACGGTGGCTGGCAAGGACGCAACGAGCGACGCGTATCTGGAAGATACGCGAGCGAGCGAGGACGCAGCCAGGCGCCGTCAGGGGCCCTCGAATGTGGCGGTACTTGCGGTGGGGAGGACTCCGACGGGCGCGTGCCAGACTTGCGGTGTGGACGACCGACGGAAGCGCCTGGAGGAGGCCCGTCTGTACTTGGTGTGTGACGCGCGTCCGGACGCGTTCCTCCACGCTGTCCTCGAGGGCGGGGTGGACGTCGTCCAGCTGCGGATCAAAGATGGCTCGGACGCCGAGATCTTGGCCGCCGCCGCGCGCTTCAAGCGGATCTGTACCGAGCACGGAGCGCTGTTCCTGCTCAATGACAGCCCCGAGCTCGCGGCGGAGGCTGACGCCGACGGCGTTCATCTGGGGCAGGACGACACACCAGTTCCCCGCGCCAGGGAGACCGTCGGTCTCGAGCGGCTCGTGGGCCTCTCGACGCACACAGAAGAACAGGTGCTGAGCGCGGACGGCGCCGACTACATCGGGGTCGGCCCCGTCCATGAGACCCCCACCAAGCCGGGACGACCGGCGGTGGGACTCGGGCTGGTCCGGTTTGCGGCTGATAACGCGCGGGTGCCGTTCTTCGCGATCGGCGGCATCGATCCCACGAACGTGGACCGGGTGAGAGCGGCCGGAGCCGAGCGAATCGCGGTCGTACGCGCATTGACCGAGGCCAGCGATCCGGAACGGGCGGCGCGTCAGCTTCGGCCGTCCGGGGTTAGCGTTGGGACAACGTAGCCGCAAGCGGGGGCGGCGGGAGAAGCCCCGGTCCCCGGTCGCCACCGCCGCCGCGGCGCCGATCAGCCGCTCAGAGCGGCGAAAAGCGCCGACGAGCCGCTCAGAGCAGCGCAATGAGGCCGTGCGTGCGAAGCTCACTCCGCTCGCTTCGGGCGAGCGGCCATGGCCGACGGCAGTGAGCGCGGTCATCTCGCTGGTGCTGGTGATCGCGAATCTGGTGCTGCTCATCCTGCACGTGACGGTCAAGGTCGGCTCGCAGCGGGTCAGCGCGGGGCAGGAAATCCCGTACCTGATCGTGATGTCAATGTGCGCGTACGGACTGTGGCGAACGCGCTACTGGGCCGTACTGGGATTCATGGTGCTCCTCCTGTTGACGGTCCTGCTTTCGACGCTGGCGCTTGTGCGGGTCAGCAACGCCGGCGGTGCTGCGTTCGCGGTAGCCGTGATCGCCGGCGGCGGGTTCTTGTTCTACAAGCTGGTCAGAGTCCTGAGCCGGATACAGATGCCGCGCCCGCCCGGGCGCTAGCGCCAGAGGCGCCCGGTTTCCCTATACGCTGCGATTTCGCCCATGCCCGAGTCCTCCTACGACTGCATAGTCATCGGTTCGGGCCCGGGCGGTTATGTGGCCGCGATCCGCGCCGCCCAGCTCGGGATGAAGACGGCGGTGGCGGAGAAGGACCTGGTGGGGGGCCGGTGCCTCAACTACGCCTGCATCCCTGCCAAGGCCGTGCTTCGGGTCGCAGATGTTCTCTCCGAAGTGCGCGACGCCGAGGACTTCGGGATCAAAGTGGCGGAACCGACGGTCGACTACGCGGCGGTCGCGGCGCGGCGCAAGAAGGTGGTCTCGACGCTGACCGGTGGCGTCTCCGGGCTATTCAAGAAGAACGGGATCGAGGTCCTCGAGGGCGAGGCGTCGCTCGCCGGGAAGGGTGCAGTGAGCGTCGGCGGTCAGACCATCCAGGGCAAGACGATCGTGCTCGCCACCGGGTCAGTCAAGAAGCCGATCCCCGGGACGAAGTTCGGCGGCAGAGTGATCGGGACCGAGGAAGCATGGGCGCTCGACGAGCTGCCCGGCTCGATGGCCGTTGTCGGTGCAGGGGCATCCGGCGCCGAGATCGCCTCAGCCTACGCCCGGCTGGGCGTCGAGGTGACGTTGCTCGAGGCGCTCGACCGCGTGCTCCCCACCGAGGACGCCGACATCTCGCGGCTGGCGGAGCGCGGCCTCAAGCGGCAGGGGATCACAATTCACACCGGCGCACTGGTCGAGAATGTCGAGCCGCATTCAGGCGGTGTGAAGTTCAACCACGGCGATCAGCAGGCGGAGGTCGAGTGGCTGGTGATCGCCGCCGGGCGGGGGCCGGATGTCGAGGGGCTTGGCCTGGATGCGGCGGGCGTCAAGCTGGGCGAGGGGGGGTTCGTCGACGTCGACGGGGCCCAGCGCACCAACGTGGACGGGATCTATGCCATCGGCGATCTGGTGCACGGCCCGGCGCTGGCCCACAAGGCCTCGGACGAGGGGGTGATCGCTGTTGAGGATGCGGCCGGGCTCGAGACGCACCCGATCGACTACATCGACATCCCCAGAGCTACGTTCTGTACCCCCAACGTGGCCAGCTTCGGGCTGACCGAGGCGCAGGCAAAGGAGCAGGGGCACGACGTCACGGTCGGCAAGGTCCAGTACGGAGCGGTGGGGGCCGGGACCGTATACGGGGATCGGACGGGCATGATCAAGATCGTCGGCGAGAAACGCTACGGAGAGCTCCTAGGCGGCCATATCGTGGGCTCGAAGGCGACCGAGTTGATCCAGGAGCTGGTCAACGCCCGCGTGTTGGAGGGCGGCTATCCGGAGGTGGCACGGACCATTCACGGGCACCCGACATTGTCGGAGGCGATCATGGAGGCCGCCCGCGCCGCCGACGGCTGGCTAATCCACGGCTAGTGGCCCGTGGCGTCGGGAACGCAGCCTGTCTTCTATTACGACCTCGGCAGTCCCGAGTGCTATCTGTCCGCCGAGCGCGTGTCCACGGCGCTGTCGGTAGTGCCGGAGTGGGAGCCCGTGCTGGCGGTCGATCTGGGCGCCTCTCAGGATCAGATCGATCGCGAGCTGATCGAGCGGCTGGCCGCCGAACGCGGCCTACAGGCGGTGCGCTGGCCGTCGCGCTGGCCGGCCGACACCAGGCTGGCGATGCTGGCCGCCACCTACGCCAAGCTTCTCGGGCGGGCAGTCGCCTTCTCGCTGGCGGCCTTCCGCCAGGCGTTCGCCGCCGGCCGCGATCTGTCAGAGCGGGACACGGTGCTGATCGCCGCCGCCGCGTGCGAGCTGCATCCAGCGGCGTTGCTCAAGGCTCTCGAGCTGCGCTCCGTCGCGCAGGGGCTCGAGCAGGCCACGGCGCGGGCCCAAGCCGCCGGGGTCCGTTCGCTGCCGGCGGTGCAGGTCGCAGAGAGCGTGTTCGTTGGTGACGCGGGGCTCGACGCCGCCGCCGCCGCGCTGCAATCGAGGGTGCTGGAGCGATGAAGGCCAACCGCGCGTTCGAGCTGATCGTGACCCGCGACGGCCGGGAGCCGACGTTCCTAGCCGACCCAACCCGGCTCGACCGGGTCGAGGTCGTGTCGGTCGCCGACGGCGAGGTGGTGCTCTTTTGGGAGCTGCCCGCCAAGGAGGCGGCGAGGCTTTTGAGGCAACTCAGGGAAGAGCTCGTGTCGTTCGAGGTCGAGGAGTTCAAGCGCGCATGGGGGCTGGAGTGACCGGGCCTCCCTCCCCCGGGGTCAAAGGAGAAGTCCAGATTGTCGAGCCGAGCCAGGCCGAGCGGACTGTCGCGCGGCGCGCTGCCGAAGCACGAGCCACCGTGCCGGACCTCGAGCTCTCGGTCGAAGTGGACATGGCCGCTTGCATCGGGCTACCGGCGCCTTCCACGGCGATCCTGGTCCGGGCCATAGCCCTGGCGCTGCGCGAGCATCCCCGCGCCAACGCGGCCTATCGCGACGGCCGCTTCGAGCTCTACTCGCGCGTCAACGTCGGCGTGACGATGCCCCTTCTCGAAGGACAGGTGGCAGCTACCTTGTTCGACGCCGACCGCAAGTCGCTGCACGAGCTGGCGTCGGAGATCGATGAGCTTCAGGGCCGGGCGGCGGAGTTGACCAGCCCCGAGCGCTCGGGCGCCACATTCACTCTCATCGATCTCGGGAGATACGGCGTCAGTCGTGCCAGCCCGATCATCTCCGCTCCGCAGGCCGCGGCGTTGGCCGCGGGCGAGATCAGACACGCGCCCGTGGTCCGGGACGCCGCCGTCGTGCCCGGCGAGATCATGACCTTGACGCTGGCCTGCGACCATCGGATCCTGTACGGCGCCGAGGCCGCAGGCTTTCTCGCGCATATCAGGGAGCTGCTCGAACGCGGCGCTCTGGGACCGTCCCATGCGCGGATGTGACATGGAACCCCACCGGCGTCAAGGCCGCTTGTAGGATCCGAGCGATGGGTGACGCCGGCGCGGAGCTGACCATCGACCAGCTCGCACAACGGACAGGGATGAGCGCCCGCAACATCCGCGCGCATCAGTCGCGAGGGCTGCTCGCGCCCCCTACCCTCAGAGGCCGGACCGGCTACTACGGCACCGAACACGTCGCGCGGGTCGGGCTGATCCAGAAGCTTCAGGCAGACGGCTTCAGCCTGGCGCTGATCCGGCGACTGCTGCGCATTGCCGGCGACTCGACCGACAGCCTCGCCCGGCTGGCTGAGGTGCTGCACGAGCCGTTCGGGCCCGAGCAGCCCCGCGTGGTGTCAACCGAAGAGCTCGAGCGGCGCTTCCGGACGCGCTCTCGCGAGGTGCGCACCACCCTCGAGGAGCTCGGGTTCCTGCGCCTTCGCGGAAACGGCGAGGTCGAGGAGGTGACGCCCCTGGCATTCAGGGGAGGCGAGGTGTTTGCCGACCTCGGCGTGCCGGCCGAGGACCTGGTGATGGTCGCGGCCGAGCTGCGCAAGCAGCTGGACAACGTCGCCACGACATGTCTGAGACTGTTCGTCGACTACGTGTGGAAGCCGTTCGACCAGGCCGGGGAGCACGAGAAGGGAATGGACAGGCTGCTTCAGGCGGTCGAGCGGCTGCGGCCGCTCGGCTCAGCGGCGGTCGGGTCCCTGTTTCAGATGGCGATGAGCGAAGAGCTCGAGCGACGCTTCGGAAGCGAGCTCAAGCGACTCGAGTTCCAGCGGAGTGGGTGACCCCCGGAGCGGGCTGAGCCCGGCAGCCGAGCTCGCGCTCGAGCTCCGCCCCGCCGTCGCCGACGACCGCGTCCTGGCGGCCATGGCCTCGATCCCCCGAGAGCGCTTCGTGCCCGAGTCCGAGCGTCGCCGGGCGTACGCGAACGTGGCGTTACCGATCGCCTGCGGGCAGACGATCTCGCAGCCGCTGGTGGTGGCGAGGATGCTCGAGCTGCTCGAGCTCCGCCCCACCGACCGGGTTCTCGACGTGGGAACCGGTTCCGGATATCACGCGGCGCTGTTGGCGTTGCTGGCCAAGGAAGTGCTCACGATCGAGCGTCACGAGGAGCTGAGCGCGATAGCCGAGCACGCAATCCGCGGGCTGGGGCTCGACAACGTCAGTTTCTTCGTCGGCGACGGCTGGCAGGGCCTGCCGGATCGGGCTCCGTTCGACGCCATCAACGTGGCCGCCGCGACCGGGGCTCAGCTCCCGGCCACCCTCGAGCGACAGCTTGGGCTGCAAGGAAGGTTGGTCGCGCCGGTTGGAGAGGCAAGCCAGCGCCTGGTGTTGACGCGGCGCACCCCAGAGGGATTCCGGCACTCGACGCTCGAAGGGGTCAGGTTCGTGCCGCTGGTCCGCGACGAGGCGGGGTGAGGGCTCACGAACACGTTCGGGCGGCGTCCGACCGGGCGGCGCAAACGCCGCCCGGTCGAAAGCCAAAGGGATCTAGTAGCCCCCGACCAGGGATTGCGGCTTGAGGTAACCCCCACCCTTGCCGATCACGTACCAGCGGCCGCCGAACTGGTTCCGGTTCTGCCCGTTCTGAGTTCCGGGCTTCTTGTCGCCGGCGTAGCGGTACAGCGGCTTTCCGCCGTACGTGACCTGGTACTGGCCGTTGGTCCGCTTGACCTTGCCGACGAGCTTCGAATTCAGCCCGGAACCGGCCTTGACCGCGACCTTGCCATTGATGGCGAGCAGCGGCGGCCAGGCGACGGCGCAGCCGTTGTAGCACGTGGGCTTGCCGTTCTTGTCTGCCACGAAGCCGTACAGGGTCAGTCCGGCCGGGCTGACGACCACGGTTCCCCGCTTCACGTTGTGGGTGGTCAACACCGTGCTTGTGGTGGCTGCCACGGCGATCGCCGGCAACGCGACGGCGGCCGCGACCGCCGAGAACAGGGCGAGCCTGCGGACTCCCTTAGTCATCCTTCGCTCCTTTCGATTGCTGAAGGCAAGCAACACCTGAGGAGTCGGGAGGTTTCGGATGCGGCGCTAGATCATCCCCGCCCCCAGGCGATGAAATGGGGATTCTCGAAGCCGGGCTTGCCGTACGTCAGCAGGCGATCTTCGAGATCTGTGACTCGGCCACCCGCCGCGCGAAGAATGGCGTCCCCGGCAGCGGTGTCCCACTCCATCGTGCGCCCGAAGCGGGGATACAGGTCGGCCTCGCCCACTGCGAGGAGACAGAACTTCAGCGAGGATCCGGCCACCGTTTCTCTCGCGACCCGCCGTCCGGCGGTGAAGCGATCGAGCGCCTCGTGGTCGCCGTGCGACCGGCTGGAGACCACGGTGGCGCCCTCGGGCGGAATCGACCGGGCAGCGATCGGCCGGCGCCCGGCGCCGTCCTCGAGGCTTGCCCCCACCGTCGGAGCCGCTGCGAATAGCAACCCGCGTGCCGGGGCCAGAACGACTCCCAGCACCGGAGCGCGATCCTCGATCAGCGCGATATTGACAGTGAACTCATCGGTGCGGTCCAGGAACTCCTTGGTGCCGTCGAGCGGGTCCACGAGCCAGAAGCGCTCGTGCGGCGCGGCCAACGGAGCCTGAGTTCCCTCCTCGGCCACGACCGGCACGTCGGGCGCGATCTCGGCTAAGTGAGCGAGGACGATCTCCTGCGAGCGCTCGTCGGCCTCGGAGACGGGGGAGCCGTCGGATTTGTTTCGCGCGCCGCCGCCGCCGCGCTCATATTCATCCAGCACCGTGTCACCGGCAGCGCGCGCTGCCGCGACCACCTGCTCCAATGCCACCGTGTCGACGGTCATCAGCTGTCGATGATGCCACCGCGTCCCCGGTGACTAACCGGGAATGATTCCGCGCCGCCGAAGCTCGTCCAGAATCTGCTCGGCGGCCTGCTCGGCAGTCGCTTGCATCGTGTCGATGTGGATTTCGGGCGCCTCGGGCCTCTCATACGGCGAGTCGATCCCCGTGAAGTTCTTTATTTCTCCTCGCCGGGCCTTCTCGTACAGGTGCTTGCAGTCCCTCGCCTCGGCCACTTCCATCGGAACGTCGACGAATATCTCTATGAACTCCCCTTCCTCCACAAGCTCTCGCGCCATCCTGCGTTCGGAGCGAAACGGCGAGATGAACGACAGGAGCACGATCAGTCCCGCGTCCACCATCAGCGCGCCGACCTCGGCTACCCGCCGGATGTTCTCGACCCGGTCGGCGTCCGTGAATCCCAGATCCTTGCTGAGCCCCCGGCGGACATTGTCGCCGTCGAGCAGGTAGGTGTGGTGGCCGAGGCTATGCAGCTTCTTCTCGACCAGGTTCGCGATCGTCGATTTCCCGGCTCCGGATAGCCCCGTAAGCCACAGCATGCAGGGGCGCTGGCCTTTGAGCTTCGCGTGTGCCTCTTTGTCCACATCGATGGCCTGCCAACGGAGCGTCCGCGAGCGCCGCAGCTCGAAGTTGAGCATTCCTGCTCCGACGGTGGCGTTCGTGACCCGGTCGATCAGCACGAAGCCACCCGTGTCTCGGTTCTGCGAATAGGGGTCGAACGCGATCGGGCGGTCGAGCGCCAGCTCGCAGACGCCGATTTCGTTGAGCTCGAGCTGCTCGGCCGGGAGGCGCTCGAGCGAGTCGACGTTGACCTTGTACTTGAGCGGCGAGATCGTGGCCGATGCTGTGCTCGTGCCGACGCGCATCAGGTAGCTGCGACCTCGGAGCATCGGTTCCTCCGCCATCCACACCAGCGTGGCTTCGAACTGCTCGCCCACCCTGGGCGGCGAAGAGACGTCCGCGATCACATCGCCCCGACTGACGTCGATCTCGTCGGTCAGCGTCAGCGTTACCGACTGACCGGCGACCGCACGGCCAAGGCCCCCGCCGTGAGTGACGATCCGCGACACGGTGCTCTCCCGTCCAGCGGGAGCGACCACGATCCGATCGCCTGGCGCCACCTGCCCGCTGGCGATCATCCCGGCAAAGCCGCGAAACTCGGCGTCCGGGCGGTTCACCCACTGCACTGGGACGCGCAGCGGTTCGGACTGGAGCCGGTCTTCGTCGATCTCGACCGTCTCCAGGTACTCGAGCAAGGTCGGCCCGTCGTACCACGGCGTCTGCTTGCTCCGTTCGACGACGTTGTCGCCGCGTAGTGCGGAGACCGGTATGCAGACGACATCGTCGAGTCCCAACTCCCGCGCGAACATCTGGTAGTCGGCGGCTATATCTCTAAAACCGGGCTCCGAGTAGGACACCAGGTCGAGCTTGTTGACAGCCAGCGCCACGTGACGAATGCCAAGCAGCGACACCACGTAGGTGTGCCTGCGCGTCTGGGTCAGAACGCCCTTGCGGGCATCGACCAGCAGCACAGCGCAGTCCGCGGTGGAGGCCCCGGTGACCATGTTGCGGGTGTACTGCTCGTGCCCCGGGGTGTCGGCAACGATGAACTTGCGCTTCTCCGAGTCGAAGTAACGGTGGGCGACGTCGATCGTGATCCCCTGCTCTCGCTCGGCGGCCAGCCCGTCCAGCAGGAGGGCGAAGTCAAGCTCGCCTCCCTGGGTGCCGACCCGCTTTGAGTCGGCCTCGAGCGCAGTCAGGTGATCTTCGAACAAGAGGTCTGACTCGTAGAGCAGCCTGCCGATCAGGGTGCTCTTGCCATCGTCGACGCTGCCGCAGGTGATGAAGCGCAGAAATCCCTTGCGTTCCTGCGCGTGCAGGTAGGCGGCGAGATCGTCGAGGACCGCTTCACGGACGGCCATCAGAAGTAGCCCTCCTGCTTCTTGCGTTCCATCGAAGCGGCCCCATCGTGGTCGATCACACGGCCCTGCCGCTCCGAGGTGCGGGTCAGCATCATCTCTTTGATGACCTCCTCGAGCGTGGAGGCGCGGCTTTCGATGGCGCCGGTCAGGGGGTAGCAACCGAGCGTTCGGAAACGAACGTGCTTGCGCATCGGCCGCTCGCCGGGTGCCAGCGGCATGCGGTCGTCATCGAACATGATCAGCGCTCCCTCGCGCTCGACCACCGGCCGCTCCCGAGCCAAATAGAGCGGCACGATCGGGATCTGGTGGGCGTAGATATAGAGCCACACGTCGAGCTCGGTCCAGTTCGACAGCGGAAAGACGCGGACCGATTCGCCCTTGCGCTTGCGGGCGTTGTACAGCCGCCACAGCTCCGGGCGCTGGCTCTTCGGATCCCAGCGATGCTGGGCGGAGCGAAACGAGAACACCCGCTCCTTGGCCCGGGAGCGCTCCTCGTCGCGCCTGGCCCCCCCAAAGGCGGCGTCGAATCCATGCAGCTCGAGCGCCTGCTTGAGGCTCTCGGTCTTCATAACGTCGGTGTGGACCGCGGACCCGTGGGTGAACGGGTTGATCCCCCGCTCCAGCCCTTCTTGGTTGACGTGCACCAGCAACTCAAGCCCGTGCTCCTTGGCGATCCGGTCGCGGAACTCGTACATCTCGCGGAACTTCCAGGTGGTGTCCACGTGCAGCAGCGGGAACGGCGGCTTGGAGGGATAGAACGCCTTCAGCGCCAGATGGAGCATCACCGAACTGTCCTTGCCGATCGAGTACAGCATGACCGGCTTCTCGGACTGCGCGACGGCCTCGCGCATGATGTACATGCTCTCGGCCTCGAGGCGCTCTAGGTGGGTGAGCCTTCCGTTCTGCCTTGCCACGACTGCCTCACAGCGCGGCCACGGATCACTGCGTGGCCGGAACCGACTCCTGCTTGGCCCGCCATTCCGAGAGCACCCGCAGCGAGCCGTCGATCACGCGCTCGTTGAACTCCTTGCTGTCGTTGAGGTGCGGGAACGGTATGTCGGGGACGTCGACATCGAGGAATTCGCACAGGGACTCCCAGCCGTCGGTCACCGACCAGACAAGGAGGCGCTCGGATGGCACCGTTAGCTGGACCTCATCTTGGAAGCGCTCCATGGCTTCCGCCATCGCCTCGGGCGTCGTCTCCAAGCCGCCGGGCATGAGCCCGCTGCGGCGCCACATCTCGCGCATCATCTCGATGTAGGCGGCCCAATCGGGGTCTACCTTTGCCCTGGCGTTTGACAGGTCGCGGATCAGGATGTCTCCGTAGAAAATGCCCCAGATCGTGTCGCGCATGCTGGTGGCCCAACTGTCGCCGTCCCGCACGCTGAGCAGCACTTTGGCCTCCGGGTAGACCTCGGTCAGCTCCTTGTAGAAGTACGAACCCGGCCAGTCGACCGTGGCCTGAAACTCCCCGAAGATCTCCTGCCAGTCCGGATCGCCCTCGACCGCCCGGAGCCACTTCGGCGCTTCACTCAGGTCGGCGAGGACGTTGACCATGTGGTAACAGGGGCCGAACCCGAGGATTTCGAGCGCTACCTTCTGCGACAGGGTCCCGGTCCGCGGCAGTCCAGCTCCTATCAACTTCATCGGGCTCCTCCTAACGTTGGGGGCGGGTGTCTGGCCCTACCGTCCTCCCTGCGTCTCGGCCACTGTACCGTGATGACTGTCGGTCAGGCCGAGCGCCAGCCGGGATCGCATCACCTCGATCGCGACGGGGTTCGAGTCGATCAACACGAATCGGCGAGAGAGGTTTCGGCACACCGCGCCGAGCGTGCCAGATCCGGCGAACGGGTCCAGGCACCAGCCGCCGGGCCGGGAGGATGCCGCCACTAGGCGGCGCAGCACCCCCTCTGGCTTCTGCGTCGGATAGCCGGTCTTCTCCTGCCCGTTGGTGGGGACGATCGTGTGAAACCACACGTCTGTGGGCCGCTTCCCCCGCGCCGCCTTCTCAGGGCCGACCAGCCCGGGAGCCATGTACGGCTCGCGCTCGACGGCGTCGCAGTCGAAGTGATGAGAGCCGGGCTCTCGGACGTACGCCAGAATCGTGTCGTGCTTGGGCGGCCAGCGGCGCCGCGGCTTGCCGCCGTAGTCGTAGCTCCAGATGATCTCGTTCAGAAAAGCGTCCCGGCCAAAGATCTCGTCCAGCAGCAGCTTGCAGTAGTGCGCCTCGCGATAGTCGATGTGGAAATAGAGCGTCCCGTGCGGTGCGAGCAGCTCCCTCGCGCGGACGAGCCGAGGCTCCAGGAATCCCAGGTAGTCCCCAAACCCATCCTCGTAGGAGAGGCTCTGCAGCAGCCGCGAGCGGTACCTGCGCCCCCCGAAGCCGCTCCGGTCGCCGCCTGAGTCGGCCTTGACGGACAGCGTCCGCCGAGCCTGGGGGCGCCCTGTGTTGAACGGGGGATCGAGGTAGATGAGATCGAACGCGGCCGCCGGAAGCCGACCGAGCGCCACCGCGTTGTCGCCCCAGATCACGAGATCATCGTCCAGGACAGGCCGATCGGCCGCCGAGCAGATCCGCATCGCGCCCAGACCGTAGCGCCCGCCCCGGAAGGTTCCATGCCGCCGGCGCCCGGAAGGTTTTGCCGCACGTGCATGGAATCGAGCCCTAATCGCTGGCCGAAAACGACTGCCCTACGCTCGCCCGGCCGGCGCTCTTACGTGAAACCTAGGCCATACGTCCGTGTTCTTACGCTTACTTGACGCATTGACCCGTTACCATCGTCGACTCGTGCCCCTGCCCCTAGATCGGTTTCGGCGTCTGCGACGCTCGTCGCTGGGTGTTCGCATAACGCGCTACACAATTGGATCCATCGTTGCGGCCGCCACGAGCGCCGTCGTGTTCGCGGTGCTGTATGTGCTGGGCCTCAGCACGACCGCCTGCTCAGTGGTGGCGTTCGTCGCCGGCGCGATCCCCAACTGGGTGCTCAACCGCCGCTGGGCATGGGCCATCAAGGGCCGGGTGGCCTTCGGCCGCGAGGTGTGCGGCTACGTCGTCGTGTCGGCCCTGACGCTGCTGGCGTCCACCGAGGCCACGGCGTGGACCCAACATCAGGTCCAGAGCATCCCGTCGCACTACGGGATCAGGGTGACGCTGGTGACTGGTTCATACGTGGCGGTGTTCGCCGCGCTGTTCCTGATCCGCTTCGCGATCTACGAGCACTGGATCTTCTCGGGCCGGAGCCGGGTGCGCGCGGCGGTGCGATCGCGCTTCCAGGTGTGGAGCGCCGCGCGGGCGAACCGCACCCCGTAGCCGAGGTTCCCACCCTTCTTCGTTCCCGTGGCGTGCGTGCCGCGATCGCGCATGGTGGTCGGCACCTCGGCCAGGCGAAACCCGTTCAAGGCCGCCGAGATCATCAGCTCTGACGCCTGGTACTGCGGCTGCTCGAGCGTCACCGCCGCGGTCAGCTCCGCCCGCATGGCACGGATGCCACAGGCGGGATCGGTCACCCGATGCCGGACAAGCACGCTGATCAGCGCGCCGAACACGAGCACCCCGAGGTGGCGGACGCGATCGGACGTCAACTCGGCCCCCAGACGGCGAGACCCGGAGACGAAGTCCGCCTGCTCGGCGAGGATGGGAGCAACCACTCGCTCCAACTCGAGCGGCTCGTATTGCCCGTCGGCGTCGATCGTGGCGATGATCTTGGCGCCCCGCGCCCGCGCCAGCCAATAGCCGAGCCGCAGCACGGCCCCCTGGCCTCGGTTGACGGGCACGTCGCACACCAGGGCACCCGCGGCTGCAGCCCGTGACGCCGTTCGGTCTCTGGCGCCGTCCACGACGACGATCACCTCGGTCTGAAGCCCGGCGGCCTCGCGAGGGACCTCGGACACCACGATGCCCACGGTCGGCTCCTCGTTGTAGGCGGGCACCACGACGGCCAGCGGCGCGCCGGTGCCAGGGGGATGGGCCGCCATGAAGGCGGCGGCCGCGTCCCGCTCGGCCGGCTCGAGCGCCGAAACATCCAAGTCAGCCGCGCTGGCGTTCAGGGGCGCGATGTTCACTGACCGACTCCGGGCACCGAAAGGGGCGCCGTCATCGCCTCGACGTCGGCCTGCGACCACTCCTCCCATACTCCCTGGAGGCCCTCGGCCAATGCATAGCGAGGCGACCATCCGGCGGCCCTGGCCCGGCTCGGATCGACGATGACCGCGGGCATCTCGCCGGGCTTCGCCGGGCCGTGCCGGACGCTCAGATCGGCGCCCGTCACCCGACGGACCTGCTCGATCACGTCAAGCACCGACAACGAGGTACCGGTGCCGATGACCATCGGCCCGTTCCACCGCTCGTCGCTTATCGCCAGCCGGAAAGCTTCGACTACATCGGCTGCGTGCACGTAATCGCGCACCTGGCGGCCGTCTCCGTAGATCTCGAACGTCCAGCCAAGGCGGATGGCGCGCATCAGCCTGGCGACGATGCTGTCCTTGGCCTGCATTCCTGGACCATAGACATTTGTCAGCCGCAGGCTGGTGCAGCGGACGCCATAGGACGCCGTGTAGGCCGACATCAGCATCTCGGCGGCGGCCTTCGTCGAGCCGTATGGCGTCAGCGGTTCGAGTGTCGCGGTCTCGACGATCGCCGGCGCACGCATGGGGCCCGTGACCGCGTTGGTGGAAGCGAACGCCAGCGCTTTCACTCCCGCCATTCGGGACATCTCGAGCAGGGCGGCCGTCCCCGCCACGTTCGTGCGGTAGGTGAGCTCCGGGCGCTCGAGCGAGCGCAGTACGGAGGTCACCGCGGCCAGGTGCACGACCGCGTCAAATCCCGGAGCGAACGCCCGCTCGAGCACCGACTTATCGGTGATGTCTCCCTGCACCACATCAACCGATGGATCTGGATGCGGCTGGAGATCGACGACACGGACGGACCCCCCGGCGCTCGTGAGCGCGGCAACGACGTGACGACCGATGAACCCGGAGCCGCCGGTGACGAGAATCCGCTGCCCGCCCAGGGCGCCGGCGCTCACCGCGCCGCCGGCGTCAGCGCGGTCACCGCGCGGTGGGCGTCAGCTCGCTGGCCGTCCTAGGCAGCTGGCTGGCGGTGGCGCGCCAATCGACGGTGGGCATGATCGCTGAGGTATCGACCCGGTCCTTGTAGCGCTCGACGACGTCGAACAAGTGATCGATGAGCGCTTCCGAGAGCAGAGTCGGCTCCAGACCGAGTTCCTCCAGCCGCGAGTGCTTGACGTTGTAGTAGTGACCCTCGGCCTCCACGCGCGGGTTCTCGACGTGCTCGATCGTCGCCTCGCCCGGGAACGTGTCGGCCACCGTCTGGGCGATCTCGAGAATCGATTTGGATTCGGTCATCTGATTGAACACGCGGAACTCCCCTCTCTCGGCGGGGTGCTCGCACGCCAGCCGGATGCACTCCACCGTGTCAACGACGTTGATCAGTCCGCGGGTCTGAGAGCCGTCGCCATAGACGGTCAGGGGGTGGCCGAGCACGGCCTGGATCACGTGACGGTTCAGGACCGTGCCGAACACGGCGTCGTAGTCGAACCGCGTCGCCAGCCGGGGGTCGAGCTTCGTCTGCTCAGTGTCCGCGCCGTAGACGACCCCCTGGTTGAGGTCGGTGGCCCGCATCCCCCAGATCCGACAGCCGAACTCGATGTTGTGGCTGTCGTGCACCTTCGACAGGTGGTAGAAGGAGCCGGGGCGCTTGGGGTATAGGACGCGGTCCTTGCGGCCGTTGTGGACGACCTCGAACCACCCCTCCTCGATGTCGATGTTGGGGGTGCCGTACTCGCCCATCGTCCCGAGCTTGACTAGGTGGATGTCAATGTCCGTGTCGGCGATCGCGTACATCACGTTGAGATTGCCGACCACGTTGTTGGTCTGCGTGTAGACGGCGTGCGCCTGGTCGATCATCGAGTAGGGAGCGGCCCGCTGCTCGCCGAAGTGGACGATCGCATTGGGGCGAAAGTCGCCGACCATCTGATGGACGAAGGCGGCATCGCAGAGATCGCCCACGTAGCTCTTGATCGTCTTGCCGGACATCTCGGTCCAGGCGGCGATGCGCTCGCCAAGCGTCGCGATCGGCACTAGGCTGTCGACACCCATCTCCTCGTCGTAGCTGCGACGCGCGAAGTTGTCGTTGACAGCTACGTCGTGACCGCAGTTCGACAGGTGCATGGCTGTAGGCCATCCCAGGTACCCGTCTCCACCCAGAACCAAGATTCGCATGCGGATGCTCCAGTACTCCTTCTCGATTTGGGATCTTCAGCGCTCCCGGCCAGCCTAACCCGTCCTGCGTTGTGGAGGCGCGAACCGATCGCTGCGAAAGCGAGTGCCTGAGCATAGCCGACGCCACCCTCGCAAGCGGGTGGGAAATGCCTGCTTTTACACGGGTCTTAGACACGGGTTACGGTGCCTGGCCGGATGCTCGAAACCATGACACGCCGGCGAGCCGCTGCTGTGCTCGTCGTGGGCGGCGTGATCGTGCTGATCGTGGTGCTCGTGGTGGTGCTCAGCGGCGGCTCACAGCCGGCACTGCCACTGCCCGGGATTGGCCGGCCGGCTCGCGCGGGGGACCCCTTTGCGTACACCCCCGGTCGCCAGGCGGAGTTCGAACGGCGAGCGGTGGCGGGCAGCAATCAGGTGCTGTTCGCCAAGAGCCCGGGGGGCGTGGTCGCCACTGCGCGGCGGGTGGCTTCCTACCGGGGCATCATCGATTCGGTCACTGCCGGGACGGGCGTGGATCCGAACATGTTGGAGGGGATCGTGTTCCTCGAGAGTGCCGGCAACGCAAATGCGATCGCCGGACGCGACCCGGTCGCCGCCGCAGGGCTCACGCAGATCTTGGCCCAGACGGGACAGGCGCTGTTGGGCATGCACATCGACTTGCGTCAGTCGCGGTCACTGACGGCCAGGATCGACGCCGCGTACGCCGCCGGAGACGGATCGGCGGTGGCCCGCCTTCAGGCCCGTAGGGCGAAGATCGACGACCGTTTCGACCCCCGAAAGGCACTGGCGGCGACGGTTCGCTACCTGAAGCTCGCACAGGCACGCTTCGACCGCGCCGATCTGGCGGTCGAGTCCTACCACATGGGGATCGGCAACCTGCAGCAGGTCCTTGATCGCTACGACGGCGGCCGGCCCGTCCCCTACGCCCAGCTGTTCTTCGACACCGCTCCTGACCACCACGCGGCGGCGTACGCGCTGCTTCATTCCTTCAGCGACGACTCGCGCCTCTACTACTGGCGGGTGCTCGGGGCGGTGGAGGTCATGCGCCTTTACCGCACCAGTCCGGCAGCTCTCGTCCAACTGGCGGGGCTCGAGACCACTTCCCCAGCCGGCGCAGACGCGCTGCACCCGCCGGGCACGACCCAATCGTCCGCCACCCCCGAGGACCTTCGCCAAGCCTACGCCCAGCGCCAGATATTGCCGCTGCCCTCGAACCCCGGCGCCCTGGGACTCGCCTACGACCCGACCATGGGTTCGCTTGCCCCGCGACTCAGTCAGCCCGCCGCGCTCTACCGCGGGCTGCGCCCGCCCGCGCTCGATCTGCTGATCGAGCTGGCCGCGCGCGTGCGGACGCTCTCCAGAGTCTCGGCGCCGCTCCGAATCGTGAGCACGGTCGCCGATCGCCAGTACCTGAACCTCCTGCCCCTGCCGCCCGCCCCGCTCACGTCCACCGGCTACTCATTCGCGGTCCAGCGCCGGTACGCGAGCCCCCGTCAGGCCGATGCGCTCCAGGCGATGCTCGACCAGCTGCAAGCCCTCGATCTGATCGCCTGGGTCAGGTCACCGCAGACGATCGAGATCACGGTTTCCTCGGACGCCGGACGGGTGATCGTCGATGGGGTGTAGGGCTCGGTCGCCCGGCTCGATGGGGTGTAGGGCTCGGTCGCCCGGAACCTGTTGAAGCTCACAAATCGTCAAGCCGCCGCCCGAAATGCGAGCTTGGACATGACATACATGCTGGATCTCACAAACTTCGGCCCTCCGGCAACAACTGTGAGCTTGAACAGGTAACCGACCCCAGCCAGCTGCTGAAATCGCCCCATGCGAATCGAGTTAGCGGATCCCGACTCGCCCGACGCTCGGCGCCTCCTGGAAGCCCACGCCGCCGACATGGCGGCGCGGTACGGCGGCGGCGGCTCGTGGGAGGGCGTCAACGGACGCAAGGACCTGCTGTGGCTCGCGCGCGAGGGCGAGGGCCACGCGGTCGGGTGCGTGGCGCTGCGCGAGCTCGGCCCTGACCGCGTCGAGGTCAAGCACCTATACGTGGCGCCCGCCGCGCGCCGGCGTGGACTCGGCGGCGCGTTGATGGACGCGTTCGAGGCCGAGGCCGCGCGTCGTGGCGCCTCGATCGTGCTCGAGACCGGGAGCCGACAGCCGGAGTCGATCGCGCTCTACCACAAGCGGGGCTACCGGCCGCGGGACAAATACGAGGGGGCGGATATCTGCGGCGACGGCTCGCTGTACTTCGAGCTTTAACGGCGCGGCGCGGGCGTAGCGCCACAGCTCGATACGCCGCGGCAGACGGCCCATGGCCTGGTGCGGCAGCTCCCGGAGATGCGCAACATCCCAAACTCGAAACCGCGCCTGGCGCATGGGGAGATATGCAGCCCCAGGCCGCATAGGCCCGAAACGTTGTGTGGTGCGACGAGCTTTGGGGGTTTGCGCAGGCGCACGGGGGGGTCGGGGGGGTTTGCGCAGGCACGCAGGCGCACGGGGGGTTTGCGCAGGCGCACGGGCGCGTGGGAGATTCGTGCGCACGGGCCCGTGATCGTTTGCGGGTCCGCCGGACGGCGACTGGACGGCGGTCGGCCCATAACCAACTCACGACCCCGACGCGCGGCGAATATATTGCGCCCGTGCCCGACTCCGTCCGGACGCCTGACGAGCTGCTCGCGGAACTGCCGGAGTTTCCCTTCGAGCCGTCCTACCGCGATCTGGACGGTCTGCGGCTTGCGCACATCGAGGTAGGAGAGGGAGCGCCGGTGGTGCTCGTGCACGGAGAGCCCACCTGGTCGTTCTTGTGGCGCAAGGTGATCCCACCGCTCGCCGAAGCCGGCCATCGCTGTATCGCGCCCGACCTGCCGGGCTTCGGCCGTTCGGACAAGCCGACGGACATCGACTGGTACAGCTACGACCGCCACTTCGAGTCCGTGGCCGAGTTGTTCGAGCGCCTCGACCTGCAAGCCGCCACGCTCGTCGTGCACGACTGGGGCGGCCCGATTGGGCTGCGCGTCGCGGTCGAGCATCCCGAGCGCGTGGCGCGGATAGTGGTCCTCGACACGGGGCTTTTCACCGGGCATCAGAAGATGACCGACGCCTGGCGGGCGTTCCGAGACTTCGTGGAGCGCACGGAGGACCTGCCCGTGGGGTTTCTGGTCCGCGGCGCCTGCAAGCGTGACCCCGGCGATGAGGTAATCGGCGCTTACGACGCGCCGTTCCCGAACGCTGCCTCCAAGGCGGGCGCGCGGGCGTTTCCGCTCATGCTCCCCACCGCGCCCGACGAGCCCGGCGCCGCGGCCGGTCAGCGGGTGCTAGACGCGCTGCGCTCCGACGATCGACCGAAGCTGATCCTGTGGGCGGACTCCGATCCGGTGCTCCCCCTCGAGACTGGGCAGCGGTTCGCTGCGTCACTGGGTTCCGAGGTCGACCACGTGATCGCGGACGCGAGCCATTTCCTGCAGGAAGATGCGGGCCCCGAGATCGGGGCTCGGATCGCCGACTGGCTGGCCCAGGCCAGCTAGGCGGTCGCCTTTTCGGGCTCGCTCGCCGTCTCTGGCGCGGCTTCGCGCCCGGCGGCCGGCTCGGCTTCCTGCTCGCGCTCGGTGACGGCCTCGTCGTGGTCTTTGATCGTGGCCGCGATGCGGGCCTCGTAATCGGCGCGCTGACCGCGGTCGGGGCTCGCCAGCACCTGGTCGCCCTTGAGGAAACGCGCGATCGCCTCCATCACGCGGGTGGGTACGAGCGCCTTCAGCCTGAACAGGGCACTGGTGGAGGACGGCACGTACACCTCGAATCGGTCCAGCTGCATCCCCTCGACGATCGCAGCCGCGACCTCCTCGGCCTCGACGGCCTTGAACCCTCGCGTCTCCGGCAGACCCGACCCCAGCTGAGTGTGTACGACGACCGGCATCACGACCGTGACCCCGATGTCGGTATCGCGGACTTCGGCGCGAAGCGCCTCGCTGAGGCCGACTACCGCGTGCTTGGTGGCGGAATACGTCGCGCCCGAGGGGAATCCGGCCTTCCCGGCAGCGGAGGCGATGTTCACCAAATGGCCGGAGCCTCTGGGGATGAAGCGCTTGAGCGCCAGCTTCGACCCGAAGATGACCCCGTGGAGGTTGATGTCGATCATCGTCCGGGCGGTCGCGTCGTCCTCGTCGATGAACGGGCCTATCGGCATGATGCCCGCGTTGTTGATCAGCACGTCGAGGGGCCCGAGCGAGTCCTCGACCCCTTGGAGGAACGCCTCGAAGCTCGCGCGGTCGGTGACATCCAGCGGCAACCCGACGGTGGCGGCTCCGAGCTCCCGCGCCGTCTGCGCCGCGAGCTGAGCATCGATGTCCCCGATCGCTACCCGCGCGCCCTGAGCAATCAACGCTTCGGCCGTCGCCCGTCCGATTCCCCGCGCGCCGCCGGTGATCGCGACGACCTTGCCCACAAGCGAGCGCCGAGCTTTGGCCATTTGGTCAGACCTCCTGATTGAAGCGGTGGCGGAACGCGTAGTAAACGCGGAGCGGAACGCTACATGCTGGCGCCACCCGGTGCGAAACCGTCTGGTCGGCAGCCAGCCAACCGCGGTTTGCCGCTGGGTGCGCAGGTATCCTCAGGCGATGGCGCATTTCCGCTACGACGGGCAGCGGTTGGCGTACAGGGTCCACGGAGAGGGCCCGCGGGTGACGGTGCTGATGCCCGGGCTGCTGCTCTCGCAGAAGATGCAGACGCCGTTGGCGCGACACCTTGCCAGACGGGGCAACCGGGTGGTGACGTTAGATCCTCTCGGCCATGGAGAGTCGGATCGCCCGCGGGACATGTGGCGCTACTCGATGTCGGCGTTCGCCCAGCAAGCGATCGCCCTGCTCGACCACTTGGAGCTCGAGCAGGCGATCGTCGGCGGCACGTCGCTGGGTGCCAACATCACGCTCGAGGTCGCCTCGCTGGCGCCCGACCGGCTCAGGGGGATGATCATCGAGATGCCGGTGCTCGACAACGCGATTCCCGCCTGCGCGGCCGCGTTCACACCGCTTCTGTTCGCGCTCACCTTCGGCGCCCCGGTGATGCGGGTCTTGGCCCGCGGCGCCCGCAGATAGTCCCCCGCGACCGGGTCCCGTTCCTGATCGAGCTGGGGCTCGATGCCATGTCTCAGGATCCAGCGCCGGGCGGCGCGGTGCTCCAGGGAATCATCTTCGGGCGCACCGCGCCGAACCGGGCAGAGCGTCGGACATTCGACGCCCCCGCGCTCGTAATCGGTCACCCCCGCGACCCGATCCACCCCTTCTCGGACGCGGACATGCTCGCCGCCGAGCTGCCGAACGCTCGTCTGATCGACGCCAACTCGATCATCGAGCTGCGGACCCATCCGGCGCGCCTCGAGGCAAGAATCGATGAGTTCATCGACGACTGCTGGAGCGAGGAGACGGTCGGCCAGACGCAGCGAGCGGCCGGGGCAGGCAGCTAGCGGGGCGGCGGCGGCCCGGGGGGCTCGACGATGTCGCGTCCCGTGGGCTGCATTTGGTCGTCGAGCTCGAGCTGCCAGTAGTAGCGGGTGAACGTGACGCCCGAACGAAATTCTCCGACGTGCGGCTCGATCCGCTCGCCCCGGGCCATGCGAACGATCAGCTCTGGGTAGGTCCGTCCGGGGAGCGCCGCGTACATGGGCGCCGGGAAAGCGCCACCGAAGCGGGTGTTGACATCCGTTATGCCGAGACCCAGCTCGCGATCGCGAAAGACCTGGACCGTGCACGGGCCGCGCACTCCGAGCGCTTCGACCACCCGCCGGCCGAAAGCGGTCAACTCCGGATCGTCGATCACTTCTCCCTTGATCGACTCTCCCCCGCGCGATTCGATCATCGTCCGCGGGATCGCGTTCAGACATCGCCCGCCGAGGTCGGACAGGGTGTCGATGGAGAATTCGGGGCCGTCCATCAGCCGCTGGACCATCGTCTCCTCGCGCACGTACTCCACGAAGAACTCCGCCGCCTGGGCGTCGTCCGCCCGGTGAATCGACCGGGCACCGGAGCCCTTCCGCGGCTTGACGAGTACCGGGAACGACTCGATCGGCTCGCCCGGCAGAACCGTCGGCGGGCTCGGAAGCCCACGCCGCAACAGCAGCCGGTGGGTCTCGTACTTGTCGTACGTGGCCCGCGCGATCGCTGGGTCCGGCACCAGCGCGGGCAGCTCGCCGACGGCACGTGCCACAGCCAGGACCTCGATATCGAGATCCGTGAGCGGGACCACCACGCCTACGCCGAAGCGCTCGCACAGCTCGCGCAGGGCCGGCACGTACGAGGCCTCTTCGATCCGGGGCACCGCGCAGCGGTGGTCGGCCGCGTACTGGGCAGGGGCCAGCGGGTTCGGGTCCGCCGCCACGACAGTCGCGTGCTGGCCGAACGCGGACACGATGTCGTAGCGCTTGCCGACGCCGGTCAGAAGGACGGCTACAGGGTCCCCTGCCACCCGCCTGTCTCTCCCTTGTAGAGGCCCTGGCCGCCGAGCACCATTCGCACCGTGCGGGCGAGGATCTTCAGATCGAGCATCAGCGTTCTGTGTTTCACGTAATAGAGGTCGAGTTCGATCCGCTCCGGCCATGGCAGCGCGGCGCGGCCGTTGACCTGCGCCCACCCGGTCATGCCCGGCTTGACCGCCAGTCGCCCTCGCTGCCGCTCGTCGTATTGCTGCACCTGGGCCGGGAGCGTCGGGCGGGGGCCGACGATCGACATCTCGCCCCTCAGGACATTCCAAAGGTTGGGTAGCTCGTCGAGCGAGTACCGGCGCAGCAAGGAGCCGACGCGGGTGATGCGGTCATCGCCCTCTTGGATCGCCAGACCGGCGCCCGTGAACTCCGCCCCGCGGACCATCGTGCGCAGCTTGTAGATCGAGAACTCCGTGCCATCCTTGCCCGCTCTGGCCTGGCGGTAGATCGGATGGCCAGGGGACTCGAGCCGGATTGCGAGCGCGAGCAGCGCGACGGCGGGGGCAGTCAACAGGCTCCCGATCCCCGCGATCACGAGATCGAGCGCCCGCTTGGCGGCGTCCTGGGCGGGCATCGAGCGCACAGGGCTGGGACCAGTCGTCCCCGGAGAGCTCATCTCGTGCCCTCCGCCGGCTCCCAGCCCGCCTCGACGCCGTGGCGCACCCAGTCCCAGAGCCCCGCCGCCAGCGACGCAGTCGTCAGCACGTAGTAGCGCGCGATCAAAAGCGGCCGCCAGCGAACGACGGCCGCGGCCAGGGCCGCGAGTAGAACCGCCCCTTGGATTACGACCGCTGCGATGTACACCCACCCTTGGCCGATGAGCGCGATGGCCGTGCCGAGCGCGACGAGGTGAAGGAACGGGGTGATGTAGCGCAGGACCCGGTGGGAGAAGATCATGAACGCGTACAGGGCTCCGTAACCCCGGGGGGAGAGCAGACCGCCCCGGAGGACGATCGGCCAGGTGTGGGCCATCATCCGCCGCTTGCGGGCGAACTCGCCCTCGAGCGACGGGACCATCTTCTCGCTGGCCACGGCGGCAGGGTTGTAAAGCGCCAGCCAGCCTCGCTTGACGAGCGTGAACGGGAACGACAGGTCGTGACCCATGACCGGATCGACCTCGACGTACGCGTCGCGGCGGGTGGCATAGATCGCGCCGTTGCCGCCGGTGACCGAACGCAGACGCGACTCTCGAGCGCGCATCGCCAACTCGTAGCGCCAGTAGAGCCCCTCTTGATTGGTGCCATCCTCGCCCAGCAGCTTGACCTCGCCACACGCATACCCGACACGCGGATCTGCGAATGGCTTGACCAGCTCGACGAGTGCGTCCGCTGCCCAGTGCGCGTTGGCGTCAGAGAAGGCGACGATGTCGCCCCGCGCACGCCGGACAGCCTCATCCTGGGCCCTGACCTTTCCCCCACGCGGCAGCTCGAGCACCAAATCGGCGCCAGCCTCTCGGGCGCGCCGCGCGGTCCCATCGGGGGATCCGTCGCAGGCGACGATCACCTCGAGCTTCGAACGGGGGAAGGCGATCTCATGGTGGAGGTTGGCGATCCGCTGCCCGATCACCTCCTCCTCGGCATACGCCGGGACGATCACCGACACCGACGGAAGCGGCAGATCCTGCGGCCAGCGGAACTCCTGCCTCCCGCGCAAACGCGCCAGCAGAGAGAGAAGTACTGGGTAGCCGAGATGGGTGTAGACGAGCAGCGCCACCGAGCACCAGAAGACAATCGCGAGGGCGGTCATGGGCGGCGGCCATTGTGGCGCAGCCCCGGTATCGTCACTGCTCACCCAGGGAGTTGCGACAAAGGAGGAGGCGATGGATCACCGTCGAGCCGTGTCGGGAGTTTGCGTCACGGCGGTGGTCGCGGTGCTGTCGGGATGCGGAGGCTCAGACCAAACTGCCACGTTCAAGTCCGGCTATAACGCCGTGCGAGGGCCGCTGAACCAGACCGGTCAGGCGATCGCCCAGGAGATCAGCCAAGCCTCGAAACAGACCGACGCCCAGGTCAGCGCGAGCTTCAGCAGCCTGGCGACACGCTTTCAGACGCAGCTTGCCAAGCTCAAAGCGCTCAAGCCCCCCTCGAGCGTTGCGGCGCAGTGGACCAACGTCACCAACGCGGCCACGAGGCTCGACTCAGACTTGAATGCGATCGCCTCCGCCGCGGGCACTCACAACAGCACGGCCACCCAGAAAGCGGCAGCGAGTCTCGCAGCCGATGCCTCAGCACTGACGCAGGCAATCACTCCCATCAAGCAGAAGCTTGGACTCCAGTAGCCAGCACCCGGCGGTACAACTCGAGGGTGGCGGCTGCAGCCCGGTCCCACGAGTACGGACCGGCCGCCGCCGTACGTGCTCCCGCGGCCAGCTGCTCGCGGGCAGTGGGGTCACCAGTCAGCTGCGCCAGGGCCTCGTGCAGCGCGGGGGGATCGCCCGGCGCCACCAGGCGCACGCCGCCCGTGGCAGCAACCTCCGCGAAGCCGCCGATGTCGGACGCGACCACGGCCTTTCCGAACGCCAGGGCCGTGGCCAGGACGCCCGAGAAATCAAGGCGTTCGGTGCGCAGGTAAGGAAGCACGACCACGTCCGCGCGCCGGAAGTAAGCCGGTAGCTCGACATCGGGGATGAACCGGGGCACAAACCGCACCCCGGGTGGCGCCTTGCCACGCAGCGGCTCGAGCGGCATGCGAGGCCGACCGACGACCCACAACTCGGCGTCGGCTAATCCGCGCCAGGCGTCGAGCACGACCTCGATGCCCTTGTAGGGACGCAGCAGACCGAAGAACAGCACGACCGGGCCATTCACCTCGGCCAGGTCCTGCGGCAGCGGCGCTTCAACCGCGTGCTCGAGCAGGTGACTGAACGCTCCATGGTGGATGACGTGCACTTTCGCCGGCTCGACCCCCAACGCCGACACCAGCTGCCCACGGCCGTATTCGGAGTGCACGACGAGAGCGTCGACAGCGTCGTAGAGCCGCCGCTGTGCGCGGACCTGGCCAGGTCGTGGCTCGCGCGGCAGCAGGTCATGGGCGGTCAACACGACCGGTCGATCGGGAAGCAAGTGTGCATCGAGAAGCTGCACCGGCAGCCACTGAAAATGAACGACGTCGGCCGCTTCGGCCTCCCGGCGGTAGCGGACCATGTCTGGCAGGTGCTGGGCGAGCTTCGACAGAAGCCTCATCCGCGACCCTGGCTGCCCGAGCGCGTGGCGGTAGAACAGCTCCCGCACCTGGTAGCCGTTAGGGGTCGGCGTCTCCCCGTAGGCAAAGTCGCTCGTGATCAGCTCAACGGCAGCGCCCCGGCGCGCAAGCGCCGCGCACAGAGCGTGGTCGTACGGGGGCGTGTAGGCCGAGGGATCGACGACGTGGACGCGCATGATGGCTACTCAAGCGGCCGGCCGGCGAGGGTGGCCACCCGGTTGGCGATCGCCCGGGCCTGATCGGTGCCCAAGGCGTGAACGCGCGCATCTCGGTCGCGTTCCAGGCGGCGTACCGCGGGAGCGAGCGCGCTCAACTTGGGATCGCCGCCAGCGCGTCGCATCACGTCGAGCACACAACGCAGGGGGTGCCGGATGAGTAGCTGAAGCACCGACCCCGCCCGTAGCAGGGTGCCGTCGTCCTCGCGGTAGTCGATCCGCAGCGCGCGGGCGGCTTCGACGGCCACCGACTCCGGGCGCGCGATCGCTTCTACCCGCGCGCCGGCCAGCGTGCGGGCGAAGTCAACCAGGGGATCGCCCGCTGCCGGGAAGCGCTCGGCGATCAACACGACCCGTGATGGTGGTATGGATCCGTCCTGCCGGGGCCGGTTTGAGAGCACGAACCCTGCCAGCTCCTCACCGGCCAAAAGGGCGTCGAGCGCCAGGTATCGGCTCCGCTCGAGGGGCCCGGCGCTGGTCTCGGGCGCGGAGCGCCCGACGGCGTCATCCACGCCGCGGCCGAGCTTGCCCCGGATCCGTCGGGCCGCGCGCGCCGCAGCCGGCTGGGGCGCGAAGCCGTTGTAGCGTCGCGCCAGCCAGGCGCGACCGGCGGCGTAGCCGCGCCATTGGCGTCGTAGCTCGGTTACCGACGCGCGGTAGCTGTGCTCGACAGCGGCCTGCGGCCGCGCCTCCAGGCGCCATCCGGCCTGTTGAAGGCGCCAGGAGAAGTCCGTGTCCTCCGCGGCCCGCAATCCTTCGTAGAAACCTCCGACCCGCTCAAACGCCTCACGGCGGACGAGCAGGTTCGCCGCGACGGCGCGGGGCCGGTAGGGATGAGCGAGGTGCGGCTGCTGGCTGAGGAATCCGCGCGCCGCCCCATACCTCGACGCCAGCGCCTTTCCGGCCATGGCCGGGACCACTTCTCCCGCCAGCGCGCCGATTCGATCGCCTACCGGCGCCGAGAAGTAGTCGTCGATCAGATGGTCGGGGGCGCGGCAGTCGGAGTCCAGGAACAGAACCCAGTCATTGGTGGCCTGCTCGGCGCCGACGTTTCGAGCATAGGCCGGCGAGCGCTCCGCCGTGGCCCTCACCACCGTGACCCCTGACAGCTCCGACACCGTGCCCGAGTTGTCGACCAGGATCAGCTCGTCCCCTGCCTGTGTCTCGAGATCCGTGAGCACCGACGCCGCCGATCGCGCCCCGGCCGCGTCGCCGGCGAACGGCATCACGACGCTGACCGCCGGGCGCATCAGCCGCCTCCCCGCGGCGCGGGAGTCGGCTGCTCAGCGGTGGCGCCCGTCGACGCCTGCTCGGGCCCGCTGACCGGACCCCCTCCCGCCTCGCTGACGGGGGGGGCCGTCGCGGCAGCCGCGGAGCGGCGCGCCCGCGCCAACAGCAGCCGAAGTCGCGAGAGCTCCTGCGGATGCGCGAACCCCGTGGCCAGCAATGCGAGCGGGATCGCCGCGAACACAGCGGCTCGCGTGACGAAGCCCAGGGCGCCATGGGTGGGAAGCAGCAAGTCCCCGGCGACGGCGAGCCCTCCCATCACCAGGCAGAGCTGGGCGAGGCGGCGCCATTCGAACTGGACGGCGAACACCCGTCGGGTGAGCACATACATGGCCGCAAGCATCGCCAGGTACGCGCCGCACAGCGCGATCCCGGCCCCGGCGATACCGAGCGATGGCACGAGCACCACGATCAACACGACATTCGCGACCAGACCCGCAAGCGCGGCAGGGAAGTTGCGCGTCGTGACCTTGGCTCGCCCGGCGATGACCAGAAACACGACCCACAGACCGTACATCGCCCACCCCAGCGCGACCCACGGCAGCGCCCTGTAGGCGCCGAAGAAGCTGTGCGCGGCCAGCAACCGCACCACCCACCGCCCCTCGAGCGCGAGCCCCGCTACGACCCAGCCCGACAGCAGCGCGTAGTAGGTGGTCACCAGCCCGTACAGGCGCGACGCCTCACGATCGTCGCTAACCGAGTAAGCGAGCGGTGGCCACGCGTACTGAAACGCCCGCACGATGAATGCCACAGCTCCGGCCAGCTTGACGGCGATCGAGTACAGCCCGGCCAGTCCCGGGCTGCGGGCGTGGTAGATGTAGTAGCGGTCGATGATGCTGAGCGCGTACACCGACGCTTCGGCCGGTACCGTCGGCAATCCGAAGCGCATCAGCAGCCCGAGGGGCTCGGCTCGCCTGGGGCGGGGTCGCAATCGGCCGCGCATCGTCCACCACAGAGCGAACAGAACGACGGTCGAGGCGCCGTAGTTGCCGAGCAGCAGTCCTCGCGCCCCATCGCCGAGGCCGACCACGAGCACCAGCGACGCTGCGATCGTGAGGACCACGTTTGAGAGCGACGCGGTGGCGTACGCCTTGAGACGCTCATCGACCCGCAGTAGACCGTAGGCAAGCTCCAGGTTGGTGAACGTCCACAGCCCGAGCACGGCCACGAGGAATGTCAGCGAGTCGTAGTGGCCGAGGACCACCTTCGACAGGGGCCGCGCCAGCCCGGCAAGCACGGCGGCGACGATCGTCGTCGTAGCGAGAAGGAACACGATCGCTCGGCGGGCGAGCGCGTCCCGGCGCTCCTGGTCCGCGTCGGAGAAGTGATAGCGGAGGAAGGCCTCGATGATCCCGAAGCGGACGATGATGCTGATGAAGATCACCCCATTGGCCAGCAGCTCGACCTCGCCGTAACCGGAGGGGCTGATGTACCGGGTGTAGACCGGCAGCAGCAGGACCGCCATGAACTTCGACACCACATCGGCGAGCTGGTAGGCACCCAGCGAGCTGACCAGGCGCTTGAGATAGCCGCTCACGCCAGAAACGGTACGTCAGGCCGCGGAGCAGACCGGCTTGACGGTCACGGTGGCCGGACTGTCAGTCGCGCCCACGATCACGGGATCGATTGTCCGGCGCTGATGGACCAGGACGACCCGGAAGTTGTATATACCGGCGCGAGCGGGCCCGCCGTCGGCGAGCCCTCTCCATGTGAATGCCACGCGCTGCTTGCGACCCATGGGCAGTGCTGTCGCCAGCGCGCGAACCACTTCGTCCCGCGAATTGACGACGTACACGTCCACGCTGTCGGCCTGGTGCAGGAGGTAGAACGAGATGCTGGTGGAGTTGGGACAGGCGGAACTGCCCCCATCCGGGAAGATGACCGAGGCGGTGGGGGGCGATACGGCAGAGATCAGAGGCGTCGTGACTTTCAAATGCTGGGTGATGAAGAAGGCTCCCACGGTCGCGACGACGAGTGCAGCGAACGCCGCCAGCGGGAGCCTCATCACAGCGGCACCAGCGCGACGTTCGGTATCTCGAACCGGTGGAAGGCCTCGAGCCCACGCGGGTCCTGAGCGCACAGCGCTACCCGGATAGAACCTCCGTGACAGACGACCAGCGCGGGGATCTCCCGGGAGCGGCGCACGTCAGCCAACGACGCCGTCACCCGCTCGAGCTGATCGCGAAGCGACTCTCCGCCCGGGAAGCGAAACGTCGCCGGCTCGCCTCGCCATGCCGCATAGCGTTCGGGCTCCTCGCGCTCGATGTCGATGAACCGCCGTCCCTCCCACTGGCCGCGGTTGGCCTCCCGCAGCCTTGGATCGAGCCGGACTGAGAGGCCGATCCGGCTGCCCACGATCTCGGCCGTCTCGCGCGACCGGCTCAGATCGGATGACCACAGCGAGACGAAGCGGATTGGAGCCACCCGCTCGGCCAGCTCGGCTGCCTGGCGGCGGCCAGTGTCGTTGAGCGGCGTGTCGGTGAAGCCCTGCACCTTGATCGGCTCGCGGTTGTCGTCCGTCTCGCCGTGCCGCGCTAGGTAGAGAGCGGAGCTCTCATCCACCCGAGCCACGGTCCCGGATTCCCAGCGTGTCTGAGCGCAGGCCGAGGCGCAACGTCTCGAGCGCGAGCACGTCATTCGGCGCGATATTCGAGAGGTTGACCTCCGGACCGAAGCGGCGGACGAACCAGACCTGCTGGTGCTTGCGCGGGGCGTCGAACATGAGCTGGCCCGGGTCGATGTCGTGGACCACCTCCCCAATCAGGCCCTCCCGGACCTCGCCGGTGGGACGGAAGATGCCGGCGGTGCCAGCTTCGCGGCCCTCGGCGATCACCTTCCACGCTCCAGCGCCGAGCTCGGCGCGCATCTGCTCGACCCAGCGGTACGGCGGTGTGATCGCGCCGGTGTCGTCCTTGGAGCCGACCTCCGAGAGGACCACAAACTCCTTTGACAGATGTTCGATCAGCTCGACCTTTCGCCTGTGCTCGAGCGCGATCGTGCCGTCTGAGATCTCGAAGTACTCAAGGCCAAGCTCATGCACCCACGCGACCAGCCTCTCCAGACGATCCTGGGCGATCGCGATTTCGGTGAGCGTGCCACCCAGCATCACCGGAATGCCGTGCTGGCGATAACGCGCCAGCTTCCGCTCCAGGTTCCCGGTTCGCAGCGCGGTGCCCCAGCCGAGCTTGATGATGTCGACCGAATCCCCTGCGACCTCAATCAGGCCGTCCACCTCGGCGATCGAAAGCCCGCGGTCGATCACGTGCGTCACGCCGCGCTGTCGCGGCTTGTCGCTCCTATGCGGGAGGTCGAGCAGGTCCACCATCGCTAAGAGTTGATGGTGGCGCTACTTCGTGCTCGCCAGATCGGACCCCACGGTCACGACCACGCTTGCGCCGCAGGCGGACGGCGGCGGACAGGCGATCGCCCGCGCGCTCTGATCGACCGGCTGTACCGCGCTCGAGGGGAGCCCCAACGAGGTCGCCACGTGGGTCGCGTTGCTCTGGTAACCCGGCAGGTACGCCACCACGGTCGTCGTGTGCGTCTGGTCGGCGGCGGTGGCGACGGTGGCGCCCTTGTAGCCGCTGCGGGTCAGCTTCTGCTCCACCCGGTGCGCGAGCTGCGAGACGTCGGTTCCATTCAGGACCGCGACGGTCACCGAGGCGGGGATGAACCCGCTCCTGGCGGCCGGTGCGTTCGTGTTCCTGGTCGCGGCAGCGCGGTGTGAGCTACCTCCCCCGGATGTCACAACCAGCAACGCGGCGATGACGGCCGCCAGCAGCAGCAGCCCGGAGACCGCCGGCAGCCAGCGGTTGCCACGACTACGCGCCCCGAGCGACAGCGGCCCCGGCGAGCGCGAGCCGTCACGGGCATGGATCCGTGGCGGGGGCTGGCGCGGAGGGCTGGCGGCAGCCGGGCGCGTCCTCGGCTGTCCTCCGCCGCCGTTGGCGGCGACCGGGGCGGACGGGCCCTCGTCGGCGGCCTGGGTTTGCCCAGCGCCAGCGGCAGCCGTAGCCGGGGGCGGAGTTGCGAGCGCCGCCGGAGCGGCAGGCCTGCGGACGGTCGCTTCGGGCGGGGCCTGCGGCTCACCGCGGGCTTCCTCCTCGCCCGGGGATGGCGCCTGGCGCGTGGCCTCGGTCTCGCGAGGGGGCGTGGCCTCGCCCGCGGGCCCCGCTGCCGCCTGAGCGGTCCCCGTCGCCTGGACACCCTCCGCCGCCTGTGCCGCCTCTGCCGCGGGTATCAGCCTCGTGGCGTCGGCCAGGGCGGGGGCGCCAACGCCAGCAGGAGCGGCCGGCATCGACGTCGAGGCGGAGGCCGAAGGCGGAAGAGGGGCGTGCTCTCCACCCGGCGTAGCCGTCGGCGCCGGATTCGCGACGGCCTGCGCTGGGGCCACGCGCGCGCCGCTAGCGGGTGCACTCGGCGCCGCCGGCGCGGACGTTCCGCCTTGCGTGTTCGAGGTGGCGGACTCCGGCGCCGGCGCGACTGGGGGTCCGCCCAGCTGCGCCACGCGTCGCTCGAGCTGTTCAACCCGCTGCGATGCGGAGATCGCCTCATCGCGCAACGTGGTCGTCTCCCGGGCCTGCGCGAAATACAGGAGCACCAGGATCGCCAAGCCGATGATGGCAGCGAACCCTGCGTCCGCCCCCACAGACGAAATGAAGTGATGGATGGAGAAGGCGAGTGGGAGATGCACCGTCGTCTCGCGGTCAGTCTACGTGGCGGCTCGGTTGCCTGGAGGGCCCGCCGGTGCGGGCACTATCCCAACCCTGCCGGCGGCTAGGGCCGCGAGCTCGTCGGCCAGCGCCCGCGCGTCCCCTTCGAGCACGAGCAGGTTGATGCGAGCGAACGTGCGCTCCACCCACCCCGGATCGAGCGCCTCGTGATCGGCGCGCACAATTCGTTGCGCCGGCGTCGGCTGCGGCACCTCATCCGGATTGAAGAGATCCTCGTGGAACTTCTCGCCCGGCCTGGCCCCGACGATCTCGATCGCGATGTCGCGTTCGGGCTCGAGTCCCGAGAGACGGATCATGGCCTCGGCCAGGTCGATGATCCGGACCGGCTCGCCCATCTCGAGCACGAATACGTCGCCGCTGCGGCCACTGCCCTTCCCGCTCAGCGATCCCGCGCGGATGATCAGCTGTACGGACTCTGGAATCGTCATGAAGTAGCGGGTCATGCGCGGGTCGGTGACTGTCACGGGTCCGCCGGCGGCGATCTGACGGCGGAAGATCGGTACCACCGACCCCGAGGACCCGAGCACGTTGCCGAACCTGACCGTTGCGTAGGTGGTCGCCGGGTATTCAGCGGCGGCGGCCTCCACGGCCCACTCCGCCAGCGCCTTGGAAGCGCCCATGACCGTGGCCGCCTTGACCGCCTTGTCGGTTGAGACGAGCACGAACGTCCCTACCCCGAGCTCGCCGGCCACCCGGGCCACGACGCGTGTCGCCAACGCGTTGTTGCGCACCGCCTCCACGGGGTTTACCTCCATCATCACCACGTGCTTGTAAGCAGCCGCGTGAAAGACGGCCGTTGGCCGGTGCTCGGCCAGCACCTCCCGTATCCGCTCCTCTTCCTTGCAATCAGCGAGCACCGGTACCGCCGTACGGACGTGTCGTTCCTCCTCCAGCTCCCGCAGGATCTCGAACAGGTTGTCCTCCGCGTGGTCGAGCAGCACCAGTCGGCGGGGACCAACCCGGGCGATCTGCCGGCACAGCTCAGAGCCGATCGATCCGCCGGCGCCCGTGACGAGGACGACCTGCCCCGACAGGTACGCGCCGACACGCTCCAACTCCATCAGCACCGGCTCGCGGCCCAGAACGTCCTCGACCCTCACCTCTCGCAACTGGCGCGTGACAGCGAGTTGGCCCGAGCCATCGCGCAGCAGCTCGAACATCGTGGGCGTCGTCCGGACTGGGATCCCGCGCTCGCGACAGGCGGCCACCACTCTGGCTCTCAGCGTCCCGGGCGCCGAGGGGATCGCGATCACGACCTCCTGCGGCTCCACCTCATCCAGCACCCGCGCCAGATCGTCGGCCGAGGTGGTGCCGAGCACGCGCAGCCCGTACTCGTCCTTGAGGCCCTGCTTGCGCGGATCGTCGTCTACGAACCCCACCGGCCGCAGCCGCAGCTGGGGATTGCGCACCAGTTCCCGCACCACCAGTCGGCCTCCGTCCCCACCGCCGACGATGAGCACGTCACGGGCGCCGGGGGCGACCCGGAACGAACGCACCCGCCCTTCGGAGGCCAGGTGGACGATGAACCGAGCACCGAGCAGCAGCGTCAGAGTCAGCAAGAAGAAGAGCGCAATAACGCTCGACGGCAGTGTCACCGCCGTGCGTGGAGCCGTCGGCGTGGCGGCGAACGTCACCGGGTGCAGCAGCGCGATCGCCCCCACGACGATCAGCGTCGCGCCGATCACCGCCTTCAGCACGGCCTCGTAATCCCGTTGCCCGACGAAGGTCCACAGCCGCTGATAGGCCCCGAAGGCAGCGAGCACGATCAGCGTCAGCGGAACCACCCAGGGGATCGTGTTCTCGAGCAGGCTTGAGTAGTGGCTCGGAAGCGTCTCGAACCGCAGACGAAAAGCTAGGTAGTAGGCGAGCGCGACCAGCACGCCGTCAACGAGCAGCTGCGGGAGCGAGTGTCGATGAACGGGGAAGGCCGCGGATCTGATCCGCCGGCGCATGCCGCGGGAATTGTATTTGCTAGCGGCGGATAACTGCTGAAAGCAGGAGATCTGTCAGTAGCGCCGGATCGCGACGGACCCGCTCCGCCGACGCCCCCATGCCCCCTCGCTTGGCCAGCTTCACGTCTTCTGGGCGCTCGAGCCGGCGCAGGCGGCCTTCGGTGATCAGGCGTTCGTCGACAGCGCCGGGGCGTCCCTCGAACGTCGTGTACACCGGCGTTCCCAGCGCGACCGCCTCGCGGTTCATGGTGCCGCCTGCCGAGACCACCAGATCGGCGTACGCCACCAGGGACTGGGCATCGATCGCGCGCGCGGGCACGATCCAGTTGCCGGTCTGCTCGAGCTCGGCGCGCTGGTCGTCAGTCCGCGGTAAGACCACCGCCTGCTCGCCGCGGACGCGATCGAGCACCTGCCGGAACAGTTCGTTCTCGAAGCGGTGATACAGCGACACCGCGGGGGGAGTGCGCAGGACAACGATCGGGCGACTCCGGTCAAGCCCCAGTTCGCTCAGAACTGCGACATCTGGCTCGAAGTCCGCCAGGTAGTACTCCTCCTTCAGCCCCTCATACGGCCTGATTTTGTTGCGGGCCCCGTAGCGGTACAACCTCTCCGGGGGGATTGCGTCGGGAACGACGACGCCTTGAGCTAGCCGGCAGTTGACGTTGTGCTGGACGGTGGCCCACTCGTAATCGAACATCGTGGAGCTCGGGATCCGCAGCAGCGCCGCCGCCACGGTGACGTCGTTGGAGCCGTGGCCGAGGGCGACGTCGAAGCGCCGGCGCCGGGCCCACCGGGCGAGCTCTCGCGAGCGGGACGCCAGGCCCCAGGCCTTGTCCAGGACGTTCGCGCCGCGATGCCGGCCGATCACCGTGTGCTCGATGCCGAATCGCTCGCACAACTCGATCGTCTGGGCGAAGTCGCGTGCGGTTACCTCGACCTCGTGCCCCCGTTCGCGCAGATCGTCGATCACTGGCCGCAGCACGAGCACGTGCGGCGAGTTCGTGAAGTCCAGCCAGACCTTCACCGCACGCGTGCAGCGTGCCCGATGGCTGCAGTAGCGCCCTCGATGGCCCGCACCACTTCATCGGCCTGAGGTGAGCGCAGAAAAGGGTTCATCGGCAGAGCCAGGTTGGTCCGCGCCAGCATGTCGGTCGCCGGGAGGCCACCGCCGGCCGTCCCATAGGACGCCATCGCCGGCTGGCGGTGGACCGGGATGCGGTAGTAGCCCCGGGCCTCGACGCCCCGCTCGCCCAGCGCCGCCGCCAGCGCGTCGCCCTCGGCGTGCGTGACGACGTACATGTGCCAGGCTGGTTCGGCGCCCTCGAGCACTGCCGGCAGCCCCACGTGGTCGCCCAGCCCGGCGCCGATATACGCCCGTGCCGCCTCGCGCCGACCGGCGCTCCAGTCATCGAGATGCGCGAGCAGGAGGCGCAGGATCGCCGCCTGGACCTCGTCGAGACGCGAGTTGTAGCCCACGTCGGCGAACGTCTGCTTGTCGCGCGAGCCGTGGAATCGAAGCATCATGGCGCGCTCAGCGATGCCCTCATCGTCCGTCATGATCGCTCCCCCATCGCCGAAGCACGGGAGGTTCTTCGAGGGATAGAACGACAGCGTCGCCACGTCCCCGAGAGCCCCGGCGCGGCCGTCGGGGAGGCCTGCGCCCGCGGCCTGAGCCGCGTCCTCGAGAACGGGCAGTCCCAGCTGCTTGATCTCGGGCACCGGCGCGGGGTTGCCGAACAGATCCACGGCCACGACCGCCCTGCAGCGGGGCGTGAGCGCGGCCTTGACCGTGTCGGCGGTCACGTTCCGGGTGTCGGGATCCACGTCGCAGAACACCGGCCGGGCACCGGCGGTCACGATCGCCTCGGCGGAGGCGTAGAACGTGAACGAGGGCACGACCACCTCGTCGCCGGCCCGGATCCCAAGCGCCCGCAGGGCGATCGTGATGGCATCTGTTCCGTTGGCCACCCCCACCACGGATCGAACGCCCAGGTAGGCGGCCAGCTCCCGCTCGAACGAGCTGACCTCCGGCCCGAGGATGAACCTGCCTGCCTCGATCACCTCTGCGACGCGCGCATTGATCTGCGCGCGCAGCGGCGAGAGCATCGAGTCGGGATCGAACAAGGGGATCGGCATTCGACGAGCCGAACCCTAGCCACTGGCTACGCTTGCCCGCCATGTCCGTGCCCCGCCTCCCATTGTCGAAGGCGCAGGCGATCGCGCTCGGCGCCCTGCACGGGCCAGCGGAGCTGCTGCCGATCTCTTCCTCCGCCCATGTCGCGCTGATCCCCTGGCTCCTCGGGTGGGATTACGGCGAGCTCGACCCCCAGCTGCGTAAGACCTTCGAGGTCGCGCTACACGCTGGCACCGCGGCTGCGCTCCTGATCACGCTGCGTGACGAGGCTGCTGGCGCGCTGAAGTCCTCGCGACTCCGGGCTGTGATCACGGTGTCGTCCGTACCGGCGGCGCTGATCGGCTATGCGCTCGAGCATCCGATCGAGCGCCGCCTCGGAACGCCGCCGACGATCGCCGCCGCGCTAGCCACGGCGAGCGTGGCCATGGCGTGGGCCGATCGGATGCCGGAGGAGCGCTTGGGCAGCGACGCCCGCCCCGACGACGCCCTATACCTGGGCCTGGCGCAGGCGCTGGCGCTGATTCCCGGGGTCTCACGGGGCGGCGCGACCCGCGCCGCGGCCCGCGTGCGGCGCTTCACGCGGCCGGAGTCCAGCCGCCTCTCGCGCCAGATCGCGGTGCCGGTGATCGCTGGCGCGGCGCTGCTGAAGGGCATCCGGCTTGGACGCCGCGGTCTGCCGCCCGGGGCTCGGGTTCCGTTCGCGCTCGGGGGGGCTGCATCGTTTGCTTCGACGCTCGGCTCGGCGCGGTTGGTTCGTCGCCTCGAGCACGACGGCTCGCTGGCGCCGTACGCCCTGTACCGGATGGGGCTCGCCGCGCTTGTGTTCAAGCGGCTGTCAGGCCAGCGTCCATAGCTCGCCACCTGCGAGCCGCTCGGGCTTGACCCGCCACTCGACCGCCAGCCGCCAGAGCTCGGCCGGAGCGCGGGGCCCTGGCAGCTCGCACACCGACGCGACCTCGGCGGTTGCCATCGTCCCGAAGCGGCGCAGGGCATCGTCGATCGACGGCGGCCCGCTCGACCGTGGCGCGGCGCCGGCCTCCAGCGCGCCATCCCGCAGCCTGGCGTAGTCGCTGAACCCATATACCCCCGTGACGATCTCTCCATCCGCCGTCAGGAACTCGAGCGATGGGAGCTTCACCCGTCCCGTCCCGGGCGCGCGGTGCTCGGGGGCGACGGCGGTCGCCAGCTCGAGATCTGCGGCGAACGCCTCCAGGGTGGCGTGCGAGCCCAGGGCGATCCGGAAGCGCTCTACGTCCAGCCCTCCCAAAGCGCGCGCCTCCTCGACGAGCGGGTCGCCCATGTCGAGCTTGCGCCGGCGACACAGCAGTCCCTCTCGCAGGCGCCGAAGGTAAGGACCGGGGTCACCCTGCTCTGCCGCGGCTTTCACGGCGATGCAGGCCGGGTACGAGCTCGTAGGGGCGCCTTCGAGCCACAGGCGCGCGTCGACCGGCATTCCCGCCCGGTCGGAGGCTTCCAGCGTCTGCCGAGCGTGCTGGAGGGGATCCCCGCCCTCGCGCAGCATTCCGCACATGACATAACGAAAGTGGAGCGCTTCGGCAAACTCCTGTATGAGCTTGCGCAGCGTCGGCTCCAGCCCCCACGACCATGGACAAGCGGGATCCGTGTAGTAGCGAACCTGGACGACGTTCACGTGGCTCAAAATAAGAGGTAAGGCATGACCACGCTGCTCGGCACGAAGCTCAACGGCCGCTACCGGCTCGAAGCCCGGATCGGCACTGGCGGCATGTCCACCGTGTACCGGGCACTTGACGAGACGCTTCAGCGGCGGGTGGCGATCAAGCTGATGAACACGGAGGTCGTCAGCGACTCGGACCAGCTCGAGCGCTTTCGGCGCGAGGCCCGGGCGGTGGCGCAGCTATCGCATCCGAACATCGTTGGCGTGATCGACGCCGGCGAGGACGAGGGCCGGCCGTACATCGTGTTCGAGTGCGTAGAGGGGGAGACGCTCAAGGAACGGATCCGCCGCCAGGGACGGCTGCCGATCCCGGAGGCCGTGGCGTACGCCATCGAGATCGTCAGGGCCCTGGGTGCCGCGCACGCGCGCCACATCGTCCACCGCGACGTCAAGCCACAGAACGTCCTCATAGACGAGGAGGGCTCGGCCAAGGTGACCGACTTCGGGATCGCGCGCACTCTGGAAGAGGACGGGCTGACCGCCGACGGTCGCGTCCTGGGCACGACCGACTACGTCTCGCCAGAGCAGGCGCTAGGTCAGCCCGTCACCGGCCAGTCCGATCTCTACTCGCTGGGGGTGGTGCTCTACGAGATGTTGGCCGGCGAAGTCCCGTTCAGGGGCGAGAGTCAGGTGGCGGTGGCCATGAAGCACGTCCGTGACGCGATGCCCGATGTACAGGCAAAGCGGCCCGAGGTGTCGGCGGCGCTGGCGAAGGTGGTGGACACCGCCACCGCCAAGCGCCTCTCCGATCGCTACGCCGACGACGCTGAGCTGATCGCCGACCTCGAGGACGCGCTGGCGATCGAAACCGCCCGTGCCGGCAACGCGCAAGGCGAGGTGACAGCGGTGCTGCGAACGCTCCCGGCGCCAAAGCAGCGTCGCATCCCCTACCAGCTGCGCCATCGCGTGATCACCACGACGCTGGCGCTGATCGTGATCGCCGGCATCGTGGCGGCCGGGATCTGGCTGGCGAGTCGCGCCCACCACGGCACGGGCCGGGCCTCCCAGTCGCCACCCTCACAGCTGGCGCAGGTGGGGCTCTGCCAGACCTGCGCCAGCGCCTACAACCCGGACGGCCTGGGTGGCGACACCTCGCAAAACGACAATGAGGCAGGACTGGCCATCGACAACGACCCGCAGACCAAGTGGCAGACCGAGCAGTACTACGGCGGCACGCTCGGCAAGCCTGGCGTGGGGGTCTACGTGGACGCCAATCCGGGCGTCATCGCCCGCGAGCTGAGGCTGGTGACCGATACCCCAGGATTCACAGCCCAGGTCTGGGCCCGCAACACGCCGCCCAGTCCGACTCAGGCGGACTTCAATCAGCCCGGGGGCTGGGTCCAACTCGCCTCCAGCCCCTACGTCCACCACAAGCAGGACATCGGGCTGCCAGGGGCAGCTCCGTACCGGTTCTACCTGGTCTGGATCGTGTCGCTGCCCCCCGGGCTCCAGAGCGTTTCGCTCAACGAGATCTCGCTCTACAAGTAGCGACGCCTAATGCCGGTGGAGCCGCTCGGCGGCGTGACGCTCGAGCGCCAGCTTGATGAGCCGGTCGAGCAGCTCCGGGTACGGGATGCCGCTGGCCGCAAACAGCGAGCCGAACACGCTCGTCTCGGTGAACCCGGGCATGGTGTTGAGCTCGTTGACAAGGACCCGATCGCCCTCCACGAAGAAGTCGACTCGGGCCAACCCACAGCATCCGGTCCTCAAAAAAGTCTCGAGCGCCAGCTCTCTGATCCTGTCCCGAACTGCCGGCGCCACTCGCGCTGGCACGATCAGTTCCATCCCCCCGGGGGTGTACTTCGCCCCGTAGTCGTACCACCCGGACTCAGCACTGGCGAGAACAATTTCCCCCGGCTCCGAAGCGACCGGATCCCCATTGCCGATCACCGAGCACTCGACTTCGAGCCCGCCGGCGGCGGCCTCGACGATCACCAAGGGGTCGTGGATGAACGCCGTTTCCAGCGCTTGAGCGACAGAGGCCTCCTCGGCCACCCGCACGATCCCCACCGAGGAGCCCAGCCTGGCGGGCTTGACGAATACCGGCAGCCCGAGGCCAGCCAAGTCATCGAGCACCGCCCGCTCGTCGGAGCGGTAGCGCTCGACGCGCGCCGATCGGAAGTCGACCTGGGGAACTCCGGCCCAGTCCATGAGCTCCTTGAACAGGACCTTGTCCATGCACAGCGCCGAGGCCAGCACTCCCGCCCCGACGTAAGGCACGTCCAGGCACTCCAGCAGTCCCTGAACCGTTCCATCCTCTCCAAACGGACCGTGTAGCGCGGGGAACACGACGTCGGCCCCCTCGAGGCCCTCGCCTGGGGTCAGAGACAGAGGCTCGCCCTCCCGCCGCCAGACTCCGTCGCGTCCGACCTCGATGGCGATGACCTCGTGACCGGCCCGCACCAGGCCGGCCCGCACCGACGCCGCCGAGGCCAGCGAAACCTCATGCTCGGAGGACCGCCCGCCGCCGAGGACCGCGACGCTGAGTGGGGTCACGGCGTCGTGCTGGTGCTCGTCGTCCCGCCCGACGGCTGGAAGTGGTCGACGGTGATCGTCACCGTCGAGCCCTTGTTGGCGCTCGAGCCGCCCCCGGGGGTCTGGCTGACGACGAGGCCGTCCTTTGACTGGTTGGTCACGTTCCTCGTCGTCTGGTTGACCTTGAAGCCCGCCGCCGTCAGGGCGCCCGACGCGGCGCTCGCTTGCTGGCCTGTGACGCTCGGAACGGTCGCCGTCGGGGTCGTGGTCGTGTTGGCTGGCCCGGAGGAGATCACGAGCGCGACCGTCGAGCCGGAGGAGGCCTGGCTGCCCCCCGCCGGGTCCTCGCTGATCACGTCGCCGGCCTTGGCAGTGGAGGAGCTCTGGGTGCTCGTCGTCACCTGGAATCCGGCCGCCTGCAGGGCGGACTTGGCGCTGTCCTGCGACTGCCCGACTACGTCTGGCACGTTCACCAGCGGCTTGCCCGAGGAGACAAAGATCTCGACAGAGGTATTTATGGGCACCGTCTGCCCGGCGGTGGGGGAGGTGGTGATCACGTCACCGTTCGGGACCTGGGTCGAGCTCTGCTGCTGCACCTGCCCCACCGTGAGGTGAGCCTGCTGAATCGCCCGCTGGGCTGCGTCAAGTGGCTGCCCCTCCACGGCGGGCACCGACGTGTTCCCCGGACCTGTGGAGACGGTGAGGGTGACGGTCGAACCTTTGTCCGCCTTGGTGCCGCCGTTCGGGTTCTCACCGAACACGTAGCCCACAGGATGGTTGCTCGTCGTACTGAGCTCGTGGACCTGGAAGCCCGTGTTCAGAAGCTGCTGACGTGCGACGGTGAATTGCTCGCCCACCACCCCCGGCACCACGACCTGTGCGGGCTGCGTCAGCAGATACGCGGCGATGCCCGCGCCCGCGAGAACGACCGCCGCCACCAGCGCCCACAACCAGTTCCTGCCCCGCCTTCGGCGCTTGTCAGCCGCCTCGGGCTCACCGGACGGCGGGCCCCCTCCGTCCACCAGGGCTGCATCTTGGGCGGACGGGGGGGGCGCTTCGGCTCCAGCATTCGGGTCTTGTGCTGCAGCCGCTCCGGCGGCGCCGGCTGCCGCCCCCGCTCCCGCCGCTCCCGCGGCCACAGCGGCCATCGCGGCGGTCCGCTGCCCGGTCGCGCCAGAGACGATCGCCGCCTTGGCGTGCTCGAGCGCCGCGATGAACTGGTCTGCGTCCGCGGGCCGGTCAGCGGGATTCTTGTTGAGCGCCCACATCACGACCTGCTCCAGCTCTACCGGCAGGTTGGGGTTCACGGTGGTGGGAGCCGTCGGTGCCTCGGACACGTGCTTGATTGCGATCGTCACCGCCTGATCCCCGTCGAACGGCACGCGGCCGGTGAGCATCTCGTACAGCACGACCGCTATCGAGTAGAGGTCGGAGGAGGCGCTGACTGCGTGTCCCTGCGCCTGTTCGGGCGAGAGGTACTGGGCGGTGCCGAGGATCGAGCCGGTCTCGGTCATGTCAGACGCGCCGGCGCGGGCAATCCCGAAGTCCGTCACTTTCGCCTCATCCGACTCGCCGACCATGACGTTTTGGGGCTTCAGATCGCGGTGGATCACGCCGTGCCGATGCGCAAACCGCGCCGCCTTGAGAACCTGGATCGTGATGTCGATCGCCCGGACCGGATCGAGCGGCGCCTCGTCGCGGATCAGCTGCTTGAGCGTCCGGCCAGGGACGTACTCCATCGCGATGTAGTACGTGCCGTCGTATCCCCCGCGGTCGTAGACACCCACGACGTTCGGATGCTGAAGGCCTGCGGCAGCTTGGGCCTCACGCCGGAAGCGCTCCACGAAGTCGGGGTCTTCGGCGAAGCGCCGGTGCAGCAGCTTCAGCGCGATCTTGCGGCCCAGCTGCTCGTCCTCGGCGAGGTACACGTCCGCCATCCCGCCCGAGCCCAGGCGCGAGACGACCTTATAGCGGTGGTCGATAAGCGAGCCGATCACGGCGTCAGGCATCTCACTGGCCCTCTGACAAGAGTGTCTGGATCACGGCCTTGGCGATCGGCGCGGCGACCGTTCCGCCGAAGCCTCCCTGCGTCTGGTCTACGGTGACCGCCACAGCCACGGTCGGATTCTCGACCGGCGCGAAGCCGATGAACCACGGCTGGGTCAAATTTGAGTTCGGCGGCCCGATCGAGGCCGTGCCGGTCTTACCCGCGACGCTGATACCGCCCAGCTGGGCCGGCGTTCCCGTCCCCTCCTCGACGACGTTACGCATCATCTGGGTGATCTGCCCGGCCACGGATGGCTTCATCACCTGGCTGTACACGCTCGGCTTGATCGTCTCGACCGTGCGGCCGGTTTGGTCGACGACACGGGATGTGAGGTGGGGGACCATCAGCTTCCCGCCGTTGGCGACCGCCGAGGCGACCATCGCCATCTGCAGCGGCGTGACGAGGAGACCGCCCTGGCCGATCCCGATCCGGCCGATGTCCTCGCTCGGGCTCGCCGGCGGGTAGGGATGCGACGGCTTGGTCGGGGTCCACGGTTCGCTGGGGTTCAGCTCGTCAGGGGGGTAGTCGAGAGGGGGCTTTGCGTAGAAGCCGAACCGTCGCATGTAGTTGGTCATGGTTGCGCGTCCCACGCTCTCGGCAACCTGGGCCCAGATCGTGTTGATCGAGTACGTGAGCGCGGTCGTGAGCGACTGGGGACCCCACGACTGGTTGCCATCGTTCGACAGAGGCACCCCAGAGACGTTGATGGGCGAGTTGCCGTTCACGGTCGAGTCCGGGGTGTACTTGCCGCTGTCGATCGCGGCAGTGGCAGCTACGACCTTGAACGTCGACCCCGGCGGGTACGAGGCCTGTGTCGAGCGGTTAAACGTCGACGTGCCAGGAGCGTCAACGTTGTTGTCGTTGTACGAGGGGTTGGCATACATCACCTTGACCGCGCCCGTTTTCGGGTTGAGCGCGACGACGGATCCGGCCTGACCGGAGAGCTGCTGAACCGCGACCTGCTGGCCCTTGGGATCGAGCGTCGTGTAGACGTCGTCGCCCACCTGCTGCGAGTTGGTCTGCCCGAAGATCGACGACAGGCCGTTCTGGAGGCCGCGCAGCTCGTTGCCGCGCGAGCGCTCCAGGCCGGCTGAGCGGCCCTCAGTGGCGATCGAGTACCCCACCGCCTGCGCGAACAGCGGGCCGGTGGGATACGTCCGCTTCCAGGTATGGGCCACCGCAGGCACCGACTTCGCCAGCACCGTTCCGTCGTCGGCGAGGATCCTGCCGCGCTTGATCTTCAGCTCATCGATCAGCGTGCGGCTGTTGAGCGCGTTGTTGTTCAGGGACTTGGCGTCGAATACGGTCCAGCGCGAGGTCCAGATCAAAAGCACGCCGAACAGGGCCACGGTCAGGGCGAACAACCGAATGATGGGGACGTTCACGTCGGCCTCCGGGCCCGATCCGAGACCAGCAGAATCAGCGCCAGCAGCACGAAGTTGGCGAGGATCGACGACCCGCCGTAGGAGATGAACGGCAGCGTGACTCCCGTCAGCGGTATCACCCGCGTGACCCCGCCCACGATCACGAATACCTGGAGGGCGAGCATCGCCGTCAGACCGGTGGCCAGCAGCGTCGAGAACGAGTCGCGCGCCATCATCGCGACCTTGAAGCCTCGCCAGATGAACAGCAGGTAGGTGAGCAGCACCGCCGCCGCGCCGAAAAGGCCCAGCTCATCGGTGATCACCGCGTAGATCATGTCCGTCTGCGGCGCAGGCAGCAGTGGGCCACCGCCGGGAATCGTCAGCACCGCCTGCCCGAATCCCTGCCCGAACATCCCGCCGGCGGCCTGGGCGAATACGGAGTTGGCGATCTGGTAGCTGCCCAGCGGGGCGTGGTAGAGCGCGGGGTTGAACGGATGCAGCCAGGTCTCGATCCGCGCGTGGACGTGGGTGATGTGCGTGCCGAGGAACCAGAAGCCGAGGGCTGCGGCGATCAGCCCGATCACGACGAACGACACCCGGTTGGTGGCCACGTAGAGGATCGCCAGCAGGGCGCCATAGAACATGACCGACGAACCGATGTCGCTGAGCACGATCAGGATCCCCATCGCCAGGCCCCAGATCAGCAGTACCGGTCCGAAGTGCTTGAGTGGCGGCAGCGTGACGCCCAGGATCCGCCGGGCGCCCACCACCAGTACCTGGCGGGTATCGCGCAGGTAGCTGGCCAAAAAGACGACCAGTCCGATCTTCGCGAACTCCGGCGGCTGGAACACGAACAGGCCGGGAATCCGGACGCCCAGATAGGCGCCGTTGGCCGAGTAGCCGATTCCCGGCAGCCGCGGGAGCACGAGCAGTGCCAGCGAGACGGCCATGATCAGGTAGCGGTAACCCTCGAGCTTGCGGTAGTCGCGGAAGATCACGATCGTGGCCGCAAACAGGATCAGCCCAAGGACGAACCACTGCGCCTGTAGGCGCGCCTGGGTGGAATCGATCCGGTAGATCATCACGATCCCGAAGCTCGCCAGCACCGCCGCCAGCGGGAATAGGTAAGGATCGGCGTGGGGGAGCGTCGCCCTGATGAACACATGGCCGGCGACGCACAGGCCGAGGAAGATCGCTCCGTAGGTGAGCGACACGTTCGAGAGCGCGTTTGAGCGCTGGATGAACACGCCGGCGAAGCCAGCGGTCACCAGCAGCGTGGACGGAATTAGGGCCAGTAGCTCGCGGTTACGTGCGCGCATAGCTCATTTCGCCAGCTGCCCAAGCTCGAGGGCTCGCACGAGGCCAGCGGCGTCCGACTCGGAGCGCAGGTTGTTGTTGAACACAGCCGACCTCCGGTCGGGAGGAACCAGCGACGCTGGCACACCCGAGACGTAGAACGTCTCGTAAAGGTGGATGCCTGCCGGCAGGTCGTACGGCAGCCCCCGGTAGATCGTGACGATCCCGTTGGCGTTTGTGCCGATGAAATACAGGTTCCGGGTGGCCAGATAGCCGCCGGCGATGATCAGGGCCAAGACGATCACGACAGCGATTAACGCCGCTGCTGCTTTGTGCCGTCTAAGGAGTGCGCGGCGCTCCGGGCGCGCCGCGGCGGTCGAGCGCTCGGCCGCAGGAACGCTCTCCCGGCGCAACAGATGCCCGCCCGACGGCACTCGGGCGGAGCGCCGGTGGCGCACGGGGGGCTCCGTCTGAGGCGCCACAGCCGGAGCTCCCACCATCGTCGGCTGATCCACGACGCCGTCCGTGCTGCCCTCCACGTCCTCCACCCGGAACAGAACGACGGTGATGTTGTCCCGCCCGCCGGCGGCGTTGGCCTCGTCGATCAGAGCCTGGGCCGCCGCCTTGAGACTGTCGCTGGAGGCGAGGATCTCCCCGACGCGACCCTCGGAGACCATCGAGGTCAAGCCGTCGCTGCACAACATCAAGACGTCACCTGCCCGCACCGGATAGGACCAGGTGTCGACCTCGACTTCGGGCTCCGGGCCCAGTGCCCGGGTGATGATCGACCGCTGCGGGTGCTCGGCCGCCTGCTCCTCGGTCAGCTTGCCGCGGCGGACGAGCTCGTCGACCAGCGAGTGATCCTGCGTCAACCTCCGCAACGAGCCGCCTCGGAACAGGTACGCGCGACTGTCGCCGACATGCGCGATCGTCAGAGTCGAGTCATCGAGGTAGGCCGCCGTCAGCGTCGTCCCCATCCCGGCCCGTTCGCGCTCCGAGCGGGACACATCGAAGATGCGCCGGTTTGCTTCTTGCGCTCGCCTCACCAGTCGCTGCTCGGGTGTGCCGGAGTCCGGCAGTCCCTGAGCAAACGCCTCTACTGCTATCTGCGACGCGACCTCGCCCGCCTGGGCGCCGCCCATTCCGTCGGCGACAACGAACACCGGCGCCTGGGCCAGCGCCGAGTCCTCGTTCTCGCGGCGCTGTCGGCCGGTATCGCTCTTTGCGATCGTGTCAGCGGCTCGGAGCAACTTCCCTCGGTTCTTGCACGTAGGAGAACTCCGAATCACCGATCCGGATCCTGTCGCCGTCGTGCAGCGGCTGAGGCCCGGTCAGCAGCTCGTCGTTCAGATACGTCCCGTTTGTCGAGCCGAGATCTTCGATCACAACGACCGGACCCTGTCGCGAGATCCGAGCGTGGCGCGTGGAAGCGAAGGGGTCGTCGAGCCGGATCTCCACGTCCCCTCGGCCGAGGGTCACAGCCTCGTCGAGCCCGTAGGCCACCCCGGATTGGTGCCCGGGGGCCCGCTCGACCAGCAGCTTGGGCTCCGCGTCGATTCCGGCGTCGATCAGGGCATCCGCCGCCGAGTACATCCCGGTGGCATCCACGGGGCGCTGCTGGTCGGGGCTAGAGACGCCCTGCCGGCCGCGCCTCAGGTCCCGGAGCGCGCTCCAGGCCACCCACAGCAGGAAGAGGTACAGCACGACCAGGAACACGAACTTGAGTCCCACCGATACGGGCTCGAGCATCCGCTTCCCCCACGTCACTCCAGCTCGAACGTCATTACGGACGTGCCGAGCTCGATCTCGTCGCCGGCCTTGACGACGGTCGGAGCATCGATCCGGCGTCCGTTGACGCTCGAGCCGTTCGTGGAACCAAGGTCCGTAAGCACCCAGGAGCCGCCGCGAGGCCGGAGCTCGGCGTGCCGGCGCGAGACGTTCGGATCGTCGAGTACGACGTCGCACCTGCTGCTGCGACCGAGCGTGACGCCCGTGGGCCCGACCAGCAGACGCCTACCGTCCAATACCAGTAGCACGGTCTCCCGCCGCTCCCGAGCTCGCTCCTCGAGCGGCTCGGCGACGCGTCCGGCGGCGCTGTAGACCATCGTCCGGCCGCTCTGTTCGGCGGGAGCCGGGACCGCCTCAACCTCCTGGTCGGGCTGGACGACCCTGGTCTGGATCCCAAACTCCCCCAGTCCCAGGCGATCGTCCGTCTCGAACTCGATCGTCGGGCGGGAGAGCATCACCAACCGCTCGCGGCGAGCGTGCTCGAGCAGGTATCCGGCCAGCTCGCTGGCCAGCGCGTCCTCGTAGTCGGCGAAGCGCTGGCGGTCGCGGGGAGAGAGGAACACGCGGTACTCGTTCGGGACGTATGTCCGGGAGACCGAGAACGACTTGTGCTCCTCCATCTCGCGGGCCAGTTTCCGGGCGATCTCGACTGGGCGCACCTCTGACCGGAAGGCACGGCTGAAGGTGCCCTCGACCAGGCCTGCAATCTTTTCCTCCAGGTTTCTGAGCACGCTCATACGACGCCGCGGGGCGGCACGATGATGCTACGGAATGCCGGCCTGAGGTTCGTTCGAACCGGGCTTCTGCCGCCAAGCGGCAGCTGCTGAAGGCCAGAGGGCGACGACAGCGGCGACGACAGCGCCGATCACAGCGCCCTGGGGGGCCGCCAACGAGGTGCCGTGGCCGGCGGTGCGCACCGCGAGCTCGGTCGCGGATACGACGAACGCCGTCCATCCCGCGACGCGGACCGCATCGAGCGCAAGTGAGCGGCGCTTGACCAGGTACGGAAGCGCGACAGCAGCGAGCGCCCACACGGGAGCGCCGGCGAGGGCTCCTGAGTTGGCCAGCGGCGCGAGGACATGGTGGACCGCCTCGTACGCCGACGAGCTCCACACGTTGTGCGGCGGTAGGCCCGCCGGGACGGGTAGGTAGAGCGCCGTCCCGCTCAGCGGGGTCGCAAGCAGCAGCCAAATCCACCCCGCCAGTCCCAGCGCCGCCCGCTGCCATGCGGACCGAGCGCGGGCGGCGAACGCCGGCCAGGCACCGGCCAGGCCGACTGCGCCGAGCGCAGGGGCTCCGGCCGCCAGCGGCCATGCAACGCCGCTGCGGAGAAGGATCGAGATCGGAACGACCGCACCTACCAAGACGAGCACCGCCTCCCCCGAGTGGCCCCTCAACGCCGCCGCGGTCGCCAAGGCGGAAACGACCGCGACGAATCCCAGGCGCGGCAGGACGAGGACGATCCCAGCAGCCAAGAGCGCGACCACGGTGGGGGCGATCGAGGGCGGCCCCAGTATGCGTCGCGCCAGCCAGGCAGCCAGTAGCGCCATGCACGCGCAGGCGATCGCACGCTCCTGCCAGCGTGGCGGAGCCCGGTCCGCGGCGACGGCGTCGCGGGCGTCGGCCCCCGGAGGCCCAACGAGATCCGCCCTGTGCGCGGCCAGCGGGCCACGATCGGCCGGCTGCACGCCATCAGCGTGCCGAGCTTTCTCACGGTGCGTAGTGCGGCCCAGCCCCGGGCGCCAGGGCCCTTCCACCACCCCCGGCACGTCTTGCAGCTCCGGAAACCCGCTCGACATTGCTCGCTTGAAGTCCTCGATCGTTCCCCGCTCACGGGGACGCGGGCGCAGCGCCAGATCGATTCCCTGACCGAGGTCGCGCGGCAGGTCGCGGCGCTGCCTACGCAGCGGCGGCAGATGTGCTCCGAGGCGGGCGGCGCGGTGGCCAGAGGGACCAAGCGTGATCGGGTTCACCCCAGTCAGCGCCTCGTAGGAGACGAGCGCTAGCGCGTACAGGTCCGCCGCCGCCCCGGCTGGCCGTCCGGCCGCCTGCTCCGGCGCCATGTAGGCCGCTGTTCCGACGACGTCGCCCGTGGCGGTCAGCGAGTCGCCCCCGATCACTCGCGCCACCCCGAAGTCGGTCACCTTCGCCGGGTAGCTGGCGCTCGCGGGTTGCTTAGGCACGAGGATGTTCGATGGCTTGACGTCCCGGTGGACGATCCCTTGGGAGTGGGCATGAGCCAGGGCGTCGCAGAGGGCGATCCCGATCGCCACGATGTCCCGGTCCGAGAGGCGCCCAGCCTCGAGCAGCGCTCCGAAGGTGGCACCGCGCACGAGCTCGGACACGAGGTAGGCAGACTCGTCATCGGCGGCGGCCTCATACAAGGTCACGATCGCGGGGTGACTGAGCCGGGCCGCAGCCCTCGCTTCACGCTCAAAACGCGCCTCCATGATCCGCTCGCGCGGTAGCACCTTGACCGCCACGTCCCGTTCGAGGTGCTCATCACACGCCTGCCAGACCGTGCCGAACGAACCTGCGCCGAGACGCTCGCCTAGGCGGTAGCGCCCGAGCACCAGGGCATCGGCGGGTCTCGTTCTGGTGGTCGCGTTCGACTGCCGGCGGGCGGTTGGCAGCTGGCTGGCGCGCACCTCCAGTTGTTCCACATTTCTGACCTCGTCCCTGCGGACGGGCGCGCCGCGCCGCTACCCGGACTTGCATTTCCGCCCGCTCATCTGGTCATACTGCGAGGTTCCCGAATCGCCCAAGGAGCCACAGCTTGTCGTTCTTCGACGACGCGGATGAGCCGCTGACAGAGCAGCGTACGGCGCCGCGCAGGGGCCGGGCGTCGTCAGGTGGCCGCCGGCCGCCGAGCGGGGCGCGGCGGTCGGGCTCAGAGCAGCAGGCGTTTATGATCAGGCGTGCGATCGCCCTGACCGGGATCGTGATCGTGGTGATCTTGATCGTCCTCGGCGTGCACGGCTGCGAGGTATCCCAGCGAAACAGCTCGCTCAAGGACTACTCCAACAGCGTGGGCACCCTAATCGCGAAGTCCAATCAGACCGGCAAGACCCTGTTCAATCAGCTCTCCGGCGCGAGCGGAGCCAGCAACGCCACCAACCTCCAGACCGAGGTCAGCCAGACCCTGCAGGACACGCGATCACAGCTGAACCAGGCCAAGCAGCTGAGCGTTCCCAACGAGATGAGGGTGGCCCAGCAGGATCTGTTGCTGGCCCTCCAGATGCGGCGGGACGGTGTCAGCAACATCGCTTCTCAGATTCAGCAAGCCCTGTCGAAGGCGGCGAGCGCCGATGCGGCCAAGACCATTGCGGCCGAGATGGCCAGGCTCTATTCCTCCGACGTGGTGTACACCGACTACACCGCGCCGGCTGTCGTGTCCGCTCTCCACGGCGCCGGTATCTACGGCCAACCGATCGCGTCGGGCCAATTCGTCCAGAACATCCAGTGGTTGACGCCCACTTTTGTGGCCTCGAAGTTCGGGGCGGCCCTGCCCGCGACGTCGTCCGGCAAGGCGGCTCCCGGGATTCACGGTCACGCCATGCAGTCCTGCAGCGTGAACGGGACCGCCCTGGTGGTGGGCGGTACCAACACGCTGCCCGCCAATCCTCCGCCGACGTTCAGCTGCACCTTCACGAACGACGGCCAGAACAACGAGACCAACGTGGTGGTCAAGGTGCAGGTCGGCGGAACCTCGGTCAGCGGGCAGTCGGTTACGCCCCAGACCATGCCCGGCCAGCAGTACACGGCGCAGGTGCAGCTGAGCTCGGCGCCCTCTCCCGGCAGCTACACGGTCACCGCCACCGTTGAAAAGGTCCCCGGCGAGACGGCCACGACCCACAACACGCTGACCTTCCCGGTGACGTTCCACTAGGGAGCCCTAGGGGAAACCCGCCTCCGCCCACGGGTCTCCTATCCTCTCGGCCGTGCCTGACCCAGTGACGACAGCAGCAATCCCCCTCTCCGTTGTGCACAACCTGACGAGCCTGGCCGGGATCGTGGCCATCGCTGCCGCCGCGGTGGCCGTGATCGGGCTCTTAGTGGCTCTGTCGCTCGCCATCAGGCTCCGGCGCGTACGTTCCGATCAGCTGCTGGTGCTGGGCGACCACCGGGAGGACCTAGTTGCTCACGCGGCCCGGCTACAGGGCCAGGTTGAAGCCCTCCATCAGTACGTGGAGGACATGGCTGGCGCGCTACAGGACCGCATGGACACCGTCGAGGCGCGCCTTGACCGATCGATCGCCCACCGGGCGCTCGTCCATTACGACGCCTGGGGGGAGATGTCGGGCCACCAGTCAACCTCGATCGCGCTACTGGACGACACAGGTTCGGGGGTGGTGCTGTCCTCGATCCACCACCGCGACCAGGCTCGCCTGTACGCAAAGCAGGTGACGGACGGCAGCAGCGAGCACGAGCTCTCACCGGAGGAGAACGAGGCAATCAGGCTCGCGCTCGGGCGGGCCGGCGATCGAGCGCAGCGCGCCTAGGCGCCGCGGCAGCGCTCCCAGGAACATGCGCGTCGGCTACTTCGGCCCCGAGGGTACGTTCACCCACGAGGCGCTGATCGCCGCCGCGCACGGCGCAGACCTCGAGTTGGTCGCGCTTCCCACGATCTACGACACGGTGATGGCGGTTCACGAAGGCCTCGTCGAACGGGCCCTGGTGCCGATCGAAAATTCGCTAGAGGGATCGGTCAACGCCACGCTCGACGCGCTGGCGATGGAAACCGAGGACGTGGCGATCGTGGGCGAGGTCGTCCATCCGATCCGCCACTGCCTGGTGGCCCGAACGGCGCTCGAGCTCGAGGACGTCGAGACCGTCGTCTCCCACCCCCAGGCGACCGCCCAGTGCGCGCGGTTCATCCGCACCCGGCTTCCCGGAGCCCGTGTGCTGGCCGGATCCTCGACCGCCGACGCCGTCCGTCTGGTCGCCGAGCACGACGGACCGTGGGCGGCGTTGGGCAACCGCCTTGCCGCCGAGCGCTACGGCTGTCTCCTCCTGCGTGCGGGAGTCGAGGACATCGCCGACAACGAGACGCGATTCGTGTGGCTGGGTCCGGTGGGCGCCCCATCCGGCCCGCCGGCCCCAGAAGAGCCGTTGCTCGGTCCCTGGAAGACCGCGATCGTCTTCTGGGGCGTGGGCTCTGAGGCGCCGGGCTGGCTCGTCCGCTGTCTGGCGGAGTTCTCCGCCCGGGCCGTGAACCTGACGAGGATCGAGTCGCGCCCGCGTAAGCAGGGACTCGGGCGGTACATGTTCTTCGTGGATGTCGAGGGCCGGGACGCGGAGCCCCATGTCGCGGAATCACTGGCGGCGCTCGGGCGGCACGTTGAGGTGCTGCGGGTGCTCGGATCGTTCCCGGCGTGGGCTGGCGCGTGAGCGCTTCGAGCGCCTGGCGAGGCCCCCGGCGGCAAAGCCGACGCCCGGCGAGCGCCCGTAGAGCCGCGCCAAACGCCAGTTCTATCCGGGCTATCGCCGGGGCACCCCTCGCTAAACTGGCGCCAGCCATGGCCACGGCGGTAACACCAGTACCAGCGCGGTCCGCGTCGCGCGACGAGCACCAGCGACGCGGGCCTACGGTTGGCCGGGTGCTCGTGCTCAACGCGACGTTTGAGCCGATCAACGTCTGCACGGTCCGGCGGGCGGTCGTGCTGCTCCTCAAGGAGAAGGCGGAGGTGATCGAGCACGCCGAGTGGGAGCTCCACTCCGCGACCACGACCTTGGCCCGCCCGATCGTGATCCGCCTGGTTACCTACGTGCGCATCCCCCGTGACACGCACCGGCGCAAGATCACGCGGCGCGCGGTCTTCGCACGCGATAACTGGACGTGCCAGTACTGCGGGTCGCGCGCAAACCTGACGGTCGACCACGTGGTTCCCCGCTCGAGAGGGGGACCGTCAAGCTGGGAGAACATCGTCGCCTCCTGCGCGCCCTGTAACCGGCGCAAGGGCAACGCACTGCCGCGCCAGGTCGGGATGCGCCTGCTGCGCCAGCCCCGAACCCCGAGCCCCCACGTCTTCATCCAGGTCGCTACGCCGTCAATCCCGGCGGCCTGGCGAACGTATTTAGCGGCCTAGGCAGCGAAGCGCTCTGCGGCGCGAGCTTGGGCCTTGGCGCGTTCGACTTCGCGATCCTTGGGCGGGCGCGGAGGTCGTCAGCGCCTCGAGCAGCTCTCGAGAAGCCTCCGAGACGGCGTCCACTGCACGCGCGAACGCCTCTTCGTTGGCCCTCGAGGGCTTGGTGAAGCCACTGATCTTCCTGACGTACTGAAGGGCAGCGCCTTGCACTTCCTCGTCGGTGGCGGGTGGATCGAAGTTATAGAGAGTCCGGATGTTTCGACACATGAGCCAAGAGTAGCCGGGACGCGAGCCAACGATGTGACCCCTTCTCTGGCACGAAGGGCGCCGCACGAACGCGGCGCCCTTCGCATGACAGTTGGCTGCCCTGAACCGAGGCGAGCGGTACTGCTGCCGGAGGGACTAGTCCCGGCGCCCACCACGGCGGTGTCTCGGGGGGACTCCGCTAAGCGGGGTCAGCCTCCGGACCTAGCGGCCGGACACCTCCAGGGTCCCTAAAGAAAACTTCAGCCGGACCACCTCCTTTCTCTGGTGATCCTCAGATTACAAGGTCGCGCAACGGAAACGGGATGGCCAACGGCTTCCCGCCCATCGGCACGAAGCGACCTGTTCAACCTCACCATCCGGCCAGCGCGCAGCTGGAGCGTGAGGTCCAACACCATATTCAGGTTCGATCTCACGATCCTCCGCTCGCGGCGGCCGTTTGGGAGATTCAACAGGTCGCGGGCAGAGCGCTTCGCGCGAGTGCCTCTGGTCGGAACGCCGTGGCCCCCGTATAAGCCTTCGACTCAGGCCTCCGCGGGGCTCGTCGCCGTTCTCGCCGTCTAAGACCTTGGCGGCCGTGTCCGCCTCGGATTCGACGATCAGCGCGACGGCGCTGACCTGGTCGTCGTCGCGGATGTTCATCACGCGGACGCCTTGGGAGGCGCGGCCGTAGCGGTTGATGCCGCGCACAGAGGTCCGCTGGACCATCCCGTTCTGGGAAATGAACACCAGCTCCTGGTGGTCGCGGACGACGAGCGCCCCGGCCAGTTGGCCCTTGTTCTCTGTCAGCGTGATCGTCTTGACGCCCATCGCCCCGCGGCCCTTCACGGGGTAGTCGGGGATCGGGGTGCGCTTGCCGTAGCCGTTCTCGGTCACGACAAACAGCTCCTGGTCGTCGCGAGCCACGTCCATTGCCAGCACGGCGTTGCCCTTCTGGGAGACGTTCATCCCTCGGACGCCACTGGTGTCACGGCCCATGGGGCGCACCTGCTTCTCCGAGAATCTGGCGGCCTGGCCCGAGCGCGAGACCATGATGATGTCGTCGCTGCCGCTCGTACGGCGGACGTGAATCAGCTCGTCGTCGTCGCGGATGTTGATGGCGATGATCCCGTCGGCCTTGATGGGGGTGTTGTAGGCGCCGAACTCGGTCTTCTTGACCATCCCGTTGCGGGTGGCGAACACCAGGTACTTGCCTTCGTTGAAGTCGCGCGTCGAGAGCACGGACTGGACCCGCTCGCCCTCCCGCAGCGGCAGAAGGTTGACGAGCGCTCGGCCCTTCGCGGTGCGCGACGCTTCGGGCAGCTCGTAGACCTTCAGCCGGTAGACCTTGCCGCGGTTGGTGAAGAACAGCAGGTAGTCGTGGGTGGAGGAGACAAACAGGTGCTCGATGTAGTCGTCCTCCTTCATGTCGCCGCCCGAGATACCAACGCCGCCCCGGCGCTGCTGGCGGTAGGTCGAGAGCGGCAGCGACTTGATGTAGCCCGAGTGGGTGATCGAGATCACCATCTGCTGGTCGGCGATCAGGTCCTCGATGTCGATGTCGCCCTCGGCGTATGTGATCTCGGTGCGCCGTTCGTCGCCGTGGGCATCGGCGATCTCCTTGAGCTCGTCCTTGATCACGCCGTAGATCTTGTCCTCGTCGCCGAGGATCTCCCGCAGCTCAGCGATTCGCTCGACCAGGTCTGCGTGCTCCTGCTTGATCTTGTCGGCCTCCAGGGCCGTGAGCCGGCTCAGCGTCAGCTGGAGGATGGCCTGGGCCTGAACGACGGTCAGCTCGTAGCGCTCGAGTAGGCCGGTGCGAGCGGTCTCGGGATCACGGGAGCCTCGGATGAGCGCGATGACCTCGTCGAGGTTGTCGAGCGCGACCAGCAGACCCTCGAGCACATGGGCCCGCTCCTCGGCGCGGCGAAGCTCGTACTTCGTCCGGCGGACGATCACCTCGCGCTGGTGATCGACGTAGTGGGTGATCACCTCGCGCAGCGACAGCGTGCGCGGCACGTTGTCGACGAGCGCGACCATGTTGACCCCAAACGTGGCCTGCATCGGCGTGTGCTTGTAGAGCTTGTTGAGCACCACCTTGGGGATGGCGTCGCGTTTCAGCTCGATCACGATTCGCATCCCGTGGCGGTCTGACTCGTCGCGCAGGTCGGTGATCTCTGGCAGCTTCTTCTCGAGCACCAGGTCGCGGATCTTCATGATCAGGCCGCCGTCGCCGCCCTTGCGGACCTGGTAGGGCAGCTCGGTGACGATGATCGCCTCCTTGCCCTGGCCGATCGGCTCGACGTGGGCCTTGGCCTGGACCCGGATCCGGCCGCGTCCGGTCTTGTACGCCTCGCGGATTCCGTCGCGGCCCAAGATGGTGCCGGCGGTCGGGAAATCAGGGCCCTTGATGTGCTTCATCAGGCCCTCGACGTCGATCGCCGGGTCGTCGATGTACGCGATCGTGGCCTTGATGACCTCGCGCAGGTTGTGAGGCGGGATGTTGGTCGCCATCCCAACCGCGATCCCGGAGCCGCCGTTGACGAGCAGGTTCGGGAACCGCGCGGGCAGCACCACCGGCTCTTGCTTGGCGCCGTCATACGTGGGGACGAAATCGACCGTCTCCTGGTCGATGTCCCGAAGCATCTCGACGGCGAGCCGGTCGAGCCGGGCTTCGGTGTTGTGAGAGATGAATCCGTTAGTGATGAAGGAGTGTTCGTCGGTATCGACTCGGATGGAGTAGACGGGCTGGACGCCCGCGGCTTCGATCGACGCGACCTCGGCGTAGAAGTAGACCTCGTCTGCGTGCTCGTCGGGCCGCGACTCCAACGTGGCAGTACTTGCTCCGCGCGCGTCGAGATCCCGGAACGCGCGAATGTCCCCAAGGTCGCCGCCGGCAGTGGTGTTTGGGGAGATCTGGGGCGCTGTCGTGCTCAAGTCCCCACCATCGGATGGCGTGGTCGGGATTGGGGACTTTTGCACGCCGGGGGATGGCGTCGGCATGTGCGAGCGCACCATTGCGAACACGATCTCCAGGACCGATCTCCTCCAGCAGCTTCCACATCAGCAGGGGCACGCCGGCCATGTCCACCAGACAAAGCACAGGATGGTTCTCCGTCCCGGTCAGCTCGTAACCCTCCCGGGTCCGGAGACGGAGCGTGGGATGCGAGCCGGAGTGAAAGACCTTGGATGCGTGCACCGGCCGGCCGAGACGATCGAGAACCGTCAGATCAGCATCGACCTCGCTATTCGCCGTCAGCCCAGGCGCGAGCTCATCGATTCGGAGCGTGCCGGAAGGCGTCGCGACGCGAGTCTCGCCGATGACGCAATACCGCATGGCCGCCGCCGAGTACCCGTCGATATTCCCGAAGTTCCCGTGGCCGTCGACGAGCGGGTAGCGCATCGAGAAGTCCTGCGCCAGGCGGACGAGCGTGTCGTAGATCGGGGAATCGCCGTGGGGGTGGTACTTGCCCATCACCTCGCCCACGATCTGCGCGCACTTGACGTGCTGACGGCCGGGCTGGAGCCCGAGCTCGTTCATCACGTGCAGGACTCGGCGGTGAACGGGCTTTAGCCCGTCGCGGACATCCGGCAGCGCCCGCGAGACGATGACCGACATCGCGTAGTCGAGATACGCAGAGCGCATCTCGTCTTCGAGCGGGCGCGGCTCGATATTGCCGCCGGAGATCGTGTCGACCGCGGACATCGGCTACACGTCCAGGTTGGAGACCAGCCGCGCGTTCTCCTCGATGAACGCTCGGCGGGGCTCGACCTGGTCGCCCATCAACATCGAGAAGACAAGATCGGCGGAGGCCGCGTCTTCCATTGTCACCCGCACCAGCGTGCGGGTCTCGGGATCCATCGTCGTCTCTCGTAGCTCCTCGGCATCCATCTCGCCGAGGCCCTTGAAGCGGTAGTACTGGATCCCGCGCTGCGCTACGGCCAGGATCGCCGTCCGCAGCTCGGCGAAAGTGGTGGCGTCGCTGGTGGCATCGCCAAGCTTGACGTGAAACGGAGGCGTGCCGGTCAGCTCCGCGATCTCCTGGTGCACTGCCGTCAGCCGGTGGTACTCGTTGGCGTCGAGCGCCGCCCGGCGCACGTGGTGGGTGGTCGCGAGCCCGGTTTTGCTCTCGACCGTGCGGATCACCACTTCGTCCGGAGTCTCTGCCACCAGCTCGGTGCTGTAGCTGTCGCCGTTCTTTCCGTCCTTGGCGATGTGCCGCAGCAGCGCGTCGGCGTCAGTGATCTGCTCTTCAAGCAGTCGCGCCTGCTGGAGGAACGCGACGACCCCGTGGCCGTGGGCCGTGCGCAGAGCGGACGCCCAACCCTCGTACTGCTTGAGCAGCTTCGTGAACCGCTTCCAGCGTGCCTCGGTCAGCTTGAACGGCTTGTTGTAACGGTCGAAGACCTGGATCTTCTCGAACTTGTCACCGAGCAGGATGTCCTCCAGCTCGGACTCGCGCTCCAGGTAGCGGTGCTTCCCACCCCGGGTGAGCCGGTACAGAGGGGGCTTGGCGATGTACACGTAGCCGGCCTCGATCAGCGGCTGCATCTCGCGAAACAGCAGCGTCAGGGCCAGCGTCCGGATGTGCGCTCCGTCCACGTCGGCATCGGTCAGCAACACGATCTTGTGATACCGGGCCTTCTCGAGATCGAACTCGTCGCGAACGCCCGTCCCGACCGCCGTGATCAGGGCCTGGATCTCGGTGTTCTGGAGCACCTTGTCGATCCGGCTCTTCTCCACGTTCAGGATCTTGCCCCGCAGCGGGAGGATGGCCTGCGTGTTGCGATCGCGGGCGCTGACCGCGGAGCCGCCGGCGGAGTCTCCCTCCACCACGAACAGCTCGGCCAGCGCCGGGTCCTTGACTGAGCAGTCGGCGAGCTTGCCAGGAAGGGTCGAGTTCTCGAGCGCCGACTTGCGCCTCGTCAGATCGCGGGCCTTGCGGGCGGCGGCACGGGCCTGCGCGGCCTGCACGGCCTTGCGGATCACCGCCCGCGCATCCTGTGGGTTCTCCTCCAGAAATTCGGCCAGCCGGGCGTTGACGATGGAGTGCACGAAGCCCTGCATGCCCGGGTTGCCGAGCTTGGTCTTCGTCTGGCCCTCGAACTGCGGGTCCTGAAGCTTCGCCGAGATCACGGCCGTCAAGCCCTCGCGCACGTCCTCCCCGGTCAGGTTCTCGTCCTTCTCCTTGAGCTCGCCCTTGTCGCGCGCGTACTTGTTCAGCGCGCTCGTCAGCGCCGAGCGAAAGCCGCTCAGGTGCGAGCCGCCCTCGTGCGTGTTGATGTTGTTGGCGAACGAGAAGACCGACTCCTGGTAGGAGGAGTTCCATTGCATCGCGACTTCGACCGCGCCCTCCTCGCTCTCGCCCTCGAACGAGATGACCTTGCGCTGAATCGGCTCCTTGTTCTCGTTCAGGTAGGAGACGAAGTCAACGATCCCGCCCTCGTAGCGAAACTCGGCCCGGTGGCCTTCGGCCCGCTCGTCGACGATCGCGATCCGCAACCCGCGCGTCAGGAAGGCGGTCTCGCGCATCCGCTCCTCGATCGTCTTGAAGTCGAACTCGAGGGTCTCGAAGATGTCCGCGTCGGGAAGGAAGGAGATCTTCGTACCGGTCTCCTTGGTCCGCTCCCCCTTCTTCAGGTCGCCCAGCGGCCTCCCGCGCTCATAAGACTGGGTCCAGGTGTAGCCGTCGCGCTTGACCTCCACGGTCAGGCTCTCCGACAGGGCGTTGACCACCGATACCCCGACGCCGTGCAGGCCCCCGGAGACCTTGTAGCCGCCGCCATCGCCGAACTTCCCGCCTGCGTGCAGCACGGTAAGCACGACCTCCACCGCCGGCTTCTTCTCCTTCTCCATCACGGCCACGGGAATCCCACGCCCGTCGTCTGTCACCGTGACGGAGTTGTCCGGGTGGATGACTATCTCGACGTTGTCGCAGTGGCCGGCGAGCGCTTCGTCAACAGAGTTGTCAACAACCTCGTAGACAAGGTGATGCAGCCCGCGCGGACCGGTCGATCCGATGTACATCCCCGGACGTCTGCGAACGGCCTCGAGGCCCTCCAGGACGGTGATGTCCTGGGCGTCATAAGTGCTCTTCTTCTTGTTGCGGCGCGCAGCGCCATTACCGTCTGCCAACGATCCTCCGATGACATCGAGACGCCCCGGTACCGCGCATCGAACGGCGCGCCGGGGCGTCGAAAGCTGGTACACAGAAGAATAGCACAGCGTGACCCCAGAACCGGCCCTCAGAACCCCCGATTTTGCCTGCAAAATGGCACAAAGCGGGCACAGTTAGGTAACGCTTTCTGCGCGATTAGCAAATCCGTCAAATACCGAGTTCGAGGCCCTGCGCGGAAGCCCTGCCGAGGTGCCGAGGGGAGGCCCGCTTACGTCGTCTAAGCCGGCGTCGTCACGCACCTGATCCGCGTGATTGGAGACCCTCCAAGCGCCCCGTTCAGGCGCTCGATGATCGAGGCGGACATCAGGTCGAGCTCCTGCGCCCAAACTGACGCCGAACAGGCGATCGTGAGCACTCCGCCCCGCTCGGAGATGGGCTGCGCCTGCTCGGCGATCGCCTCGCCGACGGCAGCTCCCCAGGCGGCCTGAGCCTCGGCCAGAACCGTCTCAGGGGCCAGCTCGGCCTGGATCTCCTCGAGCGCAAGCAGGACCGGGCGAGGACTCCGCCTGAAGTGGCTCACGCGGCCACCGCCTCCTGAAGCACCCGACCCTCCGAGACGGCGATCCGCGTCACCTCCCGCGAGCCCGCGGCGGGTACGTGTTCGAGATCCGTGGTCGTGATCACGGCCTGCCCTCCGCCCGAGCGCAGCCACTCGACGAGCGCCAGGCGGCGGTCATGGTCCAGCTCGCTCATCACGTCGTCGAGCAGCAGCAGCGGCAGGACTCCTCGCCGGTCGGCCACCGCCTCCCGCTCCGCCAGCAGCAGCGCGAGCAGCGCGAGCCGTTGCTGCCCCTGGGAGCCATAGGTGCGAATCTCACGATCAGCTCGTCGCAGCACCAGCTCGTCGCGGTGCGGCCCATGCGAGGTAAAGCCCCGATCGAGATCGACCTCGCTGCGCTCGGAGAGCTCCGCCGCCAGCTCGCCTGGCTCCCGGGCGCGCGAGCGGGGCCGATAGGTGAGGGCGCAGTCTGCGCCCAAGCCGAGCGCCTCGCCGAGCCCTCGGAATCGTCCGGCGACCACCTCCACGGCCTCCGATCGGTCGGCCATCAGGTCCATGCCGTAGCGGGCCAGCTGCGCGTTCCAGCTCGCCAGCGAGGCGCGCGAGCCGGAGGCCCGCCCGGATCCTCGCGATCAACGCATTTCGCTGCGCGAGCGTCTGGGCGTAAGCTCGGCGCGTCGCGACCCGGGACGGCCACAGCGCCGCGACGAGCTGGTCGAGATGGGCCCGGCGCACTGCCGGTGGTCCTTTGATGAGCTCGAGCCGATCGGGGAGAAAGACGCTCACAAGCGGCCTGGCAGACGCGTCAAGCAGCCGCTCGACCGGAGCGCCATCGACCCGCATCCTCTTCGCTTCTCCGGGCGTGAATCCAACTGACAGCTCATGCGGCCCGTCCTCGCCCACAACCTGGACCACCACCCGCGCCGCATCGGCGCCAAATCGGACGACCTCGCGCTCGTTCGTCGTTCGACACGAGCGTCCCGTCGAGCCGAAGTAGATCGCCTCCAGAAGGTTGGTCTTGCCGGCTCCGTTGGGGCCCGAGACGATCGTCAGGCCACTGCCGAGGACTACCCGCACATTCTCATAGCCGCGGAAGGCACGCAGCGTCACGGCGGCTACTCGCGTCACGGCTCCTGCGGTCGCTTGCAGCCCACTAGACGTTGAGCCGGATGGGCATGATCAGGTACTGGAAGCCGCTTCCGTCGGCAGCCTCGATTAGCCCTGGACGGAGCGGGCTGATCAGCTTCAGCAGGACGTCGCCCTCCTCGATCGCTTCCAGGCCGTCCCGAAGGAACTCAGGATTGAAGCCAATCTCAAGCGGCTCGCCCTCGAACGCAACCGGCAGTGACTCGCGCGCCTCGCCTACGTCCGGCGTTTGGGCCGAGACAGTGAGTTCACCCGGTGCGAATGCCAGCCTCAGGGGTGCGTTCTTCTGAGCCAGAAGGCTGATTCGCCGAACCACCTCCGTCAACTCCCCGGACGCCACGCGCAACTCGTGCTCAAAGCTCTCCGGCAACAACTGCCGGTAGTTGGGGAATTGACCTTCGATCAGCCTGGAGGAAAGGATCGTGCGTCCGAGGACGAACACGATCTGGTTGCGCTGGACCGCGACACGCAGGTCCTCGTCCTGAGCGTGGGTGGCGACGCGAGCGAGCTCCTGCAGCGCGCGGGCGGGAACGTTGACTTCGAAGGACCTGGAGAGCGGCTGCTCGAGCGCCGTCTGCTTGACGCTCAGCCGGTAGGAGTCGGTGGCCACCATCGAGAGCTCCTGCTCGGATGCCGACACCAGGATTCCGGTGAGGACAGGCCGCGTCTCATCGCGCGACGCCGACCCCGCAACCTTCAGAGCAGTGGATACGAACGCTCCGGCGGGCACCGAGACAGTGGCATCGGCGTCGGGCTCCGGAAATGGAGGAAAGTCATCAGCCCTCAGCGTGCGGATGTCGAACGTGGCGCTCCCGGACACGAGCTCCACATCCTGCTGTGCGGATCGTAACTCCAGTGAGATTTGTTGTGCTGGAAGCGAGCGGACGACGTCCAGCAGGAGCCGGGCCGGAAGGACGACCACGCCGTCTCTGATGACTTCTGCAGCCAGGGGAACACGCAGGCCGACGTCCATGTCGGTCGCCCGCAGCTCACAGCTGTCAGAGGTGGCGGCAATCTGAACCCCCGACAGAGCCTGGATTGCGCTTCGTGTCGACGCCACCCTGCTGACCGTCTGGAGTTGCTCGAGGAGCCCGTCGCGATCGACAGCCAGCTTCATCGTGAGTACCTTGAGAACAAGCTAGGAGTCATAGGGGGAGGAACTTCTGTTGACAACGGTCGCCTTGCTCGCAAGCAGCGACTAAGTTGGGTCTCGAGCGGACACCCAAGTCTGTCAACAGCTTCGGTCGACTTGTTGAGAGACAAGGCCATCGGTGAGGTCCCGCAGTTCGATGACGACATCGTCGTCCGCCATGAGGCGATCTGCGACTCGCTTGCATGCGTGTAGAACGGTCGCATGGTTACGGCCCCCGAATGCTTGACCGATGGCCTGGAGTGGAAGGTCGGTGAGCTCCCGCGTCAGGTGGATAGCGACATGGCGGGCCCACGCGAGGTGGACTCGGCGACTGGACGACAGCAGGTCATCGACCGGCACCTGGTAGTAGGTGGCGACCGCGTGTTGGATGGCGCTTGCCGATAAGGAGACGCGCTCGGAGGGACAGATGCCATCGAGCACGCGCATCGTCATCGCGCGGTCGATCGGATGGCCAGTTAAGGAGTGGTAGGCGACCACCCGGATGAGAGCCCCCTCAAGCGCCCGGACATTGCTCGTGATCCGCTGGGCGATCACCTCGAGAACGTGCGGATCGTCGATCGTTATGTGATCCAGCGCCGCGCGCTTTCGAAGGATCGTGACACGTGTGGAGAAGTCCGGCGGGCTGATGTTGGCCACCAGGCCGGCCTCGAAGCGCTCACGGAGGCGCTCCTCGACAGCGATCAGCTGGTGGGGCAGCCGGTCGCACGTGAGCACCAGCTGCCTGCCGGTCTCATACAGCGCGTTGAACGTATGAAAGAACTCCTCCTCGGTCTTCGCCTTGCTGGCAAGAAACTGGACGTCATCGATGAGCAGGATGTCGGCGTCTCGATACGCCTGCTTGAAAGGGCCCAGAGAGCGCGAGCCCAGTGCGGTGAGGAAGTGGTTGGTGAAAGCCTCGGCCGTCGTGTAGCGCACGACCGCCTCAGCCCCGAAGTCGCGTACGTAGTTGCCGATCGCGTGGAGTAGATGGGTTTTCCCCAGCCCCGGGGGCGCGTGGAGGAACAGCGGGTTGTATGCCTGCCCCGGCAGCTCCGCCACCGCCAGCGAAGCGGCGTGGGCTAAGCGGTTGCCCTCCCCGATGATGAACTGGTTGAAGCTGTAGCGGGGGTTAAAGGGAGGGGGCTCCCGGAAGGACTGCTCCGTACTCCGTGGTGGGCGAGAGTGCAGGGGGGCGAACTCAACCCGCGTCTCGTCGCCGAGGACCGCTCGGACGGAGCGCTGGATGACGTGGTTGAAGCGCCTCGAGATCCACGGCCCAATGTCGGGCGGGACCTCCAGGGAAAGCACCCGTCCGTCCCACGCTCTTGCCTCCAGAGGCGCCAGCCACAGCTCGTAGGTCGATTCTCCGACGACCTTCCTCAGCTCGGCGCGGACCTTGCGCCAGGCAGGCGTCAGCTCGGGATGCGCGGGTAGGTCCAATCGACTCCTGTTCAGGGAGCGTCACGGCGATTGTTGAAGAGGCCGGGCGGACTCGCCCAGGGCGCGCGAATATACCAACGGCAAACGGGCCCAGAGGGAGGCGTTGGCGCAAAGCGCGAGAAAAACGGCGATGGGAATTCGGGCGCGCTGGATGGCGGCTCACAGACCGCTTCTGAGCAGAGATGACCCTGCGTATACTGGATCGTTCCCAGCCGGCCGGCACCTCCAGCCATGAAGCGCACCTACCAGCCGAAGAAACGCAAGCGCGCGCGGACGCACGGGTTTCGTGCGCGGATGCGCACGCGCGGTGGGCGGCTCACGCTCAAGCGTCGGCGCGCGAAGGGCCGCAGGCGGCTGACGGTGTGATGCGGGACTCGCTCGGCTCGCGGCGACAGTCCCGCCGAGCGAGGCTGTCGCGTAGCGCGGACTTCGACCGGGTCTTCCGGCAGGGGCACGCACACGCCGGTCGTGAGTTGGTGCTGCACGTCTTTCCCCGCGGCGAGGGTGGCGAGGCACCGCGGCTAGGGCTGTCGGTGTCGCGCAAGGTTGGCGGCGCCGTCGAGCGAAATCGCGTCAAGCGGCTCCTACGCGAGGCGTTTGCTGCGGAATCCTCGAAGCTGCCGCCGGGTACGGATGCGGTCATCGTCGCGCGCCAGGACGCTTGGCCTCTAGCTGAGCGTGAGGGTCTCGCCGGCGTGCGGGAACGCGTAGCGGAGCTGATTGATAAAGCCGGGAGCAATGGCGAATGAAAGCCGCGCGCGCCGCCGCCACCCTCCCGATACGGCTCTATCAGCTGCTGATCTCGCCACTGCTCGGCCAGCGCTGCAAGTACTACCCCTCCTGTTCTGAGTACGCCGTGCAGGCCATCCGGAGATTCGGGATACTGCGCGGGCTTGTTCTGGCCGGCTGGCGGCTACTGCGGTGTAACCCGTGGAGCCATGGGGGGGTTGATCCGGTCGAAAGTCAGCGGCTATTCAAGCCGCGACCCGCGGCCAAGCCGAAGCCCGAGCCTCGAAGCGCATGACTCACCTGCTCGTCACCGCAACCATCTTCCAGCCGCTGGTGGACGTCTTCGAGGCGATCCTCAAGTTCTTCCACAACCACATCGGCGTCTCCTGGGGCTTGGCGATCGTACTGTTGACGATCGTGGTCCGGGCAATCCTGCTGCCGCTGACCGTCAAGCAGTTTCACTCCATGCAGAAGATGCAGCGGCTGACCCCCGAGCTCAAGCGGATCCAAGCCAAGTACAAGGAAGACAAGCAGCGCCAGCAGCAGGAGCTGATGAAGCTCTACCAGGAGCACGGCGTAAATCCTTTTGGTTCCTGCCTGCCGCTGGTTGCCCAGTTGCCCGTCTTTATCGGCCTCTACTACATGCTGAGGACGAGCCTGCGAGGCGATATCTGTCCCCAGACGCAGCCGCATCATCTCGTCAATGGGCATTACGTCGTCAACACGGCCCACACCGTCCCCTGCGGACCCCATAACGGCGCAAACTTCCTCTTCATTCCAGACCTGACGAATCACGCGACCGGGGCGGTGCTGGTCGTGCTGCTCCTCCTCTACGTCGGCACACAACTCGCGTCTTCGCTGATGATGTCGACCCCCCAGATGGACAAGAACCAGCGGCGACTGATGCTTTTGCTGCCGCTCGTGTTCGTGTTTATCGTCATCGGGTTCCCGGCCGGGGTGCTCGTCTACTGGATCACGACGAACCTGTGGACGATGGGCCAGCAGTACTTCATTCGCCGTCGCCTAGGACCGATGACCCCGATTGCCGCAACGACCGACGGCGATGCCGCAGCCGCGAAGGGAGCGGCTCCGAAGGCCGAACCGAGCGCCGGCCCCAACGGCGCTCCCACCGGCGGCGGGCTTGGCGGGCTCTTACGTGGGCTGACGAAGAGCGAGGAGCAGCGCGAGCCGGTGGCGACTACCCAACGGAGCCGCACTCGGACCTCCGCCCCGCCGCCGCCTCCGCGGAAGAAGAAGAAGCGCTCCGGTCGCCGGAGGTAGTGTGAGCGCGACGGGTGGGGAGGTCTCGCAGTTCGGGGATCCGGGCGGCAACGCCACCAGTGAGGCGTCCGCTCGGGTCAGGGAACTGCTGGAGCGGATCGCCCAGGCTGCGGGCGTCCCAACTCGCGTCAACGTCCGCGAGAATGATGAACGCATCTGGGGCGAGTTTGCGGGCGAGGACATGGGGATCCTGATCGGACACCACGGCCAGACGATCGACGCGATCCAACACCTCGCCTACCGAATTGCGTTCCGTGGTGCGGGCGCCCGAAAGGCCGTTGTGGTGGATGCAGCCGGGTATCGCGAGCGGCGGGCCGTCGCGCTGCGGGCAGCCGCCGACCAGGCGGCCGAGGCTGCGGTGCACGATGGCCGCCCGGTGCCGCTCGAGGCGATGAGCGCGATCGAGCGCAAGCTCGTCCACGAGCACTTGCGAACCCGTCGCGACGTCGAGACCTACAGCGAGGGGGAGGAGCCCGATCGGCGGCTGGTCGTCGCGCCTCTGTTGTGACGGCGTTGGTGGCGCCTGAAGAGGCTAAGCCGTGGGGCGCCCCGCCACCGCGGCGCTCGTTTCACGATTTTCATGACGGTGAAACAACCGACCCCTGCGCTACAACAGCTGCCGTGACCGAGCTGAGCGACTTCGACCGGGGCGTGATCGTCGGACTGCTGGTCGGCGAAGGGTCGTTCGGCGGCGACGGCAAGCAGCCTCAAGTGACGCTGCGGATGCACGTCCGGCACGAAGCGCTGTTCCGGTGGCTCGTTGAGCGCCTGCCTGAAACGCGGCTCTACGGTCCGTATTCGCACGGAGGTCGCTCCTACTACCAGTGGATGGCACGCGGCCGAGCTCTGGTGAGGGATCTGCTGCCGATCCTCGAGCATGAGCTGAGCGATGCTCTCGACGGCCACGCCGCGACGCGGTTTCGGGCGATGCTCGAGCGCTATGCCAGCTTCATCGAGCGCGAGCGGACGCGACCGCTCGAATGAAAAGCGAGGCCCGGGCCAGGATCGGCGAGCTCACGCGCCGCTACTCGCTGCCGGGCGCCGCCGGGCCCGCGCTCATCACGCTGCTGGAGTTGGTGATGACCGATCCCGCCGCCGCGACGGCCGTCCGCAGCGAGAACGGGGTGATCAACGATCACCTCGCTGACTCGCTCGTCGCACTCGATCTCGAGGAAGTACGGGGCGCCGCGACGATCGCCGATCTCGGCTCCGGGGCCGGGTTTCCGGGGCTTCCATTGGCGATCGCGCGCCCAGAGGCGACGGTCAGCCTGATTGAAAGCAACGCACGCAAATGTGGCTTCCTCGAGCGCGCCACGAGCGCGTGCGGCCTGCGAAACGTCCGCGTCGTGAACTCACGGGCCGAAGGGTGGGACGAGGGTCTGGATAGCTGCGATCTGGTGACGGCGCGCGCGCTGGCGCCTCTGGCGGTGGTGGCAGAGTACGCGGCGCCTCTGCTGAGGGTCGGCGGCTCGCTGCTGGTCTGGCGCGGAAGCCGTGACCGAGACTCCGAGGAAGCAGCCGCCGTCGCGGCCGGCGAGCTCGGCCTCGAGCCCCGGGAGCCAACGCAGGTGCACCCCTATCCGGGCGCGAGCAGGCGACGCCTGCACCTCATGCTGAAGGTGAGACCCACCCCGGGGAGGTTTCCTCGCCGCCCGGGACTGGCCACCAAGCGGCCGCTGGGCTCCGGTGGGCCGGCCGCGCTCCGTCTGACCGCCGTCACCGCTACCTTGCCGGGCGAGCCATGGGGAGCGTCTACGCCATCGCAAACCAGAAGGGAGGGGTGGGCAAGACGACGACGGCCGTGAACCTCGCCGCTTGTGTGGCGGAGGCCGGCTACGACTCGCTGCTGGTCGACGTCGATCCGCAAGCCAATGCGACCGTGGGCCTTGGCCTCGGGCGCGACGCAAGTCCGACCATGTACGACGTGCTGGTCGGCGACGTGACGCTCGAGGAGGCGATCGTCCCTTCCGGAATCGAGCATCTATGGATCGCGCCGTCGGGGCCAGACCTGGCTGGAGCGGCGGTCGAGCTGCCGCGGATCGCGGGGTCAGAGACCCGGCTGCGAGACACGCTTGAACCGATCCGGCGGCGATACGCGTTCACGCTGCTCGACTGCCCTCCGTCGCTCGGCCCCCTGACGGTCGGCGCGCTCGTCGCGGCAGACCGCGTGATCGTCCCCGTTCAGTCGGAGTATTTCGCGCTCGAGGGGCTTGCCGGCTTGCTGGACACGCTGTCGTTGATCCAGCGCGAGCTCAATCCGCGGCTGACTGTGGCCGGAATGCTCTTGACCATGCACGACGGGCGCACCCGCCTGGCACAAGACGTAGAGCGGGAGGTCCGCGAGCACTTCCCCGAACTGGTGTTCGACACAGTGATACCCCGCAACGTGCGCCTCGGCGAGGCCCCGAGCTTTGGCAAGCCGGTGATCCATCACGACCCGCATTGCCCTGGTGCCGATGCCTATTTCGAATTCGCGAAGGAGGTTGCTGCCCGTGGCTGAGCGACAAAGAGGGATGGGCCGCGGCCTGGCCGCGATCCTGTCGGTTGTCCCCCGTGACGAGCAAGAAGAGTTCCGCGAGCTGCCGGTCGAGCTGATCGCACCCAACCCCGCCCAGCCCCGACGCGGATTCGATGAGGAGGGGCTGCTTGCGCTCGCGGAGTCCATACGAACCCGCGGCGTGCTTCAGCCGGTGCTCGTCAGACCCGTTGTCGGTGGCCGCTATGAGCTCATCGCCGGCGAGCGCCGCTGGCGCGCGGCCCGAATGGCCGAGCTCGCGTCGATCCCCGCGATCGTCCGCCACCAGGACGACGCGGCATCGCTCGAGGTTGCGCTGATCGAGAACATGGCCCGCGAGGACCTCAACCCCGTCGACGAAGCGCGCGGCTGTGCGGCGCTCGTGGACGAGCTCGGCCTCTCACGGGAGGAAGTGGGGCTGCGCGTGGGGCGCAGCCGAGTCGCTGTGTCGAACCTGATCCGACTGCTCGAGCTGCCGGACGAGGCGCTCGCGTTCATAGAACGAGGCCAGCTGACGGAGGGTCACGGGCGTGCGCTGCTGCTGGCCGGAGACCACGACGAGCGCCGCCGCCTCGCGAGAGAGGCCGCCGCCCGGCAGTGGTCGGTGCGTGAGCTCGAGAATCGGGCGCGCGGCGCGCGGCCGGCCCGAGGCACGAAGCGCCGCGCGAACGGTCGCGGCGCGCTCCACCCCGATCAGGAGGCGGCGATCGATCGGATCGCCGACGCTCTCGGCGCGGCACTCGGCCGCGAGGTCGAGGTGACGGCCGCGCCCCGCGGCGAGTACCGGGCCAAGCTCTCCTTTGAGTCGATCGATGACGCACTCGAGCTGGCTCGGAGGCTCGGCATCAAGCGGGTGGCCTAGCCGGTTTCGTCAGTGCGCGGTTGCCTGACGCGGCAGTTCCTTGATGAGGCTGGCCGTCAAAGCGCCCGCCAGCGGGATCCGCGTCGCCGGCCCCCGTGGGCGCAGCACGCGGTCCACGAGTCCCAGCGGCCGCACGAACAGCCGCCGCTGGACGGGGTGCTCGTTTGCCAGAAAGGCGTTGTAGGCGAGAAATAGCTGCCCGTTGGCATCGACGATGCTGCCACCGCCGGTGCCAACCCAGCGGCCGTCGCCTTGGAGCACCGGGCCTTTGCCGACCCGGCGGAACCGTCCCAGTGGGTACCCGTGTCGGACCGCCTCCCCCTCGCCATAGCCCGACCCGAGGTAGTAGCCGCCGCTATAGAGCAGGTACGTGGTCGTACCAAAGCTGACGACTGTCGGCCCTTCCACCACGCCTCCTTCCCAGCCGCCCGACTGGCTGACGAGTAGCACCTTGCGCGGGCCGACCACCGTCCCGCTCGGATCGAGCGGCCGCCCGTAGATGATCGATGGCTGCCCAAAGGCGTTGCCGTCGCGCTTGTAGAGGAGGTAGAGCGCTCCCTGCGCCTGCAGCAGCGTCGGATCGATGGCGCCATCCGGATCGTTTGTGACGATCGGATACCCGATGTCATGGAAGTCTCCGTCGGGCGTGTCGCTGATCGCCACCCCGATGCAGCGGCGGTGGTCACCCTTTCGCTTTGCGCTGTAGTAGAGGAGGTAGTGGTCGCCGACTTGCTCGAGATCGGGGGACCAGAACCCGCCGACGGACCACTGAGGCCACCCATCGGGCGCGAACGCGGGCTGGGGAAGCGCACCGGAGAGACCGGCGAAGCTGCTGGCCGAGCGGGTGGGCAGGCCATCTGCCGTGCACATCAGGGTGACCGCCGAGGGACCCGAGTCCGTGACCAGCATGGTCGGGTCCGGGCACTGCACGATCTGAGCGTCGGCTGTCGCGGCCGCAAGCGTCGCAGAGCCGGCGGCGGCGGTCATCGTCAAGGCAGCAGCCAACGCGACCAACGTCGCGATCGGCCGTCGGCGCCACGTGCCCCCAGCGATCACCGCCGGTGAGTTGAAGCCTCTGTTCCCTCGGGCGCCAGGTCCCCTGATCACCGTGTCCTCCTGAGGATCGTCCTGCGATCCGTCGGCGGCAACGCTCGTGAGCTGCCTTGGCAGCACAGGCGGTTTAAACAAGAAGAACCAAAAAGAGTTCCGTCGCCGATCAACCCCATATCGGCATGCGGTAAGCGGTCGAACTTCGGCCCGGGAGCCCGTCCACCGGCTGCCCGGGGGACGCTACGATGCACCTACCGAAGCGGCGTGCTCGGGCCGATCCAGTTCGCCGCCGCCAGAAGGGCGATTAGCTCAGTCGGTTAGAGCGCTTCTCTGATAAGGAAGAGGTCCCAGGTTCGAGTCCTGGATCGCCCACCTGTAGCTCGTACACCCGCGGTCATGAGCAGCGGGATGCCAGTCCCTCGGGTACTCGCGTCCTGCGGTAGCCGATGAGTTTCCGGTCACAGCCATCGGGCCCGACGCAATCACACGCGACCGGCTTTTCGGCGGCTGTTGAGCTCGCCGCCCGCAGCGCGAGACCCGTGATCAGCCGCCCTCCGTCGCGAGACCGCCCGCGTGACCAGCTGTGGCGAGCGGTGACGCCGTTCTACTCCGGTAAGTGGAACCCCACTCGGCTGCCGATTCGCGGACCCTGGTCTTGAGCGAATGCGAGACGACTCGCTCCTCACCCGCCATCAGTGCGGCGAAGCTGTCGCGGGCGACGTCGCGTCGGACAGCGCTTCTGCGTGCAACTCGGCCATGGCAATCTCCGAAACCATGCTCGCAACGCGTGGCCAAGCGTGAGCGATGGCCACCTCCACGGCGGCGCTGACCAGCTGGTCGCGCAGACTGCGGTCCGCGAGCACCCGCGCGCATGCCTCGGCAAAGGCCTCGGCATCATCGGCGATCAGCAGATGCCGACCCGCGACGACCGGCAGGCCCTCGGCGCCTCGCGAGGTACTCACGACGGCCCGGCGATGGCCGAACGCCTCCAAGATCTTCAATCTGGTTCCGCCGCCGGCACGCAGCGGAGCAACGGCGATGCTCGTGGCCTCGTACAGGGGCGTGACGGAAACTGGATCTCGAGCGATCGTGACCCCATTTCCCTCGAGCTCTGCGACGGCCGGGACGATGTACCTTCCGGCCAGCGCGACCCGTACCTCGCGGCCCATGCGCCGGCGCAGACGAGGCAGCACCTCGTTACACAACCAGCGTGCAGCGTCGCTGTTCGGCGCGTAGCCGAAGTTGGCGACGAGCAACAGGTCGACCGGCAACGCCCAGCCCTCGACAAAACGCCTAGGCACCGGATTCGGAAGCAACCTCATGGGGCCACCTATGCCTCGCCGGCGCAGGGATGCGATCTCGCTGTCGCTCGCCGCCAACACCAGATCAGCAGTCCGGATCCATTCCCCGGCCGCGAGCTCCAGCTTGTCGGCGTCGGCTGCAGCGACCTCGGCGCCTCCGACGTCGCCGTCGAGACGGTAGAGCTCCGCCTGTTGTCGAAGCGCGGGTGGGTCGTACTCATCGACATCGAGGATGACGCGAGGCCGCTGGTCGAGGTGCAGCCATGGCTCGGCAAGCGGCGCCAGGTAACCGCGAAAGATGTAGACCAGGTCGGCCTCACCGCCGGTGAACTCGATGATCGATGCCGCCGCAGCGGGCGTCGACCACGTCATCGCCTCCGGGCGGGGGTACATCAGCCGGGCGCGCTGTCGCTCCTCCCTTGAGACCATCCGGGGAACGTGCCGAAGGAACGGGTCGGCGACCGTCGGAGGTAGAACGAGCACCCGCTCGGCGTGCTCCGCCACCCATTCGGTGTTGGCGTCATTGCTATAGAGCGGCGCCAGAACCAGCGTGACATCGCTCGCCATCGCCAGGCCGTCGAGCGTGACTCCCGCTCGCATGACAATGCCGCTGCCGTATTGACCCGGCGTGATCGGGACGATCAGGACTACCTTTGGTCGCTGGCGACGCCCGTCAGAACCACCAGGTGTGAGTCGGCCGGGCCAGATGCTGGACCCCAGCGCAAAGTTCTGGAAGAAGAGGCCGGTTGAGCGACTCGAGCGCACGACGTCGGGCCCAGCGCCGTCGCCGTCGCCTCTCCTCTCCCACGACGGGTAGGGCGGGGACAGCATTGTGCCGTTCCAGCAGAAGTACCGGATGGCTCCCGCTTGCATCCAGAACCGGATCTGCGTGTCGGTCGTCGACAGCCAGCGGTCGAAGCATGAAAGTTGTTCGCGGAGCAGCGCCAGGGCTCGGCGCGCGCCCTCTTGCGTTACCAGGTAAGCGTGCATGCACCACGACGGCGAAACCACCACCCGTTGGCTCGGATCCGGCAGGTTCTCGACGATCAGCTGATTGCCGAGGAAGACGAAGTCAGCCTCGCGCGGGGTTTCCGCCCAGTACTGAGGCCCGAGTCGCGCGATGTCCGGGTGCGGGAGCACGTCGTCCTCGAACACGAGCATGTACGGCATGCCGTCGTCCACCACTTTCTCCCACAGCCCGATCATGGAAAGGGTCGTGGCGACTTGCCCAGAAGCCAGACCGGTGTCAAAAAAGAACCCTCGCCGCTCGCCGACTGCCCGGGGATCCTCCCGAGCGCCATCGACGCCCTCCACGAGCACGACGTTGCGGAACCCGCCCTCGCGCAACCGCTTCAGAGAGTGAGCTGCTCGCCACCGCAAGCGCGGCAGGTAGACCATGTAGCAAGCGTTGGCCTGCAGCTCAGCGAAGGTGTCCGGAACCGGCATGTGTCCCCACTAGGAACCGACGGGCTCGAATCGTACCCTTGAGCATTGGTAGTGTGCGCGCGATGACCGCCCGGCTGGCGTCCCGAGGTCTGGATGACACAGTGAGCGACCGGCCCCGCGCGATCGATGGACTGGACGTGACCGAGGTTAAAGATGGCCTCGTCGTGTACGACCCCGGGCGGAACCGGGTCCATTACCTGAACGTCTCCGCTGCCGTGATCTTCACCCTCTGCGACGGGGGTCGGGATCGTCAGAGCATCGTCGAGGCAGCCACGAAAGTCTTCGGGGCTGACGTCATCTCCCCGCGGGACGTCGAAGCCTGCATCGCCCGGCTCGAGGACGAGCGGGTCCTGCGATCGGCCGAGTGAGCGAGCTTCCAAGGCCGACTGTCAGCTCGAGGTCAGTATCCGGGGCCACGGAGCGCCGGGAGTCGGGATACTTCAGCCTTCTGCACACCGACCCGGTAGTGCTGTACGCCGGGGAAATCGAGATCATGGAGCCGCAGTCCGCATTGTGGGCGGTCTTGCAGGCCCTTCCGGCGGGCACTTCGTATCTGGTGGTGGGTCCCTCGTTCACCCCCAACGATGCGCGCTACTGCGAGATCCTGGCGGCTCGTATGCGCAACGTGTCGCATAGCTTCGAGCACGTGGTCGTCGTCGCCAACTGCCCCACCGTAGGCGAGACAGCCAGACTCCAGCGCCAGGGCGTCACTGCGCTGCACTGTTCGATGAGCGCCCTCGTCCGAGACGACTTCTTTAGGCCGAGCCCGGGGCGCCAAGCGAAGTTTGACGCGATCTATGACGCCAAATGGGGCGACATCAAGCGACATGACCTCGCCAGTCGCGTCCGGTCGCTTGCGTTGATCGCGCCCCCGCCGTGGAGACCGGAGCGCGGATGCACGATCGACTACTTCCGGCGAGCCCACGCTGCGGTCAGCCACGCGACCTGGATCTCGAAGCCATGGGGCTCGACCAATCGGCGATGGATCTCCTACGAGGAGATCAACGCCGCCTACAACCAAGCTCGGGTCGGCCTGTGCCTATCACGCTACGAAGCGAACATGTTTGCGAGCATCCAGTACCTCCTGACCGGGCTTCCAGTCGTCACGACCCGCCACATCGGGGGCAGGGACGAGTTCTTCGACTCGGCCTATGTCCGCTGGGTCGAGGATGACCCCGATGCGGTGGCTAGCGCAGTCGACGAGCTCGTCAGCCTGAGCTTGGATCCGCAGATGATCCGCGAAGCCACGCTGGCCAGGATGAGGCAGCATCGGACACGATTCCAGACGTGGTTACAGCAGGCGATCCTGGCCGAGGGCGGGGAGCTGGGACGATGGAGGGGAGCCTGGCCGGAGGGACTGCCAAACAAATTGCATGAGCCCCCAGCCCGGCCCGCCGACGTCATTGCCGAGATCAGCCGGGAACCGTTACTCGCGCCAGCATCCCTGGGCTCTTCGAGACCTCTGCATCGGTTGCCGCAGCATGAATCGTCGCGCTCGATAACTGGGTCGGCGCTTGAGCGATCGGAGACCGGGCCCTTCTCGCTCCTCCATGCCGACCCGGTGGTCCTGTTCGCCCCCGACTGGCAGATCTTCGACCCAGGCGCGGCGCTGTGGTCGGTGCTGGAAGCCCTTCCGAACCGCTCGTCGTACCTCGCGCTCGAGCCTACCTGGACTCTTCGCGGGCATCACGCGAGGGAGGTGGCTGACCGCGTCCGGCAGATCGCGCAGCGCTTCGACGACCTGTCGGTCGTCACATGTTGTCCCACCGCCGGTGAGATCGCCGCGGCGGAGCGGGAGGGCCTCGCCGCGCTGCACTGTTCCGCGGGCGCTCTTGTCCGCGAGGACCTGTTCGCGCCCAGCCCTGGCCGTCAGCCAAAGTTCGACGCGATCTATGACGCCAAGTGGTTCGACTACAAGCGACACGACCTGGCCGGCAGCGTCCGTTCGCTGGCGTTGATCGCTGCCGCGGGAGAGAGTCCGGACCAACGGACGATCGACTCGTTGCAGCGAGTCCACGCTGCGGTCAAACGCGCTACCTGGATGCTTCAGCCTTGGGGATCGATCAGTAACAAGCGATGGTTGTCCTGCGAGGAGGTCAACGCCGGCTACAACCGGGCCAGGGTCGGACTGTGTCTGTCAGGGAAGGAAGGGGTCATGGCCGCGAGCGTCCAATACCTGATGGCGGGGCTCCCGGTCGTCACCACCCGCAATCTCGGCGGCCGCGACGAGTTCTTCGACCCCGCGTACGTACGCTGGGTGGACGCCAAACCAGCGGCGGTGGCCAACGCTGTCCACGAGCTCGTCAGACTGGATTTGGACCCCCAGATGATCCGCGACGCGACGCTCGCCAAGGTCAAGCAGCACCGGGACCGGCTGCACGCATGGATACGACAGGTGATTCTGGCCGAAGGTGGGGAGCTTGGACGCTGGGCCGGAGACTGGCCTACCGGACTTCCCAACAAGCTCCGCGAGCCAAACGTCCGAGCCGCCGACGCCATCGCCGAGATCGAACAGGGCTGACGGCCGGACCGACCACCTCGTGCGGAGGATCGTTGAAGAGCGGCCATTTCCTTATGATCACGCCCATGCCGAACCAAGCCTCTCGGGTGGACGACATCGACGTGGCCGAAGTCGCGGACGGCTTCGTCGTGTATGACCCGGCGCGGGATCGCGTCCATTTTTTCAACCACACAGCGGCGGTCGTGCTGGAGCTATGCGACGGAACCAAGAGCGACGCGGAGATCGCGAACCTCGTCCAACGGTGCTACGAGCTTCCAGACCCGCCACAGGCGGAAGTCGCCGAATGCATTGCCCAGCTCCGAGAGGAAGGTCTTGTCGCCTGACAGAGCCGCTGCGGTTCCGGATCCTCCGGGTCGCGTTACGAGGGAGCACGGCTCGCCATGTCGTACTGTGATCTGCGCGGCAACGCGCCTGATGTCATCCCCCAGCTAGCTCGCACGGCTGGTCGACGGCGCGTAGTCCTGCCGCCCATGGGGCGCGTTGGACGAAATTTTGGACACTTTGGCTCCGCTTGGTGTGGTAGGCTGCGCGCGCCAAACCGGAGAGTGGAGTATGGGCGAGACTCCTGATCACGAGACTCCTGATCACGATGAAATCCTCTCGGATGTAGGGCCTAACCGGCGGGCGTTCGTCAAACGGGTCGTAGCCGTGACGGCGTTCGCGGCGCCATTGGTCGCTTCTTACGACCTGGAAAGCCTGAGCCCTTCCGTCGCGCACGCCGCGGCTGTCCCCAACAGCTTGCCGCCGTAGCCCTAGTCGGCCAGTTGCGCGGCGATCGCGTCCGCCGCTTGTTGGGCGCGCAGCTGGGGCGCTCGTGAGTGACGCAGTCGGAATGCGGGGAGGTCGGAAAGCGCCACCGCCATGCGGAAGTAACGGCGCATGTTGCTCGGCTGTCGGGAAAGCATTGCGTCGAACAGCTTGCCCAGCAGCTGGGTACGTTCAATCGGCTCGACGATTGCGGCTGAGCTGTCGCCGTGCCCGACGATTACGACCGCGCTGACTGGATGTGAGGCCCGGTCCCACGCCTCGTAATCCAGCTTGACCCGGGCGCGAGGATCCGCGGGGGACGAGTAGGACTGCATCTCCTTGCTTAGGACCTCGCCTGGTACCACGAGCGGCTTCGGGATCCCGGTCACCAACGGCCCCGCAACGCCCGAGCGCACCACTGCGAGATCATCCGAAAGCACGCTCCATCCGTCCTGGAGGGCGCCTAGCACAGCCGTGGACTTGCCGGTCGCGCTGCCGCCGAGGAGCAGGACGGCGCGCCCCTCTCGCTGGATCGCGCCGCCGTGGAGAACGAAGCGTCCGTGAGGAGCGAGCAGGCTCGCCAGCATGTACGGCGCGATGTGGTGGAAGACCCGGCTCAGGTCTGGGGCGTATCCACCGAGCATTGCGCGACCGGACTCGACACGAGCACCGACGAGCGGGCCGTATGCGAGGGCGAGCGCTTGGTCGTCATGCCAGATCTGAAGCTCTCCGGCGGAGTCGTCGGGGCCGCGGTCGGGAGGTGGCACACGATGGCCGCCGAAGCTCAGCCGGACGATAGCGTCCCGGTCACTCGGCGCTGTGCGCCCAAGGAGCGCGCGGACAGCTTTCGCGCGCACCGCATCCGTCGCGGTGATGCCGACCGACACGCCTCCGATCTCGATCGCCAAACCCGACAGAAGCTCGCTGGCGGCCCACCGGAAGCCGCCGGCCGAGCCCAGCCGGCGCGCTGCGAGCGTCTCGGAATGCGATCGCGCCGCCCGATGCTCGGCCAGGACGCGCTTGAGGCGGTGCGCCGACTGGTCGGGCTCAAACCGCTCCGCGTCCGCATAAGCTTCCGCTGCCTCCCGGTATCGGCCGAGCCTAAACAGGCACAGGCCGCGAGCCTCTGCCGCTCGGGCCCCGAACATCTCGCTCGGGTAGGCGACGGTGTCCTCGATCGGCATCTCGGGGTCGGCATCGAATCGCTCGAGCGTACGCAGCGCGGACTCGTAGCGGCCGGCACCAATCTCGACAATCACCTTCAGCCATGCCAGCGCGATGCTGTCGGGATACCGCGCCAATGCCTCTTGGAGAACGTCTTCGGTGTCCTGCCCCTGCTCGCGTCGATGCTGGATCAGCCTGAGGAAGGCCAGCACGCCCGCCCTTGTCCCGGTCTCCCGCGCGATCTGCACTGCCCGCTCGAGCGCTGCTGCGGACCGGTCCCGTTGGCCTAGGGCATCGAGCACGACGGCGAGGTGGTGCCAGTTGTATGAGTCGACCGGGTCTGCGGCTAGTTGAGCCTCCAGGAGCGGGAGGTTGCGCGCGTGCTTGCGGGCCTGATCTCCGTCGTAGCCCACGTGCTCGAGGAGCAGTTCCGACTCCCCGATCGTCAAGCCATCCCCCTCGGCGACGTCGCGGATCGCCATCGTCACTTTCTCGTGAATCTTTCCGACGAAGCGGATGCGCGGGTCAGAGCGCCAGAGCCGATACTCCCAGTAGGGAGTGGCACCGGCAAATGGACGAAGCCGGACACGCAACGCAACCTCCGTCGCCGTCTTGAGCCTTGCCCGCAATCGCTCGGGCGCGATCTGGCCGACACGCTCGTCGGCGTCGATGTAGAGGATCCAGGTGCCGTTCGCCAGGTCCAGACCGGAGTTGCGCGGCTCGGCGAAGTCACCGCCCCACGGATGGACGTGCACGCGGGCCCCGAACGAGCGCGCGATCGAGACTGTCCCGTCGGTCGAACCGGTATCGATAATCACGATCTCGTCGGCCAGCTCCCGAATCGACCCGAGGCACGCGGGCAGATGCCGTTCTTCGTCGCGCACGACCATCGCGGCGGTGAGCAGGAGATCCGTCACGACTTCGTATATTCGCCTACTCTGCGCCGATTCGGCAGACAATTGATGAGGTGTCGCTAGCACCCGCCGCCGACCCCCTTCGACGCGTGCTGGCCATGTTCGCACTGCAGCTCACACCAACAGGCATGGCCTCCGGAACGGCTCCGGCGACCGACGCGCAGGTTGTCGCGTCGGTCGGTTCCGTCGAATTCGCGGACAGCTCGTTGCCGCGCACCGCGGACCGGGACGCGCACGATGCCGAGCCAGCTGTAGCCGCTGCTAAGCCGCAAAACC
>CAVWQN010000005.1:0-408632 GCA_963757075.1 uncultured Actinomycetes bacterium
TGGGACCTGCTCCCGAACCCTGACACCCAGATGGCCTTCCGCGACACCTGGCACCGCACGCTGGTCTACTTCGGGCTCGCCGAGGACGAGCCGTACGAGGAGGAGCTTGAGCCCTACCAGGAGCCCGAGCCCGAGCCCGAGATCGAGGACTCATATCGCGAGCGCGCGACCTCCGCCATCTCACGCTCGGCGCCGCCGCGACGAGATCGACGACATCTTCGCCGATGAGCCTCGGACCGAGCGCCGAACGACGTCGCTGCGTCCCGTGGGCGGCCGTGGAAACGGGCGAAGCGGGGGAGACGTCCGCGTCCACTTCGTGGCGCCTCGGAGCTTCAACGACGTCCAGGACGTGGCCGACAAGTTCAAGGACTCGATCCCGGTGATCCTCAACCTCCAGGGGACTACACCGACCTGTCAAAGCGCCTGATCGACTTCTCCAGCGGCCTGACCTACGCGCTCGACGGAGGCATGCAGCGGATCGCCGACAAGGTGTTTCTGCTCACGCCGCACAACGTCGAAGTGTCCGCGGAGGAAAGGGCCCGGCTGGTCAAGGGCTTCTTCAACCAGAGCTGATCAGGCGACCGAGCCGATTAGGGCGAAAAGCGGCGCCGAGTAGATTTCACCTCATGCAGGTCGGTCTAATTGGAGCCGGCAATATGGCTCGCGCCCTGGCGCGCGGCTGGGCAGAGCCCGTGCTCTGCTCGGACAACGGATCCGGCCGGGCAAGGGCGCTGGTCGACGAGCTGGGCGGAGAGGCGCTCTCAAACGTCGAGGTGGCGCGGCGAGCCGATATAGCGGTGCTGTGCCACAAGCCATACCAACTCGACGCAGTGGCAACCGAGCTCCACGGGGAGGCCAAGGCAGTCGTCTCGATTCTGGCGGCGACGCCAACCGAGGATCTGAAGCGGGCCTATCCGGATACTCCGGTCATGCGGATGCTGCCCAACACGCCCGTCGAGGTGCGTCGGGGCGTCACCTGTTACGCACGGGCGCCTGCGGTCGATCCGGGGCTGGAGGCGGAGGTGGTCGCGCTGTTCGAGCGGCTGGGAGCGGTGATCCCGCTCGATGAGCGCCTGATCGAGGCGGCAACGGCGGTCAGCGGCGTGGGGCCCGCCTACCAGGCCGTTCTCGCCGAGGCGCAGGTCGACGCCGCCGTCCGTCACGGGCTGGCCGCCCCCTTGGCCGGATGGCTGGTGACCGAGACCATGGCCGGTGCCGCCGCGCTGCTCGCCCGGCGCGATTGCGACACGCTGGCCGTGCGTCGGGAGGTAACCTCGCCGGGCGGCGCCACGGCCCGAGGCCTGGCGGCGTTCGAGGGGGCCGGCGTGAGAAGCGCCTTCCAGGACGCCATCGATGCGGTCATGAGCTGGAGCGCGCGCTGATGCTGCTGACGGCCGTCAGCCGAGTCGATGTCGCCAACTACGTCGGCTGGGTGTTCATCGTCTACATCTTCATCATCTTCGTCTACATCCTGGTCAACTGGCTGTTGGCTTTCGGCGTCCGCCCCCCGTACTCGCGCGTCACCGATGCGGTGCTGACGTTCTTGCGCGACACCGCGGAGCCGTATCTGCGGCTGTTCCGGCGGTTCATCCCGCCGCTCGGCGGGCTCGATCTCAGCCCGATAGTGGGGATCATCGTCCTCTACTTCCTGCGCTACATCGTCTACCACGCGATCGCAGGCTGAGCCTGTGGCGGTACAGAGCACGGTGCACGTCAAGGTCCGCTCTCCCGCGATCGCCCGTGCCGCCTTGCTGGGGATCGCGGTCGTCGGCCTGGACCAATTGACGAAGCGCGCGGTCGTGCAGGGGATCGCTCCCGGACAGAAGGAGGGGTTGATCCCGGGCGTGCACCTGGTCCACGTCCGCAACACAGGGGTGGCGTTCGGCTTCTTCGCCGGTGGGGGGACGTTGGTGTTGGTATTGACGTTCGCGGCGCTTGGCCTGCTCGTGGCCTACTTCTTGCTGCATCCCGATCGCCGCGGCCTGTGGATACCTACGGGGCTGCTCGTCGGGGGCGCAATCGGCAACCTGGTCGACCGCCTGGCGAACGGGGCCGTGACCGACTTCATCAAGCTGCCGTACTGGCCAGCGTTCAATGTGGCCGACATGGCGATCACGTTCGGGGTCCTCGCGCTGCTGTACGTGCTCGACGTGGCGCGGGCCCATGGACGCTGAGCGCGGCGGTCCCGACACCCCGGTCTCGATCCGCGTCCCGGATGACGCTGCGGGAGACCGGCTCGACAGGTTCCTGGCAGCGAGGCTTGGGTCGCGCACGCGGGCGCAGAGCCTGATCGACGCCTCCAGGGTGCGGGTTGACGGCCGCTCGCGCCCCAAGCGCCATGCGGTGCATGCCGGGGAGGTGATCGAGGTAGACGTGCCAGAGAAGCCGCCTGCGGAGACGAGCGACTCGACTGCTCCGTTCGAGATCGCCTACCAGGACGACCACCTGCTGGTCGTGGACAAGCCGGCCGGCGTGGTCGTGCATCCAGCTCGAGGCAACCGCAGCGGGACGCTAGCCCAGGCGCTCCACGGAGTCGCGCTCGGGGGGGAGGACGCGTGGCGGGCCGGGATCGTCCATCGCCTGGACCGAGATACCTCCGGACTGCTGGTCGTGGCCAAGGGCGAGGACGTCCATCGCGCGCTGAGGGGCCTGCTCGCGTCCCGGCGAATGCGCCGCGAGTACCTGGCACTTGTCGAGGGGCAGGTCGAGGCCCGCTCGGGCACGATCGATGCCCCAATCGGTCGTGACCGCCGCAACCGCCTGGCGGTCTCGATCGACACCGACACGCCGCGCGAGGCCCGAACCCATTTCAAACTAGAGCGGCTGCTGCCGTCGTCGAGCCTGCTGCGGGTCGAGCTCGAGACCGGCCGCACCCACCAGATCCGGGTCCACATGGCCGCGATCGGCCACCCGATCGTTGGTGACCGCCAATACAAAGGCCGTCAGACATACGGCCTCACCCGACAGTTCCTACACGCCACCCGCCTCCGCTTCCCGCATCCGGTGACCGGCGAGAAGGTCGACGTCGAGTCGCCTTTGCCCCAGGACTTGAAGCCCGCCTTGGAGAGGGCTGGCGTGGCCTAATCCGTGTCGTGCAGCGATGGCGCGTATGAGATCCCGATGATCGCGCCCTCAAGCGACTGCAGCCTCGCCACCGTCTGACCCCACGGCTCCTCGCGCGCCGGATGCAGCAGCTGGTAGCCGGCCTGCTGCAGCTCCCGCGCCGCCTCGCCCACCGCCGCGGCGTCCGCGACATCGAACTCGATGCTCACCTGCGGGACGGGCCGCTCCGGCGGCCACTGCGCTGACCCGAAGCACGCCTCGGCGGCCTCCGACAGCGGCCAGACGCCAAAGGACTTGCAGCCGGCGATCCGCTCGCTGTGGTGGTAGTCGTTATCGCCGCCGTTCTTTAGCGGCAGCCCGAGCGCGTCGACGTACAGCTTGCGGCTGGTGCGGGGGTCGGGTGTGATCACCGCAATAGTCGAAAGGAACTCGATCTTCATGCAACCTCCTCGTCCGCCTGTGCTCTCGAAACGATCCAAGCACAGGTGCCGAGGCGCTCACGCCGAAGCCAGCGCGAGGTGACCGACGGGGCGACCCGTCCACAGCCGCCCCGCCGATCTTTTGCGAACCGAGCCACCGGAGGTAGGGGAAGGGAGGTTCGGCCCGCGGCGCGAGTCACCACCGAAGGTAGGGGAGGTGATGACCCGCTGCACCTGAAAACGTAGCGCCTGGACAAAACTTTCGTAGACTCAGCCGAGAAATTTCCGACCCTGTTTGCGCGGTCCGTGCCCTGCCTCGGTACAGGCCGAGGTCCACGACTTCCGCCAAACGGCGCCAAATAAGACGATAAAGGGAGCAGGACAGTGCCTGAACTAGGAATCAAGGAGCTCCTGGAGGCCGGAGTCCATTTCGGCCACCAGACCCGCCGCTGGAACCCGAAGATGCGCCGCTTCATCTTCGGCGAGCGGGACGGCATTTACATCATCGACCTCCTTCAGACCGAGAAGCTGCTGCGCGAGGCGCGTGAGTTCGCGGCCCATCTGGCTCATCGCGGGGGCACGGTCCTGTTCGTGGGAACCAAGAAGCAGGCCCGCGACGCCATCCGCGAGACGGCCGAGAGCGCCGACATGCCCTACGTCAACCACCGCTGGCTCGGGGGGCTCCTGACCAACTTCCACACCCTTTCGCAGCGGATAAAGCGGTTGCACGATCTTGAGCGCTACGAGACCGAGGGACAGCTCGACCTGCTTCCGACTCGCGAGCGAATGGCGCTTCAGGCCGATCTCGAGAAGCTTCGGGCCAACCTGGGCGGCGTTAAGGACATGCAGCGCGTGCCCGACGCGGTATTCGTGATCGACCTGAAGTCGGAGGCCATCGCGGTGCGAGAGGCCCAGCGGCTCCGGATCCCGATCATTGGCCTGGTCGACACGAACTGCGATCCGGACGGCATCGAGTACGTGATCCCCGGCAATGACGACGCGATCCGTTCCTGCGCGGCGATCACCCGGGCCATCGGAGACGTGGTCTCACAGGGCCACAGCGCGTTCCGAGCAGAAGAAGAGCGAGCCCGGCTGGAGCGCGAGCGCCAGGAGGCGGAGGAGCGGGCCCGCCAGGAGGCGGAGGAGCGGGCCCGCCAGGAGGCGGAGGAGCGGGCCCGCGAAGAGGCGGAGGAGCGGGCTCGGCTGGAGGCCGAGGCCGCCGAGGCGGGTGCCACGGAGGCCGCGCCGGCAGAGGCGACGGCTCCCCAGGCCGCCGCTGCAGAGCCTCCGCCGCCGGAGGCCGCTGCGGTGGAGGCCACTCCCGAGCCAGCGTCCTCGCAGCAGCCCTCGCCTCCGCCGGATGCCCAGCCCGCCCAAGAGGAGGCCACGCCTGCGGCCGAGGAGAGCGAATGAGCTCGATCAGCGCCAGCGACGTGAAGGTGCTGCGGGACCGCACCGGCGCCGGCGTGCTTGCCTGCCGCGAAGCGCTCACGGAGGCGGACGGCGATCTCGAGAAGGCGGTCGACATCCTTCGCGCTCGCGGCGAGGCCCAAGCGGCCAAGCGCGCCGGTCAGGAGGCGCGGGAGGGTGTCGTCCAGAGCTACATCCACGCCGGGGGCAAGATCGGCTCGCTGGTCGAGGTCGACTGCCAGACCGACTTCGTGGCGCGAAATGACCGCTTTATCGAGTTCGCCCGCGATGTCGCGCTTCAGATCGCGGCCGCTCCGCAGACGCTCGCGGTGAGCGACGATGACGTCCCGGGCGAGGACCGCGAGCGCGAGGAGCGAATCGCCACCGAGCAGCTGGGTAATGTCCCCGAGCACGCCCGGGAGCGGGCGATCAAGGGCAAGCTCGACAGCTGGCTCGACGAGGTGGTGCTCCTGCGCCAGAAGCACGTCAACGAAGACAAGTACGGCGGCAAGACGATCGAGGCGCTTCGGGCTTCCCTGGCGGCCGAGACGGGAGAGAATGTCGTCGTTCGCCGTTTCGCTCGATTCGCGGTCGGAGGCTGACCCAGGGGCGAGCTGGTGGCCCAGACGCTAAGCGAGAGTCCCCCGTCGGTACCGGTCTACAGCCGGGTCCTGCTCAAGCTCTCCGGCGAGGCCCTGATGGGCGACCGCGAGTACGGCACGGATCCGGACCGCGTCCACGCCATCGCCGCCGAGGTGGCGGCAGTTCACGGTCGCGGCGTCGAGGTGGCGATCGTGGTCGGCGGCGGCAACATCTACCGTGGCTTCGCGGCGGCCGCCCGTGGGATGGACCGGGCCACCGGGGACTACATGGGGATGCTCGCCACCGTGCTGAACGCGCTCGCGCTTCAGGACGCGCTGGAGAAGCTCGGGATCGCGACCCGTGTCCAGTCGGCGATCACGATCTCGGAGGTGGCGGAGCCCTACATCCGCAGACGGGCCATCCGCCACCTGGAGAAGGGACGGATCGTCATCTTCGCCGCGGGCACAGGCAACCCGTTCTTCACCACCGATACGGCGGCCGCCCTCCGAGCGGCCGAGCTGCACGCCGAGGTGGTGCTGATGGCCAAGAACGGGGTGGAAGGGGTCTACACGGCCGATCCGGCCGAAGATGCAACTGCCGAGTTCATCCCGGAGATCACGCACAAGGAGGCGCTTACGCGCGGGCTCCAGGTGATGGACTCCACCGCCTTTGCGCTGTGCATGGACAACAACCTGCCGATCGTGGTCTTCAACATGGCGGGTGGGTCAAACATCGGCAAGATAGTGTCCGGTGAACGCGTGGGGACATTGGTGCGAACGTGAGCCCTGACACCTTCATCGATGAGCTGCTGGAGGACGCGCGGGAACGGATGGCCAAATCGGTCGAGTCGATCCGGCACGAGTTCGGGTCGGTCCGCACCGGGCGCGCCAGCCCGGCGCTGCTGGACCGGATCACGGTCGACTACTACGGCACCTCCACGGCGCTCAAGCAACTAGCCACGATCAGCGCGCCCGAGCCACGGCTGCTGACGATCCAGCCCTACGACAAGAGCTCGATCAAGTCCATCGAGCGCGCCATCCTGGAGTCAGACATCGGCCTGACGCCGTCCAACGACGGAAACCTGATCCGTCTCGGCATTCCCGAGCTGACCGAGGAACGGCGCAAGCAGCTGGTTCGGGTGGTGCGCCACATCGCCGAGGAGGGGCGGGTGGCGATCCGCAACATCCGCCGCGATGTGATGCACGACCTGCGAGAGATGAAGGAGGCTGGAGAAACGGGTTCGGACGACGAGCACCGCGCCGAGGTCGAGCTCCAGAAGGTGACTGACGCGCGCGTCGCCGAGCTCGACGAACTGCTCAAGCACAAGGAAGCAGAGATTCTCGAGGTCTGATGAGCCCGGTCTCAGACGGGTCGCGGGCTCGCTACGTGGCGATCATCACCGACGGCAACGGGCGCTGGGCCCGGAACCGGGGGCTTCCGGTTTTGGCCGGACACGAGGCGGGGGCCGATACGGTCAAGGCCCGATTGCGCGACGCAGTCGATCTGGGGATCGAGGAGATGACGGTGTACTCATTCTCGACCGAGAACTGGACCAGGCCGGAAGCCGAGGTATCGGGGCTAATGCAGATGATGCAGCGCAGGATCGAGCAGGAGACCCCCGAGCTACACGATGAGGGCGTGCGGATGCGGTTCATCGGCAGGCGGAGCGATCCAGTTCCGCTGGGGCTGGTGGAGCGGATGCAGTGGGCGGAGGAGTTGACCGCCAACAACACCCGGATCATGCTGCTGGTGGCGTTCAACTACGGAGGCCGGGCGGAGATTATCGATGCGGCACGAACCTTTACCGGTGGCGACGAGGACGAATTCCGCTCCCACCTGTACGCGCCCGAGATGCACGACCCCGACCTGATCATCCGCACCAGCGGCGAGCGGAGAAGCTCGAACTTCCTGCTGTGGCAGGGCCACTATTCCGAGCTGGTGTTTCGAGACGAGCTGTGGCCCGACTTCACGCGGCAAGCGTTCGAGCAGAGCCTCGAGGAGTACGCCTCGCGTCGCCGGCGCTTCGGGGGGCGTTAGCGTTGCCGCCGGCCCGGCGGCCGCCGCCTCGACGCAGGACCCGCCGCCGCGAGCGCCGAGGTGGGTCGGACCTGGCCGCCCGGATTCTGGTGGCTATCCCGGCGGCGGTGCTGGCAGTCGTCTTCATCAACCTGGGAGGGCTGCCGTGGGCCCTACTGCTGGTCGCCTTCGGAAGCGCCTGCATGTATGAGCTTTACCGCCTGCTCGACCGGTGGAAGCCCGTCCCGGCCGTGGGGCTGGCCGCGCTGGCGGCGATGGTGCTCTCGGCGCGCTACGGAGGCCAGCGGCAGGTGCTGGAGATCATGGTGGCGTCGATCCCGGTCGTGTTCCTGGCGATGCTCGGGCGGGTGCACCACGGGGGGGCGACCGTCGCCATCGCTGGGACCCTGTTCGGCATCTTGTGGATCGGGATGGCGTTCGCACACGCGGAGCTGCTCCGCAAGCTTCCCCATGGAGACGGGATCATCATCGACGTCCTGCTAGGGACCTTTTTGGCCGACACCGCGGCGTATGTCGGGGGTCGGCTATTTGGCCGCCGCGCGCTGGCGCCCTCCATTTCCCCGGGCAAGACGGTGGAGGGACTGTTCTGCGGCGTGCTGATCGCGATTCTGGCGATCTTCCTGGCGGGGCTGTTCCAGAACACCTGGTTGACACAGACGCACGCGCTGGAGCTGGGACTGGCGGTGGCGGTGCTGGGACCGATCGGAGACCTGTTCGAGTCGCTCGTCAAGCGCGATGCCGGCAGCAAGGACGCGGGAACCCTGTTCGGAGCCCACGGGGGCGCGCTGGACCGCCTGGACTCTGCGCTCTTCACGATCGTGGCCGGGTACTACATCTGGCTGGGGGTGGTTCACTGACCGCATGCCTCGCCGCCTAGTCATTCTCGGCTCCAGCGGCTCAATCGGGGTGCAAGCGCTCGACGTCGTCGATCGCGCTGCTCCAGACGAACTGCGTGTCGTGGGGCTGAGTGCAGAGCGCTCCTGGGAGCCGCTGGTGGCGCAGGCCCGGGCCCACGGCGTCAAGCGGATCGCGCTCGCCGATCCGGCCGCGGCCGCCCGCGCGGCCGAGGCGTGGACCGATGGCGAGGTGCTCGCCGGGCAGGAGGGAATCACACGACTGATCACCGAATCGGGCTGCGACCTGGTCCTGAACGCGATCGTCGGATCCGCCGGGCTGGTGCCGTCGGTGGCCACCCTGACCGAGGGGGTCGCGCTGGCACTGGCCAACAAGGAATCGCTCGTGGTAGGCGGGGAGCTCGTGATTCAGCTCGCGGAGGCCACCGGCTCGAGGATCATTCCCGTCGATTCGGAGCACTCAGCGCTTCAGCAGCTGATCAGTCCGCAGAGCCCGGGAACGATCGACAAGCTGATCCTGACGGCCTCCGGGGGACCGTTCAGGGGCTGGGCGACAGAGGAGCTCGAGGGGGTGACGGTCGAGCAGGCCCTCGCCCATCCGACCTGGGACATGGGGGGCAAGATCACGATCGACTCGGCCACGTTGATGAACAAGGGCCTAGAGCTGATCGAGGCCCACCATCTGTTCGGCTTTCCCTACGACCGGATCGACGTCGTGGTTCATCCCCAGTCGATCATCCATAGCCTGATCCAGCTATGCGATGGTGCCACGCTGGCGCATCTCGGATACCCGGACATGCGTGTGCCGATCTCGTTTGCGATCCACTATCCGGAGCGCGTCGACGTCCCAGTGAGGCCGCTCGACCTGGTGGATCTGGGCGCGCTGACGTTCGAAGCGGTCGACACGGACACGTTCCCTTGTCTGCGACTGGCACGGGAGGCCGGGGAGACCGGCGGCACCGCGCCCTGCACGCTGAACGCCGCCAACGAGGTCGCGGTCCGGGCGTTCCTGGCCGGTCAGCTTCGCTTCACCGACATGGGCGCCGTTATCGAGGAGGCGCTCACCCGTCTGCCAGCCGGCCCCGTGCACTCATTCGACGCCCTGGCCGAGGCCGACGCCCGGGCACGTTCGGTGGCTGCGGAGCTGGTGGCTGCGCGGGCGGCGGCATAGCCGCCGGGCGCGACCGTCAGGACCAGAACGCGTCGCTCTCGGATGGCTTGGCCTCGACCATTCGCCGATCCGCGATGCGTCCGTCAGCGGTCCGGAGCAGGTGTAGATGCGGCGATGGATTTTGCCGACACCGGGCCATCCGTTGTTTCACCGTCACGTTTCCGCGGAAACGCTCGGTACCCGCTGACACCGACTCGCCCGAATGGCCGCACCAACAGAGTGACGCGATCGTGACGGGGGCAGGAAGAGCCTTAAGTTCGACGGAGCGGCAGGCGCCCCGGGTCCGGGGATTGGGGCGGGCTTTTTACGACGACGCACACGGTCCATTGCCGGCATTGCTGTTGGCATTGACCGTGCTCGCCGGAGTGGTAGACGCGGTCAGCATCCTGCGTCTCGGGCATGTGTTCGTGGCGACGATTACGGGCAACCTGGTGTTCATCGGCCTGGCCGCCGCCGGCGCGAAGGGGTTCGCCGTTGGCACCGCGGCGCTGGCGGTGGGCGGGTTCGTCATCGGCGTGGTGGCCGGGGGTCGAGCGTGCGAGGCAGCAAGCTCGCATCGCGGGCTGGCGTTGCGCAACGTGCTGGCGGTCAAGCTTGGGCTTGCTTGCGTGGTCACGATCATCGCGGTCGTGTCTGGCCCGCACTTCCCGAGGGGCGCCCGTGACACGATGCTTGTCCTGCTGGCAGTGTCGATGGGAGATCAGCTGGCCGCGATCCGGTTCCTCAAGGTTCCTGACCTGCTGACCGTGGTGCTGACGATGACGCTCACCGGCGTGATCACCGAACGCAAACGGGGCTGGCACGATCCGGCGATGCTGCGACGCGGCCTGTCTTTGGTCGCGTTCGCGGTCGGCGCCCTGTCCGGGGCCTTGCTCATCCTCTACGTCGGGACAGCGGCGGCACTGTTTTTTGGTCTGGCCATCATCGTGGCCACGACCATCGCCGCACATCTGGTGTCGCGCACTTCGCAGAGTTGGGCGGCGCCTCTGGGGGCTTGAGCCGACCGTGGCGCTGCGGCGCCTATGAGGCTAGGGCTGGAGCTGGGCGCCGCGCGGGGTGCCGTTGTGCTCCCAGGTCTGCACCACGGCCCTGAGCCGCGCAAGCTTAGGCAGCCCTGGTGCGGGCTAGCGATCGTGGTCGCTGGTCGCGTCTCCTAATCGGTCGCGCTGGAGACTGCTCGTCGATCAAAACCAGCGGCGAGCGCAGTCGCCCTCGCTCGGGTTCGATCTAGGTTTTCTGACCCGACGTCGTCGCTGCGCCCGACGGAGAACCGGAGCCGGTCATCGAGCTGACGGGCTTGCTCGTGGTCCCAGTGCCCGCATCAGAGCGGTCGGGTCCCGAGGAAGATCCTGGGTTAGTCGACGCCGGGGCGCCGCCGCTGTCTGTCGTGGTCGCGTCCGAGATACAAGCCGAGGTCGTGACGGGCGGGGTGGTCGTACTCTGGGGTGGAGTCGTCGTGCTCTGGCAGAGCGGCGCGGTTGAACCAGTTTCGGCGGAGACCCCTGCCGTTTGATTGCTGGAGTCGGTGGCGTCGGCGGATGGCTGAGACGGGTCCGAGGCTTGGGCGTTCGCGGAGTCCGAATTCACAGTTGATCCGGCGCTCGGTGGCTGAATCCGCGGGCCATGGCTGCGGTGCGCACGGCCGGTCGGCAGGGATGTCCCCTGCGCCGTCGCCGACGCGCTGGAGGAAAGTGGGGCGACAGCGGCCGCCACGGCGGCGTCGGCTGCGGCCTCTGCGGAGGTCGCTTGGCCGACCGTGACAGCCCGCTTTGCGTGGTGCACGCGACCTGGGGCCAGCTGGGCGGCGAGTGTCTGCTGAACCTCAACGGCTCCACCTGCGGTGACCACCGCTGCTACCACGACCGCCGCGACGTGACTCGTCGCCGCTCCGATGAACGTTCCCCCTGCGGTCGCGGTTCCGCCGAACGCGGCAACACCGCTGCCCGTCCCGCCGGCAGCGGCTCCTCCGCCGCTCTCGACTCCAAGCAGGCGGGCGAGCGCTCCGAGAGGCCCGATCGCCGGAGTCAGAGCTGACAGCTGGCGGCTGACCCTCCGAAGCTCGGAGCGGTAGTCCCGACACCCGGAGCAGTCGTGCAGGTGACGGCGCGCAAGGCCGCTTGGACGGACTCCACGGTCATGGGCCGTTGCCAGCTCAGTGCGGATCTCCTGGCATGCGGTGTCTCGAGCTTCGAGAGCGGCCGCGAGGCCGACTCTGGCCCGAACCAGTAGTGACTTCACCGCCGGGACCGACACGTCCAGTACCCCCGCGATCTCCCCGTAGGCCATCCCGCTCAGCTCGCGCATCAGAAGCGCCGAACGCTGCTGATCGGGAAGGCGGTGGATGTCTACGATCAGCCGGCGCAGCGAGTCGCGCTGCTCACTCTGCAACACCGGGTCCCCGGCCAGGCTGGGAGCCAGCTCAAGGGACTCGAGTACCGGCGGCATCGGCCGCCGGAGCTCGTCTACGCAACGGTTGTGGGCGATCCGATACAGCCACGCCCGCAGGCTCAGCTCGCGGCCGTTGGCGCGCAGGCCGGCGTACGCACGAACGAACACCTCCTGGAGCACATCCTCGGCGTCCGCGCGTAGTCCGGCGAGCATCTGCCGCACATAGGCCAGGAGCCGAGCACGGTAGCGGTCGTGAATGACCCGGAACGCATCCTCGTTTCCCGCACGGAACAGCCCAACCAGCTGCTGGTCCGAGCGCAGCCTGAGCAGTGGGATCGCAAGCCTGACAACACTTCGTCCTCGCCCAGCCCCAGCATGGATGGCAGAAGCTTCCACGTGAATCAACCGCTTTAACGTTGCGGGTGGCGGCGAGTTCCGGCCGAGCGGTCAAGAGCGGCGCCTTGGTGTCTCCTACTTCGTCGCGCCTGAGAGTCGGTGGTTGTCGATCCAAGCGACGCTCTCGCTGGCGTGTAAGTCTCTGCCGCTTTCGTCCAAGGGCAGCTGCGGGGGGGGGTGTCGCACGTACGCTCGTGCTCTGCTGCGGGCGACCATCAGCAAGCAGCAACTTCCCGTCGGAGTGTCAACCAGCGAGGGCGAGTCCCGGCAGCCCAGAAAGCTTCCAGGTGCCACCGACGTCCTGAAGCTGGACGTGTTTCCCGTCTCCTGGAAGGACGACATCTGCATGGTTGCCGTTCACAGTCACATCCGAGCTGGTCACTCTGGCGTTCGCCGAGGTTCGGCCGGTAACCAACTCATGCAGCGTCGCCCGCAGCACGGCTGGACAGGGTCCGGATAGACCGACTGTCTGATCAAGCCGTTGGAGCACGGAGGCTCGCTCACTGTCCGTAAGCAACGCGCAGTATGTGGTGACATCACCGTTCAGCGCGGCGTTCTCAAATCGCTTGACAGCCTCGGCCACACTCGCGCGCGCGTCAGTCGGCTTCCCGCCGCCGCCACATTTGGCCACGAGCACGGCGACACACACGATTAGGACGCCTGTTCCTAGGCGCTGAAATCTGACCCTCGCGCGCACATGGGGCCCTGGACACCGCTTGACCTTCCGGCATTCGCTCATTGCCCTCTGCTCCCGATCCTGATCGCCCCTTTCTGGACACCGAGTCTCCCAGCGGCAGCGCGGTGTGTCAACGTACTGGGCGCTTCCACTGGTCAGGGCTCTCGTGCACTTGGCCTGAGCCGCGTCGCAGGACGACGATTCGTGAGCCCCTGACCTCGGCTTTGGGAGGCGGAACGCTGGGTCCTACCGTCCTTTGCCAGCCTGCGTTCCGTGGGCGGGTTCAGAGAGCGGCGACCCATCCCGGTGCTGGCCACGCATACGCTTGGGACGACCACCAGCGGTCTGGTCACCGGCGATGCCACGCTCCTATCAAGTCACGCCGGTGATCCTCGGGCGGCGACGGGCGACAGAACCAAAGCAGGTCAGACCAAGCGGTCGACAGGCTAAAGAGAGTCAGCCCGCCGCCGCCCGAAAGCCAAACCCACCAGCCGGACGACACCGAACCGCCAACAAGGGACGATCTCACTGAGGGCTAAAAGCAAGACTCTCCCAGTTAGTAGCTCGCCGCCCACCGGGATTGGCGCGAAGGAGATCCTCAGGAATTGTGTTGCCCCGGCGCGGCTCTGCAGTCCGCGCGGGGCATGGCCCGGCGAAATTGGAAAACTCCCGGGCAGCGCGAGCGTATCGCTGCGGCAGGTCCGGCAGCTACGCGCTGGCGTCTCTCCATGCGGCCCCGACGGCGGCCACACCCGGTAACCCCTGCGCCAATAGGAGCACAGCGATGAACCAAACGCAGGCACAGCTTCGCAACGATGACCCCACACGGCTGCCGACGCTGACCGGTCCGGATGACCCGACCCTGCTTCACCTGGCGATCGGCGAGTCGACATACACGATCCTAATCCCCGCCGCCGGCGGCCCACCGCCGCACCGTCACACTTTCGAGGAGATGTTTCACGTACTCGAGGGCGAGCTGGAGGTGACCATCCGCGGCGAGACCATCGCCGCGCGTCCGGGGCAGACGGTGAACATCCCCCCGCCTGCGCCATACGCCTTCAGAAATCCGGCAGATAAGACTGCGCGGGTACTGTGCCTGGTCGCGCCCGCCGGGCTCGAGGACTACTTTGCGATGTTCGGCGACCCTGTCGCGAGCCGCACCTCGCCGCCGCCTACGCTGTCCGAGGCAGAACTCGCGATGCGCCGGGAGCGCGCCGGCACGCTCGCCGCCCAATTCGGTATCGAGCTGGTCTGACCGCCGCGGGCGTAACTGTGAAACGGCCGTAGGCGACGTCGACTGGCGACGGCTGGAGCAAGTCAGAGATGCCCGTCTTTCGGTGCACACGGAGCGCCGATCCAGACGCGCGAGCCGACTGGTGGAACGCGGGCGCCGTCGGGGTATTCGAGGACCGCCCGGACCGGCGCTGGCGCCGGGTGAAGCTGCGTCGACTCCACCCGGCCGTGCCAGTAGCCGATCACGCGCCCCGAGCTTCCAACCCACACCCCACTCAACGCCGCGGGGGTGTCGTTCATCCAGAACGACGGCGTGGCGGGCGGTGAGTACGCGAACACCATCGGACGGACCACGCGCCTGACTCCCTGCAGACCACGCTGCTGGGCGGCGAGCGTGAAAGCGACTGGCAAGCACGCATTCCGCTCCGAGATCGCCACCTCACGCCACTGGAACGACGCGCTTCCGGTCGCGGCGCCGGCGACCACCAGCGCCAGCGCACACAGCGCTCCCTCCCCACCCAGCGCTCCCATCACCACAGCCACGGCTTTCATTGTTTGCGTTATGCCCCGAATCAGCGAAACGACACCGAGCGCGACCAGCGCCATGCTCCACGGTCCTCGCGGCGGTGATGCTCGATGGCGGGCTCGTCTACCACTACGAGCAGCGGCGCGACACCTCACTGAACGCAGCCGCGCGGCGCGATGCGGAGCGGGTGCTGGAGGACCTGCGCTCGCTGTGTCGCGCGGCCCAGGCATTCGAGGAACAGCACGGAGCGCCGGCGTCGCTGCGGGACTTCCTCGAGCACGCCGTCGGCCTGCGTGCCCAGGAGCTTGGCGCCGGCGAGGACCGCCGCGTGACGGTGTCCATGATCCACCGCGCCAAGGGAACCGAGGCGTTCCGACTACGCGCGACGACGCTCGCGTTTGGGCCGGCAGCAGCAGTGCCGCGTGGGATCCCTGGGTATGGCTTCGACCATGCCGGCCCGCGCAGTGCCCGTCTTGCCGCATCGTGACGGATCGGTTGCATGGACATTGGCGCAGGGGAGGATGCGGCAAGGGACCGGCGCCCTCGTGCGTGCGGGATAACCCGTCTGATCGGAAGCGCGGAGCTCGATCGTCGGGCGTGGGCTTCGATCGCTCCGCCGCCCCGCGTGCGCTGGTCCCGCGCCCCATGGCGGAGTATCGTTCGGACCGCAACCCCCTAAATACAGGGAGCCGTTCTGTGCCCGGGGATGTCGAGGGCGGAATCACGCCCAACGGGTCAGAGTTAGCGATAGCCGAGAGCGACTCGCCGCTCGAATCGCTCGAGCAAACGCGACAAGCGCCACCCCCTGACGGCCGGAACGAAACAGCGCTGAGTCAGGTTGATGGTGCGCTCGGCGCGCCGCCGCAACGGTCCCGCCGGCGAACGCGGATTCGCGCGGTGGTGCTGGCGGCGGTCGGATCCTTGATCATGGTGGCGGGATTCGTCCTGTATGCCGTCCTACCCAACGACCTGAGGGACTACGGCCTAAGCATTGCGGTGCCTCCTCTCTTCGCGCTCCTATCACTGATCGCGGGCGCGGGAATCCACAAACTCGCCCGGTCCCGTGGCTACCGAGCGACTACGGCAGAAGAACTTCTCAATCGAGACACGCGGCCACCTGTCCTCTACCTGCGATCGTTTTCCGATGATCCGGTTGCCAGTGCCAGGACTCCGCTCGGCCTGCACACCGAGGAGGAGCAGATGGCGGCGGTACTCCGCAGGATCGGGCCTGTCATCGCCCTGGGAACGGCCGGAGAAAGCCTTCGCGCGCTGGGAGCCGCCCGTGATTACGTACCAGCCGAGCGCTGGAAGGAGTGGGTGCTCGCGAAGCTGCGAGTCGCGTCCCTGACCGTCTTTCGCGCGAGCAACACGGACGCATTCTGGTGGGAGGTCGCAATAGCAGCCAAGCATGTCCCGCCAGACAGACTCGCTTTTCTCTTACCGCGAGACGAAGGGAAGTACTCGGTGTTTCGCGCGCGCATTACAGAGCATTTCCCGGCAGCTGCCTCCCTACCACTGGCGCTTCCGCGGCTTGATCCTAGGGTCGGATCGAAACTGCCGGACCGCTCCCTCTGGGGCCTTTTGTACTTCGATCAACGCGGTGCCCCGCAAATTCGGAGCATCGCTCAGCAAGCACCGACGGTGCGCGACGCGATTGCCTTGGTCCTCTCATCCAGCGTGACCCAACCCTACCGATCACGCTTCGAGAGCCTGTTCAATCCGCTGCTACAGCATGCGGGCGGTCGCACGACCCCCACCCCCCAGCTCGTGGGCATGATCGGCTTCCTCGCGGGCTTCTACGTACTCGTGCCGATCTACGCTTGGAACCGACGAAAGGGACGACCGGCACTGGGGCCGCAACCGCTCGATCAGGAGTCTGCGCCCGAGCCACCAGACGTTCGCGATTCCTGACTCGCGGATTCGCTCGCTCGTTAATTCCATCCTGCTCCGGCGTATACCAACGGGGAGGTTGCTGCCAGCGCAGTTCGTGGCGGGCCGGCGCGGACACCTGCTGTACGACGAACGCATCCGCCGCGACTCGAAGGGCTGGGTGATCGAGATCGCCCAAGAGCATTCGTCAGGTGCATTAGACGCGATCATGTCGCGCGTGTCCGAGCCGGAAGTCCCCACCAACCATTCGCCCCAGCTCGACCGATTGCCCTACATCGATGACCACGTCAAGGAGATGGATGCTTCGGCCGAGCAGGTATGGCATGGCTTGCTGTCGACTTCGCAGCTTCCCGAGACCGCCCGCTTGGCTAGGCTCGGCATGGGGACTCAAACCGCCGAGGCGGACTGGGGGATGGTCAAGTGGCGTTAGCGTCGGAGACGCCATCCCAGGGTTTGCCGTACCGGAGGCCGAGCCTTGCCGGCTGCTGACCCTGCGCGGCGCCCACCGGTTCTCTGAGTACGAACTGCGCTTCGAACTGGAACGAACTGCGTCTGGCGCTGTCCGCCTGCATGCCAGCTCCTCGGCCGCGTTCCCGCATCTCAAGGGGCGCATCTACCGCGCGCTGGTGATCGGCACCCGCGGTCACCGAGTTGCGGTCCGGCGCATCCTCGCTGACGTCCAACGGCAGACCGAAGGACGCTTGTGAACCGTGGCTCGCTGAGCACAGCGGGCGGTTCCCGAGACACGGCAGCGAGGGGCACCACGACCACTGGCTGTCCCACGTGGCCGCCGCACGCGCCAAGGATCCGCTGATCCTGACGCACGTCCGGACCCGTGCCGACCGTGACACCGTCGGTCCCTCCCGATTCCTCTAGAAGGCGGGGCTCATGACCGGCCTGCACGGCGGGCCGCGTGAAGCAGAGAAGACGACGATTTCCAGACAGTGGAAGCTTGCGGGTCCGCGGTTCAAGGTGAGGCAGCGGGCCGACGCCCGTTCGGCGCTAAAACGCCGTTGCTAGCCTGCCACCGCGAAGGCCGGCCAATTCGACGACGAGCGGGGTGGGTTGTGACGGCGCAGACGATCGATCAGGTGGTTGCTCGCTTGCAGGGCCTGGACCAAACGCTGCCAGCGAGCGACGGCGTGCGCTGGTTCAACCGGCTGTATCTCGACGTGACACTGGCCGTACGCACGTATTGCCGGTCGGGCCACCTGGCCGCGCCGCCGTTCCTCGAGGATCTGGACATCTACTTCGGCAACCTGTTCTTCGCCGCCTTCGACGCAGCCGCCGCTGGCAAGCCGGTTCCTGCGTGTTGGGCGCCTCTGTTCGACGCGCGCCACGACGCGCGAATCGCGCCGCTTCAGTTCGCGGTCGCGGGCATGAACGCCCACATCGGCCACGACCTGGCCCTCGGGGTGATCGACACCAGCCAAAGCCTCGGCGTGGAGCCGACCAGCGATTCTCCGCAGCACCAGGACTACGACGCGGTGAACTCGATCCTGGGCCAGGTCGAGGGGCAGACCAAGCAGTGGCTGCTCACGGGAGCGATCAAGGAGCTCGATCACGACGTGGCGCCGGTCGACGACATGGTGGCGATCTGGAGCATCGAGCGGGCGCGGGACGCCGCGTGGCTGAAGGCCGAGGTCGTCTGGCACGTCCGTGACCACGCCGACCTGTTCAACGCCTACTTCGCGGCGCTCGATGCCACTGTGGGGATGGAGTGCCGCGCCCTCCTCCTACCCCGGCTCGCCTGAGTCTCGGCTCGGCGAGCCGACGATATGCGACCGACGCCTCGCGCCGGATGGCGACATCGTGAGGGCGACCGTCTATAGGTGGCCTTCGGTCGCCGGCTCCGGCGTCCACCAGGTGCACTAGCCGGGGCAGTGGTCACACTGCGGCACACCACGCGATGACTGATTCCTTTTACGTCAACGAGCAGGTCGAGATACCAGAGGCGGAGCTGACCGTGCGGACAAGCCGCTCGACGGGTCCGGGTGGGCAGCATGCGAACGTCACCGACTCTCGTGTGGAGGTGAGCTTTGACATCGCCGGCTCATCGAGCCTGCCCGAGTGGGCCCGGTCGCGACTCCTTGAACGGCTTGGGCCCCGCGTCACCGCGGTCGCGCAGGACGAGCGCAGTCAGCTGCGCAATCGCGAGCTCGCGAGATCGCGTCTGGCCCAACGGCTGCGCGCGGCGCTAGAGCGCCCGCGTCCGCGGCGCCCTACTCGTCCGGGTCCCGCAGCGCGCAAGCGCCGGCTCGATTCCAAACGCCGACAGAGCCAGCGCAAGCGGGAGCGGCGCCCCCCGACCGGGGAATGACCGCAGCGCACCGGCGGAAATCCATCGATGACCCGACCACGTTGCCCGCAAACCCAGCGCTGAGCCGGGCGGGGATTTGACGGCCGCGGCGGGGTCGGGAGCATTGAACATCACGGAGGTGGACGGTGAAATGCCAGAAACCACCCGCGGTACCCTTGACCTCGTGCCAACGCTGGTGCTCGATCCACAACCGGCCGAGTTCGAGGCGCTACTCGAACGTCGCCAGCGCCTGGGCCAGGATCTGCTGGACGAGGTGTGGGAGGGCGTCTACCACATGAACCCCGCACCGCACGGCCGTCACGCCGACGTTCAACAGCAGCTTGCGGAACTGCTGGCGCCGATCGCCAGGCAGACCGGGTTGCTCCCGCGCATCGGGATCTTCAACCTCGGGCAGGCAGACGACTACCGCGTTCCAGACGGCGGGTTGCTCCGCCCCGGAGCCGACCAGCTGTACTACCCGACGGCCGCGCTGGTGCTCGAGATCGTCTCGCCAGGCGATGAGAGCTGGGCCAAGCTGGACTTCTACGCCGCCCACGGCGTGGACGAGCTCCTGATCGTCGATCCTCAGGAGCGCCGCGTGCACTGGCTCGCACTTCGAGAACGCGAATACCGGCCGATCGAGCAAAGCGCGCTGATCGCGCTCGGGCCGGTCGAGCTGGCCGCGCGGATCGACTGGCCGGACTAGCGGCCGGACGGTACGAGCGGATGATCCAGTTCGCGCTCGACCTCTCATCAGGCGTCTTCACGTAAGCGTCGTAGCGATTACCGGTTCCGGGATAGGTCCGGGCCAGCCACGCGGCAAGGCCGCGTGAACCACTCCTTCCAAGGAGTTCACATGACAATGCAACTTCCGGAGCGCGGATCGCCCGTGCTTGCGGCAACCACCCGCGCCCGGGCGGCCGAGCTGCTTCGTCGGCCGTTCGCGCCCGGAGCGATCGGCTTCCGGGCGATGATGAAGGTACCCCTCAACGGCGATCCGTTCGGCGGCGCCCAGGTCGCCGCCTACATCGGCGCCAATCGGTGCTACAGCGCCTGAACGCCGTGGTGCCGGGCCGCTGGCGCCAGGAGCTCAAGCCGATCGACCCGCCACCCGGCACGAAGCGGCTGTACATGGCCTGCCGGCTGACCATCACCCTGCCGATCTGGCCTTACCCCCGCGGAGGCCCAGGCCGTCACGCACGGTACCGTCCCGCTGCTGCACTTGGCAGGGGCCGGGCGCGGCAAGATATGGATGCTCTCCCACCGGATCGCGCACTTGCTTCTGCGCTCGCGCTCAGTGCGCCTGACCCCATGCTCGGCGGTGGATGTAGACCACGTTCGCTCGTCTTCGGGCATGAACTGCCTCCTGTTCTTCTGGATATATGAAGTCGGCGAATCCGGCTTGAGGCCGACGGCCCAGCTATCCCAGAAATCCAGTCGGATCCCCAACGGCAGCAGCCGCCATGCCCGATAGGCCAAGGGTCGCGTGACGCCGGCTGCAGAGCCCCGACCGAAGAGCGCGATGTAAAGGCCGGCACAACGTCTAGCGACGCGGCGCGTCTAGCGACGCGAAGGGTCTGGCGACGCGACGGGTCTGGCGACGCGACGCTCCTAGTCGGCCGCGACAACATCCAACTGCTCACCGGGAAAGGTGTGGGACGCCGCGTGCCGAGTCGGCATCGACCCGTGTGTGCGTCCGTTTAGCCACCGTCGGAAATCGATCACAGCGGCAGCCTGGACTCGCCGCGTCGATCGGTAGGTGTTAGTGCTGTCCTGTTAGCTTTGCCGGGTGCGGACGATCCCCAAGCGATGGCTGACGCGTGCGAGCCGCGCGGGTCGGAACGAGGACGCACGATTGTGGGAGAAGCGGCGCGAATGGATTCGTCGCCTTGCCGCGGGAAAATCGTTCCTAGATCTGGGCGGGGTGTGGGGCGTTCATGGTCGCGCTGCGTTCCTAGCGGAGGAGGTGGGGGCGGAGCGCGTAGTCCTGTTCGATGGGATGGATCCGACCGCTGAGTTCAGCGCCGAGCATGCTCGTCGGGGGTCTGCGGTCCGCTATGTGCAGGGGGACCTGCATGACGAGATTGGAGTTGCCGAACTCGGCGTGTTCGACGTCGTGTGGTGCACGGGCGTGATCTACCACTCTCCCAACCCGTACCAATTGATCGAGCACCTCAGGCGCCTGACGGGCGAGCACCTCGTCCTCGGAACGCTCCTGATTCCAGAAGCCTCCACGCCGGGCGTCTGTCTTTTCCTTCCGGGTTTGCCCAGGTCAGTGCGCGATGCATTCGCGTCGAGTCTTCCTCAGAAAGCACCGAGCCTTTGGGGGCTGACTACGGATTTCGACTACACCCCGGGGCTGGGCTACGCGAACTGCTGGTGGGGGATAACCCGCACGGCACTAGGTTCCATGCTGGAAGTCGCCGGGTTCGAGACACTCGAGGACAACGCTGACTCTGCGTTCTGGGTCGATCTGATCGCTGTCCCTACGGATCGCCCGTCGGTCACGCCGTCAACGTCATTCTCTCGCCGGCGGGGTAAAGACCGCCTTGGGACCTACACCGAGAAGTCCCGCCCCACATGGGCGTGACGCATCTATCCACGCCGAAGCCTCACGCTCGTCCACTTCGTCGCGGCATCCTGGCCAGCGGTCTCGTCAGACTGTCGGATTGGGCTAAACCCGACAGCGCTTCGCTGACGAGGCGCACCGCGGCGCTCCGAGGCGCAGCGCCTATACCCATCTGCTCACCGAAGGAGGTGAGGGATGCCACATTCCGGGCCCAGCATCGACCGGCTCGCGTCCGGGCGTCGGCTCAACCAGAGTGTCGGTCATGACCCTGCTACGAGTGACCCGTCGATCCCTAAACCGAGTACGCGGAGATCTACCTCACTGAGCCTGACGGGGATCGCCAAGGCAAGCCTGCCGCTCGAGCCGCAGGACCCGAGCTATCCAGAGGTCTTGCGGTCCCTGGTCCTCGACTTTGAAAGCGACGGCGAGCTGGGAGTCGAGTGACCGCACCGGCCGCAAACGTGCTGCAGCCAGGCCTCATCGCCGCTGCGATCTACGTCAGACAGTCGCCGCGCGCTAACCGCCGGTGCCGTAGGCTGCGATTAGGTCCCGGTAGGTTGAGAACGACGGCTTCTGGGTGTAGTCGGAGCGCAGCAGGCCGACGTCGTCGAACAGGTCGGTGCCGTCTTGGACGTTGTCGCGTAGGTTGAAATACCGGTAGTCGGTTACGCCGAACGTGCCGGAGTAGCGGTAGACATCGTCAACCGTGCTCGTTAGGTCTTGTGCCTGCTCGGCCTCGGTATGCCCGAGGTTGGTGGCGTAGCCGTTCTCTGTGATCCAGAGCTGGACGCGGTTGCCTATTCCAGCGAGCGGCATGTAGCAGTTGCGAACTAGCGCAAGCGCCTCGAGCGTCGCGTCGCCCGCGGTCTGTCCGGGCGTTAGGACCGGCGGGTACACGAGACCGGGGTATAGCTGCACGCCGACGTAGTCGAGCGCTCGCCGAAACGTCGGCGTGGCGCGCTGCGCGATCCCCTTCCAGAAGTCATCGTCGCTGCTGGGCAGGTAGCGGTAGGCATACGAGAAGCCGAGGGCGACGTCGGTGCGACCGATTTTGGCCAGCTCCTGGCGAGCGGCGACGATTCCGAGGACCAGAGCGTCCAGCGCGTTCTTGTACGCGCCGTCGGAGGTGTTGGGGGAGGTTGGGAAGTTCACCTCGTTGGTGATCGTCAGTGCGACCAGCGAGGGGTTCTGGGCCAGGGCCGCGGTGGCCGCTCGCACGTACTGCACCCAGGCATTCATGTCGCCGTTCTCGGCGTCCGTCGGGTGGTATCGCACCTGTGACTCGACGCCGAACCCAAGCTGCGAGTAGTGCTGCTCGAGCGATACGGCCCGGTCGATTCCTGCCTGCCCGTCTGATTCAAAGACGCGGTTGATTCGCATCACCAGCTGGTGCCCCGGGGGGTCCAAGGCCTGTAGTGCGAGATCGGTCTGTGTCTGATCCTCCGGGACGGCTGGCTCCTGAACGGCGCCGGAGGTTCCGGCTAGCAGCGGGGTGATGCCGAAGCGAATTGCCTGCGCCGGCTTCGACACGGCCGGAACGGGAGCGCTGAGGCAGACCTGGTCGCTCGCAGCAGCCGTGCCCGCCGCCACGAGCGTCGTGATGAGGACTGCGCAGACCGTTCGAACGTGACGCATCGGCCGAAAGTACGGGCGGCGCTTTCGCGCCATGCCGGATTCCCCTGGCTGCTACCCGCCAGGGTTGATCACGAAGCAAGTGCGCCGGCCTTGGAGTTCCGCTTCGGGATGGGCCCGTCAGCACAGCGAAAGAGCACCGCCCTGCCCGGCGCCAGCGGCTCAGGTCGCGATCTAGACGTGCTCGCCGCCGATATGGACACCGCCGCAGCTACGCGGCCCTGGGAGTTGGCATGGGGCTTGACCGCCCCCGGTTGGAAGGATCGCCACGCCGCCCGAAACAAGCTCGACAACTATCCACGCCAGGCTCCCGATCGACTCCTGAGCGTCGCAACGGGCTACACGGAGCTATCTGCACTAACGACCGCCCGCAGCTCCCTTTGGTGGAACACGGCAGTCTCGCCCACGCTCGCTTTGCCTTCCCGACCGGCGCTCGAGCGACAACTGCTTAGCGACGTACACGCTCGCGAGCGGCAAGCGGAGACCACTGATCCTCGATCGCGAGGGCAGCCTTGGCGGGAAGCCGAGGCTTCCACGTTCCACGCAGCCGAGCAGAGCCCGTGCTGAACGGAGTCGTGAGGCCTGCTCTCGCGGTGGTCTCTCTATAGAAAGTCGTTGCCCGTCAACACGTAGACGAACGGAACGATCGGAATGATGGCGAAGATCGCCCAGGCGATCTTGGCCCCCAGTCCGATGTCGCTACGTCGCGCTAGGTGGATCCAGATGAGAACGACTGCGATCGGGTGAAGAATGCACAACAGAAGCTCGGCTAGCTTCCTCAACATCAGCTCCTTTCTCTGGGGTCTCGAGCCATGTCCGCGTTGTCCGAGTCAACTCGGCCCCAGTGAGCGGTCATCACCCAATCGGGATGATTCCGGGAGAGTGCGCGCCAATCCCTCCCTTTGGACGACGAAACACCGCGACCAACCGAGCACTTCGATGGCTGATTCACATTGAATAGGCAGCACTCCGCCCCCACTGTCGCCAAGGGTTGTGGAACGGGCAACAGAGATGGGCCGCCGCATCGTTCATCGACCGGTGCGCTTGAGGCGAGAAGCGACCTAACCGCTTCATCGCGCCGCCACAGGCACAGCGCCTGATCAACCCATCTGCTCACCGAAGGAGGTGAGGGATGCCACATCCCGACCCGGAGCGGCGACCTCAAAGCGGCTAAGGCCGCAAGGAGTCGAAGCGAGCCCGTGCGAGTGCGCGGTGATCGATCAGTGTGGCTCGGCGTGGCGGCCGCCCCCAACGCGACGGCTAGCGGACCGGGAGCGCGACTCTCACGACGACGCGCGCGGGGCGCGTAGGAATAGCGAGGGAGAGGAAGTCGCGCACTGGGCCGCGCGCGTCACAGAACGGACACACCAGCGGCTCGGTCAGCAACATCGGACTTGTTCCCGGATCGACCGGAGCATCACAGCGGCGGCAGGCGAGCGTGCCGGTGCCGAGCACGCCCGAGCGCGTCGCCTTCCGTTTCTCCTCGAGGGCGGGCTGTGCGCGAGCGCCTCGCTCGAACTCGCCGTGGTCGATTCCGCGAAACACGCTCACCACCGCCAGTCTAGGCGTGAGTCGTTCACCGCACCAGCACTAGAACGCAGCGCTCAGCGGACTTCCGCGATCCAGCGTTGCGGGCGGCTCGCTGGCGCCGCAGCGCCTGATCAACCCATCTGCTCACCGAAGGAGGTGAGAGATGCCACATTCCGGGTGAAGCAGCGGCCGGCTCGAATCCTGGCTTGGCTGAACCAGAGTGTTGGTAATCGATCAAAGCAGCGACGCTCGGTAGCGGAGGCGGATGCAGGCGTGTTTAGTACGTGCCTGGATCGAGGTGCACGATCCCCAACCTCTTTGCCGCAGCAGGCGCGTTCTGGTGGGCGTCTGCGGTCGTCGGACCAAGGTAGGCAGCGCGAGCGGCCTGCGAGGGTCGGTCGCTTGCGGGAAAGTCGTAGATGTTGCCGTACCCGTCGCTGACCTTTATGAGCCAGTAACTACCCGTGCCGCTACCGGTGCCGCCCGAACTCGAGCCCGCGGTGCTACAGCCACCGACGGCCAAACAGACAATCGTTGCCGCAGCTCGGAGGGCGTTCCGCCTGCACCTTCGACGAAATGAGCCCGTCATTCCTGAGGAAACGGAGATTCTGGCCGAGATGCCGTATAGAAGTCAACCATCGGTCCGCGAAAGATACTCGGAGACCGCTCGTGACCGACCCCTGCGGGACGAGCCGCTCTGCCGCAAACCAGCGACCGGCGCTTCAGGCACACCGCTCCTTCGGGCTAAACGCAGCAACGCAGCGAACGTCTCCTAGTTCGTCGCGCCTGAGACTGCCGGTGAGCGACAGTTCGCTCTCGCGAGAGCGCCTGCCGCTTTACACCCTTCTCCGGGCCAGCGTTGCGAACGCTGTGTGGCTGATGGCGATCAGCCCCGTCGCCTACGACTGTGGTGCTTGTGGCGGTGCCTGTCTTTGTAGCCGCTGTTGAAGCCGGGGGGGAAGCCTTTCTGGAAGCCGGGGTTGAACCCGTTGCTGTAGGCCGTATTGAACCCTTGGTTGAACTGCCTCTCACAGGCAGCCGGGAGCGCTTGCGCCGCCGTCGCGTTCCCGCGCGCGGGGGCGACCGATGAGAGGTGGGGTGGGGCGTGTCTGGCCGTCGCTCCGTACCCGTGGCTAAAGCCCGACTGAAAGCCGGAATTGAACCCGGAGTTGAAGCCAGAGTCGAACCCGGAGTTGAAGCCCTGGTTGTAGGCGCCGGCCAGATCCCCGCAAATGACTCCACCCAGCTGTGACTCGAACTCGAGCGCCAGCAGCTCGTGGCCGGTGTCGTTTGCGTGGATGTTGGGATTCGGCTCGCACATGTGGGTCCAGTTACAGATGTTGGCCACGTTCTGGGGTAGGACCTGACCGTTGAATGACCCAGTCGTGCCAAAGTTGGTGGAGTCAAACGCCTGCTGCCCGTCTGCGATGTTGGCCCCGACTTGGCGGTAAGCGCTTGTGAGCTCGTTGTTGAACTTCAGCAGCATCGCGACGCTCTGAAGCGCCGTCTGCTGCCCGGCCGCGCCACGGAGCCAGAACGCGAGGATCGGGTCGTAGTACGCCATGCCAACAATCGGGACACTGCTCCCGGCGGCCCGCAGTCCGTTGAGGATGATGGGCATGTTTGCCTGGACCTGATCGAGCGCTCTCTGATCGCAGGTGGGATTGATCGTCCCGCTCAACCCGCAGCCAACGATGTCGTCGCCGCCGATATCGATGGTGACGAACGCCACTTCGTCCCGGTGTGCGGCGAGGAACGCTTCGGCGTCTCCCAGCTGAGTGCCGGTTGCATAGTTGTGGCACAGCCCACCGCTGATCATCCGCGTGGTCGAGTCACCGCCGCAGCCGAGGTTCTCGAGCCTGAGATCTGGAATCGAGCGCGACGCGAAGGCGAACACATCGTTCACGTATCCCTGGCCCGGGGTCGCCCCACCACCCGTCGAGAGCGAATCACCAAGCGCTAGGTAGTAGCGCGTAGCGGGCACCTGGTTCGAGTCCTGCGCCTCGGCAGGCGCGGCGAACACAAGCAACCAAGCCACTAGAACTGCGCATCCAGTGGCAACCCCAAATACACATACCCACCCTCGAGCTCGCGACCCGGCCATTCCTCTCCTCTCTCGTTCGAGAACACGTGCATGCGAAGAGAGTTACGACGGTGCCCACGCAAGCGTGCGAGTCGCGCCCCGAGTGAAGTGCGCCGGCCAGGCGATCGAGCGCGCCGCAGCGCAAGGGTCAACCTTGGCTCAGCTTGCGCCAGCTCAACTGTCGTGAGTGCGAGATAAGTGGCGGTAGCAACGAAGGCACGGTCGCGAGCGCAGATAGGTACAGCTTGTCGTGCATCGACAGCAGCCTATCTGCGGTATCCGCCTGCTTGGCCTGCAACTTGCTCGGTCTGCATCGCGCGTAGTGAACTCCAGAGGCAAGCGGGCGGACGTACCTCGACTAGCCTCGCGGGATTGGCGAAACCGCCGATGCCGCTTCGCGAGCAGGACGGTTGACGTTCGCGCTCGCGCGGCGGCGGACCCGGTGAACGAGATAGCCCACGATGAGGACGTTAAGGATGAAGCCGACCACCTTCAGCGCGGTTGCGTTCTTGGTCAGCTCCCAGATCTCTGGGATGAACAGCAACGATGTGGAGACGATGGTCAGGTACTCGGCCCAGCGTCGGCGGCGCAGAAGCCCATAGCCTTCGACCGCTTCGAGAGCACCGTAGGCCAGCGCCACGATCCCATAGATCAGGAGCTTGTGGGCGCTGAGCTGATGGGCGTCGGTCGTGATTCGACGAATGCCGTTGCGGCTCGGGTCGAGGCCGAGCGCTCTCGCCGCATCTCCGATCGCGCGACCCCAGTCGGTGTGCGTGTGCGTGACGAGCACGATTCCCACCGTGATGAGAACCAAGGCACGAAGCACGCGCTCCGCGGCGATCCACGGCAGCAGCCGCCCACCTGAACTCGTGGAACGCTCTACCGCAACGGTGCTCATGTCGGCTCCAGCCGTGTACTCGCTCCCAATATCTCTGCGCGGCGCTGGTACGACGCTCCTGGACCTAACGCCTACCCGTAATGATCGAGCGGTCTTCTGGGCAAGCCTTCCCTGCCCCGTGCCTGCCTAAGCCCGACCGGGCGGTTGAAGTCGCGGGTGTTCAGTTCCCTCAGCGATGCTAGACGAGCCGAACGATCGCTACCACGCCCACCACCACGATGATTGCGCGGAGAGCCGGCGCCGGCAGCCGTCGGCCGGCTCTGGCCCCGAGCAGGCCGCCGATGGTCGAACCCGAGGCGATCAGCAGCGCCGCGAGCCATGCCACGTGAGCCGCGAAGATGAACACGACCGCCGCCACGAGGTTGACCAGCCCAGCCAGCACAACCTTCAGCGCGTTGATGCGCTGTAAGTCGTCGTCAACGGCGAGACCAAGGATGGCGAGCAGGAGGATGCCCTGGGCCGCCCCGAAGTAACCCCCGTAGGTGCCGCTTGCCAGCACCGCAGCAGTAGCCACCCATCCCGGGCGACGCTGTGCGCGTGGGCGGTGATGTTCAAGCGCTCGAGACAGCCGGGGCTGAGCCACGATCAATCCGAGGGCGATAACGATGAACGCCGGGACGATTGCCTTGAATGCCGTCGCTGGCAGAATCAGCAGGAGGACAGCTCCCGTCGCCCCTCCCACGACCGACGCGACCGACAGCGGGATCGATCGCTCGCGCTGCCCCACCAACTCCCGGCGATAACCAACGGCGCCAGCCGCTGATCCCGGCACCAGCCCCACCGTATTGGTCACGTTCGCCACCACTGGCGCGTAGCCGAAGGCCAGGAGTATCGGAAACGTAAAAAGCGTGCCGCTCCCGACGACGGTGTTGATCGTGCCGGCCACGATGCCCGCCGCAAAGATGGCAAGCGCATGTAACGGGCTCACACCAGCAGCCTCCCCTGGCTGTCAAGCCCTGCGGCGCCGATCGCCCGTAGGTCCGATATCACGCAAGGCGTCAACCCTCAGGCCAGGTCCTGACCTAGTTCGAAGCTAGGGTGCGGGCAGTTGTCAGCGACCTGAAAGGAGCAGCAATGCCCGAGCGAGACGGATACATCCCTGGCGTCCCCTGCTGGATAGACACCAGCCAGCCGGAGCCTGAGGCTGCGGTCGATTTCTACAGCGGCCTGTTCGGCTGGGAGTTCGAGGACGTCATGCCGCCCGACTCGGAGGGCAAGTACTTCATCGCCCGGATCCGCGGAGGCGATGTGGCCGCGGTCGGGTCCCAGCCCGAGGGCGCGCCGCCGATGGCCACGTGGAACACCTACATCTGGGTCGAGAACGCGGATGAAACCGCCTCCAAGGCCACCGAGGCGGGCGGCAAGGCGGTGGTGGAGCCGTTCGACGTGATGGACGCCGGCCGGATGGCCGTGTTGGGCGATCCCGAGGGCGCCGTCTTCTGCGTCTGGCAGGCCAAGCAGCACAAGGGCGCCCGAATCGTCAACGAGCCCGGTTCGTTGAACTTCAACGGCCTCAACACTCGCGACGCGGAGAGCGCAAAGAGGTTCTACGGCTCCGTCTTCGGGTGGCAGACCCTCACGCTGCCTGGCGGCTTCGAACTGTGGACGCTGCCGGGCTACGGCGACTACCTCGAGCGCGACAACCCCGGGATTCGCCAGCGGGTCGCCGAGATGGGGGGGACGCCCGGCTTTGAGGACGTGGTAGCAAGCATCCAGCCCATCGCAGACGAGCAACAGGACGTCCCTGCACACTGGAGCGTGCAGTTCATGGTGGACGATGCAGACGCGATCGCCCAGAAGGCAACCGAGCTGGGGGGCAAGGTGCTGGTTCCTCCGTTCGATGCGCCGTGGGCCCGCATCACCGGAATCGCCGACCCCGGCGGCGCCGCCTTCTTGGCCAGCAAGTTCGAGCCTGAGAACAAAGACGTCGGCACCCAGCCCGACGCCTCGGTCAGCGCCTCGTAGGGCAGGAAAAACCGCACATCGATCCACGGAGGGTGCGCACGCCGCTGCTCCCGCCGGGACAGGTGGCCGAACTACCGCTTATCGGAGCGGGTCAATCGCGGCAGCACTGTGACACCCCTCCGCGTGGCATCCTCTGGACCATGTCAGCCGAGCACATCGCCCGGAGCATCCGCCGTATCGTCCTAGAGCAGTCGAAGCGCGCCAACGTAGGACACATCGGATCGGCACTGTCGATCGCCGACGTTCTGGCAGCCCTGTTTGACGGTCCGCTCGCGGATGCTCGGCCGGATGATCCAGATCGGAATCGGCTCGTCCTCTCGAAGGGCCATGCGGCGCTTGCGCTGTACTCCGCCTTGCATGCGTGCGGTCGCCTTTCGAGCGAAGACCTGAACGCGTTCTGTGCGGACGGAACCATTGTGGGCGGCCATCCGGACCACGCACTCCCCGGGATCGACTTCTCAACGGGCTCACTTGGTCACGGTCTTTCGATGGCAGCGGGAGCAGCTCTAGCGGCACGGCTCCAGCAGTCTGAGCGCTCCGTGTTCGCGGTATTGAGCGACGCGGAGCTGAACGAGGGCTCGGTTTGGGAAGCAGCCATGTTCGCTGCCCATCACCGCCTGGCGAATCTGGTCGCGATCGTTGACGTCAACGGCCAGCAGGCGCTCGGCTACACGCGCGACGTCCTCGATCTCGAACCGCTGGCAGAGCGCTGGACGAGTTTCGGTTGGCTCGTACACGACGTCGATGGACACGATCCAGACGCCCTGGCGAACGTCCTGGCAGGCATGGACGGGAGCGGCCATCGACCGCATGTGGTGATCGCCCGCACCACCTTCGGGAAGGGGGTCTCCTTCATGGAGGGCAAGGTGGAGTGGCACTACTGGCCGATATCCGATCCCCAATACGAGCTGGCATTGTCGGAGCTCGCAGGGAGTCGCGCGTGAGGCGTGCGTTCACGGAGTCCCTGGTCGAGCTTGCGGAAGCAGATGAGCGGATCGTGCTGCTCACCGGCGACCTTGGCTTCACCGTCCTGGAGCCGTTTGCCGATCGGTTCCCGCAGCGCTTCTTCAATCTCGGCGTGGCCGAGCAGAACATGGTGGGCGTTGCGACGGGGCTAGCCGAGGCTGGCTTCACACCTTACGTCTACTCCATCGCCACCTTCGCCTCGATGCGCGCCTACGAGTTCATCCGCAACGGCCCGGTTCAGCACAACCTTCCCGTGCGCATCATCGGGGTGGGCGGCGGCTTCGACTACGGCCCAAATGGCCTGTCTCATTACGCCCTCGAGGATGTCGCTCTGATGCGCACGCAACCCGGCATGTGTGTGGTAGCTCCCGCCGAGCCTGAGCAAGTCCGATCGGCAATGCCGGTCGTGCAGGCGCTTGACGGCCCGGTGTACATCCGCCTCGGCAAGGGTTCCGCAGCCGTGCCGGGGTTGCAGGGCCGCTTTGAGCTCGGACGGGCGCAGCGAGTACGGGCCGGCCACGATGTGGAGCTCGTTGCGCTTGGCGAGATCGCCACCGATGTCGTCCTGGCGGCCGATGAACTCGAATCTCGCGGTATCAGCGCTGGAGTCATCGTCGTCGCGAGCGTCAGCCCCTCCCCAGCGGACGATATTGCGGCTGCCCTCCGGCGCGTTCCGGTGGCGATTGCTGCCGAAGCGCATTACGTCAACGGCGGCCTGGGTTCCCTGGTCGCGGAGGCGATTGCTGAGCATGGGCTCGACTGCCGGCTCGTTCGGGCCGGTGTCAAGAACACTCCGGCGGGAACCAGTGGCGGTCGCGATTACATGCACGAGCGCGTCGGCATCAGCGAGCTGCAGCTCGTCCGATTGGTGTGCGACGCACTGAGCAGCACGTCGATCCGCTCTCGCCGCCCCGCCGTTCCGCTTTCGTGAAGCTGTCCGCCGTCATAGCTTGCTACCGGGACGCTCCAGCGGTGCCGATCCTCTATGAGCGGCTCGTCAAGGAGTTCGAGAAGCTCGGCGCCGACTACGAGATCATCTTCGTCAACGACGCTTCGCCGGACAATGCGCGCGAGGTGCTCGAAGAGCTCGCTGGCAAGGACCACAACGTTGTGGTCGTGAATCATGCGCGGGCCTTCGGCTCACAGAGCGCCTTCACGTCTGGGATGCGGTTGGCGACTGGGGATGCCGTGGTCCTGCTCGACGGAGACCTGCAAGATCCGCCGGAGCTCATCAGCGAGTTCGTGGCGCGGTGGCGGAATGGTTACGACATCGTCTTCGGCGAGCGTGTCAAGCGTGAAGCACCATTTCTCATGCGGCTCGCCTACCGAGGCTTCTACCGCCTTTTCAAGCGACTTGCATATGTCGACGTACCGCTCGACGCCGGCGATTTCGGACTAATCGATCGCCGCGCCGTCGACGCCATCAATGCATTGCCCGAGAAGCACCGGTTCCTGCGCGGGCTCCGGGCCTGGGTAGGGTTCAAGCAGATCGGAGTTCCGTACGTCCGCCCCGAGCGGATGTTCGGCCGCACCACGAACTCCGCTCTCAAGAACCTCGGCTGGGCGCGCCGCGCGATCCTGTCGTTCTCCTACAAGCCCCTCGACGCCATCACCGCCTTGGCCTTGACCGTGGTCGGCGTTTCGTTTGTGGCGCTATTGGCGGAGCTCATAGTGCGCATCGTCGATCCCCACTCGGCGCCCAAGGGCTTCACCACGGTCATCGTCGTGATTCTGTTCATCGGCGGCATTCAGTTGTTGTGCATCGCGATCATCGGCTCCTACCTGGCGCACATGTACGAGGAGGTGAAGGGGCGACCGCCATTCGTCGTCGAGTCGGTGATCAACCCTCCTGAGGGGGCCGATCTGCCCAAAGGCGTGGTCGGTCGCCGCGTACCGACCGCCGAATCGGTCGCGTCACCGACCGGAGTGCCTCGGTCGTGAGCGTCCACACCGAGGGCGCTGCACAGCGACCCCGGCTGGAGCCGACGAGCTGCGCGATCTGCCGAGTCGAGGATGAAGCCGACGAGATCTATCCCGCGAGTCTCCGGCCCGAAGCGCTAACACCGGCCACGTTCTCGGCCCGCCGTTTGCCGGATCGGACGCATCATCGCCTGGTCCGGTGCAGACGCTGCGGACTCGTGCGGTCAGATCCGATCGTGGACCAAGAATCGATGCTGGCGCTCTATCGGGCCTCGACGTTCGCCTACGCCCACGAGCTGGATGGCCTGAAGACCACTTACGCCAAGGTGCTGCGGCACCTATCGGGTCTAGTGCCCTCGCGGGAGGGGCTGCTCGACGTGGGGTGCGGCAACGGCTTCGTCTTGGAGCTCGCGCTCGACCTTGGCTGGCACGGGGTTCGGGGCGTCGAGCCGAGCGAGGACGCGATCGCCCACGCGCCGGCCCGCGTTGCACACCTGATCGAGCCCGGGTTCTTGCAGCGCGGGATGTTTGCTCCCGAGTCGTTCGACGCGGTCACGCTATTCCAGGTTCTCGACCATCTCGCCGATCCCGGCGAGGTGCTATCGGAGGTCCATCGCCTGCTTCGTCCCGGTGGTGTGGTCCTCGCCTTGAACCACAACGTGGACGCCTGGTCGGCGAGGGTCCTCCGCGAACGAAGCCCGATCTTCGATGTCGAGCACACCTACCTCTACTCGCCCCAGACGATGCGACGCCTGTTCAGTCAGGTGGGCTTCGACGTGATCTCGGTGAAACCTATTCGAAACACCTACTCGATCGGGTATCTCGTCCACCTGGCTCCACTTCCCCACCGGCTGAAGGCATCGTTATTGCCGCGGCTGAAGCGATCGAAGATCGGGCAGACCACGCTCACCCTTCCGCTGGGCAACCTCTGCCTCCTGGGCCGTCGCAGCGCATGAGGGCCATGGTCACCGGTGCCGGCGGCTTCGTCGGCGCCAACCTAGTGCGTGCTCTGCTGGCGCGTGGCGACCAGCCCGAGGCAGTCGTCCGGCCAAGCAGCGACGTTTGGCGGTTGGACGACGTTCGCGGAGAACTTCCTCTGATCTCGGTGGACCTTGCTGACGCGGGCGCGCTCGCAGCAGCAGTCCTCGAGCGCCAGCCAGAAGTCTTATTCCACCTGGCGGGGTTCGGCGGCTATTCGTGGCAACGGGATCTGGATGCGATGCTCTCCGTCAACGTTCGCGCCACGGAGACACTGCTCGGAGCTGCCCGGGAGGTGGGCGCCCGCGTGGTGCACGCCGGCTCTTCGTCTGAATATGGTCATCGGGATGGCGCGGCCTCGGAGCTCGATCGCCTCGAGCCCAATTCACACTATGCGGTGACCAAGGCAGCCGCCACCCATCTGTGCCGGCTCACGGCTGCGACTCACCGTCAAGTGGCCGTCACCCTGCGGCTGTATTCGATCTATGGCCCGTGGGAGGACCCGCGCCGGCTGATGCCGACGCTCGTGCGAACGGCGTCGGACGGGCATTGGCCGCCGCTGGTGGCGCCAGATACGGTCCGGGACTTCGTGTGGGTCGACGACGCGTGCGAGGCGTTCATACGCGCGGGCACAGCCGATTTCGAGGATCCCGGAATGATCCTCAACATTGCCAGCGGCACCCAGACGTCGCTGAGCGCGCTAGTCGACGTAGCTCGCCAGGTGTTCAACGTCGAGGAGCCGCCGCAGTGGCGCACGATGAACGCACGCCCATGGGACACCGAGGTCTGGTTCGGCGACCCCACCGCAGCCGAGAGGACACTGGGATGGCGAGCGCGAACGCCGCTTCACGAGGGCCTCGAGCGGATGGCGGACTGGTTTGAGGAGCGCCCGCAGCTGCTCGAGCGCTATCGACCGGCACCATCCACGCCATGAATCGGACATCGCGTGAGAACCTCGCGCTCCGGACGACCGAGCGCTGGCGCCCGCCGACCTTTGAGCCCGTCACCGGCACGCGGGGGCGCATCCGCGCAGCCGTCCGTCGTTTCTTCGATCTCCAGGCCGGTTCGCTCTGGCGGGATCTTTCCGAACCGCTCTCACAGGCGCGGGGAACGCTCCTCGACGTCGGCTGCGGCGCTCAGCCATATCGCGGCCTGATCCCACCGGAAGCCGCCTACATCGGGCTCGACACCGAAGAGTCCGCTGCCAATTTCGGCTATTCGATGCCCGCTGTGCGTCGGATCGCCCCCGACGGACTGTGGCCCGTGGACGATGGCTGGGCAGACGTCGTGCTCGCCACAGAGACGCTCGAGCACGTGGAAGACCCGGCTGCCTTCCTCGATCAGGCCTACCGATGCCTTCGTCCGGGGGGTCGGCTGATCTTGACCGTGCCGTTCGCCGCGCGGTGGCACTACATACCTCACGACTACTGGCGGTTCACGCCATCCGGCCTGCGACTTCTGCTCGAGCGGGCTCGGTTCAGCGATGTAGCGATCCACGGCCGCGGAAACGAACGCACCGTGGCCTGCTACAAGCTGCTTTCGCTCCTACTCCCGATCGCCTTTCCGCAAGCCCGGCCGGGCTCCATTCGACTGAGCCCGATGTCAGTGCTCGTCGTGCCGCTGATCGTGGTCCTGGCAGTCATCGGGAATCGCTCTCTTCGAATGCCGCCGGGAGACGACTGCCTCGGGTACACCGTGTTCGCCACGCGGACGTAGCCTGCCATTTGACGCTGCTCGCGGAAGCTACGATCCCGCGCCGATGGCTGTTGAAACACCGGTAGCGTCGGTCCCGACTCGAGTCGGCGTCGCGCGCAAGGGGTCCGGCCGAGGGGAGATGCTCATTGCGCTCGCTGTCTACGCGGCGATCGCCTTCCTGTTCTTCGGCTCGCGTGCCGTCCCACATCTGGGAAGCCAATGCCCCTGCGGGTACGGGAACGATGCCGGTTCCGCCATGTGGGACCTCGCCTGGTGGCCACATGCCCTGTTCCATGGGATCAACCCGTTCGTCACCGATGGGCTGTTTGCTCCAGACAGGATCAACCTGGGCGGCTTCACGCTCCTTCCGCTTCCCGCACTCATCGCGGCCCCCGTCACCCTCTTGTTTGGGCCGCTGGTCTCGTTCAACCTACTCGCCCTCCTCAGCCCGATCCTGGCTGCGCTGTTCGCGTTCCTGCTCTGCCGCTATTTGACACAGAACTTCCCAGCAGCGTTGATCGGCGGCTACCTGTTCGGCTTCTCAACGTACATGCTCGGCGAGATGCTCGGCGGCCACCTGCCGCTGGTGTTGACCTTTCCGATCCCCGCAGGGGTGCATCTCTTCCTTCGCCTGCTCGACGGGCGCATCGGCAGGCGCACGTTCATGGCGCTCATGGCGCTTGATATCGCTGCGCTGTTCACGTTCGCGCCGGAGCTTGCGTTGACCTTCGTCATCATCGGCGCGATGACCGTCGCGATCGCGGCGGCACTCGCTCCCACGAGCAGACCCCAACTGCTGGCCGCGATTCGACCGACGGTGATCGCGGGCGCCCTGGCGGCAATCGTCACGAGCCCGCTCATCTACTACGCCCTGACGGGCAACATCCCAACGGCCTTCAGTGGCACCGGGGACATGTGGGGTGGCGATGCGCTCGGCCTGCTGGTGCCAACGCATGTGATCGCCTTGCTCAGCAGCTCGTTCACGGTGGTCTCATCGTCGTTCAGCGACAACGATCTTGCCGAGAGCGGCATTTACCTCGGGCTGCCGCTGCTTCTGATCGTTGGCCGGTACGTCGTCACTCGCTGGCGTCTACCTGCTACTCGCGTGCTGTTTTCAATTTTCCTCGTCGTATGGGTGCTGCTCCTCGGCTCCCACCTGCACATCGACGGTCATCCGACGATATCTCTCCCGTGGCGGGCGCTGGCCAACCTCCCGCTGGTGGAACAGGCGCTTCCCGTGCGCCTCGGCGTGTACTTGTTCCTGGTCGTGGCACTGGTCGTCGCGCTGTGGTGCGCGAGTCCGAGAGATGGAGCATGGGGCGTCGCGAAGTGGGCGCTCGTTGCGCTGAGCATCGTGTTTTTGTTTCCCAACCTTGGTAGCCCGTTCTGGCGAGGCAGGCCGTCGAATCCCAGCTTTTTCACTACAACCGAATACCGCCGCTTTTTGCATCCCGGCGAAACGGTGCTGGCGCTGCCCTGGCCCGGCTTCACGGGCTATGGCATGTTGTGGCAGGCCGACACCGGCATGTGGTTTCGGCTCACAGGGGCGAATCTCGGCAAGCTCATCCCCGCGGACTACGTACGCGACCCGATGTACCCGGCGTTCCTCCATCCCGGCACGAGCAGTGACGCCCCGCTCCTGCGATCGTTCCTAGTCAGACGGCACGTGGGGGCGGTGATCATCGACCGCCTGAACTCCGATCAGTGGCCCGCGGTGCTGGCGGCGCTGGGGCTGCGGCCGGTCGACACCGGCGGCGTGCTCTTCTACAGAGTGCCCAGCGCTCGGCCAGCCTGACGGCCCGAACTTCAAGGCTGGGTCAGTAGGGTCGGCGCGGCACTTAGGGGCCGAGAGCCGGCGCTTGCCACACTGGGCAACGGATGTCGTACTTCCTGGCGTTCGCCGGCTTCGCGGCCCTGATCATCCTGCACGAATTCGGTCACTTCGCGGTGGCCAAGGCGGTCGGAATGCGCGTGGAGAAGTTCTCCCTGTTCTTCGGGCCGATGCTGTGGAGCGTTCGTAGGGGGGAGACGGTGTACGGGATCGGGCCGATCCCGCTCGGCGGCTACGTGAAGATCACGGGCATGAACCCGCGGGAGGAGATCCCGCCGGAGGCCGTCCCCCGCGCCTACTACAACCAGCCGGTCTGGAAGCGAGTGGTCGTGATCCTGGCCGGTCCCGGGATGAATCTCTTGATCGCGTTCGTGATCTTGACCGCGATCTTCTGGGCGCACGGCAACCTGGCCAATCCGGTTCCGACGCACACGATCGCGAATGACGCGCTTCTTGCGCCGGCCTCCTCGTACCTGAAGCCCGGCGACAAGATCGTGGCGGTCGACGGCAAGCGTGGGCTATCTGTGGAGGAGGTCTCCCGCGAGATCTCCTCCCACAAATGCGCGGGCAAGCCTGTAAAGGGCTGCCGCGCCACAACCCCGGTGAAGCTTCTGGTCGACCGCCAGGGGCAGCTCCTGTCCTTCTCGATCTACCCGCGCTATGACCCGAGCCTCGGCCGCACGCGCCTCGGGTTCGCTTTCGGCGAACGGGCGCCGCCGCTCGGGCTCGCCGGCGCCGCGCATCAGGGCGTGGCCCAAATGTGGTACTTGACCCGCCGGACGGTATCGACAGTGGTGCGCCTGTTCGAGCCCAAGGTCCGCTCGCAGCTGCACGGAGTGGTTGGCGGCTTCACCGTGACCCAGCAGGAGTTCGCATCTGACACCACCAATGCCCTGGCGACGCTGGCCCTGATCTCGCTGTCGCTGGCGGTGATCAACCTGTTCCCGTTCCTGCCGCTAGACGGCGGTCACGTGTTCTGGGCGCTGGCGGAGAAGGTGCGCGGTCGCCGGATCCCGTTCGAGGCCATGGAACGCGCGGGAGTGGTGGGATTCGTGTTGATCATCCTGGTGTTCGTGATCGGCCTCTCAAACGACATCTCGACGCTTACCGGACAGGGCTTTAACGCCCATTAGCGGTAGCGTTAGTCGAAGTTCACGGCATCGACACGGGTGGTGAGGTAGATGGAGAGCACGACGATCACGGCCGCTGCTGGACCGGCTACCGAAGCACCCACGCTGACTGAGGCGCTGCGGCGAACAGCCGCCAACAACCCGGCCATCGTCGCCGTTCGCCTTCCGGACGACAGCGTCTCGCTCACCTGGGCCGAGCTGCTGGAGCGCGTGGACGCGGTCGCCGGGGGCCTGGCGAAGCTGGGGCTGAAGCGCGGGGACACGATCGCGATCATGCTGTCCAACCGGCCCGAGTTTCACGTCGTTGACCTCGCCGCCGCGATGCTGGGGGCGACGCCATTCTCCATCTACCAGACCTATCCGCCGGAGGAGATCGAGTACCTGATCGGCGACGCCGGCTCGCGGATGGCGATCGTCGAGCAAGCGCACCTGCCGGCGATGCTCGAAGTGCGCAATCGTGTGCGGTCGCTCGAGCACGTGATCGTGGTAGACGGCGATGCGCCGGAAGGAACGGTGTCTCTGGCTGAGGTCGAGGGCTCGAACCCGGAATTCGACGTCCCTGCCGCCGCCTCCCACATCCAGCCCGACGACGTGGTGACGCTGATCTACACCTCGGGTACGACGGGCAAACCCAAGGGAGTCCAGCTCTCCCACCACAACATCATGTTCTCGGCCCAGGCGGTCGAGCAGATCGTCCCGTTTGGGCCCGGGGGGCGCGTCGTCTCGTGGCTACCGGCCGCCCATATCGCCGAGCGCATGGCCCACCACTACATCCCCACGATTTACGCGGGCACGATCACTTGCGCGCCGAATCCTCGGGAAGTCGTCTCCTATCTGCCGCAGGTCAGACCCACCTGGTTCTTTGCCGTGCCGCGGATATGGGAGAAGCTCAAGGCCGGACTGGAGGCGATGCTGCACGGCCAGCCCGAGGAGCAGCGCAAACCGGTGGAGGAGGCCCTGGCCGCGTCGATCGAGCAACTCCGGCTCAGGCAGCAAAAGCAACCCGTCCCCGAAGAGCTCGAGGCGCGCGTCAGGCAAGCGGACGAGCAGATGTTCTCGAAGCTGCGCGAGATGCTGGGACTCGATCAGGCGGTGGCCGTCAACGTTGGCGCCGCCCCCACGCCAGTGGAGGTGCTCGAGTTCTTCCACGCCATCGGGATCGAGCTGGCCGAGCTGTGGGGCATGTCAGAGACCTGCGGCTTCGGTACCTGCAACCGGCCCGGGGCCGTCAAGATCGGCACCGTCGGGCCGCCGTCCCCGGGGGTCGAGCTGAGGATCGCCGAGGATGGCGAGGTCCTGTGCCGGGGCGAATTTATGATGCTCGGCTACCGCAACGAGCCCGCCAAGACCGCGGAGGCCATCGACGACGAAGGCTGGCTCCACACGGGCGACGTCGGGGAGATCGACGAGGACGGCTACCTGAAGATCGTCGATCGCAAGAAGGAGCTGATCATCAACGCCGCCGGCAAGAACATGTCGCCGGCGAACATCGAGGCGGAGATCAAGTCCGCCAGCCCGCTGATCGGCCAGGCCGTGGCCATTGGCGACGGCCGGCCATACAACACGGCGTTGATCGTGCTCGATACTGACTACGCGCCCCAATGGGCCAAGCAGCAGGGTCTCGACGGGCAGAGCCTCGAGCACCTGGCGAGAGAGCCGAAGGTGATCGACGCCGTCCAGCAGGCGATCGACCAGGCCAATTCCCATTTGGCGCGGGTAGAGCAAATCAAGCGCTTCACGGTCGTCCCCGGGGAATGGAATCCCGGCGGCGACGAGCTCACGCCGACCATGAAGCTCAAGCGCAAGCCGATCGCCGCCAAGTACCAGGCAGAGATCGAGGCGATGTACTCGTCCTAGGACCGTGACCGCCGCGGCGGATCGAGAGGACGCCCGGTTTCAGTCGGGCGGGGTTCGCTGCGCGGCGTGGCTCTACCGCCCCGAACGCCTCCCGGCGCCGCTTGTGGTGATGGGCCACGGGCTGGGGGCCGTGAAGGAGATGGGACTCGACCGGTACGCCGAGCGCTTCCAGGCCGGCGGACTGGCGGCACTCGCGTTCGACTACCGTCACTTCGGCGCCAGCGAAGGAGAGCCTCGTCAGCTGCTCGACATCAAGCTCCAGCTTCAGGATTGGGCGGCAGCGCTCGACTACGCCCGGGGGCTTGACGGAGTCGATCCCGAGCGGATCGCGCTGTGGGGTAGCTCGTTCGGCGGCGGTCACGCGATCACGGCCGCGGCGCGAGACGGACGCGTGGCCGCCGTCGTGGCTCAGTGCCCGTTCACAAGCGGCCCGGCGTCAGTGCGGGCGATGGGCCTGCGCGCGAACATCGGTGTAGTCGCGCGGGCGCTACTTGACGAGGCCAGCAGGCTAGCGCGGCGGGATGGCGTGCGGGTGAAGCTGGTCGGCCCGCCCGGATCAACGGCGCTCATGACCGCGCCCGACGCCGAGCCCGGCTACCGCAGGCTGGTCCCCGAGGGCGTCCAGTTCGACGACGAGGTACTGGCTCGGTTCGCTCTCCAGGTCGGCTTCTACCGTCCCGCCAGCGATATGGATCGACTGCGCTGTCCGCTGCTGGTCTGCGCCTGTGAGCCGGACACGGTCGCGCCTGCCGGACCGACCATCCGGGCGGCGCAGCGTGCCCCGTCGGCCGAGCTGATCCGGTACCCGTTCGGTCACTTCGACATCTACGTCGACGAGGGGTTTGAGCGCTCCTCGGGCGACCAGCTGGCATTTCTACGCCGATGCCTGGGGCTCGGCTGAGCGCTGCCAGAGTCCGCGCCTACGCTGCTCGGAACACGATCATGGCGCTGAAACTGGTTCCATCGACCTGGTAGGCATAGCAGCCCGGCCCTTGCACGCGGGTGAAGGACGGCCACTGCCCCGGCGGGGCTCCCATCGCCGTCCCCAGCAGCTGGAGCTCGTCGTACGGGACATGACCCTCGCCGAAGCCAACGGCCCCCGAGCCTCCGAGCTGTCTTCCGCGGATCAGGATCGGTCCCGAATAGCCGGAGGCGTGCCACGTGACCTGCGCTCCCTTCCAAGCGCTGCCGACGAACGGGGTCAGCGAAAGCTGCGTCGAGGGCGTCGGCCTGACGGGCCCACTGCCCGCGGACACCGGGCACGAGCCCCCGGAACCTAGCGCCGGGACGTGAAGAGCTCGGCGGAGCGATGCCGGCACGGCGCCCGAGCATTGGCTGGCGCACAGCTCATACGTCGAGTAGCCAGCGGTTTGGCGTAGCCCGTCGGGCGCCGTCGGCGTCCCTGCAGGCGTGGGGAAGGGGGTGGACCTCGCCTGGGCAGTCGTCGAGCCGGCCGCGGTCGAGCGAGCGGACGTATGCGTGCTCGCGGTCGTGGTTGAGGCGGTGGTGGGCGTACTCGCGGGCGGCGTCGAGCGCGCCGTCGACGAGTGCTTAGCGGACCCGCAGGCGGCGGCACCGAGCGCGAGCACGACCGCGACGGTCGTGCGATAGCTCATGCGCCGCACCGTAGCGAAGCCGGGTCCAACCCGCGGTCCCGGCCTGCCCGCCCAGTGTGTGTGGCTCACGACGAGCGAGGCGTGACTACACTCGCGCCGCACATGCACCGACTTGGAGCGATTGTTCTCGCGGTGGCGGTCACAATGGTCGCACCCGGCGTGGCCGCGGCACGGCTGCCGGGAACGCCTGTGCCGAAGGGGTTTGTGGGGATGAATGTCGATGGTCCCATGGTCAACGCCCAGGACGCGGTGACGCTGCCCAGTCAGTTCGGGTTGATGCGCTCCAACGGGGTACAGAGCGTCCGCGTGGTGTTCAGTTGGTCCGTAGCGCAGCCATACGCCAGTTGGACGCAGGTGCCGGCGGGCCAGGGGGTAGGGTTCGTGACCGGCGCGGGGGGCATCCCGACCAACTTCGCCGGGACCGATCAGATCGTCACGCTCGCCGCCGCCCGGGGGATGACCGTGCTGCCGACTGTCATCGATTCGCCCTCGTGGGCGGCCGGTCGGCGATCCATCACCGGTCTAGCGCAGCCGAGTGACGACCGCGCTTACGGCCGTTACTTGACGACGCTTATCGGGCGCTACGGTCCCCGCGGAAGCTTCTGGCGCCAGCATCCTGGGCTCGCCCGCCGTCCGATCCGGATGTGGGAGATCTGGAACGAGCCCGACATCGTCGGCTACTGGCCCACTCAGCCCTTCGCTCGCAGCTACGTCGCGTTGCTGAGCGCCGCTCACTCGGCCGTCAGGCGCGCCGACTCCGGTGCCCGGGTGGTGCTGGCCGGAGTGCCGAACTTCTCCTGGCAGATCCTTAGCGAGATATACCGCGTCCGCGGCGCCCGGGGTGCGTTCGACGTCGTCGATGTTCACCCCTACACCAAGCAACCGGCAGGGGTGATCAAGATCCTGCGGCTGGTGCGCGCGTCGATGAAGCGAGGCGGGGATGCGAACAAGCCGATCATCGCCGGCGAGACCGGGTGGCCGTCCTCCCTGAACCAGACCGCCCGCATCTTCGACTTCGAGACGACCGAGGCGGGGCAGGCGCGCAATGTCCGCACACTGCTGCCGCTGCTGGCGGCCAACCGTGCAGCGCTAGGGCTGATCGGTTTCTACTGGTACACGTGGATGGGCAACGAGGTCCAAGGGTCGTACCCGTTCAATTTCTCGGGCCTGCTGTCGTTCCAGAACTTTCAGGTGAGAGCCAAGCCTGCACTGGCGGCCTTCGGCCAAGCGGCCCGCAAGATCGAGCGCTGAGGCTCCCCTCAGTTCGGGTTCGCGCCGAACGACCCATTAGCCGCGGCGATCGAGCGCCAGATCAGCTCGAGGGGATGGTGAATCGGGAGGGGCTGGCCGAGTTCGCGCAGGTGCAAGTCGAGCTGCGCGGCGCAGCCCGGATTTCCGGCGGCGATCGCCTGGGCGCCGGTCTCGAGTAGATGCCTGGCCTTCCGAGCCCCGAGCTCGGCCGCCGCCCGCGGCTGTACCAGGTTGTAGATCCCGGCCGAGCCGCAGCAGATCTCCCGCTCTTGGGAGACCTCGAGCAGCTCGAGCTCCGGGATCTCCTCGAGCAGCTCGCGAGGCTGGTCGCGCACCCGTTGGGCATGCGCGAGGTGGCAAGCGTCGTGGTAGACGACCCGGAGGGGAACGGGCCCGAGCTTCGCTCGCCGGGGCACGGACGCGAGCAGCTCGGTGACGTCCCGTACCCGCTCCGAGAAGTCCCGGGCCTGCTCGGTCTCGAGCAGCTCGCCGTACTCCTTCATCGCCGATCCGCAGCCGGCCGCGTTGACCACCACGTAGTCGAGTTCTCCGAGCGCCTGGAAGGCGGCCATCGTCGCGCGCGCCCGGGCTACCGCCGCCTCCTCCTCGCCGCCGTGAAGCTCGAGCGCGCCGCAGCAGTCTGGCGCCCGCGGCGCGAGCACCTCGAACCCCTCCGCCGCCAGCGTGGCGACCGTGGCCCGATGCACCTGTGGGTAGAAGATGCGCTGTACGCAGCCGAGCAGCAGGGCCACCCGCCCCCGCTGCTCTCCCATGGCCGGCGTACGCTCGGGCAGCTTGGCGCCGCGGGTGCGGCGCAGGGGAGCGCGTGGAGCGACCTTTGCGAGCATGGCCAGCCGCTCGGGCAAGTGCTCCGCGCCGAGCCGTCGGGCGGCGGCGAGCATCGGTGCCAGCGCCCGCAGCCGTCGCGGGTGGGGCAGCGTCTCAAACAGCAGCAGCCGCAATGCCCGATCGGCGGCGTGGCGTTCGTGACCTCGCTCGATCTGGGGGCGGACGCGCTCGATCAGCCGGTCGTAGCGCACCCCCGACGGGCAGGCCGACACGCAAGCCATGCAGCCGAGGCAGCTGTCGAAATGGCTGACCATCTCGTCCGTCAGCTTGTGGGCTGAGCTGCAGACCTTCATCGATCAGGACGATCCGCCCCCGAGGAGAGTCCGCCTCTTGCGCCCAGAGGACATAGGTGGGACAGCTCTCAAGGCAGAACCCACAGTGGACGCAGTCGTCGACCAGCGATTGGTCGGGAGGGCGGTGGGCGTCGAACGCGGCCACGATCAGATCCCTCCCACGAAGACGCCCGGATTGCAGACACCGGCAGGATCGAAGCGCCGCTTGACCCGCCTCATGAGCTCGAGCGCGGGACCGTTTCGCATTCCCCAGGGATCTGCCGCCGATCGCAGCTGCGCCGGAGCGTCGAGCAGTACCGGATGTGCGCCAGCGGGAAGGTCCTCCTGCAACCGGGGGGCCGATTCCGGATCGAGCTCGATGTAGCTCGTGCCTAGTGCGGCCCGGCCGATCGCGGTGCCTGCGCAGGCGTCCGCGGCACGTAGCACCGCGGGCAGCAGAGTGGGACGCCCGGTCACGCGGATCAGTATTGCGCGAGCCGAACGCTGTCCCGCGCGCTGCCGGGCCCACAGCTTCTCGTCGTCGTCGGTCACGTCCACCTGGCTCAGCCCCGCTTCCTGCATAAGCTTGCCGGCCCGGTCCGCTCGAGCCTTCGGCTCGACACCTGAGAGGGAGGCGAGCAGTCCGCCGCGTCCCCGGCGCCAGCCGAAATCGAGCGCGTCCAGTTCGAGCGGCGCGGCCGCCAGCGCTTGCGCCGCCGAGCGGAGCATCTCCGGGTCGCTGGCGACACCGACGGCGGTCAGCCGGTGCGGCGGACGTGGGTGAAGGCGGAAGTTGACCGACAGGATCATGCCCAAGGTGCCGAACGAACCGCTGAACAGCTTTGCCAGGTCGTAGCCCGCGACGTTCTTGATCACCCTACCGCCGGACCTGGCGACCGTTCCGTCCGACAGGGCCACGGTCATCCCGATCACCAGGTCGCGGACGCCCCCGTAGTGGTGACGCAACGGTCCGGAATCGGCAGTGGCCACGACCCCGCCAACGGTCGCCCGCTCATCCGCCCCGAGAGGAGGGTCGAGCGCCAGCATCTGCCCGGCCTCGGCGAACCGCGCTTGTGCCCGCGCCAGCGGGACTCCGGCCTCGAGCACGGCGGTCAGATCGCCTGCGTTGTGCTCGACGATCCGGTCGAGTGAGCCCATTCGAAGCTCGAGCGACCGCTCGACGCCGATCGCGCCCCACCCGGCCTTCGTGCCGCCGCCGCGGAATCGCACCGCGCCGCCGCTGGCATTCACGGCGGCGAGCGCCTCGGCGGCCTCTTCGAACGTGCTGGGCTCGGCTGTTTCGTTCAAAGACGCGTCGCCACGCCGGCCCGCTCGAGCGGATGCTCGCGGTAGGGGCCCGGGACCTCTCCGCACAGTCGGGGCGTTGGCATCACCTTGCCGGGATTGGCCAGCCCATTTGGGTCGAATGCGCACCGCAGCCGATGAAAGGCTTCGAGGTCGGCTTCGGAGAACATGGCCGGCATCTGTGCCTTCTTATCCACACCGACGCCGTGCTCGCCGGTGATCGAGCCCCCTTCCTCGACGCAGGCGCTGATGATCTCTTCGGCCAGCTGCTCGGCCCGCTCTGGCTCGCCCTCGCGCGCCGCGTCGTAGCAGACCAGGGGGTGAAGATTCCCGTCCCCGGCGTGGAAGACGTTCGCCACCGGAAGGCCGTACTCCGCGGACAGCGCGTCTATTCGCCTCAGGACTTCGGACAGCCGCGTGCGCGGGATCACGCCATCCTGAACGAAGTACGCGGGGGAGATGCGCCCCATGGCAGCGAACGCTGCCTTGCGTGCCTTCCAGATCAGCTCCCGCTCATCCGCTGACTTCGCCACACGAACCTCCAGCGCGCCGGCGTCTGAGCACAGCCCCTTGACCTGATCGAAGCGGGTCTCGCACTCTTCTCGTGGCCCGTCCAGCTCGACGATCAGGGCAGCTCCGACGTCCAGCCGGTACCCCGCCCCGGTCGCCTCCTCGGCGGCGCGGATCGACAGCCGGTCCATCATCTCGATCGCCCCCGGGACGATCCCCGCTGACACGATCCCCGTGACCGCTTCACCGGCCGACCCAGTGTCCTCGAAGAAGGCCAGCAGCGTGCGCACGTCCTCGGGCGCGGGAGCTAGCCGTAGAGTGATCCTGGTCGCGATCCCCAGCGTTCCCTCCGATCCCACGAACGCGCCGAGCAGGTCGTAGCCGGGCTCGTCGCGGTCGAGCTCGACCACGGTCCCATCGCTTAGCACCAGCTCCAGGGCGGCGACGTAGTTGGTGGTGAATCCGTACTTGAAGCAGTGCGCCCCGCCGGAGTTCTCGGCGATGTTGCCGCCGATCGAGCACACGATCTGGCTGGACGGGTCCGGGGGGTAGAAGTGAGTAGGCGCGACGACCCGGGAGATTGACAAATTGGTAACTCCCGGCTCCACCACCACCCGGGCGTCCTCGAGCTCCACGGAGAGGATCCGCCGCAGCCGGGCGAGCACGATCAGCACCCCTTCGGCGATCGGCAGCGCGCCCCCGGACAGGCCGGTGCCAGATCCGCGTGCCACCCACGGGACACCCGCCTCGAAGCACGCCCTCACCACCCGCCGCACCTCCTCGCCGCTGCCAGGCAGGACCGCGGCCAGCGGCGTCTGCCGGTAGTGCGCTAGGCCGTCCGAGCGATACGTGGCGAGCGCATCGGGGTGCGTGAGCACGTGCTCCGGACCGCAGATTCCCGTCAGCTGCGCCGTCAGCTCCTCACCGTTTGCCACGGGAGGAGTATCGCTCAACCGTTAGGGGATCGGGCCAGACGACGGCGTCGGTGGGTGCTCGGTGGCCCAGGCGATGATGTTCGCGCTGCCATTGATCGTCGCGCCGTCAGGGAGGCGGAGGACCGGGAGCTGCTCCTGACCGCTCAGCTGCTTCAGTTTCGGCCGGCGTCCAGTTGTGAACAGGCCGAACAGAACACCTCGAGCGGCGACGAGCTTGTCGAAATCGTGTCCCGCCGCCCGAAGCGCCCGTTGCGCACGCTTGCAGGCGTGCGGCGGTAACCCTCCGTCATCGAGATGACACACGAGCAGCATCAACCTCCCGCCGGTCGGGCTATCTGGGGCGGGCACAGCGATCTCGCGTCCTAATGCCATGGCGCTTGTACGCTAGCCGAGGGGCTGGTCGTCGCTCAGCTGCTTATGCCAGTCTGTCGGTCGCCCTTCTGGAGTCAGGTCGAACATGTTCCAGAGTGGCCTTGGTCGCTCACTGTCGAGTGCCGTCACCGGCGCGGCAGACCCTCGTTACCGCCGTGCAGACCAACGGGGGTCAGGTGCGATCCTCTTCGACGCCTACGGAGGCGCCATCAACCCGCGTGACGCCTGATGCAACCGCATTCGTGCACCGCGATTCTCTCTTCTGCATCCAGTATCTGGCCTATGACAGCGGCTCGGGAAATGTGAGCGAGACGGCGTTTGCGTAGGGCAGCTCATGGGGGAGGTCCTGTGGTCCGACGAGACGGAAGCCGAAGGTACGCTCCAAGCTGGCGATGGGTTGGGGCGAGTCACCGCATTCTGGGCAAGCGGTGATGTACGCGGCCGCGGTGGGACTGAATCGCAGCCGGCAGGCTGGGCAGCAGAGGTGGGTCATGGCTGTGCTCATGATGGGTTCTTCCCGGACAGGCCTTGCCCGCAGTCCGGGCAGACCCGGTTCATCACCGGGTCGTTTGAGCGCTCGTCATCGAGCTCGAAGTACACGCGGTGGCGCCCGAGGCCGGACACACGGAGCTCGTGCCCGCACTCGGGGCAGCTGTAGGTCAGTCGTGGATCGGGCTTGCGTGGGGAGGCGGACTCGGGCCGCGCGATCAGCGTGGCGCCTGTCATTCCGTCACCGCCTCGGCCTCGGTGCTGAAGCTGCCGCCCTCATCTAACCAACGCTCGGCGTCCGAGGCGTCCGTTCTGGCATCGCGACGCGCCCTGAGATCGACCGGGAGTGTCCCGGCCGCGCGGCGCTCGAACCGCGCCGAGGCGGCACCGTTGCGGACCTGCTGCGCGGCTTCTTCAGCGTCGTCGTAGGAGGCAAAGCCTCCCGACCGCGCGAGGGTTGCGCCGTCGCCGGCGACGATCGTCCAGTGATAGGCGCCGCCGTTGTCCTCGAAAATGAGTAACTCCATTGACTCCGGCACAGGCACGCCGCCCGGACGGCGGCCGAGCTGATTCACGGCGCGGGACTTCTTTGTTGCGGTGGCCATGGCCGACCGCCTCTCTGCCCTTCTGACCGAACCCGTCGCCCTGAAAGCGAGAAGAGCTAAGGCTCACTGAGCGCACTAGTGAACTTAGCACATTCCGACCTTCCCACTAGGAATTTGCGGCGGATCGCGCTATGCTCGACCGAGTCGTCGTCCGTTCGGTTCTCTGCCTGACTCTCCCCGCGCGCGGCGTCCGTGTTGCCAGAGAAGGCTGAGAGGGGTGGGTATGCCCGCCATACACCGAGAAGTAGCAGCGAGCGGCGCTATGACAGCCGCGATCTCGAATTCGATGGTCGGACTGCTGCATCGCTACACGGGCCGCGGGCCCACGAGAGCACGCACCACGGTCGGTGAGAACATCATCGTGTGCGTCATGGGGGCGACGCTGACCAAAGGCGAGCAAAGCCTGGTCCATGACGGCAAGGCCGAGGTCGTCCTGCACGGCCGCCGCGCGTTTCAGGACACCATCCAGGGCGACGCGATCAGCGCCGTGGAAGAGCTCTCCGGACGTCGCGTAGTGGCATTCATGAGCAACAACCACATTGAGCCCGACCTGGCGGTCGAGGTCTTCATCCTCGAGCCGGTGGAGAGCGACCACCTGAACAGTCGAAGTGTCGATGAGGATGGTCCCGACCTCGACGGGCACCACCCGGGTCTTCCTCGCCGCTCGCGGCGAGGGACGGGCTGGCGACGGTCCTGACGGCCGCGCATCCGGGCCACCAACCCAGACCCCCCTCACGCAGGGACGCCCCCCTGGTCCGCCACCAACGAGTCTGATCAGAACCCGTCGGCGGCAAATTCCTCCGCAATCAGCCGGGCATCGCGGCGCTGGATCGCCGGGTCGCGGAGCGACCACGCGAGGAGCCAGAGAGCTGCCTTGTGGAGTTGCGAGAACTGAGCGGCGTCGATCGCGTCCTCCACGTGCGCGAATGACGTGCCCTGATGGATCATGCCTTCGACCTCTTCGTTGGCACGGTCGAAGGAGAGTGGCGCGGTGCTCATCATGGCCGCGCGTCCTTTCTGGTCCCGTCGCTGTTCTAAACGCGCAGAGACAGTCCCGATAGCTGACAACAGAGGTACCACAAATCGACGCTCTTCGCGAGCCGCCACGCCGCATTTTGCGAACAGTCTCGGCAGCGGCCGAACTGGCTTGGGCGGACCACATGGGGACCATTCCAAGCTCGCGATGCTGACGGATCCGAACCGCAAGCTCGCCGTGCGGTTCGCTTATTTGCCAATACGCGGACGAGCTCGACCAAACTTCCGAGCTGCGGTTCGTGTGACGCCTTCAATTGGAGTAGAGTCGGACACGAGCTGGCCCTGCGGCCAGGATTCTCCGCCCAAAGCCCGAATGCCACCGACGGCGCGACCCGCGCCACGAGGCGAGAGGCGTGGGTTACTGGTTTTGACTGCGGGGCCGGCGCTGTCCTCCTACTGGCGTTACGCCACCGGCCCGGTGGACGCGTCCCGATCTGATTGAACGCGCGAGGGTCTAACCCTCTTCCTTGCGCATGGTCCCGATAGAGGGACGGGAAGGCTTGAAGATGATGAAGCGGACAGAAAACAATTCAGCAGCACGTAGGCGAGGCGAGATGACTCGCGACCGCGGATCGCTGCGGCTCTCGCCGGCGATGGAGGCCCGGCGACGGCTCAACACTCCCCGCTCTAACGGCTCTGGCACCAAAGCACACCCACACGGTCCGAGCGACCTCCGGTACACCTACCTGACGCAATCGCACGACTAGGCGAACCACCCGATCGAGCCGGAACGACCTAGCGACGTGCGCAGCCGGTCGCGTCGTGGCCTGGCTCCAGCCGACGCACCCGCTGCGGTGGTCGACGGGCGATCGCCATTCACTTCTCCTCTCGTGCTTCGGGAAGATCGGCGGCGGCGATGGCGGCCCCGATGTCCTCGGTGGAGATGCCGGCCTTCCTGGCGGCTTTGACCGAATGCTCGATCTCTTCATCCGACGCCAAACCGCGATGCCGCTCGAGCACTCGGAGGTAGATCGCCCACACCAGCGCCTGCTCCCGCGTCAACGAAATCTGATCACCTGGTCCAAGAGAATCTGCCGCGACTACCGTGACTAGCGCCTCGTCGATCAGTCTCTTGCCTGCCATCACATCCGTGCGCCTCTCGTCGTTGCGTCGGGCGTCGCCCTCCTTGGTCTGACGCAGTCGCTCTTCCTCGACGAGGTTGACCATTTGCCAGTACGCGATGAGGTCCCTCTCTGCCTCAGTCACATTCGCGAAGAAACGGCGTCCGATCGTCAGCCCGCCCTGATCGAGGCCGGACGCCTGCTCATCAATCCAAGCTCGATCGATCCGCGCTCGGGCGATGAGACGTATCGCGGACTCGATCTCGGAGCCCCTGCAATCACCGAGCCGCTTGAACACGCCAGGAGCGATCTCGAGGGATTCGTCTGGGTTCACATCACCAATCGTCACATTCTCCCTCGTGCCGGAACGAATCGGTGCAGCGCAGCATGGCTTCGACCGACGGGGTCTCGATTGGCTCGATCGGCGAAGCCGAGTCGAATCGGTTCCTCGCCAGGTTCATCGTGCGCTTGTCCTCGAATGAGTTTCATCGGGTGGGAATCTCGCATCTCGGACGCGAAGGGTTCCGGCGTCCCACGCTGCGAAAGGACCGCCCTTGTCGACCTCGTCCGCGAGACCCAACGGTCAATCGCGATAGCCGATACGTCAGGCGCCCAGCCCGTGCATCACCGTAGACCCGCGCGCGCCCAGGTACCGACGCTGACATCGCCGACTGGATCAGCCAGCGCTCGTTCCCGAGCGAGCTGAAGTCGTGATCGCCACTTATTGGCCCCCGCGGTCGTCGCATAGGACGCGTCCGGCGGGGGCGACGTGAATCGTGAAAGCGATCGCCAGCGGTGGCTCGCGCAACCCCGCGGCGCCTGGGATGACCCGCGCTATCAGGGCGAGCGTCCAGCGCTGCTGGCCCTGGCTGGTTCACGCCTGCAGCGGTCATGTCGGTCTGGTTGCCGCTTCGCACCGGCCAGAACAGCGCGCGGCACGACCGCGTGGCTCCTCCTCGATAAAGCGGACACTCACCGGGGTCCCCGGCTACAGGTCTCCTAGTTAATTAGTCGTCCCGGGACACTGCTGGTCCTCGATCGAGGCGACCGCTGCGGGCGAGTCTCGATCCCAGCTACGGCCGTGCGCGCACTACGGTTGGGGCCGTGCGCACCTGCTCGATGAGCTGGATCGGACAGGAGCCGCCCCGGGGGCTCGCGTGTCTGCCGCCTGGCCGCGGACGCGCGCCAGCTCTGCAGATGCTCGATCGTCTTAATGCGCTGGCGGAACCGCAGCCACGCGGCACGATCCCAGCACGACCACTTCAGGCGCCGGCCGGTCGGGGTACCGTGACCTGGTCCTGCCTCTGGGCTTCCTGTGGTGAACTAACCATCCTGATTGACTGCGCTCGCCGGAGCGGCTGGACGCCGCTCACCTGGTCTTGGCTGAACCGACTGGCGCCGTTCACGGCTTGCGCGTTCGCACTCGCGGGATGCGGTGGGAATGGGATCGTTGTGCGTTTCACGCGCCTGCACAACCCAGCGGTGATGGTGCACGTGGGTCAGCAGATCGCAGCGCAGACGAGCGTCGGTGCGTGCAACGGTGCGGTCTCGAACAACGCTCGCGTGCTCGCCCCGGAGAAGCTACTGCCACCGCTGGGCACCGACTGCACGCCGCACCAGGTGCTGTTCCGGGCTGTCGGCGTCGGCCGGGCGCTGCTCACCGGACAACTTCCCTGCCACGTGCCTGAATGCTTGGCCGCAATGGGGGCGATCCCCATCGTCGTCAGACAACGCTGAGCGATCCGCGGCGAGGCGGGCCGTCCTACCCTTGAAGCAGGAGACCGAACTTGGAGCGAGCATGACTGAGCAGCTGACCGGTGCAGCGGATCGGATTCGGGAGACAGTGAGCTCGTGGGACGGCGTTGAGGTGGCGCCGCACCGTTTCGGAGGGATCGAGTTCCGAATCGGGCGCCGGGAGCTCGGGCATCTTCACGGCGACCGCATCGCCGACCTGCCATTCCCGAGGCGAATCCGAGACGAGCTGATCGCGGAAGGCCGCGCTCGGCCCCATCACGTACTGCCGGACACCGGATGGGTGACCGTCCCGGTTGCCTCGGGCGCCGTCGACGACGTCATCGAGATCTTCCGGCTCTCGTATGACCGCGCCACTCGTGCTCGCTCAGGGCGCCGCTAGCTTGTCGAAGCCGCTACGGAATGGAGAAGGTGAACACGACGGCGATTGTCCAGTCCGCTGTCGCCGTGATCCTCTTGCTCCGCACGAAGTGGCCGTGGATCCGTTTACTGTTACCGAGCAACTCGATCGTGTAGCGACCTGGGCCGACGCTAAGACGGAATCGAGCGTGGTGGAGCTTCCGCACCGCCACTCGCCGCCCGGCTGTATCTAGTAACGCGATTCGGTCAGGAGTCATGCACCCGTTTGGTGGCCGGCACATGCGGATCGTGTCGACGAGACAGCGACGTGCGAGTGCTGGACCTCGACACAAACGGACAAAGCCGGACACCGTCGCGTTCGGCGTCGGCGGATGCGTGCTAGGAGCAGGAGGTGGGTTTCCCGTGCTCGAACCCGAGTTTGGGTTCGTTGGCACCGGATCGGAGTTGCAAAGCCAGTCGTCGATTGAGCTTGCGCAGCCCGTCAGATTTTGCAGCTCCGTCCGGAGTTGCTGCCCGCCGTTGAATGCCATGCTGGCCGTGACGTAGCCGTTTGTCGCGTCGCTACAACCGGTGGTTCGGATCAACACTTCGTCCGACGGCGAGTTCGGGTGGTCAAACCTCGCCAGCAGCGAGGAGCCGTCATCGGCGGGGCAGGCGAATGTACCGCTCTGAGGTGGTGGGAGGGCGTTGAACTGATCTTCGAGTGACTGCAGCTGCATGGGATCGGTGACGGTGGCCGAACCCGCGATTTGGTTCACGTAGGTCGGGGTCGGATCATTCAGTCCTCGGTAGCGGCACAGGGTCAGCGAAACCGGACCGGATGGGACAAGCTGTTGCTGCGCCCCGGGAGTACCACTACTCGGTGCGCCGGGCGCGCTCTGAGGACAGGCCTGCTGAGCAGGTGCCGCGCCACTCATAAGGTCTGTGATTGCTAGCCCGACAACAAGCGCACTGAGCACAGCCACTGGGCGCAGGTGGCGCACAAACCAAGCGATCGTTTTGATCACTACAGCCGATGATTCAGGTCGCACGGCTCGATTTCAATCCCGCTGCCCACTCAAACCCCGACTTGCCCAGGGTCAGCGCTGCCGCCGGCGGCTGTCTGCAAGTCGGACGGCGATGAGCTTCTTCACGAGCTGCTTCGGCAGAGGCCGGTCGACAGGGAAGTGCAGTGAGCTCTTGGTCATGGTGTAGTCGTGGAGCTCATCGGCGAGCTGCCCGAGGACCGAGCCGCTGAACGGCACGTAGCTGAGGTGGTCCTTGAACGCTGCGATGCCAGCGACGCTCTCGCCGCCTACGCGGAACGCCGGAACGCCGTAGGAGATCACCTGTTCCGCTTCCGGAACGATCTCAAGGATCGTGCGGCGTACCGTTTCGAGCGTGCTGCGCTTGGGCTCCTCGAGATCGCGCACGTAAGCATCAACCTCCTCGGCGGACACCGTCGCGAGTTTAGGCAACGGAACGCGTCACGGACCTGCGGACGGAACCGGACCGCACCCGCGGGTAACGAGCCGTATCGTGATCGCGCGTATGGCGGCTCAAGGAGGAGGGAAGAACTCCGTCACGCCGTTGGGCGCGAATTCGCGGAACTTCACCCGGCGTCTGCGTGCGATGCTGGGCCGGCGGCGCCGGGACCTGGAGTGGATGTGGGGATTGCGAGGGGTCAGTCCCCGCGTGCTGTGGTTTCAGTGGCGCGCGCGGCAGTTTGCGTGGCGCAACGGTGACCTGTTCAGCATCCATTCGGTCACGCGCCCGGGCGACATGCGAGCCTTGCTCGAACTAGCCACTGGCAGCAGGCGGGTCGTTGAGCTCGGCACCGGGACGGCTTGGACGGCGATCACTCTCGCACTCGATGACCCTAACCGACGCGTGGTGACCTACGACATCCCCGACCTCTCGAGGGATGTCGGACCACGGCACTACCTCCAACTTGTGGGCTCTGACGTCAGGGATCGAATCGAGCTAATCGTCGCGCCTGGCTCTACAGGCCCTCGGGACGAGGAGCCGGTCGATTTCTTGTACATCGATTCCTCTCACGAGCGTGAGCAGACGATCGAGGAGGTGCTGGTGTGGCGAGCTCAATTGCGTCCGGGCGCCCTGGTGATCTTCGATGACTACACCAATCCGGCGTTCCCCGGCGTGCGCGAAGCGACCGAGCAGCTAGGACTCGGCGGCGAACAGCGCGGCGAGCTCTTCATTCACCGGCACCCCGGCTAAACGGCGGCGAGCCGATGCAGGGGCCTCTTGCAACCTTCTGGCGGAAGGGTGGCTACACTGGCCGGAGGGGTCGATCGTTTCGTTCGACCAAAGCGGTGCCCCGCGTTTTCGCGTCGTTGTGTTTTTCAGCACCCTCCGCGTTTCGCTTGTGCACATACCGGAGGGAACAGACATGGCCACAGGAACTGTGAAGTGGTTCAGCAACGACAAGGGCTACGGATTCATCACACCCGATGAATCCGGCAAGGACCTGTTCGTACACCACAGCGCGATCCAGGGCGACGGCTTCAAGTCGCTTGCCGAGGGCGCGAAGGTGAGCTACGACACCGAGCAGGGCCCCAAAGGCCCGGCCGCCGCGAACGTCCAGACACTCTAAGTCCACAGACCGATCAGAACGGGGGACCGGGCGGCTCGCGAAGCGCCCTCGAACTCCACGATTAAGGACGGATAGATATGGCCTCAAGCGGCAAGCGAAAGACGACCAGGGCGAAGCTCGATCGCGAGCGTAGGCTCATAGAGCGCCGACTCGAAAAGCAGGCCAAGAAGGAGGCCAGGAGGCAGTCCGCCGCGCATGACTCAGACCCGGATACCGACGGCACACCGGCGATGACCGACGCGACACCACAACCAACTGTCGAACAGGCCGCTCCCGAAGTCCCTGACGCTTAAGCGCTGGCCCCGCAGTCGATCCGGTTCGCCTCGAAGTGAGTTACCACGGCGTGCAGGTCACGCTTCGGCGTGCCACTGCTCCGGGGCCAGGATTATTGGCCGCAGGGCCAGATAGCCGTAGTCTACTCCTATCGGGACGGCGCCGCGAGCGAGCTAGCGCCCGCCAGGAAAGCGCTGAGAGAGCCTCGCTTTCGATGGCACGGACTGCCACCAGCGGACGGCGACGTACACCTGTCGGCTGTAGATCGTCGTTTCTCCCGGCGTCACGGGATCCCGTAGGAGCGGGTCGCTGCTCGGATAGGACCATCGGAGCCTGACGGCGCCGCTCGCCGGGAACTTGACGCGGACATCGAAATAACCCAGTAGGTCGGTGATCCGGACCGTCTTGAGGTTGCGGAACGGTCCGCTTGAGCCTGTCCGGAACTGGATGTCGACGTACTGAGGCTGATGGGTGTCGAGGTACGCGTAGCGGGCCGGGCGGACGCACCCCCAGACCTCGAGCGACTGATCGGGCCCGGCCCGGGTGGCCGGCATGAAAATCGGCATCCGATAGGCGTAGAAGGTCGCCTTCGGAGTGCCGTCGGAGAGGAGCAGGCCGGTCGTGAAGCCGACGTTGTGGACGGCGTTCTTCCCCGTGTCGGAGTCATACAGGGTGAACTGCATGGTGGTCGCGATGCGGGGGTTGCGCCAGGTCAGGTACTCCGCCCAGTTCAGGTACCGCGCGGCGGTGACCGGGGATGGGTACTCGGTGCCGGGGTTGGGGGGGTTGGTGATGTACCCGTACTCGGTGTTGTATACGGGTATCTGCCTGGCCGAGCCATAAACGCGCTGCAGGCGATCGAGGAGGCTGGTCAGCTGCGGGATCTGGCTGAACTCAACCGTATCGGGGCTCGCCGCGTCGGCCTCGGTCGGTGGCAGGCTGATCGGGTAGGGATGGATCCCATAGCCAGTGGCGTTGAATAACGCGGGGTGCGCTCGCCGAAACCGAGCTGATCCTGAATCGGTGGTCGGACAGCCAACCAGCGCGGCCGCATCGCCGCGCAGGGGGCGGTAGGCCGAATCGACGCAGTACAGGGTGCGGGTGAATGCGAGCGGGCCTGAGACATCCACCGCCGCCGCAAGCGCCGAGTTGGGCGGGACCGTGACCCCTCGTGGCGAAAGTCCCCCAATCACCACCGTGTCCCCGCCATGCCCGGTGCGATGCAACGCGCTCCACGCTGCATCGACCAACAAGCGGTACTCGCGCGCGGCATCGATCCTGACGGGGTCGAGCGAGAGCTGGGGCTGCAATGAAGGGCCCCAGTTGGGCTCGCTCCAGATCTCCCAAAAGTCCACTCGCGGAAGCGGCGAGGACTGACCGGCTGGCGTGTAGGTGCCGCTGTAGCGTGTCCCTACGGCCTGCACGAACTGCCCGTAGGCCGTCGCTGAGGGATCCCACGCCCCAAGGGATCTCTCGGAACGGGGCGCCCCGGGCCCATTGGCCCATAGTGGGGCGCCACCACTCAGGAGGAAATCAAGGACGATGCCGTCGGCACTCGCTTGCCTGACGGCCCTGTCGAATCGAGCCCAGCTACCCGGTGGGTAGGCCCCTGGGTCCGAGGCGTCGAATCTCGGGGGGATCGGCGATGCCGAATCTGGTGCGATCGACACCCAGGGCACGTTCAGCCTGACGACATCGACGCCGAGGCTACGAAGGGTCTGCAGAGTACGCCGAGGATGGGCCAGTACTTGCTGGTCCTCCTGGAACATCGCAAGCGGCCCGCCTACCGACTTTCTATGGGGCGAGCTGCTCGACAGGGCAATGGCCGTGCCGACTGCCGCTGCGGCGAGCAGCAGCACAGCGAGAGCTGCCCATCTAAGTCTCATAGGCTTCAAACGGCTGGTCGAGGATCGAAGTTGCGGCGGGCCGTCAAGGTAGGTCGGCGGCCACGGAAGCTAGTGCATCGTTCGCACTAGTCGCCCCGCTCGCGCAGCCGACCGCCGCACCGCGAGCTTGGGCCTGATCAGGCGATAGGCCGCCTGCTGAGCCGGCGGCTGAGTCAGAACTCTGACGCCGGATCGGACCTCATCTAGAGGCAGGCCTCGTGGAGCACTCCAGGATGGCCATCGCTACCCTGTGGCCGTGGTCAGAAGGTCATTCATTTTGGTCGCGCTGGTCGCGGCGCTCGCGGCGGCTACGGCGGCCCCGGCGTTTGCGGCCTCCTCGCCCGTGATCGCCGACTGCAACTCGCACGGCAAGCTCACGCAGCACTACTCGGTGGCTCAGCTCCATACGGCGCTCTCCACGATGCCGGCCGACGTGCAGGAATACACCGATTGCTACAACGTCATCCAGACTCAGCTGGAAGCTCAGGTCGCGGGGCATAAGGTTGATCCCACCAACACTTCCGGCGGTGGCGGTGGGGGCCTGTCCACCCCGCTCATCATCGTCCTCGTCGTGCTGGTAGTCGGTGGTGGCGCCGTCGCGGGCGTGGCGCTGCAGCGTCGCGGTGGCGCGTCTGGCGGCTCCTGATCGCTTGCTGATCCCGGCTCGCGCCGGGATTGGACCAGCCGACCGCCCGACGGCGGTTTCGCGAAGGGTTGTAGTTCCTTCCGAGGTCTGGGTGGTCGCCGCGATTACTGCCGTCGGGGCGGCGCTCCGGTTCGCGACGATTTCAGGCCAGAGCTACTGGTTCGACGAGGCCACGACCGCGCATGCGGTGGGGCTGTCGTTCGGAGGGCTCTTGCACGTGGTCCGCACGACCGAGTCGACGCCGCCGTTGTATTACGTGCTCGCGTGGATCTGGGCGAAGGTTTTCGGCACGGGCGAGGCCGGGCTGCGCTCCCTGTCGGCCGTCGCTGGAACAGCGGTGATCCCGATTACCTACCTGTGCGGCCGCGAGCTGGTATCGCGCGCGGCCGGCTATGTGGCAGCCGCGCTCGCGGCGGTCAGCCCATTCATGATCTGGTATTCGCAAGAAGCCCGGGCGTACATGCTGTTCGCCGCGCTCTCCGGGCTTTCGCTGCTGTTCTTTGCCCGGGCGCGTCGAGAGCCCTCCACCGCCAACATCACGTGGTGGGCCATCTGGTCCGGGCTGGCGCTGTTGACCCATTTCTTTGCCGGCTTTCTGGTCGCCCCCGAGGCCCTGTGGTTGCTCGTGGCTCTGAGGAGCCGGAGGGTCGTGATCGCCATTGCCGTTCTCGCCGTGGTCCAGGTGGCGGTTATTCCCATCGCCGTCAACGACCTATCGCACCCATTGCTCGGGTGGATCAAGCAGTTCCCACTGCACACGCGGATCGAGCAAGTCCCGATCGCCTTCGGACTGAGCACCCTCTATCAGAGCTCGCTGGTGACGCATGGTCTGCTGGCCGCTGGCTTGCTCGCAGCTGTGTGCGCAGCGCTGCTGCTGCTGGAAAGAGAGTCGAACCATCGCCGGGGGGCGGCGGCCGCCGCAGTCATGGCTGGCACCGTCCTTATCGCGCCGCTGATCCTCGCTGCGGCCGGGCGCGACTACTACATCGCGCGAAACCTGATCCTCGCCTGGATCCCGCTTGCTGTCGTGATCGGGGCTGCGTGCGCGTCACGTCGGACGCTCCCGGTTGGCGTTCCGCTGGCGGCGTTGGCGGTCGCCGGATTCCTTTACGCCGGCATCTACATCAACGGGCACCCGCAGTACCAGCGGCAAAACCTGCGGGGCGTTGCCAAGGCGCTGGGGCCCGGCAGCGGAGAACGGGCGATAGTGGCCTATCAGGGGGAGGTCGTCGCCCAGCCGCTCGCGCTCTATCTCCCCGGGCTGCCGTGGAATCCGCCGAGGAACGCGCCGGTGAAGGTGAGCGAGGTTGACGTAATCGGCAGCCCACTGCAAATGCTTGCGCACCTGCCGCCCGGGACGAAGCTGATCGCCAAGAAGAACGTGGATGGCAATCTCGTCCAGCGCTTTGCTGTCGACCCGAGCTGGTATCTGCCTCCGGCGACCATCGGCGACCGCGCACGCGCGCTGGTCAGTCCTGCGGCCCCTTCCGCATATGTGGTCATACAGCGTCAGCCTGCTCCCGGTTGATCGTGGCCGTCGAGCTCGATCACGCGCCGCACGGGCCCGGAAGCGAGCCGTACCAGCAGGACAACCTGTTGGACCGCCTGACGACTGCGTCAACGCGCGAGATCCATTACCAGCACCTCGCCCGCCGAGAGCATAAGTTGCTGCGCAAACAGCTCAACCTGAGCCGCGGCGAGGTGCTGTCGGTTGGCTGCGGCTGGCACCCGGGCCGTCATCTATTTCCGGCACCCAGCTTCCGGCTCTCGGCCGTGGACGCCGATCCTAATTGCGTGGCGACGGTCAGCTCGAACGGCAGCGCGGACGAGGCTTTCGTCGGACACGGAGGGCAACTGGACCTTCCTGCGGGCTCATTTGACGTCGTCCTTTACCGCGCGGTGCTACATCACATCGCGTTTCAGGGTCCGCTGGCGCCATGCTTCGAGGAGGCCGCTCGCATCCTTCGGCCAGGCGGCGCGCTGGTCGCCGTCGAGCCCGGACTGTGGCATCCGGTAGGCCTGGGGCTCGCGCTAGCAAACCGGCTGGGCATCGCGACCGGGCTCCACGGGACCCCGGATGACGTGCCCCTATCGCCACGGGCACTCGCGGCCGAAGCAGCAAGCGTCGGCCTGTGGCCGGAGGTTCACGCGCTCACCTACACGTGGAGGCGCATGCCAAAGCGGCTGCAGCGGGCGCTGCAGCCGCTTGACGAGGCATTGGGCTCTAGGCGAAGGGCGGCGCCCTTCGGCCACACGCTCCTGCTCATCGCCCGAAAGTCGAGCGATGGCAGGAGCGACGCGATCCGCTGAAGCGGCCTCCTTAGAGGCGGGCTCAGTGCAGGGCGATGCCGATCGACATGCTGTAGATGAACTTCCCCGCGTCCTGGGCAAACGGGTTGTTGGCCCACGACTGGTTGGGGTACTGCCACGCGAGCCTCACCGAGCCACCCCCCGGGAACTTGACGAAGGTGTCGATGTACCCGCGGCCGTTGGTGACTTTCACGGTCTTGATCGTTCGTCCATTCAGCTGAATCGCCACGAACTGGGCCTTCCCGGTGAACCGCCGAGCGAAGCCGGCTGGCCGAGCGGCTCCCCACACCTCGAGGGAGCGCCCCCGCTTGGTGGTCGTCGCCGGGAGCCAGATCGGCATCCGGTACGTGAAGTAGGAGGGCTTCAGCGCGCCGTTGGCGGCAATCAACCCCGTCGAGAAACCATTAGTGGGATCTTGGAGCTCGAACTGATCGTACGAGGCGATCCGCGGATTCTTGAACGAGAGGTACTCCGCCCAGTTGATGTACCTGGCCGCGTTCGCCGCGGTCACGTAGCCGACCTGGTACCCGTACTCGGTGTTGAACGCCTGCATCCGCTTCTTGGATCCGTAGACCTTGTTGACGCGGTCGAGCAGCGTCGTCAGATGCGGGATCTCGTTGAACTCGACGCCATTGGGGTCCGGGAACTGGGCCTGATTCGGCTTTTGGGAGTAGGGATAGGGGTGGACTCCAGCGCCAGTGGCGTTGAACAGAGCCGGATTGTTGCCTCGGAACTTCTTCGAGGCGGCCTTTGTGGTGGGACAGCCGATGGCGGCGGCGGCGTTCCCGCGCAGCGGGTTGTAACGGGAATCGACGCAATACAGGCCGCGCATGAACGTCAGCGGCGCGGTGGTATTGGTCTGCCCGACCTTAGAGGGAGGGCCGGAGCCGTCTTGGGAGAGGCTGCCGACGATGACGGTCTGCCGATTGTGCCCGGTTGCCTTCAGCGCCGCCCATCCGGCGTTGACGAGCTGACGGAAGAGCCGGGCCGAAACAAGCGAGCCACCGCTGTACTGCGGCGCGAGGGCCGGGCCCCAGTTCGGCTCATCCCACAGCTCCCAGGTGTTCAGGTACGAAAAGTGCCTGGCAACGGCCTGCACAAAGTTGCCGTAGTCGCTCGCCGACGGGTACCAGACGTGATCGAAGGGGCCGAACTGGGGGCTGGGGGAAGCGGCACCCGGCTGGGTGGCCCACAACGGCGCCCCGCCACCAATCAGCAGGTCGACATTCAGCCCGTAACTGCGAATGGCGCTCACCAGCTGGTCATACTGACTCCAGTTGTAGCCGTCGCTGGGGTCGGCGAGGTTGCCTCCCGGTCGCGTGCGCGAGTTGGCGTTCGGAGCGACGTCCTGCCAAGCCAAGTTGAGCCGGACGATGTTGACGCCAAGGCTGCGCATGGTCTGCAGCGTTTGCGTCGTGTGGGCAATAAGTGCCGGGCCATCCTCGAACATCGTCAACTGATTGCTCGAAGCCGCCGCCGGGGCGGGACCTGAGAGCGCGGCGCAACCCGTGACCGCTCCCGTGGCGAGCATCACGGCGCCTATGCGCGTCCACGACGCTCGGATTCGTCCGATCAAGCTCATGTGCGGCAAACCTCCTAGAGATTCTCGACTTCGACTGGTGTCCGACAGTTTTTGATGGCGCCCCCGACTGGGCTCCCTATTCCCCGGAGCACAAAGGAATTGAACTCATCAATGCCCCGAAAGTTGCGCCCCTAACCAGCGGCGGCCCAACAACACCGGGAGCACCTGCTCCGCGATCGTCTGCGCGATCGCCTCGGGACGGTACCGCTCCAGGCGGGACCGTGCGCCGCCACGGTACGCATTGGCGGCGTCTGAATCGAGCTTGAACGCCTCCTCCAGGCACGACGCCAGCGCCTCCGGGCTCTGATCCGGAGCCACCAGCCGGGGGCTCAGCTCCCGCGCGATGGCGCCGGCCTCGAATGGTCCTTCGGTCGCGGTACAGACGAGCAGCGCCCCGAGCGCCAGCGCCTCGAGTTGTGTCATCCCGAAGTCCTCCCACCGGGCGCTGGTGACGAACGCCCAGCAGCGGGCGAGCTTCGCGTGAAAATCACGCGGGGGAACCGATCCGGCCCAATGGACGTTCGGCGGTTCGATGACTCCCGATCGCCGGAGTCGGCGCATCGCCTGCTCGCGATCGACTCCGAACACCTCGAGGCGGGCGCCGGGCACGGCCGCGAGCCCCCACGCTCGGCATAGGAGATCGAGCCCTTTGGCCTTGGGATCGGGCGTGTAGGCGACCGCCAGCCGCTCGCGCGCGCCCTCCGGTCGGTGATCCGAGACGAACACCGGCGGGGGAACCACGACTACCGGTGCCGCGTCAGGTGGCAGCGACGCCGCCGCCATGCCGCTACACGGCAGGACCAGCACCGCCTGCGCGAGCTTGCGTCGCTCGAGGGCGTGCAACATGGAATTGTGCAGGCCGGGCCGGTTGAGCCGTGCCGGCGCGTCCAGTCGCACCGCGTAGGGGACTCCTGGATCATCGGCGAGCAGCGAGGCGGTCGTCGTGGAGAAGACCAACGTGCGGGGGGCAAGCCGCTTCACGGCGCTCGCGGTTGCCCGCCTGGCGGCCAGCGCCTCGACCAGGTCCGTCACCGGATAAGCGCGGCGAAGCCTGCTGGTCGCGCCGACCCCGACGCCTACCGTCTCGACGGTGACCCCTGCCTGACCCGCAAGCTCGGCAAACCACCCGTCGGCGATTCTCAGCCCGCGCGTGGTGCCGAGCGAGATCTGAAGGAGGTCGGGATGCATGGGCGGTTCAGTTCCTGGAGGAGCCGCGGGCGCATTCCGAGATCTCGAGCGCGGCGGTGTACGCCTCGAGCGTGGCCTGACCGCAGCGGCGCCAGGTGAAGTTGCGCTCCACGGTCGACCGGGCAGCCTGACCGAGCGCCGCCAGGTGGCCGCCATCGGCAATCGTCGCCTCGATCAGGCGGGCCAGCGCCAGGTGGTCGTCCGGGTCCACGAGCAGCATTCCATGGCCCGCGGCGGCGATGTCCTCCGGGCCGCCCTCTCCTCGAGACCCGATGGCGGGAAGCCCACCCGCCATGGCCTCGATGTAGGCCACGCCGAACGGCTCCTCCACGCTCGGCATCACGTACAGATGGCAGCGCCAGCATTCCGCGAGGGCATCCGCGTGATCGAGCTGTCCGAGGAAGCGGACCTGATCGGTCAAGCCGAGCCGGGCGGCCAACGCCGGGAGCGGTCGCCTGCCGGGCCCGTCGCCGATCACCACATAATCGGGCCTCAGCCGCGGTGCGAGCTCCGCCAGGGCGTGGAGAACCACGGTGTGGTGCTTGCGCGATTGCAGATGGGCGACCGTGACCAGCGTGGCGCTCTCGTGGCGCGGCGGCAGAGGGGAGGGAAGCTCCGTGCCGAAGTGCACCACGCGACTCTCGACCGGATGGCCGGCGATCTCCTCGCAGCGGCGCGCGGCCCAGCGTGAGTTGGCGACTACGATCGCGGCGTCGCGCAGCACGGACTCGGTCGCCCGGCGGGCCGGCCGACTGGCGTAAGGGATATGGATCACGTCCGCGCCGTGGGTCGAAGTGACCAGGGCGGGGACGGGTTCGATGCCCAGGCGCCGCGCGCGCCTGATCCACGACGCGGCTGCGAACCCCGTCGGGACAAGCGAATGCGCGTGGATGACGTCGAACGGCCAACGCCGCCACAGTCGCGTTAAGGCGATGGCCAGCGAGGGCGCTGCCCAGTGCCCCCAGAGGCCGTACGACCAGGGACGCGGCGGCGCGAGGAATGGCACCGGGTCGACCGGGAGCCCATCGGCTGCCCACGGTCTCAGCAGCCCAGGCACTCCCGCCAGCCAGCGGCCGACTCCGCCATGGCGCAGGGTCGACAGCGGCGGTATGGGCCGGCGGAGCGCGAGCACGCGGACGTCGGCGCCGGCATCACGGACGGCAAGCGCCTGGCCGTGCGCCCACACGCCATGGACCGGATCGCCCGGCGACGGGTACCACTCGGCGACCACCACCACGCGCACGGCGGGGCTATGCCTCTCCCGTGGCCCGCAGCACCGCTCGCGCGAACGCCGCCACGTCGCGGTCTGAGCCGAGCCTCGCATCGAGCTCCCGGCTCCCGGCGGCCAGCGCGGCGCGGAGACCGGCGTCACGGCACAGGCGGCCAAGCGCCTCGGCGATCTCCTCGCCGTCATCTGGGTCGACCAGGAGCGCGTTGCAGTCCTCGATCGCCAGATCGTCGACGGCGCCGACCCGCCGCGAGACGAGCAGAGGCAGACCGGCGGCAACCGCTTCACGGACCGCTATCCCGAACGGCTCGAACGTCGACACCAGGACGAACGCGTCGGCCTCCGCGTAGGCCTGCGGCAGCGTGGCCGGGGGCGTGTGGCCATGGAAGACCGCCGCGACATTGCTCCGGCCTGCGCGGGCGCGAAGCTCCGCCTCAAGCGGGCCGACCCCGTGGACATGAAGCTCGGCCCGCTCTGGCCCGATTTCGGCAGCGGCGAATGCGTCGAGGAGGCGGGCGTAGTTCTTGTCGGGGACCAGTCGGCCAACCGATATGAACCGCACCGGGCGATCTGGCGGTCTTAGATCGTGGCGCGCGGCGGCGGCTCGCATGGGGCCTAGATCGGCTCCTTGAAGGCTGAGCTCGATCGTGTGAGGCGACACGCCGAGCTGCTCGAGGCGCGCGCGGGCACGGGAGCTGAAGGCCACAAAGCCCTCCGCTCGCTCCGCCAGCCACCGATGCACCAGCCGCTGGAGCGGGGACAGGGCGCTCGCGACGTCTGGCGTGACGTCGGTCAGGATCACAAGCGGACGGTGGCGACGGCGACACCACACCAGCGTCCGTAGCGTCGCTGGACCGAATTCGGCGCAGACGACCACCTGGGGGTCGAAGCGGGTCAGCGCCGTCTCCAGGCCCCGGGGCCACATGATTGGCGTGCGACCCGGACGAGCTGCCTCCCAGGACCGCAGATGGACGGCGTCATAGGGGTGCTCGCGAGGAAACCAGGAGGCTGCCTGATCCCAGTTCGCGACCCCGGCGGACTGGTAGATCACGCGCAGCTCGAGGAGCTCGTCGAGCGCGACGAACAGCGGCTCGCGGTACGGTGCCGGAGACGGGGCGACGATCGCACAGCGGACCCGGCTGCTCTGGGGACGGTCCGGGGCCGGGGTCATGCGGAGCGGTCGGGCACTCGGCCCGGGGATCATACGGTGGCGCGCTTGCGCCCACCGTTCTCCAGGGTACCGACGCGGGACCGGTGTCGCTCGCCTCCCTACACTGAGGGCATGGCCTCACAGCGACAGATCAACGTCGGTGGCGTGCCGATCGGGGGCGGGGCTCCCGTCGCGGTGCAGACGATGACGAAGACCGAGACAGCCGACCTGCCCGCCACCATGGAGCAGATACGGCGCGTCGCGGAGGCGGGCGCTGACCTGGTGCGGGTGGCGGTTCCCCGCGACCAGGACGTCGACGCGCTGCGGTCAATCGTGCGCGAGTCACCGATCCCGGTGATCGCCGACATCCACTTCAACTACACGCTGGCGCTGAAGGCGCTCGACGCCGGCGCCCACTGCGTGCGGCTGAACCCGGGCAACATCGGCGGGCCTGACAAGGTGGCGCAAGTGACGGCCCGGGCCTCGGAGCTCGGCACGCCGCTACGGATCGGGGTCAACTCCGGCTCGCTGCCGAAGCACCTGCACGATCTCGAGCTCGAGAACCCCGTCGAGGCCCTGGTGAGGGCGGCGGTCGAGTTCGTGGAGCTGATGGAGCGGCTGTCGTTCGAGAACTTCAAGGTCTCGATCAAGTCGACCAATGTCCCAAACACGATCGCCTCCAACCGCCTGCTGTCAGAGCGCATCCCGTACCCGCTACACCTTGGCATCACCGAGGCCGGGACGAAGTGGTCCGGCTCGCTGAAGTCGGCCGTCGGGCTTGGCACGCTGCTGGCGGACGGGATCGGCGACACGATCCGAATTTCGTTATCGACCTTCCACGCCGAGGAGGAGGTCAAGGTCGCCTGGGAGATCCTCAAGGCGCTGAAGCTCCGCCAGCGGGGACCTGTGCTCATTGCCTGCCCGACCTGCGGTCGGCTCCAGTTCGACATGGACAGCGTTGTAGCCGAGGTCGAGAGGAGACTCGAGGACTACGACGACCCGATCGAGGTGTCGGTCCTCGGCTGCGCGGTGAACGGAATCGGCGAGGCCCGCCACGCCGATTTCGGCATCACCGGGGCCAAGGACATGGGCATGATCTATTCCCGCGGCGAGCCGCTCAAGAAGGTGCCCACCGAGCGCCTGGTCGATGAGCTGTTTGCAGAGATAGACCGCTACTACGCAGCCGGCAAACGGGTCGTGCGCGATGAGGCCGACGCCGCCAAAGCGCGCGAGTGGCTGGCCGAGAATGAAGACGCCACGGCCATGACCCCGGAGCGAATGGCGGCGATGGAGGCCGCTGCCGCCGACGAGGAGCCCGTGCGGCTCGACGAGGAGCTCTCGCCGGTGGCGGGGCGGCGCTTCACGCGGACGTAGGCGCGAGCGGCATAGGCGCGAGCGACATGCTTAAGGGCCCAAAGCCGGTCGTCGGGCACCGGGTTTGGGCTGTGAAGCACCGATAGCGTGCTTGATGGCCCATCGCGGGCAGGGGGCGACGAGTTTGGGCGCTTAAGCGCGTAAACGAGGACGTCGGGCGCGGCGTCTACCCGACCTTCGAGAACCCCTCCGCGACCTTCGCCCAATTCACGGTGTTCCACCAGGCGTCGATGTAATCCGGGCGCCGGTTCTGGTAGGAGAGATAGTAGGCGTGCTCCCAGACGTCTACGCCGAGCAGAGGCGTCTGGCCCTGGCTGATCGGGCTGTCCTGGTTCGGGGTGGAGACAACCTGGAGCCCCGAGCCGTCGTGCACCAGCCACGCCCAGCCCGACCCGAACTGCTTCACGCCGGCGTCCTTGAGCCTGGCCTGGAAGTCCTGGAACGACCCGAAAGCCGCGTCGATCGCGTCGCGTAGGGCACCGTCCGGCTCACCGCCCGCGCTCGGACCCATCCACTCCCAGAACAGAGAGTGGTTGTAGTGCCCGCCGCCGTTGTTGCGTACCGCTGCCTGCTTGTCCTGCGGCAGGGCGTCGAGGTTCTGAAGGACCTCCTCGACCGGCCTATCCGCCCACTCGGTCCCATCGAGCGCAGCATTGGCGTTGGTGACGTACGCCTGGTGATGCTTGTCGTGATGCAGGTGCATCGTCTCTTCGTCGATGTGGGGCTCGAGCGCGTTGTAGTCGTACGGCAGGGGCGGGACTTCGTATGCCATTGCGGCTCCTTGGACGACGTTTACCGGCCTTTTCTACTTCTTCTATCAGACCGCTTTCGCCCGCATCTGCCCCGTCCCGGCGCGCGACACCGGTGCGCTGAGGCCCCGGGTACGCTTGGCGACCGATGACCCGCCTGTCGTCGTATTTCCTTCCCACCGAACGCGAGCCCCCCGCGGATGCAGAGGCCATCTCCCACAAGCTGATGGTGCGGGCCGGCCTCATCCGCCAGGTCGGCTCGGGGCTTTGGTCCTGGTTGCCGGCCGGCTGGCGCGTCCACGAGCGGATCGTTCAGATCGTGCGGGAGGAGATGAACGCCATCGGGGGCCAGGAGATGCTGATGCCCGTGCTGCAGCCCGCGGAGCCGTGGCGCCGCAGCGGCCGCTACTCGATCGAGGAGCTCTTTAAGCTGGGCGATCGGCGCGGCGCCGACATGGTGCTGGCCCTGACCCATGAAGAGGTCGTCACCGGCCACGTCGCCGACGCCATCCGCTCCTACCGCGACCTGCCGTTGATCCTCTACCACTTCCAGGTCAAGGAGCGGGACGAGGTCCGTCCCCGGGCCGGAGTGCTGCGAACGCGAGAGTTCATCATGAAGGACTCGTACACGTTCGACCGGGATCGCGAGGGCCTAGACGCCCAGTACGAGAAGCACGTCGCCGCCTATGACCGCATGTGCGATCGCTGCGGCATCGAGTGGTACCGGGTCGAGGCTGACGTGGGGGTGATGGGCGGGCTCGGAGCCCACGAGTACATGGCCCCCTGCGCCGCGGGCGAGAATGACGTAGCCCTGGCAGACGGCTACGCGGCGAATGTTGAGGTGGCCACCGCGCAGGCGCAGCCGGTCGAGCTGCCTGATCCCCTCTCGGGCCCCGAGGAGGTGGCGACGCCGGGGCTGACGACGGTCGAGCAGGTGGCGGGCGAGCTGGGCGTCGCACCGGGAGCGCTGCTGAAGGCCTATCCGGTAGTCCTCGACGGCGACGATCTGCGGATGGTGGTCGTTCGCGGAGATCACCGGGTCAACGACATCAAGCTGGCCGCGGCGCTGGGCGAGCGGTTCCGGCCGGCGCGACCGGAGGAGGTCGAGCGTCGGCTCGGGCCGCCGGGGTACATCGGCCCGGTGGGAGCGCAGGTCCCGATCTTGCTCGATGCGGGGGTCGAGCGGGGTCAATACGTGACCGGAGCGAACCGATCCGATGCCCATCTGCGCGGGGTCGAGCCGGGGCGCGATTTCCAATTTGAGCGAGTCGACGTGCGCACGGTCGTGGCGGGAGACACGGTCGACGGAAGGCGGATCCGGATCGAGCCCGCGATCGAGGTGGGCAACATCTTCAAGCTGGGCACGCGCTACTCAGAGCCGCTGGGGGCGGTGTACCTGGACGAAGACGATTCCGAGCAGCTGATCTGGATGGGCTCGTACGGCTTCGGCCCGGCGCGTGCGGCCGCCGCGGCGGTCGAGCAGTACGCCGACGAGCGGGGGATCTCGTGGCCGCGGACGGTCGCCCCGTTCGAGGTCGAGCTGGTCGCGCTCGGCAGACAAGGAGGCAAGGAGCGGGAGCTGGCCGATCGGCTGTACGACGACCTGCAGGCGAAGGGTGTCGGGGTCCTGTACGACGACCGAGATGTCGGCCCGGGCGAGAAGTTCGCCGTCGCTGAGCTACTGGGATGCCCGCTGCGAGTGACGGTCGGGAAGCGAACGCTCGAGCACGGGGAGGTCGAGGTCCAGGTGAGGCGGGGCTTGAAGGCCCACACGGTTCCGCTCGAGGAGGCCACCCAGGCTCTGCTCGAGCAGCTGCCGGAGCTGCCCTGACGGGCCCCGTGCGCGCGCGGCAGTCAAAGCGGCGCCTGCTCGGTATCGACCGCTCCGGGCCGCCACCGGAGGCCACGCTCTCCGGCCGCCCCCTGAATCCATGGACGATCCCGAACGCCATCGGCTTCGCGCGGCTGGCCGGGATCCCCGTGTTCCTGGTCCTACAGCTATCGAGCCCTCACGGACATGACACGGTGGCGATCGTGCTGTTCGCGGTGATCGGCTGGGCGGACTATCTGGACGGCTTCGCGGCCCGTCTTACCGGCCAGTACAGCCGCCTAGGCGCGCTGCTGGACCCGCTGATCGATCGCCTGCTCGTGATCTCCGGGATGGCGGTGTGCTGGCACTTCGTGTTGCTGCCGCGGTGGGCGATCGTGGTCGTGATCGCCCGCGAGGCCCTGATGCTCGTGCTCAGCCGCTATGCGATGCGGCGGGGGCTCGAGCTGGAGATCAACTGGCCCGGCAGGCTGGCGGTCGCGCCGATCATGGGCGCGCCGTTCTTCGCAATGGTCGGCGTGCACTGGCTCGCGCTGGCGCTGCTGTACGCCGGCATGGCTCTGGCGCTATCGGCTAGCGTCCTGTACGTATGGCGGGGGATCCAGGAGATCAGAGGGAGGCGAAAACTCTCAAGCTCAGCTTGACCCTCGGAGAAAGCCGGATATACTCGCTACGGCAAGGCAAAGCGCGACCTCAGGGAACCGGGAGGGCTTATCTCAATGGAGACGTTTCCCGACCTCGGCTCGCTGTCCGATCAGGAGCTGAAGGATCTAATCCAGCAACTCACAGCCGAGGAGATGGAGGTCTCCTACAAGCGACGCATCCTGCATGGCAAGATCGACATCCTCCGCGCCGAGCTCGTCAACCGCCTGCGAAAGAAGCGCGAGAGCGGCGAGGACGTGATCACCGGGGCGGACGTGCAGCAGTTGACGGACATCCTCGCTGGGCGTGTTCCGGCGACCAACGCAGAGTAGGGGAGCGTTGGCCCAGCATTGTCCTGAGTGCGGATTCCAGAACGTCGAGGGCGCCAACTATTGTCAGCGGTGCGGCGCGTTTCTAGGGCCAGCAGGGGATGCACCGCCGGAGCCAAGCACGGCGAGCTATACGGTGGGCGAGACCGGCGACGTCGAGGCGGTGGAGCTAGACGAGCTGACCGCCCACGGCCCAACTCTTGTTATCCGAGCCGGAGGCGGGCGAGCGGGGGAGACGTTCGTGCTGGACAGGGACAGGCTCACGGTCGGCCGCCGGCCGGAATCCGACATCTTCCTCGACGATGTGACGGTTTCCCGCGACCACGCGATCCTGGTGCGCCGCAGCGAGGATTACTACCTGGACGACCTCGGCTCGCTGAACGGCACGTATGTAAACCGAAGCCGGATCGAGTCTCATCGGTTGAGCCACGGGGACGAGCTCCAGATCGGCAAATTCAAGCTCGCGTTCCTCAACCGTTGATGGATGACGTCTGATGGCAAGCCCCAGTACCCGCAACCCCAACGTCGAGCTTCCGGAGTTGCCCCCGGAGCCGCCGGAGGACGTCGAACAGCAGCAGGAGCGCCCACGCCAGAAGGCGGTCACGATCGGTGCCGTCAGCAAGGCGCTCAAGCAGGAATTCCCGGACATCTCGATCTCCAAGATCCGCTATCTCGAGGACCAGAAGCTGCTGGCGCCCCGGCGCACGCAGGGCGGATACCGGCTCTACACCCAGAACGACATCCAGCGCCTGCGGACGATCCTACGCCTGCAGCGCGACGAGTTTCTGCCGCTGAGGGTGATTCGCCAGGAGCTGGCCGGTGGGCGCAGCGATCGTGAGGTCGGTGGCCCCGGGGACGGCCGCGCGTCCCGCCGGACGACGGTCACCGTCCAGGATACGGGGGCGCTGTACTCGCTCGAGGATGTGGTCGAGGAGACTGGCGCCGACCCCAAGCTGGTCCGCGAGCTCGTCGACTTCGGCGTGATCAAGGGCGAGATGCGGGCAGGCGCCCGCTACTACGACGAGGCCGAGCGGGAGATCATCCGAGCCGTATCGGAGCTCGCGCGCTACGGGGTAGGAGGACGCAATTTGCGTGTGTTCCGCACCTCAGCCGATCGCGAGGCGCAGCTGCTACAGAGCATCCTGGCCCCGGCGCTGCGCTCTCGTAACCCAGAACGGCGCAAGGAGGCGATCGAGGCCCTGGAGAATCTGGCCTCGGTCACCACCCACCTGAAGCACCTGCTGCTGATACGCGATCTGCGCAAGATCGCCACGTAGTGCCCGCCGGTACAGACCTCCGCGCGTTTGTCCGCGAGATCCCGGACTTCCCCCGTCCAGGAATCGGGTTCAAGGACATCACGCCTTTATTGCTAGACCCTCGCGCGCTCGACGCCGCCGTGGAGGGCCTGGCCGAGTTCGCGCGCGAGCAGCAGGTCGACTTCGTGGTGGCGGCGGAGGCGCGGGGATTCATCCTCGGCGGAGCCCTTGCGCGCGAGCTGGGAGCGGGGTTCATCCCCGCCCGCAAGCCAGGCAAGCTTCCACACGAGACGATCAGCGCCGAGTACGCGCTCGAGTACGGCCTAGACGAGCTCGAGATGCATGCCGACGCGCTCGCGGGCGGTGCCCGAGTACTGATCCATGACGACCTGCTCGCCACCGGAGGCACCGCCAGGGCTCTGTGCGACCTGGTGGCGGGAACGGGCGCCGAGGTCGTTGGGTGCGGGTTCCTGGTCGAGCTCGGCTATTTGAACGGACGGGCGCGGCTTGATCCTTATCGGGTGGACGCGCTCATCGCCTACGACAGCTGATGGACGCACGCCGCAGCCGGATGATCAACGCGGCGCCTGAGGACATCTGGGCGGTGCTCGAAGACCCACACCATTTCCCCCGTTGGTGGCCGGGCGTGGTCAGGGTGGAGGGAGTGAGCGACCATGGATGGACCCACGTGCACACCACCAAGAAGGGGCGGGCCGTACGGATCGACTACCGGCTGCTGGATTCCGAGCCGCCGGACGGCGCCGCCGGGACCGGGGGGTGGCGATCGTGGGAGCAAGAGATCCCGGGAACGCCGTTCGAGCGCGTCCTGAACGAAGCGATCACGGAGGTCGTGCTCGAGCCCGCCGGGGACAAGAGCCAGCCGGCGACCCTGGTCACGGTCGCCGAGCGCCAGAAGCTGAGGGGATACTCCAAGACCGGGGGATGGATGCTTCGCGGAGCGACGAAGAAGAAGCTCGACCAGGCCCTCGACGGGCTGGCGCGGATTTTCGGCTAGCGCGCGCGGCCCGGCCTTGGCCGCCGAAGCGCCCCTAGACGCCGGTCAGGTTGCCCTGGAGGACGATCTGGCCGGGCGCCTTGGGATTGGCGTTCGTCTCGATCGTGACAAGCAGCTGCTTGAAGCGGGACGCGTTGGTTGGCAGCGGGCCGGTGGTCTCAAGACGCCCGTTCTTACCTACGCCGGGATTGACGAACCCGAGGCGCAGCGCATCGCTGGCGGAGTTGTACAGCCAGACGGCATAAGCGTTGTGCTTGGTGTTTGCCGGCAGACCCTGGCCTACGATCGCGATCGCCGTATTGCTGCCCTGCTTCAAGACCTCCGCGATTCCCGCCGTCGTCTTGCTTCCGGAGGGGGAGAGGAGGTTGATCTGCGCCACGGGGGTGGCGGTCGTCGAGCCGGCTGCCGTGGTCGACGTGGCGGTTGTTGGCTTGGCCACGTTGCTCTTCTTGCTGCTCCCACCGGTAAGGACGAGCACGAGCACAACCGCGATCACCACGGCAGCGCCCAGTCCCAGCAGGACCGCGCCCCCCAGTCGTGAGACCCTGCGGGGCGCAGCGGCCGGCGGCTCAGCTGCCGCAGGTGCTTTCGCGCCTTCCGGCTCGGCTGGTTCGGCCTCGGCCGTCGGCGTGGCCTCGGGGGCCTCAGGGGCGGCAACGGGCTCGGCTTCGGGCGCGGCGACTGGCTCTGGCGACGGCCGCCGCCGTCTGGGCCTCGGCCGGCGCTGTCTCCTCGGCCTCGGGCGGCGCCTCGGCCACCGTCTCGGCCTCGGCCGGCGTCCCCTCCTCGGCCTCGGCCGGCGCGGACGGAATCTCCGGCAGCGGCTTAGACGCCAGCGGCGCCAGCTCCGAGGCCACCACGCGCGCCCACGCTCGCTCGGTCGGGGAGGAGGCCAGGCGCTCGCGGGTCTGCTCGGCGACTGGGCCAGGCAGTTGCCCAAGGAGGTAGTCGGTGATCAGGTGCCGCTGAAGGTCCGGGACGCCCGTCTCGGGGCCCAGCGCATCGAGCGCAGCCAGCGCACGATCGCGGACGCCCGCGCGGTCGATCGAGAGCATCTTGCCGATCTCCTCGTACCCGCGCCCGCGGCCCAGCACCATCTGGAGCACTGCGCGCTGGTCGTCTGGAAGGGTCTCTAGGGAGGCCATGGCGAGCCGGATCGTAGAGAAGCTCTCACGGGAGTGTGCCAGCCAACTCGGCCTTGCGCTGGCCGGGCGGCGATATCGTCCCGCGCCGATGCGAGTGGAGTTGCCCTATCGGGCCGAGCGCGGATTCGATGCGGTCTACGGCCTTGAAATCACGGGATACGACGAGGAGACCGTCACTGGCCAGGTGGCGGTCCGCGACGAGCTCAAACAGCCCGCCGGGCTGGTCCACGGGGGAGTATTCGCCTCGATCGCCGAGAGCCTCGCCTCGCTAGGCACCGCGTTCAAGGTGTTCCCAGAGGGCAACATCGCCGTGGGGCTGTCAAACCAGACCAGCTTCTTGCGCCCGATCACGGACGGGACGATCCACGCCGTGGCAACCGTCAAGCACAAAGGCCGCACCACCTGGGTGTGGGAGGTCGAGATGACCGACGACGCCGGCCGGCTGTGCGTCCTCACGCGTATGACGATCGCGGTGCGGGAAGCCCCGGATGCTCCGCGGGAAGCGGGTAGGCCCGGCTAGCCCCGGTATCGGTTCGTGATCGGCATCCGCCGGTCGCGCCCGAAGGCCTTCGTCGTGATCTTGATCCCAGGAGGAGCCTGCCGGCGCTTGTACTCCGCCCGATCGACCATTGCGATCACCCGATCGACGTCGTCGGCATCGAACCCGCGCAGGATCAGCTGCTCCCGGCCCAGGTCGCCCGCCACGTACCCCTCGAGGATGGGGTCGAGCACGGGATAGGGAGGCAGCGAGTCCTCGTCGCGCTGGTCGGGGCGCAGCTCGGCGCTGGGAGCGCGATCGATGATCGTCTGCGGAATCGGGCCCTCCTGGGAGGCGGCGAGCTCGTTGCGGTGCCGGGCGAGCTCGTACACGAGCGTCTTGGGGCAATCCTTGATTACCGCGAAGCCTCCCGCGGTGTCGCCGTACAGAGTCGAATATCCCACCGCCATCTCCGATTTGTTGCCGGTGGTCAGAACGAGCCAGTCGAACTTGTTCGAGAGGGCCATCAGCAGGTTGCCGCGGATCCGGGCCTGGAGGTTCTCCTCTGTCAGGTCCTCGGGCCGCCCGTCGAACACCGCGCCGAGCACGTCGTCGTAGGCCTGCATCGCCTCCTCGATCGGCAGCTCGAGGGGCTCGACGCCGAGGTTGGCGGCCAGCTGGCGGGCATCGCGCTGGGTGTCCTCCGACGAGTACGGAGATGGCATGACGGCGATCGACACCGTTTCCGGGCCGAGGGCATCGACCGCGATCGTCGCGACCAGCGCCGAGTCGATGCCTCCTGAGACGCCGATGACGACGTGCTTGAAGCCGTTCTTGGACACGTAATCGCGCAGACCGAGCACCAACGCGGCGTATACCTCGGCGTGCGGGTCGAGCAACGGCGCAACGCGCCCTCCAGATGCCTCGCCGGAGGGGGCGGCCGGCAGTTTCAGGCGCGCGAGCAGGGGCGCATCGGGCTGCGAGCGGCGTAGCGCCGGGCGGTGGCGGGGATCGCGCAGCCGCGAGGCCCGCGAGGCATCCGGGTCGATCGTGGCCACCAAGAGCTCCTCTGAGAACTGGCCGGCACGGGCGATCACCTCGCCCTCGTGGTCGATCACCAGCGAGTGCCCATCGAACACCAGCTCGTCCTGGCCGCCGACCTGCGCACAGAACGCCACCACAGCCAGGTTGTCGCGGGCGCGCTGGGCAAGCATCTGCTCTCGCTCGAGCCCCTTGCCGGCGTGGTAGGGCGAAGCCGAGATATTGACGAGCAGCGTCGCCCCGGCGAGCGCCTCCTCGGAGGCGGGCGGCCCTGGCTCCCAGATGTCCTCACAGATCGTCAACCCGATGACCAGGTTTTCGTCGAGCTCGATAGTCGCGCCCCCGGAGCCGGATTGGAAATATCGCTCCTCGTCGAACACGCCGTAGTTGGGCAGGTACACCTTGCGGTAGATGGCCTTGATTTCTCCCTCGGCCAAGACCCCGCAGGCGTTGTAGACGTCCTCGGCGAGCTCCGGGAACCCGACCAGTGCGACTATCCCCTGCGTCTGGCCCGCGATCCGCTCGAGCGCGGCTCGCGCGTCAAGGAGGAAGTGCTCTTTGAGCAACAGGTCCTCCGGGGGGTAGCCGGTCACGGCCAGCTCTGGAACGAGCACCATCTGGGCGCCCTCGGAGCGCGCCGCGTCAAGCCCCTCGATGATCTTCTTCTCGTTGCCGGCGATGTCGCCGACAACAAGATCGAGCTGGCAGAGCGCGATTCGCAGTGGAGCGGCCATACCTCAATTGTGACGAGGCCGCTCGCAGGGCCCCGCTGTCCTGGCTCAACCCCCGGGCGCACCACGGCCGAGCCAGTACTGGGCGAACACCTTCAGCATTGGATCAGTGGGCGATGTGGTGCGGATCATGTGCGCCCACGCGAGCCCGATCAGTCCATTCGTACCCGGGCGGTAGGCGAAGATCAGCTGCTCACCGGTGGCCACCAGCGCCGGATTGAACGGTGGCGCCACCTGACGAGCCAGCGTCTGGAGCCCGGGCGGCGGGGTCGGTGAGCCGTACATGATCACGATGTCGCCCAGCTCGAGCACCTCCAACAGCTGATCGTTGGTCAGCTGAGCGCCGTTGGCGGTAGGAATGTCGGGCACGTGGGCGCCGCTGGTCGGAGGACGCGAGTTATAGAGGGGATGGGGCTGACCCGGTTGCAGATGGGCATGTCCCAGATCCCGGAACGCGATGCCCGGACCCGTGTCGGCGCCGGTGAAGCCAGGCTGATCCTGGCTTGTGAAGAATCCGGACAGCAACGCGATCGCCACGAATGCCACGGCCAGCGCGGCGATGGCGATCGCCACTCCCTCCAGGATTCGGGGGAGACGGGCGCGGCGACGACGGCCTTCAGCGACCTCTACTTCACCGGGATCGCGGGTCGCGAGCTTCACTCCGCGGGTACGGCGCGCAGCCGCGCGCCCCGGGCGCCTGTACGCGGCCGCCGGCTGACGGGGCTCGGGGTCGACGGCCCGGCCGCGGCCGACAGTTCGTCGATCGCGGCTCGCAGCTCTTCCGCCAGCACCTCCACATCGGCCAGCGCGTCGTAATCCGCGTTCAGCCCGAAGTTCATCTGGCCGTCGTAGCTCATGACCGCGATCCCCAGCGCCGTGTTCTCGGCCAGCGGAACCATGGGGAAGATGTTCTCGAGCTCCCGCCCCAGCGCGTACAGAGGAATCTGGGGCCCCGGCACGTTCGTGACGACAAGGTTGAACAGTCGCTGGCGAGCCTGAAGCCGGGCGGCCTGGGCCATGATCGTAGGCGGCGCGAATCCAGAGAGCTCGGTCAGCACCTGAGCGCCGACGGCTTGGCCCGAGTCCTTGACGTCCTGCATCTCGCGGCGGATCTTCAGCAGCCGCTGGATGGGGTCCGTCATGCCCACCGGCAACGGCGTCCACATCGCCGCGACACGGTTTCCCAGCGCGCCCCGCTCCACGTCTGCGCGCACGGACACCGGGACCATCGCCTTCAGGACCACGTCGTCCGTGGGGTGGCCATGCAGGCGCATGTAGCGGCCGAGCGCCCCGGCTACCACCGCGAGCACCACGTCGTTTACGGTGCCGCCGAGGGCGTTCTTGATCGCCTTGAATTCGTCGAGGTCGGCGCTCACCCAGGTAAAGCGTCGGTGCGGCCCGATCCGGACGTTGAAGGGGCTCGGGGGGGCGGCGGTCAAGCCCGCCCAGGCCATCGCTCCCAACCCCACCAGTGCCTGCCCGAAGCGCTCTGCCAGGTGCCGGGGTCCGCGTAGCGCGGCCCGTGCCCCCCGCACGATTTCGCCGGGGACGGTGGCGCGCTCAAGCAGCGCGTCCGCCAGCAGCTCGGCGTCGGTTGGAAGCGGTCGCGGAACCCACTCGTGCTCGGGCGGGGCCACCGGAGCTGGCTCCCGTGCGGCGTCGAACAGCACGGTCGCGATGTCCACTCCCGAGACGCCGTCAACGAGCGCATGATGGGTCTTTGTGAGCAGAGCAAACCGTCGGTCGGCGAGGCCCTCGACGAGCCACAGCTCCCACAGTGGCTTGGAGCGGTCAAGCGACTGCGAGAACACGCGGCCGGCCAGCCGCTTGAGCTCCTCCTCGCCGCCTGGCTGCGGCAGCGCGGTGTGGCGGACGTGGAAGGCGGCATTGAAGTGGGGGTCGTCGACCCAGACCGGCCTTCCCTGGGACAGCGGCACGAGCGCCAGGCGCTGGCGGTAGCGGGGGATCAGATGGAGGCGCGAAACGATCTCGTCGAGCAGCTCCTCATACGCCGGCGGGGGGCCCTCGAAGATCGCGCAGGCCGCCACATGCATGTGGGTGGCGTCTCCTTCGAGGTGCAGGAAAGAGCTGTCGAGCCCGCTCAACCGGTCCGGTTTGGCCATCGCGGGGCATTGTTGCAGTCCCGCATCAATGTGATCGAGCGCACAGTAATCAGCGTTTAGGGCTCTACTCTCTTCCGCTTCATTCGACCTGCCGAGTCGTTCCCGCCCGGTGCGGGGCGAGCGGGGGACCCATTGCCGGTCTTCCAGTCCCTCCCGGCGGGGGCGAATCGACTGCCCGGTGAAACCGGCCGCAGTCGTAGCGGTCCAGCAAGGCGGCGCGAGGTTGCGCCGCTTGGATCGCGAGCCCGTCAGCTAACCCCGTAGGCGCCCGGTCGACGCAAACAGAGGAGGCCCTCAGGATGAGGACCAAGCTCAAGCTGCGCCCGGCGTATCTGGCGGGCGCATTGATAATCGCCATCCCAACCTCTGCGCTCGCGCTCGCGCAGGGACAGTCACTGGCAGAGAGCGCACCCCAGATCACCGTCTCGCCGCAGCGCATTAGCTACGGCGACGAGGTGACGGTGAGCGGCACCACGTCAAGCAGCGACAGCGGCCAGCAACTGGTGCTCGCCTATCAGCAGCCCGGCACCCAGTGGCAGCCAATCGCCTACACGAACGTGCAGGGCGACGGCAGCTTCCGGTTCGTCACGCGGCTGTCGCGATCGGGCCAGCTGAACGTGCTGACCGCGGGCGGCTCGGGCACGGTCACCACCGTAGCCACGACCGGAGCCGTCCAGTCGGCCGCAGCTAGTGGCCTCAACGGGACCCCGCTTGCGGGGACGACCCCGCAGCCGGTGGCGGTCGGCGCCAAGCTGGTCGTTCCGCAGGCCCCGATCAACGTGCTGAGCGGCCAGGCCGTGGATGTACGTGGCCGCCTCATGCCCGGCCTGGCCGGACGGACCGTGCAGCTCGACGGCCGGACCGGCAGTGGCTGGCGCAAGCTGGCCACCGCCCGCACCACCGCGAGCGGCCGGTTTGACCTCCATTACGTCGCCGGCGGCCTCGGGGCACAGCGGCTCCGCGTGCGGTTCACCGGCGACGGAAGCAACGGCCCGACCGTGGCACGTTCGGCGCTGCTCACCGCGTACCGCCCGAGCGGTGCGTCGTGGTACGACGACAGCGGCGGAACCGCCTGCGGCTTCCACGCCACGATGGGCGTCGCGAACAGGACGCTGCCGTGCGGCACCCACGTGACGTTCGTCTATGGCGGTCACCAGGTGACCGCCGTGGTCGACGACCGCGGTCCGTTCGTCGACGGACGCGACTGGGACCTCAACCAGAACACCGCCGCCGCGCTTGGCTTCGGCGGCGCGGACACCGTCTGGTCCTCCGCGTAGACCATCGCCGACGCCACCCGCCACGCGGTAGCTGCGACAACACCGACCTTCATGCCCTGGTGCGTGTCTAACGACACGCGAGGGCGTGTCGGTCGGTAGTCGCCGCAGCTTCGGTGGCGCTCCTGGCGTCTGGCTGGGCGCATGCCCTGCTTCACTGGAAGATCCGCAAGCAGGACGAGGCGATCGCTCAGCTGAGGTGTTGCGATGTGCCTGGCAAGCGGAGGCTGAGCGCGAAGATTCAGGAGTGCCAGCGGCGGATCGCGGAGCTTGAGGCGCCTCCGCCGCGGCCGGCCAGCACTAAAGACGAGAAGACGGCCGGCAATCTCTTTCGGGTTCGAGCGCCCGGGCGCACTTAGATGCGCCTCCGTCCGCCGCTGTAGTCCGGGCTTGGGCCAACCGCGGCTGGGCTCGAGCCCCGGGTCTGGTCCGGGACCGTTAGCAGCACCCCGAGCGCGAGCGAGGTGTTGTAGACGCGGACGCTGACCGCGTGGAAGCGGTACTTGCGCAACAGCCGCCGCACGGAGTTCAATGCCGCGACCGATGTGGGTGAGGCTGGCTTGTCGACGATCCAGACACGCTTGTAGTGACTGAACACGTCCGATACGGCAGGGTCTTCAAGCGGGAGGAGCTGGAGCTTTGGCCTGAGCAGGCGCGTGTGGGTGACGTAGTAGAAGATCGGGACGTCGGTGATCGGGGCACCGGTATCGAGCATGAAGTCACCGGGGCGTTCGCGCGGCGCGACGTACTCCATTGCCTCCTTGACGGGCGGCCAGAAGCCGGAGCGGACTGTGGTTGTCGACCAAGCCCGCCACCGAGACCGCGACCGCCGCGGCCGCCAGCGCCGCAGCGCCCACCCGCGGCAGCTGGGTGAAAGCGGCCGCGACCGCCGTGGCCAGGAACGGCGCCGTGACCGCCGTGTATCGAGTAATCATGATGTGCTTGCCCGTGAGGTCGAGAAGAAATATCCCGAGGACGCCGACGGCTCCCAGCGCCACGAGCAGCCCGTGTTCCGCCTCGGGACGGCGACGCCATTGCAGTAGCGCCGTGATCGCCAACAGAATCACCACCGCTCCGACCACCGTCCGCACGGACACGGGAGTGCCAACGCGTGCGCCGAATGGCGTGCCGATCACCGAGATAGCGTTGTTCAAATTGATCTGGCCGTTGATGTATCCGTCGCTAGGGGAGATCGAGTACTGCTCGAACAGCAGCGGCATGACTGTTCCCACCCCGAGCACGCACGCGGCAATGAACGTCCCCCGTGCTCGCCGGGAGACCTCAGAGCGCGTGGCCACCCATACCGCGAGCGGCAAGATCACCGCGATGGCGGTGTAGTGGAGCCACATGGCGAGGAATGCCATGACCGCTCCAAGCGTCAGCAGGGCCGTGCGCCGCTCGACCCGCTGGCAAGCGCGCACGGTCGCGCCGACCATGATGACGAGCGCCAGCATCAAGAAGATGTAGACGCGCGTCTCCTGCGCGTAGCTCTGGATGAGGGGGCTGATCGCGCACACGGCCGCGGCGCAAAGCGCGCCCCAACGCATCACAAACGCGCGGGCCATCCAGTAGACGGCCCCCACCAGCCCCACCCCGGCCACGGCGGAGGGCAGCCGCGTCACCCATTCGGCCTGCGAGCCGGTACGGATCATCCACTCGTGCAGGAACAGGAAGTAGCTGTACGGCGTCGTCTCGGTATGCGCGACCTCATGGAGCAACGCATGGATGGCCGGCAGCGAGTGCATGACGCTGAACGCCTCGTCGACGAAGTAGCTCGGCGACCCGAGCTGCCAGAAGAAGTTCGCCGCGGCAACGACCAGGATCGCGGGCAGCGCCAGCCGCTCGACTAGCCGGCGTGCGTCAGGGCTCTCCCGAACGCGGGAAGAGATCGTTGTAGCCGACATTTATTTACTTGCGTGCGCCTGCGCACGAGGTGACGGAAGCCGCGCCAGAGAGTTCGGAGACCGCGCCCAGCCCCGCACCTCTCCTCATTGACCGTTCCATGAGCAAACTTCCATACCGACACGTCTACCTCACCCCGGCCACGTTCGGCAAGCAACGTAACGCGCCGGCTTAACGCTGTCGCAACGATCGACAACCAGCAGTCGCAGGCGCGACCAACTAGCAGACGTTCGCTGCGCCGCTGTCCCTTTAGCCCGGGGCGCGATCTCGGCGAGACGGTCCTTCGCCCTAGTCCGACTCCACGCGGAAGGCACGACGAGCGGCGTAGAGCTCGACCGAACGTTCGGTTGGCTCTTTCGGCTTGAGGACAGGTTGATTCGCCGCGCATGGACATATCTCAACCCGGAGGAGGCCCTCGGAGCAGCCGGGCTCTCGGAGAAGACGATCCGCGCGGGCGAGCATGACGACCGCTGGTCGCAAACTACCTCGGGGCCTAAACCTGGACGCCGCTGCCGACCGTACGATCAACGGGACGTGGACTTTCGAGGCTGGCTCCACATCATCGGACATCTCGACATGGACGCGTTCTACGTGTCGGTCGAGCTGCGACGGCGCCCGCAGCTGCGGGGGCTGCCCGTGATCGTGTCCGGCAGCGGCCCGCGAGCGGTGGTCACTACCGCCTCCTATGAGGCCCGGCGGTTCGGCGTCGGCTCGGCGATGCCCGCGGCGCGGGCGCGCCGGCTGTGTCCGGACGGGGTGTTCATAGCGCCAGACTTCGCCTACTACCGCGAGGCCTCGGCCGAGGTGATGGCCATCCTCCGGCGCCACGCGGAGGTAGTCGAGGTGGTGGGACTCGATGAGGCCTACATCGACCTCACGGGCATGCCCGCTCCGCACGCCGCGATGCGCCGGATCGTCGCCGAGATCGAGCGCTCCACGGGGCTCAGTTGCTCGGTCGGAATCGGCCCGTCCAAGCTCGTGGCCAAGGTTGGCTCCGACGCGGAGAAGCCCAGGGGGTTCGTGCTGCTCTCGATGGAGCAGGCCCGCGCCCGCTTCGCCTCGGCTCCGCCGGGCATCGTTCCCGGCATCGGCCCCAAGACTGCCGACCGCCTCCGCTCGCTCGGCATCGACACGCTCGCCAAGCTGGCGGCCGTGCCATCGTCTGAGCTCATGAAGAGGTTCGGGCCGCGCTTCGGCGCCGAGCTGAAGCGTCGCGCTCGGTTTGAGGACGGGAGCCCCGTCTCCGAACAACGCAAAGTTGTCTCGGAATCGCGCGAGACGACCTTCGATCAGGACATCGCAGATATGGGCCAGCTCGAGTCGCTGCTGGGAGGCCTGGTCGATCGGCTCTGCTCGGCGCTCGTGGCCCAGGGGCGCAGCGGGCGGACGGTGGGGATAAAGGTCCGTCTGGAGGACTTCTCGACCCACACCCGTGCCCGGACGCTGCCCGACCCGGTGAGCAGCGCCGACCGGGTGGGCCCGGTCGCGCTGGAGCTGCTCCGCCGGTTCGACCCGCCACGCCCGGTTCGCCTGTTGGGTGTCCGTGTGGCGGGGCTCGAGCGGGTGCGCGCCGGATGCGACGAGCAGCTTACGCTGCGGGTCGAGCCCACCTGATCCGTTCCCCGACAGAGCCGCACCCCTTGATCCTGTTCCTGCATAGCCGCTATCGGACGACGGGGGGCGAAGAGAGGGCCGTTGATGACCTGCTGTGGCTGGTGCGTGAGCATCTGAGCGAGGACTCCGAGCTGCTGGGGCGTGACGCAGCCGTGATGGGGCGGGCGCACGCGGCCGCCGGGCTGCTACGGGGCGGGCTTCGCCCCGACGACGTGTACCGGGCGGTACGCCGTACACGGGCCCGGGTGCTGCACGCCCACAACCTCAACCCGACGTTCGGCTGGCGCGCGCTGGCAGCGGCGCGGGAGGCGGGTGCCCGCGTCGTCCTGCACCTGCACCAATACCGCCTGGTGTGCGCGGTCGGCGTCTGTTTCACGCGCGGCGAGGAGTGCACACGCTGTCACGGGCGCAACACCTTGCCGGGCGTGATCCTCGCCTGCCGGGGCCCACGGGTCGAGTCCGCCGTGTATGGAGCGGGGCTGGCGCTGTGGCAGCGGCGGCTGGCGGCGCAGGCGGACGGGGTGATCGTCCCCAGCAGGTTCGCTGCGGAGCGCCTGGCGTCGCTTGGAGCGCCGGTCAAAGCGCCGCACGTGCTCGCGAACGTGGTCAGGGAGTTCGCGCCGGAATCGACCGCCGACTCCGGGCAATACGCGCTGCTGGCCACCCGTCTGGCGCCGGAGAAGGGGATCGAGGTGGCGGTCGAAGCCTGCCGGCTGGCCGACACGCCGCTGGTGATCGCCGGCGACGGCCCCGAGCGAGCGCGGCTCGACGGTGGCGCCGATGGCGTCACCTTGGCGGGGCGGGCTGACGCCGATCAGCTGCGGGAGCTTCGCCGCGGCGCGGCTCTCGCCCTCGCCCCGTCGCGCTTTGCAGAGACATTCGCGCTGGCGGCGGCGGAGTCGATGGCCGCGGGCCTCCCGGTGGCGGCGTCGCAGATCGGGGCGCTACCGGAGCTGGTGCCCGGCGAGTGGCTGACGCCTCCGGGCGACGCGGTGGCGCTGGCGGAGACGATCCGCCGCCTGAGAGGTGATGCGGGCGCCGGAGAGCTGGCGATCGGCCGCGCTCGGGCCGTCGCCTCGCCGGAGGTGGTCGCCCCGGGGCTGGCCGCCATCTACGAGGGTTAGTAGAGAGCCGCGGCCAGCCGGCGGCGCGACTCGCGGGCCAGCGGATCCTCGACGCCGAGCTCGTCCAGTACGCCGACGATGACCTGGCGGACCTCCTCACGTGAGCCATCGGCCGTCTGGAGCGCGCCCAGGAGGAGATCGAGTCCTCGCGCTGGATCACCTTGGTCGAGCGCTTCGAACGCTTGGCTCAGATCCGGCTCCCGGGCCTGCTCCAGCCTGATGCGAGCGCTAAGCCCGTCGGCGGCGAAACTGCCGGCCAGCCGTCCCAGGAGCTCGAGCGCCTCGGCGGTCTCTCCGCGGCTGTGGAGCATCCGGGCCAGCGGGATGATCGCGTCCGCCCGTCGCGCCTCGAGCTCGACCGCCTGGCGCAAGGACTGCTCGTCCCCGCGCTCGACGAGGGTGTCGGCCTCGGAGGGCACGAGAGAGTCAAGGAACCGCTCCACCGCAGGCGGAGGCTGCGCGCCGACAAACTCCGCCACAACCTGTCCGTCGCGGAAAGCCTTCACCGCCGGAATGCCTTGCACCCGGTATTGGCTTGCCAGCCGCTGATTTGAGTCCACATCGACCTTCGCCAGCTCGACCTTCCCGCCGCGCGCGGCGACTGCGCGCTCCAGCGCGGGCCCGAGTTGGCGGCAGGGACCGCACCACTCGGCCCAGAAGTCGACCACCACCGGCAGCTCGCGAGAGCGGTCGATGACCGCTGACTGGAAATTGGTTTCGGTGACGTCCATCAGTACCCATGGTAGACAGCCCTTATGGCCGAGCGGCTGATCGAGCACTGCGGCGTGGCGCTGGCGGTGGAGGTGGCTGGATCGGGCATCCCAATCGTGCTGCTGCACGGGCTGACCGCCACCCGGCGCTACGTGGTGATGGGCTCGAAGAGGCTTGAGCGCTCCGGGCATCGAGTGATCGCCTACGACGCTCGAGGCCACGGCCGCTCGTCGCCGGCCCCCGAGCGGGAGCAGTACGAGTATGGGGACCTAGTGGGCGATCTGGAGGCGGTGCTCGACGGGCTTGGGGTGCAGCGGGCGGTGCTCGCGGGCGCGTCGATGGGAGCGCACACGCTGCTGCGGCTGGCGCTCGAGCGGCCGGAGCGGGCCGCGGGGCTGGTTGTCATAACGCCTGCGTTTGATCCGGCCACCAACGACGAGGCCGAGCGGCTGGCGCGCTGGGATGCGCTCTCCGAAGGTCTGCGCCGAGGCGGAATCGACGGCTTCCTGGCCGCACAGGGTGAACCCCACGTGCGGCCGGAGTGGCGGGAGACCGTGGTCAAGGTGATCCGCCAGCGGCTGGCGCAGCACGAGCACTTGGAGGCGGTCGCGGACGCGCTCCGCGTGGTTCCGCGCTCGCACCCGTTCGAGAGCATCGGGGAGCTGGCGGCGATTTCGGTGCCCGTGGCGGTCGTGGCGAGCGACGATGAGCCCGATCCCGAGCATCCACAGGCGGTGGGGGAGGCCTACGCCCAGGCGATCCCGGGCGCCGAGCTGGTCACGGACGAGCCTGGCCGCTCGCCGATCGCCTGGCAGGGCAGCCAGCTCTCGCGGGTGATCGCCAAGGTGGCAGAGCGTGCGGACGCGTGAGGCCTGACGCGTGCGGGCGCGTGAGCAAGTGCCCACGCGCCCGCAAAGCCAGCTAGCCCAGCGTCACTGCCCCTACGCGGGGGTTCTTCGACGGCGCGATGTAGTTGTTGCCGGCGAAGCGGACCACGACCTTCAGCTGCTCGGTCGCGGGCCGGGGGCCTCCGACCTTGAACGCGAACGTGTGCGTGAAGATCGAGAGCGTGGAGAACTGGCAGTTCGATTGGACTGCGGCGCGCGCCAAGTGGACCTGGCGACTGCCGATGAAGAACGCGACATTGACGGTCCCGTTGCACTGTGGCGCCGCCGGGAACCTCAGGGACGGGAGCAGCGTGCCGCTGGTTGTGAAGATGAACGGCTTCGTCGAGTCACGAGAGGGCCTGGTGGACACGCTCATGCCCCTCGGGTAGGGCCGACTAAGCGGAAACGTGGTGAACGTCTGAAACGCGCCGTATGACGTCCCCGAAGCGTGCACGCCCAGCAGGCGGTACTGGTAGGTGAAGCCGGGCACCAACGGGAACACGTTTGTGGCGATGTTTGTCGCGCCGCTGCTGCCGCTAAGTGTCCCTCCCGAGCTCGGGGCGAAGGGCGCTCCGGCCGAATACTGGAAATACCAGCTGGTCGTGGCACCGTTCGGAATCACGGTCCCGTTCAGTGTCGCTCCGAAGGCGGAGATGTTCGTAGCGGCGCCGGTCACGACACCGGGCAGGGGATGGCCGGTCGTCCTGAACGTCCGGTCGCGCCCCGCCGTCGTGCCGGACGCGTTCTGCGCCATGATGCGGTAGTGGTAGACGGTCCCGGGCAGGAGCCCGCTGGCTGTCACGTGCACGGCCACCGAGCTGGTACCGCTGCCCACGCTGTGATGGGCGCTGGTCCCGCCGTAGGCCGTGGTCGGACCCCACACAAACCAGTATTGGGTCGAGCCCCCGTTGGGGTTGACGCTCCCGTTCAGGACCGCGCTGTGGTCCTTGACGCTGGTCGCGGAGCCCGTGGACACGGTAGGTGACGAGGCCGCGCCGGCCACGCCGACCGCGACCGCGAACGCCGCGAGCGACGCCAGCAGTAGGGTGATTGTTCGCTTCATTGGCACCTCCTCCAAGGTTTCGGTTCCGCGCCTATAACGGCCGGCCCACGCGGAAGTTGCGGCCAGCCGTAAGCACTAATACAGCTGGAGGACCGTGGCGCAGCCGAACGTGTAGACCGCCCTGCTTATCGGGGTGAGCTTTTGGACCAGTCCGCCGGCATGGCCGTGGCAGTCGTCCAGGACGAACCGGGCGCCGGTGCTGCGAACGAATGCCCGGGCCGCGCTGTTGGTCTCAGGCCACTTGAACAGGTTGAACGTCTGGGCGAAGCGCTGCTTGTAGTTCGGCACCGACCACAGGTGGTCGCCGATGTACGTGTGGCGGCCGGTTATCGCCGGCAACACCATGCCCAGATAGAAGGGGGTCAGGACGCCGCCGGGCGTCGGATCCCGGGCAAGGAAGCTCATCGCCCGCTGCTCGTCGCGCCGGATGAAGTTCCCGTCGTTCTTGTAGGGCCCCATGAATATGTGGGCGCTGCTCAGCTGAATGACGGTCGCCGGGATTGTCGTGGCCCCCACCAGCAGCACGGCCGCGACGGCAGCCAGGCGGCGGTAGGGCAGGCGGGCGAGGGGGAGCGACTGGATGCCCCTGACCGCGAGCACCGCCAGCGGGATCGTGATCCCGGCGAACGCATGCAGGGGCGTGGCTCCCAGGCCGCCGATCGAGATGCCGTACACACCCAGGGCGGCCAGCGGCCAGGTCAGGGTCGCGGCAGCGAGGAAGCTCCGCGGCCGCCGGCGGTACGAGAGGGCGGCCACCACAAACAGCGGAATCAGCGACTCCATCACGCCGCCGAACCCCCAGCCGTTGCTCGTACCGATGCGGCCCAACCGCCAGACGACGTCGGCCCGGTCGAGAATCCCGTAGTACACGAGCGGGAGCGCGGTGACGACCACGGTGCCGGCGCACAGCAGTAGCCGCCGGCGAAGCGCGACGTGCCCGTCCTTCTCGTCGGAACGTGCCAGGGCCGCGAGCACCTCGCCGCCGACCACGACCAGAATCAGCGTCTCGCCCTGCCAGGGGTGAAGCCAGGCCGCCAGCAGCCCGAGCACCGGGGCCTGCCACATCCCGGTACCGCGCTGACGGGCACGGCTGTAGGCCACGAGCCCGGCCACCATGGCCGCGATCGCCATCAGTCCGAACGGATAGCCCCAGGACCAGAACGGCAGCCATTCGTCTCCGAGGGTCCCGAAGGAGCCGAAGAACAACGCCAGCACCAGCGCCGCCAGCTGCGCGTAGCGCCCCGGGAGCAGCCGGTGCACGTACGCCCGGACGGCCAGGAACCCTCCCACCACCGCCACCGGTTTCCATAACAACAGCGACAGCCAGGGCGCCATCCCGAGCGCCGTCAGGCCGCCCGAGATGAGGACTGCCGGCTGGAGGTAGTCGTGCGGGGTCTGGTTGATCACGAACAGATCCGACGCCAGCACGTGGTGCGAGGCGTCGCGGATCCAGGCCAGGTACTGCATCTGATCGGCGATGAACAGGCCGTCGGTGCCGGTCCAGACCCGTCCGTGGGCGATGACTTGGTACAGATCGAGTGCCAGAACCCACGATGACACCGCCGCGAACAGCAGCAGCACGAGGAGCTCGAGAGGATCCACTCGGAGGCGGCGGCGTCCGGCCGCAGCGCGGTCGCGGTCCGGCCCTGGAGCGAGTTCGAGCGAGGCTTCGCTTGGCGGGGCGAGCGCCATGCTCGTGGAGGCTACTTTGTGGACCATCCGGGTCGGCCGTTCAGAAAGCCGCGGGATGGCTTATGGAGCGCTCGGCAATCGCATGTATCGAAGCGCGGCATCTTGCTGTCGCATGCGAATTTGCATGCAGGCATGCACTCGCGCATGCTAAGCTGACGGAGTGCCGAAGACGATCCAGATCCGGGATGTCGACGACGAGGTATACGCAGGCCTGGTCCGCCGGGCGGCAGAAGCCGGCGTGAGCGTTCCCGAGCTCCTTAGGAGCGAGGCGGCGCGCATCGCGGCGCGGCCCTCGGTGGCCACCTGGCTCGACCGCACCCGTAGGCGCTCGAGCGAGATCGATCGAGCAGAGGTTCTGGCCGCGCTCGACGAGCATCGTGGACCGTGGCCCAGTGCTGGTCGTTGATGCTTTCTGCTTGTTTGAGGTTCTGACCGGTTCATCGCTCGCGGAGCCGATCAGACACCGGCTCGCGCTCGATGAGGACCACGCGGCACCGCACGTGATCGACGTGGAGGTGTTCAGTGTCATCAGACGTGAGCACAGGCTGGGGCGCCTCGATCGCACCGCGGCTCACCAGGCAGTCCAGGATCTCGAGGACTGGCCGGGTGAGCGATTCGGTCACAGGCTGCTGCTGGCGCGCGCGTGGGAGCTGCGCGACACCGTTCGCGGCTGGGATGCGATGTACGTGGCCCTCGCCGAAGCGCTGGACGCGACGCTGCTCACTGTCGATGCGCGGCTGGGCACCGCAAAGGGGCCGACCTGCCGGATGGAGGTGCTCTCCTAGCAACGCTCGATAATGGGGCTTATGTCGACCTGTATGTCGATCGCGGGCGGGATATTCGTCCGGGCAGGCTTGGCGCTGGAGCTGCGGTTTCCCCCAAACCCGGACACTTGAGCCGGGAGCGGGAAATTTCGCATAGTGGGCGCGCATAACGTCGAAGAGACGGCGGGCCGTGTCCGCCGATCGACGTTTTGCGTCTCCGAAGGCCGCAATTCCGAGCCACGGCCGGCCGGCCCTTCGCCGGCGCCCCTGACCCGGCGGATACACTCATCCAGCGATGCCCAAGCAGCAGCGCATGATGCGGATCGAGCAGCGCGGAACGCTCAACGCGATCCACGAGCTCGAAGGCCGCTCGGACGAGGAGCTCGAGGCCGAGAACCGTTATAAGGCCGCGGCTCAGGCGATCCTGGGCGCTCGCGCGGCGGAGCGTTATGACGCCAAGAAGGCCCGAGCGCACTTCCAGCGCGCGCTGGCTGCCGCCAGACCCCAGGAGCGGCTCCAGCTGCGGCGGATGGCCGACGCGTCGCTGGCGCTGGCCGAGCGCCGCCCCGAGGACCTCAAGAAGGCCACCGAGCGCCTGGGGGTCGAATCTCCTACCACCAGGCAGCTCCGGGGGCTGTGGCTGATGGGGCTGGTCGCGCCGCCGTCCAGCGCCGGTGTGCTCGCTCGGGTGCGAGGGATCTTGCTGCTGATCCTGCTGGTGGCGGCCGTGTTCGGGATCGGTTTCGGGATCATCACCGGGATCGCAGCCGCGGCCGGCGGGCTCTCGACGGGGGTCAAGTTCTTCTACGACATCGTTCTGATCCTGATCGTGTTCGGGGTGCTGGCATATCTCGGCCGCCGCCGCCAAAAACGGATGAAGGCAGAGCGCGCCGAGCAGATCGCCGCGCGTTCGCGCTAAGCGGACGTGTGCGGCCGGTACACGCTCGCGACGCCGAGCCCCGCTGATCTTCGCGCCCGGTTTCCGGTCGGGGAGTCGGTCGAGATCAGGCCTCGCTACAACGTCGCCCCCGGCGACGAGGTGCTCGCGGTCACCACGGACAAGGAAGGCGCCCCACGTGGCGAGCTGCTCCGCTGGGGACTGGTGCCCAGCTGGGCCGAGCGCCCGGATACGGGGCTGAAGATGATCAACGCCCGGGTCGAGACGGTCGCCGAGCGGCCGGCGTTCCGCCGTGCCTTCGAGCGCCTTCGCTGCCTGATCGTGGCTGACGGTTTCTACGAATGGAGCCATCGACAAGCGGGTCCCAAGCAGGCGTTTCACATAACACGCCGCGATCGCGAGCCGTTCGCCTTCGCCGGCCTGTGGTCAGCGTGGTACGGCGAGGAGGGGAACAAGCTGCGCTCCTGCACGATCCTGACGACGGCTCCCAATGCCGCGGTGGCGCCGCTTCACGACCGCATGCCGGTGATCCTCGCCGGCCAGGACGAAGCGCCGTGGCTCGATCCCTCCACCCCTCCGAAGCGGCTGTATGAGCTCCTGGCGGGCCTCAGGGACTCGGACACAGCGGTGCGCCCAGTTGGACCGGCCGTCAACGACGCCCGATACGACGGCCCGGAGTGCCTGGCGCCAGCGACGGAGAGCGGCTCCTCGGCGGCTTCCGCCGGTCAGCCGACCCTTTTCTAGATGGGCCTCTCCCCTCTCCTCTCCACATACGACCACGTCCTGCTCGACCTCGACGGGTGCGTGTGGATCGGCGAGGAGTGCACGCCTGATGCCCCAGAAGCGATCGCCGAGTTGCGCGCCGGCGGCAAGTCGCTGGCGTTTCTCACGAACGATCCCCGCCGCTCGCCCGAGGACTACGTGCGCAAGCTGTGGTCGCTGGGGCTGCGGGCCTCGCTCGAAGAGGTAGTCACGGTCGGGGCCGCCATTCAGCACCTGCTGGCCGAGCGGGCCAAGGGGGCATCCGTGTATGTCATCGGCGCCCCTGCCATCTTCCGTCACGTCGCCGACGCCGGGATGCGGATCGTCAACGGCACCGATCGCGCCTCGGAGGCCCGACTGGTGGTGATCGCCGGGCACGATGACTTCCACTTTTCCGAGCTGCGGGCCGCGACCCAGGCCGTGTTGGCCGGAGCGGAGATGATCGCCGCCGGCCGGGATCGGACGTTTCCGGCCGAGGACGGGCTGTGGCCGGGAACCGGAGCCATCGTCGCCGCTCTGGAGTACGCCACCGACAGCGAGGCTCGGATCGTGGGCAAGCCTGACCCCCAGATGTTCCGCACGGCGCTCGACCGTGTGGGCCCGGGCCGGGCGCTGGTCATCGGCGACAGGATCGACTCCGACCTCTCGGGCGCCGCCGCGGCGGGACTTGACGCGGCGATCGTCCTGACCGGCGTGAGCAGCAGGGAGGAAGCCGAGGCTGCGCGCAACCCTGAGCCGGTGGCAATCGCCGAGCACCTGTACCAGCTGGTGGTGGGATGAGCCTGGCGCTGATCGTCAATCCATCCGCCGGAGGCGGACGGGCGGGCCGCACCCTGCCCGGCGTGGAGGCCGCGCTGCGCGAGCGGCAACTCGACTACCGCGTCGAGCGCACCCGCAGCCTCGAGCACGCACGCGAGCTGGCCCGTGCCGCCGCCGCCGGCGGCGATACGGCTGTGGCCTTCGGAGGCGACGGGCTGATCGGGGCGGTGGCCGGGGAGCTGAACGACCGTGACGGCGTGCTGGGGGTGCTGCCAGGCGGGCGCGGGAACGACTTTGCCCGCACACTCGGCATCCCGCTCGAGCCTCGCGCGGCCTGCGACATCCTCGCCGGCGGCGCCGTGCGGGCGCTCGACCTCGGGGAAGCCGGCGGCAGGACCTTCATCGGGATCGCCAGCTGCGGGTTTGACTCAGACGCCAACCGAATCGCCAACGAAGCCCGCCTCATCCGCGGCAACCTGGTGTACGCCTACGGGGCGCTGCGCGCGCTGGCCTCCTGGCAGCCGACGACATTCTCGCTCCGGTGCGACGGCGGCGAGCCCCGCCGGGCCGTCGGTTACACGGTCGCGGCGGCAAACTCCAAGGCCTATGGCGGCGGCATGTGGCTGGCCCCGGCTGCAGCGCTCGACGACGGGTTGCTCGACGTGGTGATCGTGGGCCACGTCCCCAAGCTCCGGTTCCTGCGCCTGTTGCCGACAGTTTTCAAGGGCCGGCACGTGCTCCAGCCGAACGTCGAGGTATTCCGGGCGAAGGAGATCGAAATCAGCGCCGAGCGGCCGTTCACCCTGTACGCGGACGGCGACCCGATCGCGTCCCTGCCGGTCAAGGTCAGAGCTCTCCCGGGCGCGGTCAAGGTGATCGTGCCCCGATGAACTTCCTAGGCCCCAAGATCCTCGCCGCACGTGCTGTGGGAGAGCTGGCGCGCATCACCGGCCGCGGCGGTGGCACCAGCCTTCCCGGGAAGGTGTTGATGCGGCTCGAGCCGCACGCGATCAGCGAGCTCGCCGCCCGCATGCCGGAAGGCTGCGCGATGATATCGGCCACCAACGGCAAGACGACGACGGCGGCAATGACTGCGTCGGTGCTGCGACACGCAGGATTGAGGCTCGTCCACAACCGGGCCGGTGCCAACATGGCAGGCGGCGTCGCCTCGAGCCTCCTGCACGCCGCTCGCGCCGGCGGTGGCATCAACGGCCAAATCGGCCTGTTCGAACTCGACGAGTTCTGGCTCGACCGGGTCACGCCCGAGCTTCGACCGCGGGCCGTCCTGCTGGGGAACCTGTTCCGCGACCAGCTCGACCGCTACGGCGAGCTCGAGGCGATCGCCGACCGCTGGGCGGCAGTCGTCGCGACGCTGCCCGAACGCGCCGCTCTGATCCTGAACGCCGATGACCCGCTCGTGGCCGATCTCGGGCGAGAACGCGCCGGCGTCACCTACTTCGGCGTCGAAGACCCGGCGATGGCCATGCCGGAGATGCAGCACGCCGCGGACTCCAAGCACTGCCGTCGCTGTGGCGCCGCCTACGGGTACGACGCCATCTACCTGGGCCATCTTGGCCGCTACCGATGTCCGTCCTGCGGCCAGGAGCGACCGCAGCCCTCCGTAGCCGCCGAGGAGGTTCGTCTCCAAGGCACCCGCTCAGCCAGCTTTCGGCTGCGGACGGCGTCCGGCTCTGCGTCGGTCGTGCTGCCGCTCCCCGGGCTCTACAACGTCTATAACGCCCTCGGGGCGGCATCCCTCTGCCTGGCGCTGGGCGTGGAGCTCGAGAGCGTGGTCGCCGGGCTCGAAGACGTACGGGCCGCCTTCGGGCGTGCAGAGATCGTCAAGATCGGCGACCACGAGCTGGCGATCCTGTTGATCAAGAACCCGGCCGGAGCAAACGAGATCGTGCGCACGCTGGTGCTCGAGAGCGGCCAGCTCGATGTGCTCGGCGTTCTCAACGACCGAGTGGCCGACGGCCGGGACGTCTCCTGGATCTGGGACGCGGACTTCGAGGTTCTGGCCTCCCGAGTCCGGCGGGTGACGTGCGCCGGGACACGCGCGGCGGAGTTGGCCGTGCGCCTCAAGTACGCCGGAGTCCCGGCCGACCGGCTCCACGTCGTGCCCCGCCTCTCGGACGCGATCGACGAGGCGCTTCAGAGCGCGGCCGACGGACGCGTATACGCCCTTCCGACCTACACCGCCCTGCTCGAGCTTCGCGAGCAGCTTGCGTCGCGCGGCCACGTCGGCAGCTTTTGGGCCGGCAGCGCGGAGTCGAGGCAGGCGTCGTGACGACAATCTGGCACGACCTGGAGTGCGGAAACTATGCCGCCGATCTGCCGCTTTGGCGGACGCTTGCCGCCGAGCACGGTGATCCGGTTCTCGAGATCGGCGCCGGAACCGGCCGGGTGGCGGTCGACCTTGCCCGTCGCGGTCATCGGGTGATCGCGCTAGACAACGATGCGGCGCTGCTCGCGGAGCTCTCTGGCCGCGCTGACGGGCTCGCGATCTCAACCGTGCTCGCAGACGCCCGGACGTTCGAGCTCGAGGAGCGGTTCGCGCTCTGTCTCGTGCCCATGCAGACGATCCAGCTGTTAGGTGGCCAGGAGGGGCGAGTGGCCTTCCTGGAGCGCGCCCGCCGGCACCTGCGCGGAGGCGGGGTACTGGCGGCGGCGATCGCCAGCCGGCTCGAGGCCTATGAGCTTTCGGACGGTGGCCCCGAGCTGGTGCCGGACATGTGCGAGCGCGACGGCGTGGTCTACGCCAGCCACCCCACGGCGATCCGCGCCGACGGTGACGGATTCGTACTCGAGCGGCGGCGGGAGACGGTCGCGCCCGACGGGCGCAGGACCGTGGAGGCGAACACCATCAAGCTCGACCGCGTGCTTCCTGCGGAGATCGAGCGCGAAGCCGCCGAAGCCGGGCTCCAGCCCACGGGCAGGGTCACGATCCCGGCCACCGAGGACTACTCGGGCAGCGAGGTGGTGATCCTCCGTGTCTGAAGGCGGAGCCACCCTCCCATCCGGGCGTGAGCTGCGGGTCTGCGCTCTGTATCCGGAGCTGATGAACATCTATGCCGACCGCGGCAACCTGCTTCTACTTGAGCGACGGTGCCGCTGGCGGGGCATCGGGTTTCAGTTGAGCTCGAGCACCCTGGGAGACGGGCTCGACCCCGACGGCGCCGATCTCTTCTATATGGGCGGGGGGCAAGATCGCGACCAGCGCCTGTGTGCGTACGACCTGGCAGAGCGCAAGCGCGATGCCCTTCACGCTGTGGCCGCTCGGAGCGGCGTGATCCTCGCCGTATGCGGCGGCTACCAGCTGCTGGGCCACTCATACCAACTGGGGGAGGAGACGCTCCCGGGCGCGGGGCTCGTCGACCTCTGGACCGTGAGGGCTGACAACGGCGGTGGAGAGGCAGCCGGGCGGCTGATCGGGAACGTGGCGATCGAGGTCACCCTCGAGCAGGGCCAGCCCTCGGCCGTGCTGGCTGGATTTGAGAATCACGGTGGGCGCACCCACCTGGGGCCTTCGGCTCGGCCCCTCGGCCGCGTGCTTCGTGGCCATGGCAACAACGACCACGACGGCTATGAAGGCGTTCGCGATCGGGGGGTCGTCGGCACCTACCTGCACGGGCCGCTCCTGCCAAAGAACGTGTGGTTTGCCGACTGGCTGATTCAGACGGCCCTGGGCCTGGAGCAGCCGCTGCCGCCCCTCGATGACGAGCTCGAGCAGCGCGCGCACGCGGAGGCCCGTCGAGCGGCTGGCGTGTAGTGGCGGCCGCTGTGGGTGCCGGCGTATTCGAGCCGCGGCAACTACGATGACCCGCCGACCGATGCGCTCCCGACGAGCCAGCAGGTTCATGTCGCTCTCTGCGGTAGCGCTAGCAGCGGCCGGCCTGGCCGCGTGCGGCTCAGGCACGCACCACGCAACCACGACTGGCACCGCTCCCGGCACGACGACGACCGCCGAGCTCCCCGGAACGGGCCGCCCGCCGGTTGCCGTCGGGGACAAGAACACGTTTCCTGAGCAGTTCGTGCTCGGGGCCCTCTACGAGCAGGCGCTAGCGGCCCAAGGGTTCTCCGTCTCGCTGAACCGCAACATCGGGCCCATCGACGTCACGATCAGCGCCCTGCACACCGGGAGCATCTCGTTCTACCCGGAGTCCATCGGGGTGTGGGATCGAAACGTCGCCGGGTACAGAAGATCGTTCACTACCGCGACCGCGGCGTATCAGGCCGGGCAGCGCTACGCGATTGCCCACGGCTTTCAATTGCTCAACCCGACGCCGTTCTCTGATACCTCGGGAATCGGGGTCACGCTCACCTACGCCGTCCAGCACGGCTTGAGCGCGATCGGCGATCTACGCAAGCTCGCAGCCAAATTGACGGTCGGTGGTCCGCCTCAGTTCGAAAGCAGCTCGACCGGCTTGGCCGGGGTGGAACAGGCGTACGGGTTCGCCCCCGCGGCATTCAAGCCCCTTCCCGTCGGCGAGCAGTACACAGCCCTCGACCAGGGGACGATCCAGGCCGCCGACGTGAATACCACCGACGGGCAGCTCACGAGCTACAGCTATGCCCTGCTCCGTGACCCGGCCCACGTGTTCGGCTGGGGGAACGTGGTCCCGGTGGTCACGCAGAAGGTGCTGGACCAGGAAGGCCCCGCGTTCGCGGCCACCATCGACAAGGTCAGCGCCCTGCTCACGACGTCGGCTATTCGCCAGCTGAATGCGGCCGTGGCACTGAACCACCAGGACCCGACGAAGGTCGCAAAGCAGTTCCTCGAGGCCCACAACCTGGTGCCGTCGAGCCAGTCGGGCTGACTGCGCTCAGCGGTCGGCGGCCCCTAAGACCCGCTAGAGCCGAAGCCGCCTCCGCCCCGGGCCGAGACCGACAGCGCTTGAGCCTCGACCACCGACAGCATCTCTGGCCTGACCACCACCAGCTGCGCGATCCTGTCCCCGGCGGCGATCGGGAACGGCACCCGGCGATCGGTGTTGAGCAGGAGCACGCGCAGCTCCCCCCGATAGCCGGAGTCGATCAGCCCGGGGGCGTTGACGAGCGCGATGCCGTGACGGAGCGCCAGCCCCGAGCGCGGCAGCACCAGCCCCGCGTGCCCCTCGGGGATCTCGACAGCGATGCCCGTGGGGATCGCGGCCCGCGCGCCGGGCTCGAGCGTCGTCCCATCGAGCGCGTGCAGATCGAGACCGGCGTCCCCGGGATGGGCGCGGGTGGGCAGCACAGCGCGCTCATCCAGTCGACGGACGTGCAGGTTCACGCGCGATCGCCGCTGAGGGCGAACCGCTCGTAGCGGGCGGCGACCGATGCCGGCAGCCGGGCCCGGATCCGCACGCCCTCGCCCGTGTCCTCGCGTTCCAGGTCGCCTGCCAGCTCGTGCAGCTCGGCCAGTCTGGCCCCCTCGCCGTATGGCAGCAACAGCTCTGTGTCCACAAGGGTACGCGCGAACTCGTCCTCGATTCGCTCGGTCAGCGCGCCGATTCCCTCGCCACTAAGGCCCGACACCAGGACTGCGTCGGGATGCCGGTATGAGAGCTCTGTGCGTCGCTCGTCGTCGATTAGGTCAGCCTTGCACAGCACCAGCACCCGCGGTGCCTCCACTGCCCCGATCTCGTCCAGCACGTCCTCGACCGCCCGAATCATCATGGCCAGCTCGTCCTCCGGGACCGAGGCATCGGCGACGTGCAGGATCAGAGCGGCCAGGCGGGTCTCCTCAAGCGTGGCGCCGAAAGCGTCCACCAGCTGGTGCGGCAGCTTGCGGATGAATCCGACGGTGTCCGTGAGCAGGTAGTCGCGTCCATCGGCCCGAAGCAGGCGCGTGGTTGGATCCAGCGTGTGGAATAGACGATCGCCGACGCCGACGGAAGCGCCGGTGAGCGCGTTCAGTAGCGTCGACTTACCGGCGTTCGTGTAACCGGCCAAGGCCACCGATGGAAGCTGTGCCCGCTGACGCTCAGCGCGCATCACCGCCCGGCTTGAGCGCACCTGGGCCAGCCTGCGCTTGAGCCCCGCGATCCTGTCGCGCGCCAGCCGCCGGTCGGTCTCGATCTGGGTCTCCCCCGGTCCGCGCGTGCCGATTCCGCCGCCCAGCCGCTCGAGATGCGACCACAGGCCCCGCATCCGAGCGAGGTTGTATTCGAGCTGCGCCAGCTCGACCTGGAGCTTTCCCTCCGCGGTGTGGGCGTGCGAGGCGAAGATGTCGAGGATGATCGCGGTGCGGTCGATCACTGGCATCCCCAGCTCCCCTTCCAGGTTGCGCTCCTGGCGGGGGGACAGCTCGTCATCGCAGGCGACAAGGTTGGCATCGGCGCGGGCGATCTCGCGCTTGAGCTCGTCGATCTTCCCGGGGCCTAGATAGCTATTCGGGTGCGGATGGTCCCGGCGCTGGACGACGGCGCCCACGTCGTCCACCCCGGCGGTATGCAACAGCTCCCGAAGCTCGGCCAGCTGGTCGTCGCTGCCGTCGGCACCGGCCGCGACCAGATATGCGCGCTGGCGAGCACGCCCACGCGAGTGGTTCCCATCGGGGGATGATTGGCGTTTGCGTCCGTGGCGGCCGCGCTGCATCCAGGGTCAGGATAGCCGCGCGGTTTGTGGTTGCACGCTGTCTCTATAGCGCTCGCAGCCGCTGGACGGCCTCGAGCAGGCGGTCATCTGGAGTGGTCAGCGAAATGCGGAAGAACCCCTCGCCGCTCGGCCCGTAAGCGCTGCCGGGGGAAATTACGACCGCGGCCCGCTCGAGCACGTACTCGCAGTACGCCACCGACGAGTCAAACCCCGGCGGCACCGGCGCCCACACGTAGATGGTCCCCTTGGGGCGCGTGACGTTGACGCCGGCCTCTCTGAGCGCGTCGCACACGAGATCGCGGCGCCGCTGGTAGACGGCGTTCATCTCCCGCACAAGAGGGTCGAGCTCGGGCCCCAGCGCCTCGGCGCCCGCCAGCTGCACGGCCTCGAACAGCCCCGAGTCGATGTTCGACTTCAGTCGCCAGTAGTGCGCGATCGCCTCCGCATTGCCGACGATCGCGGCGCACCGCCAGCCGGTCATGTTGTAGCCCTTCGACAGGGAGAAGACCTCGACTCCGACCTCCTTGGCCCCGGGCGTCTGAAGGAACGACGGGGCGACGTAGCCGTCGTATGTGGTCTCGCTGTAGGCGTTGTCGTGAACGATGAGGACCTCGTTGGCGCTAGCGAGCTCGACCACCCGCTCGAACAGGCCTTCGGGAACGACCGCACCCGTGGGGTTGTTCGGGTAGTTGAGGAACATCAGGCGGGCGCGCTCTAGGGTCTCGGCGGCGATCGCGTCCAGATCGGGAGTGAATCCGAGCGCCGGGATCAGCGGCATCAGCACCGGCTCTCCCCCGGCCATCAGTGGCCCGCCGGTGTACACCGGATACCCGGGGTCGGCCGCAAGCGCCACGTCGTCCGCGTCCAGAAAGGCGAGGTTGAGGTTGAAGATGCACTCTTTGGCCCCGATCGCGGGCATCACCTCGCTCTCGGGATCGAGCTCCACCCCAAAGCGGCGACCATAAAAGGCGGCGACGGCCTCGCGGAACTCCGGCCGGCCTCGGTTGGTCGGATAGCGATGGGTGCTGGGGTCCGCGACCGCGCGCTGCGCCGCAACCACGATCGGCTCGTAGGTAGGCATGTCCGGATCGCCGATGCCGAGGCTGATCACGTCCACTCCCGCGGCTTGCTTCGCCGCGATCTTGCGCTCGAGCTCGGCGAACAGGTACGGCGGGATCCGCTCGAGGCGTCTACTCGACCGCACGCAGCTCCTCCACGAGCTCCTCGGCGACCGTTCCGCGAAACACCGGTACCGCCCAACCGCTGAGGCTCAAGGCAAGATCCTTCCCCACGTCGACTTCGAGCTCGCCCCCGTCGAGCAGTACGGTCACCGGGGAGCTCCCGCCCTGCCGCACGTGAGCCACCGCCGCCCCCGCTGCGCCCGTTCCGCTAGCGGAGGTCTCCCCCACCCCCCGCTCAAAGATCCGCGCTCGGATCCGCCTGGGCGCCAGAGCAATAAACCACGAGACATTCGTGCGATTTGGGAACAGCTCGTGTCGCTCGATCTGGGGCCCGATCTCCTCAAGGTCGAGATTTTCCAGCTCCTCCTCGCCGGCCGTCGGGATCGCGCACTGCGGGTTGCCTACCTGGACGTGTTGAAACCGCCAGGTGCGCCCGCCCGCGCGAAGTTCGCCCACGCCATCCGACGGTCCGCCGGGGTAATCGTCGCTCTGAAGGCGGGCGCGTCCCATGTCTACTGTGCAGGTGGTCGGCGAGGTAACGGTGGGGCGAAGCTCGCCCGCAACGGTCTGGATTGGCCCGGTGTAGCCGTGCCGGTACAGGTACAGGATCGCCTGCCGTGCGCCGTTGCCGGATATCTCCGCCTCAGAGCCGTCCGGGTTGAACACCTGCATGCGCGGCCGCTCAGCATCTGACAGCAGCAGCACGCCGTCGGCACCGACGCCCGTGTGTGCCGCGCAGATGGCCTGGATGCGGGCTGCCGTCAGCTCAAACGGCAGCGCCTGCTTCTCCACAATCAGGTAGTCGTTGCCGAGCGCCTGCCACTTCTCGAAGTCCACGGCGGCGCAGTCTATGCGGGGCTCAGCCTCGCCACAGCGCAACGATCTCCGCGGCCACCTTCTCCGGCGCGCGCCCGCTCACATCGATCACGTTCACGCCCGACAGCTTGCGCATCCAGGTCAGCTGGCGACGAGCGTAGTTGCGAGTCCGTCGCTTCATGCCCTCGACATCTCCCACCAGCAGCTCGTCGAATCCCAGCGCCTTGCGGGCCGTGACCGAGGCGCCGGCCGCGTTGGCGCGGCGCACCTCATCGGCGGCGCCCTCGGCGATCATCTGGTCGATGCGCTCACCGATCCGGGCATAGAGCTGATCGCGCTCCATCACAAGCCCGATCAGGAGCGTCGACCGGCGAACCTCTTCGCTCCAGAGCTCTGACTCGACGCCAGGCGGCTCGAGCTCCCCGGCGTCGAGCAGCTCGAGGGCCCGAACGACCCGCTGGCGATCGGTGGGGTCGATGGTCTCCGCCGCCCAGGGAGCCCGCTGCGCGAGCGTTGCGTGAAGCGCCACCGGGCCCCTGCGATCGAGCTCGCTCAGCCAGCGCTCGCGCACCCCCTCGGGCGGCGCGGGTCGCAAGCTCAACTCCGTCAGCGCGGCCCGCAGGTATAGCCCGGTTCCACCCAACACGATTGGGCGCTGTCCGTTCCAGAGCAGCCCGTCGATCTCGGCATGAGCCAGCTCCGCATACTGCCCGGCACTGAAGCTCGCGTCGGCCGGCACGAAGGACAGCAACCGATGCCCAAGCCGCGTCCGCTCCGCCGCTGTAGCCGCGCCGGTGAGAATCTCGAGGCCCGCGTACACCTGCAAGGCGTCCGCCGACACCGCCACCGGTCGCTCTCCCAGCTCGCGCAGGAGGTCGGCCAGCGCGATCGCGATAGCGGTCTTGCCGACGCCCGTGGGCCCGAACAGGGCGATGACCTCGGCGGGCATGGCCCGCAGTATCGTGAACTGATGGCCGTCCAGATCGCCACCGGGCTCTCTACCCTTCCCGACCCTCGCGATGCCGGCGCCGACGCCGCGACGCAGGCCGTCACAGGGCTGGATGGAACGGCGCCAGAGCTCGTGCTGACGTTCGTCACGGGCGCCCATCTCGCGGCTCCGGAGGCCACGCTCGAGGGAGTTCACGAAGCCTCTTCGCCGGCGGTGCTGGTGGGCAGCGGGGCCGGCGGGGTGCTGGGCGAGCGCAGAGAGCTCGAGTCGGGGACGGCGGTCGCCGTCTGGGCCGCTTCATTCGGCGGCGGCCAGGTGACTCCGTTTCACCTGCGATTCGAGTCCGATGAAGATCCCCCGAGGATCACGGGCCTGCCGGACATCGAGGGATCACGGGGGTTGATAATGATCGCCGATCCCTACTCGTTCCCCACCGACACGCTGCTGAGCGAGCTTGCGCTCCAGGCGCCGGGGTTGCCGATCCTGGGCGGGCTCGCGAGCGCGCGCACGAGCGACGGCACCGCGGCGTTGCTATTCGGAGACGAGGTACGCCCTGACGGGGTGGTGGGCGTGTCGCTGGGGGACGTCGAGCTCCTGCCGTGCGTCTCGCAGGGCGCAGCCCCGGTCGGGCCGGAGCTGACGATCACCGCAGCGGAGGGCAACGTGATCGAGGAGCTGGCCGGTCGTCCGGCGCTCGAGACGTTGCAGCGCGTCGTCGGCCAGCTGTCCGAGCGCGAGCGGGCGTTGGTGGGGGGCGGCCTGCTGATCGGAATCGTCGTCGACCCCGGCAAGGCCGAGTACCAACAGGGCGACTTTCTGGTCCGGGGGATCGCGGGCGCCGACCCCGACTCCGGCCGGCTGGCGGTCGCCGCCGAGGTACACGAGGGACAGGTGATCCGCCTCCACGCTCGCGATGCAAGGTCCGCGCACGAGGACCTCCAGCGCCAGCTACGCCTGTGCATGGAAGCGGTCGCGGACAGCGGGCCCGCGGGCGCCCTCGTGTTCTCCTGTAACGGGCGCGGCGCCGAGATGTTCGGCCCCTGCGATCACGACGCGAGAACCGTTGCCGAGGAGCTTGAAGAGGCACCGGCGGCGGGGTTCTTTGCCGCTGGCGAGATCGGACCGGTCGGCGGGCGGAGCTTCCTTCACGGATTCACGGCCACCCTCGGCGTGTTTCCCCGCTGACCGGCGTCCACGTCCCGCCGAGCGCCAATACACTGGCGCGCCGTGAACCTCGTCCGCGGCAATGTGCTGCTGACCGGCGCGACCGGAGGGATCGGCCAGGCGATCGCGCGCGCGTTCGCCTCCCACGGCGCCAGCTTGATCCTCACGGGCCGGCGGACGGAAGTGCTGGAGCCGCTCGCTGCCGAAGTTCGCGGACGCCCGCTGGCCTGCGATCTGGCAAGCCGCGGGGACGTCGAGAAGCTCAGTCGCGATGCGGTGGCGGCCGAGCTGGACGTGTTCGTCGCCAACGCGGCGCTCCCCGCCAGCGGATTGGTCACCGAGCTGAACCAGGAGGAGATCGACCGGATGCTGGAGGTAAACCTCCGCGCCCCGGTGGCGCTCGCCCGCGCGCTCGCGCCGGGGATGATCGAGCGGGGCCGGGGCCACATGGTGTTCGTCTCGTCGCTTTCCGGTAAGGCCGCCAACCCGGCGTCCTCGATCTACTCGGCCACGAAGTTTGGCCTGCGGGGCTTTGCGCTCGGGCTGCGCGAGGATCTGAGGCCCCATCACGTCGGAGTCTCCACCGTGCTTCCGGGCTTCATCAGCGAGGCGGGGATGTTCGCCGACGCCCAGCGGGGCCTCGCGGAGGGTCAAATCAAGCTGCCTCCTGGAGTCAGCACCCGCACGCCGGAGCAGGTCGCGGCCGCGGTGATCAAGGCCATCGAGCGCAACCGCGCCGAGCTGGACGTCGCGCCGGCGCTCGTCCGCTTCGGAGCGACATTCGCCGGTGCGGCACCTCAGCTGGCTTCCGCGGCCAGTCGGTTGATGGGAAGCAGCAGAATCGCAGACGAGGTGGCGGAGGGCCAGCGCGACAAGCGGGCGTAGGCGCGTTTGGGTGTGGCCGCTGCCCTGTGGCGGTTGGTAGCGTCCGCGGCGATGCCGTCCGAGTGGCCGCCTGTCTCGTACGAATCCTGGAACGAGACCTGTGACACGCTCCACGCGCACACCCAGGTGCTCGGCAAGCTGGCGGTCGCGTTGGCCCCGCCCGAGCCTGAGCTCCAGCATGCGGCGCTACGACTGACGGCGCGGGGCTGGGAGACGGACCCGATGCCGGCGCCGGACGGATCTGGGGCGCTGGTGTTCGCGCTCGATCTCCATGGGCACGAGGCCGTGGTCGAGCACAGCGACGGCCCGGCGTCGAGAATCGCCCTGACTCCCGACAGGCCAGTCGGCGAGGTAACGCGCGCGGTGCTCGAAGCGGCTCGGACCGTCGGCGGCGACTTCGAGATCAACCCGACGCCCCAGGAGGTGCCGTGGACGGTGCCGCTCGACGAGGATGACCAGCATCGGCGCTATGACCCGGACGCGGTGCGCTCGTACTTCTCGGCCGCGACTCAGGCTTCGCTCGTGCTAGCCGCCTTCCGCGCGCCCTACCGCGGCCGCTCAACGCCTGTCAATGCCTGGTGGGGATCGTTTGATCTGGCCGTCAGCCTGTTCTCAGGGGTGCCGGCCGAACCGCCCTCAGACGACTTCATCATGCGCAACGCCATGGACGCCCAAGAGGTCGCGGTCGGCTGGTGGCCCGGCGACCAGCGCTATGGCGGGGCCGCCTTCTACTCCTATGCCCACCCGGCGCCAGACGGTTTCGCCAATGCAACGCTGTCCCCGCCGCAGGCGCGGTGGCACGCGGAGCTGGGCGAGTACATCCTCGACTGGGACGACGTTCGCTCGAGCCCTGACCCCCATGGGACCGCGCTCGAGTTCGCGCATTCGGCCTTCCGGCACGCCTGCACCGTGTGCGAGTGGGATCCCGGGCTGCTCGAAAGCGCCGAAGGAGCACCGCCGCCGGTTCGGTGATCGACTAGTGTCGCGAGTCAGAAATTCGGCGCCACCGAGAGGCGTCACTGTCGGATGGCTGGCGAGGACGCAGGAGGCGACGCGCAGCGGCGCTGCGCGAGCCGACGAGGACGAAGCCAGACGCCGCCAGGGGCGACTCGAATGGCATCCAATTTCTGACTCGGGACACTAGGTCGAGGTCGAGACCTGAAGCCAGCGAGTCAGGGCGTGACGGCCGGCCAGCGTCAATTCGCCTTCCGCCGCGATCCAGTCCCTGGCGCGTAGCTCCCGAACGAGGCCCAGGGTGTCACTGGGGGCCGGGCCCTCGCCGCGGGACTCGAGCCGGTTGCTGGCCGGCTCGACGAACCACCGACCGGACTCCAGCGCCGCCAGCGCCCTGCCTTGCTCGGCCGTGGGGATGTCCAGGGGGTGCGGGGCCGCGCCGCGCAGGGGGTCTTCCGTACCGGGCGAGTCGGACGCCGAGTGGCGACGCTCCGAGGTCCAATCAGGTGTCCCGCTCTCGGCAGCCGACCCGGCTGTCCGGGAGGCGAAGTCGTCGCCTAGGTGCTCGAGCTGCGCTCCGAGCCAGCTTGCCGCAGTTTCCATCCAATCCCTCGCCCGGTCGGGGTCTACACCGACGTAGCCAGCCAGATCGTCCACGTCGACCTCGCCCGCCATCCGCTCGACCGATTCCCGTATCTCGTGCGCGATCGAGCGCACCGTGTCCTCGAAGTTTTCGTGGTCTTCGCCGAAGTCCTCGGGCCCTTCCTCATCTTCACGCATGAGGGAATGATCGCACGCCGTGGGCTATGAGTCGCCTGACCGTTCTGTCGCGAGTGCGTGCTCGCCCGTTACCGATGCCAGCGTGTTGATGATCTCGTCCGCCAGCCGAGCGCCATCGGTGGCTCGCTCGGGAGTGGCCTGGACCCGCACCACGACGTCGTCCCCGTCGATCTCTTCAAGCAGTACGCGCGGCTCGGAACGCGTCGGCGTGCTGATCGCTTCATCTAATAGCGCCTGCACTTGTCCTGGGCGAATCCCGGTATTCAGCCGCACCTTCACGTCGACTGGTTCCGGTTCTCGTAGCGGGACGACAGCCGCGGCGAGCACGACGTTGTTGGGGATCATGATCCGGTCATCGCCCCGGGCGAGCGTCGTGTAGAGCAGACCGAGCGAGCTGACTACCCCTTCGGTGAAGCCGCCCACGGCACCCGCTTGCAGGCGGATCCGCTCGCCGACGCGGAACGGCCGCGCGCTCAGGAGCACCATTCCAGCGATCACGTTGCCCAGCGTCTGCTGCGCGGCGAGACCGAAGATGACGGCCGTGAACGCGCCGCCGGCGACGATTGTGGAGGGATGGAAGCCGACCACACGGGCAGTGACGATGAGCGTGATCGCAGTCGCGACCAATCGGATCAGGAACCCGACCGTGCCGGCGGTCGACGGATCCATGCGCTTGAAGAACGTCGGCGCCGCGGCCCGTCCGAGGTCGCGCGCGAACGTCCACCCCAGCACCACCAAGGCGATCGCCGTCAGTATCTCTACCCAGGTGTTCGTCCCCGAGGAGAGCATCTTCTTCTGGCAGATGTGAACGCCCGCGGGGCATGTGCCAAACCACGCATTGCGGTTCGACCACAGCAGGAGTACCCCGATCAGCAGCACCAACAGAACGAGCGTTCGCCGCTGGGCGCCGCGAATCGCCCTCTGGGTGGCCTGAAGCGTCAGCCCGGCCCGCTCCCAGGCCTCGCTGCGGGTCTCGAACATACGCTCGAACCGCAGGTTGCGCTCGGCCGCCTCGCCGTTCTCGGTGTCTCTTTTGAAGGGGTTTTGCATCGACTGGCGTGGCCTCTGTGGCTGCCGACCGTCGCTGATCGCTCCTCCCTTCGTCCTCAGAATAAACGTTGCTGCTCGTTCGGTTTCACCGGCGCACCCCGATCGGTTCGCTCCTTGGGCGTTTCTCGCGTACGTTGAACTACCCGTCCTCGCGTGCGCTCATCCGGCGCTTGATCTGGACCTCTGACGAGACTGGAGAGCCGCTCCCGCTCCGGCACCGGCATATAGGCGCCGCGGCGGTAGAGCTCCTCGTATCGCGGAATTAGGTCGGGTCGGTGCTCCCGCAGCCATTCGAACCACAGGTCACGCACCTCTCCCCGCAGATGCAGCGCGATGCCAGTCACGTACGCTGCGCCAGCCTCGGCGGCCAGCTCGAGGATCGGCTCAACCTGCTCCGGCGCGTCATTAACTCCTGGCATGAGCGGCGCGATCAGCACGCCGGTGCGGATGCCGTTCCGCATGAGCTCAGCGACTGCCTCGAGGCGCGCCCTCGGGTTCGGCGTGTGCGGCTCCGTCGCGCGCCACGCCTTCTCGTCCAGCGTCGGGACGGACAGAGCGGCGCCGAAGTCCGTGACGTCGTTGATCTGCTTCATCACGTCTAGGTCTCTGAGCAGCAGCGGCGACTTTGTCAGGATCGAGCACGGATTGGCCGCGTCTCGCATCGCCTCCCAGATCCCTGGCATCAGCTTGTAGCGGCCCTCGACCCACTGATAGGGGTCGGTGTTCGTACCTAGCGCGACGTGCTCCTTCTTCCACGACGGCCGGTTGAGCTCTGCTCGCGCGAGCTCCGGCGCGTTCACCTTGACGACGATCTCGCGCTCAAAATCGCGGCCGGCGTTGAAGTCCAGATACGTGTGGGTGGGGCGAGCAAAACAGTTGTGACTGACGACGCCATTTGCGATGAAATCGCCTGTGCCGGTGGTGATGTCGTACATGCGCATCACAACGCCGATTGGGCGTATGGACGCTAATCGCAAGTCGCTGCTCGTCCACAGCCGCCTACCTGATATTGAGCGCTTTCGTGTTATCGCGGGGTCGGTAGTGAGCAAGAACCGCATGTGCTCAGGCAAACCGCCAAGCACACGCACATGAGCGACCCCGTCCTTCGTGGTCTCGCGCTGATCGATGAGACTGTGCTTGAAGCCGAGCGCGTCCAAGCTCGCTGTCGTCCAACTCAAGATCCGTGGATCTCCGTTCGAGATGCACAAGACCCGACTGGAGGTCGACGATCCCTCCGCATCGAATAGCCCTGCCAGAAACCCCTTCTGCCACGACAGGCCCGGCGACAAGGGCCACGTGATCAGATCGGTGATTCGCTCAAAGCTGACCCGCGCTCCCGAGCGGACGGCTGAGACCGCGCGGCGATTTCCTACCGCCTTGCGATGGATCCCGCTGTGTACGGCAACGCCAAACTCCCGCAGGAAGAACTCAGCGCGTTCTAACGCCTCAGAATCGGTTAGTGCAAGGTTGAACAGATGCGCGGTGTAGGTCCGCCCATCTCTCCGAGTTCGTAGCCACCTATAGAGATAACCGTCGCCACGGATCAAGCCGCACAGGTAGCCCTTCCGATAGTCACCGTCATCGCTCGGCGGCTCCACCGGGCGCCCGACGCCGAGCAGCTTCAGACCGGGCGTGAGGTGAGGCCGCTTGAACGGTCCGCTGTCGGCGCCCGACACGTACTTCCAGCCCCGCTTAGTTAGGAAGCGATGGTGATCGCTCGTGATCAATTCGGTCCCATCTTCCAGCTCAACGCTGTACGCCGGCTCGATGCTCGACCACTTGTCGAGCACGGTCGTTATCTCAAACTTCCGGTGAACGCCTTCACGGCTGGTGCCGTAGATGTGTTCGCCGACCTCAAGATCACTTAGCGGCTTGTATCTACCATCCGCCATCAGGACCCTCGTATCGCCGCTGAGGCAGTAATTGCAGGCGTGGCTGCATCCACGGAGGGGATTGATCGTCCATCGGAACGGCATCCGTGAGGCGGCGGGCACGCGATTCAGGATCGACCTGGCCCGGACCTCGTAGAAGCGGGTCGGGATCGAGTCGGGTGCGTCGAAATGACGCACCACCGCTTCGTCCCTGTAGCCGGGCAGTCGGACCTGTTCTTCGGTGTCGAGGCTGAGGCTGCTCCACCGCATGCGAACGGATGTTCGCAAACGGGCCGGATGGACCGTCAGAACCGGCGCGTGACCGTCAGCTCGCGGCGCGCGCGAGGATCGACTCGTGGCCCGTCAGCGTCTGGCTGGTGGCACCGGTGATCTCGACCTCTACCAGCTCGCCTGGCGAAGCCAGGCCGTCGAAGTTGACGACCTTGTTGTGGGTCGTGCGGCCTCGCAGGCGTGTCGGGTCGTTGCGCGACTGGCCCTCCACCAGCACCTCGAGCGTCCGGCCGACGAATCGCTGTGCCCGCTCGTCGGCGCGACGCTGGATCACCTCGACCAGCCGCTCGAGCCGGGCGAGCTTGACCTCATGCGGTACCTGGTCTGGCAGCGTCGCCGCCTCGGTGCCGCGCCGCGGGGAGAACGCGAATGTGAACGCGCCGTCGTAGCCCACCTCCTCGGCGAGCTCGAGCGTCTGCTCGAAGTCCTCGTCGGTCTCGCCTGGGAAGCCGACGATGATGTCGGTCGTGAGTGCGCAGTCAGGCAAGTGCTCGCGGATCATCGCCACGCGGTCGAGGTAGCGCTCGCGCGTGTAGGTGCGGCGCATCCGCTTGAGGACCGGGCTCGAGCCCGACTGGAGCGGCAAATGGATGTGCTGACAGAGCGATGGAAGCTCGGCATGGGCCCGGATCACGTCTTCGCGCATGTCCTTGGGGTGGGGGCTTGTGTAGCGAATCCGGTCGATCCCGTCGATCGCATCGATCTCCCGCAGGAACTCCGCGAACGTGATCCGCTCTTCACGCGGCAGGTCGCGCCCATAAGCGTTGACGTTTTGCCCCAGCAGGGTCACCTCGCGCACGCCGTCGTCCGCGAGCCGCTGCACCTCGTCCACCAGATCGCCGGGGATGCGGCTCACCTCCCGCCCGCGGGTCGACGGCACGATGCAATACGCGCACCGGCAGTTGCATCCGACGCTGATCTGCACCCAGGCCTGAAACTCCCGCGCCCGCTTGGCCGGCAGATCACCCGTGAACCCCTCGAACTCGAAGTAGCCCTGTGCGGTGAGCGAGTCGCTCGTCAGGAACTCAGCCAGCTTGTGCACCTGGCCGGGGCCGAATGCCACATCGACGAACGGGAAGCGCGCGAAGATCTCCTCCTTGACCGACTGCGCCCAGCAGCCCCCCACTCCCACGACGCGGTCGGGACGCTCCGCCTTGAGCCGCTTGGCCTGCCCGAGGTACGAGAGGAAGCGGGTGTCCGCCTTCTCGCGAATCGAGCAGGTGTTGAACAGGATCAGATCGGCGTCATCGCGGCTCGCTGCCTCGCCGTATCCCAGCGACTCGAGCATGCCCTTCATCCGCTCCGAGTCGTGCTCGTTCATCTGGCACCCGAAGGTCGTGACGTGGTAGCTCTTGGTCATGACTCGCCAACTGTAGCGGCGGCTATCGAGCCTGCAGCCCGGGCAGCTCGAGGTCGATGCGGGCGCCCCGGCCGTTGCCCGATTCGGCCGCGGCCACCCGCCCCCCGTGGGCCTCGGCGATGGCGCGAACGATCGCCAGCCCGAGTCCGGCTCCACCGTCGCGACTGGCGCGGGCGGGATCGGTCCGGTGGAACCGGAGGAATATTCGCTCGCGTTCGGCGTCCGGGATCCCCGGCCCGTCGTCGAGCACCGAGAACCGGATCCGCTCCGAGGCAAACTTCGTCACCTCGAGGCGGACGAGCCCGTCGTGCTCGCTCGTGTGCGCGACTGCGTTGCCGGCGAGGTTCCGCAGTGCCTGCGCGAGGCGGTCGGGGTCGGCTCGGAGCGTGGTGGCAGGGACGTCTGACAGCTCGAAGCGCCGGTTCGCCGTGAGGCTGACGCCGTCCCACAGCTCGGTCACGAATGGCGGCAGGTCGATCGGCTCAAGCCGCAGGAAATCGGCTCGCTCCGCTTGCGCGAGCAGCAGCAGATCGTCGACTAGCCGGCTGATGCGCGTGATCTCGGCCTGAACGACCCGCTCGGCTCGCCGGACATCTTGGGCGGATGGGTTGTCGCTCGCGGCGAGAACCTCGAGCTGACCCCGAATGACCGTGATCGGCGTGCGCAGCTCGTGTGACGCGTCGGCGATGAACTCACGCTGGCTGGCGAACGCCTCCGCCAGCCTGTCGAGCATGTGGTTGAAGGACTCCGCCAGCACGCGGATCTCATCGCCGCTGCCCTCCGCTGGCGCCATCCGGGGCTCCAGATCGCCGGCATCCACGCGGGTCGCAACAGCGGCCATCCTGCGTAGGGGCAAAGAGACGCGCGCGCCGGCCAGATAGGACGCGATCAGGGCGATAGCGAGCATCACCGCCCCCGCGATGATGAAAGCCTGGGCGACGCCGTGCTGCGCCTGTTCAACTGCGGCCAGCGGCTGGCCGGCGCCGACGGTGACGGAGCTGGCGCCGAGCCGAACGGAGCGCTCGTAGATGCGCAGCTTGCCGGCGTCGGGAACCCTCTGGACCGAGTAGCCGATCCGCGGCGTCAGTAGCTTGTGACCGAGCCTGGCCTCGCGCTGCTGCTCAGCTACAGGCTCCGCGTCGTCGCGGCCCGAGAACCCGAACAGCTCGGGGTGGTTCGTCGCGGTTCCCTCACCCGGCACCAGGGCGAACAGCAGAGTGGACGTCGCTGAATACGGTTGCGCGCCGAGGTAGAGGTCGATGGCGCGGACGACCTGCCAGGAGCCCCTCCCGCGTAGTGACGACACCAGGTCGGAGAGCTGTGCGGTGTTGCCCGCGATCTCGCGGTCGATCTGCGACCGTAGTCGGCTGCCGGTGTCGCTGTAGACGACTGCGAAGATGATGCCCGCGGACAGGAGCATCACGCCGGCCACCCACAGGGTGAGCCGCCAGCGCAGACTTCTCGGGACCAGTCGACTAAGCAGCGCTCGCATCGAAGCGGTAGCCGACCGATCGAACAGTCACGATTGGTGAGCGACTTCCAGCACCACCGTCTTCCTTGACCGCGGCTCGAAGCTTGCGGCGGAGATAGCCGACGTAGACGTCGACCACGTTGGTGCCCGGGTCGTACTCGTATCCCCACACGGCGCGGAGGATCTGGTCCCGGGAGAGGGCCTGGCCACGGTTGCGCATCAGGTAGGTCAACAACTCGAATTCGGTCGTGGAGAGCCGCACGGGCTGGCCGGCGTATTTGACCTCCCGCGTGATCAGGTCTACCTCGAGATTGCCGCCGCGGAGCACCGTCCGCTGGCTCTGCGCCGCGACGCGCAGCTGGGCGCGGATGCGGGCGGCGAGCTCGTGCAGCGAGAAGGGTTTCGTCAGGTAGTCGGCGGCGCCTGCGTCGAGACCGGCCACGCGCTGCTCCACGTGGTCCAACGCCGTGAGGACGATGACCGGCAACTCGGGCTTGGACTCGTGGACAGCGGCCAGCACCTCGAGCCCGCTGCGTCCGGGGAGTAGCAGATCGAGGACGAGCAGGTCAACATGGTCCTGCAGCGCGCGCTCCAGGCCGCTGTCGCCATCCAGTTCCGCACGGACCTCGAACCCCTGGGCCCGCAGTCCCCGCTCCAGGAAGTCGACGATTCCGGGCTCGTCCTCGATCACGAGGATGACTGGCGCCACGGCCGCTACCTCGCGTATTCGACGGCGCGCGACTCCCGGATGACCGTCACCTTGATCTGACCGGGGTACTCGACCTCCTTCTCTATCTCCCGGGCGATCTCGTGGGACAAGAGCGTCGCGGCGTCGTCGTCGATCCGTCCCGGCGCCACCATGACGCGGATCTCGCGGCCGGCCTGCATCGCGTAGACCTTGTCGACGCCGTCGTGGCGGGTGGCGATCTTCTCCAGGTCTCGCAACCGTTTCACGTACTGCTCGAGCGATTCGCCTCTGGCACCAGGGCGAGCGCCCGACAAGGCATCCGCCGCCTGCACAATCACGGCCTCGACGGTCTGCGGTTCGACTTCGTTGTGGTGAGCCTCCATCGCATGGGCAACGGCTTCGGACTCTCCGTGCCTGCGTGCCAGGTCGCCGCCGACGAGCGCATGTGGACCTTCGATCTCGTGCGTTACCGCTTTGCCGAGGTCGTGCAGGAGGGCGGCGCGCCGTGCGGTCTTAGGGCTTGCGCCGAGCTCCTCGGCCATCATGGCCGCCAGCCGGGAGACTTCGATTGAGTGGGCAAGGACGTTCTGGCCGTAGCTAGTGCGGAACTTGAGCCGTCCTAACAGCTTGACCAGCTCGGGGTCCAGACTCTGGACACCAGCCTCAAACACCGCCTGTTCACCCAGGTCGACGATGTGCTGCTCAAGCTCGGACTTGGCCTGGTAGTACATCTCCTCGATCCGGGCGGGATGGATCCGTCCGTCCTGGAGCAGCTTCTCGAGCGTCAAGCGGGCGATCTCCCGGCGGACGCCGTCGAACCCCGACAGGACGACCGCTCCCGGCGTGTCGTCGATGATGAAGTCAACCCCGGTGAGGTTCTCGAGCGCACGGATGTTCCGGCCCTCCCGGCCGATGATTCGGCCCTTCATGTCGTCCGCCGACAGCTGCACGACCGACACGGTGGTCTCGGCGGCGTGTCCGGCGGCGAGCCGCTGCATGCAGACAGACAGGATGTTGCGCACCCGACGCTCTGCGTCGCGTTTGGTCTCGTCCTCGACCTCGCGGATCCGGCGCGCGGCGTCATGCCTCGCCCGATCCTCGACCTCTTGGAGCAGCAGCTCCTTGGCCCGAGCGGCCGTTAAGCCCGAGATCCGCTCCAAGTTGCGTTCGAGCTCATGCCGGCGCTCTGCCAGCACCCCCCTTTCCCGCTCCAACTCCGATTCGCGCGAGGCGAGCGCCTCCTCCCGACGGGCCAGCGCGGCGGCACGGTCCGCCAGCTCGCTGTCGCGGGGCATGCGCCCTCTCCGTTCCGAGCCTGCAGATCGCGACGTTGGATGCACGCGCGCGTACAGGACCGCAGCGATCACTATTCCCACCGCGATCAGCGCTGCGGCACCGATGATGTCCATGGTCGTTTCCTCTCCCTGGTGGCCCGGAGCGGGTCACGTCGATTTAGTTTTCGGGAGCGACCGAGTGGCCCGTCCAGGCAGACTAAAAGCCAGGAACGCTTCAGCGGTTCGAGCGCCTCAGTCGGCCACGGCGCAGCAGCTCATTCGCGCCAAGCAGCCGACCACTGCACCCATCGATCGGTGGGGGGCAGGTGGTCCTGTGGAATTTGCCGTCAACGCTGTACCGGATCCGTTCTACAAGTCGTGTATTTGCTGGTCTTTTGTGGCCTGCGGGCCATTCGTTCGCTGCCTGGATCGTAATACCGCGAACCCCCTGGCGCAATCCGGATTGCCGAGTCGCAATCCGGATGGCGGTCACGCGCTCCGGGCGTACGCCGCCAGCGCGTCGAGCGCGAGGTCCGGGTCGTAGCCCTTGCGAATGAGGAGCCCGAGTGCACGGTCTCGTTCGCGCCGCTCGTGCGGCGGCGCAGGAAACCGGCGGCTGAGCAACGCGAGCGCGCGATCCAGCTCCGTTGTCTCCTCCGCCGGGGGCCCATCGGCGAGCGCCTCCTCGACGAGACCTCCGTCGACGCCGCGCGCGAGCAATCCCTGTCGAATCCGCTCTCTCCCCCACTCCTCGAGCTCGCGCTTGTCCTGCACGAACAGTCGCGCGAACCGTGCGTCATCGACCGAGCCCTCCTCGATCAGAACCTCGAGCGCCCGCTCACAGCTAGTGGCGTCGACGGCCTTTCGCTCCAGATGCCGACGGACCTCGGTGGTCGTGCGCTCGCGCCGGTTCAGGTAGCGGTATGCCAGCGCGAGAGCGTGCTGGAGGCGCTCCTGGTCGTCCGGCACGGACCCGGTTCAGGCAGCCTCGCTGGCGGCCCGGATCGGCTGAGCGTCCTGCAAATTGCCCGAGCCATTCGCCTGCTGCCCGTCTCGCTGCTCAATCGGCTTCACCAGATCATGTCCGATGCCGAGCGCCGCATAGATCTTGGCCTCTATCTCCTTGGCGATCTCGGGATGCTCCTCGAGGAACGCCTTGGCGTTGCTGCGTCCCTGGCCGAGCCGCTCATCGCCGTAGGAGAAGAACGCACCCGACTTGCCGATGATGTTGTGCTCGACGCCGTAGTCGATCAGGCAGCCGGCGGTCGAGATGCCCCTGCCGAACTCGATGTCGAACTCAGCCTGCTTGAACGGCGCCGCCACCTTGTTCTTGACGACCTTGACCTTGACCCGGTTGCCGACCGCCTCGGTCCCATCCTTGAGCGTCTCGATCCGCCGAATGTCGAGCCGCTGGGAGGAATAGAACTTCAGCGCACGCCCGCCGGGCTGGGTCTCTGGGCTGTTGTGGACAACGACGTGGTCAACCAAATAGGTGTGGTTGCCTTCGATCTGGAGGTCGTAACGACACCGCTGACTTGGACGATCGTGTCGCAGAGGCAGTCTGTGGTACTTGCGAGTGACCCGAGCTGGCGTTGGCTTCAGGTGGGTGCGGCTCGCCAGGTCAGTCGCGTAATCGCCCTGTGCTACATCCCACGCGAAGCGCCCGCGCAGGCTCGGGTGGAGCTTGTAGTCCAGCGAGGGGTGCACATATGGCGCGATCGTCTCGTGGAGCATGCGCGCCCGCTCTCCGCTCCACATCAGGTGCCCACGATCAGTCGTGGTCGGTCGACCCATTCCCAGCTCCTCGCAGCGGGCAGCCAGCCGCTCACGGTCCTCGCGACTCAGAGCCTTCGCGCAGATGCTCGGCTTACCATGTCCCCAGCGCTTGTAGCTGCCACCGAAAGTGCCGTCGTCGCAGTACCAGGCAGCGATCGCCCGCTCGTCGAGCTGCGAGATCAGCTCGTCGCTCACTGTTCGCCGTCCGTCGACGGCATATACGGCGTCACGCAGGACCGCTAGCTGCCGCATCGGGATCGTGTCAAAGCCAATACCGGCCCCGGTCCGTCCGATGTGGTTGGCGAAGGGGCTGAGCATCTGCTGCTTCCACTCGCAGTACTCGCGCTGCCGCTCTCCGTGTCCAACGCGGAATGACACGTTGTGCTCTGATGCGTAGCGCATCGAGCCATCACCGAGCAGGCTGCCCATGATCAGCTTCATCTGGTCCTCGCTGAGCGCGTATTGCTTGGTGGCGACGAGAACCTCATCTCCCTCTTCGATCTCGAAGGCATGGCGCTCGCCTTGCGCGGTGAAGATCAGGTGGTTCGGCGTGCAAGCGAACTTACGACGACCGGACCCTCCGCCGGCCTCGACCTCGAAGCAGAGCCAGTCGTCGGTCTCACCGTTGTTGTACCAATCGACCACTCGCCGGGGTGAGATCTCGCCAGTAACCGGATCCATCGAGAGGACCTCAACAGGCATCTGCTGGTTGACGATCTTGCCGATCTTCTCGGTGCTGCCATCTGCGAGGACGACTCTCGCGTTATATGAGAAGCAGCCGAACATCACTCCCACCTTCTCCCGAATCTGGTTCGTGAACAGGCACAGGGTCTGGGCGCGGTTGAGGTTGCCGGCCAGCTTGCGCATCGCCTGGGACATCATCCGGGCCTGCAAGCCGACGCTCTGGTCTCCCATCTGACCCTCGAGCTCCGAGCGGGGGGTGAGCGCGGCCACAGAGTCGACGGCGATCACATCGACTGCACCGGAGCGAATCAGCGTGTCGACAATCTCAAGCGCCTGTTCGCCGAAGTCCGGCTGGGAGACGAGGAGCTCATCGATATCAACGCCAATCTGCTGGGCGTAAATGGGGTCCATCGCGTGCTCGGCGTCGATGAACGCGCACACGCCGCCGAGCTTCTGGGCCTCGGCGAGGATGTGGTAGACGAGCGTCGTCTTGCCGGATGACTCGGGGCCGAAGACCTCCACGATCCGGCCTCTCGGCACGCCGCCGATCCCGAGCGCAATGTCCAGCGACAGTGCCCCGGTCGGAATCGCATCGACAGCCACGCGCGCGCCGGGATCGCCCATCCGCATCACGGCTCCCTTGCCGTACTGCTTCTCGATCTGCGCCAGGGCACCCTTCAGCGCGGCCTGGCGCTTGGCGTCGGTCTGTTCGTTCCCGTCGGTCGCCCGAGTGGGCTTCTGCCCGGCCTGTTGCTGGTCGCTCATCTCCACGTGGCTCCTTGTCTCATACCTTGAACGCTCCAAGGTAGGGCTGGTGGCGGACGGAATGGCGCGGTCTGCGCGCGATGAGTCCACCGTAGGGCCGCTTCCTGTGACGGAACAAGACCCAGTCGCAACAAACGCGTCTCGAGACCGTGCCAATTCTGAACGCGCCGGCGGACGGAGGACGACGCCGCCGGCGGCGGGGGACGCCCCAGCGGCGAGGACGACGCCGCCGGCGGCGGAAGCTCCGCGTGTGCCGATGGCGTCGTAAGGCTGACTTGACCCCGCCTAGTGCGGCCTGTTCGAATACGCCCGCTAATCGAACCTAGGAGCGACGATGTCGATCATCATGACCCTTCGAGCCAAGGGTGATCCGAGCAAGATGGAGCAAGCGGCCGCCAGCGACCCCGACCGCATGCACTCCATAATCGACCAGGCCAAGGAGCACGGCCTGATCGCCCACCGCTTCTACGGGTCCGAAGACGGTCAGATCATGGTGGTGGACGAGTGGCCGGATGCCCAGAGCTTTCAGTCGTTCTTCGAGCAGGAGCAAAGCCGCATCCAGCCGCTGATGCAGGAGGCCGGAATAAGCTCAGAGCCGGAAGTGACGTTTTGGCGCAAGCTCAAGACGGGCGACGAGGTCGGTTGGAGCACGTAGCGGAGGGAGCCTCACCGCTCGTCTGCTCGCCACCCCAGCGCGCGGCGTCGTGCTGCTGGAAGCTGGCTCACGACGAGGTCATAGGAATCCTCGATCATGTCTTTGATCATGCGTTCGGGCAGGGATCCGTCGACGATCACCGTGTTCCAGTGCCTCTTGTTCAGGTGATAGCCCGGAAGCACTACCCGGTGAGCCTCGCGGAGCTGTTGGCCGAGCAGCGGTTCGCATTTCACGCTGACTTGAAGCGGGCTCTGACCCAGCCGGGAGAGGGCGAACATCTTTCCCGCGACCTTGAACACCGACGTCTGGGAGCCGAAGGGAAACGTCTCTACCGATCCAGCGAAACCGAGACAGAAATCACGGAGCTCATCCGGGCCCATCGGCCCCAATCGTGACGCGGTGAGCGGGCGCCCGCTTTCTACTCGGACTCGGCCGCCGCTGACAGCGACCCGAGCGCAGTCGCGAAAAGCGCCGTCCCAGCCATCAGTCCTGCAGCCGGTTGGGGCACGGCGTCACGGCGCCACTCAGCCACGATGACCAAGAAATCGAGTACGTCAATCACCGGCTGAAGCCGCCACCAGCGGCCGCGGCTCTCGCCCACGGCCCCGTACATGCCTGCGGCGAGGGACAGGTTGCGGACGCCCCACATGCGGGCAATGACGGGCAACTGCGGATTTTCCGCCGGATCCAGCAGGAAGACTCGACCGCTCAGGCGCGGAACAAGCAGCGTGGATACGCCAAGGACGGTGCGTGCGGCCAGCAGCGTTCGACCGGTGCCAGTCGATGGGAGCGCCATTTCGCCAAGTCTGACGTAAATGTCCGCGAGTGTCGGGTTATCGTGCTGTCCTCGATCTCTGAGCCCTCAGCGTTATGGATGCCCGCCCCTTCACGGCCGTTGTTCTCTCCGGACTCCTGACCGGCAGCGAGCTGACGTCCTGGGGCATCGTCCACCCCACCCTGTGGAAGCTCGAGCACCCCGAGCAGGTCCATGCCGAGAAGCTGATCTATCAGCGCTTCGCCTCGGTTGACCCGTTTCTTCAGACAGCCACGATCGCAGCCTGTTTCGTCGCGGCCAGAGCCCTCCGCGGCCGCGAGTCCAAGCTGGCGCTGTTCGCCGGCGTCAGCTACTCGAGCATGCTGGCGATCACACTGATCGGGAACATGCCAATCAACCTCCGGGTGTTTCGGTGGGATGACGAGCATGGGGACCCCCACGAGTGGCGCCGACTGAGACGGCGCTGGGACCGCTTGCACACGGCCCGGATCGTGCTCGACACCGCCGGGTTCGTGCTGATCACGCTCGCCGCGGTGAAATAGCGAGTTCGACGAATGAGCGCCGAACCCCCGCGGGCCCGCCCCGTGTTCGACGGGCACAACGACGTGCTGACGCGCGATGACGGCGCCGGGTTCGTGGATGGCCGCCCGAAGGGAGACCTTGATCTTTCCCGAATGCGCGCCGGCGCCATGCGCGGCGGCATCTTCGCCATCTTCACCTCATCCCGGCGGGAGCGACACGAGCCCCTGCCACGAAGCGACGGCGTACTGGAGTTCGAACTGGCACCCGCCGTGAGTCAGCGGCGAGCCGCAGCCGAGGCTAGCCAGGCCGCGGGCCGACTCATGGCCCTGGAACGGGGTCGGCACGTTCGAGTAGGACGAGTGATCGCCGACGTGGACGCGGCGATGTCCGATCACGGCCCGCCGGTTGCCGTGCTCCATCTGGAGGGAGCGGAAGCGATCGACAGCTCGCTCGAGGCGCTCGAGCTTTGGTACGCAGCCGGGCTCCGCTCGCTCGGCCCGGTATGGAGCCGGCCAAACGCCTTCGGTCACGGTGTGCAGTTCGTCTCGCCGTCTTCGCCGGACATCGGCCCTGGGTTGACCGATCCCGGCCGGGCGCTGGTGCGCCGCTGCGCAGAGCTCGGGGTGCTCGTCGACGTCAGCCACCTAAACGCAGCGGGCTTCTGGGATGTGGCGCGGCTCGAGGCTGGCCCGCTCGTGGCCAGCCACTCGGCGGCGCACGCCCTGTGTGCGGCGTCGCGCAACCTCACCGACTCGCAGCTAGACGCGATCGGCTCCTCCGGCGGGTTGGTCGGCATCGTCTTCGCCTCCGCCTTCCTCCGGCCCGACTTCGCCGAGGATCCAGACACCCCGCTTGATTTGATCGTGGAGCACGCGCGATATGTCGCCGACCGGATCGGCGTCGAGCACGTCGGGCTCGGCTCCGACTTCGACGGTGCAGTCCTCGCGCTGCGCGACGCGTCCCGGTTTCCGAGACTTCTGGATGCACTCGCCGGCGCCGGATTTAGCGCCGATGAGCTGGCGGGTATTGCCTGGAGAAACTGGCGCCGGGTGCTCGCGGCGTGGTGGCGTGGATAGCTAGAAGTATGCTGCGCCCAGCGCCGCGTGTCGTTTGAACAGGACATCCGCCCACTGTTCCGCCCTCAGGACGTCGAGGAGATGTCCTGGGCCTTCGACCTGTCCTCCTACGACGAGGTTCGCGAGCACGCGGAGGAGATCCACGCCCGGCTCGCGGACGGGTCGATGCCCTGCGATGGCGCATGGCCAGAGGCGAACGTGCAGCGGTTCCGGGACTGGATCGACGCCGGCATGCCCAGCTGAGGGTGCAGGCGATGATCTACTCCGGGGGAGCGCTCAGCGCGGAGATTCCAGACACGGACCTGGCACGGTTCGCACTAGCCAGAGCCGCGGAGCTGGGCGAGAAACCCGCACTGATCGACGGGCCGAGTGGACGCACGCTCAGCTATCGCGGGCTCGAGCGAGGCGTGCGCAGCTTTGCGGCTGGGCTGGCGTCGCGAGGATTTCGGAAGGGCGACACGCTGGCGATCTACATGCCGAATGTGCCCGAGTACGCGGTCGCGTTCTACGGCACGGTGGCGGCAGGTGGGCGTTGCACGACCGTCAACCCGCTCTATACCGTCCGGGAGCTGGGCTTCCAGCTAGCCGACTCGGGGGCGCGGATGCTGCTGACGGTGCCGGCGTTCTTCGCGGCGGCTTCGGAGGCGGCGGCAAGCGCTGGCTGTGAGCTGTTCGTGTTAGGCGACGCGCCGGGCGCCGGACGATTCGAGGAACTGCTAGGCGACGCCGACGATGCGCCTGGGCCGACGATCGATCCGCGAAGCGATGTGGCGTCCCTGCCGTACTCCAGCGGCACCACGGGCCTGCCGAAGGGAGTGATGCTCAGCCACCACAACCTCGTCGCCAACCTGCTCCAGGCAGACGCGCTGATTGGCCTGTCCCCAGACGACGTGCTGGTCGCGGTGCTGCCCTTCTTTCACATTTACGGGCTGTCGGTGATCATGGGACTGGGCCTGTGGTCCGGGGCCACGCTGGTGACGATGCCTCGGTTCGACCTGGGCCAGTACCTGGAGCTGTCGGAGCGCCACCGGGTGACGCGCGCGTACGTGGTGCCTCCGATTGCGCTCGCGCTCGCCAGGCACCCGGCGGTCGATGAGCACGACCTCTCCTCGCTGGAGCTCGTGTTCTCGGGCGCCGCGCCGTTGGGGCCCGAAATGCAGGAGGCCTGCTCAAGACGCCTCGGTTGCCCGGTGAGCCAGGGCTATGGCATGACAGAGCTGAGCCCCGTCACGCACGCCCCTCCCGTCGGGCAGCCCGTCAAGCTTGGTTCTGTAGGTCCGCTTGCCCCCGCAACCGAGGCAAGGCTGATCGATCCCGCCAGCGGCGAGGACGTCGAGCCGGGCGAACCTGGCGAGGTCTTGATCCGCGGCCCCCAAGTGATGCTCGGCTACCTGAACAACCCTGTGGCCACCGCCGACACCATCGATGCAGATGGCTGGCTGCACACGGGTGACGTGGCCACGGCGGACGACGACGGTTGGTTCTACATCGTCGACCGGGTCAAGGAGTTGATCAAGTACAAGGGGTTTCAGGTCGCGCCGGCTGAGCTCGAGGCAGTCCTGATCAATCACCCGGCCGTGGCCGACTGCGCGGTGGTCGGGGTCCCTGACGAGCAAGCGGGCGAGCGGCCGAAAGCGTTCGTCGTTTCGGCCTCCGACGCCTTCGACATCCAGGCGGTAATGCAATTCGTCGCGGAGCAGGTCGCGCCCCACAAGCAGCTCCGCGAGCTGGTGCTGATCGACGAGATTCCGAAGTCGCCCTCGGGGAAGATCCTGCGCCGGGTGCTGCGCGACGGAGCGCTCGTGAGCTGACCCGGCCGCCTTGGCCCACCCGCGCGCCGGTCTAGTGATGACGGCGACGCCTCACCGCTGGGGCAAGACGGAAGACAGCGACGCCGTGCGCCGGCACCGTCGCGCGCAGCACTCCGCGCGTCGCCGTACGTTTCCCGGTCCATAGGTTCAATACCGAGTATCTCGAGCTAGCGGCAAGCCCCAGGCCCGATGCGCTCGTCGCGATCGTGACTGTGACCCGGGTGGGGTTGAACAATGCCGCCGCTACAGCTCGATGGCTGAGCCGCTTGACCCAAACTCGTCCGTAGGGCCCGACGGGGTGCCCCTGGCGCCCGAGCGGATCCTGGTCGACCGCGATCAGCCGGCGGTTGAGCAGGATGTGCCGCTCGGCCAAGGGCATGCGGCGAACGTCACAGTCCGCGATCAGAGGCGCGGCCATCATCGCCCACATGGCGAAGTTCGTACGCATCTCCTCCAGAGTCGGAACGTTGCGAGAGTGACCCAGCAGCGGCGCGACCAGCGCCACCAGGCCTGGCGACCCCACCGTGCCCGCATACCGAACGTCCTGGACGTCAACCACCAACTGGTCGGGATCGTTCCAGTGACCGGGCCGGGCCCGGCCGGCGAGTCGGGAGTCGACTGCGATCGCGTTGGCGATGCCCACATACCAGTTGTCGAAGCTGCCGGTGTTCCAGACCGGAGCTAGATCCCGGCTGATGCGGACCACGTTCGCGATCCGCAGCCAGTCGTACGACATGCCGGTTGCGACATGGAAGCTGTTGGGGTTGATGCTGTAGACGATCGGCCGCCGCGTGTGGCGGAGGGCATCCCGCATCTTGGTGAACGCCACTACCTGATCGTGCAGGGAGCCCGCCGGCGAGCAGTAGTCGTACTTCAGATAGTCCACCCCCCAGGACGCGAACGTTCGCGCATCCTGACGCTCGTGGCCGAGGCTGCCGGTCGAACCCGGGTAAAGGCCATTGACCTGGGCGCAGGTCCGCGGCCCTGGCGACTCGTAGAGGCCGAACAGTAGACCGCGGTGATGGAGATAAGCGCCCAGCGCGCGCATCCCACTCGGGAACTTCCGCGGATCTGCGCGCAGCCTGCCGTTGGCCGCGCGATTCGGGGCATACCAACAGTCGTCGACGATCACGTAGCGATAGCCGGCGTCGCGCATCCCCGAGCGCACGAGGGCGTTCGCAGCATGCTTGACGTCCGCTTCTGTCACGCCGCACCCGAACAAACCCCAGGAATCCCAACCCATGGGCGGTGTCTCCGCCACCCGGATCTTCCGCGCGGCCCCTCTCGCGCTCGGCGTCATGACTGCCAGCGCCAACGCCAAGCCGACGATCGCCGCCGCCTGCGCACCGCGATAGCACCTCACGACCCGTACCCCACTTCGCATGCGTGCGCGCATGGTGACGCAAACGGCCGCGGATCGCCTCACCACGTCGCCGGCACGTCAGACTGGCGACAACGCCGAGGCCCGAGCGACGGCCATGAACGCTCAAGGCTGGTCCGTAGTTGCCGTCTATCTGGGATCGGCCGCGAACCGCTCGACGATTCGTTCGGCGTACCACTGCGGCCAGGCGACGCCGGGATCCGCCTTCGTGTACTCCTTGTCGAGCGTCACCAACAGCCACACCAGCTCGCTGCGGATCGGTCTCGCTCCCAGAATCTGCGGCAGCTCGGACAGGTTGGTGAGCCAGTCGGCGTACCACGATGCCCAGTCTGGGTCGTCGCCGTCAACGATCCGGTACACGAGGTGATGCGTCTCGCCCGCCTCGTGAAGGAGGGCGGCTATTTGAGTCGATTGGTCGGTCATGCCCGTAGTCCCGACTGTTCGCGAGCACCACTGTACTTCGTCAAATGGTCGCTTGGACGGACGCGGGTGACCCCCGCCGCTGAGCGTTGGGTGCCGTGAGTGTTCCTATCTCGGTTCGGGGAGGAGCCGGCCGAGCAGCGGATGGCGTCGGTCAGGTTTGAAACCCGGCCCGGTGGAAAGCCTCCTGCAACACAGGTCATCAGGTCACCAGCAGTGAGGGAGGAAGGATGCAAGCGCTACGACCTACCGGCCGAACGATCTATTTTTTCGGGGCTTTGGGGGGGCTGCTCTTCGGCTATGACACGGGTGTCATTTCGGGGGCGTTGCTGTTCATTCCCAACGCTTTCAAGCTGACGCCGTTCGTGAAGGGGGCCGTGGTCGCGGGCCTCCTGCTGGGGGCGATGATCGGCGCCGCGTTCGCCGGTCGCATGTCCGATCGGATGGGTCGCAGGCGCCTGATCATGATCGCCGCGGTCGTGTTCACTGGCGGCGCGCTGCTGGCGGCCTTCGCGCCGACGGTGGCGGTCTTGATCGCGGCCCGGTTCATCATCGGATTGGCCGTCGGCTCGGCGGCGCTGGTGGTGCCGCTCTATCTGGCGGAGATCGCGCCGACCGAGATCCGCGGCCGGATAGCCTCGCTGAACCAGATGATGATCGTGTGCGGCATCCTGGCCGCGTACATCGTCAACGCCATCCTGGCCTCCTCGCAGAACTGGCGGCTGATGCTCGGTCTGGCAGCAGTACCGTCGGTGGTCTTGCTGGCGGGCATGATCTTCATGCCCGAGACCCCGCGCTTCCTCGTGCACGCCGGAGAGGAGGACACGGCGCACGACGTGCTGGAGGACCTCCCGGGCGATGAGCCCCCGTCCGAGCGGATCGAAGAGATCCGCGGCGTCGAGGAGCACGAGGAGAGCGGTGGCGGACTGGCCGGCTTGCTGCGGGCGAAGTGGGTCCGGCCGGCGCTGCTGGTCGCCGCCGGGCTGGCCGTGTTCCAGCAATTCGTCGGAATCAACACGATCATCTACTACGCGCCCACGACCCTGACCAACGTGGGATTCGCGAAGACGAGCGCGATCTACGCCAACCTGATCATCGGCGTCATCAACGTCGGCATGACGATCCTCGCCATCCGGCTGATCGACCGGTGGGGACGTAAGCCGCTCTTGTTCGCCGGCGTGGCCGGAATGGTCGGCAGCCTGCTCGTGCTGGGGATCTCCCTGTCGGCGATGGCCACGCCCCACCACCCGAGTGACCCCGCGGCGATCATCACGCTCGTCTGCCTGGCTACGTTCATCGCCTCGTTCGCGGCCACCTGGGGCCCCGTGGTGTGGGTGATGCTGCCCGAAGTCCTGCCGCTGAGCGTGCGTGGCACCGCTATGGGCGTTGCGGTATTCGGCAACTGGGGCGCCAACTTCCTGGTCTCGCAGACATTCCCGCCGCTGGTCTCAGGCCTGGGGCCAGGGCCCGTGTTCCTCGGTTACGCCGGTCTCGGGATCCTGGCCGGTCTGTTCGTGAAGTTCTTCGTGGCTGAGACCAAGGGCCGGAGTCTCGAGGAGATCGAGGCCGATCTGCAGAGCGCAGCGGGCAGACGGCGCCGCCGGCACGCGCCGCCGCAGCAACCGGCTCTGTCGCGGTAGCGGCAAGGCACCACCGTACCCGGGCGGCGAGGCTCGCCGCCCGGGTTCCGGACGGCCCTTATCGCCAGATCTCGTCGAACGCGTCCAGGTCAAACGGCAGAAGCCAACATTCCGCGATCCGGTCGCGCTCGACGCGGAACACGCCCACCGTCTCCCAGTCGAGCTCGCGGCCGTCACGCACGGCGCGGCCGCCGGCCAGCTGAACGACGCGATCGCCGACCACCGACAGGCCGTGCACGATGACCCGAAAGCTGTGATCGGTCATCGTGCGGCGCCGATCGAAATACGCCAGCACGGCCTCGATCCCGCGATGCTCGCCCGAGATCCGGGAGCGGCCGGGGACATGCCAGACGACGTCCTCGGTCAGCCTCGGGCGCAGGGCATCCAGATCGCCGCCGGCGTATGCCTCTCGCTGCCACTGGTGGAATTCATTGACGACCGAGACGGGATCGGGGCTGGCGATCGCCCCCTCCCCGGGGCGCCCGCCGAGCTCGATCGTCCGCTGCGGCTCATACCGCGCGCCGCTCGGCCCCAGGCGGGAGCGGTACAGCGTCACCCGGGTGGCCAGAAACTCCGCTGTTGGCAGGCCCGGGAGCTTGGCCGCGCGGACGCTCGCGCCGCGGGGGACTCGCGCCACCGTCACGTGCCCCAGGAACGGACGGGTCTCGAGGGCATACCAGCCGCCGGCGCTGAGCTCCGTCGATAACGAGGCCTGAAGGCCTGCGAGCGCGTCCGAGGCATCCTCGATCCCTACCGCCAGCACCCGTGGCCTTCGGTTCGGCAACCAGACCGGATCGCCGAGCGACAGCGCGAGTGGACCCCACCCCGCGACCGCCGCCGCGCAGGCGGCCCCGACGTCGTCGATCTCCCGCTCAAGACGCCACCCGAGAAAGCAAAGCGTGACGTGAAGCGCGGCGGGATCCACCATCCGTAGGCCGCGCACGCGGCGCGGCGCGGTGGAGCGCCACCGCTCTAGGGCCTCACGAACCGGTGACGGTAGGTCGAGCGCGACGAACAGGCGCGCGCGCTCATCGCCAGCCGGCGCAGGAGCGCTCCCGCTCAACGCCGCTCGGCCGACAACCGGGCGCGGTCGCGCGTCCCCGGCAGCTGCACGTCGGTCTCGCCACGAAGCAGGCGCCGGACCAGGTGCAGAGCCACGGTGGTCGAGCGATCGCGGACATCCGCCCGGCCACCGGGCAGCCGCGCGGTGCGGGTGATGTCCGGCCCGTCGCGCAGCTTCACCGAGAAGCACACCGTTCCGACCGGTTTGTCCTCGCTTCCTCCGTCCGGACCGGCGATGCCGGTGATGCCCACTCCGATGTCGGCGTCCAAGCGCTCGATTGCGCCCTGCGCCAGCGCGACCGCGACCTCCGCAGAAACCGCCCCAAACCGCTCGATCAGCTCGGGGTCGACGCCGGCGAGCGCGACCTTCGCCTCATTCGAATAGACGATCAGGCCGCCCATGAAATATGCCGACGCGCCGGGACGATCGGTCAGCCGAGCGGCGAGCATCCCGCCCGTGGACGACTCCGCTACGGCGATCCTGTGGCCGGCGAGCATCGTCGCCACCTGTTCGTCGATCGTGGAGCCATCTTCGGAGAACAGCGTGTCCCCGTGGCGGCTCTTGATGAAGCCCATCAGCTCCTCGTAGGCCTTCTGGGACGGCGGCTCGTAGCGGGTAGAGACCTCGATTTCGCCTCGCCGCAGGCAGGTCGTGACCTCGAGCCCGTCGAGCGACAGCCCGGCAGCCTCCGCCTCACGCAACGTGTTTGCGATCTCAGACTCCGGAATCCCGAACAGGCGCACGATTCCGTGCCGGTAGGTCGGGGCACCGGCGATCGCGGCCTGCAACGCGTCGGTCTCGGCAGCCATCCTCCACATGGGGTGAAGCTCCCGCGGTGGGCCGGGCAGCACGACCACGGTCGGGCCGGCCCCGTCTTCCGGCGGCACCACGAGGCCGGGCGCGGTCCCCACCGGATCCAGCACAGTCGCACCACGGGGTATCACCGCCTGCTTGCGGTTGGAGGCCCTGATGGCGGCCGCGTCCAGGCCGGGCCAGCGAGTCATCATGGGTCGAAGAATCTCGGCGATCCTCTCCTCCAGTCGACCGTCGAGCACCATCTCGCGGCCGGCGAAGCGGCCGACCACCTCCGCCGTCAGGTCATCGGCGGTGGGGCCGAGGCCGCCGCTGGTCACGATCAGCGCCACTCCCTGGCTGCGCATGAACTCGAGCGCCGCCAGGAGGTCGTCCGGGCGGTCACCCACGATCTGGATCACCTCGGTGTCGACACCCAATTCATTAAGGCGCTCGGACAGCCAGGGGCCGTTTCGGTCGGTGATGATCCCCGTCAGGACCTCGGTGCCGGTGACCAGGATGCCCGCCCGGGGGTTCACGGACAGGTCGGCGTCTGCGTCATCGGGATGGGCTGCACGCTGGTGGGCGTCAGCTGGAGCCGGATCGCGCCGTTGGACTGCGGCACTGACACGGGGTTGCCGTTGACCTTCATCTGCACGTTGTTGTTGCCGAGCGTCAACAGCAGATTCCGGCCGCTTTCGGTCGGGATCGTCTGACCGGGGCTGAACGTCTGCTCGTAGATCAAAAATCTGCCGTGGGCATTGACCAGGCAGACGTACAGGGGAGCGGTCGGCGTCATCTGGAGCTTGACGGCCTGCGGCGGCTTGGGTGCAGCCGCGGCCGTCTGCGTCTGGGCGGTGGTTGTGGTGCGACGGTGCGTGGAGGCATGCAGTCCCTTCGGGTTCGAGGACTTGTTGCTGCCGCCGAACACGGTGCCGACCACGAACAGCGCGGCCACGATCACCACCAGGACAAACGCGATTGGTGCCCACGGCGGCAGCGGAGGCCGCGGCATCCGCTCTCGCTCCCGCTCGCGGGCCACCGAGGCGATCGGGGGGGCCATCTCGTGATCCTGGGGGCGCTCGAAGCGCCGCTTGAACTCTTCCACCAGCATCCGGCTGTCGAGCCCGAGGTAATCCCCGTAGGTCCTCAAAAAGCTCTTGACGTAGACAGGCCCGGGCAGCAGGTCCCACTCTTCGTTCTCGATCGCCCGCAGGTACTTGGCGCGGATCTTTGTCTGGGTCTCGACCTCGGACACGTCGATCCGTGCGCGGATGCGGGCGTCTCGTAGCGTCGGACCGATCTCGGCCATAGCAGGCGAAGGCTAGCGCCGGATCGGCCTGCGAATCGGGCTGCAGACAGCCGCCCAGCGGGCGCCGGAGGCGTTCAGCCCGGCCGCTTTCGTGACCGCGCTCTACAGCGGCTGGCCGCTAGTTATCCGGCACGGTGACCGCGTCACCCGCGGCCGGCGGTACTTCGCCGCCCGCGGACGGGCCCGGCCGTGACACCGCCTCGCCCTCGGCCAGATGGGCCAGGATGCGGGGAACGTCCGCCTCCGCGATCAGGACCTGACGGGGTTTTGAGCCCTCGTATCCGGAGATGATGCCGCGCCGCTCGAGCATGTCGATCAGCCGTCCTGCGCGCGTGTATCCCAAGCGCAGCCGGCGCTGGAGCATGGAGGTGGAGGCGGTTCCCATCTGCGCGACCAGCGCGATCGCCTCCTCCAGCAGCGGGTCCTCGTCCGGGTGGAACTCCTCGTCGGACTCCCCACCCTCCGGCGAGGGAAGCTCTTCGAGCAGCTCCTCGTGGAAGTCCGGTTCGCCCTGCCGTCTCCAGCCGTCCGTGAGCTCGGCGATCTGCTGCTCGTCGATGAACGCTCCCTGAATGCGCTGGAGCTTCGACGACCCCTGGGGTGAGAACAGCATGTCTCCCTGGCCGAGCAGCGACTCCGCGCCGTTGTGGTCCAGGATCACGCGGGAGTCGGTCTGCGACGAGACGGCGAATGCGATCCGGGAGGGGACGTTGGCCTTGATCATGCCCGTGATCACATCGACCCGCGGCGACTGAGTGGCCAGAACCAGGTGGATGCCGGCGGCGCGGCCCTTCTGCGCCAGGCGGATGATGCAATCCTCCACCTCGGCGGGCGCCACCATCATCAGATCCGCGAGCTCGTCGATCACGCACAGCACGTGGGGCAGCGGGTGCTCTGAGCGCTGCTCGCGGGCGCGATTGAGCTCCGGCAGCGACCGGGCGCGGGCCAAGGACATCATCCCGTAGCGCTGCTCCATCTCCTTGACCAGGTTTCCGAGCGCGTTGGCGGCCATCCGGGGGCTGGTGATCACCGGCGTCAGGAGGTGAGGAATCGACTCGTAGTGGTTGAGCTCGACCTGCTTGGGGTCGACCAGCACGAGCCGCACCTGGTGGGGTGTGGCGCGCAGCAGGATGCTCGACAACAGCGCGTTGATGCAGGCCGACTTGCCCGAGCCGGTGGTACCCGCGACCAGCAGGTGGGGCATCTTCGCCAGGTCAGCGCCGATCGCGCGTCCCGCGATGTCCTTGCCCAGCCACACGGTGAGCGGCGACCAGTCGTGCGGGGGGTCCTGGAAGACGTCGCCAAGGTGGACGATCCGCCGGCGGGCATTGGGCACCTCGACCCCGACCGCCTGCTTGCCCGGGATCGGCGCCAGGATGCGGATATCGGTGGCGGCTAGCGCGTAGGCCAAGTCGTCCTTGAGCTGCGCCACCTTGGACACCTTGGTCCCGGGCGCCAGGCGCAGCTCGTAGCGCGTGATGTGAGGCCCGGTCACGCGGCCGATGACGTGGGCTTCGATCCCAAAGTGCCCGAGCGTCTCCAGCAGCGTGTCCGCCACCTTCTCCTGGCCGGCGGTGTCGGGCTTGGCGCTGTCGCCGGTCGAGCGGGTCAGAAAGCGCGGCGACGGCATCCTCCATTCGAATTCCGGGTCGTCGGTGATGGACGCCCGGTAGCGACCCTGTGGGGTAACAGTCGCGAGTTCCAGGTCCTGCGGACCTGGAATCTCGCTAACGGCCTCGGGTGCGGCCTGGGGCTCGGGCTGCGAAGGCTCCGAGGCCTCGGGCTCGGGCTGCGCGGGCTCGTGTCCGGTGACCCCCGGAATGTCGCCGTCGCTGTCGATCGGAGGCGCCTCCACGTGGGTGGCGCGAACGACCAGCTCCGCGGTATCGGGGTCCGGAGGCGTGACCGGCTCGAACGCGCCCGCCGCGGGCAATGCGCTCGAGGACTCGGCACCCTCCGCCCGCGGATCGCCAGTAGGAGGAAGGCTTCGGCGATGTTGCTCGGTTGAGCGCCATAGCGCGCGGCTGGTGTGGCTCATTCCCGTGCCGGTAGCCCGGATGACACCGGCTAGCGTGGCTCCGGAGACCAGGATCAGCCCGGCGATCAGCAGGAACATGGCCAGAATCTGCGCGCCCAGGGTTGAGATAAGGTGGGACGCCACCCAGAGTTCGGCCTGACCCACGATCCCGCCGCGGGCCTCGAACGCGTGCGGGTGCCAGAACGCACGGCCGTGGGCGATACCGGGCCCAACGATCCCCGCAGCCAGGGCCAGCGTGATGGCCGCCGTCAGGCACAGGGTGCCGGTGCGCATTGGCCGGGCGGGCGGCCTCAGCTCGCGCGCCAGGATCAGGCCGCCCCCCACGAGCAACGCGGCCGGGACGGCGTAGCCCAGTGCCCCGAGCACAAATCGCAATGCGAGCACGACCGCCGAGCCCAACGCTCCCCCGCTCCAGTGCAGATACGCCACCCCCGCCAGGAACAACCCGCATGCGATCAGCCCCAGAGCGACGATATCCAGGTGGTGAGGCTCGAGCTTCAGGCTCGGGAGCCTCGGCCGGCGGGGTGCGAGCAGGGAGCGCTGGGCGCGCTTGGGCGGCCGCTTCTTTCTCGCACGTTTTGCCATCTACTTCGAAGTCGTTCGACGGGCAAACGCCGGCTCCTGCCGCGTATCAAGGCCTACTAAAGATCCTGCCGCGCCCGTGTGCCGCGGTCCTACCATCTGCGGGAGTAATGGTCGATTACGAGCGCCCGCCTCGCGTGCTGGTCGTCGAAGACGATGAGGCGATCGCACACGTGCTCCAGCGGTCGCTTCGCATGGAGGGCTACGAGGTCAAGATCGCCGGCGACGGGGTGAGCGCGCTGGATCTGGCGCACGCGTTCCTGCCCGATCTGGTGATCCTCGATCTCGGGCTTCCGCGGCTCGATGGGATCGAGGTGGCGAAGACGCTGCGCGAGAGCGACGACGTTCCGATTCTGGTGCTCACCGCTCGGGACGCCGTGGAGTCGCGCGTCGAGGGCCTCGATGCCGGTGCCGACGACTACCTGGTCAAGCCATTCGAGCGCCAGGAGCTGTTGGCCCGGCTCAGGGCTCTGCTACGCCGTCGTCCTCCGCGCGGCCAGGCCACGCTGACCGTGGGAGATCTGAAGCTCAATCCCGACACCCACGAGGTCGTGCGGGGTGGTCGCCGGATGGAGCTGACGCAAAGGGAATTCGAGCTGCTGGAGTACCTGATGCGCAACGAGCGGATCGTGATCTCGCGCCAGCGGCTGCTCGACGAAGTCTGGGGCTATGACCCCTTCTCGATGACAAACACGATTGAGGTGTTTGTCTCAAACCTACGGAGGAAGCTTGAAGCCGGTGGAGAGCCTCGGCTCCTACATACGATCCGCGGCGCAGGCTACGTACTCCGCGTATAGGACGGTCCCCGTCCGCTGGCGCCTTGCCGGCGGCTCGGCGGCGCTGACGTTCGTGATCCTGGCCGCTTTCGCCGTCATCGTCGCGCTGTTCACCGCCAACCAGGTGCGCAACCAGTTCAACAACGACGTTCGCAAGGTGGCCAGCCAGCTGGCGAATGCGCAGATGCTGAGGGCTTACCCGTTGGGACCGCAGTGTGCGCCCAACGTGATCAGGGACTACACCGCCGAAGGTGCACAGATCCGCGTCTACGACGTGGGGACCGCCACCACGCTCTGCACGCAGGTCTCGGGAGTCGATCCCGCCAAGGTCCGTCCCAGCTTCCCGCCCCCGGTCCAGACCGGCGAGTTCCAAATGCTGGGCTACCGGATGGTGGTCCGCGAGGTTCAGGTGGAGCCGGAGGGCGACATCCACGTCCTTTATGCCCGCCCTCTGTCCGAGGTCGATCACACCCTCAATCGCGTGCGCTTCCTGCTGCTGCTGGGCGTGCTTGGTGGCGCGGTCCTGGCGCTGCTCGCCGGCCTCTATGTGGCGCGGCGGGCGATGCGACCGATCGCGGAACTGACCGAGGCCGCGCGCGAGATCGAACGGACGCGCGATCCAAGCCGCCGGCTGCCGTTTCCGGAGGCGGAGGATGAGGTGGCCGAGCTGGCTCTGACGCTCGATGGCATGCTCGCCGCGCTCGATGCCTCCAGAAGCGAGACGGAGGCGATGCTCGTTCGCCAGCGGGAGTTCATCGCCGATGCGTCGCACGAGCTGCGCACGCCACTGACCAGCGTCCTCGCCAACCTCGAGCTGCTGAGCGAGGAGCTCGCCGGGGAGCAGGCCGACACTGCGCACGCCGCCCTTCGTTCGACCCGCCGTATGCGCCGCCTGGTCGGTGACCTGTTGCTGCTGGCCCGAGCCGACGCCGAGCGGACTCAGCCGCAGCGGGCAACGGATCTGGCCGCAGTGCTCGTGGAGGCCGCCGGCGAGCTCGAGCCGGTGGCCGAGGGCCACGAGCTCACGGTGGATGCGGAGCCGGCCATCGTCTCCGGAACTCGGGACGATCTGCACCGGCTGACGCTGAACCTGCTCGAGAACGCGATCCGGCACACGCCCCCGGGCACCCATATCCGAGCAGCCACCGCCGCGCTCGATGGGACGGCCGTGCTGACGGTCGAGGACGACGGCCCCGGCATTCCGCCGGAGCTGGAGCAGCGGGTGTTTGAACGGTTCGTTCGCGGAGCCCGAGACGGCCGCCGGGGCTCGGGGTTGGGGCTGGCGATCGTGCGGGCCGTGGTCGAGGCCCACGGGGGCAACGTCCGCGTCGAGCGGCCGGAGGTCGGGAGCGGCACCAGGATCGTGATTCGCCTCCCGGCGGACGTCACGGCAGAGCCCCCGGCGGCCGCTCCGCGCGACCGGACGTCGGCGTAGGGGCTCTCCGCGTTGCTAAAATAATGCTTGCCAGCAGGCAAGTATTTTCAGGAGGCAACCCCTGCCAAGCCCAGCGCCCGTTTTCGACCTCGATGCCGCCCCGCGCCTGCGCGTGGCAATCGCTCGTCTGTCGCGGCGGCTACGCCCCACGAAGGCGGCGGTGGCCGCCGGGCTGACGCCGACGCGCAGCGCGGTTTTACAGACGGTCGCACGGCGAGGACCGATGCGATTGTCGGAGCTGGCGGAATCGGAGGGCATCAACCCGACGATGCTCTCGAGGGTCATCGCCGAGCTGGGCGAGGCTGGCCTCCTCGAGCGCGTCAGCGACGAGAGAGACCGCCGCGCCGTTTGGGTGAATTCCACCCCGTCCGGAAAGCGGCTGGCCGAGCGTATCCGCCGGGAGCGGACCGACGCGCTCAGCCTGGCATTAGGTGGCCTGTCGGACGATGACCAGGAGCTGATCGAGCTGGCGCTGCCCGCGCTCGAGCGGCTGGCCGAACAGCTGAAGGGCGTACGGCCGTGACGCGCTTGCTGCGCGCCGGCCGCGTCACCTTCGCCGCCCTCTCGGTTCGCAATTACCGCCGGTACTACGGCGGTCAGGCGGTATCGCTGATCGGGACCTGGATGCAGATGACGGCGCAGTCCTGGCTGGTTCTTACGCTGACGCACTCCGGCGCGGCCCTGGGGGCGGTGGTCGCGCTTCAGACGCTGCCCGTACTGCTGCTCGCCCCCTACGGAGGAGTGATCGCCGATCGGCTTGACAAGCGCAAGCTGATGATCGGGCTCCAGAGCGCCATGGGCATCCAGGCGCTCGTCCTCGGTCTATTGACCGTGACCGGGCTGGTGCGCGTGTGGGAGATCGGCCTGCTGGCGGCGCTCTTGGGTCTCAACAACGCGTTCGAGAACCCGGCACGCCAGTCGTTCATGCTGGAGATGGTCGGCCCCGATCACCTGCGCAATGCGGTCAGCCTCAACTCGGTGCTGGTCAATGTCGCCCGGACCGTCGGCCCAGCGGTCGCTGGACTGCTGATCGCGACCGTCGGCGACGGCGTGTGCTTTCTGATCAACGCCGGCAGCTTCGTGGCCGTGATCGTCTCGCTGGCGACAATGGACCGAGAGGCCCTCAGCCCCACTCCCCCCACCCCCCGTGCACGCGGCCAGCTACGGGCGGGGCTGCGCTACGTGCGCTCGACTCCGGCGCTCGCCGTTCCGCTCTTGATGATGGCGGCCGTCGGCTGTCTCACGTACGAGTTCCAGGTCTCGCTTCCGGTCATGGCCAGCCGGGGACTGCACGCCGGCGCGACCGGATTCGGCTTCATGACCGCGGCGATGGGCATCGGCGCAGTCGCGGGCGGCCTGCTGGTGGCCGCGCGCGGCAAGACCGGCACCCGCCCCTTGGTGCTCGCAGCAACCGCTTTCGGCGTGGCCATGGCCATGGCGACACTTGCACCCAGCCTGGCATTCGAGCTGTTTGCGCTGGGGCTGGCCGGTGGCGCGAGCATCTCCTTCATGGCCACCGGCAACTCCACCCTCCAGCTGAATGCGGCGCCGGCCATGCGGGGGCGCGTGATGTCCCTGTGGTTCGTCGCGTTCCAGGGATCGACGCCGATCGGGGGCCCGATCGTGGGCGGCGTAATGGAGCTGCTCGGGGCCCGTGCGGGCCTTGGTCTGGGAGCCATCACGTGCTTCGCCGTAGCTCTCTGCGGATACGCGGCGCTGCGAGCGACGGGTGCCCGCTCGCGGCCCGACGGCCTGGCCGCCACCGTGGTTCGGTGACGGCCAGGCGCTCACGAGTCTCCGGCAGCTAGTGAGCTGTATTGGCGAATGGGTCCGTTGGACCCTGAGTCGCGATCGGCTTAGCCATGACCCAGAACGGGTCGAAGACCGAGCCGCCGGCCGTCAGGCCCTCGTAGTCACCGGTGAAGTACCCGTCGGCGACGGGCGCGGTCGTCATATCGAACGACCCGCTGGTGCTGAGGCGCGTCTCGCCCCACTTCGTCCAGTTGGCAGCATTGGTGCAGTCATCAGACGCGGCGTGGCAGTGGACGATGTACTCGTCGGTGTACCCCGGGTGGGCTGCTGTGGCGTTCTCCATGTCGTAATAGGTCACGCCGATCGTGCCCGCGGAATTGATCGTGATCTGCGGCGTGAACGCCGGGATGTTGTCGGCGCCCGAATCGTCGATTCGGATCGGCGCGCTCCAGGTCTTGCCGCCGTCGGTCGACTCCGAGAACGCGACCTTCGCCTGTCCGGTCGAGCTGAACCGGCCGTCCTGCCAAACGACATACAGATCGCCGGTGCTGGGATCAGACGTGAACTGGGGCAAGGTGTCCCCAGTCCGCACGAGCTGACGGTTGATGGTGACCGGCGCATCGACCAGCGGGCTGATGATCGTCGGACCGGACCAGGTCGAGCCGCCGTCGGTCGAGTGGATCATGGCGACGTCATATGTCGCCGTCGGATGGCCCTTGCCGCCCTTGGTGCGGATCAGCGTGAACCCGTCAAACAGCGTCCCCGCTGCCGGACCCGTCTTCGGTACCACGATCTCGTTATCGATCGTCTGGTTCTTCTCGCCGGGGTCGTAGATGATCTTCGCCGGGCTCCAGGTGGCGCCGCTGTCGGTCGTCTTCGAAAACCACGCCGGGCCCCGGAACGCGGGCGAATGGACGTACGCGCTCGGGTTAGCGTGTTGGCTCGGGGACTCCAGTCGATCCCACACCAGGTAAGCGTTGCTGGCGACATTGGGATCTGCGGTGATCCACTCCTTGTCGTTCAGGACCGTGGTCGAGGTGTCCTCGCGCACGACGGCCGGCGTGTTCCACGTGCTCCCGCCATCGGTGGACGTGCTGACCTGGACCGAGCTCGTGCCGCCGAACGCAGGCCCATTGGCGTTGAACGCCAGGGATGCGTGATAGACGGTGCTTCCGTCCGAGGAGAACGCCAGCGAGGGGTCGCTGGCGCGATCGAGCGTGCCGCCCGTGCAGATCGTGAAGGCCGGCTGGTTGGCGGACAGGGTCCAGCTGGTGCCGCCGTTGGTCGAGACGACGTTGACGTTGCCGTTGTCGCCGCCGTCGTTCCAGCGGTCCTGCTGGAAAGCGGCGACCAGGTGCTGCGAATTCGTGGGGTCCACTACGACGTACGGTTCGACCTCCGAATCCGGGTAGTTGATGCTCCCCTTGCTCTGGGAGAACGCGACCTCGGCAGCGCACGCCGGCGACGGCGACGTACCCGGAGCGAATGGGTTGTCCGGAACTGCGTGGAAGTACCGGCGGTGAGCGTGTTTGCGGACGCGCCAGGCGCCGCTGCCAGCGCCGCCACTGTTAGCCCGACCGCGATCGTGCAGCCACAGACGGCACGCCGCGATCGAGCGAGGGAACTACACAAGCTCATGAGAACCTACCTCTCTCCTAGGTACCGATAAGACCGGTCCCGACCGCCGGCGACCAGTCGGCGGTGTCTTAGCTCCCGAGTCCTACCACTGAACGCCCAGGCGCAAGGGGCGCGCGCGGAGCACGAACAGCGGCCCGATTTATATTGGTCGGCACCGATCATTCGCTTCACGGATCATCTGCTACTGTCCGATCTATGAACCACGAAGCGGCGATCGAGGTCGAGCAGCTGGTCCGCGAGTTTCGCAAGGGACCGCGGGCCGTCGATGGAATCGATCTGACCGTCTCCCCCGGCGAAATCTACGGATTCCTGGGTCCCAACGGCGCCGGGAAGTCGACCACCGTGCTGATGCTCACCACGCTGCTGCCGCCCACCAGCGGCCGGGCGAGCGTCGGCGGCTACGACATCGTCCGGCAAGGCGCCCAGGTACGGGCGACGATCGGCGCCGCGCTGCAGGAGGCCGCGCTGGACGCGATCCTCACGGGCCGCGAGCACCTGCTTCTACAGGCGACGCTACAAGGCTTGCCCTCGGAACAGCGCCGCATGCGCTCTGACGAGCTGCTGGCGCGCGTGGGGTTGACCGAGGCCGCGGACCGAAGGGTGGGTGGGTACTCGGGCGGAATGAAGCGCCGTCTGGATCTGGCGCTGGCGCTCGTCCATTCGCCGAGGATCCTGTTCCTCGATGAGCCCACCACCGGCCTCGACCCTCAGAGCCGAGCGGCGCTGTGGGACGAGGTGGAGCGGCTGGCCCACCAGGAGGGGATCACGGTCTTCCTGACGACCCAGTACCTCGAGGAGGCCGACGCGCTGGCCGATCGCATCGGCATCATCGACCACGGCCGGATAGTGGCCGAGGGTACGCCCGGACAGCTGAAGGCCGAGATCGGCAGCCCGACAGTCGAGGTGACTCCGTGCGACCAGGCCGCGGGGGACCGGCTGGCCGACCTCCTGGCCAGGTTCGGCGACATGCGCCGCAACGGCAGCGGGAGCGTCACGGTCCAGCTCCCGGGCGGCGAGACCCAGCTGGCGGAGATCGTGAGGCTCCTCGACCAGGCCGAGCTCCGGGTGGAGACGCTACAGCTGCATCAGCCCTCGCTTGACGACGTGTTCCTGGCCAAGACCGGTCGCAAGCTCGAAGGGTCAGGGGACGGCGCGCCGGCGGAGGGCCCCGCAGAGACCCGTCGCAGGTGGAGGCGACGTGGCCGTTGAGGTTACGCTTCCAGGCCCTAGCTCCAGGCGTCACCCGGAGACCGCGACTCTCGTCGAGCAGACCGCCGCCCTCGCGCGCCGGGCAGTGGTTCGCACGGTGCGCCAGCGCGCTCTACTCGTCTTCCCCATGATCTTCCCGCTGATCCTGTTTGCGATCAACGGGTCGGCACTCAGCCCGGCGACGCGGATCCCGCACTTCCCGACAAACAATTACCGCGACTTTCTGATCGCGATGACATTCGTCCAGGGCGCGATGTTCGTTTCGATCTCGGCGGGGGTCGACCTGGCGCGGGACATCGAAAGCGGGTTCCTCAACCGGCTGGCGCTCACGCCGCTACGCGGCGAAGCGCTGCTCGTGGGCCAGCTGGGAGGCGCGCTCGTGATCGGGATCATCCAGGCCATCGTGTATCTGCTCGTCGGCCTGGCCGCAGGGGTGACGCTGTCAAGCGGTGTGGGCGGAGCGCTCGCGCTGCTCGTTCTCTCGATTCTGATCTCGTTCGCCTTCGCCAGTTTGGGGGCGCTGCTGGCGCTGCGCTTCGGCACTGGCGAGGCGGTTCAGGGCATCTTCCCGCTCTTGTTCGTGACGTTGTTCTTGAGCTCGTCGAGCTTGCCTCGCAACCTGATCAAGGCAACTTGGTTTCGCGATATCGCCACGTACAACCCCGTCTCCTACCTGATCGAGGGCCTGCGCAGCCTGGTCATCAAGGGCTGGGACGTACAGGCCTTGGCGCTGGGACTCGGGTTTTCGGTCGCGATTCTGGCGCTGGCGTTGGGCCTCTCTCAGCGCGCCATGAGGACCAGGCTGGCCAGGAGATGATCGGGATCCGTGAGGAGCTGCGCCGGTTTGCGTACGTCGCTCGCGGCGTCGCCTGGCGCTCCATCCACAACACGATCGTCAACCCGGCGATCCTGGTGCCATCGATCATCTTCCCGCTGTTCTTCCTGATCGCCTTCGCTGGGGGCCTCTCACGGATCAGCGACGTGCCGAACTTCAACTACAAGCCCGGCTACACGGCGTTCCAGTTCGTGTTCGTGTTCCTGCAGTCGGCGGCCTTCGGCGGCGTGTTCACGGGCTTTGCCGTTGCCCGCGACTTTGACTCCGGCTTTGCCCGGCGGCTGCTGCTAAGCGCGCCGCGCCGCGGCGGGATCATCGCCGGCTACACGATCGGGGCCCTACTGCGCTGGGCGCTCACCGGCACGATCGTGACCGTGGCCGCGCTGATCGCGGGCATGAATGTGGACGGCAGCGGCATCCAGCTGACGGGACTCATCGGGCTGGGGGTGATCCTCAACCTGGTGGCCGCACTGTGGGGATGCGGGCTGGCGATGTTCTTGCGAACCGAGCAAGCCGGGGCCCTGATCCAGATGCCCGTGTTCGTGATCCTGTTCCTCGCCCCCGTCTACGTGCCGCTCAAACTACTCACCGGATGGATCCACGCCGTGGCCAACGCCAACCCGGTGACCGCCGTGCTGGAAGCCGGTCGCGGCCTGCTGGCCGGCTCCCCGGTGAAGGTGGCAATCGCGTTCGTGGCCTTGGCGGCCGCGGCGGCCATATTGGCCGCATTCGCTCGCCGCGGCCTGGCCTCGGCCGAGCGCGCCGGCTGAGCTCCGGGAGGCTTACACCTCGACCACGACCGGCAGCACCATCGGCCGCCGGCGGAGGCGGCCGTAGACGAACGCAGCCAGGTGATCGTGAAGCTCCTCCTGGAGAAGGTCGATCTCGCGCACGCCGTCGCGAGCTGAATTGGACAGCGAGCGCTCCACCTCCTCGCGGATCTCGGCCACTAGCTCGTCCGCCTGCTCGATGAACGGAACGCCGCGGAAGATGACCTCCGGCGGGACCACCGACTCTCCGGTCTGGACCGAGATGGTGGCCACGACGATGAAGATCCCGTCCGCCGACAGCGTCCGCCGGTCGCGCAGAGCGGCGTCGGCCGGATCGCCGATGTCGACGCCGTCGACGAAGATCATCCCCGAGTGCTCGAGCTCGCCGAACCGCGCGCCGCCTGAGTCGACCTCGACCGGCAGCCCGTTCTGAGCGAGCAACACCCGATCGGGATCGATTCCCACCGCGTCCGCCAAGTGGGCGTGGAGGTGCATGCGCTTGTGGTCGCCGTGGACCGGCATCACGTAGCGCGGGCGGACCAGGTTGAGCATCAGCTTTAGCTCCTCCTGGTAGCCATGGCCGGAGGCGTGGATCGGCGCCTCGCGGGTGGTGATGACACGACAGCCGATCTGGAAGAGGCGGTCGACGGTCTCCCCCACGGCCCCCTCGTTGCCGGGGATCGGGGTGGCGGAGAACACGACCGTGTCACCTTCGCGCAGCTGGATCGCCGGGTGGTCGTTGTACGCCATTCGCCTGAGCGCAGACAGCGGCTCCCCCTGGGAGCCGGTCGAGATCACGACCAGCTGGTGGTCCGGCCAATCCTCCACCTCATGCGGCGGAACCAACAGCCCTTCGGGGATCTCGATGTGCCCGAGCGAGCGGCCGATGTTGACGTTCTTTCGCATCGAGCGTCCGACGAGCGACACCTTGCGAGACAGCGCGGCGGCGGCGTCGATGACCTGCTGGACGCGGTGGATGTTCGACGCAAAGCTGGTCACGATGATCCGTCCCTCGGCGTGCGTGAACACCTCCTCGAGGTGCGGGCCGACTTCGCGCTCAGACGGCGAAAAGCCCGGCCGGTCGGCATTCGTGGAGTCGCCGCACAGCAGCAGAATCCCTGACCGCCCCAGCTCCGCCAGGCGCGAGACGTCCGCGGGCGGACCGTCCACGGGGGTCTGGTCGAACTTGTAGTCGCCGGTCACCAAAACCGTGCCCAGATCGGTGGTGACCGCCACCGCGCAGGAGTCGGGGATCGAGTGGGTCATGTGCACTAACTCGATCGAAAACGGCCCGGCTTGCAGCTCTTCCCCCGGAGGCAGGTCCGCCAGCGAGGCGTCCCGGAGCCGGTGCTCGTCGAGCTTCGAGCGGGCCATGGCGATCGTCAGCCGGCCGGCGTAGACCGGCGGCTGGCGTTCCTCTGAGACCGCGCGCAGCACCCAGGGCAGCGCCCCCAGGTGGTCCTCGTGGCCGTGGGTGATGACTATCGCCTCGATGTCCTCGGCCCGCTCGCGGAGGTAGGCGAAGTCCGGGAGCACCAGGTCAATCCCCAGCATCTCCGTGGTCGGGAACCGCAGCCCGGTATCGACGACCACGATCCGGCCGCCGTACTCGATGACGGTCATGTTCTTGCCGATTTCGCCCAGACCGCCGAGCGGCAGGACCCTGAGGGCGTCGGTCACGCTAGTGGTTCCGTCCGTAAGTATCGGTGCACCGAGAGTGGTCACTGACGTCGTGTGGCAAGGACGCAGTGAGCGTGGCGCATCTGTAGATGCGCGAGCGAGCGAGGACGCAGCCAGGCGACGTCAGAGGCCGTTCGAATGTGCCGATATTTGCGGACGGAGCCACTTGGGCTCTGAAACCGCTTCTCACGCGCTCGCGGTCTGGAGCAGCCCGTGTCGCTCGAGCATCTCGCGCACCGTGGCGAGCTCGGCCGCGTCGAGCTCGACGTACGGCAGCCGCGGCGGACCGACGTCGAGTCCCACCAGCTTCAGCGCCGCCTTCACGGAGCAGGCGAGCGGGGCCACGGTGAGATCGCGGTAGACGTCCTGGAGCGAGGAGTCGATCTCCCTGCGGCGCGCGGGCTCGTCCACCATGCGGTGCATGTCCTCCCCGAACAGGTGGCTGGCGACGAGTACTCCGCCGGGCTCGCCCATGTCTAGGACGTCAGCGAGCAGGTCGTCGTTGCCGGCGTAAATCTGAAGGCCTTCGATCTTCTGGAGATCGTCGGGGTTGGCCTGCTTGACGCCGGCGATGTGCTCCAGCTGGGCCAGCTCGGCCAGGAGGTCGTTGTCCAAGTTGGAGGCCGTGCGCTGGGGAATGTTGTAAAGCAGGATCGGGAGATCGGTGGCGCGATCGATCTCCTGGTAATGCCGGACGATGCCCCGACGCGAGGGCTTGTTGTAGTAGGGGTTGACGGACAGAAGCGCATCGGGACGGAGCTCGGTGGCGCGTTCAGTCAAGTCGACCGCGTGGCGGGTGTCGTTGGAGCCGACGCCGGCCACGATCGTGCACCGACCGCGCATCTCCCGCACCGCCAGCTCGATCAACCCGAGCTGCTCGGAGTCGGACAGCGTCGACACCTCGCCCGTCGTGCCGCAGATCACGAGTCCATCCGATCCGTGGTCGACGAGATGGTTCATCAGCCGCACGGCCGCCTCCTCGTCGACGCGCCCGTCGGGGGCGAACGGCGTCACCATGGCCGTCAGGATCGCGCCCAGGTTCATCGCCGCGATTATCGCAGGGCTAAGGAAGTCCGGAGATCCGGGGTCGGTCTACTCGGGCTGCTTTTGACCGCCCCAGCCGAGCACCGACAGGGGCCCCATCGCGCTCTTCTCGTGCGCCGGCGCGGGCTCGACCTCGACCACGGTCCTGGTCGGCTGGGAGATCACGTGTGTGACCGGTGCTCCGGTGAGCTTCTCGATCCGCTCGGGAAGGCCGGCGTGCAACCACTTCGAGAAGCGCATGGGCAGCGTGGAGACGACGATCTCGTCGTAGCGCTTCGGATCCCAGGCCTCCGTGACGGCGACGATCGGATCCGGGTTGCCGACGCCTCCATCGATCTCGAATCCCTCCGCGCGAAGGCGCTCGCAGGCCGCCGACATGGCCTCGTGGGCGGCCTCGCGCCCGCCCCCGAACGGAGTGGCCGGAACGATCAGCGTGAAATCGGCCGACCGCCCGACGGCGATCTGCTTGAGGGCGTCGAGTAGCTCATCGGAGGCCGCCGTGACGTTCGCAACCACAAGGATGTGCTTCTTGAACGCCACCACTCAAACATAGCGCTCCGGTCGGCGCGTCCGCAACGGCTGTGTGCCACCGCTGACTAGTTGACCGTCGGCACCGCTGACTAGTTGACCGTCGGCACCCCGGACGGCGAGTGCTCGCCCTTCCCTCTGACCAAGGGACCGTGGTACGCGCCGGGCTTGGGCCGTGGCTTGCCGCCCGGCAACGCCAGCCGCAGGATCGTGCGCTGCACCATTCCCAGCTGCTTGCTGAACGGGCCCGTGTTGTAGGGCAGGTCGTAGCGCTCGCAGATCTCGCGCACCTTCGGAGCGATCTCCCCGTAGCGGGTGCTCGGCATGTCGGGGAACAGGTGGTGCTCCACCTGGTAGCCGAGGTTTCCACTGAGCACATGGAACAGCGGCCCACCGTCGATGTTGGCCGCCCCGGTCAGCTGGCGCACGTACCAGCCGCCGCGCGTCTCGTCCTTTACCTCTTCCTCGGTGAACGTGTATGTCTGGTCCGGAAAATGGCCGCAGAAGATGATCGCGTAGGACCAAACGTTGCGGATTATGTTTGCCACGACGTCGGCCGTGAGCGTGCGGAGGAACGGCTCGTGAAATGAACGGCGCTCGACCAGCTGGCGCAGGATCTCCCGTCCCCCGAGCCGCTTGCGCCGGAAGCGGCGGACGGTGCGCTTGGCCCGAGCCGCGGGATTCTTCTCGCCGCCATTGGCGCGGGCCTTCAGCGTGATCAGGCCCAGCTCGATTGCCGTCATCACGCTCCCGCTGATCAGCGGCCAGGCTATGTAGTCCTTCTGGATCTGCGCCCGGGCCTTGCCGGCGATTCCCTTGAGCTCCTTGCGGACCTGCTTCATGTCCTTCTCGCCGGCCCTGATCGCCGTGAAGTCGAGGTCGTGGACGGCCACGCCCCACTCGAACAGGAAGCTCAGCAGGACGTTGTAGAAGGGCTGCAGCAGGTAGACCGGGTTCCACCTCTGATGGGGGTCGATCCGCATGATCTCGTAGCCCAAGTCGCGGTCCTTGCCGAGGATGTTGGTGAACGTGTGGTGGATGTAGTTGTGGGAGTGGCGCCAGGCCTCAGCCGTCGAGGCCGTGTCCCAGTCCCAGGCCCTCGAGTTGATCACCGGGTCGTTCATCCAGTCCCACTGGCCGTGCATGACGTTGTGGCCGATCTCCATGTTCTCGAGGATCTTCGCCAGCCCCAGCGTCGCGGCGCCCACCGCCCACGGTATACGCCACCGTGAAGCGATCAGCTCCAGCCGACCGATCAGCGCCAGCCTGCGCTGGAGGGCGATCATCGAGCGGATGTAGCGCGCGTCGCGGTCGCCGAGGTCGGCCTTGACCTGCTCGTGGAGCTCGTCGAACAGCCGCCCGAGCTCCTCGATCTGCTCGGGCGTCAGACGGTGAAGCGGATTGTCCGGCGTCGCGATCGCGACGTTGCCGTCCGTCGGATGGCCGTTCTGGGTCTGGGTCGCCATGAGTCCTCCCTCGGTTCTCGGTTTTCTGGCTAGAGCTCTATCTCTACCGGTCCCTCGGGCGCGCTGATGCACGTCCGTATCACCTCGCCCTCCTGCCCATACACCTTGCCGGTGCGCAGATCGCGCACCCGCCCGGAGCGAAGCTCGCCCACGCAGGTGTGGCAGATTCCCTCGCGGCAGCCGAAGGGCAGCTCGAGCCCAGCCTCCTCGCCGGCCACCAGGATCGGCTGGTGGCCGTCTGACTCGGTCTCGCACTCTGACAACAGGAACTTGATGGGCCCTCCCTCCCCCTCGCCCTGCTGGCCGAGTCCCAGCTTGGGCTGAAAGCGCTCCATGTGCAGCTGCTCGCAGTCGGCCTCACGCTCGAAGTGCTCGTAGAAAGCATCGAGCATCTCGTTCGGCCCGGAGATGTAGGTCTGGCGCTCGCGCCAATCCGGGCACAGGCGATCGAGGTCGTTCGGGCCCATGCGGCCGTCCTGGCTGGTGAATTGCTCGTGCAGCCGGAACTCCTCGCGACGGTCGGCCAGCTCGCGCAGCTCGGGACCGAAGATCACCTCGTCGCTGTGGCGCGCGGAGTGCAAGAGGACGACGTCCTGGATCTGGTCGTAGTGTTCCAGGTGTCGCAGCATGCTCATGATCGGCGTTACTCCGCTGCCGGCGCTGATGAATAGGAGCTTCTGCGGCGGGGGATCTGGCAGCACGAACTCCCCCTCGATCTTGCTGAGCGAGACGATCGTGCCCGGGCCGCGCTTTGTCGACGAGATAGGGCGAGACCTGGCCTTGCTCGACGCGCTTGGGGGTGATGCTGAGGAGCCCATCCTCGCGGTAGGGATCTGAGGTCAGCGAGTAGGCGCGCCAGTGGCGCACCCCGTCTATGTCGATGCCGATCCTGACGTACTGGCCAGGCTTGTGGCCGGGCCAGCTGTATCCGGGTTTGATCATCACGGTGGCCGCGTCGTCGGTCTCGTGCCTTACCTCCTCGATCCGCCCCTTGAGCTCGCGCGTCGACCACAGGGGATTGATCATCTCCAGGTAGTCGCCAGGCAAAAGCGGCGTACTCAGTACCTCGAGGGCACGTAGCACTCGTCGCTGGACCGGATGAACGTTCGGGGGTGCGCCTCGCTCGGGCATGTCCGTCTTCTAGTGGTTGCCGTGCGCGGCCATTTTATAAACAAGTGTTCACTGGAGACCACGCGGCACGTAGGCAGAATCTCCGCGAGCGAGTGCTACCCAAAAAAGCGGTCGACTCTCACGGGCCCTATTACGCCCAGCAGACGTCGGCTACGTCAGTAGGTGCTCGAGCCCCACGAGAGGTGAGCCCTCGAGGGTGCCCACCCGCCGCACCGCCAGCAGCACGCCGGGCATGAACGACTCGCGCCCGAACGAGTCGTGCCTGATCGTGAGCGTCTGCTCGAGGGCGGCCAGGATCACCTCGTGATGGGCCACGAGTCCCGGCAGGCGGACGGAGTGGATGGGAGGGCGCGGTATCGCGGGCGCCGCCTCGTGCATCAGCGACGCCGTCCGTGCGGCGGTGCCGCTGGGCGCGTCGAGCTTGCGGTCGTGGTGAAGCTCGATGATCTCGGCCTTCGCCATGTGCCTGGCCGCCTGCGCCGCGAACTGCATCATGAGCACGGCCCCGATGGCGAAGTTCGGCGCGATGAACACGTTCGCCGGCGCCCCGCGGAGATCTTCTAGCTCCGCGGGATCGAAGCCGGTGGTTCCGATTACGACATGGACTCCGGCCGCCACCGCCTCATGGGCGTTGGCCACCGCGCTGCCCGGAACAGTGAAGTCGACCAGCACCTCCGTCCCCTGACCGAGGGCCTCAGCCAGTGGCGCGCCCAGGGCCGGATCGGCCCTGGCGGCCAGCTCGAGGTCGTCCGCCTGCTCGACGGCGCGGCAGACGGTCTCCCCCATCCGTCCAGCCGCACCGGCGACCGCCACCCGAATCAACGGACGGCCTCAGCGGGAGCGAGCGCCCTGAGCGCCTCCTCGAACCGCCCCTCATCCGGCCCGATCCCGGCAGCCGACAGCCTCTCTGGCATCCACAGCTCGCGCGCGAGGAGCGCCAGGTCCTCGGTGGTGACGGCGTCGATCCGTCCCACCACCTCGTCCAGCGACAGCAGCGGAGCGCCGGCGAGCACCTCTGAGCCAAGCCGATTCATCCGGGCGCCAGTCGATTCCAGCGACAGCACGATCCGTCCCTTGAGGTTCTCCTTGGCGCGGTTAAGTTCCTCGTCGGTAACCGGCTCCTCGGTCAGCCGGCTCAGCTCTGCACGCACCGTAGCCATTGCTTCGCCCAGGTTGTCGTTCCTGGTCCCCACGTACAGGCCGATCTGTCCTGTGTCCTGGTAGGCGTTCGCAAACGAGTAAACGGCATACGCCAGGCCCCGACGCTCACGCACTTCCTGGAACAGCCGTGAGGACGACGTGCCCCCGAAGATCGTGTCGAGCACACGCAGCGCGAACCGGCGGTCGTCGTGGCGCGAGAGCCCCCGACCCCCGAGACAAACGTGGTACTGCTCGGTGTCCTTGCGCTCGAACCGCCGTGTGGGGGAGCCGCCGTTTGGCGAGGCCCGCGGCGGGACGGGAGCCGCCGTTCCGCTCTCCGCCGGCACGCGCTCGGCCACGAGCTCCACGAGCGCCTCGTGCTCGACCGCGCCCGCGGCTGCGATCACAACGTTGCCGGGCACGTAGCGCGCCGCATGGAACGCAGCGATGTCGACGGCTGGCGTCTCGGCGATGACCTGGGCCCGTCCGATGATGGCCCGGCCCAGCGGGTGATCGCCGAACACCGCCTGTCCCAGGACGTCGAACACCTTCTCCTGGGGATCGTCCTCGTACATCGCGATCTCCTCCAGGATCACGGCGCGCTCGGAGTCGATCTCCCGGAAGGCGGGACGGAACACGATGTCGGCCAGGACATCGAACGCGTCGGGCACATGCTCGTCGATCACGCGGGCGTAGACGGACGTCGTCTCCTTGCCCGTGCCGGCGTTCAGCTCGCCGCCCATCGCGTCGAAGATCTGGTCGATCTCGAGCGATTCGTACTTGGCCGATCCCTTGAACAGCAGATGCTCCAGCAGGTGCGAAAGACCGGCTTGAGCGTCCGTCTCACCGCGCGATCCCGTCCCGATCCACAGGCCGAGCGCGACCGAGCGGACCGAGGGCAGGGTCTCGGTCACGACCCGGACGCCGGAGTCGAGCGTGGTCAGCCGATGGTCTGTGGCCACTAGGGTCTCATGACCGCGGGCGGTCAGGGTCGCGGTCGCGGACCCGGCTGCGGTCCCGCTCGCGGTCTCGGCCCCGGCCGTCGCGGGGGCGCCCGTCGCGCCGGTCGCGCCGCGGGGGCCCAGGATCGCCGGAGCCGACGGTGGCCAGCTCCTCGACGGACTTGCCGGCGACGTCAGGATCGCTCGCCAGTCGCAACCCGATCCTTCCGCGCTCGCGGTCGACTTCGACCACCCGCACGGTCAGCTCATCGCCCTTGCTCAGCACCTCCTCGACCGAGCCGATACGGCGCCCGGGCGAGATATTGGAGATGTGCAACAGACCGTCGGTGCCCTTGGAGAGCTCGATGAACGCCCCGAACGCGGTGGTCTTGACCACCTTGCCGGTGAACTCGTCGCCCACCTCGACCTCCTTGGTCATCGCCCGGATCCGGTCGATCAGCGAGTCGCCGCGCTCGCCGTCCGAGGCGTACACGAGCACCTGGCCCTCGTCGGAGACGTCGATCTGGGCTTCGTACTCCTCCTGCAACGCGCGGATCGTCTCGCCGCCCTTGCCGATCAGCAGGCCAATCTTCTCGGGGTCGATTTGGATGCTGGAGATCCGCGGTGCGTGGCGCGAGAGCTCGGTGCGCGGGTGGTCGATCACCTCGCCCATCCGAGAAAGGACGAATTCCCGGGACACCTTCGCCTGCGCGAGGGCGTCGCGGAGGATCTCGAACGTCACGCCGGTGATCTTGATGTCCATCTGCAGGGCGGTGATGCCACGCTCGGTGCCGGCGACCTTGAAGTCCATGTCGCCGAGGTGGTCTTCGACGCCCGCGATGTCGGTGAGGACGATGTACTCCTCGCCTTCCTTGATCAGCCCCATCGCGATCCCGGCCACGGGGCGCTTGATCGGCACACCGGCGTCCATCAGGCTGAGCGAGGAGCCGCACACGCTGGCCATCGAGCTAGAGCCGTTGGACTCCAGGATGTCGGACACGACGCGGATCGTGTATGGGAACTCCTCCTGACTGGGCACCATCGGCACGAGCGCCCGCTCGGCGAGCGCGCCGTGGCCGATGTCGCGGCGCTTGGGACCACGCATGAACCCGGCCTCCCCGACCGAGAACGGCGGGAAGTTGTAGTGGTGGAAGTAGCGCTTTGAGGTCTCGAGCCCGAGCGTGTCAAGCCTCATCTCCTCGCGCGTCGTGCCGAGGGCGACGACGCTGAGCGCCTGGGTCTGGCCGCGCGTGAACAGGGCCGAGCCGTGCGTCCGTGGGGCGACGCCAACCTCGATCGAGATCGGCCGAATCTCGTCGGAGGTGCGGCCGTCGGGACGCTTCTTCTGCACGGCGATCCGCTCCCGGATCAAGGTCTTCTCGAGCTTGTCGAATGCGAGCTGGGCGGCGGCGCGGCGCAGCGGGTAATCCTCCGACTCCGGATCGCCGGCGTACTGGCCGAGCACCTGCTCCTCCACCAGCTTCGAGGCCTCCTGGCGCTCGAGCTTGTCCTCGACCTGGGTGGCGGCGTCCAGCGCCGGACCGTGCGAGGAGGAGATCTGCTCGTAGAGGTCCGGGTCTACCTGCGGCTCCTGCACCGCCATCTTGTCCTTGCCCCCCTGCTCGGCCAGCTGGCGCTGCACCGCGCAGAGCTTTTTGATCTCCTCGTGGGCGATATCCAGGGCGTCGAGGATCTCCGCCTCCGGAATCTCGTTGGCGCCTGCCTCGACCATCAGGATCGCTTCCTCGGTACCGGCCACGATCAGGTCCAGGTCGGTGTTGTCGACCAGGTCGTCCTCGTGCGGGTTGACGACGAAGTTGCCGTCCACCTTGCCGATCCGGACCGCACCGACCGGGATCGGGAACGGGATGTTCGAGACCATCAGCGCGGCAGATGCGCCGTTCATCGCAAGGGTGTCGTACGGGTTTACGTGGTCGACCGAGATCGGAATCGCCACGAGCTGGGTCTCATACCGCCAGCCCTTGGGGAACAGCGGGCGGATCGGGCGGTCGATCAGGCGCGCCGACAGCGTCGCCTTCTCCCCCGCACGTCCCTCGCGCTTGAAGAATGAGCCGGGAATCTTCCCGGCGGCATACATCCGCTCCTCGACATCGACGGTGAGCGGGAGAAAGTCCACGTCGCGCAGGTTTCCTGCGGTGGCGGTACAGAGGACCATCGTGTCGCCCGAGCGGACGACGACGGCGCCGGAGGCCTGCTTGGCCAACTTGCCGGTCTCGAACGAGATCTCCTTGCCCTCGACCTCGACGGACACGCGCGTAACGGCGTCAGACATATTCAGTTTCCCTTCTTCACCCCGCCCTTCGGTCGGCGGGGCGCTTGTCTCTCTTGTTTCTAGTTCCGAACGGTGATGATGGTAGCGGGCGGCTCGGGATGGAAGTCGCCGGTCGGTTTGGCCCCGGCACGGCGAACTTTGGCGAGCCGGTTCCGGACGCCGGAACTCGATCGCCATCGTTCAGCCCCGGGCCGGAGCGGCTGAGCCCTACGGGGTCGCCCCCTCTCCGAGCGCTAGCGCGTCCAGGGTGGCGGAGTCGATCCGCCCGGCGTACATCTGGGCGCTGGCGAACAGCGTCGGGGTCGTGGCGACGCCCGCTCGAACACCCGCCTGGAAATCGCGGCGAACGCGCTCGGAGACGGCGTCGCTTCGCCGGTCCGAGTCGAAGCGTTCCAGATCGAGACCGAGGGCGGCGGCGCGTGCCCACAGGTGTGGGTCCTCGAGCCGGCCCTGGTCGCCAAACAGCGAGTCGTGCATCTCCCAGAACCGTCCCTGCAGCGCGGCGGCCTCGGCTGCGCAAGCCGCGGCCCATGCGCGGGGATGGCTCGAGCGCACGGGGAAGTGCCTGAACGCCACGCGCAGCGGCCGATCCTTGAGCCGCAGATGCAGCGCGGCACAGAAAGGACATTCGAAATCTGTGTACTCGATCACCGCCGGCCCGGTGGCCGGACCGCGGACGTGATCGTCGGTGCAGAGCGGTGGGAGTGGCGCGGAGCCGAGGTCGCTAGAGCCCGATGTCAAGCGGCGAGCCCGTCGAAGATCAGGTTCGCGCCCGGCAGTTCCGCCGGCGACGGCGCCTGATAGCTCCACTTGACCGTCACGTCTGGACCGACGATCACCAGTGCCCGCTGCGCGAAGCCCCCGGGGTGATAGACGCCGAACGCTCTGCAGGCGGCGCCCTTGGGCTCGAAGTCGGACAGCTGCTCGATCGCTACCCCCAGCCGCTCCCGAAAGGCCTTCTGCGACCAGGTGGCATCGCAGGACACTCCGTACAGCGTGGCCCCCTGCTCCTCGAGCTCCGGCAGCACCTCCTGGTAGACGCTCAGCTGGTCCGTGCACACCGGGCTGAAGGCGAACGGGTAGAACACAAGCACCGTGGTCCGTCCCTCGAGATCGGAACGGCCGAACGCGGTGCCGTCCTCGCGCCGGAGCGTGAACTCCGGGACCGGCGTGCCGGGGGGTAGGATCAAGTCGCGGGTCTCGACCACGGGAACGTCAGCGCTGGAGGGGCTCACCTGCGGAGGCCGAGCTCGCGCAGCACGCCGCGATAGCGCTCGAGATCGGTGCGCTGGAGGTAGTTGAGAAACCGGCGGCGACGGCCGACGAGCATCAGCAGACCGCGGCGCGAGTGGTGATCCTTGCTGTGCTCGCGCAGATGCTCGGTGAGGGCGTTGATCCGCTCTGTGAGCAGCGCGATCTGCACCTCGGTCTTGCCGGTGTCGCTGGGGCCGGATCCGAACTTCTCGACCAGCTCTCGCTTGCGTTCCTGGGTGACGGTCATGCGGCGGCGGAGGCTAGCAGGAGTGCTGCTGGCTACCCGCTTCGTTGCCCGCACAGCTGCCGGGTCTGCTCGACGTCGCGGTGCATCTGCGCCACGAGCGCGTCGATCGAATCGAAGCGGCGCTCGCCACGCAATCGGTACAGGAACTCGACGCCCAGCTTGCGCCCATAAAGCTCGACGTCGCGGTCTAACAGGTAGGCCTCCACCAGCACTCCCCGGCCGGTGCCGAATGTCGGCCTGACCCCGACATTGACGGCCGCACAGGATCCGTCGGCGCGGGCGGCGTAGACGCCGTGGCCTGGATAGACGAGCGATTCGTCCGGGATGACGTTGGCGGTGGGAAAGCCCAGCGTCCGCCCCCGCCGGTCCCCCACCACCACCTCGCCCCGAAGCTGGAAGGGGGCACCGAGAAAGCGGGCCGCGAGCTCGACCTCCCCAGCCAGCACCAAGCCGCGGATGTGGCTCGAGGAGACCACCTCGCCGTCGACCTCGACCAACGGCACCACTCTGGTCTCAAACCGGCCGTCTGCCTCCAGGAGTGCCGGGTCCCCGGCGGCGCGGTGGCCGAAGCGGAAGTTCTCGCCCACCGAGACGCGGGTGGCGTCAAGCGTTCCGACCAGAACCTGATCGATGAACTCTTGAGGGCTCTGGTGGGCAAACCGCTCATCGAACTGGAGCACGACCAGCTCCTCCACCGCCAGGCTGGCGATCAGCTCGGCCTTGACGTCGAGACTGGTAAGCAGCCTGGGGGCGGCCTCGGGCCGCACGACCTGGAGCGGGTGGGGGTCGAACGTGAGAACCGTGTCACTGCCGCGGATCACCTCCCGGTGGCCCAGATGCACGCCATCGAATTCCCCAACCGCGACCCGCCTCGGCCGCTCCTGCACTTGCGCAAGGGTCGTGATCTCCATGTGAGCGCGGAAGGCTATGCGAGAAGCGGCTGCCCCGGCTCAGGGGCTAGGGGTAGAGCCGGCGCTTGAGGGCCGCGGCCACCGGGCGGGGAAGGGCGTCGATCGCCCGCAGCGCGTGCGGCATCGCACGCAGCTGCCAGGCCGGAAGGATGCTCGGGACCGGGGCCTCGATCAGGTGCGGGCCGGGCTCGGCGATCGCGCGCTCGAGCTCGGTCGAGAACTGCTCGGCACTCTCGGCGCGGACGGCCGGAACGCCGAGGCCCTGCGCGATCCGCACGAAGCCCAGATCGGGACGGCCGAGGTCGAGCTGCGCTTTTGCCTTGTCTCCGCCGGCGCGAGCTCCGACCCGCTCGAGCTCCATGTTCAAGATCGCGTAGGAGCGGTTGTTGAAGATGATCACGGTCACGTCGAGCTGCTCGCGGGCCATCGTCCACAGCGACTGGATGGTGTACATGGCGGAGCCCTCGCCCTCCAGCGCCAGCACCGGCCGGTCGGGACAGGCGATCGCGGCCCCGGTGGCCACAGGCAGCCCCTGCCCGATCGCGCCCCCGGTAAGTGTCAGCAGGTCGTGCCGGGGTGCTCCGGCGGTCATCGCGGCCAGGGTCTGACCCGAGGTCACCGCTTCGTCTGAGATGATCGCTCCCTCCGGGAGGAGCGCCCCGATTGCCTGGCAGGCTTTTTCGGCTGTCAGGTCTCCCGTCGGCCGCTCCGGCCTCGACGGCTGCCGCACCGTGGGCTGCCGGGCCTGGGCCCCCAGGATCTCCTCCAGGCCTTCCAGGCTTCCAGTCACGTCGCTCTCTGGCGCCGCCAGCTCATGCAGCTCACACCCGTCCGGGACCAGGTAGCTCTTCTTGCCCGGGTATGCGAAGAACGACACCGGAGCCCTGGCGTCCACCAGGATCAGATGCTTCAGGCCCTTCAACTGCACTGAGGCCAGCTCAGGGATGTATGCCAATCCCTCGACGGGAGGAAGGCCTGCGCCTCGCTCTAGGCGAGTGGGAAACGTTTCTCGCAGAAGCTTGACGCCGGTCTCGGCCGCGATTCGCCCCGCGGCCATGAGCGGGCGCTGGCGCATGGCCCTCCCGCCGAGCAGGAGAGCAGAGCGCTCACCGCCGCGCAGCACCTGGGCGACGCCTTCGAGGACCTCGGCAGACGCTTTGAGAGGGGCGGGCGGGGCAGGCGGGGCCGCGGGCTCGGCCCCCTCTCCCCAGGAGACGTCCGCAGGCAGGATCAGCGTCGCCACGTGGCCCGGCGGCCCCACCGCGGCCGCCACCGCCTGCACGGCGTCGGCGGTCAGCTCCTGGGTGCTGACCGAGGTGCGCACCCAGCTTGAGACGTTGCGCGCCACGGTCTCTATGTCCGACTGCAGCTGGGCGTCGTACTCCGTGTGGTAAGTGGCGTGGTCGCCGACGATGTTGACGATCGGGACCTTCGCCCGGCGCGCGTTGTGGAGGTTGGCGAGTCCGTTGCCCAGCCCGGGGCCCAGGTGAAGCAGCGTGGCGCTTGGCACTCCGCTCATCCGGGCGTGTCCGTCGGCGGCACCCGTGGCCACCCCCTCGAACAGCGCCAGCACGGCTCGCATCTCGGGCACGTTGTCCAGCGCGGCGACGAAGTGCATCTCGGAGGTGCCTGGGTTCGTAAAACAGGTCCTGACGCCGGCGTCGACCAGGGTGCGAATCAGGCCCTCGGCGCCGTTCACGAGGCCACGCCTTGCGGGGACGTCGCTTGATATAGCGCCGACCGGTCGAGGTCCGTGCACGACCTGTGGCCGGTGAGCGCCAGAGCAACGTCAATGTCGGCCCTGATCACCTCGAGTACGTGGCGCACCCCAGCCTCGCCACGGGCGGCCACAGCCCATGCCCACGGGCGTCCGATCAGCACAGCGCGCGCGCCGAGCGCCAGCAGCTTCACGACATCGAGGCCGGTCCGGACGCCGCCATCGACCAGCACCTCGACGCGATCGCCGACCGCGTCGACGACATCAGGCAGCGCTCGTGCCGTCGATGGCACCGAGTCGAGCTGGCGACCACCGTGGTTGGAGACGACGACCCCGTCGACGCCGGCGTCGGCGGCCCGTCGGGCGTCTTCCGGATCGAGCACGCCCTTGACCACCAGCCGGCCGCTCCAGTGCTCGCGCACCCATGCGATGTCGTCCCAGGTGACGCTGGGGTCGAACTCGGGGATCCAGGCCTTGAGTGCTGACGGTGCGCGTCGGCCGGAGCGAGCAAGGTTGGCGAAAGTCAGCGGTTGGCCCCGTACCGCGACGTCCAGGAGCCAGCGGGGGTGGGAAACCAGGTCCAGGCCGCGGCGAATCCTGGCCCAGACGGGGGGATCTCCCAGCACCGCATTGCGGATGTCGCGCTTTCGCGCGCCGACCACAGCCAGATCGACGGTCAGGATCAGCACCGGACAGCCGACTGCTTGGGCGCGCGCCATCAGCTCCTCGGCGTAGCCTCGGTCCCGCATCACGTAAAGCTGAAACCAGGGCGGCGCGGACTTTGCCTGCGCCACTTCCTCCACCCCGCAGATCGAGACGGTGGACTCGACAAACGGCACGCCGGCGGCCTCCGCGGCCCGCGCGGCCTGCACCTCGGCCCGGCGCGCGAACATGCCGCCCAGGCCAACCGGCGCGAGGATCACCGGCTGTGCCAGCCGCTGCCCCAGCACCGCCACGGCGGGGTCGCGCTCGGTGACGTCGCGCATCACCACCTGGCGCAGCAGCAGGCGCTCGAGGTCGGCGACGTTGGTGCGCAGGGTCGTCTCGTCGTAGGCACCCCCGTCGATGTAGTCGAACAGTTGCCGCGGCAGCCTGTGGCGGGCCAACTCCCGGTAGTCCAGCGCGGTCGCCGGCGCGACGTTGAGCGGGTGATCGCCTTTCACTGCGCGCGAGCCTAACGCAGCACCACGAGCGGTTTCAGCAGCGGGGCCCGCGGCTCGGCGATGGCGATCACGCCCTCGGCGTCGGTGAGCCGAACGAGGCCCTCGCCTGATGGCCCGGGCACCGCCGCGCCGTGGGCGGCGAGCCGAGCCCGCTCCTCATCGAGCGCGACCGCCGGCAGGAACGAGAGGGCCTCCTCCACGCCGATCACCCGTTCGGGATCGGCGTCGGCAACGTCGAACTGGCCGATCCGGATTCGGCGCAGGGCCTCGCAGTAGGCGTCGCCGAGCTCGGCGACCAAGCTGCGGATGTACGTGCCGGAGGAACACTCGATCTCGAAGCCGCGCCTGTCGCCGTCGTGCCAGGTCTGCTCGAACCGGTAGACCTCGACTTCGCGCTCGGGCAGCTCGGTGACGACGCCGGCCCGGGCGAGATCGTACGCGCGGCGGCCCTGGATCTTGACCGCAGAGAAGGCGGGCGGCCGCTGTCGCAGGCGGCCGGTGGGCAGCGATAGCCGTTCGCCGCCTGGGAGCACACCGGTGTCGACGATCTCGCCCTCGGGATCGCCCGTGCTCGATACTGCGCCGAAGCGGGCGGTCACAAGGTAGGCCTTTGGGAGCTCCATCAGGAAGCGCTGCACCCGGGTGGCGCGGCCGAGCAGGATCAGCAGCAGCCCGGTGGCGAAGGGATCGAGCGTCCCGGCGTGGCCGACCTTGACGCCCCGGCCGAGGACGCGCCGCATCTTGGCCACGATGTCGTGGGAGGTGACGCCGGGCGGCTTGTCGTAGAGGACGACGCCGCAGGGGCTCAAAGCTGGGCCGCGAGCTGCTCGCGTAGGAAGCTCACGAGCTCCTCGTGCGACATGGCAGTGTCGAAACCCGCCGCCTGGCGGTGACCGCCGCCGCCCTGGATCCGCGCGATCCGCGACACGTCCACCCGGGTATCTGAGGCACGAAGCGACACCTTGTGTGCGGGGCGGCCATCGCCGTTGTGGAGCCGCTCCCGCACCAGGGCTGCGACCGCTGTCCCTTGCACCGCACGCAGGTGATCAACGAGTCCTTCCGAGTAGCTCTCGACCGCGCCCGCCGCGTCGAAGTCGCCGGCGCTGAGCGTGCTCACCGTCAGCCGGCCATCGTCATAGCGCTCGATGTTCGCCAATCCCCGCGCCAGCAGCGCCAGCTTCTCGCCGGGCACGTCCTCGTACACGCGACGGTAGACGGCGTGAACGTCGACGCCCGACTCGATCAGCTCAGCCGCCATCTGATGGGCCCGGGCCGTGGTGTTCTCGTACATGAAGCGCCCGGTGTCGGTGACCAGACCCACGTAGAGCGCCTCGGCGATCCTGGGCGTCGGGGTCACCTCCAGGCCGTGCATCAGGTCCCACAGGATCTCGGCGGTGCACGAAGCGTCGGGTTGGACGTGGTTGATGGTGCCGAAGTGGGTGTTGTCGTGGTGGTGGTCGATGTTGACGATGTGCGCTCCGGGCCGCTGGAATGCCTCGGCCGGCGTTCGCTCCACGTTGCCGCAGTCCAGGAAGAGGATCGTCCGTTTGTCCACGTCTTCCGGTGGAGCGTCGATCAGCTTCGGCAGCGGCAGGAACGAGTACTCATGCGGGAGGGGGAAGTCCCCAGGGTCGATGAACATCACGCTGTCCTTGCCCAGGCCGGTCAGGATCTCCTGCATGGCGATCAGCGATCCAAGCGCGTCCCCATCGGGGTGCTCGTGCGAGAGCACGACGAATTTCGGCGCTCGCCGCAGCTCGGAGAGCACCAGCTCGCGGCTTGAGCGGTCGCCGTCTTCAGCCATCCGAGCGTTCCTCCCGCGACAGCAGCTGACTGATCCGCATCCCCCGTTCGACCGAATCGTCGTAGCAGAAGGTCAGCGTCGGCGTGCGCTTCAGCTTTAGCTCTGAAGCGAGCAGCCCCTGAAGCAGCCCGTGCGCCGAGCGCAGCCCGTCGAGGCTTGCTTCGCGGCTGCGCTCGTCGCCCAGCACGCTCACATATACGCGAGCGTGTCTCAGGTCGGAGCTTGTCTTTACCGCGGTTACGGTCACGAATCCTACGCGTGGGTCCTGGAGATGCCTGGCGATCCCGTCGCTCAGGACCGCCCGCACGGCCTCATCGATGCGTCGCATGCGGCCTGAGCCCATCCTATCCCTCGACACTAATCCTTTGTAATTGCGCGCTCACCGCTCGGCGAGCTCGTCCACGGAGGCCACGATCCGCTGAACCCTTACACCATCGGGCACTCGAGCCTCGAGCCACCGCTCGATGTTGTCTGCGGCGCCGTTCAGCTTCCCGAGCGACCCCCCCGTCAAAGCGGCGGTCAGGGTGGCCCGCTGCCACAGGTCGTGGTGGTCGATCTCTGCCACCGTGGCGCCCAGCCGGCCGCGTAGTCCGGCCTTGATTGACGAGAGCTCCTTGCGTTTTCCCTTGAGGCTGCCCGTGTCCGCGAAGTGCAGGTCGATCACGAGCACGGCGACGAAGCCGCTCTCGGACATCGCACCGCTGCTAGGTGAGCTCCCGCTCGACCTGACGGGTGGCGTACGTCTCGAGCACGTCACCCTCCTTGATGTCGGCGAAGTTACTGAGGACGATGCCGCAGTCATAGTCGGAGGTGACCTCGCGGACGTCGTCGTTGAAGCGGCGCAGGCTGGCGATCTCGCCGTCATAGACCACGGTGCCGTCTCGGACCAGCCTGACCTTTGAGCCGCGCGTGACCGTGCCCTCAGTGACGTGAGAGCCGGCGATGGTACCGACCCGCGAGGCACGGAACAGCTGCCGCACCTCCGCCACCCCGGTGGTCTCTTCGACCTCCTCGGGGGCAAGCATGCCCTCCATCGCCTGGCGCAGCTCCTCGATCGCCCGGTAGATCACCGCGTAATGGCGGATCTCGACGCCCTCCCGCTCGGCCGCCGCGCGGGCGTCGCCTACTGGACGGACGTTGAACGCCAGGATGACCGCGTCGGAAGCGGCAGCCAGCATCACGTCGGACTCGGTCACAGCGCCTACGGCGCGGCGTATGACATTGACCGAGACCTCCTCTTGCGGCAGCTTCGCGATCTCGTCCTCGATCGCCTCCAGCGACCCGGCCACGTCCGCCTTGAGCACCAGGTTGAGCTCCTGGATGCCCTCCCGGAAGATGTCCTCGAGCGATACCCGCTTGCCGCTCCGCCGGGCCAGCGACTCGGTCTTCAGGCGCACCGCACGCTCGGTGGCGAGCTGACGGGCCCGCCGTTCGTGCTCGACCACGCGCACGCGCTCGCCCGCCTCGGGGACGCCGTCAAAGCCGAGCACCTCTACCGGCTCGCCCGGCCGTGCCTCGCGGACGCGGTTGCCCATGAAGTCCTGCATCGCACGTACCCGACCCCAGTGGGCGCCGGCGACGACGGCGTCGCCCACCTCGAGCGTGCCGCGGCCGATCAGGATCGTCACCACCGGCCCCCGGCCGGGATCGAGCTTTGACTCGATCACGGTGCCAGAGGCGGCCGCGTTCGGGTTGGCGCGCAGCTCCTCGACCTCGGCCATGAGGATGATGGTCTCCAGCAAGTCTTCGAGGCCGTCCTTGGTCTTGGCGGACACATTGACGAACTCGGTCTCGCCGCCCCACTCGACCGGCTGGAGCCCAAGGGCCGCCATCTCGGAGCGGACGCGGTCGGGCTGTGCGCCCTCCTTGTCGATCTTGTTGACCGCCACCAGGATCGGCACGCCCGCTTCGGTGGCGTGGTCCACCGCCTCCTGCGTCTGGGGCTTGACGCCGTCATCCGCGGCCACCACGATCACCGCGATGTCGGTGACCTTCGCGCCTCGAGCTCGCATGGCGGTGAACGCCTCGTGGCCCGGAGTGTCGAGGAAGGTGACCGTGTTGGCGTTGTGGTGAACCTGGTAGGCGCCGATGTGCTGGGTGATTCCGCCCGCCTCCGATGCCACCACCTCGGTCTCGCGGATAGCGTCCAGCAGCGACGTCTTTCCGTGGTCGACGTGACCCATGATCGTGACCACCGGAGGCCGCTCGACAAGTTCCTCTTCGGCGTCGGCGAACACCGGCTCCGCCACCGTCTCCTCCTCGGTGTGAACGATCTCCACGTCCTTGCCGAGCTCTGAGGCGAGCACCTGGATCGACTCGTCGGAGAGCGTCTGGGTGAGTGTCTTCATCTCGCCGAGCGCCATCAGCTTCTTCATCACCTCGGGCACCTGGACATCCAGGTACTCGGCAACGTCCTTTACGGTCGAGCCGGAGTTGATGCGGATCGCCGAGGGCTCCGCGAGCGCGGCAGCGGAGGTGGACGGGCGGGACTCGGCTTCCTCGTCATACACGCCCCGCCGGCGCCGCCCCCGACGCTGACGACGGGGGGGCTGGGTGCTCGGAGGAGCGCCTCCGCCGGGCGCTCGCCTGGAAGCTTGGGAATCGATGACCACACGGCGCCTGCCGCCAGGCGCCCCCGGTGCGCGCTCGCCCTGAAGGGAGTCGCGGGTCGGGCGCTTGTGTTGCTGCTGACCCCCGGGGCGGGCGGGCGAGGGGCTCGCCTGGGCGCCATCGCCGCCTGGCTGGCGCGCCGCAGCGCTCGGCTGCTCGGCGGGAGCCTGCTCGCGTGACTGCGGCTGGGCGGCTGCCGACGGTTGGGGGGCTGCGGCCTTATCGGGCGCCGGACTGGACGCACCGTCTCCATTGCCGAGCACACGAGAGGCCACGCCCTCGTCAACGCTTGAAGACACGGCCTTGACCTCGATGCCGGCGCCTTGCAGCCGCTGGAGCAGCTCCTTGGGCGCCATCCCGCGCTCCTTGGCGATCTCGTGCACGCGCTTATTCATCGGACAGCCAGTTTAGGAGGAGGACTCCTGCGTTTCGGGAGTGGCCGCCTCGACCTGATCTCCCCCATCTGTGTGCGGCGCCGGCGTCGCCTCGGCCTGATCGGGCTCATCCGACTGCGGCGCGGGGACGGCCGCCTCGACCTGCTCGCTGCCGTCGCGCTTCGCCTCGGGCGCCGCGGCCTCCACCTGATCGGTGTCCTTGTCGGCCAGCGCCTGGTGAGCCGGCAGGCCGCAGTAGCGCGAGCCCTGGAGTGCCGCGTTCGGGCACCGGCGACCGTTGGCCAGGATCGCGTGGCAGCGACCGCCGTCCTCGGCCTCGTCGTAGCCGTGCTCTGCCTCCTCCTCAGCGAACTCGGTCTCGGAGCGGATGTCGATGCGCCAGCCGGTGAGCCGCGCGGCCAGCCGCGCGTTCTGGCCTTCGCGCCCGATCGCCAGCGACAGCTGGTCGTCGGGGACGATCACCGTGGCTTGCTTACCGGCATCGTCGACCAGCACCTCGCGCACGCGCGCTGGTGACAGAGCCTTGGCCACGAACCGAGCGGGCTCGTCGTTGTAGGGGATGATGTCGATCTTCTCGCCACGCAACTCGGAGACCACCATCCGCACGCGCGAGCCCCGTGGCCCGACGCATGCGCCGACGGGGTCGACACCGTCGACGTGCGAGACGACCGCGATCTTCGACCGGTAGCCGGGCTCCCGGGCCACGCCGGTGATCTCGACCAGCCCGTCGGCGATCTCCGGGACCTCGAGCTCGAACAGCTGCTTGATCAGCTCCGGGTCGCGCCGGGAGACGATGATGCTCGGCCCCTTGGTCGAGTTCGATACGTCCTTGATCACAGCCTTGATCCGCTGCGAATGGTCGTAGCGCTCGCCGTCGACCTGCTCTGACTTCGGCAGCAGGGCCTCCACCCGCTCACGCAGCTGCACGAGCGTGTAGCGCGAGTCGGACTGCTGAACGATCCCGGTGATGAGCTCGCCGACGCGGTCGCGGTACTCCTCGAACATCATGTCCCGCTCGGCCTCGCGGATTCGCTGCAGGATCACCTGCTTGGCGGTCTGGGCGGCGATCCGGCCGAAATCGTGCGGGGTGACATCCTCGATCTCGATCTGGTCCTCGTACTCCTTGAGCTTCTCGGGGTCGATCTCCGGCTCGGGCGGCTCGCGCATCTCACCCGTCTCCGGATCGACCGTCGGCTCCTGCTCGATGGTGGAGTCGACGAGCAGCCGCTCCTCCAGCTCGGGCGGGATCTTCAGCTCCCAGACGATGAAGTCGGCCGAGTCGCGATCCATCTCGACCTTCGCGTACTTCGCAGACCCCGGCGTCTTCTTGTACGCCGACAAAAGCGCGTCTTCCAGCGCCTCCATCAGCTTGTCTGACGAGATGTTCTTCTCGGCGGCTAGGCCCCGTACCGCTTCGACGATTTCCTTGGACATGCTTTTAGTCTCCCGGGACGAGGTTGGAGCGAGAAATCTGGTCGTAGGGAATCGTCTCGACGCCGTCTGCACCGGCAATCGTGACGTCGTGATCGGAGGCGCCCACCAGCTCGCCCGTGACGCTGCGGTGTCCGCCGCGCGCCTCCCGTAGCCGCACGCGAGCGTGCCGCCCCAGGAACCGGGTGAAGTGCTGGGGCTTGGTCAACGGCCGGTCCTGGCCGGGCGACGAGACCTCGAGCGCATAGCGGTCGCGGTACTCGTTCAGGTGCCCGGAAACGCGCTCACACAGGCCGAGCGTGACGCCATCCGGATGGTCGATGAAGACACGGAGAGTCGACGCCGATACGACCTCGGCGAGCAGGAGCTCGACCTCGGGCTCGGTCTTCGCGAGTAGCTCTTCAATTTGTCGCTGGAGTGCACTCACGGTCTCCTCCGTCAAAAAGTCAATAAAAAAAGCGGGCGAGCGCCCACTTCCGGAACTACCACCGGGAAGCCCCGGCGCCAAAAGCTGTTCCGTGAGCGTAGCACCGAAAAGGGCGTCAGGCCACCCTCGGCGGCACGGTTGCATGCGCGACGTGCCGCCGGTGGCGGACCTGCCACCCGTCCTTAAGCGTTACCGCTGGCGGCAGCCGCGGCGCGGGCGCGGTCGCGGTAGATGCGGTAGTCGCGGCGGCCGGGCTGCATGCAGGCAGCCAGCGCCAGCGGGCGGCGGGCTTCGGCGTGACGGCCCAGGAGCTGAAGCGAGCGCCCCAGGCAGAACAGCGCGTAGTCGTTCGTCGGCGCGCGGTCGACGACGGCCTGGAATTCCTCGGAAGCCTGCTCGTAGCGCTGGGCGCCGAACAAGGCCCGACCCAGCGCCTCCCGAATCGACGTCTTGTCGGGCGCTAGGTCACGCGCCCGCGACAACGGAATCGCGGCTTGATGGTTGTGCCCCGCCTCAAGCAGCTCGGTCCCGCGGATGAAGAGCTCGTATACGTCGTCCATCTAGCCCAGTTTAGGCGCGGTCGGCGAGGGCCGGAACCTGGCTTACGGGCACCGTTCGGGTGCTGGACGTGACTTGTTCGAGCTTTCGCCCCGTGGGGGTACAAAAACTCGTAGTAGTGCCTCAGGCGCGCCCCGAATGGCGCCCGAATCCGGGCCGGGGCGGCAGCGCCCAGAGGGCACGGAGCCTCCCTCCGGCGCCGAGGCCCGCGGCCAGCTCGCCTCGCACCGCCCGCCGGTCCGCGGCGGAGGGCAGCTCGGCCGTGCCGGCGAAACGGGCGAGGCGTAGCGCCTGCACGTAGCGCACCGCCGGGGCGGAGGACCGGAAGCGGCGCTCGAGCGTGCGGAGCGTCGCCCCCGGCGACAACGGGCGGCCGGAGCGGGCGAACGCTCGCTCGAGCTCCAGCACCAGCCGCTCGGCGCTGAGCGGCGACCCGCGGCGGATCAGCGCGATCAGCAAGCCCAAAGCGACGAGTGCCGCCGCCACGAGCCCCGCGAATAGCCCCAGCGACAGGCCATCGCCCCCGCCCCCGTGATGGGCGGCGGCGGATCCATTAGGCACGACCTGGTCGGTCCTCCTGAGGGGTGGGCGCGACCCGAACTGGTTTCTGGCATTCGCGCCCAGCGCCGGGAGCAACGACGTCCGCCCGCCCCTTGCCGGGGCTGCCGCGGGGGTGGGGTCGAACCTGACCCATCCGTAGCCCGGGAAATACGCCTCGACCCAGGCGTGTGCGTCGAGGTCGGAGACCACGTATTGGTGCTTGGACGAGTCGTAATCGCCGGTCGTGAAGCCCGTGGCCACCCGGGCCGGCACGCCGCCCATGCGCAACAGCAGCGCCATGGCCCCCGCGAACTGCTGGCAGTAGCCGCGCCGGGCGGAGAAAAGAAAGCTCTCCAGGGGGTAGGTGGCCGCCGGCGGGTTCTGGTCGTACGCGAATCCGTTCCGGGGCGAGAGGTAGCGCTCGATGCTCTGAGTGAACGCGTACGGCGTGGGGGCAGCGGCTGCCAGCCGCTGCGCCAGCTGGTATGCCCGCACGTACGGCGAGTCCTGAAGCAGCTGAACACCGCTGATGTCGTAGGGCCCGATCACGTTCGTGATCGGCGCGGATGAATGAAACGGCGGGAACTCCACCTCCGGCAGGCTGCCGATGGTGAGACCGCCAGTTGGCACGTCGATCGTCAGCTCGTCTGCCACAGCGGTGGACGGGTAGTCGGCTCCGGCGGCCGCCAGCTCCGCGCCGGTGGGGTGCGGGGAGTACACCGACACCGTGTAGGAATCACCGGGGCCCAGGGGCGTGCCGGTGGTCCAGGTGCCGGCGCTGTCGCCGGGAGATACTCCTTCGCCGACCTGCTGCGGGCTCGAGGCAAAGCCGGCGGCGATCACGTCGGTCGTCCGCATGGCGCGGAGCGTCACTTGCACCGTCTGGGTAAACCGCCTCAGCTCCGAAGCGGCCGGAGCAGGTATCTGCGACCCCAGCAGACCGGATCCCCTGGAAAATCCCGTTCCGTTGAAGACGTCGAGGTTCTCCGACTTCCAGTAGTCGGGGTAGCTCGCCTTGACGTCGAGCACCTCCCGCCCTACCTGGGGCCAGTTGAGCGGTCCGTAATGCTGGGTCCAGTCGAACGTGTCAACGTGGGTCGGCGCCAGCGACCTAGTCAGGCTGTTGTAGTTGAGCCAGGGCTGACGTTGGTCCAAGCGCGGGGCGAGGACGATTCCGCATAGACCGGCGAGTCCGGCGAGCGCCATCGCCCCGGCCGAGCTGGGGACCGTAGCCCGCTCGCTCCACATGAACGCGAGCAGCAGCGCGAACAGGATGAGCCCTTGTAGGTAGGGCAGCTGCGGGCGGATGATCGTCGAGGGGATGACGGCCAGCGCAATAAGCGCCGTCGCCGCGGCCGCCCGCCGGAGGTCACCGATTGCATGCGAGGAGAACGCAAGCAACAGCGCCGCGTCTAGCAGCAGGACGCCCGCGCCGAGCACCATCACCAAGCGGATCCAGGCGTTGATGCCCAGGTACGGCATCAGTGAGTCCGGCAGAGCCCCCAGGCCCTGCCGGATGCCCTCCGTAATCGCCGCTAACCGGAAGTGAACCAACCATCCCAATGGGATCCCGCAGATCGTGAGCATGGCGAAGAACGCGCAAACCGCGGCCACGATCGCCAACGGACGACTGCGCCTATCGAGCTTTGCCCCCGCGCCCACAATCACCACGGCGAGCGCCAGCAGACCGAACAGCCTGACGCCTGGCGCCGGGCGCTCGAGTGTCGCCCAGCGCAGGACTCCGTACAGAGCGAGCGCCGAGAAGGTGACAAGCCGGGCTACTGGTCGCTCGGTGCGCTCCGCGCGCCCCAGCTCCAAGCGCCCCAGCGGTCCGCGCCCGCCCTTCGGGCGTCGCCCGCCGTGGATCGCGATGTCCGCGCTGACAGCGCTCATGCGGCTGCGCTCCGCTGCGCCGAAACAGGGGCCCTCCTGCGGGCGCCCACCACGAACCCGCGGCACCCCGACACCGTGAAGCTGGCCCTCCCGTCGGCGATCGGTGCGATCGCGGCCGGCAGCACCAGCACCGCTGAGCTCGCGTTTCGCGTCTCCCTACCCACGACCGCCGGAAGCCGCTCGAGCGGCTGGGCGGTCACGTAAAGGAGCGGGCCCAGCGCCGCCCTCAGTGCGGCCGGTGACGGCGCACGAGCCTCCGGTCCCCCCTCGACCAGCGCCAGACGCGCGTGGGCCGCGGGCCAGGAGGCGAGGTCGGACTCCACCGCCAGCGCGCGTCTTGAGCCCGGGAGCAAGAGCTTGCAGCCGCCGGCGCGCGCCAGCTCGAGCGTCAGGGAGGCCGCCGCCCGCACGGCCGCGTCGAGGTGCTCGTCCGGGCCCGTTCCCCGGGCGTCCAGCACCACCAGCGGGAGCATGTCGCCCTCGACCCTTAGCCGCCGCTCCAGCAGCCCGGCGCCGCGCGCCAGCGCCGGCCAATGAATACGCGACGCCGGCGTGCCGGGGCGATAGGGGCGCAGCCCGTCGACCTCGACCGCGGCGAGCAGATCGGCGCGGGCGCGAGAGGCCGGACTGGACGCTGCCTCTCCCCCGTTGCGAGTCCACTTCACGGCCTCCGTGCGGGGCAGGACGAGAACATCCTGCGAGGGTCCAGAGCCACTGCGGGCGTACTGCGCCAGCTCGAGCGGGTCGCGGACGACGAGCGAGGGCGGCGGAAGCTGCCGGCGGCCGCGGCGGTCAAACCGCGCCAGCACCCTGATGGTGGACCGGCGCCCTCGCGGAAGGCGCACCAGGCGGCCGGCCAAAGGTTCGAAAACCTCCCCTCCCGGGGGCCGGAGCAGCCCGGTCCGCAGCCTGAGCATCGCCTCCAGCGGCTCGTCCTCGACCACGCGCTCTTGCTCCATACGCCGCTCGACCGTCGCTCCGAGCCCCGATAGCCACACCCACCCCGGCGCCAGCACGCCGAGAAGGACGAAGGCCACGCCCGGGACGAACAGGGGCGCGGAGGCGAACAGCAAGCCCATCAGGATGAGGGCCCCGCCGGCGGCCGAGCATCCGGCCGCGCGCTTGACGCGGATTGCGCCTCGCCGGCCGACGCTCATCAAAGCGCCCGCACCGAGGAGACCGCGTCGGCGATCACCTCGCGGGCCGCCGTGCGCGTGCATTCGGGCGCCAGCACCAGCCGGTGGGCGAGAACCGGTTCGGCTAGCGCCTGGACATCGTCGGGTAGGGCGTGGTCGCGCCCTTGCATCATGGCCTGAGCCTTCGCCGCGCGCAGCAGCATCAGCCCCGCTCGGGGACTGGCCCCGAGGTCGACGCGGGGATCTTCGCGCGTGCGCCACAGGAGCCGCACTACGTAATCGCGAAGCGGCTCGGCGGCCAGGACGCGGGCGGCGGCGTCCTGTACCGCGAGCACGTCGCCGGCCCCGACCACCGGCTCGAGCGTCGCCACGCGATCTCCGGACTCGTGGTCGGCCAGCATCCCCGCCTCGTCGCGCGGCGCCGGGTAGCCGAGTGAGACCCGGATCATGAACCGGTCCACCTGGGCTTCGGGTAGCGGATAGGTCCCCTCGTACTCGATCGGATTCTGGGTCGCAAGCACGATGAACGGGCGGGCGAGCTCGTGCGTATGGACGTCGACCGTCACGCACCGCTCCTGCATGCACTCCAGCAGTCCTGATTGGGTCTTGGGTGAGGCCCGGTTGATCTCGTCGACCAACACGACGTTGGCGAACACCGGTCCGGGGCGGAACTCGAAGCGCTGCTCGCGCTGGTCGTAGACGTTTGTGCCTACCACGTCCGCGGGCAGGAGGTCGGCGGTGCACTGGATACGCGCGAACTGGCAGTCGATCGAGCGCGCCAGGGCCCGGGCCAGCGCCGTCTTGCCGACGCCCGGGTAGTCCTCGACCAGGACGTGGCCCTCCGCGAATAGGGCCACCAGGACGTGGTTCAGCGTCTCGGCACGGATCTGGACCGCTTGGGAGACGTTATCCGCCAGCCGCCGCCCGACGGCCGCGAACGCCTCACACTCGTGCGGCGCTACGGGTGCCTGCTCCGGAGGCTCCATCGCTTCCTTCTCCTCGCTCGTCCCTGCCGCGCTCCGCCCGCAGTCGCTCCACATCGTCGAGGACCGCCCGGGCGATCAGGTCCTTCCCCGCCTGTGGCACGGTGCGTTGGATGCCGTCGGCCGCGACGATCGTGACCTCGTTCTCGTCGGAGTCAAATCCCACTCCCGGTCTGGAGATGTCGTTCACCACCACCATGTCGAGGCGCTTGCGCTCGAGCTTCTCGAGACCGTAGGAGACCGCGCCCTCGCCGTGCTCGGCGGCGAATCCCACCAGGATCTGGTTGGCGCGCTTCCGCTCCCGCAGTCCGGAGAGGACGTCCTCGGTTGGCTCGAGCTCGATCGGCGCCGGGACCCCGGCCTCCTTCTTCAGCTTGTCGGGCGCCGGGGATGCGGGCCTGAAGTCCGCCACCGCCGCGGCCATCAGCAGCACATCGCAGGTCTCGAACTCCTGGTCACAGACCCGGGCCAGCTCGGAGGCCGTGCCCACCTCGATGACCCGGGTCCCCGGCGGTGCCGGCAGGCCAGGATTGGCCGCCACCAGCGTCACCGCCGCCCCGCGCGTCGCCGCCTCCGATGCCAGAGCGAATCCCATCCGACCCGATGAGCGGTTGCCGATGTAGCGCACGCTATCGATCGGCTCCCGCGTCCCGCCGGCCGTGACCAGCACGCGCACGCCCGCCCACGAGCCGCGGCGCGCGGCGAGGAGGGCCTCGGTGACGGCCAACAGCTCCGCCGGTTCCGCCAGCCTGCCGACGCCGTGCTCGCCGTGGGAAGCGAGCTCGCCTTCCCCCGGCGGGACGATCGTCACACCCCGGGCCCTCAAAGCCTCCAGGTTGGCCTGCGTCGCCGGGTGCACGTACATCCGCTCGTTCATGGCCGGAGCCACGGCCACCGGGCATGGAGCCGCCAGCGCGGCTGCGGTCAGAAGGTTGTCGGCGTGGCCACCGGTCAGCTTGGCGATCGTGTTCGCGCTCGCGGGCGCGATCAGGTAGACGTTCGCCCGCTCAACCAGCGCCAGGTGGCTGATCGGGGAGCGCTCCGGCAGCGGCTCACCCGGGTAGGACCCACGAAGCGGATCGGGCTCAAACTCCCCAATGAGCACCTGGGCGCCGGTGATGGCCTCAAACGATGCCGTCCCCACAAAGCGGGTGCTGGCCTCGGACTGTATGACACGCACGGCATGGCCGTGCCTTACCGCCAGCCTTGCCGTCTCAAGCGCCTTGTACGCCGCGATCCCGCCGCTCACACCGAGGAGCAGTCGGGCCATCGTCGAGCGGTCCCGGCTCCTACCGGTAGTTGTACTTGAGCTTGCCCTGAGCGACCTCTTCGAGCGCGATCGTCAGGTAGTTCTTGGAGTGCGTCTCCACCATCGGGGGAGGGAACTCGTCGAACGTGCCCTCGCCCAGGTTGTGGTAGTAGGAGTTGATCTGCCGCGCGCGCTTGGCGGCGACGATCACGCTTGCGTAATCGGAGTCGACGTGCTCGAGGAGCTTGTCTATGCGGGGAGAGATCATCGATCCACAGGGTAGCGAGTCCTCGCCAGCAGGTTTCCGGTAGCGGCAGCCGAGGCGCGGGGCTAGACGTCCTTGACCCGGGCGACCAGCGCGGCGGCTTCGGCCTCGATGTCGGCGGCCATCCCGGCCACGTCCTCGACCAGCGTCGGGTCTGCCACCAGACCGAAGTTCAGCGAGTCGCACAGCGATACCACGGAGATCCGCAGCGCGTGACGGTCGCGGATCTCCGCGAGGGAGTAGAGCTCGTTAACGCGGCTCCCGAGCACGCGACACGGACGGCGAGGCCCGATCACATTGGAAATGTTCAACGCAAACCAACGCGGGTGGGCGAGCACCCGGTCGGCGAACTGCCTGAGCTCTGGAACTCTGCCCAACTCGCGCATCAGAGCGTCGAGTCGCTGGGCATCGGCGCCTTCCTTGCGGGCCCGGGTCGCGTGCTGGATCCAATCCAAGCGCGTCAGCGGGTCGGCTGGGCCCACCGGAAGGTCCAGACAGAAGAACGAGTCGCGGTTCCCAGGCTCGGGGCCAGCTCTCTCCGGAGCGTGCAGGCTCACTGGCACCTTGACCCGGACCGCTTCGAGCTGGCCGTGCTGGCGTTCGAGCCACCGGTGCAGCGCGCCGGCGACGACAGCCAGAACCGCGTCGTTGAGCGTGGCGCCCTGCGCGATATGCGCCGCGTCGCGTAGCCCCTGCAGCTCGACCGCGGCAAATGCGACTTCCCGGGCGGCGCCGATGCGGCCGCTGAATGGCGATTCGAGCCACGGCTGAGGCGCCTCCCGCATTGCGGCGCGCAGCCGCGCGAGACGGTCGTGAGCGATCTGTTGATGGGATTTGGCCGAAGGTCGACGTTTGCGGGACCCGGCTCCCTTGGATGGCGGCTCCTCGTCCCACAGCGCGGCGGTGGCCATCTGCATCGACGCCGAGCCGTCGGCCAATGCGTGGTGGATTCGCCATAGCAAAGCGCTCCCGCCCCACTCCAGCTTGGGTATCAGGTCGACGCGCCACAGGGGTCGTGACCGGTCCAGGCGCTCCCCGAATGTCTGGGCTACGGCTGTCCGAAACTCGAGCAGGTCAAGAGGCTGGGAATCGGCGGCGACGACCACCTGCTCGTTCAGATCGACCTCGGGGACCGGCACCCACGTCGGCTCCCCCTCGACGTGGGCAAGGCGCAGGCACAAGCGGGGTGCCCGATCCAGACGGGAGGCGATCGAGCCTCGTAGCGCATCGGGCTCGATCTGGTCCTCCAGCATGATCACCTTGCACGTGTGCCCGGCGACGGTGTCGTTCTCGAGTGCGAGGATGCTGAGATCCTCGTCTGTGAGCCGTTGGCCTCGATCCGCCGATGCGCCGACGGCAGCCCCGCCGCTGGCAGTTGCGCCCATTCCACTCGTGATGATAAGCCCTTCAGTGGATGCGCAGGGCATCGGAGACGATCTCGACCAGCTGGTCGATCGCCTCCTCAAGGCGGTCGTTGACCACCACGTGCTCGAACTCGGGCTGAGCGTCGAGCTCCTGCTCGGCCGTGCGAAGCCGCGCGTCAACCTGCTCCGGGGCGTCCGTCCCGCGGCCGATGAGCCGAGCGCGCAGCGCCTGGCGCGAAGGCGGGGCGATGAACACGGCCTCGGCTTCGGGCATGGCGTCGCGTACCTGGCGCGCACCCTGCACCTCGATCTCCAGCACCACCGGCACGCCCGCCCGAAGACGCCGTTCGAGCTCGGAGCGCAGTGTGCCGTACCGGTGCCCGGAGTAGGTGGCGTACTCGAGGAATTCGCCGTTTTCGACCGCGCGGTCGAACTGATCGGCCGTCAGGAAGCGGTAGTCGACGCCGTCCCGCTCACCGGGCCGGGGCGGACGGGTGGTGGCGGACACCGACAGCTCGAGCTCCGGGAGGCGCTCCAGCAGCCCTCGGATCAGCGTGCCCTTGCCGACGCCGGAGGGACCGGTGATCACGAACACCTTGGCCACTTGAAGCGGCCCCGTCTGTCGTCGGGACGCCGCCGCGCTAGCGCCGGCGCATCAGCTCCACGAGCTCGGCCCGCTGGCGCTGCGATAGTCCGCCGATCGTCTTGCTCGGTGAGATCCTGCACTGGGACAGGATCTTGTTGACCTTCACCCGGCCGTACTTAGGGACGGCGAGGAGCAGGTCGAACACCTTGGCCGTACCGAGGTATTCGGGCGGCTCGAGCAGCAGCTCGTGAATCGGCTGGCGTCCTGCCTTCAGATCACGCTTGAGCTGAGCCCGTCGGCTGCGCACGTCGTTCGCCCGCTGGAGCGCTTCCATGCGCTGAAGGAGAGAACGCTCCGGGGCCGCGACAGGCTTGGGGAGCGATTCACTGACCGGCGGCATGGGCGGCGACTATACATCGTGAGGCAGGGCGTTCAAGGCTAATTCGCGCAATTCGACTCGACCTCAAGTTGAGGTCAAGCATTGTCGAGCGTGGTTTCGGGAATGGACGGTGTTTGCAGGGCTTTTCGCCGTGAATCTGGCAGTTTTTGATGTAATCATCCTGAAAACGCGCTCGATGCGGGAGTTTGTGCGACGGAGCGGGCGTCGCGTCCCCGCGAGTGGGCTTCGCTTCCCCGCGAGTGGGCTTCGCTTCCCCGCGAGGGCGCCGTCTGGGCGCTCCCGAGCAGCGAAGCGAGCTCGGAGGCCACCCGGAGCCCGGCGGCGGGGTCACGAAAGCTCTCGGTTCCGACCGCTACCACCTGTGCGCCGGCGTGCAGCAGGTCAAGTGCGTCCCTGCCTCGCTGCACGCCACCGATCCCGACGATGGGAAGGCCGACGGCGGAGGACACCGAGTGGACCTGGGCCAGCGCGACGGCCCGGAGGGCGGGCCCCGACACCCCTCCCGTGCCACCCCCCAACCACGGCTTTGAGGACCCAGGCGCAAGCGCCATTCCTCTGATGGTGTTGATCAGCGACAGCGCACTGGCCCCGGCGGCCTCGGCGGCCCGTGCCACCGCAGCCACGTCGGCGGCATTGGGAGTGAGCTTTACGATGAGTGGCTTGCCTGTCATCGGCCGGACGTGATCGAGCAGTCCAGCCAGTTCGGCCGGATCGGCGCCGAACTCAAGACCGGTGGCCACGTTCGGGCACGAGACGTTCAGCTCCAGAGCCGCCACCTCCTCGCGGGCGTCGAAGGCGGCGACCAGCTCGCCTACATGCTCGCGCGTGGAGCCCATGGCGTTGACGATCAGCGGTACCGGCAGCTCGGCCAGCAGCGGCAGGTCGCTGTCAATGAACTCCCTGAGGCCTTTGTTCGGCAGTCCGATGGAGTTGATCAGGCCGCCCGCGATCTCCCAGAGCCGGGGGGGCGGGTTGCCCTGCCGGGGCTCCAGCGTGACCGTCTTGGTGACGTATGCGGCGAACGGGAACCGCTCCAGCACCTGGTCGCCGAACGCCCGCCGGGCGGCGATGGCGTCAAACGTTCCCGAGGCGTTGATCACGCGGTGGGCGAGCTCGAGGCCGCAGAAGTCGACGCCACCGCGCCCCATCACGCGACCTCCTCCAGGTCGGCGGCATCGAGCACCGGTCCGTCGACGCATAGCCGCACGTATCCGTTGCGCGTGGGCACCACGCAGCCGAAGCAGGCGCCGAACCCGCAGGCCATTCCGGACTCGAGCGCCAGCTGGGCCCGGACGTCGTAGGCCTCGCACAGCGCCCTGACGGTGTCGAGCATCGCCGGCGGGCCGCAGGCGTAGACCTCAACCTCCGGGCCCTCCAGCTCCAGCTGATCGGCGAGCAGCTCGGTGACGAACCCGTGATGGCCGACGCTGCCGTCGTCTGTGGCCAGCAGCGGGTCGGACAGGATCGCCGACCCGCGTGCGTGGTCGTGGTCGCGAAAGCCGAGCAGAGCGAGCGGTGGGACGTTCCGCTCATCCTGCAGGATTGTGGCCAGCTGGTCCTGCCAGATCGCGAGGGGCGCGATGCCCACCCCGCCACCGACCAGGAGCGCACGCCGGCCGGCCGTCGGGGGGCGAAACCCGATCCCCAGCGGGCCCAGCAGCAACAGCGCGTCCCGCGGCTGGAGCTCACACAGCCGCCGGGTGCCCGGCCCAACGTCCTCGACCAGGAAGTGGAGCTCGTCGGTGTGCGCCGGAGCGCGAAGGACGCTGAAGGCCCGGGGCAAGAACGGCCGCTCTCCCTCTCCCCCGCCCCACCTGCTCGCCGCCTGGAGCATGTAGAACTGCCCGGCCTGAGGGCGGGGCCCACCGGGGTCCTCGCACCGCAGCACCACATAGGGGCCGAACTGCTCCCGCGCGGTGATCGGCGCCGTCCGGCGGCCGAAGGGGGCCAGGACGCGGTCAGGCTGCACGAGCGTCGCCAGCGCCGGTGCTGACTCTCGCTCCAGCTTGGATCTGCTGAAGCGACACCACCTCGGGCTCACCCCGCCGTGCGGCGGCGATCGCCCGGGCAGCGGCCATCCCACCGGCCATGGTCGTGATACACGGGATCTTGCGGGCCACTGCCGCTGAGCGGATCTCCCAGCCCTCGGCCCGTGCCCCGGTGCCCACCGGAGTGTTGATCACGAGCTCGACGGCGCCGCGTTCGATCCAGTCGACTACGTGCGGGGAGCCCTCGCCGATCTTGTTGATCGTCTCGGCCGGGATTCCCATCTTGCGGATGGCCTGTGCAGTGCCGCGGGTGGCGATGATCTTGAAGCCCAGGTCGTGCAGCATGCTCGCCACGCCCGTGGCCGCCGGCTTGTCGCCGTCGGCGACCGTGATGAACACCGTGCCGGACAGAGGCAGCTTCGATCCGGCCGCGGCCTGGGCCTTGGCGAACGCCGTGGGGAAATCGGGTGCGATCCCCATCACCTCGCCCGTGGAGCGCATTTCGGGCCCGAGCAGAGAGTCCGAGCCGGCGAATCGATCGAACGGGAGCACCACCTCCTTGACGCAGACGTGACCATTGCTGTACTCCCGCGGCAGGTCGAGCTCGGAGATCCGCTCGCCCAGCATGATCCGGCAGGCGACCTTTGCGATCGGGACCCCGACGGCCTTGGACACGAACGGGACCGTCCGGGACGCGCGAGGGTTTGCCTCAAGGACGTACAGGCTGTCGCCGCGAATGGCGAACTGGACGTTGAGCAGCCCGACGACCCCCAGCTCGAGCGCGATCCCGGCCGTCTGGGCGCGAATCTCCTCGAGCATCTCCTCCCCGATGGCATGGGGAGGCAGCACGCAGGCAGAGTCTCCGGAGTGGATCCCGGCCTCCTCGACGTGCTGCATGACCCCCGCGATCCAGACCTCGCGACCGTCACACAAAGCATCGACGTCGACCTCGATCGAATCCTCCAGGAAACGGTCGAGATAGATGGCACGGCCCGGCTCGGTCTCCACCCGGTCCAGGTAGTGCTTGAGTCCCCGGGTGTCGTAGACGATCTCCATGGCGCGGCCGCCGAGCACGTAGCTGGGGCGCACAAGCAGCGGGAATCCGACGTCGGCCGCCCGCTCCAGCGCCTCTGGGGCCGATCGCGCCGTCGCGTAGGGCGGCGCCTGGTAGCCGAGCCGGTCTAGCAACGGTCCGAACCGCGAGCGATCCTCGGCCAGGTCGATGGCGTCGATGCCGGTCCCCAGGATCGGGACGCCCGCCGCATGCAGTCCGGCCGCGAGCTTCAGCGGCGTTTGGCCGCCGAACTGAACCACAACCCCTTCCGGCCCCTCCACCTCGCAGACCGCCAGCACGTCCTCGAGCGTGAGGGGCTCGAAGTAGAGCCGATCTGAGGTGTCGTAGTCGGTCGAGACCGTCTCCGGATTGCAGTTGACCATGACGGCGTCGCGGCCCAGCTCTCTGATCGTCTGGGCGGCGTGAACGCAGCAGTAGTCGAATTCGATTCCCTGGCCGATGCGATTCGGTCCGGACCCCAGGATCACCACGCTGTGCCGATCCCCCGTCTCCACCTCGCCGACGGCGGGCGGCCGCTCCCACCCGGAGTAGTAGTACGGCGTGCGGGCGGCGAACTCCGCGGCACACGTGTCCACCGACTTGTACGTGCGCTGGCCCGCGAACGGCGCATCGGGATCGGCCACCAGGTCCGCGAGCTCGTTCAGAAACCAGCGGTCGATCGAAGTCAGCCGGTGGACGTCCTCGACCGAAGCCCCCCGCCGCAGCGCCTCGAGCACCCGGTCGAAGCGCTCGGCCCCACCGCGCTCGAGCGACCGGAGGAGGGCACGGTCATCGGCTTCAAATGTCGGCTTGGCGTCGAGCTCGCGGGATCTGAGCGCCTTGGCGAACGCCTGCTTGAAGGTCCGCCCGATCGCCATAGCCTCTCCTACCGACTTCATGTGGGTCGTCAGCCCCGGCTCGGCGCCCGGGAACTTCTCGAACGCGAACCGCGGCCACTTGACCACGCAGTAGTCGATCGCCGGCTCGAAGCTCGCAGGCGTGGCCTTCGTGATGTCGTTGGGGATCTCCTGAAGCGTGTAGCCGATGGCCAGCCGGGCCGCGATCTTGGCGATCGGGAACCCGGTGGCCTTGCTGGCCAGGGCGCTGGAGCGCGACACGCGGGGATTCATCTCGATCACCACCATCTCGTCGGTCTGGGGATCGACGGCGAACTGGACGTTCGACCCCCCGGTCTCGACGCCGACGGCCCGGATCACGGTGATGGCCTGGTCGCGCAGCTTTTGGTACTGCTTGTCGGTCAACGTCTGCTGGGGGGCGACGCACACGCTGTCGCCGGTGTGAACGCCCATCGGATCGAGGTTCTCGATCGAGCACACGATCACGACGTTGTCGGCGCGGTCGCGCATCACCTCGAGCTCAAACTCCCCCCACCCCAGAACCGACTCCTCGAGCAGAACCTGCCCGATCGGGGAGACGCTCAGGCCGCGACCGACCACGGCTTCGAGCTCGTCCTTGGAGCGCACCACGCCGCCTCCCGTGCCGCCCAGCGTGAACGCGGGGCGGACGATGAATGGCAATCCGATCTGATCGAGAGCAGCGCGTGCGTCGGCGACGCTGTGGGCGATCGCCGAGCGGGGGACCCGCAGCCCGGCATGGGTCATGGTCTCACGAAACCGCTCACGATCCTCAGCGCGGTCGATCGCCTCGTAGTCGGCGCCGATCAGCTCCACTCCGTAGCGCTCGAGCACGCCCAGCTCGTGCAGCTCCTTGGACAAATTGAGGGCGGTCTGGCCGCCCAGGGTCGGCAGCAGGGCGTCGGGCTGCTCGCGCTCGATTACCTGCGTCACCGGCCCGGGCAGCAGCGGCTCGATGTAGGTGGAGGTCGCGACCTCGGGGTCGGTCATGATCGTGGCCGGATTGGAGTTGACCAGCACCACCTCGTAGCCCTCGTCCATCAGTACGCGGCAGGCCTGCGTCCCTGAGTAATCGAACTCCGCCGCTTGCCCGATGACGATCGGGCCGGAGCCGATCAGCAGGATCTTGTGGAGATCATCACGTCGCGGCATCAGGCAGCCTTGATCTCCTCGACGAAGCGGTCGAACAAATACAGGGCGTCGTGGGGGCCAGGCCCTGCCTCCGGGTGGTACTGAACCGTCGCTCCCTGCAGGTCGCGCAGCGCCAACCCCTCGACTGTGCGGTCGTAGAGGTTTATATGGGTCAGCTCCGCAGCCCCGTAGTCGGTCTCCCAGCGGACCGCCTCGTCGCGGTCGATCGTCCTCTGGCCATCGGGCCCCAGGACCGCAAAACCGTGGTTTTGGCTTGTGATCTCGATGCGAGAAGTAGTGAGGTCTTTGACCGGGTGATTTGCGCCGTGGTGGCCGAACGGAAGCTTGTAGGTCTCCAGCCCCACCGCCCGGCAGAGCAGCTGGTGGCCTAGGCAGATCCCGTAAACGGGACGCCGGCCGACCAGGTCGCGAACGGTGTCCACGATGTAGTCGAGCGCGCCCGGGTCGCCGGGCCCGTTGGCGAGGAAGATCGCGTCGGGCTCATCGGCCAGCAGTTGGCTCGCGCCGGCGGTGCATGGGTGAAGCTCGATGGTCGCCCCGCGCGCCTGGAGATTGCGGACGATCGAGCGCTTGACGCCGGTATCGATCATCGCGATCCGCGGACCCCCGTCACCCTCGAGCACCGTTTTCTGCGCGGGGGTCACGTCCTTGACGAGGTCGCGGCCACCCATCCCGGGCTCCTCCGCGATGAGCTGGCGCGCCTGCGCCTGCGGAATCTCGGCATCGAACACTCCGCCTCTCATAGCGCCGTGATCGCGGATGTGACGGACCAGCGCGCGAGTATCGATGTCCGTGATGGCGGCGATGCCGCAGTCCGCCAGCCAGGTCAGCCAGCCTCCCTCCGCGGCGGGCGCGTCCTCGCGGTCGACCGCCGCGCGCATGATCGCCGCGCGGGCGTGCACCCCATCGGACTCCATCGCTTCGCTGGAGGCTCCGTAGTTGCCTATCTGCGGAAACGTGAACGCGATCAGCTGGCCGGCGTAGCTTGGATCGGTCATTGCCTCCTGGTAGCCGGACATCGCTGTCGTGAAGACGATCTCCCCCACGACAGCGCGCTGCGGTGCGCCGCAAGCCACACCGTCGAAACGGGTCGCGTCCTCGAGAAGAACGTAGGCGGTCGGGGCGCCGCTCATCGGGCGAGGGCACCGACCTCCGCCAGCAGCGGAGCGCGGAACGCCGTTGCCCCGCCGGCTAGGGTCAACACCACGCGACCGTGGAGCGTGCGGCCATGGAAGCAGCAGTTGTCCGACCGGGAGGCGTATCCGCGGGCGCCGACCTCCCACTTGGCCTGAAGGTCTACCAGCGCGAGGTTGGCCGGCTGGCCGCGGGCGATCCGCGGCGTCGGGAGACCGAACAGGGCGGCGCCCGCGCTCATCCGCTCGACGACCGTCGCGAGCTCGATCTCCCCGGGCATCACAAGCTCGGTGAACAGAGCGGCGAACGCCGTCTCGAGGCCCGTTGTGCCCATCGGCGCCTGCTCGAATGGCACTTCCTTCTCGTGCCTGGCATGGGGGGCGTGGTCGGTGGCCACGCAGTCGATCAAGCCCCGGCGCAGGCCATCGACCAATGCGCTGCGGTCGCGCTCGCTCCGCAGCGGGGGGTTCACCTTGAACCGGCTATCCAGCGTGCGCACGATGTCGTCCGTGAGGGTCAGGTGGTGCGGGCAGACCTCGGCGCTGACGCCGGCGCCGACGGCCTTGAGGCGCTCGATCGCGCTCAGTGACTCCATGCATGAGACGTGCTGGAAGTGGACGCGCCCGCCCTCGTACAGGGCCAACGCGCCGTCTCGCGCCACCATGGTCGACTCCGACACGGACGGGATCCCCGCCAGCCCGAGCCGCGCCGAGACGGCGCCCTCATGCATCACTCCGTCGCCGGACAGGGCTGGGTCCTCCTCGTGCAGCGCGGCCACTCCGCCCGCCAGACGCTGGTACTGAAGGGCCTTGCGCAGCATTCCGGCCGAGACGACCGGCTTGCCATCGTCGGTAAACCCGAGCGCTCCGGCGTCGTGCAGCTCGGCCATCTCGGTTAGCTCCGCTCCCTCCAGGCCCCGTGTGATCGAGGCCAGGAAGCCGACGGGGACGCGGGCGAGCGAGCGGGCAGTGTCAGTCAGGGAGCGAAGCACCGCCGCGTCGTCGACGACCGGGACGGTATTGGGCATCGCGACCACGGCACAGAAGCCGCCGGCGGCCGCGGCCGCGGTGCCGCTCTCGATGTCCTCCTTGTACTCCTGGCCCGGCGTCCGCAGGTGCACGTGCGGATCGACAAATCCCGGAAAGGCGTGCTTGCCGGTCGCGTCCAGGCGGTCCCCACGATCGGGAGAGTCGGACAGCGACCCGGGCGGTCCCAATTCCGCGATGTGGCCCTCGCGGATGAGGATGTCGCAACTCTCGTCAATCTCTTCCCGAGGGTCGAGCACGTGCGCGCCTGCGATCAGCAGTTCTGCCGGGGCTTGGCGGCGGCCGAAGAGGCGATCCGTCACTACGCCACCGCCGCCAGTACCGGCGAGCCGACCAGCAGCTCGTAAAGGACAGCCATCCGGACCGCCACGCCGGCCTTGACCTGCTCGCCGATCAGGGCCTGCGGGGAGTCGATCGCGTCGGCCGACAGCTCAATCCCGCGGTTGACCGGCCCCGGATGCATCAGCAGCTGACCCGGGCGCAGCCGTGCGGCGGTGATCTGGTACCGCTGCGCGTACTCCCGCAGCGAGGGCACATACGACTCGTGCATGCGCTCGCGCTGCATCCGCAGCACGTACACGACGTCGGCCTCGTGCAGGCGGTCGAGCGTGGCGGTCGCCTCGCAACCCAGGGCCTCGATCCCACGCGGGATCAGCGTCGGAGGCCCGCAGACAGTCACCGACGCGCCCATCCGCTTCAGCGCGAGGATGTTCGATCGTGCGACCCGGGAGTGGAGCACGTCGCCCACGATCCAGATGTTCGTCCCTTCCAGATTGCCGAGCCGCCGGCGCAGCGTGAACGCGTCGAGCAAGGCCTGGGTCGGGTGCTCGTGCTTTCCGTCGCCGGCGTTGATCACCGATGCCGGCGTCCAGCCGGCGACCAGCTGGGCGGCGCCGACGTGGGGCGAGCGGATCACGATCGCCGCCGGGTCGTAAGCGGACAGGGTCTGCACCGTGTCCTTCAGGGACTCCCCTTTGTCGATGCTCGAGCCCGCGGAGCGGACGCTGACCACATCGGCGCTGAGGCGCTTGGCAGCGAGCTCGAAGCTGGAGCTGGTGCGGGTGGAGGCTTCGTAGAAGAGGTTGACGACGGTGCGGCCCCGGAGCGCCGGCACCTTCTTGATCTCGCGACCGGCGACCTCGACGAAAGACTCGGCGCGGTCGAGGATGCGCTCGATCCCCGGGCGCCCGAGGTCCTCGATCGAGATCAGATGCTTGCCGAGAGAGCTGCTCATGCCGCGACTCGCTTCGGCGGCCCCGTGGCCGGACCAATCGTCACCTCGTCCACCCCGTCGATCTCCTGCACGCGGACGTTGACGCGCTGATCCTGCGAGGTGGGCAGGTTCTTGCCCACGTAGTCGGGCCGGATCGGAAGCTCGCGGTGGCCCCGGTCCACCATCACCGCCAGTTGCACCCGTGCCGGGCGACCGTAGTCGAAGATCGCATCGATCGCCGCCCGCACGGTCCGCCCGGTGTATAGGACGTCGTCGACGATCACGATCGTTCGTCCGTCGATCGGGAAGTCGAGGTGGGAGGAGTGGACGATCGGTGACGAGGACCCGCCCGCCCGGATCGAAAAGTCGTCGCGATAGAACGAGATGTCCACGTCCCCGAGCGGCACGGAGGTGTCCAGCAGCTCGCTCGTCATCGCGTGCAGGCGCTGGGCGAGGACGGCGCCGCGACGGTGGATGCCTACCAGCGCGATCGGCCGGGCTCCGTGATGCCCATCCCCCTCCCCGACCGGGTTCTTCTCGACGATCTCGTGGGCGATCCGCACGAGCGTGCGGCGCATATGATCGCGATCGAGGACGACCGTGCGCTTCTGCAACCTGCTTGCTCCTTCCAGGCCTCGCCGGACCGGGTTAAAGGGGCTTACGCTTGCGGAGCGTAGCAGTGGATTCGGCGGCAAACGGGGGCCTGACTCGACAGCCGGGACGGGCCGGACTGGGCGGATTGGGACGGCAGACGGCTTGCGCCACCCCGACGCGGATGCAAAAGTCCCCAAACCCTCGCGCCGCCCCGGTGTCTTCGGCACATAAGCATCTCTGTGATGCTCATGTCCCCAACTTCAGCGGCGGCTGCTTGGTTTGGGGAGTTGTGTGCGCGCGTCGCCCGGAGAGGAAGCCCATGTCTCGGCGCTGGCGCCGGTCTCACGGCTCGCCGGGGGCTCTCAAGCGGTAGAGGACCTGTGTCAGCCCGTCGGCCTCGATCGTGCCTTCGAATCCGAACCCGGTCTTCTCCATCACGCGCCGAGAGGCCCAATTGTCGGGCAACGTGTAGGCGATCACCTCATGTAGGGCGAGTGCTCCGAACGCGGCGTCTATCGACGCGTGGGCGAGCTCGGTGGCGAGCCCGCGCCCCCAGAGCTCGGGGACGATCGCCCACGCCACCTCCACCTCGTCGCGGCCCGTGACGAACGTGTGTTGAAGTCCGCCGCGACCGACCAGCTGACCGCTTCTGCGGTCGTGAAGCAGCCATAGGCCGAAACCGTGCAGCTCCCAGTGACCGATCGCCTCGATCAGTCCGGCGCGGACCACTTCTTCACCCGGCGGCTCTCCCGTCGGCGACAGTGTCTTTGACACCCGCGGATCGCGGACCAGTCGGAGCAGCTCGGGGAGGTCGGCCTCCGAAAGACGCGAGGCCACCATCCGCTTGGTCTCGACGCGCTCCAGCGCCGCAGCGCTCAACTAACTTCGTCCGCCACCAGCTCGTCTGCCGAGCGAGCGTCCCAGTGGACCAGCTCGGGCTCGCCCCGCTCCGGGAATGGCAGCTCGATCGAGTCGAAGTCACGCGGCAGCTCCGTGCGGGGAAAAATCGCACGAGCTTCGTCGCGCAGCAGCGCGACGGGATATCGGGTCGAGTAGTGGGTCAGCGCGAGCATCATGACCTCTGCGTCGCGCGCGATGGCGGCGGCCTGGGCGGCCGTCGAGTGGCCCGTCTCCTCCGCTCGCTCGCGCTCCTCCTCCGAAAACGTCGCCTCGTGCACGAGCAGGTCGGCGCGATGAGCAGCGACTCGCAACGACTCGCAAGGGGTCGTGTCGCCGGAGATCACGAGCTTGCGCCCGGGCCGAGGTGGCCCCAGCACCTGGTCGGGGCTGACGCCTTTGACCGTCTCTCCATGCTGCAGGCGACCGAACTCTGGGCCCGGGGTCAGACCCAGCCGCGTCGCAGCCTCGGGATCGAACTCTCCCGGGCGCTCGTCCTCGAACAGCACATAACCGAGCGCGGGCCCCCGGTGCGCGACGGGGAACGCAGCGATGCTGTACCCGCCTCGGGCCAGGACATCACCGGGTTCCAGCTCCGCCAGCTCGAGCTCGAACCTGACGCGGCCAGCGGCGCGAAGCGCCAGCGCCAGCAGCTCGCGCAGGCCGCGCGGGCCCGAGATCCGAAGCGGTTTCTCGCGCGCGCGTAGATCGAATGTCTTCAGCATGCCGGGCAGCCCGAGCCAGTGATCGGCGTGGAAGTGCGTCAGAAAGACCTCGGTCAGCTCCATCAGCCCCACCGAGCTGACGAGCTGACGCTGGGTCCCCTCGCCGCAGTCGAACAGGATCCTGTCGGCGCCCCGCCGGACGAGCAGCGCGGGAAGGCCGCGACGAGCAGTGGGAACCGAACCGGCGGTGCCCGCAAAGAAGACCGAGAAATCCATCGATGAGCCAGTGTGTCAGTCGAGGCCTTCGAAAAGGCCCCGGACCCAAGAGTCGAACGTGTAGTCGGCAGCGAACCTGATGCCTGAGCGCTGATTGTTCTTGGGCTCATCCAGCCGGAGCGATCCAGTGAACCTCGGGCACGACTCGACCGGCACCATGAACAGCGCTTCTGGATCCCGAACGTGGACGGCGATGATCTCGGCGCGGCCTGTGATATGGCTGGCGGCCTTGGCCGTGATCGGTGCTGCACGAGTTGAACTTCACGCACCCCTTCCGCACTCGGCCGGACTTGACCTGGATCCGCACGACGTCCCCATTGGGCGGAACCACGGCCGCGAGATCGAAAGCAAGCCCCTGCCCGTACGGAAAAAGGACAGGTATGTCAGCCCTCGCAAGCGCCGCGAAGACCGCGGCTTCCGCAGCATTTCCTCGGTGAATCGTTTGCACGGAGCGAAGGTACATACCGCTCCGGACGAACACACGTTCGTGCCGCCAGAGCGCTAGGCTTGACGGCCTTGCGCCTGTAGCTCAGTGGATAGAGCGCTGCCCTCCGGAGGCAGAGGCCGCAGGTTCGAATCCTGCCGGGCGCGCTCGCCGGCGACAGCGACCAGGGCACGCACACCCCGCATTCTCGGTGACCCGGCGGTCTCAGCTGCTCACGCCGGTTTGACCTGCCTGCGCACCGGGAAGGCGAGAGTCAAAACAGACCGTGACCGAGCAGACCCCCACAGTGCGGCTTGAGCTGGAAAGCCGGCCGGAATCAGTCACGCTGGTGCGAGGCACGCTTGTCGGGATCGGGGAGGAACTGGCGCTAGAGGCCGAGTTGCTGGACGACCTGAAGACGGCGGTCAGCGAAGCCTGCAACAACGTCGTTATGCACGCGTACGGCGACCGCGTGGGGCCAATGACCGTCGACTTCGAGCTCGCGGCGGCCCAGATGGAGATAAGCGTCCGCGACCGCGGCGGGGGGATCCGCGGCGTAAGCGCCGCGCACGATCGGATGGGAGTCGGGTTGGCGGTGATAAGCGCGCTTGCCGATCGGTCCGAGTTCGTGAACCTGCCCGAAGGTGGGACAGAGGTCCGGATGTCGTTCGCAAGGGCGGCGGCGAAGCCGGGCCTAGAGCGCGCCGAAACCCAGAATGGTCATGACTGGCCGAAGGACCTGGACGGGGATGTGGTCGCCCGCCTTTCATCGGCGCGGCTGCTGAAGGGCGTTCTCGGTCGCCTGGCCCGCGCGATGGCCGCCCAGGCCAACTTCTCGGTAGATCGATTCTCGGAGCTCTATCCGGTGACGGATGCTCTTGCAGCCCACGCGGAGGCCGCGTCCTCCAGCCACGGGATCGGCTTTGCGATCGTCGCCGGCGACCGCCGGCTCGAGGTGATCATCGGGAAGTTTCGGACTGGAAGCTCCGCCGGGTTGGATGACAGTGCCACGGCATCACCGCTCAAGCTTCTTGCTGACGAGGTGAGCGTCGAGATGGACGGAGACTCCGAGCTGCTCCGAGTGGTGGTAGCCGACACGCGCCAGGCTGAGGGCGCGGACGCGCAGTAGAACTGGCTCTCAGAACCGAAGGAGCGCAGCGATGCCGCCGAGCGGCCCTAGATCCGGTGTCCCGACCGGGAATACCTCGGCGTCTTGCTCCAGGGCCGCATGCACCGCCTGCTCCACCAAGTCGTCGCCGGGCTGCTGCGGGTCGTAGAGGAGCGTTCCCACCCGCCGCTCGGTGAGGGCCTGCAACACATCCTCGGCGCCAGCGGCCGCTCGCTCGCCTCTGCCCAGTCGAGCCCGGAGCTCCTCGAGCCGCTCGCGGACGATCGTGCGCTGGTGGTCCTCGATGGCGTTCGCAGCGACCGAGCGCACGTCCTCGATCGTCGAGTTCTCGACGTCGAGCTCCAGGTAGCCGACGAGCCGTTCCCGCACGTAGGCATGCAACTTGTCTGCGACCTGCGAGCGCAGCTCCTCCGGCGCCGCAAGCAGCAGCCCCACGAACCGTTTGCGCTGGAATTGGCGCAGGAGTACCTCCGCCGTGTGGCGCAGATGGGCGTCTACATCGTTCTCCACCGAACGCTGATAGCGGGCCTGCGACCAACCGCCCTGGTCATGCTGGCCATGCACCGAGTCGCCGAACGACAAGACCTCGATCAGGTTGTTCGCCGAGCCACGCAAAATACGCCCCAGTCGCCTGTTTACGAGCGCCACGCACCACGGCTCCGGTGGACCGATCTCCACGAGCGGCTCGATGTACGGCGAGTCGGAGACCGTGACCCGACTCTCGACCGGCTCGGGGAGCGACAAGGCCTCAAAGAGGTCGAGCGACGAGCAGCAGAAGACGGCATGCGCGCGAGCACCTTCTGTATAGCCGCCGTCCTCAAGATGGTCGCGGACGCGGCCCAGATCAGCTCGCAGCTGCTCCAGTTCCCCGTGCGGATGCTTGTCGGATTCGATCCGCCGCGAAGCCTCGTCGAGCAGGGAGTCCACCTCGCTGGCACGAGCAGGCGGCGTGGCGAACCGTTCGGGATCGAGGTCCAGATAGACGCTCAGGACCCGCGGTCCGTCGGCGCGGAGAGCAGCGAGCCGCTGCAGCTTCGCTTCAGTGATCTCGTTGCGTGCAGCCACTTGCCGTTGTGAGCCTATTACCGGGCGCGGGTAGATGTTCCCCATGCCTCCGGTACATGAGTTCGACCTGCTGTGGCGCCTGCTCCTGGCGCTTGCGCTGTCCTCGGTCATCGGGATCGAGCGTGAAATCCGCCAGAAGAGCGCCGGGCTTCGCACCTACGCCCTGGTGGGAACCGGGTCGGCGCTGTTCATGCTGGTCAGCGCGTGGGGCTTCTCGGACGTGCTCGGCCAGCACTCAACGCTGGACCCCTCTCGGGTTGCGGCCCAGATCGTGAGCGGGATCGGTTTCATCGGCGGCGGCGTGATCTTCGTCCGCCGGGACGCAGTCCGCGGCTTGACGACCGCCGCGGGGGTGTGGGCAACGGCGGCTATCGGAATGGCCGCGGGCGGAGATCTACCGGTGCTCGCTACCGCAACGACGATCATCTACCTGCTGGTCTCCTCCGCGTACCCGATGCTCGAGCGAACCCTGCCCCGCTCGCGCTTCTCGGCCTCACGCATGCGGCTCACCTACCGCGACGGGCATGGCGTGTTGCGCGACCTGTTGGGGACGTTCGGCGAGCATGGGTTCGCCGTCTCCGATATCGCCGTCGAGCACACGAGCGGCCGCGACGGCGATCGCGCGGTAACGGTGCGGCTCGAGGTGCGGGGCCCAGGCTCGCTGTCGTCTTTGGCCAGTGAGCTCGACGACCACGACGGCGTACTCGCGGTCAGCGCGGCTGAGGACAAGCGTCTAGACGACGCTTAGTGGATAGGGGTGCTCGGGGTGGCGGTCGCTTCGAGCTCGAACAGCCAGAAGTCGCGCCCCATCACCGGAACGGAGACGTTGTAGACGGGCACGCCGCCGATCGTCCCTTCGAAGGTGCCGCTGTGTGCGTGCCCGTGGATTACCAGGTCGGGCTCGTGCTCGGCGATCGGTGCCGCCAGCCGATCGGTTCCGAGAAAGGCCCAGATGCCAGGGGCCTCGCCCTCGATCGTGGTGTCGGTCGGCGCGTAGTGCAGCATCACGATCCGGACCTGGCAAAGCGCGATCTCGCGCAGAGCGCGATCGAGCGCCTCCACCTCCCGCGTGGTCTCGCTGTAGACGGCACGTAGGAGCGGCTCGCCGAAGTCGGGCAGGTGCGAGCCGGGGAAGCCGCCGACGAATCCCTTCGTTCCGGCTATTCCGACCTGAAGTCCGTCCAGCTCGCAGATCGCCCAGTCACGCTCGAGCACCCGGACACCGCCCCGGTCGAGCTCGCGCACCAGCTCGTCGTGGCGGTTGGCGTGCCAGTCGTGGTTGCCGAGAACCGCAAAGACCGGAACCTGCAACGGCGTGCATGCCTCCGCTAGCACGGCTGCCTCCTCGGGTTCTCCGTGCGTGGTCAGATCGCCGCACAGCAGCACCACATCGGACTTCCCCCCGAGCTCCCGGAGGGAGCCGGTGACCGACTCACGGCGCTCATCGCAGCAGTGCAGGTCGCCGGCGGCGGCGATACGGAGCGTGCGCGCCTGTCGGGAGGCGCGCCTGGCGTCGCTGTGGTCACCATCGAGGTCCATTTTCTGTCGGCTACCCCGTGTCGTTAGCGGCAACGCGCGCCGGGTAGCTCAGGGCGGTGAGCTACGAGCCTACGTTCGACTCGATCTGCGCCACGCTCAAGGTGGCCGTGGCCACGCTCCGGGAAGCGGGAGTGCCGTTCGTGCTTGGCGGCAGTCTGGCGGCTTGGGCCCGGGGCGGCCCTCGGCCCCAGAACGACCTCGACCTGATGGTGAAGCCCGAGGACGCGGAGCGGGCGCTGGAGGCCCTGGCAGAAGCCGGGATGCGGCCCGAGAAGCCGCCCGAGGAGTGGCTCTTCAAGGCCTGGCACGACGGCGTCCTGATCGACCTCATCTTCGAGCCGGCGGGGCTTGCGATGACCGACGAGGTGCTCGGGCGCGCCGAATCGATGCCGGTCATGGCGATCGAGACCCCCGTGATGGCGCTCGAGGACGTGCTGGCCACGAAGCTGTGCGCGCTGGATGAGCACTCGCTCGATTACAGCGCGCTGCTCGGCATCGCCCGTGCGCTGCGAGAGCAGATCGACTGGCAGGCCCTCCGGGAACGGACGCTGCCCTCGCCGTACGCCGAGGCGTTCTTCACGCTGGTGCACGAGCTCGGAATCGCGCCTGCGCTGAGCCATCCCGAGCGCTCATCGCATCCCCGCGTGCGGGTATTGCCCCAGGCCGAAAGTGGGTAGCAATCAGCCGGAGGTGAGAAACGATGGCCCCTAGGACGAGAGCAAATTCAGCTGACGAACGGACGGCGCCTGCACCCGCGGAAGGGACGGCCACGAGGGCCGAACGCCCAGCCGCTGGGGCAGGAGCGGCAGCGGTCGGCGCCCGGGCGGCCGGGGGGTTCTTTCTGCTCCTCGCTCGGCTCATCAGAGCGGCTGCAGGAGTGGTCTTCGCGCTGATCGTGCTGGCGATCATCCTGTTCGATCTGAAGGCCAACCCTGGGAACAGCATCGTGAAGGCGATCCATGACGCGGCGAACTGGCTCACCACCCCGTTCCACGGGTTGTTCAGCATTCACGGCGCGCGGAAGATGCTCACCATCAACTGGGGCATCGCCGCGGTGGTCTATTTGATCGCAGGCGTGATCATCGCCGCGATCATCGCCAGCCCGGCCCGCGTCACGAGCCGGTTTCGGCGTCACTAGCGCGATCCGTCTTCCTGGAAGCGCTTCTGCGCTGAGGAGATCTCCTCCAGTGCTGCGTCCCTGTCGCGCCAGCCCTTGACGCTCGTCTCCTTGCCGGGCTCGAGGTCCTTGTAGATGTCGAAGAACTGGGCGATCTCGTTCCGGAGCACTTGCGGCAGGTCGTCAAGCCGGTCCAGCGTGTTCCACCCTGGGTCATCGCAAGGAACGCACAGCACCTTTGAGTCGATCCCCTTCTCGTCCTCCATTTCGAACAACCCGATCGGCTTGCACATCACGATGCAGCCCGGGAACGTGGGCTCGGAGACGCAGATCAGCGCGTCGAGCGTGTCGCCGTCGAGGGCGAGGGTCTCGGGAACGAAGCCGTAATCCGTCGGGTAGACGACCGACGAGGACAGGAACCGATCCAGCGTGATCCCTCCGGCGTCGGCGTCGTACTCGTACTTGTTGCGCGACCCCTTCGGAATTTCGACGACGCACTTGACGGTCATGCCGGTTCGGATTATCCACTGAGATGGCGCTTCAGCGTCAGCGCGTTGGCGGGGGCGTAGCCCCGCCAGTCGTTGTTGAAGTACGCGTACACCTCATGCGAGCGCCGCCAGGCGGCGATCCGCCGGGCCCAATGCTCGAGCTCGGTGGCCGAATAGTTCCCACCGCGACCGCGGGCGCCGTAGTGGAAGCGGACAAAGCGCCAGCTCGTGGTGGCCTCGAGCGACTGAAACGGTCGCTTCGGGTGATCGCCCACGGTCAGGGCCACGTGGTGGCTCCGCAGCGCATCCAGCACCGGCTTGGCGAACCAGCTCGGGTGGCGAAACTCGATCGTATGAAGGCCGTCGGGCAACACCGACAGCCACTCAGAGAGCCGCTCGTCATCGCGGTGGAAGTTCTCCGGTAGCTGCCACAGGACCGGTCCCAGCCGACCGGCCTCGATCAGCGGCTCGAGCCGCTCATAAAAGACCTTGATCCCCTCCCGGACGCCCGTCAGCCGCTTGACGTGGGTCAAGTATCGGCTGGCCTTGATCGCGAACGTGAATCCATCAGGCGTCTGGCTCGCCCAGCCGGCGGTCGCGTTGCGGGTCGGGAGCCGGTAGAAGGTGGCGTTCACCTCGACCGTGTCGAACTTGACCGCGTACAGCTCGAGCCATCTCCGGCGGGGCTCGCGCTCCGGATAGAACCGGCCGCGCCAGTCGTCGTAGTTCCAGCCGGAACAACCGACGCATACGCGCTTCATCGGTGCTTGGATACCTGCGCTAATCGGCGGTTAATTCGACCACGAAACACTGAGCGCGAGATGGCTGGCTTTCTTACTCGTTTGTGCCCGTCCGTGCATTCGCTTGTACGGCGCAGCGCCGGCTGTGCGCCCGGACAGAGCACCGGTTCAAGCAGCGGAGGGGTTGGTAGCCGCCGTTAGACACCAATTCCGCGCTCTCTAGGCAAGGGCCTGTTTTGGTGAGCGCGCATCCGACGAAGAGGTCAATGCCCGATGATCTGTCCCCACTGCAACCGAACCATTCGCGAAGAGCAGCGCTACCTGATGAGCCTCGATCCCGACCGGCCGGGACTGTTCGAGTCCCTGAGAGGCGAGGGAGGCGAGGGATGGCGACTATTCGTCACCATAGCCATGTGCCTCTTAGGGGTGCTGGTGCTCACCGCGGTCATGGTCGCTGTCCGGTAGCTAGCGCGCCAGCTTCAGGCGTGTAAGCGCGTTCCGGGGGCTCGATCGCCGGTCCCGCCGGTCCGCGTTGCAGGGCCATCTGGAGGACCTGCGCCAGGTGCAGCGCGCTGCGCTCCGAGCCGTGCTCGATCTGGGTCCGGCAGCTGAACCCGTCGGTCATCAGGAGTGTGTGCGCCGACGCTCCGCGCACGGCTGGAAGGAGGAGGCGCTCGGCGGCCTTGATCGACACCTCGTAGCGCTCGCCCGCCTCGTAGCCGAACGACCCCGCCAGCCCGCAGCATCCGGTGTCCAGAACCTCGTAGTCCAGCCCCAAGCGGTCAAGCACGGAGCGGTCGCAGTCGGTGTCGCTGGTGGCCCGTTGGTGGCAGTGGAAGTGCACCAGCGCCTTGGATTCGAGCCGTGGCATGTCCCAGTGCTCGGCGTGGCGCGCGAGGAACTCCCCAAGCGTGTGCGTCTGGCGCGCGAGCCGCTTCGCGTCCTCGTTGGAGGGGAGCATGTTGAGGAGCTCATTACGAAACACGGCGCCGCAGCTCGGCTCGAGCGCTACCACCGGCGTGCCGGCATGGATGTCGTCGCGCAAGCCTTCCAGCACGCGCTGCAGCAGCCGCTTTGCGAGGCGGAGCATGCCGTAGTCGTAGAGGGGCCGTCCGCAGCAGAGCGAACCGTGCGGAACCACTACGTGGAAGCCCGCCGACTCGAGGACCTCCGTCGCGGCGATTGCCACCTCTGGATGGAAGTAGTCGTTGAAGGTGTCCGGCCACAAAAGCACTCGCGGGCGCCCGGTGCCGTTCAGCCCTGAGCGTCCGGCAAACCACTGCCTGAACGTGCGCGAGGCGAACGCCGGCAGCTGCCGCTCCGGCGCCACGCCGGCCGCCCGCTTGCCGAGCGCGGCAAACGGCTGGCGCTGGGTGAGGAAATTTGCGATTCGCGGTGCGCGGGCCGCCAGCTCTGCCTCCCACCGGATCAGGCCCAGCGCATAGGCCTGCCGTGGCCGGACGCGCCCCTTGTAGTAGTGCGAGAGGAACTCGGCCTTGTAGGTGGACATGTCGACCCGGACCGGGCACTCGTGCAGGCAGCCCTTGCACGCCAGGCAGAGGTCGAGCGCGTCCTTGACCTCCTCGTTCCTGAACGCGTCCTCGAGCGGCGAGTCGGTTCGCATCATCTCGAACAGCAGCCGGGCTCGCCCCCGGGTGGAGTGCTTCTCCTCGAGCGTCACCTGGTAGCTGGGGCACATGACCGCGTTCTGGTCCCGGCAGGCCCCGACCCCGAAGCAGCGCTCCGCGGCGTTGATGAAGCTGCCCCCGTCGCCGGGATACGCGAACTCGGTCTTCACCGGGCGGCTCGTGTAGGAGGGGTCCATCCGCAGGTGCGCGTCGAGCGGATCGGGGTCCACCACCTTGCCCGGATTCATCTTGAAGTCCGGGTCCCAGATCGATTTGAACTCCCTGAATGCGCCGACCAGCTCGGGTCCGAACATCTTGGGCAACAGCTCCGCCCGAGCGTGGCCATCGCCGTGCTCGCCCGACAGCGAGCCTCCGTAGCTCGTCACCAGGTCGGCCGCCGCCTCCATGAAGTGGCGGTAGTTGCGCACGCCCTCGGCCGTGGAGAAGTCGAAGTCAAGCCGGGTGTGCAGACAGCCGTGGCCCACGTGGCCGAAATAGCTGGCCACGCGCAATCCGTGGTCATCGACCACGCGCTGAAAGTCGCGCAGATAGTCGCCGGTCTTCTCGGGGGCCACGGCCGCGTCCTCCCACCCGGCCCACCCCGGATGCTCGCCCGGAACCTTGGAGTGCGTGCATCCGCCCTCGCGGATCTGCCACACCTCCTTGATCGCCCAGTCGCCGCATTCGTAGAGCCTCGCTCCCACGTGCAGCTTGTCGCCGGCCCGCTCCAGCGCGTCGAGCAGGCGCTGCGCCTGCTGGTTGGCATCTGCCGTCGAATCCCCGCCGAACTCGACCAGCAGCCAGGCATCGCCCGCGGGCATCAGCTCCGGATGGCGCTTGAACCCTTTCTTGAGCTCGTTCTCGATCAGCTGGCGGTCGAACGTCTCAAGGCCGATGGGACCGAACTCCATGACCTGCGGCACGTGGTCAGCAGCGCTGGGCGTGTCCTCGTACCCGAGCACCAGCAGCGAGCGGTGCTGAGGGCTCGGGATCAGCTTGCACACCGCCTCCAGCACCAGCCCGCAAGTCGCCTCGGTGCCCACGAACGCAGCCGCCAGGTTGAACCCTCCGCCGGGCAGCAGCCGGTCAAGGTTGTAGCCCGAGATCCGGCGTGGGATCTGGGGGTAGCGCTCGCGGATCAGCTGGGCGTAGCGGTCGCGCAGGTCCCGGAGACGGCCATAGATCTCCCCCACTCGACCGCCGGCAGCGATCGTGCGCTCGAGCTCCTCGTCCGACACCGCGCTCGGCAGCGTCATGCGCGTGCCGTCGTAGAGCACGACCTCCAGCGCCTCGATGTTGTCGGCAGTGACTCCGGCGATGATGGAGTGGGTGCCGCAGGAGTTGTTGCCGATCATCCCTCCCAGCGTGCAACGGCTGTGGGTCGCCGGGTCGGGGCCAAATGTCAGCTGGTGCCCCTCCGCTGCGTCGCGCAGCCAGTCGAGAACCACGCCCGGCTGCACCCGCGCCAGCCTGCGCTCGGGGTCGAGCTCGATGATGTTGTTCATGTACTTGGAGAAGTCGAACATCACGGCCTCGTTGACCGTCTGTCCCGCGAGGCCGGTGCCGCACCCCCGCGCACTGATCGGGGCGCCGAATCGCCGGCATATCTCCACCCCCGCGATCACGTCGTTTGAGTCGCGCGGGATCACCACGCCGAGCGGCAGCTGCCGGTAAACCGAGCCATCGTTTGCGTACAGGGCCCTGCTCCCAGGTGAGAAACGAACCTCGCCGCGGAGCGCTCAGCTGATAACTCCCGCGCCAACGCGCGGACGTCGAGCGCGTTGCCGTCCGTGCTGTTCATTTTCTAGTTTTCGTTACCGGCGTGACCGTCCCCGCCCGGAAGCTTCTCGCTGACGCGATCCTTGGCGCGCGTCAGCACACCCGCGGGGCTAGACGAGTACTCCATCTCTTTGGCCAGCACGCGCGACATCGTGAGCGCGATCTGCTCGCGGTTGGGCTCGCCCCGAGCCAGGCCCCACGCGAACCCCTTGGCGTGCTCTGGGTTGATGGTCGGGGTCAGCGGCATGTCGTGCGGATCGACGACGGCCTCGATCACCGCAGGGCCGTCGAGTGCCAGCGCATCGGCCAGCTGATCTCCAACGCGCGCCGGATCCTCGATCCGCATGGCTCGCAGGCCGCAGCCCTCCGCCACCTTCGCGAAGTCCACCGGTTGCAGCTCAACGCCGAACTGCGGGTTGCCGAGGAACGCCATCTGCTCCCACTTGATCAGCCCCAGCACGTCGTTTCGCATCACTAGCACCTTGACTGGCAGCTGGTGCTGGGCCAGCGTGGCCAGGTCACCCATCATCATCGTCAGTGAGCCGTCGCCGGTGAGCGCGACCACCTGCCGGTCCGGATAGGCCACCTGCGCGCCGATGGCGTACGGCAGCGCCGCCATCATCGAGCACATCGTGCCGCTGAACGAGAACAGCTGGCCGCGGCGGAGCTCGGTGCGTGCGGCCCAGGTCGTAACCGTCCCCGAATCGCCGCACAGGATCGCGCGGTCGTCGAGTGCCTTGCCGAGGTGGTAGGGAATCGCGTCCGGCTTGATGGGGTTGCCATCGACCGGCTGGGCCCGCTCCTCCTGTAGCGCCCGCCAGTCGCGCATCTCTGCCTGCCCTTGCTCCAGGAACGACCGGTCCGAGCGATGGTCGAGCAACGGCTCGAGCTCCGATAGCGTCAGCTTGGCATCGCCGCACAGCCCCACCCCCACCGGGTAGCGGAGCCCGATTCGCTCCGGACGATCGTCGATCTGGACGCCCTCGGCCTGCCCGGGCGAGGGCAGGAACTCGATGTACGGGCTCGAGCTGCCCACGATCAGGATCGCGTCGCAGCTCTTCAGCGCATTTTGGGCCGGGCGGGTGCCAACCAGCGCGTAACCGCCAAGGCAGTAGGGACTGTCGTCTGGGACCGCGTCCTTGCCGAGCATCGCCTTGACGACCGGGGCGCCGAGCTTCTCGGCCACCCGCTCGACCTCCTGGCCCGCGCCGCGGGCCCCGGCGCCGATGAAGATCAGTGGCCGGGAGGAGCGCGAGAGCAGCTGCGCGGCCTCCTCGAGCCGCTCTCGCGGCGGCAGCCGCTTGCCGTCGATGGCGGTCACGGCCGAGTGTCCCTCGATGTTCTTGATCGAGCGGTCACCGGTCACGGCCTCGCCAGACTGGATGTCGATCGGGAATGCGATGTGCGCCGGGCCGCGGTGGGCGATTGCGGAACGGACGGCCATGTCGACGACGTTCAGCACGTGCGCCTCCCCCATGACTCGCTGGCTGTACACGCAGGCGTCCTGTAGGGCGTGATCGTGGTTGATGTCCTGCAGGTAATGGGTGCCGATCACGTCGTGGTAGGTCATGCCGGTGATCGCCACCACCGGCGACTGGTCGATCCGGGCGTCGTAGAGCCCGTTCATCAGGTGCACGGCGCCGGGAGCCGCGGTCGCCAAGCAGGCGGCGGGGCGGCCCGTGAACTTCCCATAGGCACAGGCGGCGAGCGCGGCCGTCTCCTCGTGGCGGACGTGGATGAAGCGGATCTGGTCGCGATGGGTCCGCAGGGCCTCCATCACGCCGTTGATCCCGTCCCCGGGCAGGCCGAAGACGACGTCGATCCCCCACTCCACCAGGCGCTCGACCAGTTGATCAGATGCGGTCCGGGTACGCGCCATCCTCACTCCTCTTGCCTCGTTGACCGTTTGCTGACTACGTACCCACCCCGTACGCGCGTACAACAACGAGCGGTCAGCGGGCGAACGAAAGCGCCATGACGCCATCCTGTCGCCGGCGATGGCGGCAATCGCCTTCAGCGCTCCACTCGTTCGAGGTTTTGTACCTCCACGGGGCGAAAGCTCGTACGAGTGGGGCCCACGCGACAGGCGGCGGCTCGGGAGCCGCCGCCTGGCGTGGAGAGAGAAGGTGCGCGGCGATCGTCGCACTCCCTTGCTGCACCACCACGCTGCCTTCGCCTACCCCGGGGGAGCGATGGGCAAACCGAAATGTGGAGCTGGGCCGGCTCGATGCCGCTCGCTGCGCGGTTTTTGGAGCTCATGCCTGCGGTCGTCGCGCCGTTACGAGGGCGCGTCCGCGGGTAGCACGGACGCCAATGGCGGCCTCAGAGCAACTGCGGGCGGTCTACTCCGACTATTCCCCGGGCGAGGACCGGCCGACCGGAAGCTACGTCGTACTGATGGCCGCCTTCTCTGTCCTGGCGGCCTCGTTCGCCTGGTGGTTTCGGGTCTCGGGCCGGCAGCTTCCGGAGCGAATCGACGCCGGTGATCTGGCGCTGGTGACCGTCGCCAGCCACAAGGCCTCGCGGCTGGTTTCCAAGGACCGTGTGACCAGCGGGATCCGGGCCCCGTTCACGAAGTACCAGGACGACGCCGGCCCGGGAGAAGTCTCGGAGGAGCCGCGGGGACGGGGCCTGCGGCGCGCGATCGGCGAGCTGCTGGTCTGTCCCTATTGCCTGGGGATGTGGACCAGCGCCGCGTTCGTAGCCGGCTTGCTGGTAGCCCCGCGCTTCACGCGCTGGGTGGCGTCCGTCCTCACCGTGTTCTTCGGCTCGGACATGCTCCAGATCGCTTACAAGAAGGCGGAGCAGACCCTGTAGCCGGCGCTACTCCTCCCCCTCGCCGGACGCTTCATCGTCTGAGCGCTGCCCCTCGGCGTCATCGTCACCCACCTCAGGCTGGGCGCCCGGGATGCTCTGGTCGGCGCGCTTGCGCCGCCAGTCGTCTTTTACTTCCTTGGCGTGATCCTGGAGCTCGCCGCTTCGTCGCTGGAGCTCCTGGGCTTCGCGCTCCAGCTGATCGGCGAGTCTGTTGGGATCTGTGTCGTTCATGTTGACGGGCTACCCCAGGGCATCCGAGGCCACACGACTGAGTACCCCCGTCTGGGCTCGGGTAGCACCAGCCCGTACCCGACGACGAGGAGGAAACGATGTCCCGGGGCGATGCAGTGGCGCTGCTCGGCGCAGGCGGCACGATGGGGCTTCCCATGGCTCGGCATATCGCGCGGAGCGGGGTCGAGCTCCGGGCCTGGAATCGGACTCGCGATAAGGCTGAGCCGGTCACCGACGACGGCGCCCGCGTGTGCGACTCGCCGGCCGAGGCTGCGGAGCGAGCGGGCGTGATCTTGACGATGCTGTCGGATGCCGACGCGGTCATCTCCTCCGCCCGCGAGGCTCTGCCCGCCGCCCGCCAAGGCGCGGTCTGGGTTCAGATGAGCACCATCGGCGAACAGGGGACGGACCAATGCATGGAGTTGGCGCGCGCCCACGACATCTCCTTCCTGGACGCCCCCGTGCTCGGCACCAAGCAACCCGCCGAGGAGGGAAAGCTCGTGATCTTGGCGTCGGGACCTGAGGAGGTACGCGAGCGGGTGCAGCCGATCTTTGACGCGGTCGGCTCGAAGACCATATGGGTCGGAGACGCTGGTTCCGGCACCCGGCTGAAGATCGCCACCAATAGCTGGGTCCTCACGGTCACGGAAGGTTGTGCCGAGACGATCGCGCTGGCCCAGGGGCTCGGTCTGGACCCGGCGTTGGTGTTCGAGGCGTTCGACGGCGGCACGCTCGACCTGCCCTACTTCCGCATCAAGGGCAAGGCGATCGTGGAGCGCAAGTTCGAGCCATCATTCCGCCTCCAGCTGGCGGCGAAAGACGCGGATCTGGTGGTGCAAGCGGCGGGGCGCCACGACCTGGACCTGCCCCTGTTCGCCACCATCCGCGAGCGGATGCAAGAGGGCGCGGCAGAGCACGGCGATGAGGACATGTCCGCCACCTGGTTCACGAGCGCGCCCCCAGGCGTGGCCGCATAGCGGCAAAACATGCGCATCGTCATCGTCGGAGCGACCGGGAACGTCGGCACCAGCCTGCTCGAGGTCCTCGCGGAGGAGCCAAGCGTCGAAGAGATCGTGGCGGTCGCTCGGCGCTTGCCGCGGAGCAATTTTCCGCGCACCCGGTTCGTCCAGGCCGACATCGTCGCTTCCGATCTGGAGCCGATCTTCACGGGCGCCGACGCGGTCGTGAATCTGGCGTGGCTGATCCAGCCTGGTCGCGACGAGTCGCTCACCTACGCCGTCAACGTGCTCGGTTCGGAGCGGCTCCTCGCAGCCGCGGTGGCGGCGAAGGTGCCACTCGTCGTCTACGCATCATCGGTTGGTGCGTATTCGCCGGGACCCAAGGATGAGTTCGTTGATGAGTCGTGGCCCACGGAGGGCATAGCCAGCTCCTTTTACGCTCGGCACAAGGCGGCCGTCGAGCGCCAGCTCGATCGCGTCGAGCGCGACCAGCCGCAAATGCGCATAGTGCGGATGCGCCCGGGCCTGATCTTCAAGGCGCAGGCTGCGACCGAGATCCGGCGCTTGTTCGCGGGACCGCTCGTGCCCGGGGCCCTGATGAGGCCAGGTGTGATCCCGGTGGTCCCGGACGTGCCGAGGCTTCGGTTCCAAGCGGTCCACTCGCTCGACGTCGGCGACGCCTACCGCCGTGCGCTGCTGAGCGACGGTCGGGGCGCGTACAACCTGGCGGCCGATCCGCCGCTCGGCCCGGCGGAGCTGGCGCGTTTGCTGCGCGCTAGGACAGTGCGTCTGCCGGCCTCCGCGCTGAGAGCAGGCGCCGCCATCACCTTCAAGCTGCGGCTGCAGCCCACCGAGCCAGGGTGGGTGGACATGGCGCTAGCGGTACCGCTGATGAAAACCGAGCGGGCGCGGACAGAGCTGGGCTGGCAGCCGCGCTTCAGCGCCATCGAGGCCATCGAGGAGCTTCTCGCGGGCATGCGGGCAGGCCGCGACGCCGACACGCCCCCACTGTCTCGCCACGCGAGCGGTCCGCTACGAATCCGCGAGCTCATGGGTCGAGTGGGCGGTCGCCCCTAGCGATGGCAGCCCCACGCAAGGTGCGCGTCACGCCGTACCGGGACGGCCCGTTGATCGTGCGCGGCGCCGCCCGCATCGTCGATGCCGATGGCAGCGAGCTGACGCCCCGCCGCGATCCGATCGCGCTGTGCCGCTGCGGGAAATCGAGGCTGCGGCCCTTCTGCGATGGGACGCACAAGCTGATCGGCTTCCGGGCCCCCGGGGTCCCCGAGTCAGGTGACGGCTGGCTCGGCGACCTGGCCCGGATGGGGATCGAGATCCCCTAGAAGCGATCCCTTCCCACGGGTCCAGCGCTCGAGGAGGTGCGACGCCCACTGATCGGCCAGGAAGTTGAGCGTTCGCGCTCCCCACAGCACCGAGCTCGAGAGGGCCGGGGTCTGACTGACGAGCCCCCCGGCGAGATCCACCGCCGCCAGGTTCTCGTGCACCGCGTCGGCTTCGACGTGCTCGTCGAAGAACAGCGTCGCATCGCCGGTGAAGCCGAGCCGCCTCAGCCCGTCGCCGTAGCGGCGGTTTGGGATCGAGGAAGTCATCTCGAACAGCGCCAGATGTCCGACGATCGCGCCGCGCCACCGCCTGTGCAGCCCGAACAGCGACATCTGGTTGACGGTCGCCAGAGTGACGGCCGGGATCAGCTCCAGATAGGCGCCGTAGGTGGAGTCAAGGCCCAGCGCCCCCATCGCTCTGCCGAATAGCTCAGCGTGGATCCAGTCGGGCCGACCGCCCCCGTACTCGTCGGCCTCGACCTCCACTAGCGCGGCCTTCGGGGCTCCGTGCAGACGGGGGATTGCCCAGCAGTGGGGATCGGCCTCCTTGAGCTGATACGCCGAGCGGTGGACGAGGAACTCGCGCACCTGCTCGAGCGTTGCTCGACCCCGGATATACGACGACAGCGAAGCTCCCTCCCGCGCGGCAATCTCCTTGAGCGCCACGTCGATCTGATCGGGGGCCACGTTCTCCTCGGCGAGGGGGACCGCGTCCGTCAGAGCCTCCTCGAACTGCTTCTCGAGCAAGGCCCTCAGCCGCAGCAGCGAGGGGTTCCACTCCCAGCGGTCGTCCACCCCGGGCAGCCCGCGGTAGTGCAACTCGTAGCAGAGATAGAGAGAAAGGTTGAGGTCCTCGTCGGCGAGCGGGTCTGCCACCCGCTCCGGAGTCACCGGCGGCAGCTGTCCCGGCGGGTCGGCGAGCGCTCGGAGCAGAAGCTCGCTGACCGACCCCCGCGGTGACGGAAGCTGGCGCATTCGCGGTCCAAGCTACCCCATCAATCACTCGAGGAAGCGCTCGGAGAGCCAATGGGCGACGGCGCCTACGCCTGCCTGCTCCGCCACCCGCCGCTGCGAGAGTGCACCGCCGCCCTCGAGCAGCTGCGACGCTCCCTCCAGAGCGCGCTCGGACCCTAGCCGGCCCGCGACCGGTCGGAGCGCCGCGAACAGCTCGGCAAGCAGCATGCTCGTCGGCCTCAGCGTTCCCGTCTGGAGGTCGGCCATGTTGCCGTGGACCCCATCGCGGCAGGCCAGCCAGCGGTTCTCCTCGATCTTCCAGCTGGGAGGCCCCGACAGCCGCTCCCCGCCGTGGTGTCGTTCGGCGAGCCAGACCACTAGCGCCTGTATGACCGCAGCCACCGCGGCGGCGTCGTGGACGGTGCTCTGAGCGTCCGGGACGCGGAACTCGAGCGTCCCGAAGGCCGGGTGCAGACGCAGCTCCCACCACCATCTGCGGGGATCGTTAAACGCACCGCTTGAGGCCCCCCAGCGAAACGCCTCGGCGTACGCTTCCCAGCTCTCGATTCTCGGAGGAACGCCTTGGCGCGGCAGTAGCTCGGCCAGCTTTGGACGCACTGAGGCCAGGCCGGTGTCATGGCCCTCGTAGAAGGGAGCATTTGCGGCCAGCGCCGCCAGCAGCGGCAGGAAGGAGCGGGCGGCGTTGTAGACGGACAGAGCGGCGTCCGCGTCGCCGACCGTCACGTGGACCTGGAGAGCGCAGACCAGCTGTCGCTGCGCGCGCACCCCGTACTCCCTGATCGTGCGCTCGTAGCGCTCTAGGCGGTTGAGCTCGCCCACCCCCGGGCTGGAGGGATGCACACCGGCCGCGGCCAGGCGGACCAGCCCGCTGGTTCGCTCTGCCAGCTCCCGCCTCCCGTCGCCCAGCGACGCCACGGCCTGGTCGACCGACTGGCTGGCGGGAGTCACGATCTCGATCTGCGACGCGGGCATCTCCAGCTTGAAGCGTGGATCGCCGTTTAGCAGTGCAAGCACCTCGGTGGCGCGGGCGACGAGCTCGAAGTCATCAGGGCCCAGCAGCATGACTTCGTCCTCCAGTCCGACCGTGTAGGGCGGAACCGCATCAAAGCTCGCTCTGAGCGTCTGCGCCGACGGGGGCCAGGGTGCGGTCTGGACGGTCAAAGTTTGCCCTGGCGGCGGAAGAGGTAATTCCGCAGCGCCGTGAGATTGGTGCCGATCCCGGGCGTGTTCAAGCCGCGTAGCGACAGCTTGCTGCTTGCCGCCCAGCTCGCCCGCGAGCCGCGACTGCCGGGAGCGACAGTGCTCGACCTCTGTACGGGAAGCGGGCTGCTAGCGATCGAAGCGGCTCGTCGGGGCGCGCGGGAGGTCACCGCCGTCGACGTCTCCCGCCGAGCAGTCCTCGCTACCCGGATGAACGCGCTGCTCAACGGTGTCCGCGTTCGTGCGCTCCGCGGTGATCTGTTCATCCCGGTGGCGGGGAGGCGGTTCGATCTGATCATGTCCAATCCTCCGTACCTACCGAGCGAAGACGCGGAGCTTCCGGACCGGGGGGCGGCCCGTGCCTGGGAGGGAGGTCCGGACGGTCGCGCGTTCATCGATCGGATCTGCCGCCACGCGCAAGCGCACATGACGCCGGGCGGAGTCCTGCTGCTCCTCCAATCGTCGCTGTCCGCCGATGCGATGACCGCCCGGGAGCTGAGGGGTCGCGGCTTCGAGGTAACCGTCGCCGCTCGGCACCACGGGCCGTTGGGCGAGCTGGGTCGAGCCCGAGCGGGGACGCTTCGAGACCGCGGGCTCCTGAACGGTGAAGAGGTGGAGGAGATCGTCATTCTCAGGGCGCGAAGAGCGGCCGATTAGCCACTATCGCCACCAAAGCGCGCCGTAGCCGAGCAATGCCGCGGCCAGCCAGGCGGCGGTCGCGCTCACGAGAGCCAGCGCTCCCGCCAGGTGGCCAAGCGTCACGGCGGCGACCCCCGCAAACAGGGTCAACGCGGCCCCGCCCACGGTGGCCCCACGGGCGTCCTCGCGCGCATCGGCGGCAGCCTCCTCCTCCTCGATCAGGGTCAGGCTGGCGGCCAGGATGGCCGGAAAGGCCAGGAAGATGCCGCCGACGCGATCGCCGAACGCGAGTGTGATGGCCCCCGCCCCGACCGACGTCAGCGCCCCGATAGCGAAGCGGATCAGCAGCTGCTTTCGGTCGGTGTGGGCCACTCGTTTCAGATCGAGCCGCGGTCGTTCGTCGAGCCGGTCGGTGATGATGGCTTCTTGGTGCATCGGTTCTCAGAGCAGGATGGGCAGGGCCACGATCGCGGCCACCGCAGCCCAGGCGGTCAGCGCGATCACCGCCGCGCCCGGAGCTCGTACGCGGCGAAGCAGGGGGACGGCGGCAGCCGCGTAGGCCACCATGCCCGCCCCGCCGGCGATCATTCCGGTGGCATTCTGGTGCGCGGAGTGCGATCCCTTGTCGAGCAGCGTGACGGTCAGCCCGGCCAGCGCCACCGCGGGCGCCGCGCTGAACAGCCCGGCGAAGCGCTTGGGAGAGAGCCCCTCGGATAACAGCGCAAAGGCGACGACCAGGCCTCCCCCGGCGAGCCCTTTGATGACGAGGATCACCGGGTCGCTCAGCATGTCCCCGACCGGCGCCCCCTACGGCTGCAGCAGGACCTTGATCGCGCCGTCCTCTTTCTTCTGGAACATCTCGTATGCGTGCGGGGCCTCCTCGAGCGGAAGCCTATGGGTCGCGAGGTCGTCAACCGCGAGCGGGTCGCCATCCTGCAACAGCGGCAGGATCTCGTCGACCCACCGCTTGACGTTCGCTTGCCCCATCCGCACCTGGATCTGCTTGTCGAACAGATCCATCATCGGCATGGGATCGGCGGCGCCGCCGTAGACCCCGCTGAGCGAGATCGTCCCGCCCCGCCGCACCGTATCGATGGCGGTGTGGAGCACGCTCAGCCTGTCGACCCCGGCCTTCTCCATTATCGCCGTGGTGACGCTGTCCGGTAGCAAGCTCGCCAGCTGGTGTGCGAGCTTGCCTAAGGGTGCGCCATGGGCCTCCATCCCGACAGCATCGATCACCGAGTCGGGGCCTCGTCCAGACGTCAGCTCGCGGAGCGCCGTCGCGACGTCCTCGTGCTGGCGCACGTCGATCGGCTGGATCCCGTGACGCCGTGCCATCTCGAGCCGCTCGTCGACGAGGTCGATTCCGAACACCTGCGAGGCGCCCTGATGAAGCGCGATCCGGGAGGACATCTGCCCGATCGGTCCCAGCCCGAAGACCGCCACCGTGCCCCCCTCGGGCGCGGCCGCGTAGGCGACGGCCTGCCAGGCTGTCGGCAGCACGTCTGACAAGTACACGAACCGCTCGTCGGGCGGACCCTCGGGCACCTTGATCGGCCCGAAGTGCGCTTGCGGTACCCGCAAAAGCTCGGCCTGACCACCCGGCACCTGGCCGTAGAGCTTCGTGTAGCCGAGCAGTGACGCGCCCTTACCCTGGTCGCGAACCTGGGTCGTCTCACACTGCGAGTAGAGCTGCTGCTGGCACATGTAGCACCGCCCGCAGGAGACGTTGAAAGGGACCACGACTCGATCTCCGGGCTTGATCTGGGTTACCTCGGAGCCCACGGCCTCGACGATCCCCATCGGCTCGTGACCCAGGATGTCGCCCTCGTCCATGAAGGCGCCCATGACCTCGTACAGGTGCAGATCGGAGCCGCAGATCCCGCTCGAGGTGACCCGGACGATCGCGTCGGTCGGCTGCTCGATCGCGGGGTCGGGGACGTCATCCACGCGCACGTCGCGCTTTCCGTGATAGGTGACTGCCTTCATCTGATTCCTCCGTGATCGGGGCGCGCGCTCACCGGGCGGCCACGCCCTGTTCGTGCAGGCTGGCGTCCAGGGCCACATCGAACAGCGACCGGATCCGGTCGGCCGCGGCTTGCTCCTGGACCAGGATCGCCTCGGCGATGCTTGCCGTTTCCTCGTCCCCGGCTCTGGCCGCCACCCGCCGAAGCATCTCGTAGGCGCCGATCTCCAGATGCTCGAAGGCGTACGCGAACGCCGCCAGCTTCGCCGGGGTATCTGGCTGCGCCTGGAAGAACCCGCCCCAGTTGAGGGCCCCCAGTCGCAGGGCGGCGTCCTTGACCTTGGAGGGAGTATCGCCGCGTGACTCCAGGCGGGCTTCCACCAGGCGCTGGTGCTCTTCGCTCTCGATCCGATGGTCGTCATAGGCCGTCGCCAGCTCGCCGGCACCGGCAAGCTTGGGCCCCTTCTCCAGCAGCTGGAGCGCCTGCGTCTCGATCGCGTGGGCGTCTGCCAGGTACTTGTCCAGCTGGGCCTGTAGGTCGGCTGGCGCAACCTGATCAAGGGCCGCGTTCACAGCCCGGTCGAAGCAACCGGCGAGCCGGTCGCCCATGCCCTGCTCCTGGCGCTCGATTTCTCGCGCGGTCTCGGCGGTCTCCTCGTCTCCGGCTCGCTCCGCCACCCGCGCCAGAAGGTCATACGCCGCCTCCTCCATGTGCTCGTAGGAGAACGCGTGGACCACGAGCTTGCCCGGCGTGTCGGGCTGGGCCATGGCGAAGGCGCCGAAGCCCTTGCCGGTCAGCGATCCGGCCAGGTCCTTGAGCGCGGAGGGTTTGGACCCGTGGGCGGCGAGCCGTTCGCTCACGAGTCGCTCGTGTCCCTCGGTCTCGATCATGTGGTCGCTGAACGCCTGGGCGATCTGGAGATCGCCGGCGATCTTCGGGGCGGTCTTGAGCTGGGCGAGCGCCTGATGCTCGATTGAGTGGGCGTCGGTCAGGTACTTGACGACCTGCTCCTGAAGGTTGGTTGGGGCCACGCTTTCTCCTTTTCGGGTTTCGTCAGCAGCTACCAAGCTCGCGGGCGGGTAAACGCCCCCGGTCGGCCAGCGAACAGGGAACCCTCGGGGTGAGGCTCAGCATCTCGCGTTGCTACCCGGATTGCAGTGATCCACGTCGGTCCCGGGCAGGTGAAGCGCCGTGCGCTGCTTTCGGATGAACGCGGCCTCGGAGGATCCGTCGGGGCTGTTGAGCGAGGAGGGGCAGTGGACGGAGCCCTGGGGCAGCTCCGAGGACGGCGCACGCTGTGACAAGTGCGGTGGCAACGGCCGCACGGCGCACGAGTGCTGGTCCTGCCTGCTGACGGGAGCCCGGAAGGAGTGCCCAGTCTGTTCCGGAGCCGTTCGCTGGGAGGACGAGTGCCCGGTGTGCGTTGGCAGCGGCCGCGTCCACGGAAAGCCGCGCCACGGCGTGAGCGTCTTCCCCACGGTGGAGGGCCTCTATCGCTACATGCTGGCCACGGACGCCGAGCTCGACGATTGCCTCATCGTCGAGCTCGATGCCGATCCCGCGGACGATGTCGACTTCGACGCCGACCTGGGGGCAATGCTCGTCATCCCGAGGAGGATCGTGGGCTGCGCCACCGTCGATCGAGACCTGGCCAGGCAGGTAGAGGACCGGACCGGCAGCGGGTTGGACTAGCTTCGGATCCGGAAAGCGCCCAAACGCCTGTTTGAACGTAGGGAGGGCTGGTAATCGATACTTAACGATGCCTTCGCGCGAGGCAGAATCCAGGACAGGGCATGGGTTTCGCCACTGGGCGATGCTCTACCGCGGCGAGCAGGGATTCCTCGATGGCGTGTTGCCATTCATCCGTGAGGCGATCGAGGCAGGTGAGCCCACGCTGGTGATGGTGTCCGCGGAGAAGATCGAGCTGCTCCGTGAGGCGCTGGGCGGGGATCCCGATGGCGTCCAGTTCGCCGACATGGGCCAAGTCGGCGTCAACCCTGCCCGCCTCATTCCCGCCTGGCGGCAGTTCGTCGAGGAGCACGCGGACGCCGAGCGACCGCTAAGGGGGGTGGGCGAGCCGGTCTGCGCCACCCGCACCGCGCCAGAGCTGGTCGAGTGCCAGCGCCACGAGGCCCTCCTCAACCTGGCGCTTGCCGATGTGGGCGACATCGATCTGCTCTGTCCGTATGACTTAGAAGCACTCGACGCCGAGGTGATCGCGGAGGCCGAACGTAGCCACCCGCTCCTGGTCGAGGGCGGCCGCAAGCGCCCCAGCTACCGCTACCGCGGCCTGGAGGCGATCGCAGCGCCGTTCGACGCCCCCCTTCCGGTTGCGCCGACCGGCGCGCCGGAGTTCTTCTTTGATGCAGCGACGCTGGGTGAGCTGCGAGCGCTCATTCGCCGATACGGCCGCCAGGCTGAGATGGACGGTCAGGCGATCGAAAACCTCGTGACCTGCGTGAATGAATTGGCTACCAACAGCGTGCGGTACGGGGGCGGTCACGGCACCGCGAAGCTGTGGCTGGAGCATGACATGCTGGTATGTGAGATTCGCGATCGGGGAAGGATGAGCGCCCCGCTCGCGGGGCGAATCGAGCCGCCAGCCCGAGACATGAGAGGTCGGGGACTGTGGCTAGCCAACCAGCTTTGCGACTTAATTCAGATCCGCTCGGTGCCGGAGGGAACCCAGGCGCGGGCCCACGTGGCGCTCACGTAGGCGTTTTCGACGCCTGCACGCGGGTAGCCGGTCTGGCATGCCACAACCCGACCCAGCTTCACAGCAAGCCGATCTCGCTGCCGCCGAAGCCGCTCGCATAGGCGGCAAACCGAGTTCCGAGGACGCACGAGCCGATCAGGCCGAGGAGGCCCAGCGCCCACTGGCGGAGGCCGGCCAGGGCCAGGCCGAAGGTTTCGAGCAGGCCGAGGAGGCGCTGATCGAGCATGCCAGCCACGGCGACCAGCATGCCTCGCGCGAGGCGATAGAGGACGCCACCACCGAACGGGACGATGCGCGTGCGGCCCAGCAGGGTGATCCTGACTACGAGCGCTCGAGCGAGCGCGAGGAGGACGAGCCGTAGATGTCGGCGACCACTCCTCACGATGGCAACGGCCGCCTGCGGGGCGACGAGACCGTGGCCCGAGTGATGCTGCGGCCGATAGGTTCGCCGCTGCCGCTCGGGGCGCTCACGCTCGTACCGGCTGGACTGCTGCTGGCCGGCCTTCAACTCGGCTGGTTTGCTCCGGCGCAGGCCAAGTCGATCGCGTATCTGGTGCTGGGTTTCGCCGTGCCGCTTCAGCTGCTGGCGAGCGTGCTCGGATTCCTGAGCCGCGATGCGTTGGTGGGCACCGGCTTTGGCATCTTCAGCGGCATCTGGCTCGCGTTTGCGCTGTCGGAGATCTCGGGCAGCGTAGGCAAGACCAGCAGCGTGATCGGGGTGTTCTTCCTAGGTTGTGGGGCGCTGTTCGCGCTGCTGATGGCGGGAGGTCTAGCCGGCGGCAAGGCTGCCGCCGGCGCCGTCATCCTGGCCGGGTCGGCGCGCTTCGTGCTCTCCGGCCTGTACGAGCTGACCCGCTCGCCCGGCGTCGAACATGGCGCCGGCATAGTCGGGCTCGTATTCGTGGGGGTCGCCGGGTACGTCGGGCTGGCCGCACTGCTCGAGGATTCGGCCCACCGCTCGATTCTTCCGCTAGGCCGTCGCAGGCAGGCCAAAGCGGCCATCGAAGAGGGCCTGCACGCACAGTTGCGTGAGCTTCAGCAAGAAGCCGGAGTCCGTGAACAACTCTGAGGCGAGGATTGCGATCCTCGATATCGACGGCACGCTCGTCGACACCAACTACCAGCACGCCATCGCGTGGTACCGGGCTTTCAGGCGCCACGGGATCGCGCTGCCAGTGTGGCGAATCCACCGCCACATCGGCATGGGCGGCGATCAGGTGATCGCCGCCCTCACCGACGAGCGAACCGAGCGCGAGCAGGGGGATGAGATCAGATCGGCCGAATCCGACCTCTACCGGGAGCTGATCGATGAGGTCGAGACGATGCAAGCTTCGCGAGAGCTGATCGAGGAGCTCAAGAGACGGGGCCACACGGTCATCCTCGCGAGCTCTGCCAAGGATTGGGAGGTCGAGCACTATCTGGACCTGCTCGACGCCCGCGACCTAGCCGACGGCTGGACGACCTCCGCGGACGTGCGGGCCACCAAGCCCGAGCCAGACCTGGTGCACGCGGCGCTGGAGCGGGCCGGCGAGGAGGACCGCGATGCAGTGATGGTCGGCGACACGCCATGGGACGTCCGGGCGGCGGCCAATGCGGGCGTGCCGACGCTGGCCGTGCTGACGGGCGGGTTCTCCGTCGATGAGCTCAAAGAGTCTGGTGCGGAGGCGGTGTTCGAATCGGTTGCCGAGCTGTGCTCACGGCTCGGGCAAACGACGCTGGGCTGAGGCCCGAGGCCGAGCTGTCGTCAGCCGCTGGCCGTCGTCCCGCCTGACGGCGTGGTGGCGGTCGGCGGCCCGGTACGCGGCGGGCCGGTACTCGTGGACGTGGTCGCGGTCGGCGGCGTGGTGCCCCCCGCCCCCGTCGACGACGGCGTGGTCGCTCCGGGTGGAGTAGCGCTGCGCACATGCTTCGGTCCCTGGGCCTTGAATCTGTGTCTCTTCCGGCTGGGGCTCTTGGGTTTGTGCACGCTCTGCGTCGAGCTCGTGGAGGGGCCGACTACGGCGATCTGCTCGCCGCTGCTCAGGGCTGTTGACCGCGAAGGCGACGACGTCGACCGGAGCTTTACGACCACTTGACCGGACCCGTAGCGCCGAGGTGCCTGGTGGCGGCCCGTATCGGCCCGATGAGCGGCGAGGGCACGTGGCCGTGAGCCGGTTCCGAAGCCGACGGCGGCGATTGCGACCGCCGCCACGACGCCGCCCACGGCTGCCTGCATCATGAATCGGTACCTGTGCGGCCGATCGGTCGACCCCGCCGAGCTCGCCTGTGAGCGCTGCTCGGAGAGCTGGAGACGCTCAGACAGCTGACCGGCGCTCAGGTGTCCGGCCAGGAACTGCGACAGCGCGAGCCGGTCCGGATCGGACAGGCCTGGAGGAAGAGGTCGTCCCATACCTTCTTTGGTCGTACCCGCGCACTCGGCGCTGAAACGACTCAGAACGGCAGATTTCCTCGACCGGCCCCGCAAAAATCCCCAAATCCCCGATCCTGGCGGGCGCTTGGGGAACCAAGCGTGGGAGGAATGCGAATCTGCCCTTCGCGCCAGCTAGCAATGGCTTTGGGGGATTTTGCATCTGCAGCGCTGTGTGGCCTGAGCTCTCGTCCCTTGAAACCTAGGTCCGGTGCCGCCCACGCCGGGGCGGCACCTACCTACCTCAGGCCACCCGAGGCCTTTTGGGGCCCGTCTGCGCCGCTCGCGTACCGGCCTCGGCCGCCCGCGTGGCCGTTGTTCGCACCGCGCGGTCCACGGCCGTCAGCGGCTTGGCGATCCCTTCAAGCCCACGGCGTTCGGCCTTGACGCCAAATGCGATCTCAACGAGGCCACCGATGATCATCAACACCGATCCGATGATCAGCGCGACGAACACGTCGGAGGTCTTGCCGGTGGGTATCAGCCGCCCGAACAGCTGGGGACCGATTATCCCCCCGATGCCCGTGCCCACGGCATAGAACAGCGCGATCGCCAAGGCCCGCGTCTCCATCGGGAAGATCTCGCTGACGGTGAGGTATGCAGCGCTGACGCCGGCCGAGGCGAAGAAGAACACCACCGACCAGGCAACTGTCAGGCTGGCCGCGGTCAGCTGATGCTGGTCGAACAGATAGCCCGTGATGAGCAGCAGCACGCCGGAGAGAATGTAGGTACCGGCGATCATCGGCTTGCGACCTACCGAGTCGAACAGGGGCCCGAGGACGATCGGCCCCAGCAGGTTTCCGACAGCGAACGCCACGAGGTAGTAGGGCGCGTTTGACGTCGCCACGCCGAAGAACTTGCTCAGCAGCGTGGCGTAGCCGAATAGGATCGCGTTGTAGAGGAACGCCTGCCCGATGAACAGCGCCAGCCCGAGCACCGTCCGCTTCGGGTACCGCTGCCCGATGCCGCGAGCGGTCTCCAACAGAGGGATCGCTCGCCGCTGCTTGATGGTGATCGTGTCGTCGGGCTCGTCGAGCTCTGCGCCGGTGGACTCGACCACTTGGCGCTCGATGTCCCGCGTCACCTCCTCGGCCTCCTGATCACGGCCGTGGATGAACAGCCAGCGCGGGCTCTCGGGCACGTGGCGGCGGACGATCAGGATTGCGGTACCGAGGATGAACCCCAGCCCGAAGCACACGCGCCAGTCAAGCAACGGGGAGAAGATGTGAAGCGCGGCAACCGACAGCAGCGCCCCGGCGGCCGCCCCAGCCCAGTAGGTGCCGTTGATGAGGATGTCGATGCGGCCCCGGTGCTTGGCGGGGATCAGCTCGTCGATCGCCGAGTTGATCGCGCTGTATTCACCTCCGATGCCCATCCCCGTCACAAATCGGCAGAGGAAGAAGAACCAGGGGGTCCATGCAAAGGCGGTCGCAACCGTGGCAGCCAGATACACCCCCAAGGTGATCATGAATAGCTTCTTGCGGCCGAACATGTCGGTCAGCCGGCCGAACAGCAGCGCCCCGAAGCAGGCGCCGGCCACATACATCGACGCCGCCATCCCGGCCACGTCCCCGGCGGAGATGTTGATGCCACTGCCTTTGGCGGAGATCGCGCCGGCGATCGAGCCCACGATCGTCACCTCGAGGCCGTCGAGGATCCATACGGTCCCTAGCCCGATCAGGATCCGCCAGTGCCAGCGAGACCACGGCAGGCGGTCAAGCCGTGCCGGAATGTTGGTGTCGATGGTGCGCAGCTGTGGAGCTGCCGCCGTTGCAGTCATTGCCCTATCTCCTCTTCCCTTGTTTCACACGTCGATTACCCGGGCCGGCTGATCTCAAATCGACCATCCGTCCACCGTTTCGAGCCAGCCGGCCCGGGTAGTGGAACACCCCGATGCCGGAGCGCTCGCGTCCTGCACTGCTCGCCCGCCGCGCAGTGGCGTGGAGCATCGGCTGGGCGTTCTCCGCGGCCCTCTACCTGCTGCTAATCGACATCACGGACCTGCCCGAGCTGATCGTCGGCGCCGGCGCGGCCGTCCTCGCCGCCACCGGCCTCGAGCTGGCCCGGGAGCAAGGTCTCGTCGGCGAGAGCATCAACCTTCGCTGGCTGGTGCGGTTCTACAGGCCGCTGCTGAAGGTCGGGATGGACATCGTGGTGGTGTCGCTGGCCGCGTTCCGAGCGCTGGTTCGCCGAGGTCCGCAGCAGGGCAGATTTAGAGCTGTCCGGTTCGCTGGGGGCGAGGATCAGCGACATGAGAGCGGGCGCCGCGCGCTGGCGGAGGCCCTGGGCTCTTTTGCGCCCAACACGCTCGTGGCTGGAGTCGACGAGGAGCGGGGCTTGATCCTGGCGCACCAGCTGTCGCCGAGCGGAGGACGCGAAGCCATCGACCCACTGGAGCTGGGGTGAACGAGTGGGCCATCGCCGCCACCGTGCTCGCGTTCGCGCTCATCCCCTGCCTGCTCGTCTGTCTTTTGGCACCCGCACCGCACGGCTTGGTGGCGCTGGAGATCGCCGGCGTGCTCGCCACCACGATCCTGATGCTGCTGGCCGAGGCCTTTCACCGCCAGCCGTTTATTGATCTCGCGGTCGTGCTGGCGCCGCTGGCGCTGATCGGGTCGCTGACGTTCGCTCGGCTGATGGAGCGGCAGCTGTGAACTGGCGCATCACCGTCGCCACCGTGCTGCTTATCGCTGGTGGGGCGATCGAGGTGATCGCGGTGATTGGGTTGTGCGCGCTGCGTGACGTGTACGACCGCCTTCACTACGTCGGACTGGCCAGCTTCGGGGCCCCGCTGATCGCGGCGGCGATCGTGTTCCGGGAGTCGTTTTCGCTGATCGGCGACAAGGCGCTGCTGGTGGCGGCCGTGCTTGTCCTCTCAGGCCCGGTGCTGGTGCACACCACGCTGCGCAGCCTGCTGATCCGCGAACGGGGGGACTGGCGCGCAGAGATCGAACGCGCCGCGGAGGACGATCACCCGTGACCGTGCTCCAGGTCGCCGTGCTCGTCGCGGTGGCGGTGGGAGGCGGCGCGGTGGTTGCGGCACCGAACCCGCTTCGCCAAGCGCTGGTGCTCGGAATCTATGGGCTATCGCTGACGCTGCTGTTCTTCGTGTTCCAGGACCCCGACGTGGCTCTGTCGGAGATCGTGGTCTCCACCGTTGGACTGCCGGTCATGGTGCTGCTCGCGCTGCGCAAGGTTCACCAGCAGGAGGGAGAGCGAGAGGAGGATTCGTCGTGAGCCGTCGGGTCCGGTTGACGCTGTTCGGCTTCGCCGGCGCCGGGTTTGCGGCCGTGCTGGTGATCGGGATGACCGGCCTGCCCGACTTCGGCTCGTACCACGGGGTCTACGGCCAGATCATCGACGGCATTGGGGTGACAGTGCGCCACGGCACCGATCTGATCACCGCGCTGAACTTCGACATCCGTGGGTTCGACACCCTCGGCGAGGAGTTCATCCTGTTCGCCTCGGTCCTGGGAATTGTGCTGATCCTGCGCCAGCTGGGCGGCGAGCGCCATCAGCCGCACCAGGAGAAGTCCGACGAGCACCACTTCGCCGGCGCCAGCGAAGCGCTGCGAGCCTTGGCGCTAGCGCTGATCCCGAGCGTCATCACCGTCGGCGTGTACATAGTCGTGCACGGCCAGATCACGCCCGGCGGCGGGTTTCAAGGCGGCGTGATCCTGGCCGCCGCCCCGCTGGCGATGTTCATCGCCGGGCGCTACATGCGGATGAGGGTGATCGCGCCCCATCTGTTGATCGAGCTGGGCGATGTGATCGGAGCGGCAGGATACGCGCTGGTCGGCCTCAGCGGCCTGGTGTTCGTCGGCATCTTCTTCAAGAACGCGTTGCCGCTGGGAATTCCCGGTCACCTGCTGTCCGGCGGCCAGATGGACGTGGCCAGCGTGTTCGTCGGCCTGGAGGTAAGCGGTGCGTTCCTGGTCGCCTGGACCCACTTCTTCGACCAGGCGCTGTTGATCCGGAGCGGGAAACAGTCGTGAGCTTCCTCCCGTTCGCGGTCGCCGCCTGGCTGTTCGTCGCCGGACTCTACGGCGTGATCTCGAGCGACAACCTCGTGCGGACGATCGTGTCGCTGACCGTGGTGCAGTCCTCCACCTACGTTCTGCTGCTCGGGATCGGCTACGTCAAGGGCGGCAAGGGCGCAATCTTTGCCGACATCCCGCAGGTCTCGAGTGCCGTCGATCCGGTTGTCCAGGTGCTGGTGCTGACCGACATCGTGATCGAGGCCACAGTCACCGGTCTGCTGTTGGCCCTGGCGGTCCAGGCCCACAAGCGCTTCGGCAGCCTGGACCCCAACGATCTGCGCGCACTGCGAGACTAGTGGCCGCCCCCGCGAATACGCTCGCATTCGAGTCGCCTCCGGCATGCACATAACGGCGCTGCCGGTCTTCATCCCGTTGTTCGCCTCGGCGCTGTTGGTGGCGATCAGGCACTTCTCGCCCCGTGTCCTCAACGATGCAATAGCCACCGGGGTCGGGGTTACGGTGGTGACACTGTGCGCGCTGCTGCTGGCCCACACCGCGCACGGTCACCCCTTCGCCTATTGGCTGGGGGGCTGGCGCCCGAGCCACTCGGTGACCATCGGAATCTCATTCTCCGTGGATTCCATTGGAGCCGGGCTGGCGACGTTCTCGGCCCTCCTGGTCACGGCCGCGTTCGTCTACTCCTGGCGCTACTTCGACTCCGCCGACGGCCTGTTTCACGCGCTCATGCTCGTGTTCATGGCAGCCATGGCCGGTTTCTCGCTGACCGGCGACCTGTTCAACATGGCGGTGTTCTTCGAGTTGATGGGCGCCGTGGCCTACGCCCTCACCGCCTACAAGGTCGAGGAGCAGGGGCCGATCCAGGGCGGGATCAACTTCGCCATCTCCAACAGCATCGGCGCCTACGCCATCTTCACGGGGATCGCACTGCTCTACGCCCACACCGGCACGCTCAACATGGCGCAGGTGGGAGCGGCGCTGGACGGCCACCACGCCGACCCGTTGGTCCTGGTGGCTATGTCCCTTTTGTTCATCGGCTTTCTGACCAAGGCGGCAGCGGTGCCGGTGCACTTCTGGCTGGCGGACGCACACGCCGTCGCCCCGGCGCCGGTGTGCGTTCTGTTCTCGGGCGTGATGGTCGAGCTCGGGATCTACGCCGTGGCCCGCCTTTACTGGACCGTGTTCGCAGGCGCGCTCGCCCCGCACGCCGAGGAGCTGCGCGCGATCTTGATCGCGTTCGGCACCCTGACCGCCCTGTGGGGGGCGACCATGTGCTTTGCCCAGCGCCACCTTAAGCGGCTGCTGGCTTTCTCCACCATCAGCCATGTCGGCTTGTTTCTGTGCGGGGTCGGTCTGCTCGGCGCCAAGGCGCTCGCCGGCGTCGCCGTCTACGTCGTCGGGCACGGGCTCACGAAGGCCGCGCTCTTCATGCTGACCGGCGTTTTGCTCCACCGGTTCGCGACGATCGACGAGTTCGAGCTGCACGGACAGGGGCGAGCCGTGCCCGCCGCAGGCGTCCTGTTCGCGATCGGTGGCCTGCTGTTGTCCGCGATCCCGGTCGTGACCTTGTTCTTCGGCAAGTCGTTGCTGGACGGTGCGGCGCTCGACGCCGGCTATCCGTGGCTGCCCGCCATCTTCGTCATCGCCTCAGCGCTCACGGGAGGGGCGGTGCTGCGCGTGACAGGGCGGGTGTTCCTCGGCTGGGGCCGGGCCCAGGCAGCCCACGAGAGCCAGGCGGAGCAAGCGCATGAGGAGGAGGCCGAGGAGATCGCGCCGCGCGAGAAGACTCCGCTATTGATGCTCCTCGTCCCCGGTGTGCTGCTGGCTGCGGCGATCGTCATCGGGCTGATCCCGGGCGCCGTGCCTGGCATCGAGGTGGCCGCCTCTCACTTCCGGGATCAGGGCAGCTACATCGGCTGGGTGCTGCACTCAGCTCCTCCCCACTTCCCGCCCGCCGCGACCAGTCACGTGGAGGGCTTCGACTACGCCTACGGGGCGGCCGCCGCCGCGGGCGCTCTCGCTGTGGCGGCACTGTCCCTGTTCGGTGGACGGCTGCTGGCCCTCGTGCCCAAGCCGGTGCTGCGGCCGGTGCTGGTCGGAGTCAACGGGCTGCGCGCTCTGCACTCCGGTCACATCGGCGACTACATCGCCTGGTGGACGGCCGGAGCGGCGGCTCTCGGTGGCACGTCGCTGATCTTCCTGCGATGAGGCTCGCCAGCCGGTCAGCGGCCGCCGCAATCACCGCCGCATGGATGCTGGCGGCGTGCGGCCCCACCCCGCCGCAGGCGCCCCTCCCCTACGCGAAGAAGCTCGATTCGGCCACCAGCGGGATCTCGACCGCCTGCGGCCTGGCCGAGCAGGTCACGGCCTTTGGAGGCCAACACCAAAAGGATCTGATCACGCTCGGGGTCACCGCGGGCTCCAGCGCGCTCAAGCTGGCCTCGGTCTACCAGCGAAACCCGGCGTGGATCTACCAGGGTGAGACCGTGCGCCAGATCCTTGCCGACAGCGAGTCGTTGCTGGGGTCGTGCGGCCTTCGTGGCGCGCAGACTCAGCTCAAGCAAGCGACCGCGCGCCGCTGAGCTCCTGGGCTACCCGCGGCAGCACCTGGTCGCGAAAGGCGTCGAAGAACTGATCCTGCTCGGGGCCGATCTGTTGCACATAGAGCTCATCGAAGCCGGCGTCGGCGTAGGCGCGGATCGCTTCTACGTGCCGCTCGACCTCGGGCCCGCAGGGCACCTCTTCGGCGAGCATCTCCTCCGTGACCAGCTCGCACGCCTGCTCGAAGTGCTGCGGAGTCGGGAGGATCTGTGCCAGCTCTCCGGGAAGCGCTTCATTCGGCCATAGCCGCATCACGGTCTCCAGCGCCCGCCGTTCGTCAGCGGCCCAGCAGACTTTCATCCCTCCCTGCACGGGCTTTTGGCCACCGGACTTGGAGCGAAAGCGATCCACCGCCTCGGCGTCGGGCGCGACGGTGATAAAGCCATCAGCGACCCGCCCCGCAAGATCGATGGCCTTGGGACCGAAGCCGGACATGAAGATCGGTGGAGGCAGCTCCGGTAGGTCGTAGATCCGGCAGTTCTCGACCCGGTAGTGGCGGCCGCGATGGTCCTGGACACCGCCCTGCCACAGCTTTCGAATCAAGTGCACGGCCTCCTCGAGCATCTCGAGCCGCTCGTCGGCACCTGGCCAGCGGTCGGCGAGGATGTGCTCGTTGAGTGCTTCGCCGCTTCCGACGCCCAGACAGAACCGCCCCCCTAGCTGGATTGCAGAGGTGGCAGCCGCCTGGGCCACCAGCGCGGGGTGCATCCGCAGCGTCGGGCAGCTGACGGCGGTCGTGACACTCATCCTGTTGGTGGCCTGCGCGATCGCGCCGATGACGGACCACACGAACGGGCTGTGGCCCTGCTCGTCGTTCCAGGGGTGGAAGTGATCGGAGATCCAGAGACCGTCGAAGCCGGCGCGCTCAGCCTTCACCGCCAGCTCCACGAGCTCCTTCGGTCCCCACTCCTCGCAGGAGAGGAAGTACCCGAGCTTCACTGACCTGAGTGCTGCCCGCGCATACATGGTTGTAATCGGCACGGTCGGGTAGTCGCACCACATGGCACAGGAGACTCAGAGCACCACTGCGCAGAGCAACGGCAACGCAGAGAACACGAACGCCACCACCAAAGAGCCGAGGAAGCAGCAACAGAGCTTTATTTCCGAGCGCGCCGCGCGCTTTTCCTTGGCAGGCCCCGACTGGCGGTTCATGGAGCGCCAGAAGTACTTCTGGAACCCCCTGATGGACTACTGGTTCCGGATGCAGATCGAGGGCTGGGAGAAGATTCCCGACCCCCCGGCGCTGCTGGTGGGCATCCACTCGGGCGCCCCGCTGGTCTGGGACGCTTGGACGGTCGGGGTTCAGTGGTGGCGGCACTTCGGCCGCTCGCGGCCTCTGCATGGCACCGCCCACGACGCGCTGATGGCCATGCCGGTACTCGGCTCCTACTTCCGCAAGATGGGCGTCCTGCCCGCAAGCGCAAAGAGCATCACGGCCGCGCTCGAACGGGGACACGACGTAGCGCTGTGGCCGGGCGGTGAGCGGGACTCCCTGCGCCCCTGGGTCAAGCGCGATCAGGCGATCCTCGCCGGGCGCAAGGGATTCGTGCGCCTGGCGCTTCGCACCGGGGTGCCGATCGTGCCCATCGCCACGGTCGGCGGACCGGACGCGATGCCGGTCCTCGCGAGCGGACGGCAGCTGGCGAAGACCCTGCGTCTGGACAAGATCGCACGCCTCAAGATGTTCCCGATCGCGGTACAGCTGCCTTGGGGCATCTCCCCGGCCCTGCTGCCCGAGGTACCGCTGCCGACCAAGATACGGACCGCCTTCCAGGAGCCGGTCCAAGTCGATGCCGACCCCGAGCGCGCCGAGGACGAGAAGTACGTGAAGGCCAAGTACGACGAGGTGTGCGCCTCCATCCAAACAGGCATGGACGCCCTTGCGCGCCGGCGACGGCTGCCCCTGTTCGGCTGAGCCGACGCCGCTACGGTCCAGCCTGCCAACGTTCGCTCGATGGAGCACTTCGACCTGATCGTGCTCGGGGCCGGCCCCGCTGGCGAGACGGTGGCATCGAGACTGGCCAACGCTGGACTTCAGACCGCGCTCGTCGAGCAGGAGCTGATCGGGGGCGAATGCGCCTACTGGGCGTGCATCCCCTCCAAGACTCTGCTTCGTCCCGGCGAAGTCCGGCATGAGGCGGAGCTGGCGCCGGGTCTGACGGTGCCGGCCGAGCGATTCGCGGAAGTGGCGAAGTACCGCGACTACATGATCCGCGACCTCGACGACCGCGGACAGGAGAAGGAGTCTGGGGGGATCCCGGTCGATGAACGGTGTCGGGCGGCGGAGGGAGTGTGGGCCATCGGCGACGTGACCGGCCAAGCGCAGTTCACCCACGTCGCGATGTATCAAGGGCGGATCGCGTGTGCCGATATCGCCGGCCGCGACGCGCAGGCCGACTACCAGGCTGTGCCCCGGGTCGTGTTCTGCGATCCGGAGGTGGCGTCCGTGGGCATGAATGAGGCGCAGGCGCGGGACGCGGGCGTCGACGTCGCCACGTCTCGGGTGGGGCTCGGAGACGTCGTCACCAGGCCGGCCACGTACGAGACCGACCCTCGAGGAGAGCTCGAGCTAGTCGTGGACCGCAACCGCCAGGTGCTCGCCGGCGTCTGGGCTGTTGGGCCGCTTGCCAGCGAGTGGATCCACTATGCGGCCTTGGCCGTCAAGGCCCAGCTACCCCTGGCGATGCTCAAGGACACCGTCGCGCAGTTCCCCACCTACACGGAGGCCTACCTGAAGGCGCTCGAGCAGCTGGACGACTGACAGTGCCGGCCGCGGCGTCTGACAGCGAGGCTGAGGACCCGCCGCTGCCACAGCCGAACCGCTTGGATGCGGCCAACGATCAGGTCCGGCCGTGGCTCGCGACAGGCTCTAGGCGCCGGCGAGCGATGTCTGCCCTACCAGCGTCCGTACCAGCGACGTCGCCCGACTCCAGATCCGACACCGCCCACCAGGAAGCCCAGCAGCCACAGGACCACTGCCACGATCAGCACGATCCATAGCACGTGTAGCGCAAACCCCAGTCCTCCGAACAGGGCGACAATCAGAAGTAGGATGATCAGGGGAACCATCCGCTACCCCTTTCTCTTCGATTGCGGGAGCGCTACCCGCGCGGGCACGGAATCGAAACCGCCGGCCGGCTCGGGGCGCTACTCCTCCGCGACGCCGAGCAGCTCTTCGGGGGAATCGACGAGCGTGAGGCGCTCTTCGATCCCCGTGAGGCCCAATAGGCGCTGGACCTGGCTCCTGCCCCTCACGACGGCGAAGCGCCGTCCTGACGCCTCGGCCTGCTGGTGTGCCTTGATCAGGATGCTGAGGCCCGTGGAGTCGATGAACTCCAGATCCCTGAGGTCGAGGATCACCAGCTGAGCGTTTGAGGCTTCAGCCTTGGCCAGCTCCTGCTCGAGCCTCGGCCCCGACGCCACGTCAAGCTCTCCGCTGACGATGACCAGGGCCGTCCGGTTCTGGTTGCGGACGTCTACGCGGAAGCTGCTCTCCACGCCCGGAGCGTATCGACTTCCGCAGCGGCAAAGGCCACCGCCGAGTTTCTCGTTTGGCGACGAACTGCCAGGGCAAGCTGTACCCGGAGAAGCGCGATTGGAAAGGAGATCGTCGATGAATTCCCTCGTCAACCAAGCCACCCAGCGGACGCTCGGCGTTACGCGCGGCGGTCTGCGCGTGAGCCAGCGGCTGGGGCGCCGCGTGGCGAGCGACGCGTTCGGGCTCGTGCAGCAAGCCCGCCACCTGCGCCGGGAGCCGAAAGTGGGGATGGATGACGTGACGCTGGCGCGCAAGGTAGAGACCGAGGTATTCAGAGCCGACGATTCGCCCAAAGGCGACGTCGATGTCAACGTCGTCGACGGGGTCGTCTACCTGCACGGCCAGGTGAAGCAGCCTGAGCACGTCAAGGAGATCGAGACCCGCGTTCGACGTGTCCCGGAGGTTGCCGGGGTGGAGAATCTGCTGCACCTCCCCGGCACTCCGGCTCCGACGAGGGCCGACGCGCCTCGCTCCCAGCAGCGGTCCGGATCGCCGCGGCGTGGCGGACAGACGAGGGCCGTGAGATCGTGAGCGACTCAGGTCGCACACCCAATCCCGAGAAGGCCAATCCCGGCGATCGCTCGCGCGATCCCACGCCCCACCACGCCCTGAACAACCCGGCCCAGAACCCGGATCCGACGGAGTGGCCAGATCCCTATGACCGCCGGGAGGACCCCCGCGACGCAGCCGACGCTGAGAAGGAGTCGGCGGGCGAGGCTCCTCATCCGCCAACCGGAACTACGAGCACCAGTGAGCCGCACCCAGGCCAGGACCCCGAGGCGGAGCCTTGGGAGGGCCCGAAGCGCGACAAGGTCGATCAGTAGCCGGGCTTCGGCCTGGACGGCCGCGGCTTCGAACGGGGCCGGCGGCCGCCGGCTGGCTTGTACAGCTGTTGGCTAGCTCGCCAGCCGCTTGCGAAGGTGCTCCTTGCCCTGCTCGGCACCCTTGCGGCTCTCGCCCTGCGCGCGACGGAAGAACTCCGCCAGCTCGGAATCCCCGTCCCGCTCCGCGTCCTGGACATAGGACTCAAGCCTCAACGCGTTGGCGAGGCATTGCTCGGTGAACCAGATGATGTTGTAGTCCTTGTCCTTCGTGCCGGTGACTTCACCGGTCTCCGACGATGTGGTCATGACCACTCCTTTCCGAGCGTCGATTTGGCCACCGGACTACCCGCTGCGAATAAGACCAAAAAGCCGGGGGTAGAAAGCAACGCGTGAAGCTGCTCGTCGTCACCAGCGAGCCAATCTCATCACGGCAGCTGCGCTCGGCCGTCGGGGACGGGGCTGCACCGGACCAGACTGAGGTGATGGTCGTGGCACCGGCCCTGCAAGAGAACGCCGTCCGCTTCTGGCTCTCGGACGCCGACGAGGCGATTCAAAGAGCCGAGCAGGTGCGGCGGGAGACAGTCGAGAAGCTCGATGAGGAGGGCGTGGCTGCCAGCGGCGACACGGGCGAGAGCGATCCACTGGACGCCATCCAGGACGCGCTCGCAACCTTCCCGGCCGACCGGATTGTCCTGTTCACCCATTCGGGCTCGGAGCGTCGCTACAAGGAGGACGTCGATCCGTCGGAGGTCGAAGAGAGGTTCGGGTTGCCAGTGGACCAAGCGGCCGTCGAGCAATGAGCGAAGCCACGGCTGAGCGTCCACCGGCGCCGGTGCCGAAGCGCCTGAGCTCTGACAGCCTTCACAAAGCGGTCGGCGATTGCCGGGCGTGCGACCTTTGGGAAGGCGCCACCCAGGCCGTGATGGGCGAGGGTGCTGCCAGGGCGACCGTGATGCTCGTGGGTGAACAGCCTGGCGACCGCGAGGATCGTGAGGGCCACCCATTCGTCGGGCCCGCTGGCCGCGTGCTGGATCGCGCGCTGGAGGAGGTGGGCATCGGGCGGGAAGACGCCTACATCACGAACGTGGTCAAGCACTTCCGCTACAAGGCCCGCGGTAAGCGACGGATCCACCAGCGTCCAGACCGCTGGCAGGTGACGGCTTGCATGCCGTGGCTGAATGCCGAGCTCGACATGGTCAAGCCCGCCGCGGTGGTGCTGCTCGGCGCCACAGCGGCGCAGGCGCTGCTCGGGTCGGGAGTCAGGATCGGCCGCGACCGCGGCAAGCCGATGGATTCATCGTTGGCCGGCCTGGTGACCGTCACGGCCCACCCGTCGTCGATTCTGCGAGCCGAAGACGACGAGCAGCGCACCCTGGCGATGGATGAGCTGATCGCCGATCTCCGTGCCGTGGCCAGCTGGCTATCGGACCGCGGCGGCTAGCGCGCCGCCGCGGGACCGCAAGCTAAGGACCTCAGGCAGGCACAGCCGGACGATCGATGACCCGTGCCCGCAGCAACTCAGACTCGAGTGCCTCGCGAGGCCCCATGGCGATCAGCTCGTCCACCAAGGCCAGGGCGGCGGCGTGCGTCGCGTCGGACATCCTCGGAAGCGCCCGGACCGCGTAGCTGCCCGCCAGCTCCGGATGGTTTGTGCGCGCCTTGCTGCGACGGAGCCCACCCAGGCGGCAGCGCAGCGGCCAACGCCTGGAGGCCCACATCTCATCCGCCCAGGCCATCAGTCGCCGCACCCGGGCGAGCTCCACCTCTCGGGTGGATGTGGTCCCTACAACTCTCGCCGCGTAGGGGTACAGGTCCTGTCGGCGCCTGTCGTCCAGCATGTCGTTGTAGCGGCGCAGGAACGACGCGATCGGAGCCGAGACGGACTGCGGATGGTCGCTGAACGGCTCTCCAGCCAGCATCGACGCGAGCTCCATGACGCACGCGCCCTGCTCGGCTGACTGGTGCTTTCCCTTAGCCAACCTGATCGTCTGGTGGCTGACCTGAGGCATGACTTCTCCTTCCTACAGACGTGTGATCCCTACGTTCTTTTGATTCCCGGTCCCCCGGTATGGGCGACGACATCGGTCTGACCCCGGACACCCCGCCGCGGCTCCCCATCCGGCGACGCCTCGCGCCGACGCAAAGACAGCCGCCTGCCGCGCGCCCGCCCATCCAGCAGCTTGCGCTCGAGCATGTCCGCCAGCCGGGAGGCGACGGCCATGATCGTTATCGCCGGGTTGGCGGATCCCTGGGTGGGCATCACGCTTCCGTCGGCGACCAGCAGGTTGGGCACTCCCCACACCCGGTGGTCGGGGCCCACTACGCTGCGCTCGGGATCCGTTCCCATCCGGCAGCCTCCCACGAGGTGGGCGTACCGATCGATCGTGAGGATGTCCTGCGCCCCGGCGGCCTCCAGGATCTCCCGCAGCGTTCGCTTGGCGAAGGCGATGTTCTTGCGGTCGTTCTCGCACTGGCTGTAGTCCATCCGTGCCACGGGGATCCCGTTCTGGTCATTGACACCCGAGGCGACCGTGACCCGATTATCGGCCAACGGGAGCAGTTCCGACAAGGCCCCAAGCGTGTACCAGTGGTTGTAGTCGCGCGCGTACTCGCGCAGCGCCTGGCCCCAGTGGCCGTCGGCCATCACGTGCTCCGCCCAGCCGATCGGCAGCGGCCCCACTGTCTGGAGAGAAAATCCCCGCGCAAAGCCCCTGGCCGGGTCGGTCTCGTAGAACTGCTCCGAGCAGATCTCCGGGGGCGGCGCCTTGTACATCCGTAGCTCCTCCGGGAACCGGCCCGCTACCTGTGGCGCGCCCTGGACCATGACATAGCGGCCGACCTGGTCGCTTGAGTTCCCCAACCCTTGCGGGAAGCGGCGGCTTGTGGAATTAAGCAGCAGGCGCGGGGTCTCGATCGAGTAGCCGGCGACGGCCACGGCTTCCGCACGCTGGAATCGCTCCTGCCCGCCGCTTATGTACCTGACGCCGGTCACCGCGCCGCTCGAGTCATCGACCTCCACCCGCGTGACCATGCACTCCGCGCGGATCTCGGCCCCGTGAGCAATCGCGTCGGGCACGTGCGTGACCAGGGGCGAGGCTTTGGCGTTCACCTTGCAGCCCTGCAGACAGAAGCCTCTGTATATGCAGTGTGGGCGATTGCCGAACGAGCCATTGGTGATCCCCACCGGCCCCACCCGCATCTCGATTCCCAGCTCGAGCGCTCCGGCCCAGGCCAGCTCGGCTCCGCCGGCCACGGGATGAGCGGTATGGGGGTAGCGATGGGGGTCGCCCCACGGCCAGTAGTCACCGGCCACGGGCAGCTCGAGCTCCAGCAGCTCGTAGTGGCGCTTGAGCTCCGCATAACTAATCGGCCAGTCCTCGCCCACGCCATCGCGGGAGCGCGTCTCGAAGTCCGAGGGGTGAAATCGGGGGCAGTACCCGGCGTAGTGGACCATCGATCCGCCAACCCCGCGGCCCGAGTTGTTCTTGCCCAGCTCGACCGGGTCCTCGCCCCCCACGACCCGCTGATCGGTCCAGTACAGCTCGTGCGATCCGGCCTCATCGGACACCCAGTCCTCGTCTGGGTCCCAGAACGGCCCGACCTCCAGCACCACGACCTTCCAGCCCCGGCGCGCCAGTCGCTGAGCAAGCGTGCCACCACCGGCTCCGGCGCCGACGATCACCAGGTCCACCGGGTAGTGGTCGCCGTAGCGTGCCATCCGCCCGGTCGGGACGGCACGGCGGTGGACGTCGAGCAGAAACGCCGAGTCGTTGCCCGGTGGGCGCAGCGCTCCTCGGGCGAGCGTCCGGAGCCCGTACGTGCCGCCCAGCTTCACTCGAGTCCCCGCTGCTGGACGTCCTGCACGGGGTCGCGCTCGAACGCCGGGGCGCCCTCCCAGCTCTCCCGCTGGCCGATCCCGAAGCGGCCGTAGCCTCGGGGATAGGCCGGTCCCCCGAAGCCGATCTCGTTCCAAGCCCAGGGGTGGGAGTAGAACGCGCTCAGCACCGCCCGCATCACGACGCTCCACGCTCGCGTGGGGTTCAGCTCGTCCCACACTTCGCCGTGGAGCTGGCCCTTGGAGAAGGCATCGACAACCTGGCACTGCACCTCCCAGGGTGCGCCCGCGAACTCCCGCGCCCGGTGCTGGCGCGCGGCGGCGTCGAGCCCGCGTGCCACGAGCCGCCACGTCTCGCGGTCGTCGGGCATGTCGTCGTAGCGAAACCCGTCGAGCTTGCCGGCGAACAGCTTGGCGTCGACCATGTTCAGCACCGGAATCTTCGGCTCCGAGTCCTGTGCCAACACGACGTCGCAGAAGCAGCCGAGCGTCCGGGCTTCGGCGTCGGTGAAGAACCGCACCGGCGGCACGTTCTCGACGCGGTCGAGCACCGTCCGCTTGGTCGCATCATCCCAGTGATCTACCTCGTCGAGCACGTTGTAGTCGGGGTAGCGGCCGTGCATTTGCGGCGTGACCCCATTTCGCTGTCGCGGGAGCTCCTCCGGTGGCGCCGGCTGTCTCCCCTCGCGCAGGTTGGGCAGGTGGGCCGGGTCGCGGAAGTCCCGGGCCATCACCGCTCTCGGCCGAACGCGGCCGCCGCCAGTCCCATGCCGCCGACCAGCGCCAGCGACCCCGGCGCGAGCAGCGGCGGCCCCATCACGATGTTGAACAGCGGTTCCCCGAAGCCGCCCGGTTTGCGGGCGACGCCGCGGACGTGCGTGATGACCCCGATCAAGCCGTCCAGGCAATACAGGGCCGATAGCGCCGGCAACCACGTCTTGGCAGCCCTCTCGGATCTCACTCCGGCCACGCCGGCCGCGGCCAGGCCCGGAGACAGCGCGACCGGGGTCCACATCCACTTGTCACCGAACGAGCCGCGGAAATGCTCAAAGTAGATCTCGAGCCCCAGCGGGATGCGCGCCGAAAGCGGTAGCCGCGGCCAGGGTGCGCTGCATCCGCCCCCGTCTGACGTTTGACCACCAGCGGGCAACCGAGCGCTCAGACCTGCTCGGTCGACGTAGCACCCGCCTAGGCCGCATATCGCTCCGCGTCCGCGCGCTTGAGCTCGAGCCCGTTCCCGGCTCGTGACAAATCTGGCCACAGTGCACCATCCCGCGCCGCGCCCACGCCATCGAACAAGAGCTGCTCGATGCGGGTGTGGTCGTGGAAGTATTCGATGTGGACGAATCGGTCCAGCGCCAGTGCCGGGTGCAGATGGATGGCGGGGCCACAGTGGAGCGACAGCGGCAATCCCTGGGCGCGACAAATCCCGTCGACTCGCAGCAGCTCGGTGATGCCCGCGCAGCGGGTCACGTCGGCCTGCAGCACGTCCACCACTCCGGCCATCCGCTCGAAATAGCCGATGTCGTATCCGTACTCCCCGGCCGCGATCGCAACCCTGGCCGGTGCCCGGTCGCGCAGCAGCCTGAGCCCTTCGAGGTCATCGGATGACACGGGCTCCTCGAACCAGCCGATGTCGGCCTCGGCCTGGAACCGTTCGGCCAGCGCGAGCGCCTGCTTGCGGGAGTACGCGCCATTGGCGTCGACAAACAGCTCTGTGTTGGGGCCGATGGCCGCGCGGGCGCAGCGCACCCGCGCCGGATCCTCGCCCGGGTGCGATCCGACCTTCATCTTCACCCGCGGGATTCCCCGCTCTACCCAGGCGGCAAGCTGCTCCTGAAGCCTGACCGTCGAGTAGGCCGTGAATCCCCCCGAGCCATAGACCGCTGCGCTATCACGCACCATCCCCAGCAGCCTGCACAGCGGCAGACCCACCAGCCTCGCCTTCAGGTCCCAGAGGGCCGTGTCCACCGCCGCGATCGCCATCGACGAGATCCCAGGCCGGCCCAGGTTGCGGATCGCGCCCACCATCGCCTGCCAGGCCGCCTGGGGAGCCATGGCGTCGAGGCCGCCGACGACATCCGCCAGCTTTGACTGCACCAGCGTCGCCGTGGAGGTGTCGGCGTAGGTGTACCCCAGCCCGGCCTCACCGCCCCCATGCGCGGTCACGACGACGATCGTCGTCTCGTTCCACGACAGGGTGCCGTCGGCTTCCGGCGCGTCGGTTGGTACCTGGTAGGCCCCGACCTCGAGGTGGTCGACCGGGGCTTGAACGGCCGCGCTTGATGTGGCGGCGCTCATCGCCCCGGAAGGAACTCCTGCGCCTTCTGCTTGAACGACTGCTTGATGATCCGCCCCGCGTTCTCGTCCCCCGCAGCCAGCGCCGAGCTCAGCGCCTTGGCCTGCTCGAGCGTGATGTGCGGGGGCAGCGGCGGGACCTCTGGGTCGGTGATGGCCTCGATCACGACCGGGCGCTCGGCTCTCAGCGCCCGATCCCAGGCCGGCCCGACCTCCTCGGGGCGATCGACGCGAATCCCCTCCAGGCCGAGAAGCTCTGCGTACTTGGCGTACTGGAAGTCAGGCAGGTTCTGAGATCCTTCGAACTTGGGGTCGCCTGACATCGCGCGCTGCTCCCAGGTGACCTGGTTCAGGTCGCGGTTGTTGAGCACCAGGACGACCAGCCGCTGGTCTGGCCACTGATCGCGGTACTTGGCGATCGTGATCAGCTCGTTGATGCCGTTCATCTGCATCGCGCCGTCGCCCACCAGCGCAAACACCGGCCGGTTCGGATGGGTGAACTTTGCGGCGATCGCGTAGGGCACTCCGGGACCCATCGTCGCCAGCGTGCCCGACAAGGAGGCCATCATCCCGCTGCGGATCTTGATGTCGCGGGCGAACCAGTTGGCCGCCGATCCCGAGTCGGCGCTCAGGATCGCGCCGTCGGGGAGGCGCTTTGACAGCTCGTGGAACACCAGCTGGGGATTGAGCGGCTCGGCCTCCAGGTGGGCCCGCTGCTCCATCAGGTTCCACCATTCGGCCACTTCCTGCTCGATCTTCTGCCGCCACGACCGATCGGATTTTTGGTCGAGCCGCGGCAGCAGGGCCCGCAAGGTTTCGGCGCTGTCCCCCACCAGATTGACCTCCATGGGGTAGCGGATGCCGAGCATCTTGCCGTCGATATCGATCTGGACTCCGCGCGCCTGTCCCTCCTCGGGAAGGAACTCCGAGTATGGGAAGCTCGATCCGACCATCAGCAGCGTGTCGCACTCCTGCATCAGCGTCCAGCTGGGCTTCGTTCCCAGAAGCCCGATCGCGCCGGTGACATACGGGAGATCGTCGGCGAGGACGGCCTTGCCGAGTAGCGCCTTGGCCACGCCGGCTCCCAGGGCTTCGGCCACGGCGGAAACCTCATCCGCCGCCCCTAGCGCCCCCTGACCGACGAGCATCGCAACCCGCTGGCCGGAATTGAGGATGTCTGCGGCGCGGGTCAGCTCCTCGTCGTGGGGAACGACCCGGGGCGGACTGTAGCCGGGGCCGGAGTGGACGGTGCCGTGCTTGTGCGGCGGCTGGGAGACGGCGGGCGACTCCTGGACGTCGTTGGGAATGATGATCGCGGTCACGGTCCGCTCGGCCAGCGCGATCCGGCAGGCCCGGTCGACCAGATGACGGACCTGTGCGGGCGCCATCGCCACCTGCACGAACTCGTTCGCCACGTCTTTGAACAGGGTCGTCAGGTCGACCTCCTGCTGGTAGTTGCCACCGAGGCCGGCCCGCGCCTGCTGGCCCACGATCGCCACCACGGGCTGGTGATCGAGCTTGGCGTCATACAGCCCGTTGAGCAGATGGATCGCGCCTGGGCCCGAGGTGGCCATACAGACCCCCAGCTCGCGTGTGAACTTAGCCTGGGCGCAGGCCATGAAGGCCGCCATCTCCTCATGGCGGACCTGGACGAACTCCGGTCGCTTGCCGTTCGATGAGCGGGCGAACGCGCCCATCAGGCCGTTGATCCCGTCGCCGGGGTATCCGTAGATCCGTCGAACTCCCCAGGTCGCAAGCCGCTCGAGGAGGAAATCGCCAACCGTTTCACTCATTTGCGTGCCGTCCTTCAGGTCGTGCGCTGCCGCCGTGGCCGGTCCCGTCCGAGTGTGGATCTACCCCGGCGGCTCTGGGCGCTAACCGCTCGCTGGGTGGGCCGTACGTAGTCGGACCAAACGAGCGCTCGGTCGGAGCCGGCCCCGGCGTCGCTCAAGCCCTTAGTCCTCCACCAGGAGCTCGAGCACCGCCCGCTCCACGCGGTTTCGCGTCCTGTCATTCGCTACCTCGAGCTCGTCCAGGCGCTTGATCTGGCCGGCCACGGTGTGGCCGGCCTGATAGCGATCGAATACGCGCGGGTCTATGTAGGAGCGCCGCGCGACGGCCGGCGTGTTGCCGAGCAGCTCAGCCACCTGCTTGGTGGTCTCGTTGATCGCCCGCCGCCGAGCGGTATTTGACCGGACCTCCCGACCTCGTGCGGCGATCGTCACCGCCGCCATCACCGTGGCGTTCCAGGTGCGGAAGTCCTTGGCGCTGTACTCCTGCCCCAGCTGTTCCTTGATGAACTCGTTGATGTCGTCGGAGCGGATCGCTCGCCAATCCCCATTCGCGCGGTATGCGAACAGCTCGGGCGGCCCGCTGCGGCGGCGTTTGAGCCTGCGAACGATGGCCAGGCTGGCCTCATCTTCCACGACCTGCAACCGCCTGATCCCGCCCTTGCCGGGGTAATCGAACCCGATCGATCGTCCGTTGAGCGACACGTGCTCCTTGCGAACCGTGGCCAGTCCGATCCCGCTTTCATCACCCGCGTACTCGGGGTTGCCGACCCTGAACATGCCGATGTCGAGCAGCCGGACCGTACAAGCGAGAACGCGGCGCTCTGTCAACTCCTCCCCCTCAAGCTCGTCGACCAGCCGCTTGCGGAGCTTCGGCAGCGCCGCCCCGAAACTGGTCATCCGGGCAAACTTCGCACGGTCGCGATGCGCACGCCAGCGCTCGTGGTACAGGTACTGCTTGCGCCCAGCTGCGTCGATGCCGGTCGCCTGAAGATGTCCCATTGGATCCCTGCAGATCCAAACGTCGTTCCATGCGGGCGGCACGGTGAGCACCCGGATCCGCTCCAGCACCTCGGGGTCCTCCACGGGCCGTCCCCGCTCGTCGAGGTAGGTAAAGCCCCGCCCCCTGCGGACCCGTTTGATTCCCGGGGCCGAGCAGTCCGAGCGGCGCACCCGTCCCCGCGTGCTCGTCATTGACACTGACCGGATTCGCTACCGAACCTGTGGGCGTAAACGCGCATGATCGTGCCGCACGTCACTACCCGCGCCGCAATCTCCACAAGCAAGCACGCTCGAGAGTGGGGCGTTTGCTCGCCGCTCGCTCAGCGGGTGATTCCCGTCCGTCGCTCAGCGGGTGATTCCCGTCCGTCCTTGCGGGTAGGACGGACGGGATCACGACGACCAGGAGGATCGATGGCCGACATGAACGAACGTGACACGAAGCTCGTCCAGTGGCTGAACGAAGCCCACACCAAGGAGGCGGAGCTGGAGGCTGACCTCACTGCCCACATCACGCTGACCCAGAAGCAGTCCTACAAGAGACGGCTTCAGCAGCACCTGAAGGAGACGCGCGATCACAAGCGCCAGGTGGCGTCTCGAATCAAGAAGCTGGGGGGCAACGCCAGCGGACCATCCGTTCCCGGCGTGCCGGGTGCGGTCGGCGAGGTCGCGGGCAAAGCCGTCGCCGCGGCAAAGGGCCAGCTCGGCGCCGCCCGCGCGGCCGTCACCGACCAAGCCGAGACACACTTGCGAAACGCCCAGGAGGAGCTTCGCGAAGAGCACGTGGAGATCGCGCTGTACAACCGTCTGGAGGCGCTCGCCACCGAGGTCGGAGACCGGGAGACGGCCCAGCTGGCAAAGAGCATCCGGCGAGATGAGGAGCGGATGGCGAAGTTCCTCGACGCCGAGTTGGGCCGGCTTGTCAAGGCCGTGGTGCGAGCCGAGATCCCGCGCGATCAGCGCGCCGCGGCCACGAGCCGCTCCCGCCGTCGTCGCCGCACCACGAGCGCCCGCCGGTCGGGAACCGGTAGCCGTTCGGCCAGCCGCTCTGGAACCGGTAGCCGTTCGGCCAGCCGCTCTGGGACCTCCGCCCGATCCCGGTCCCGCTCCAAGACCACCAGCCGCTCTCGGAGCAGCTCCGGTTCTGCGACTCGCTCGCGGAGATCCCCCAGCGGGTCTCGCTAAGGGCGCTAGTTGGATTCCAACCGTCCGTTCCCATTGCGGCTGCGGCGATGGTAAACCTCGTTTTGCTCTGTCCTGGTCATGAGCGGGCGGACCAAGGCGGGCTTCTATGCCGCGGCCTTGGCCGTCCGCTCCCGGCCCCCTCGACCAGCGACCTCCCTATTCGCCCGAGTGTTCCCGGCGGTGATGGGCTTGAGTCTTAGCCGCTTGCGCGTGCAGCTCGGCGGCGCGGGCGTGAGTCGCGGCCTCATCCAGATGCCTCTTGGCGTGCGCGGGATCCGTGTCCTCGGCCGCGTGGCGCTCGGCCTCCTGCTGGTGCGTGCGCGCGCGCTCCTTGCGTTCGAGCGCCCTCAGTTCGCGGCCGCGGGCGTCATCTGCCAGGTTGCCCTCTTGCATCGGGGTTAGACTCTAGCCAGGGACAAGTTCCACACCGACCATATCTGAGCAGTGGCAGCCCATCCCACAGTGCGCCTGCTCGCCGTCGAACCCGACGTCGGTCGCTTCTTGACAGCCCAGGAGTGGGCCGAGGCAGAGGACTTGTCCCTCCCCGTGCGCGAGGTGGGCCGGGGCGCACTTGACGTCGGGGCGCTGCTGGGCGATGCCAACGCCTTCGCCTCCTTCATCCTCCAGGGAATGCTCCTTGAACGCCTTCAGGTCGCTGACCAGCCGACGCTGCGGCTGCTCGGACCCGGCGACTTCCTGTCGCTGTCGGCCAACGGTCCGTCGCTGCTCGCCGAGTCTCGTTTCAACGCCGCTGCCCCCACGCGGCTCGCGATGCTGGGCAACGAGATCCTCGTGGCGGCCCGGCGCTGGCCGCGGATCGTAGCCGGGCTGCACGTGCGGGCGGCAGAGCAGGGCGAGCGACTCGGGATTCAGCTCGCGGTCTGCCAGCTGCCGCGGGTCGATCAGCGCCTGCTGTCGCTGATGTGGCTGCTGGCGGAGTCCTGGGGGACCACCACCGCCCACGGCACGCGGCTGCCGCTGGCGTTGACCCACGACGCCCTCGGCGGCATGATCGGAGCCCGGCGGCCCACCGTGACGCTGGCGCTGCGCGAGCTCACCGAGCGTGGCGCGATCGTGCGCCAGAGCGACGGCTGGCTACTGCTCGAGGGCCCGCCTGAGCCCTCGATCGCCCAGGAGCGGGCGGGGGCGCCGGCGCTGCTCGAGGACACTGCTTCCGGCTGGGCGGCGGAGGCAGAAGAGCAGCAGGAGACTGGATCGTCATTGGAGGTCTTGCGGACGACCCTGGAGCGGCTGCACGAGCAGCACCGCTACAACGCGGAGCACTTCGACGAGTTCATGACGCGTACACGGCGGGTGCGCGAGCGCGTTGCCCAGTCGCGGCAGAGGATCGCCCGCGAGGCGCTTACTCGCCGACGAGCTCCATCATCATGATTGCCCCCGAGACGGTACCGTCGCCATCGGCCCCCAGCGGAAGCAGCCTGACCCGACATTGAAATGCCTTGCCGCGCCGGTTGGTGGCGTCTAGGACAGACTCCTCGCGCTCCGAGCGTCCGGACAAGGTCGCGCGAAGCTGATTTTTGAGGTTCTCGAGCGGCAGGCCGATGTCCAGCGACAGCAGATGCTGATCCTCGACCTCCTCCGCCGTCAGCCCCCACAGCTCGCGCGCCTGGCCGTTCCAGATCTGGATGCGCTGCTCTGAGTCGACCACCACCACAGCCAGTCCGACCGTCGTCAGGATCGTCTCCAGCATGGTGTTCATCTCGTCGATCTCGACACCGCGGTGGCGGAGCTCCTCGTTCATCGTCTCCAGCTCCTCGTTCGATGACTGGAGCTCCTCGTTCATCGTCTCCAGCTCCTCGTTAGTGGACTGAAGCTCCTCGTTTGTCGTCTCCAGCTCCTCGTTAGTGGACTGAAGCTCCTCGTTAGTGGTCTCCAGCTCCTCGACCGTGGCCTGAAGCTCCTCATAGGCGTGCTCGAGCTCCCGCTTGGAGCTCGTCACCTCGTCCTGCAGCCTGCGAGCTTCCGTCACGTCGACGTAGCAGATGCTCGTGCCCATCAAGCCGCCGTCAGAGCGGAGCGGCACGAGGCGCATATCGACCACCCGCTCCCGGTCGGCCGCGCCCGTGCGCACCGCCTTGATCTCGATCGGCCGCAGCTCCTTGGAGAGCGTGTCGAGGTGCGAACGGAGCTCAACGGGTCGGTAGGAGAGCTCGAGATCCTGGATGGGTCGGCCGAAGTCGCTAACCCCCAGACCGAACATCCTTCGCGCCGTCTCGTTGGCCATCACGAGAACGCCGCTTGCGTCCAGCACGACCTGCGCGCCGCTTCCGATGTCGAACGCGGTTTCGCGCAGCGTCTCGCCGATGCTCTGCGAGGCCCCGTTCTCTGGATCGAACGCCAGCACCCGCCCCCGCTCGCGCCGCGCGACGCGCATCACTTTTCGAAACACGCGCGATTTGAGCTCGATCGGCGTGAACAGGTCGGCGTGCGTGATCAGCATCTCCGACTTTCCCAGCATCAGCACACCGTCGTCGTCGAGCCCGAAGTGAAACCGACGGAGAATCTGTGCCTGCGTCTCCGCCGTGAAGTACATGAGTGTGTTCCGGCACACCAGCAAGTCGATGTGGGAGATGGGAGCATCCTGGACTAGGTCGTTGCGGCCGAAGATCACGCAGCGCCGCAGGTCCTTACGGAAGACGAACCGCTGGTCGGTCTGCTCAAAGAACCTTTCGAGTGCATCTCGAGGTATGTCCTCGATCTGTCGCGGCAGATACGCGCCGTGCCGGGCTTGGTCCAGCGCTTCCTCGTCTACGTCCGTGGCATAGATCTTGACTCGCTCCCGGAAGGCAGCGTCGCCCATCACCCGAGCGAACACCATCGCCACCGTGTAGGGCTCTTCGCCCGAGGCGCACCCCGCGGACCAAATCCGCAGCGGAGAATCCGGGGGCCTGGCAGCAAGCAGCTGGGGGACCACGTCGTTACCGAGGATGTTCCATGCCTGCGGATCGCGGAAGAAGGCCGTGGTGTTGATGAGCAGCGTGTTGAACAGCTCCACGAACTCTCCGGAGTTCAGCTGGAGGTAGTCGATGTATTCGTCGAACCGATCCACCCCGACCTCGGCCATGCGCTTGCTCACACGTCGCTCGATGCTCGAGCGCTTGTAGCCGGTGAAGTCAAAGCCGCGCGACTGCTTGACGAAATCGAGCAGGGCGTCGACGGTGGCGTCGGCTCGGACCGCCATCAGACCGCGGTCTCCTTCGCCCCGGACGCCGACTCAGCGCTTTTCTCGCCGAGTGACTCCTCGAGGCCCAGCGGCCGCAGCGAGGTGGCGGCGGCGCTCGTCAGCGCTTCGCGCATCACCCGGGCTTGCCTCGAAGCGCCTTCGGCGCGACGCCGGAATGATCGCGACGACCGGGACTGACCCTGCGCTTCGGCTCGCTCCGACATCCGGCGCAGGAGCCTGACGCGGTCCTCGAGCGCCCGGATCGCAGCCCAGAGCGCGGCCTCGACGTCCTCCGCCTGGGCATCAGCGAGGCTTTGCGCCGAATAGCGATGGCCCACTCGACACGCCCACTGCATCGGCCCCGCCGCCGAGCGCTCGCTCAGCACGCCCCCGCACTCGGGGCAGATCGTCGTCACGGCGCTGCTCTGCCCCGGGTTGTGTCCCGTATTACTTCCCGGTCTGGCGCCAGGATCTGGCTCGGGTGGTCTCGGCGTATTCGCACCGTTCACCATATCGGTTACGACACTGGCCACCTGCGCGGCGGGTACCACGGCGTCGACGGCGACGTGTTCCAGGGCGCTGACGGGCATTCCGTCGTACAGCGCATCGTCGGGATCTTGGACTACAGCAGCGCCCCCGTGCGACTTGATCACAGCCAGGCCGGCGGTCCCGTCGTCGCGGGTGCCGGACAAGACCACGCCTATTACCCGACCGTCACCGGCATGCGCAGCAGAGCGAAACAGCACATCGATGCCCGGGCGGTGACCGTTCTCGCGGGGCCCGGCGGTCAACCGCACGCGACGATCCTCGACCACCAAGTGATGGTCGGGCGGGGCAACGAGAATATGTCCGAGCTCGAGGACATCGCCGTCCCGGGCAGGTCGGCAGGGAAGCGGGCCTGCCCGTCGCAAGATCCCCGCCAGGGCGCTCGGGCTTCCGGGGGCGATGTGAAGCACGATGCAGACAGCGGCCCGCAGGTCCGGCGGAAGTCCAGCGACTACGAGCCTGAGTGTCTCGACGCCGCCCGCGGAAGCGCCGATGACGACGAGGTCCCGTCGTGCTTCGCGGTCATCGGCCATGAGCATTTCGTTTCACTCTGCACAGCGTACGCCTCCTCGCGAGCCGCGACAGGATCTCTGCTATAGCGTGGCCTCCGCCTCGGCCAGGGCGATGGCGGCATCGATGTGCGACAGGTGGGTGAGTGCCTGCGGGTAGTTGCCGAGCAGCTCTCGACTGGACGGGTCCACCTCCTCGGACAGCAGTCCGAGGTCGTTGGCGTGCGAGATCACGGTGTCGAAGACGCTGCGGGCTTCCGCCACGTCTCCGGACCGCGCCAGACACTCGGCCAGCCAGAACGAGCAGCACAGAAAGGCGCCTTCCTGACCCTGCAGTCCGTCCTTGCGACGGTACCTGTAGAGCAGCCCGCCACCGGCGTCGAGCTGGTCGCGCACGGCGGCCACCGTCCGGACCATCCGCTCGTCGTCCCAGGCGATGAACTCGGTGCGTGGCAGCAACAGCAGCGCCCCGTCCATCGTCTTGCGATCGAACGCCTGGACATAAACGCCCCGCTTGCGATCGTAGCCTCGTCGCTCGATCGTCCGGCGCAGCTCATCGCGCGCCCGCGTCCAGCGGCGAGTGGGCGCCTTCCGCATGCACTCCTGGGCCAAGCGAATCCCACGGTCAAGCGCCGACCAGCACATCACCTTGGAGTGCACGAAGTGGTCGGGCCTGCCCGGCCACTCCCAGATTCCTCGATCGGGCTTGCGCCATCGCTCGGCCGCGTGCTCGATCAGCGACACGAGGAACCGCCAGTCATCATCGGTCGGCGCGTGGCCCCGTCGGTGCCAGCGCCAGGTCAGGTTGACCAGCTCTCCGTACGCGTCAAGCTGCCGCTGCCCGGCGGCGCCGTTGCCGAGCAGGACCGGAGTCGAGCCCCGATAGCCCCCCAGCTCCGCCAGCTCTTGTGCCTGCAGGCGGCGCTCGCCTCCGACGCCGTAGACGATCTGGAGCTCCTCGGCGTGGCCTGCAGCCGAGCGCATGATGAACGCCCGGAAGGCGTCCGCGTCGTCCACGGCGCCGAGCTCGGCGAACGCCCGCGAGCTGAAGCTCGAATCCCGCACCCACGCGTAGCGGTAATCGAAATTGCGCACGCCGCCGATCACCTCGGGTAGCGACGTGGTCGGCGCCGCGGCGATCGCCCCGGTTGGCGCGTAGGTCAGCGCTTTGAGCACGATTCCCGATCGACGCGCGGCGGACTCGTCGCGGCTGGAGAGTGACATCGACGATGCCCAATCGCGCCACCAGGCGATCGTTCGCTTCAGCTCGCGGTCGAGCGCGCTCGGATCGGGCATCCGCTCCAGCTGCGCTTTTACCCGCTCCGGACTGGAGTACTCGAGCACCAGCCGGACCCGATCGCCGGTCCCTACTCGCACTCGGGCGATCAGCTCGTGGGCCGGGTCCTCGTCCAGCTCCTGGTCGCAGAACACGATCAGCGCGTCGTTGCCTCCGATTGCGCTGTGCAATCCCGGTCCCTCGCGTCGAATCCATGGCGTCACCTGCCCGTAGTCGAACCGGGGCAAGATCCGGATTTCTAGCTCGGCAGTCCCCTGCTGACCTTCGATCAGGCGCAGCAGCCGCGAGCCCCGCGACTCCCTGGCCCGCTCGTCAACGGTCATGAAGTCGAGCACCTTCGCTTCGCCGCCACGGCCTCGCAGCGTCGTCTGAAGAACCAGCGTGTCCTCGAGGTACTCGCGGGTGCTCTCCCAGCTTCCCGGGTCCGAGGCTGGAGCTATCTGGCAGTAGCCGCCGCGCTCCCAATCCAACAGCCGGCCGAAAGCGCTGCCGGAATCGAAGCGGGGCAGACAACACCAGTCGATCGATCCTGCGCGCGACACAAGTGCCGCGCTGTGGCAGTCCCCGATCAGCGCATAGTCACCGATCGGCGGGTAGGGGTCGCCGCTCATCGCGCTAGCTGCTACCCGCTATGTCGCGCTTTTGTGTCGAATCTTCGGCGCGGACGGCCGCTGATTCACGCGCTGGGACTACGGGTAGGACGGGAGTGACCACGAACGAGGAGGAAACTTCGTGAGCCTGATTGACAAGATTCTTGGACGCACGAAGAAGACGGTGGGCGAGGTCGCCGACGACCCGTCGCTCCGCCGCGAAGGCCGACAGGAGGAGCGCAAGGGCGAGGCCAAGGACGAGCTCTCGCGCGACCAGGAGCGCGCCGACCGCAAGGCCGATGAGGTCGCCAACCTGGAGCGCAGGACCTCTTAGCCTGCGCTCGCTAGCTGCTTAATCGGGTGATCGCGGCTGCCGGGGAGGACAGCCGCGATCGCCTTTTTTTGTGCTCACCGAGCGCGGTTGGCACTGCGGCTTAGCTCTTCTTGCCGCCCTTGCGCCCGGCCGCCGCCTTCTGCGCCCGGTTGCCGCCGCTGCCTTGACCGCTGCTCTTGCGAGAACGGCTGCTGCCGCTGCTCTTGCCACCCCTGCTCGAGGAGCCGGGCGCATTCGATATCGCGGCTGCTCTCGACTTGCTCATGCCCTTCTTCCGCAGGCCCTCGTACTGCTTATCGCTCTTCACGCTTGGGCCATGATCCTTCGCCATGAGGCACCTCCCGTTGGAGCTTCGATGTGGCGGCTACCCGCTTGCGCACCTGTTTGCACCCCGCGAGCACGGGTAGAGCTTGCAGCGATGTGGCTCTACCTACTCGTCGCCGTCCTTGTGGCGCTGTGCATCTTCGGAAGCATCTTCGCCGGCGGGATTTTCACGATCATCCTGGTCCCCCTGGCGGTCATTGGATTCTTCTCGGCGCTCGCATACGCACTGATCGCCGGCGGCGCCAAGCGCTCGGCCGGAGCCAGCGCCGACCCATCGCAGGGCGCGCGGGGACCCGGCACTCGAGTCAGCCAGACACCGAGTCCCCGGGCACCTAGCTCGCCGGAGGAGCTCGTCGACGCCCGCCGCGGACAGCAGTAGCCGAAGCGACCGCTCCTAACCGTGCCGGAGCTGCCCGACGTCGAGGGGTTCAGGCGCACCTTCAGCAAGCGCGCCAAGGGAAAGCGCCTCAGAGCTGTGCACGGGATCGATTCCTCGATGCTCCGCAACACGAGCCCTCAGGGGTTGGCGCGTGCGCTGAAGGGCAAGCGCTTCGACCCCCCCGAGCGGCAGGGCAAGCTGCTGATCTGTCCAGCCGACGGGGTGGCGCTGTTGTTGCACTTCGGCATGACCGGGACGTTCGTCTGGTGCGCGGGCGGACCGCGTCACGACCACGACCGGATGACGCTCGTGTTCGACGACGGTGAGCTTCGTTATCGCAACATGCGCAAGTTCGGGGGCATCTGGCTCGCTCACGAACGGCGGGAGCTCGAGCGGATACGGGGACGCCTTGGGCCGGACTGGCAGTCGGTCTCCCGCAAGCAGTTCGACGAGCTGCTGGAACGACGAAAGGCGTCTCTAAAAGCGGTGCTGATGAATCAGGCGGTGGCCGCGGGCCTAGGAAACCTGACGGCCGACGAGGCGCTCTGGCAGGCTCGCATCGATCCCCGGCGCAGGGCGTCGGCGCTCGATTCTTCCGAGCGTCGCGTCCTCTATCAGAAGATCCAGAAGGTGCTGCGCGACTCCGTTCCGTACGGACTGGTGCCGGCCAAGCGGACCTGGCTCACCGGCGCTCGCGGCCGCCGTGACGGCACCTGCCCCCGGTGCGGCGCGCGCCTCGAGCGCGAAACGATTGCCGGGCGCACGACCGTGTTCTGTCCCGCCGAGCAACGCTGAGGGTGCGTAGCCCCACTCGTGGATGCGTACTTCAGATCGCCCCCGGGTAGCGGTTGCTGCGATGCAGGAGAACCCACCGCGCGAAGAAGGTCTAGAGGACCCGCCCGAGGATCGCCCCGAGGAGCCGGGAGCGGAGGGCGGGTCCAGAAGCCCAGCCAGTGATCAGCTGCCGGCGTTGCCCAGCGAGGACGACTCGCCGCTCGGCGACACCGACCAGCACTCAGAGGGCTGAGCGGATAAGACAGCCACTACGAGCGCGAACGCTTGCGACCATCGACCGCGCGCTGGAGCTGCGCCTTGTTCATCCGCGAGCGCCCCTCGATGCCCATCTGCTGCGCCTCGTTGTAGAGCTGATCTCGCGTGCGGCCGCGTGGCGCTGAGCGCCTGCCGGAACGCTGTCCCCCGCGCTGGCCCGAGGAGATGTCCCTGGTCGAGGTGCGGGAGCGGGTGCGCGACTGGCCGGAGCGGGCTCGTTCCTTGTTGACGGTTCTGGCCGCGATCTCCTCGGCCCGTCCCGTGCTCGCGCCGCGCTCGCGCTGGCTCTCCTTGATGTGCTCGTACTGACGGGCGCGTTTGGTGCCTGGCTTGACTCCACGTGGTGGCATGGCCTCCACCTCCTGGTTTCAGACGTCTTTTCGCCGGTCGCTACCCGGGCTTCAGCCCGGCAAACCTGTCAGCGCAGCGACGCCGTCGTTTGCCCCTGAATGCCGTCGGGTAGAAGCTGTCGCGGTCGGCCGGCGTTTCCACCCAGCCTAGGTACACGCATACGTGCATCTCGACACCCGCGATCGACGCCGTCTGTGGTGGATTCGGCGGCGCGGTGCGGGACCGGCGAGCGAATCGAGGCTCGTACGGCGACGCGTGCTACGCAGCCTCCCGGGGCTCATCTGCGTCGCGCTGTTGACCGGCTGCGGGAAGCAGTCGATCACCTCGACCAAGAGCCCTGACGCCCACGACATCGCGCTGCTGTGGTGGTGGATGCTTGCCGCCGCGACGATCGTGTTCGGGGGCGCGCTGCTATTGCTGATCCTGGCCTGGTTCAAGCGAGAGAAGCCGGGGCTTCCGATCTTCGGCGAGCGGGAGCACATCAACGAGGGGATGGTGCTCCTGTTCGGCATCGCGATCCCGATCGTCACGCTGACGGCGCTGTTCGCGGTGGCCAACATCTACCTCGTCAACCGCACGGCGCCTCCCAAGCCGAGCAGCACGGCGATGACCCTCGACGTGATCGGCCATCAATGGTGGTGGGAGATCCGATATCCCGGCACCAACGCCGTCACCGCCAACGAGATCCACATCCCCGTGAACACGCGGGTAAACGTGGTGGCGACAACTGCCGACGTGATCCACAGCTTCTGGGTGCCGGCGCTCAACCGCAAGATCGACATGATCCCCGGGCTGCAAAATCGGGTGCTCCTGTACAGCTCCCGGGTCGGCAAGTTTCGCGGGCAGTGCTCGCAGTTCTGCGGCCTGCAGCACGCGCACATGTCGTTTTGGGTGTTCGTGGATACCGCCGGCGCGTTCCGCTCCTGGCTGGCGCACGAGTCGGCGCCGGCGTCAGCACCCCGGGGCGCGGCTGCGAGGGCCGGCGCGCGCGTGTTCATGACGAGTTCCTGCGCCAGCTGTCATGAGATCCGCGGGACGGGGTCCACGGCCACGGTGGGACCCGACCTGACCCACCTCGCGGGCCGGACGTCGATCGCGGCCTTGACGCTCCCGAACACACCCAGCGCGCTCGCTTCCTGGATCCACAACCCGCAGGCCATCAAGCCCGGGGACCGGATGCCCGATCTCGGGCTGCAACCGAACTCGGTTTCAGAGCTCGTCGCCTACCTCGAGGAGCTGAAGTAGCGATGGCCACAGTCGTTACCCCTCGCGGCCAGCCGCACGTGGACCGCCTAGACCGGATCTGGTCAGAGCGGCCAGGAATTCTCGGCTGGCTGACGACCACCGACCACAAGCGGATCGGGATCCTCTACTTCTTCACCTCGCTTGCGTTCTTCGGCGCCGGGGGCATCGAGGCGCTGCTGATGCGCACGCAGCTGATCGGGCCGAACGGACACGTGCTGTCGCCCGCGGCGTACGACGAGATGTTCACGATGCACGGGATCACGATGATCTTCCTGTTCGTGATCCCGATGACCACGGGTGCGTTCGGGAACTACCTGATCCCGCTCATGATCGGGGCCCGCGACATGGCCTTCCCGCGGATGAATGCCGTGTCCTACTGGATCTTTTTGTGCTCGGGGATCTTCATCTACATCGGGCTGGTTTCCGGGCATGCGCCGAACGCGGGTTGGTTCGACTACGTCCCCTTGGCCTCCAAGCAGTTCGACCCCGGCAACGGCATCGACTTCTATGGCTACGGGCTGATCTTCAACGGCATTTCCAGTACGGCGGCGTCGATCAACTTCATCGTCACGATCTTCAAGATGCGGGCGCCGGGGATGTCGCTGAACCGGATGCCGCTGTTCTGCTTCGCGTTCCTGGCGGTGGCGTTCGCATTGTTGTTCGCGCTGCCGTCACTGAGCGTGGCCACGCTGTTCCTGGAGCTAGATCGGCAGCTTGGCTTTCACTTCTACGACTCGGCACAAGGTGGCGATCCGCTCCTGTGGCAAAACCTGTTCTGGATCTTCGGGCACCCGGAGGTCTACATCATCATCTTGCCCGCGTTCGGGATCGCCACCTCGATCATCCCCGCGTTCTCGCATCGCAAGATGGTGTTCTTCCCGCTCGTCGCGCTGGCGGAGATCTTGGTGGCGTTCCTGGGCTTCGGCGTGTGGGTGCACCACATGTTCACCGTCGGCTTCGCCACGATCACGACGGTCTATTTCGCCGCCGCCAGCCTGATCATCGTGATCCCCTCGGCGATCCAGCTGTTCGCCTGGATCACCACCATCCTGACCGGGACGCCGGAGTTCAAGACGCCGATGCTGTTCATCATCGGCTTCATCATCTACTTCATCATCGGCGGCCTGTCGGGGATCACAGTCGCCGCGATCCCGTTCGACCAGCAGGTCCACGACAGCTACTACATCATCGCCCACTTCCACTTCGTGATCTTCGGTGCGGCGGTGTTCCCGATCCTGGGCGGCATGTACTTCTGGTTCCCGAAGGTCACGGGGCGCATGTACCACGAAGGGGTCGGGAAGCTCAGCTTCTGGCTGACGTTTCTGGGCACGTTCTTCACGTTCTTTCCCATGCACATCGTCGGGCTGTTGGGAATGCCCAGGCGCAACTACACCTATCCCCCCGGGATGGGCTGGACGGCGCTGAACTTCATCGAGTCGATCGGCTCCTACGTCCTGGCGGTGGGCCTGGTGATGATCATCGTCAACCTGGCGGTCAGCCTCCGCAGGGGAGAAGAGGCGGGCAATGACCCGTTCGGCGGTGACACGCTCGAGTGGTCGACCACCTCGCCGCCGCCCCCTTACAACTACCCCGTCATCCCCACGGTCACGAGCGCCTATGCGATGTGGGACGAGGACGACCGGGAGCTCGACAACAAGCGCCTGGAGCGCGGCGAGGGCGTGCTCGAGCGCGGGCACGAGACCCCGGCCACCAGTGCCGAGGATGCGATCTGGGACGAGATCCTGACCATGCCGTCGCACTCCATCTGGCCGCCGGTCACCGCGCTGACCATGGCCGGGGTGTTCGCCATGCTGCTGCTGCAGCACTACTTCATCGCCCTGGGCTTCGCGGTCGCTGGCCTGCTGGTGCTGGTGGGCTGGCACCACAAGGGGGTGCATGAATGAGTCCCCTCCCCCACGAGGTAACCCGCAGCTCCGCCGCGTTCGACGCCGCCGCCGCGGGACGCGTGGCCCGAGAGCGCATCGCCCAGCCGAATGGGTGGTGGGGGATGGCGCTGTTCCTATGCGCCGAGGTGACGCTGTTCGGGACGCTGATCGGCAGCTACTTCTATCTGGACTTCAACGCCCACAGCTGGCCGCCAGCCGGGATCAAGCCCCCGAGCGTAGTGCTGCCGCTGGTGGGCACCGGCGTCCTGGTCCTCACGAGCATCCCGATGTGGTGGGCGGCCCGCGCAGCTCGCGGCGGCCGGCGCAATCCGGCCATGTGGGCCATCGCCGTAGCGCTCGTGGTACAGCTCTGCTACCTGGGGCTACAGATCTACCTGTTCCGGCACGACCTTGGCGACTTCAGCCCCAAGGGCAGCGCGTACGGGTCGATCTACTTCACGCTGTTGGCCGCCCACCACGGCCACGTGGTGCTCGGAATTCTGCTCGACGCCACCGTGCTGTGGTTCCTCGCCTTCCAGGGGCTGACCAACTACTGGTTGATCGGCGTGCGGGGTATCGCTTTGTATTGGCACGTGGTCAACGTCCTGGCCGTGTTCGTCGTGTTCACCCAGCTGGCTCCATCGCTGTGAGACAGGACCGCTTCCAGCCACGATGAGGTCTTCCCCTTCAGACAAATTGGTTTGGTTCGGTGTCCTCGGCGGCGCCTGTGCCTGGGTAGTGCAGTTCGTCGCCAACCTGTTCTTCAGCTTCGCCCAATGCAACGCCCCAGCTGGGCGCTGGCATCTGCCGGTACACGGCTGGCAGATCGGGTTGTCGGTGGCGGCGATCCTGGTCGGGCTGGCCGCGGAGGGTGTCTCGCTGTGGCTCTACCTGCGCACGTTCCGGCTGGACCACATCGCCGAGGCCGAGCGCCACGGCGAAGGCAGCGCGCCGCCCACGGGCAGGATCAACTTCCTGGCCACCGTCGGGCTGACGGTCAACTTTCTCTCTTTGGCGATCATCGTCATGACCGCGATCGGCGCCCCCCTGCTCCCCATCTGTCAGCAATCATGAGCCGCCGGGCGCGGATCCTCACCGTCGCGGTGCTGATCGCGCTCGGCGCGGTCGCCATCGCCCAGGCCCAGCCGCAGTCCGGGATCGTCCGTCCCACCACCGAGCCCTCGAGCCCCAGCCTGCAGCTGGGCGCGCAGCTGTTCGCGGGCAACTGCTCGAGCTGCCACGGGATCTCGGGTTCCGGAATCGCCTCCCCCCGCCCCGGCGCTGGAAGCGTCCCCGGTGCCGGACCTTCGCTCCGGGGAGTGGGCGCGTCGGCGGCCGACTTCTACCTGCGCTCCGGATACATGCCGCTGTCAAGCATCCACGACCAGCCGGGGCCCGACCGGGTGCTGTTCTCCGACAAGGAGATCCGCTCGCTGGTGGCCTACGTGGCCTCGCTCGGGACGGGACCGGCGATACCGCATCCCGACCCAGCCTCAGGGAGCCTGTCGGATGGACTACATCTGTTCACGGATCACTGTGCCGGGTGCCACCAGGAGCTGGCGCGCGGGGGGTTCGTAACCGGCGCCCTCGTCCCGCCGCTACAGGGCGTGCCCGCCACTCAGATCGCCGAGGCTGTCCGCGTCGGCCCCTACCTGATGCCCCGCTTCTCGCAGAAGCAGATCTCCGACTCGCAGCTGAACTCGATCATCAGATACGTGCTCTGGACCCGGCACCCCTCGGACCGCGGAGGCTGGGGCATCGGAAACCTGGGGCCGATCCCGGAAGGGCTGGTCACGTGGTGGATCGCGCTGCCGCTGCTGGTCGTGGCCTGCGTCCTGCTCGGAAAGAGGTTCAGCGGATGAGACCCTGGCGCTGGCTCGTCGCTCTCCTGACTCTGCTCACCGGCCGGCTGTTCCGCCGCCGCTCAAGCCAGGACTCTGGCGGCGACGAAGAGCGGATCGTGCCCGAGGGAACTCCCGAGCGCCGGGCCGAGAACCTGGTCCTCGTCCTACTGGCGATCGCCGTCCTGTTCGCGATCGGCTTCATCGTCATCTACGCCGAGTTCGGCGTATCCAAGCTCCCCAACGAGCTACTGGGGATAACGCTCGGGGGCTGCCTGTTGTTCATCGCGCTGGCGCTGACGGTTGTCGGCAGGCGGTTGGTCGTGACCGAGGAGCTCGACGAGGACTATCCCCAGGAGCACCCCGAGGAGCAACGGGAGATCGCGGAGATGGTGCACGAGAGCGGCAGCCGGATCACGCGCAAGAGGCTGCTGATCTCGGCCGGTGCGGCGACGGGTGGCGCACTCGGACTCGCCGCGCTCACACCCGCGCTGTCGATCGGGCCGGTGTGGGACACCGGACCACTCGACCGGACACCGTGGCGTGCGGGGGTGCGGCTGGTCGATGAGCAGGGGCACCCGATCAGCGCCGGCGACGTCGAGGAGCGAACGTTCTACACGGCCTTCCCCGAGGGCGCCAACCCTGAGGAGATCGGCTCGCCGCTGGTGGTGATCAGGGTCGACCCGACCAAGCTCAAGCTCCCTGAGGGCCGCGCCTCCTGGGCCCCGGAGGGGATCCTCGCCTACTCGAAGATATGCACGCACGCCGGGTGCGCGGTCGCGCTCTACCGCAAGCCGACCTTCCCGGTCCTCGAGCCCCAAGACGCGCTCGTCTGTCCCTGCCATTACTCGACGTTCGACCCGTTCACCGGCGGCACCGTCATCTACGGCCCGGCCGGCCGCCCGCTGCCGCAGCTGCCGCTCGAGATCGACCCCGACGGCAACCTGCGCGCCGCGGGGAACTTCTCGCAGCGGGTCGGTCCCTCCTGGTGGAACGTGCGGAGCCGCCCGACGAATGACTGATCCCGTCCAGGATCCGGTCCGCTTCATCGACGAGCGCACCGCCGGAGCGGCGCTGCTGCGCAGAAGCCTGCGTTACCTGTTCCCCGACCACTGGTCCTTCCTGCTGGGGGAAGTAGCTCTCTACTCGTTCATCGTCCTGATCGGTACCGGGATCTACTTGGCGCTGTTCTTCGATCCCAGCACCGCCAAGACCGTCTACCACGGGCCGTACACGCCCCTCGACGGTCAGACGATGAGCGCCGCCTACAAGTCGGTTCTCGACATCTCGTTCACTTACAAGGCGGGCCTTCTGATCCGCCAGACCCACCATTGGGCCGCGGACGTGTTCGTGGCCTCGATGGTGATCCACCTGACCCGGGTGTTCTTCACCGGCGCGTTTCGCAAGCCGCGGGAACTGACGTGGATCATCGGCCTTCTGATGCTGTTCACCGCGTTTCTCGAGGGTTACCTGGGCTACTCGCTTGTGGACGACCTCCTGTCGGGGATGGGGCTGGCGATCGGCTACGGCGTCGGGCTCTCCATCCCAGTGATCGGAGGGCCTATGACCCAGTCCCTCTTCGGCGCGCCGTTCCCGGGAAAGCCCGAGCTCTGGTCGCGCATGTACATCGCACACGTGCTGCTGATCCCCATCCTGCTGGCCGTGCTGATCACCATCCACCTGGCCCTGGTGATGGCTCGGCACCACACGCAGTTTCGCCAGAGCCGCCGTCATACCGAGCGGCGGATCGTGGGGGTACCGCTGTTCCCCGGTCAGACCCCCCGCTCGCTCGCGCTCGTGTTCTTCGTCGCCGCGGTTCTGTTCCTGCTCGGCGGGCTGGTTCAGATCAATCCCATCTGGCAGTGGGGACCGTTCGAGCCATGGCTGGGGACCAACGGTGCCCAACCGGACTGGTACCTGGGCTGGCTGATCGGGGCACTGCGGCTGATGCCGAGCTTCGACTTGACGATCGGGCACTTCACGCTGGTGCCCAACCCGTTCTGGGGCGGGGCGCTGTTCCCGCTGCTAGTGCTCGGAGTGCTCGCGGCCTTTCCATGGATCGAGCGGCGCCTCACGGGCGACCGCACCGCTCACAACCTCCTGGACCGCCCCCGCGAGGCGCCGAACCGCACGGCATTTGGCGTCGCTTTCCTCACCTGGGTGTTCCTGATCTTCGCCTTCGGCGCCGCCGATCGCATCTTCGTCTTGTGGGGACTCAGCTACAACACCCAGCTCTACATCTTCAGGATCGGCATCTGGGTAGTCCCACTGGCCCTGTTCTTCGGGGTGCGCCGCGTGTGCCGCGAGCTCCAAGCCTCCGACCGGATCGAGGAGATCCGAGAGCAGGCCGAGCACGAGGCCGAAGAGGACCGGCGCGCTGTTGCAGGCGCTCCGGCGCAGCCAGCCAGCTGATCAGGGCAGCGGCAGGCTGAACAAACGGAGCCCTGCCGCCGCAGAAGACCTGTACGCTCGTCACTACTTGCAAGAAGCGGGCTCTCTCGAAGACTGGGTGCTGCGTGGTGGCGGCCTGCGTTTCACGCAGCTGCTCGACGCGCTGGGCGAGGCCATCACGATCCGCACGCCCTCGAACGAGATCGTGTTCGCCAACCAGGCGGCACTGGCGCTGTTTGGTGTGGAGTCGCTGGAGAAGCTGCGGTCGCTGACAGACCGCTCGCAGCTAGGCAACTACACCCTGTCCGATGAGCGCGGAGAGCCGGTGACGATCGACGACCTGCCATCGGCGAGCGTCGCTCAGCGGGGGCCGGTCGCGCCGTTGCTGGTGCGCGGAGTCAACCGCGACACCGGCCAGAGCCGCTGGTGGCAGCTGAAGTCCTCTCCCATGGAGGACGTGGACGGAGAGCTGATCGGCGTGTTCACCGTGGTCGAGGATCTGACGGCGATCAAGACGGCCGAGATCCGCACCCGCGTGCTAGCCGAATCAGGCCGCACGCTCGTCTCCTCGCTCGACTACGAGCAGACGCTTCAAAACGTCACAGAGGTGGTGGTCCCGGCGCTGGCCGACTGGTGCGCGATCGACCTGATCGACGAGAACCTGGCCCGCGAGCGGCTGGTCGTCGCTCCCCCCGGAGACGAGCACGAGGCGTTCGCCGCGTCCCTGAGCTGGTTTGGCTCTGATCCGGTGCACCCCGAGCTGGAGCTGGGCCGGGTCCTCCGAACCGGCGAGTCATTCTTCTCCGAAAAGGTGACGAATGAGGAGCTGGCGCGCTGGTCGACGAGCGCCGAGGCCCTGCGCCGGCTTCAGGAGTTCGATATCTGCTCGCTGCTGATCGTGCCATGCGTGTTCCCTCCCGGACGATCGGGGTGATGGTGTTCGTCACCAACGCTGGTCGGGGGCGCTTCGACCGTGACGACGTGGAAACCGCGGAGCAGCTGGGCCGTCGGGCCGCCGTGGCCGTGGACAACGCCAGGCTGCACGCCCGTCTTGCCGACGTGGCCGAGACGCTCGAGCGCAGCCTCCTGCCCGAGGAGCTGCCCGACATCCCTGGTTGGGACACCGCCTCGCTCTACATCCCGGTCTCGAGCGAGTTGCGGATCGACGTCGGCGGAGATTTCTTCGAGCTGTTCATGGCCGACGGAGGGGCATTCGTCATCATCGGCGACGTCGAAGGCAAGGGGGTGAGCGCGGCGACGCTGACCGCGCTGATGCGCTATGGCGCCAGCTTCGCGGCCCGATCCAAGCCGCAGCCCGCGGGAATCCTCGAGCAGCTCGACGAGGGTCTGCGCCACCACGTGCGCGAGGCTACGTGCACGGCCCTTTGTGCCCGGCTCGAGCCAGACCGTCTTCTGTTCAGCTCAGCCGGCCACCCCCCGGCCCTGCTCGTGTCCCCCACGGGTGGGGTTCGAGAGGTTCCGGAGCCCGGGCCGCTGCTGGGCGCGTTCGAGGACGCGAGCTGGGAGCAGCAGGAGGTCCCGATCGCCCCCGGCGAACTCGTCCTCCTCTACACCGACGGGGTGACCGACACGTTGGGGCGCGGGCGATTGGGCCGGGGCCGGCTGCGCGCGCTACTGGCCGAGCACGGCAGCCTCGGACCGCAGGGCCTGCTGAAGCAGCTCGAGCTGGCGTTGCGGGAGAACGGGCGCAGCGGCCGCTGGGATGACCTGGCGGCACTGGCCCTTGCCCGTCATCGCTGACGAGCTCGACGGAGGGCTCGCCCGGCGCTAGTCGGCTTCGTCGCCGGCGCCCAGCTCGCCCGGCCGCGCCTCGGGCTGTACAAGCTCCTCGAGTCGGCCCAGCGCGTGGCGCAGGATCCGCGAGACCTGCATCTGTGAGACGCCGATGCGCTCAGCGATCTGGGTCTGCGTCAAATCCTGCACGAACCGCAGGTGCAACACCCGCCGTTCGTTTACAGGCAGCTGCTTGGCGGCGGTGGCGATCGTGAGGCCCTCGTCGATCAACTCGAACCGCCCGTCTTCCTCGCCGAAGGAGCTAGCGAGCGTGCCGGCCGAGCCATCGTCGTCGGTATGCGGGGCGTCCAGCGAGACGGAGTGGTGGGCACCGGCGGTCTCCAGCGCCTCCAGTACCTCCTCCATGCCCATCTCGAGGTACTCGGCCAGTTCAGGCACCGTGGGCGGGTGACCCCGCCTGATGCTCAGCTTCTGCTGGGCCTCCTCCACTTTGAGGGCCCGCTCCTGCGCGCCCCGCGGGACGTGCACAGACCATCCTAGGTCGCGGAAGTAGCGCTTGAGCTCCCCGAGGATCGTGGGGACCGCAAACGACGAGAAGGCAGTTCCCCGATCGATGTCGAACCGCTCGATGGCCTTCACCAGGCCAAGGCTGGCGACCTGAAGCAGGTCGTCGTACGGCTCATGCGCGCCCCTGTAGCGGTGAGCCAGCTTGCGCGCCAGCGGCAAGAAACGCTTGACCAGCTCGTCTCTCGCTGCCCGGTCGCGGTGCCTGCCCCACCGGCGGAAGAGCTCCGCCGATTCGAGCCTCGGCTCCTGTGGTCCGAGACCTGTCCCCCCGTTCGATCCCAGCCCCGATCGACGGTTGAGCGCCGTCGGTTCCATGCCGGAAGGCATACCACGGAATTCCGCGCTCAAACCGCCGATCCCCCTTTTTTAGTCAGAATTCGGACCTCGAACCCGTGACCTGTGTTGTCTGGCTTACACCGCTCACGCGTGCGCCGGTTCCTTGGCGCCGCTCCGATCGGCTGCCTCCTTGGCCGCCTGCGCCTGCGCCAGCTGGCGGTTCACATGATCCCAGTCGATGTTCCGGAAGAACGCCTCGACGTACTCCTTGCGGCCATCCGGAGTGGCACCGTAGTCGCGGACGTACGCGTGCTCGTAGACGTCGAGCGCGAGCACCGGAACCATGTTGTAGACGGCCCACAGGTTCTGGGTGTCCATGATGTAGTTGAAGATCGAGCCGTCGTTCAGGTCGTAACCGACCATCACCCACCCGCGGGCAGCTGAGGCGCCCTTGCGCACGGCCTTCTTCCACTCCTGCAGACCGCCGTGAAACTCGCGCTCGACGAGCTCGGCGAACGCGCCATCGGGTTCGCCGCCGTCGCCGCCCAGGTGGCCGAAGTACAGGTCGTGGTTCTTATAGCCGAGCAACGCGAACGTGTAGTCGATCGATACCGCGCGCAACTGGGAATAGACCTGGTTGCCCTCGACCTCGTCGTACTCGAACTCGTTCAGGATCCGCCGGCATTCGTTGGCCTTCTTGGCATACCCCTCGTACAGCTTGAAGTGGTCCTGCATCGTCTGGCGGGAGATGCCGTCGAGGTCCTTGTTGAACGCCGGCCAATCACGCGTTTTCAGCTCATCCCAAGGCATTTGCCGTTCCTTTTAGTCGAATTCGATTGCTCTGGTCGATCTACCCGGGCCGACAGGCCAGAAACACACCGCCCCCGGCCGGCACGCACGGGCAGCCGGCCGCCGAGCTGCCCGTGCAGCGCGCCGTCCTTCCTCACGCCGCGGCTCCGGCGCGCGCCCGCGCGAGGCTCTCGACGACCGCCTTGCAGAACGCCGGTAGGTCGTCCGGCTTGCGGCTCGAGATGATGTTGTCGTCGACGTGAACCTCCTCGTCGACCCATGTCGCGCCGGCGTTGCGGAGGTCCGTCTGCACACTCGGCCACGAGGTGAGCGTGCGCCCGCGCACGACGTCCGCCTCGACCATCGTCCACGGCCCGTGGCAGATCACGCCGATCGGCTTGTGCTGCTCGGCGAATTCCTTAACGAACCGTACGGCGTCTTCGTCTGACCGCAGCTGGTCGGGATTCGCGACTCCGCCGGGCAGAACGAGCCCGTCGTAGTCGCTGGCGTCGACGTCGGATACGCCCTTCTCCGCCTCGATCTCATCTCCCTTGTCGAGGTGGTTGAACATCTGCACCTTGCCCGCCTTCAGGGAGACGGTGTCTGCCTCGGCGCCGGCGTCGCGGATCGCCTCGAGCGGCTCAGTCAGCTCGACCTGCTCCACGCCTTCGGTGAACAGGAATGCCACGCGCTTTCCTTTGAGGTCGTCTGCCATGTCTGGCTCCTTTCGGTTTCGGGTCTCATCCCGCGGCTACCCCTAGACGGCAGGGTGAAACGAGCAGCCCTAGGCTCCGAAAGGCCTTAGCCGGTGATCCTCACCGGAGTTCCTGTCCCGGGACGTGCCTGATGAGCCAGTTGGCATCCGCCGCCGTCACGCGCAGGCAGTCGTGGCTGTCGGGCTCGCCGATCGACTCGGTGTCCGCGGTGGGGTCGGCACTGACCTCACCGATCGCCACGACGCGCGAGTATGGCAACCAGTGCGAGTCCTGGCGATCGGCAACATGTACCCACCGCACAGCTTGGGCGGTTACGAGCTGGTGTGGAGCTCGGCGGTGGCGCACCTGCGCGAGCACGGTCATCAAGTTCGCGTGCTGACGACCGAGTTCCGCATCGACACGAGCGCGTCCGACGATCCAGAGACGTTTCGGGAGCTACGTTGGTATTGGCGCGAGCACGAATGGCCGAGAATCGGTTGGCGCGGCCGGCTCGCGTTGGAGCGCCACAACGCCGGGGTGCTGGAGCGGCACCTCGCCGAGCTGCGCCCCGAGGTCGTCAGCCTGGTGGGCGATGGGCGGGATGTCCCTGAGCCTGATCGAACACGTAAGGCGGGCTGCCGCTCCCGCCGTCGCGTTCGTCCACGACGACTGGCTGGTCTACGCGCCGCAGGTCGATCGCTGGACCAGGCTATTCCGCCGCCGCCCGCGGCTGGCGGCTCTCGCTGAGCGGGCCACGGGCGTCCCCGCGCGAGTGGACATCGAAGCCGCCGCCCATTGCGTGCTGGTATCGGAGACCGTTCGTGCGCACGCGCGAGCCGCTGGGTACGCGCTTTCAGACAGCTCGATCGCGCACTCCGGGATCGATCCCGCGTATCTGGATGCACGCCCCGAGCGTCCATGGACGTGGAGGCTGCTGTACGTGGGACGGCTCGATGAGCGAAAGGGAGTGACCGATGCCGTTCTGGCGCTCGCCGGGCTTCCGCGAGAGGCGACGCTGACGCTGGCGGGCGCAGGAGATCAGCGGGTGAGCGCCCGGCTGCGCGAACTCGCTGCGTGCCACGGCCTTGGGGACCGCGTGCGCCAGCTGGGGATGCGCCCTCGCGTCGAACTGCCGGAGATCTACGCCGCAGCTGACGCCGTGCTATTCCCAGTGCGCTGGGAGGAGCCTTGGGGGCTGGTGCCGCTCGAGGCGATGGCTCTCGGACGCCCGGTGATCGCCACCGGTCGTGGGGGGTCTGGGGAATACCTGCGCGATGGCGAGAACTGCTTGCTGGTGCCCGCCGCCGAGCCAATGGCGATCGCACAGGCCGCGCGACGGCTGGCTTCCGAGCCCGCATTGCGGACCGGTTGCGAGCATGTGGTCTTCAGATGGCGCCGCGATACACCGAGACGATGTTCAACGAAGCCGCGATGGATGCGCTGAGCCGGGTCGTCGGCGGCCGTCAGGCGACATAGCCGCGGACTGCGCAGCGCAAGCCTTTCCACTTCCGAGATGCGCGGGGAGGCAGCTCGAAGCGCCGTCCTGCCTCCACGCGCTTGAACGGGGCAGCGAGCAGCAATTGTTTGACCGCGGCTTCGCTCAAGAGCCACCACCGAAACTCGTTCACACCGTCTAGCTCCGCCAAGGCGCGCCCACGACCGAGCGGAAAGCGCTTCACCGGGTTGCAGATGATGGCGCTGCCGCGGCACACGGATCGTAGGCGCTGCACCGCGGTGATCGGATCCTTGAGGTGTACCAGAAGATCGCCCGCGAAGACGATGTCGAAAGACCCGATCTCTTTGGACTCGAGCTCATAGACCGAACACTCAATCCGGGTGACACCAGATCCCAACGCGGCGTGGGCGAGACGGAAGCGGTCTGCCTTTGTGCTGGTCGAGGGACGGGTCGACACGCTCCCGCCAGAGCGGCGGCCAGTCGAGATCGTCCACCGCCGCCACGTCGGTGGCCACCACCTCCTTCGCCCCCCGCCGCTCCATCTCGAAGGCCCAGAAGCCATCCATCGTGCCAACGTCGAGGCAGCGCATTCCGGAGAGGTCCCCGGGGATCAGGTATCGATCGACCACCGGTCGGTGGTCGAACATGCCCTCGGTCACGACTCCGGGGGCGAGGTCGAGCGTGTGGTACCAGCGATAGCCAGCGACCTCGCGCTCGAGCTGCTCTGAGGTGTAGTTCATCTGATCTCTCCGGCGGCGCGGATCCTCTCGAAGCGATTCAGGCACGGACGGTCGAGCCGAGCCGCGGCCCGGACCGAGCGGCAGGGTTGCCGCTTTGGGGGTACGCCACTCGCACCGTTCTTGGTTTTCCAGTACGTGATCGCCACCGCAAGTCAGGCTCCTGAGCGGCGAGCGCGTATCAGGCAGAACTGAGTGCCTTCCCCGACGATGCGCTCCAGCGCTAGTCCGGCGGCTGCCGCCGCGGCGCGCAGATCCTCGAGCTCAACCGCCGAGCCGAGCCACGCGGGATCGGACTGCCCGCGCGGCCCGCGGCCCGACACGCCGGCAAGCCACGCCAGAGCCCGCCTCCGCCTCGGCCGGTGGACGCGCGGGTCATTCGAAACCTGGAATGCCGCCCAGCCTCCGGGCCTCAGTACCCGGCCGATCTCAGCCACGTAGCCCAGCGTGATCGCGGGGTCCGGGATGTGCTGAAAGACAACATGGGACACGCACACATCGGCGCTCGCCTCCGGCAGCGGTCGCAGGCTGCAACCGTCGCCGACGATCCACTTCACGTTGTGCAGCTCGCGATGGTGGGCACGCGCGCGCTCAATCATCTCCGACGAGACATCGAGCGCGTACACTCGCGCCACCCGCTCGGCGATCGCGCGCGTCAGCCTGCCCACTCCGCAGCCGATGTCGACCACGACGTCCCTCGGGTCAAGTCGCACCCCGAGCCGCGACAGCAGCTCGTCGAAGTCGCGCTCGCCCGCGATCCAGAAGCTCGAGAGCTCCGCATCGCGATACGCGCGCCGGTTGTCGACGAAGAAGTAGGCGTCCTCTCTCGCGCGGCGATTCCAGAACTCCCGAAAGTGCTGCATGGGCGCCACGTTACCGAGCGCCTGGTGCAGCGCTGCTAGACCCTATCTCCTAACCTTCCGCGCTGCGTGTCGCTGGCCGACTTTCTGACTGGCTGCGCCTTCTTCGCCGTGACATGGGGGAGTCTCTTGGCCTCCGCGGAGATCGCTGTGCGCCGACGCGCGGGGCACCTACGCGGGGCCGCGCGGGTGGCGGCGGTCGGCGTGGCTTTCAGCGGCGGCCTGATCGCCGTTCACGTACTGGCCGGCGCTTTGACGATTCTCAGCCGATGGGCGGTGGCAGCTGGCGCGGTTGCGATGCTGGTGGCGGTCTGGCGGCTGGTTCCATACATCCGGACCGGCGATCGGGAGGCCCCTCCCCCGGTTCCGCCGACCGGAGCCCTCTCGGGCGCGTTGGGCGCCGGTGCGCTGACGGCGTTCGCGGCGTGCTCCCTGTATCTCCTGAGACTGAATTACTCCACCCCGCTGCTGAGTATCGACGCGCTGGCGTTCCATCTCCCAGGGGTCGTCAGGTGGATGCCAGGCCGGCTCTATCTGGCACATCAACGAGTTCTTGCCGCGCTTCCCCACCGGCGCCTACCCCAACAATGGGGACGCGGTCTTCCTCGCCCTGATGCTGCCCTGGCACAGCGACGCGTTTGTCAGGCTGGCGGAGGTTCCCTGGTTGGCACTGACCGGCGTGGCGACCTACGCGATCGCGATCGAGCTTCGGGCGTCGCGCGGGACGGCGCTGTTGTTCGCCGCGATGCTGCTGGCGGTCCGGGCGATCTCTAGCTTCGCGTTGGTCCAGCTCGATCCCGATACGTTCCTGCTCGCCACGTTTGGCTGCGCGGCGCTGTTCCTGGTGCGCAACCTCCGCCGGCGCGACCGAAGCGAGTCGATCCTCGCCGGCGTCGGCCTCGGTCTCGCTTTCGGAACGACGTGGTACGGGGTCCCAGCGACCGTCGCGCTTCTGGCGGTCTGGGGCGCAGTGAGCCTGCTCCGCGGGCCCCGAGCAGCGGCCGTGGCCAGGCAGGCGCTGCTCATCAGCGCGGACAGGCGTTGCTCTTCGGCGGCATCTGGCTGGTACGAAACTGGGTTTTCACCGGCGACCCGTTCTACCCAGGCAGGATTGCGTTCTTTAGACCGCCTGTCGATCTGTACCTGAAGCTGTACGGCTACAGCCTGTTCGACCGGATCGGACAGCCGCACGTATGGGCGCACTACGTGCTGCCCGACTTCCGCGAGGCCATCGGCGGTCCGGGCATAGTGCTCCTGATTGGACTGCTAGCCGTCGTCCTTACGCTGGTACGCCGTCGCCGTGCGCTGCGGAAGCTGCCTGAGAGCGCGGCGCTGCTACTGACCTGTGCGGCAATCCTGATTGCGGTGATCTACTTCTTTACGCCTGCGACCGCGCAGGGGACGAAGGCCGCTCCGTTCCCCGGGCTAGTTGGCGGCAATTCCCGAGCGCTAATGCCAGCGCTCGTGCTCGCGGCTCCTGCTGTCGCGTGGGTCAGCTTCTCGCCTTGGTCGCTGGGGGTCGCTGTTCGAACTGGCCGCCGCCGCGGCAACGGTTGACGGATTGGAACAGACCTTCGACCTTCCCGCCGGCGGTCTGGTGCTGTTCGGCCTTGAAGCTGCACTGGTGCTGCTCGTACTCCGCAGTAGGGATCGTCTGGTGGCGATCGCGTCCACGCGCGGCGCGTGTACGAGTGGCGGCCGCAGCGGCGCTCGTCCTTGCCATCGTGCTCGCTGGTATCGGCGAACGTGCACAGCGTCATTTCTATCGATACCGCTACGCCGCGATGGATACGGCCGTCGGCTGGGTGATCGCACACGCGCCGCAGGGAAACCGAATTGGCGTCGCTGGAGACTGGACGTCTGGAGCCCTGCCGTCACCGGTGCTGCCGCTGTTCGGCCCGCGGTTTCGCAACCAAGTCGCGTACATAGGACGGATGGACGTCGGCACGCTCGTCCGGTACAGCCGCGAGAGCAGCTTCTTGTCGGCGGTGCGCCGGGGAGGTTATGACTTGCTGCTGGTGGGCAGCGCGCCATCGCCGTTCGGACCGGCGGTGGCTCCAACATGGGCGCGGGCTACTGGGTTCAGGCAGGTCGCTGCGAGCAACCGCTTCATCTTGTTTGCGAGTCCGAGCTTCCTCGCCAACTCGCGGCTTCGTGAGTCCGCGGCATAAGTGCTCTCCGCCGTTTGCGCGATCCTTCACGTTCCTCGACGAGCAGGAGGTCGGGCGAGGACGGTGAGGCGACTCAACAGCGCAACGACGCCCAATCCGGCGAAGGCGAGCAGCAAGGGATCGAGCGGCACGCGGTAGCGAAGCCCTCCCGCCAATAACGCCGTGCTCAGGAGAAGTAGCACCGGAATGAAGTACAGGGACAGAGGCGGACGCGAGAGCTCGGGCCGGCGCACGAGCGCGACCACTCCGAGCAGCGCCAGCGCGTACACCAGATAGCTGGCCGGGACGAGCGACTTCCATATCGGACTCCTGGGGACGCCAAGCTCTTCGTATGCCCGAAAGCCGGTGTAGAGGCCTGGGGCAAGATCCAGGGTGCGCAGGGTGTTCACGGCCGCGGCCCAGCCCGCATATCCGGGATGGGCCCAGATGTAGCGCAGCGCCTTGCCCAGCAGCCTTTGCCCGACGACCACCCCGTCGATCTTGAAGAACCCCCCGGGTTGCTCCAGCCGTTGCTCGCTGACTCCGGCTGCGCTCGCGATGTCGGGAATCCAGACGTTGTAGTCGGGCTCTGCCCCGTGCGTGCGGGAATAGTCATTCAGCTCGGCGACGAGCGAGTACCCGGCCTCCGTGGTGGTCGGTAGGAAATGTCCAAGCACCACCTCGTTTCGAACGATCCAGGGAGTCACCGTTATGGCCGCCGCCGCCAGGGTCACCGCTGCCGCTGTCGTTCCGCGGCGGCGATCTTTGCAAGCCCACCAGACCCCCAGCATCGCCAGCGGGAGGATCGCCAGACCATTTGAACGAGTCAGGCCGGCGAGTCCGACACTCACGCCGATCGCCACCGGCCACCCGAGTCCCGAAGGCTGGCGCCGGAAGCGCAACAAACCCAGCAGCGCGACCAGCTCGAAGCAAAGGAACAACGGCTCGGTTAGAAGGCTGACATTGCAGATCAGTAGCGGTGGATACACCGCCGCAAGAGCGGCCGCCGCGAGCGCCGGCCGCTCACCCCATAGATCGCGCACAAGTGCGAACAGGAGCATCACCGCGACAGCGCCGAGCGCCGCGGTCCACAACCTCGCCAACCGAAGCCCGCCGATCGCAAACGCAGGACTGAGGGTTATCGGATAAAGCGGCGGACGGTAGCTGTCGGGCCCTACTAACAGCCGGCCTGTGCGTGGATCGACGGCCGTCGTCGCGATCCCGTGACCGTTGACGATCGACCGCGCGATGTTCTCGTAATCAGCTGAATCGACCTGCGGCGTGTAGTGCCCGAGAGTGAAGATCAAGACGGCTGATACGACGAACGAGGCACAGCCAACAGCGAGCATCCGTGCCAGCCCCTCCCTACGGCCTCCGGTCATCCGCGTAGCCGCGGCTCGAACGTCGACTCCCCCAAGGCTCACCATCTCCGGCACACAAGTTAGGGAACATCGTCGAACGCCTCAGCGGACGCGCTGGGGGGCGCCAAGCTTGGTGCTAGGCTCGCGGCCGGTGAGCACGTCACCTGCTGCGAATGGGCTTGCGACCGTGCGGGGGACCGTCGAGATCAGCGTGGTGGTGCCGGTGTACGGCTGCCGCGGGTGCCTGGCTGAGCTCCACCGGCGGCTGTGCGCGACGCTTGAGCCGCTCACTGGCGAGTTCGAGGTCGTTCTCGTCGACGACGGCAGCCCGGATGAGTCCTGGCAAATTCTGCGCAAGCTGACCGCGATCGACGGCCGCGTCCTCGCCCTGCGCCTGAGCCGTAACTTCGGGCAGCACGCCGCGATCACGGCCGGGCTGGCAGCAAGCCGCGGCCGCTGGGTCGTGGTCATGGACTGCGACCTCCAGGACCCCCCTGAGGAGATTCCGCGCCTGTACGCAAAGGCGCTCGAGGGATACGACGTTGTGCTATCCCGGCGCGAAGAGCGGGTTCAGTCGCTTCCCCGTCGTCTGGCCGCCAGCGCGTACTTCCGCTTGCACAACATGATCGCCCGCGGCAACCTCCACATGAACTACACCAACCTCAGCGTGATCTCACGCAAGGTCGTTGACTCGTTCCTGGCGCTGCGAGACCAAGACCGCCAGTATCTGCTGATTCTGCACTGGCTCGGCTATCGCCGCGCGGAGCTCGAGGTGAGGCAGGGCGACCGGCACGTCGGCCGCAGCTCCTACACGTTCCGCCAGCTTGCACGTGTAGCGGTCGACGGTCTGTTTTTCCAGTCCACCGTCCTGCTGCGCTGGATCGTCTATCTCGGGTTCCTGGTGGCCCTGGCGGGGACGGCGCTGGCTGGATACGCGCTCGTGTCCTGGATCACCGGCAATCAGCTCCCAAGCTGGACAGCGCTGCCGATGTTCGGCCTGTTCCTCGCGGCGTTCATCATCATCAGCGGCGGCGTCACCGGTTTGTACGTAGGCAAGATCTTCGAGCAGGTCAAGGGCCGGCCGCTGTTCGTGGTTGACGAGGTGGCAGGCGGGCAGCCGCCCGGCGGCGGCGGCTTCACCGCGGCTGAACCGGACGCTGTCACGGCGCCGATCGCGAAAGCCGCCGATCCCCGCCGGCCGACGGACACCGAAGCACTCGGAGCATGACCGCGTCGGATGACGGCGCGCCGGGGGCTGCGCCACTTCCCGGCCAGCCAGTAAACGCCGGCCCGCCGATCACGTTCAACCGCCCGCACGCCACCAGCAGAGAGTTCGTCTACATCAAGCAGGCAATCGCTAACCGCCATCTATCGGGAAACGGCCCTTTCACCGCGCGCTGCGGCCGCTGGCTCGAGGACCGCACCGGCGCCGCCCGGGCGCTGCTGACCGGATCATGCAGCTCGGCGCTCGAGCTTGCGGCGATACTCGCGGAGCTGAAGCACGGCGATGAGGTGATCATGCCGTCGTTCACGTTCGTATCGACTGCGAACGCTGTCGCGCTGCGTGGCGCCACGCCGGTATTCATCGACATCCGCGCGGACACGCTCAACCTCGACGAGCGCCTGATCGAAGACGCGATCACGGAGCGCACGAAGGCAATTCTTCCAGTCCACTACGCGGGCGTCGCGTGCGAGATGGACGAGATCGTTCGGCTAGCCGCCGACCGCCAGTTGCTCGTGATCGAGGACGCCGCGCAGGGGGTGTGCGCGTCGTTCAGCGGCCGCGCCCTCGGCGGAATCGGCGACCTCGGCTGCGTGAGCTTCCATGAGACAAAGAACGTGCACTGCGGCGAGGGTGGAGCTCTGATAATCAAAGAGCCCACATGGATTGAGCGGGCGGAGATCCTGCACGAGAAGGGCACCAATCGCAGCAAGTTCTTCCGTGGCGAGGTGGACGAGTACACGTGGGTCGAGCTTGGGTCGTCGTTCGTGTCGAGCGAGATAAGCGCCGCGTACCTGTGGGCACAGCTCGAGGCAGCCGACGAAATCACTGCGGAAAGGCTCACGCTGTGGCGCTCCTACCACGAGCGCTTCGCCCAGCTAGAGGATCGAGGCCTGGCGCGGCGGCCGGTGGTCCCAGCGGGGCGCGAGCACAACGGCCACCTTTACTACCTGTTGGTGGAGGACCGCGAGACGCGCGACCGCCTGATCTCGGACCTGGGGGCGGACGGGATCCAGGCCGTCTTTCATTACGTCCCGCTGCACACCTCGCCTGCCGGACGCCGGCTGGCGCGAGCGCATGGCAACCTGAGCACGACCGAGCAGTTGAGCGATCGCCTCGTGCGGCTTCCGCTTTGGTTGGGAATGGGCGAGCCTGAGATCAAGCGGGTGGCGGACGCAGTCGAAATGTCGCTTCAGCGCGCGAGTCGTGGCCGCGTCAGCGCGACCACGAGGTCGTCCTCGAGCTTCACGTGAGGACGCAGCGCGCGTAGGCAGGCCGGTCCGATCGCCGAGCGCTGAGGCAGCTCGCTCCGGTCAGCCTCTTGGTCACGGTTGTCCGAGGAGGAACTCCCTCGATCCACAAACTCAGTCCCCGCCAAACCCACCGCATTTCAGACCTGACAATGATGACCACCTTGGTTTGGCTATGGGTCCCGCTTGGCTCGCTATGTTGTGCACTCCGTCCCGTGGTACTTCTAGGCGCCCACTGAGGTCTCCTCCGTTACGACTCAGCCAGACGTCCTGGACCCGCTGTCACCCGCACCCTTCGCGGTTCTCGGTCCCGCGCTGCCGGCGCCCTTCCGGGTCCTGGTCTTCCCTTCCGTCAACGAACCGGGGCTGGAGATCATCCAAGCACTCGCGAGGTCAAACAAGATCCGCCTCCTCGGCGGTTCCAGTTTCGACCGAATCTGGGATCCTTCTCGGCTGCTGCTCAAGCGGCACCTCGCCTGTCCTGCGTTGGGGGACGCCAACTTCCGGTCGCGCCTAGAGACCCTCCTGCGCGAACACCAGATCGACATCGTCTTCCCGACGACAGACGCTCTTGTCGCCGAGCTCGCCGCTTGGCGCGGATGCACAAGTCGGATAGTCGCCACCGGAGTCAATTCCGCTCAAATCTGCCTCTCCAAGCGACTCACCTACGACTGCCTGCGAGGGTGCGCCCCGATCCCGACGGTTTATGAGGACGATGAAGGTATCGCCTTCCCTGCTTACGCGAAACCCGATCGCGGCAGCGGAAGTCGAGGAGCTATGCCAATACGCAATCGCGCGGACCTGATGCGGGCTCGCTCGGACGGTCTCGTAGTTCATGAGCACCTACCGGGTCCTGAGTACACAGTCGATTGCCTTAGTGACTTCGACGGTCAGCTGATGGTGCGCAACGTTCGAGTCAGGGGCCACGTTGGGCGCGGGATTGCGCTGGGGACCGAATCGGTGCCGCACCCAGAGATCGACGGATATGTGCACAGCATTGCCTCAAAACTAAAGATCCGCGGTCCGTGGTTCGTCCAGTTTAAGGACGATGCTGATGGTCGGCCTCACTTGCTAGAGGTTAACGCTCGCGTGGGTGGCTCGATGGTGTTGACACGCTTAGCAGGAGTCAATATTCCACTCATCTCGGTATTTATGTTCGCCGGCTGGCCTGTGCGCGTGCCACGTCGGCTCGAAGGTTCCCGTGTCATCCGCCACCTTCGCAGCCTCGGTGAGATAAGCGACTTCGACTGGGTCGTGTGGGACCTCGACGACACGATCATTCGCGCCGACGGAAGGCCTGATCCGGATGTTGTGGCGCGCTTGTACGATCTCGACAACCAGGGGAAGCGGCAATTGTTGCTGACTCGGAGCCCCGACCCTCACCGTGTCATCACACAGCTGTACCTTCCGCCTCTGTTCGTTACAGTGCGTACAGTGCCTGACAAGCTAGTGGCGCTGCCGCAGATCATTGATCAATACGGTCTTGATCCCGCGCGAACACTCATTATCAATGACTCCGTGTCGGAGAATTTGGCGATCCAGAGTACGTTCCCCAAGCTGAGGACGATCATGCCAGACGCCTTGGACGCTCTGGCACGCGAGAAGGTGGAGTGATCGCATGACGAGACGGCCGTCCTCCAGCCCAACGGACGGAGTTATCCCCGACTACGACATTCTTTGGGATGAGGTTTATGGCGACATACAGGACGTGGGCCCGGTCCATCGACATATGAGACGCTTGATGCGAGAGGTACTTGCCCCGCTCAGTTACGAAACTGTGCTGGACGTAGGCGTTGGGTTCGGTCATAACCTTCCCGTCCTGACTGAGGGGCGCTCGATCTCGCGTATTGCTGGTATCGATTTGTCCGAGCGGGCGCTCGAGCACGTGCGTAAGCGATGGCAGGGCGACTTCTCGAAGTTGGACATCGAGTCGGAGAAGCTCGACACCACGTTTGACTTGGTATGCGCCTCGCTCGTGATGGAGCACGTAATCGACGACGAAGCCGTCCTCCGCAATCTGCGTGCAATGACCAAGCGCTACCTACTAGTGGTCACCATCGGTGGCGACTTCGAGCGCTTCCGCCCGTGGGAAGACCAGATGGGGCATGTTCGCAACTACATGGTCGGCGACCTCGAGAGCAAGCTGGCCCGTGCCGGTTTCGCCGTCCATAGGATGATCTATTGGGGGTTTCCCTTCTACAATCCACTAGCTCGCACTCTCCAGAATCACATGCAGGCAACACATGATTTCAATTGGTTCCAACGGCTAATGACACATGCGTTGTATTGGCTGTACTTCCTCAACTCTGCTAGGCGGGGGGACCTATTGATCGCTTTAGCAGGAACTCGGGGCTGAGTGGTGGTGGGGATATCGTGAGGTGCGAGGTAGACAGGTGGGAAGGGATAGCCTCAAACTGTTCCAGAGTTTTGGGAGGTGAAGCGCCAGCCGGAGCCATCTGGCGCGCGGCGACGCCTTCGTGGACGCTCTGGCTAGGTGGACCGCACCGGAAGGCGCTAGCGTAGATATCGATGCCCTCATCTGCGGCGGAACCTCGAGACGGCGCGGACGGGCTCGCGGAGCCGCCGGAGTATTTCGCGACCAACCGGCGCATCAGGACTCACGGGCGCAGCCTGCGCCAGCACGCCGCGCGGGGAACGCTGATCAACAGCGGCTTCCAGGTTGCGCTGGCCTCGCTCACGTTCGTCCAGGGGTTCGTCGTGGCCGCGTTCTTGACCCGCCGCGACTATGGGATCTGGGGCATCCTGATCGTCGGTCTCGGGACGTTGCAGTGGCTGAAGGGAAGCGCGGTCGGCGAGAAGTACGTGCAGCAGTCCCACGGCGACCAGGAGGAGGCGTTCCAGAGGGCATTCACATTCGAGCTGATCCTCACGATGGGTCTGGCGGCACTGATGACGGTCGCGCTGCCCGTGCTGGCGCTCATCTACGGACAGTGGCGAATCCTCGCACCAGGCCTCGTGCTGGCGCTCGTGCTGGTTCCCTCGGTCGCCCTGCAGGCGCCTCAGTGGATCTTCTACCGGAACATGGACTTCGTCCCCCAGCGGCTGCTTCAAGCGGTCAACCCGGTCGTCACCTTTGTTGCCACGGTCGCGCTGGCGGTCGCGGGCACCGGCTACTGGAGCCTAGTGCTGGGAGCGCTGATCGGCTCGGTCGCAGGCGCGCTGATCACCGTGCGCTGCTCGCCGTATCCGCTCGCGTGGCGCTTCGACCGCCGCGCGCTCAGCGAGTACTTCTCGTTCAGCTGGCCCATCGCGATCGCCGGCGCCGCCGCGATCGGGATCGCCCAAGGATCGCTGTTGATCGTCAACACGGTGCTTGGGCTCGCTGCCGTCGGCGCGGTTGCGCTCGCCTCCCAGATCGTCAACTACACCGATGGAATTGACGTGATCGTCAGCGGCACACTCTACCCCGCGATCTGCGCCGTGCAGGAACGCACCGCGCTACTGCACGAGACATTCGTCAAGTCGAATCGGCTGGCGCTGATGTGGGGGATGCCGTTTGGGGTCGGCATCGCCCTGTTCGCGCCGCAGCTTGTCCGGTTCGTGATCGGCGAGCGCTGGCGGGCGGCGGTCGGGCTGATCCAGATCTTCGGGCTGACTGCCGCGTTACACCAGATCGGCTTTAACTGGACCGATTACTACAAAGCCCGCGGGAACCCGCGTCCGCTCGCCACTGTGAATGTCGCTCTGATGCTCACCTTGGTTGCAACCGCGATCCCACTGACGACGATTGAAGGCCTCCCCGGCATCGGCTTCGCGATGCTGATCATGACCGTCGTCGGTCTGATCGCGCGCGCGTACTACCTTGGGCGGCTGTTCCCAGGCTTCCGCATGTGGCTTCACATGCTCCGGGCGATCGCCCCGACCGTCCCCGCGGCGGCCTGCACGCTCGGGCTGCGTCTAGCGACGGGAGCGCCGACGACCTTAGGCGGGGCAATCGCTGAGCTCGCCGTGTATGTGATCGTGACACTGGCGGCGACGTGGTTGTTCGAGCGCGCGCTGCTGCGCGAAATCGTCGGGTACTTGCGGCGCGGGCAGGCGCCAGTTGGGACGCTGGGGGACCGCGTCCAGTTCGGCGTCTGATCGCGGTGTCAGCCAATTTGAGACCGGCCAGCGCTGATGCCGCGCGGCCGTTGCGGGTCGCTCTGCTAAGCCCCTGCTACTGGCCAGAGGTCCGCCGCGGCACGGAGCGATTCACGCACGAGCTGGCAACCGGGCTTCTGGCGCGGGGGCAGGAGCCGATGGTGATCACGAGCCATCCAGGATGGCCAAGCCGCCGCGCCGAGGAGGGCCTGCCTGTGCTGCGACTACCCCGACCTCCGCAATGGCCGCTATTGCGCGCAGGCTTCGAGGACTACCTCACACACGTGCCGTTGAGCTACGTCGCGCTGCGCGCCGGCTCTCACGACATCGCCCATCCCGTGTATCAGGCCGACGGGCTCGCGGCGGCGCGCTGGCGGGCGAGAACCGGCCGGCCAGCGGTACTGTCCTACATGGGCATTCCCGATGCTGGCTGGCTGCGCGCGGCCCGCTGGCGTGAAGCGGTCACCCGCCGTGCGGTGGCGGGGTGCGACGCCGTAGTTGCACTCTCACACCATGCCGCACGGCATTTTCGCTCGTCGCTCGGCTGCGAGGCCCGGGTCATCCCGCCCGGCGTAAACCTGACTGTGTTCACGCGGCTCGCGGCCCGCAGTGACCGGCCTACCATCGTGTGCAGCGCGGCACCGGAGGTGGAACGCAAGAACGTGCGGTTGCTGCTCGATGCGTTCGGCCTGATCCGGCGAAAGCGATCCGACGCCCGCCTCGTCCTGTCCCAACCCCGCAATCGCGCGGTCGCCTCCAAGGCCCTCGGGACCCTCGGCGCCCCGGGAGTCGAGTGGCGGAACCTCGACCAGACCACGGAGCTGGCGCGCGCGTACTCGGAGGCCTGGGTAGTCGCGCTGCCGTCCGTCAACGAGGCTTTCGGGCTCGTGCTGGTCGAGGCGCTGGCGTGTGGAGCACCGGTCGTCGGCTATGCCCACAGCGCGGTCCCAGAGATCATCGACCGGCCCCAGATCGGTCGCCTGTTTGGGACGCTCGAGCCCGAGTCGCTCGCCGACGCGCTGCTTGACGCCTTCACGCTAAGTGACGATCCCGCCACCGACGCCGCCTGCCGCGCCCGCGCAGCGGAGTTTTCGGTAGAACGCTGCGTGGAGCGGTACCTAGCGCTGTATCGGGAGCTGCTCGGAGCTGGTTCGCACGGTCCATCCGTTCGGACGCACGTCAGGAGCGGCGGATCCAGTGCCTGAGCCCGCGATGGAGTTTGCGACGGGACGAGTGCTCTGTGCCGGCAACGAAGTGCTCTAGAAAACCATCCAGCTCCTGCGCGCTTGACGCCAGCCACTCGCGCACGTCGAAATGGCCCTCCCACCACAGCGTCTGGACGCGCTGCTCGGGTGTCAGGCCGGCCGCCGATCCCGCGGGCAGGTGACTGCCGTGGCGGTTCACGACGTGGTGCTTAAACAGAAACTCGATGCTCCTCTCCTCGACGATCACCAGCCAGCGATGGTGCGACCAGCCCACCCACGGACCGTGGATACCGTACGTGAGCTCCTCGCGGAGCGAGGGGACCTCGATGTAACCCTCGGCAGCAACCCGCTGCAGCTCGCTGGCGACCCACACCGGGTCGCGAACGTCCTCGAGGGTGTGCGAGCAGACCGCGAAGTCGAACTGCCTATCGGCGAACGGCCACGGCTGTCTGTCACAGATGTCGCGGCACACCCACGAGCTTGGCCCGAAACGCTCAGCGCGCGGATCTCCGTCCCAACCGAGCGTGCCGCGAGCGTCGTAAGGCAGGATGTCGATCACCCAGTCGGCACGGGGAAAGGGCCGCGCTCCCCCGCCGACATCGAGCACGAGCCCATCCGCGCCTACCCGTTCGCCGATCAGACGGGCGCTTGACTGGAGCATCGACGCGCGAGCATACGGCCTTGTGGTCCTGCCCCTCAGAGTACGGCTGCCCGGTAGCGCACGCTGCCGTGCAGCAACGCCCCGAGGCTGACGAGGTCGGCTGCCACGTCCACCAGCGCGACCGTGAGGCGCGAGCGCCCGGCCGTCTGGCCGCGCTGTGCGTGTGCGCGTAGTACACGCAGGTATGGTGCCGCCGCGAGCAGCGGCGCCGGCGAGCCTGAGGCGAACGCGGCGATGCCTCCGGCCAGCGCGAGGTCGAAGCGCGCGCTGCGCGCGTCAAGGAACCAGCGACGGTAGAAGAAGCTCCTGCGGAGCCCGGGCGCGGCCCGCGCGATCGCCGGAAAGTACCGCCGCCGCCATCGTTCCCCGGCGTACGCGCGCCAATCGCGCTCGAATACGGCGTGGTGCGCGAGCGCCCCTGGACAGAAGACCGACCGCGCATCGAGCTCGGCCGCCCTCTGTCCGAACAAGACGTCCTCAGCCAGCGGCTTGCCCGTCGGCGGCCTGATTCCGTCGTCGAACCCCCCGATCCGCTCAAACAGCTCTCTCGTGACGAAGAGGTTGGCCGCTTCCCAGAGCCCCGCCGCTGACATGACCCAGATCGTTCTGTCGAATGGACCGATCGGCGTGAGCGGATCGGGTACCACCATGCCCTGCACGAGGTCGGCGGTCGCGAGGGCCTGCACGCCCGCCCGCAGCCAACCGCGAGTCGGGTATACGTCCGCGTCACAGAACGCGAGGGCAACGCCGCGGGAGTGGGCCGCACCAAGATTGCGGGCGGCGGCCGGACCCGACGGGGCCTGGGTCATCACGCGCACGGGGCCGGGAGCGCCGCGCGCGGCCGCGGCGGTCCGATCCGTCGAGCCGTCGTCGACAACGATCACCTCGTAGTCGATGTCGAGCTCTTGGTCGGCGAGCGCTACGAGCGTGCGGGGCAGCGTCTCCTGCGCGTTGCGGGCAGGGACGATTACGCTTGCCTGCGGGATCGCCTTCATCGCATGGCAGCATGATGGCCGCTTCCCACCTCCGCGTGCCGAATGGCCAGGCATGCGCGCTTCACTCGACGCCGCAACTCTGCCCTCCCCCACGTGTTTACCAATCCCTAGCTTTGCGCGCTCGGCCGGTCTTCTCTCTAGCTTTCCTGCTCGTGCTCGTCAGCGCGGCCACCGCGCGCGCCCAGCCTCCCGGCTATCAGCCCACCGCGCCGACGCGGTCGGTTGTGGCCACCGACGGCCAAACGGACCGGTTCCTGCTCGGAGGGACGTGGTTGTACCGCGCGGACCAGGGGAACGTCGGCCTGGCGCAGGGCTGGTGGCAGCCGACCTCCTCGACCGACGGCTGGACGCCGGTCTCCGTGCCCAACGCCTACAACGCCGGCGATCTCTCCGACCTGAGCTGGTACGGCTACGTGGGCTGGTACCGCCGGGACTTCACGCTGCCGACGGGCGCGTTCCCCGGCTATGTCCCGGCGGCCTTCCAGCGCTGGGTCCTGCGATTCGAGTCCGTCAACTACTACGCCACCGTCTGGCTTAACGGACGCCAGATCGCCACCCACGGCGGCGCCTTTCTGCCGTGGGAGGTCAACCTGACCGGCCTCCACGGCGGCGTCAACACGCTTGTCGTCCGTGTCGATGACCGAACCACCGCCAACTCGTTGCCGCCTGGACCGGGCAGCAACTGGTGGAATTTCGGCGGCATCCTGCGCGAGGTCTACCTGAGGGCGGTGGCCAAGGTCGATCTCCAGCAGGTGCAGATCAGGCCGCTTCTGCCGTGCCCGGGCTGCGCGGCGACCATCTCCGAGCAGGCGCTCCTGCACAACGTGACGGGCGCCCCTCAGACCGTGCAGCTGAGCGGCTCCTACGGGCGGGTGATAATCGGCTTCAAGCGAGTGACGATCGGGCCACACGCCACCTCGACCGTGCGCGCCACCGCCCACATCGCCCGCCCGCGGCTTTGGTCTCCCGCCAACCCGGCGCTGTACAAGGCGAGCTTGACGCTGACCGATGCTCGCGGGCGCCCGCTGGGCGGCTACCTGGACTACTCGGGCATCCGCAGCGTCACGGTCAAGAACGGTCGCCTGCTTCTGAACGGCCGCGTGCTTCACGCGCGCGGCGTCGACATGCAAGAGCAGAACGTCGACTCCGGCGGGGCACTGAGCCCCGGGCAGACGCAGGCACTGATCGGCTGGGCGCGTCAGCTGGGGGCGACCATCATCCGCTCCCATTACCCGGTCGGCCCGCTGATGGAGGAGCTGGCCGACCGCTACGGGATCCTGATCTGGTCGGAAGTTCCGGCCTTCGGGATCCCTGACGCGATCCTGCGCCAGCCCTCAACTCAGGCCCAAGCACGCCAGCTCCTGAGCAAGAACGTGCTCGAGAACCAAAACCATCCCTCGATCCTGTTGTGGAGCATCGGCAACGAGCTGCCCACGCCGCCAACCGGCGCGGAGGGACGCTATATCGCGACGGCCACGAAGCTGGTCCACCGCCTCGACCCCACGCGCCCGGTCGGCATCGCGATTCCCACCTGGGGCGGCGAGCCCTGCTCCTCGGCCTACCGCCCGCTCGACGTGATCGGGGGCAACGAGTACTTCGGCCTGTTCGACGAGGGCGGTGGCACCACCGACGACCGGGCCCAGCTCAGCCCGTTCCTCGACTCCTTCCACGCCTGCTATCCGAAGAAGGCCCTGTTCGTGACCGAGTTCGGGTTCGACGGCAACCGCGGCGGACCCGGTCGAGGAGTACGGGAGCTATCAGTTCCAGTCCAACATGCTCGCCTACCACCTCGGCGTGATCGACTCCAAGCCCTGGCTCGCGGGGGCCATGGTCCAGACCCTCCAGGACTTCGCGGCCTATCCGGGCTACAACGGCGCCAATCCCTATCCGAACACGAACATCAACGGCAAGGGACTGGTCGATCTCTACGGCGGCCTGAAGCCGGCCTTCTCGGTCGTCTCCCAGATCTTCCATTCCACCCAGCAGCTCGGGACGCGCGTACAGCGGTAGAGAGCAGCGGTCGCCAGCCCTAGTCGTGGATGTGGAACGGCAGCGTGGCCACAACCACGTCCGTGCGTGCCTTGAGCACAGCCTCCAGGATCCGCCCCCGTTGGTTGTGGAGGATCTCGTGCCGGCGCTTTGAGGGGATGACCTCCGGGATCAGCACGGTGATGGCCGCGTCCTCGTTCTCCACCGATTTGATGTAACGGAGCACAGTGCGGGTCAGCGACCGGTGGGGATCCAGCAGCACCTCGATCGGCACGCCGGACCTCCAGTCGTCCCAGCCGCGCCTGATCTGCTCGGACTCCTCCTCGTCGCCGGCCACCGCCACCGCGACTACGGTCTCCCCCATCGACAGCGCCGCGCTCAGCGCTTTCATGGTCAGAAAGTTGACCATGGTGGTCGGAACGATCACGATGCTCTGCCGCTTGCGGGGGGCCGGTGGCGTCTTGCCCAGGCGCAACTCCGAGGCCACCCTGGCGTAATAGCCCTCGGTGCGGGCAAACAGCACCATCAACGATGGGATCGCGACCGCCACGACCCACGCCCCGTGGGTGAACTTGGTCAGCAGCGCGACGACCACGGCCATCGCGGTGAGCGTCGCGCCCAACCCATTGAGCGCCGCGCGCCAGCGCCACCTCCCCGGTCGAGCCGTGATCCAGTGGCGGACCAGCCCGACTTGGCTGATCGTGAAGCCGATGAACACCCCGATCGTGAACAGCGGGATCAGCCGCTCGGTCTGTTGCATCGACCGCCACGAGCAGCAGGGCCGCGGCCAAGGCGAGCACGACAATCCCGTAGCGGTACACCGGCCGCTCGGCCCGGAGATAGAACAGGTGCGGCAGACGGTGGTCTTTCGCCAGCAGGCTCATCAGCACGGGCAGGCCACCGAAGCTCGTGTTCGCAGCTAGGCCTAGCGCAAGCGCGGTCGACAGGTTCGCGACGTAGAACATGGCCCCCTTGCCGAACGCGCCGGCGGTCACCTGGGCGAGGATCGTCACGTCGCCGCGTGGCACGACATGGTGGGCGCGAATGACAATCGTGAGCCCGAGCAGCATGATCGTCAGCAGCACCCCGAGCACGAGCTCGGTTTGCTGAGCATTGCGCACCCGCGGTTCGCGGAAGGCGGGCACGCTGTTGGCGATTGCCTCCACCCCGGTGATCGCCGTGGCGCCGTTGGCGAACGCCTTGAGAAGCAGCAACACACCTACGGCAGTCGTCGCGGGGAACACCTCCTTGGTCCCGATCACTGCCTTGGGGTGGGGATGGAAGGCGCCGACGACGATCACCGCCAGCGTCGAGATGACGAACACCGCGGCCGGCAGCATCAAGAGCTTGGCCGACTCGGAGATCCCGAACATGTTCACGATCGTCAGCAGCGCGAGGCCGATGAGCGCGACCGCCAAGAGATGATGGGAGAGGGACGGGAAGATGCTGCCGAGGCTCGCGGCGCCGACTGCGAGGCTGACGGCCACCGTCAACACGTAATCGACGACCAGCGACCCGGCAGCGAGCAGCGCCGGCCAGCGGCCGAGGTACGCCTTGCCGACCGCGTAGGCACCGCCGCCCTCCGGATGGGCCGCGATCACCTGGGTGTAGGAGAAGATCAGGATCAGCAGGATCGCCGTGATCACGAGCATCACGGGCAGCACCCAGCTGACCGCCCCGGCCCCGGCGGCGACCAGGACTACGATCGCCGCCTCGGGGCCGTACGCGACGCTCGAGAGGGCATCGAGGCTGAGGGCCGACAGGCCGCCGATCACGCCCAATTCGTGACCGGGGTCGGCGTGCTTGCCGAACCGCTTCCGCGGCCGCCACCTGCGTGCCTCGATCTCGGCCTCGGCCCGTCGCGATTCGTCCGTCGGTTGTGTCGTCCCGGTCAAGAGAACCGAGCGCGAACTCTGGCAGGTTCAGCCGACGGGGCCGACCCGTTTTCCGTGGGTAGCATCGCCGTCATGGGCACCGACGCTCACATCAGCCGCCCCCGGCGGCTGCTAATCCTCGGCATCTGCTGTATGAGCCTGCTGATCGTGGGTCTCGACACGACGATCGTCAACGTCGCCCTGCCCTCGATTCGCAAGGAGCTGCATGCCTCGGTGTCGGGACTTCAGTGGACGATCGACGCCTACACGCTGGTGCTGGCCAGCCTCCTGATGCTCGCCGGCTCGACGGCCGACCGCATCGGACGGCGCCGGGTCTTCCGGACGGGGCTGGTCGTGTTCTCGCTTGGATCCCTGCTTTGCGGGCTGGCGCCCAGCCTGGGGACGCTGGTCGCGTTCCGCGTGGTGCAGGCCATAGGCGGCTCGATGCTCAACCCGGTTGCCATGTCGATCGTTCGTAACGTGTTCGAGGACCCGCGGGAGCGGGCCCAGGCGATCGGTATCTGGGGAGGCGTATTCGGGCTCAGCATGGCGTTGGGACCAGTCGTGGGCGGGGCACTGGTCGACGCCTTGAGCTGGCGGGCGGTGTTCTTCGTCAACGTGCCGATCGGTCTGCTCGCGCTGCTGCTGACCGCGGTGTACGTGCCCGAGTCTCGCGCTGCGCACCCCCGTCGTCTGGACCCCGTCGGCCAGGTGCTGGTGATCGCCGCGCTGGCCACGCTCACCTCGGCGATCATCGAGGGCCCGAAGGCGGGCTGGACCTCGGCGGAGATTCTGGCGCTGTTCGCCGGCTCGCTGGTGTGCTTTGTCGCGCTGGTGCCCTATGAGCTACGCCGCGATGAACCTCTGATCGAGATGCGGTTTTTCCGCAGCGCTCCCTTCTCAGGGAGCGAGCGCGATCGCCGTCCTGGCGTTCGCGATCCTGGGGGGCTTCTTGTTCTTGAACACCCTCTACCTCCAGGCCGTACGCGGTCTCTCGCCGTTGCACGCCGGCCTGTACATGCTGCCGATGGCCGGCATGTTGCTCGTGTTCGCGCCGCTGTCGGGGGTCCTGGTTGGCCGCGTTGGGTCGCGTCCATCGCTTGTGTTCGCCGCCGGGGCATTGGTTATCTCGGCGGTGATGCTCACCCGGCTTTCGCCGACCACCCCCACCGCTTACCTGCTCGGGGCCTACTTCCTGGCCGGAATCGGGTCTGGCCTCGTCAATCCCCCGATCACCAATACCGCTGTCTCGGGGATGCCGCCGTCGCAGGCGGGCGTGGCGTCGGCGGTCGCTTCTACTTCTCGACAGGTGGGGATGACGCTCGGCGTGGCAGTGATCGGCGCGATCGCGGGAGGGGGTGTCAGCGGCGCAATCGGCCCCAGCTTCGCGACCGCTACGCACGCCGCCTGGTGGATCATCGCCGGGCTGGGCGCCGCGATCCTGATCCTCGGCCTGCTCACCACCACCCAGTGGGCCGACGCGACGGCCCGGCGGACGGCGGAGCGCTTCAGCGAGGCGGGTTACGAGCCGGGCAGCGTGGCGGCGTAGAGCTCTAATGTTCGAGCCGTGCCGACGCCCGTCAGGACTCCAAATGTCGACCCCCGGTGCGCCAACGTGCCGCGGATCGGCGACGAGGGCTTCGAGGAGCTCTGTCACCTCGTCGCCGACGATGACCCCGACACCGCCCTGTGCGGCAAGGACGTCACCGGCTACCCCTGGAATCCTCCGTGGCCGCGCTGCGAAGCCTGCCTCGCCGTGGCGCGGGGGGAGATGAGCTAGCTCCGGGCGCTCAGCTGCTGTAGGGGGCCGCCGAGGGCCCGCCGGTGGAGGGGTCGGCCCCCTTCCACGCCGCCAGCCGCGCCAGCAAAGCGGAGGGAGCGCCGACGCCGGAGAGCACGCACGTGTGCCCATCGCGTAGCCAGGTGACGACGACGCGCCCGTGGGTCAGGAAGCTGCCGATACGGACGCCATTCCAGACGCTCTCGCGCAGCGCGGCTCCAGCGGGCACGGCCGGACCGGACATGATCGTGTATGCGATCTGCTGGTCGCCGCGGGCGTAAAACACGGTGGTGGCCAGGCGGTCGCCGAGGTGGTCACGACGAACGCCGACGGCCTCGAAGCCGAAGCTCGGCCCCCAGTCTGGGAACGAGATGCCGGCGGCCTTCACCCCGGGCACTACCCCGTGGTCATTGGGGGCAGCACCGGCGACCGACACCGGCGTGCGGGCTCCGAGGCCCGCGGCGCTCGCCACGGTCGGTGCCCCGGTGCCCCCGATCGTGACCACGACGGCGGCAGCGAAGGGGCGACGGCAACGGCGGCGGTGGCCGCGGTCGCCGTCATGAACCGAGGCAGGCGCCACCTGGGATCGGGATCGCGGGCCAGCTCGAGGCGGGCGCGCAACGCCACCGGCGCTTGTTCGCCGGCGGCGTTGCGGATCGCCTTGAGCGCTCGGCGCTCTGCCGCCAGGTCGGCCTGTAGCTGCGGCGAGGAGGCAACCGCCCCCTCCAGCCGGGCCCGGCGCCGTAGCGGGAGCGACCCGTCCGCGAGTGCCGCCAGGTCGCGCTCGGTCGGCTGTTTGTGATGCAAGCTAACGATCATTTCTCTCTATTCGTGATGACCCCTGTTGACCCCGTCTCCTTCCCGTCATCCATCGCGCGCGCCAACCGCAATCGCCCCCTGTGCAGCCGAGTTGTGACCGTCGCCTCGCGGACCCTAAGGGCCCGCGCCGCCTCGCGATATGACAGTCCGAGCAGGTCGATGGCCACCAGCGCATCTCTGAACGGCTCCGGAAGCTCGGCGATCAGCGCGTAGAGCTCCTTGGCCTCGAGCGCCTGGTGCGGACGAACCGCCGAGCGATCCTCGACCACGTCCATCTCGTCGGGCAAGGGATCGGGCCGCAGTCGCCGCTGCGCCGCCCGTTGGCTCGAGAAGTACGTGTTGCGCAGCACCCTCAGCAGGTAGCCAAGGTCGTCCTGCGAGCGCAGCAACCGCGGCTTGCGCAGCACGCGGGCGTACGTCTCCTGGACCAGGTCCTCTGCATCCTCCCGCGATCCGGCCAGTCCCCAGGCCGCACGGTACAAGCGGTCTAGGTGATCGCCGAGATGCTCGGGGTCGAGCGTGTGCGACATTTGGCGCGTGGCGGGGCGAGCATAACTGGTGGCCGTTGCCATCGATCAGCCCGCCGCAAGCCGTGCGGCCGGGCAGCGCAAGCGGATCTCTTCTCTGACGGATCAGACCTACCATCTCTCATTCAGAGACGGCGGCGGCGGCCAGATCCTTCCCGGGCCTTGGTTATTCGATAAGCGGCGGCTCGCGCAGGTTGGCGTTGATCTGCTGCGAGAGTGCTTCCGAAGCAGCCCGCCTTGCCGCGCGCCGCTCCTGCTCGTCGTCCTCGTCGAGCAGCGCTGTTTCGTACGCGTCTGCCGCGATCTCGTAGCGCTGGCGCTCGCGCTCGGTGTCAGCCGCTGCATGGCGGCGCAGCAGCTCGGCACGCTCGGCCACCGCCGCGCCCGGCTCCTCGGGCGAGTAGGTCTCCTCCAGCTCCACCTGACGATCGAAGGTGAAGCCGCGCTCGCCACTGGCGCGTGGCTCGTAACGGGCCCTCGCGATCCGGATCGAGCCGTCGTCATCGACCGTGGTCGTGACGTCATAGCGCGTGTAGGGCTTGATCTGTTCGAGCCACCGATGCCGGCGATCGAGCACCTGGCTGTTTTGCCGGCGCTCGATCGCCTGGCCCGTCACCTCCGCGACATGCACCCAACCCCAATGAGTTCCGATGAACGCCACTCCCGCCACGAGCACTGCGACCGCGAGCACGGCCGCGTTCGACACGGCCTCTGCGATCCCCACCCCAATCAACGCGATCCCGATCAGCAGTGTCAGCCCTGTCAGGGTCGCGCCGGCGGCGACGATCCGACCTCGCGTTCTGCTGGGCGGCGGCATCGCCTCCGGTCGCCCAATCGCAAGCGGCAGATCACGCTCGCTCAGCAGCTGCTCGTCCGCCCGACGGTCCACTAACTCGGCGAGATCCATGTCATCAAGTTACTCCCGGTTGAGTAGACTTCGATGCGGGGTCAGCTTGCCTCTCTTCTTTTTCACCGTCGAACAGCAGGAACGCGGGATCGTCGAACGGTTCGGCAAGTTCGTGCGGGTCGCCGGTCCGGGGCTCCAGACCAAGACGCCGTTCGTCGAGCGGGTCGCGGGCAGGATGAGCCTTCAGGTCGAGCAGCTCAACGCCGACATCGAGACCAAGACCAGGGACAACGTGTTCGTCCACCTCCAGCTGGCGGTTCAGTACAAGGTCGGGCCTGACCCGCAGCAGGTCCAGGACGCGTACTACAAGCTCGACAACCCCGAGGTCCAGATGCAGTCCTACGCGTTCGACGTCGTGCGCTCGCACATCCCCAGCATGGGCCTCGACGAGGCTTACGCCGACGCGGACACGATCGCCATGCACATTCAGGAGACGCTGCACAAGCAGATGGCCGAGTACGGCTACGAGATCGTCAAGGCGCTGGTGACGAACATCGAGCCCGACCAAAGAGTCAAGGACGCGATGAACAACATCAACGCCGCGCAGCGCAACCAGGTGGCCGCCTCTGCGCAGGGCGATGCCCAGAAGACGCTCGCGGTCAAGAAGGCCGAGGGCGAGAGGGAAACGATGCGGCTTCAGGGCGAGGGCGTCGCCGCCGAGCGCAAGGCGATCGCCGAGGGCCTGCACGAGTCGCTCGAGATAATCGCCCAGCACGGGCTCGACCCCCGCGAGGCGATGGCGCTGGTCGCGCTCACCCAGTACACGGACATGATCCGGGCACTCGGCGAGGGCTCGAACACGAACACCATCCTCCTGCCCCACTCCCCCAGCGGCGTCGGGGACCTGATGTCTCAGATCCGCGACGGGATCCTGGTGGGCGACATCACCGGGGATACGCTCCCCACCGCCCCCAAGCCGGGGAGCCGCATCGGGCCGGGCAACACGCCGCCGCCCGGCGGCGGTCCGCGCCCACGCTAGCGGGCCGCGGGCTGCTGGCCCGGGGACCCCATCCCGCCGTTGTAGGCCCCGGCTTGGCGACCTCCCGGTTGACTCGCAGGTCTTGATGCCGGTCCGCTACCTGCTGTCGAGGCCACAGAGGATCCGCTCTGGCGCTGGCTGGCCTGAGATCCTGCGCTCGCCCTGCTGAGCTCGGCGAAGCTCCCGTGGCCCGCTTCGCCGGGCTGAGCTCCGGGCGTCTCTGGCACGCTGGCCGACGGTTGGCCGGTTGCCCCCGACCGGACCGGGCGAGCGGCGAGCGCTTGGAATCCGGAGGTCGCTATGGGCGCAGCCGCGTGTCCGGCACTGTACGAATGGGCCGCGAGGACGACTCGGAGCGGTCTGGCACTCGAACTTGGCGCCGTCCCGAGCTCGTCCGCCGGGATCCCGCCACGATCGAGGGACGAGCTGCCGCGTTCGCTGCCGGCAGGCATGTGCGACGACGGCAAGAGCGTGACCACGGAGACAGCTGAGAGGACCGCCGCTCCGGTCAGCTTGGCGGCCACGGCCGATCCGCCGGCGAGGGTGAGCGCCCTCAATGTCCCAGAGCCATCGTCCGCAGCCAGCGCCCACCTCAGCAGCGGCCCCGCCGGGATGAGCGCACCTACGTTCTCCCGCAAGGCCCGACGGGCCCGGTTCAGGAGCTGCCTCACCGCTCCGTCGCTCGCCCCGAGCCGCCCCGCGATGTCTTCGTAGCTGCGTCCCTCGAGCTCCCGCATGACGATTGCGTCGCGCTGGCGGGGAGGCAGGGATTGGACCGCTTCGACGACAGCTCGAAGCTCGGCCTGGGCGGGTCCCGGCGACGGTTGGTGCAGTCGGCAGGCGCACCGCTCCTGCGGCCACTCGGGCCGCGCCGCCCTACGGCGGAGCATGCCAACCGCGGCGTTGTGGGCCACGGCGTGAAGCCAAGGCCGCAGTGATCGCACCTCGGAGCCGCTCTGGAGAGCGGCGTGTGCATTGACCAGCGCGTCCTGGACCGCTTCCTCAGCGTCTGCCTCGCCCAGGACGCGAGCACAGTGGCTGAGCAGCGACCGCCGGTAGCGGTGCACGATTGTCTCGAAGGCAGCGGCCGAGCCCTGCCTGACGAGCTCGGCCAGCCGCTCGTCGCTCTGGGTGCGAAGGATCGTGGCCCTCGCCAACCGCGATGTGGGAGCCAGGATGGGATTCAAGTCTGGCTCCGCTCTGTTGTCCTCGCCGGCCCGGTCATGCGCGTCGCGATCCAGTCTGTCCTGGCTGCGTGAGACCAAGGTAGGAGTGCAGACGGCGACAGCAACCGCCCTTATGCGCGATGCCACCGGGCGGGGGAAGCGTTTGCTCCCCCCGCCCGGTCAAATCCGACCGAGTCTGGTTGAGCACCCTGATCGACTGGCCGGTGGAGCGGGTCAGCCCTGGCTGCTGCGACGGGCGGAGTGATGCCGCCGGCGGTGGCTGCTGGCCGCCGACGTTGCGCTCGTCGAGCTGTTGCCGGTGGTGGGCGACTGAGTGATGGTCGTCCCGGTCCCGGTGGTGGTGGTCTGCGTCGTGGTCGTTCCGGTAGTTCCGGTTGCTCCGGGCGCATAACCGGCGCCGCAGGCCCACGCCACTCCGCCACCGCCGGCGAAGGTCAGAACTGTCGCCGCCACCGCCAATGTGCTTCGTTGAATCCTCATCGTGGAGGACCTCCTTTGGATTGCCTGCCCCTTAGATGGCGGCGGCTGCGCGAAACTCACGCCCGGCTGTCTAAGAAGATCGTCGGAACGGCCGAGCGGGCTAGCCCCACACCTCGGCTGCGGTCTCGACGATCAGGCTGAGCTTCGCCACCTCCTGCTCGTAGGTGACCACATTTCCCTCGACGGTCGAGGCGAAGCCGCATTGCGGCGACAGGCACAGCTGCTCGATCGGCACGTATCTGGAGGCTTCCTCGATCCGCCGCATGAGCTGATCCTTTGACTCCAGCGCGCCCCGCTTCGTCGTCACGAGCCCCAGTACCACCAGCTTGTCCTTGGGCACGAAGCGGAGCGGCTCGAAGCTTCCGGAGCGGGGATCGTCGTACTCGAGAAAGAACCCATCTACATTGAGGTCCCCAAACAGCGCCTCGGCGACGAAGTCGTAGCCCCCCTCGGCCACCCACGACGAGCGGAAGTTCCCTCGGCACATGTGGGTAGTGACGACCACGTTTTCCGGTCTGTCTGCGAGCACCTCGTTCAGATGGCGGATGTAGGTCTCGTGCAGGTGCTCGGCGTCCTCTCCCAGGCTCGCGATCTGCTCGCGCTGGCGCGGGTCGTTGAGGTAGGCGAGGCTGGTGTCGTCGAACTGGTAGTAGCGGCACCCCAGCTCGGCCATGGCCCTGAGCTGCCGGCGATAGGCGGCCGTGAGATCCGCCCAGAAGTCTTCGATGTCCGGATAGACCGCAGGGTCGACCGAGGCGCGGCCGCCCCGGTAGTGGACCATGCTCGGCGACGGGCTGGTCAGCTTGGGCGTGATCCGCTCGTCGGCCACCGACTCGAGGAACTTGAAGTCCTCGGCGAAGATCGGTCGTTCGAGGTGGACCTTCTCGCCAACATGGATGGCAGCGGGCGTGAACTCGATCTGCCCCTCCTCGTTTCGGAACTCCACTTTGAGGTTCCCGGGCGCCCGCTCGATCCCGCCGAGCTGGTAGATGAAGTCCATGTGCCAGGAGGAGCGGCGGAATTCACCGTCCGTGGCGGACTGAAGCCCTACCTCACGCTGCATCTTGACCACGTCGCGGATCGCGCCGTCCTCGACGGAGCGCAGCTGTTGGGCGTCGATCTTCCCCTGATCGAACTCCTCCCGGGCCCGCAGCAGCTCGGGCGGTCTGAGCAGGCTGCCCACGTGGTCGGCGCGGAACGGTGGCTGGGTCCGGCGCCCGCCTGAGATGGACTTATCGGCCGGCCGCGGTTCGGCCATTGTTCGATCCTAGTCAACCGCGGCCCATCGAGCGTCCCAGATCCGGATAATGCTCTCGGGTGGAGGCAAATTGCCTGAGCTGATCCTCGACCGGGCGCCCAGCGCGGTCATTTCGCTGGACGAACAGGGGCTTGTCACCTACTGGAACCGCAGCGCGGAGAAGGCGTTCCGCATTCCGCGCGAAGAGGCGATCGGGCGCGAGCTGGCTGAGCTGGTCATCCCCGAGCGCTATCGCGCCGCGCACCGGAACGGGATCAAGCGCTTCCTTGCGGACGGGACCGGGCCGCTGTTGGAGCGCCCGATCGAACTGGTCGCGCTACGAGCGGATGGCACTGAGTTCCCGGTCAAGCTCACGGTTTCGGCAATTCGGCGAGCGTCGGCCTGGACGTTCACCGCGTTCGTAGAGGACTTGAGCGAGCGCCAGGCAGCAGAGCGCGAGCGCGAGAGGCTCGTCGCGGAGCTCCGGCGCTCGGCGCACCTCGCCAAGCGGCGTTTTGACACGGTCGTCGGCGAGCTCAGTGATCCGGTGACGATCCGGGATCGCAGCAACCGGCTCGTGTACGCCAACCGCGCCGCGCTCGCCCACCTGGGCTTCGACTCCTCGGAGGACCTTCGCCGTACGCCGCCGGAACAGATAATGGCCGACTACATCGTGTTGAGCGAGACCGGCCGTCCGATCTCGATGGAGCAGATCCCGTCGGTTCGGCTGCTGGCCGGCGAGGGGGCCGCCGAACCGCTGCTGATCCGAACGGTCAATCGCCACACCGGCATTCAGCGCTGGAACCTGCTCAAGGCGGCGCCGCTCTTGGATGAGGCGGGCGAGGTGGAGGCGACGATCATGGTGATCGAGGACGTCACCGAGCAGAAGCGGGCTGAGCAGCAGGGTGCATTCCTCGCCCACGCCACCGACGGCTTGGCTTCCTCCCTCGATTATCAGCAGACGCTCAAGAACGTGGCCCAGCTCGCCGTGCCAGACATAGCCGACTGGTGCGCCGTGGACCTCGTTGACCAGGACGGAGATCGCCAGTCGGTGGCTGTGGCCCACGTCGATCCCAGCCGGCGGGCATTGGCCGAGCAGCTCCGGCAATACGGACCGGAGCGCCTTGACCCCGAACAGGGAATGGGTCTCGTCGTTCGCACGGGCGAACCGTTGCTGTATCCGGAGATACACGACGAAATGCTCGTCCAAGCCGCGGTGGACGACCGGCATCTGGAGCTGCTCCGCGCCGTAGGCTTCCGCTCCGCGCTGATCGTGCCGATGCGCGTCGGCAGCCAGACTCTCGGGACGCTGACGCTCGTGACCGCAGAGTCCGGCCGGGTGCTCGAACAGGCGGATCTCGAGCTGGCCGAGATGGTCGCAGCCCGCGCCGCGGTAGCGATCGAAAACTCGAGGCTCTATAGCGAGCGATCCGAGATCGCCCACACGCTCCAACAGAGCCTCCTGCCGGAGGAGCTACCGGAGATCCCGGGATACGAGCTCGCGGGGGCCTACATGCCTGCGTACGCAGGCACTGAGGTGGGCGGTGACTTCTACGATGTGTGGGAGGAGGCAGACGGGTGGTTCATCACCATGGGCGACGTAGCCGGAAAGGGCGTGGAGGCAGCCGCTCTCACTTCGTTGGTCCGCCACACGATGCGGGCCACCTCAGAGTTCATCTCTTCTCCCGCCGAGTTGCTGAGGCACGTGGATCGCACTTTGAAAAGGCAACGGGCGCGTTCGATCTGCACCGCGCTGGTGCTCCGTCTTGAGCGTGATCGAGCGATCCTGTCCATCGGTGGCCATCCTCTTCCGTTCGCCATCGGCTCGCGCGGCATCACACGTGTCGGCGAGCACGGGCCTCTGCTCGGAGGATTCGCCGGCGCGCACTGGCGCGACAGCGTAATCGAGCTTGAGCCCGGCACCACCTTTGTCGCTTTCACCGATGGGGTTACCGATGCCGTCGGGACGGACGGGGGCAGATACGGCATTCAGCGGGTGGCGGAGATGCTGGGGCAGTGCCCAGGACAGGCCGCCACCGGGGTGGTCGAGGCATTGACGCAGGCGCTCGGTAGCTTCCAGGTTGGCGCGAACGCCGATGACACCGCCGTATTGGCGCTACATCGGCTATCTCGCCACCAAACGCCGCACAGGACCGAGGCGGAGCTCCGACCGAGAGAGGCAATCGGCAGCTCGCGCTGAAACTGTTCATGGCTCGACCAACCAAGTTCGAGATCAAGGACGCCCGCTCCGGCTCGGGGGTGACGGTTTCGATCGCCGGCGAGCTCGACATGGCCACCGCGCAGACCCTCTCCCAACACCTGGATGAACATCTGAACGACGGTGTAACGGACTTGACGCTCGATCTGGAGGACATGGCGTTCATGGACTCCTCGGGGCTACGGCTCCTGATCGAGCTCAACGACCGCTCACAGCAGCAGGCGTGGCGGCTCAGAATGAAGCTCCCCAAGGACGAGAGCGCGGCGCTTGTCCTGCGGGCCACGGGAGCCGATAGTGCGCTGCCCTTCGTCGGCAGCGTGAGCGGATGAGCTCGACGCCCGCACGACCACAGCCTCGCGCGGACAAACCGCTGCTGACCCTGGTGGTCGAGCAGAACAACTCCGCTCCGGCGCTCGCCAGGGCGGCTATTTCAGCGTTCTGCGAGGCCCGAGACGTCCCGGAGCGGGCGTCGGCAACGGTCAAGCTGCTGGTGTCGGAGCTCGTCACCAACGCCGTGACCCACCCTGACTTGGAAGGGCCGGCCAACGTCCGCCTGCTGGCGCGCGTGGAGCCGGAGGTCATCCGGGTCGAGGTCACCGACAACGGCAGCGGCTTTGAGCCTATCCCCCGTGACCCCTCGCGCACTGGCTCCGGCTTCGGGCTATTCCTAGTGGACAAGGAGGCCGTCCGCTGGGGAGTGGACCAGCTCGGCGGCAGCCGGGTGTGGTTCGAGGTGGCGCTGGACAAAGACGATTGATCGGCCGGGCCGATGGGTAGCCACGCCCCTTCGAACAGTGACCACATCAAGGGAGCGACAAATGGCACAAACGAGGGCAGATCGATCGGCGGCTGCGAAGAAGGCTGCCGCGACCCGGCAGCGAAACCAGCAGCGCACTAGGTCGAAGACCGCGGGCAGGAAGGCGACCGCCACCCGCCGGGAGCAGGCTGCCGAGCAGGCGACCGCTCAGGCTGTACGCCAAGCCAAGCGCGCCGCGAGCAGCGCCGTCAGCGGCGCCAAGTCGGCAGCTCGGCTCGCGGGCACCGCGGCCACCGAGGCCGGTAAGGCCACCGTTACGCGCATCGGCGGCTCCGCGGAGCGCGCAAAGAGGTAGGCCCGGGAGCCGAGCCTCTAGCTCGGCTTCTCCTGGTGGCCGCCGAACTCTTTGCGCATCGCTGAGAGGATCTTGTTCGCGAACTGATCGAGGTCCCGCGAAGCGAAGCGCGAGTAGAGGGCGGTGCTGAGGACCGGAGCCGGGACCCCGACGTCGATCGCCGCGATCGACGTCCACCGCCCCTCGCCCGAGTCGGACACCCGACCGCTGAAATCGTCGAGCGTCGGAGACTCGTGGAGCGCGTGGGCAGTGAGATCGAGAAGCCAGGATGCGATGACGCTGCCGCGCCGCCAGACCTCGGCTACCTCGGTGGTGTCGATCTCGTACTGGTAGTAGGCGGGATCAGTAAGCGGCGCCGTCTCGGCGTCAGCCTCGCGCTGACGCCGGCCGGCGTCAGCGTTCTTGATGATGTTGAGGCCTTCCGCGTAGGCGGCCATCACGCCGTACTCGATCCCGTTGTGGATCATCTTCACGAAGTGGCCGGCGCCGTTGGGGCCGCAGTGGTAGTAGCCCTGTTCAGCGGGCGCCGGGTCCCCGGTTCGCCCGGGCGTCCGCGGTGCCGCATCGACGCCGGGCGCGATCGAGGCGAAGATCGGATTGAGGCGCTCGACGGCCTCCTGCTCGCCTCCGATCATCAGGCAGAAGCCCCGTTCAAGGCCAAACACGCCGCCGCTCGTACCGACGTCCACGTGATGGATTTCCTTTTCGCGTAGGGCCGCGGCGTGGCGCAGGTCGTCGTGGTAGTAGGTGTTGCCGCCGTCGATGATCGTGTCCCCGGGCTCGAGCACATCGGCCAAGCGCGGAGATCGTCCGATCGGTGATGTCGCCGGCGGGAACCATCACCCAGGCAGCGCGCGGCTTCTCGAGCTTGGCGGCGAACTCCTCTAGCGTCGTGGCCCCGGCGGCGCCGTCCGACTCGATGGCCTTGACCGCGTCGGCGGAGACGTCGTAGCCCACACAGCGGTGGCCGTCTCGTGTCAAGCGGCGAACGAGACCGGCTCCCATCCGCCCCAGGCCGACCATCCCCAGTTGCATTGGCGTGCTCGTGGCCAAGGCGGTCACCCTACCGCAGGCGACACGCCGGCGAAAACGAAAGCTTGTTTGGAGTCTCGAATTCGGGTAGCACGGATCCGAGGAGGAGTGGAAATGCTGGACAGAGGTAACGGTCAGGATGGCGAGGGGACCCGTTCTACTGCTCGATGGCACCGGATTGCTGAATCGCCCGAGTTCAGGCAAATCGAGGCTGTCCGGCGCCGGGCCATGCTGGTCGCGCTCAGCATCTTCGCGGCGGTCTTCGGCACGTTCTTGGTGCTATGCGGCTACGCGCGGCCGTTCATGAGCAAGTCGGTGGACGGCGGGCTGACCGTGGCGTACGTGTGGATCCTGGCGCTCACGGTGACCGCGTGGGTGCTGGTGTGGGCGTACCTTCGCTTCGCTGAGCGCCTGGAGTTGCGGGCGCGGGACTTCCTGAGGCGCAGCGGATACGAGGAGGAGGACCGATGAGTCATTCGGCGATCAATGTTGCTGCCGCCGCGCCCGCCCGCGGGCTGACGACGGCAGTCTTCATAGCGGTTCTCGCGGCTGCCCTGGGCATCACGTTCTGGGCCGCCCGCCGTATCCAGTCGGCGACGGACTTCTGGTCCGCCGGCCGGGGCATCACGGGCGGGCAGAATGGCGTCGCTGTCGCCGGGGAGTTTCTGTCGGCGGCCGCGTTTCTGGGCGTCGTCGGACTCATGTTCCTGTCCGGGTTCGACGGCTACGTAACCGGGATCGCCGCGCTCCTGTCGTTCGTACCCCTGCTCGTGCTGCTGGCCGAGCGGATGCGCCTCGCCGGCCGGTACACGATGGCCGATGTTCTGGGCCTGCGCCTTCCCGTCGGCAGGGTGCTGGTCGCGTCGGGCATCTCCACGATGGCAATCGCGGCCTTCTACGTCGTCGCTCAATCGGTCGCGGCCGGATCGCTGATCGAGGCGCTGCTCGGCGTCCCGTACTGGGTCGGCGTACTGATCACGGTGGCCGCGATCCTCATCTACGTCGTGCTGGGGGGCATGGTCTCGACGACCTGGGTCCAGATCATCAAGGCATCGCTGTTGATGCTGGGGGTGGCGACCATGGCCATCTGGGTGCTGGCCAAGTTCGGCTTCGACCCCATCAGGCTGCTCAACCGAGCCGCCGCGCTCTCCGGCAAGGGAGCTGCCTACGGCGGACCGGGCCTGGTCTTCCCCAACCGCGTGGATGAGATCTCCACCGGTCTGGCGTTCATGCTGGGAACGCTTGGGCTACCCCACATCATGATGCGGTTCATGACCGTGCCCGACGCCAGGGCCGCCCGCCGGTCGATCGGCTGGACGGTGGGACTGGTCGGAGTCTTCTACGTGTTCGTGGCGATCATCGGACTCGGCGGCCGCGCCATTCTCGGCGCCGCCGGCGAGAAGCTTGGCGGCAAGAGCGGGAACCTGATCGCGCCGTACCTGGCCCAGCACCTGGGCGGCGGCCCCGGTCACGCGGGCGGTGACGTCTTCTTTGCAGTGATCAGCGCGGTGGCCTTTACCACGATTCTGGCCGTGGTGGCGGGCTTGCTGATGGCGGCCTCGGGAGCCGCCGCTCACGACGTGTATGGCACCGTCTTGCGCAAGGGGAAGGCCACCGACCGCGAAGAGATCGTCGCCGGTCGGGTGGCCGTGGTCGCGGTCGGGGCGATCGGCGCCGTGCTGGCGATCCTCGCCGGCAAGAATTTCAATGTCCAGCTCCTGGTGGGGATGACCTTCGCCGTGGCGGCATCGGCGAACTTCCCGGTGCTGCTGCTGTCGCTCACGTGGCGCCGGTTCAACTCGGCGGGCGTGGTACTCGGCATCGCTTTCGGGCTGATCTCTTCGATCGTGCTGATCATCCTCTCGCCGATGGTCTGGACTCCCAAGACGGCTGCGCCGTTCCCGCTCGGCAACCCGGCCATCGTCTCGGTGCCGATCGGGTTCCTGGGGTGCCTGATCGGAACCTGGCTGGGCCGGCGCGAGCGGCTCGGTCTGGGCAGGTTCGACCAGGTGCGAGTGCGCAGCACGACTGGACTCGGCGCGGAGGACATTGGGACCCGGCGGCCGGAGCGACCTCCGGGGCCGCCGGCGGTGCGTGAGCCGGTCGCGACCCGATGAGCTCAAGCCGCTTTAGATGAACGCACGCGTCGGGCTGATCGTCCCCTCGTCCAACACGGTGGCCGAGGTCGACTTCTACCGACACCTTCCAGCCACGGCCACGCTACACACGGCGCGGATGCACCTCGATGAGGTCACCCCGGATGAGGAGGCGGTGATGCTCGATGAGCACCTGCCGGGGGCCATCAGGGACCTGGCCACGGTGCGCCCAGACGTGGTCGTGTTCGCGTGCACGAGCGCCGGCGCCCTGCGCGGCAACGCCTCAGAACAGGGGCTGATCGACCGGATCGGCGAGTGCACGGGAGCCCGAACGATCAGCGTGGCCGCCGCGGTCCGCAAGGCGATCGCCGCACGCGGAGCGCAGCGGGTGGGCGTGCTCACCCCCTATGTGGAGGAGCTCAACGACAAGATCCGGGCGAGCCTCGAGCAGGAGGGACTGGACGTGGCGGGCGTCCGCGGGATGGGTATCACCGCCAACGCGGAGATCGGCGCCGTCGAGCCGGAGCGGATCGCCGAGTTCGCGTCTGATGAGTTCGCGGATGCCGAGATGGAGCTGCTGTTCGTCTCGTGCACGAACTTCCGCGCTCTGGAGGCGCGCGAGCGGATCGAGCAAGACCTGGAGCTGCCGGTTGTGACCAGTAACCACGCCGCGCTGGAGGCCGTGCTCGGAGAGCTGCCTAACGTCGCCGCGGCTGCGTCTGGCTGACCTGAACCTGACAGGCGTACCGGAGCACCAGCTTGCCCCCTCCGGTGCCTGCTCGAGTCTCTAGAGTCGGCGTGCCGACCAGTAAGAACGGGTAGAGGTTGAAATCGTCGCGTTCGAACTAGCGAGATGTCCCCAAAGCGCCCGACACAGCACAACGTCCGGCGAGCGCGTCGCCCCTCGGTGACGCTCCCAGTTACCGACACGAAGATCCGTCTTCCGGATGCCCCCGCCTTGGCGTGGTACGCCGGAATCGGGGTGATGGCAGCTGCCGAGCTGGTCGAGTGGCCGGTCGCGTTGCTGATTGCTGGCACCCATTTCATCGAGCACAACTCGCGCAACCGCGATATCGAAGAACTTGCCGACGGGATCAGCGCCGGCGCATGAGGGCGGCGGCCCCAGGGCCGCCAACGAATGACGGAGCGAAAGCCACAAGGCGTTACGTGGGAGAGCTGGATCGACAGGCAGATTCGTCGAGCCCGGGAACGTGGGGAATTCGAAGACCTGCCGGGCGCTGGCGAGCCGTTGCGGGATCTGCATAAGCCATTCGACGAGCTCTGGTGGGTGAAGGAAAAGCTGCGACGCGAGGAGCTGTCCTACATGTCTCCGTCGATCGCTCTACGCAAGCAGGTGCAGGACGCACTGCAAACCGCCTGGCGCGCGGAGTCGGAGCCTGAGGTAAGGCGGTTGATCGCCGAGATCAACGAGCAAATCCGCGCCGCGAACCGGAAGGGCATCCGCGGGCCCTCGCTGATGCTGATGCCCTTGGACCCCGACCGCGTCGTGCGGGAATGGAAGCGCCAACGGTCACACCTAAAAGCAGACGGTTTTTGACCGCCGTCCCGGAATTGGTGCGCCTTGCGGGCAAAGCGTGGAAGGTGAATTCTCGGCGCAAAGCCGGGCAAAATAAGTAGGTCGATGGAGGCATCAGACAGGCAGCGACTGCGCAGCTTCCGGGATCGGCGGACACTCTGGGCCGGCGGGCGTAATCGCGGTCGTGCTCGCGTTCTTGCTGGCCTGCTTCCTCTATGACCAGAGCCGCGGCGATCTGATCTCGCCCGGCGTCAGCGCAGGTGGAGTCGACGTCGGTGGCCTGCACGCGCCTGCTGCCCGGGTGCGGCTAGCGGCAGAGCTCGGTGACGTCCGGTCAAGGCTCATCGCAGTCCGCTATCGGGGGATGACGTTCACGCTCACCGCTGGCCAGACGGGGCTGAGGCCGAACGTGGACGGTGCGGTCAGCGCCGCCGTGGCAGCGAGCCGCGGAGGCTGGTTCGTGGGCCGGACTCTGACCGGCATTTTTGGCGAGGACGTCAACGCCCAGATCGCGATGCCCGTGACCTATAACCACGGCGCTGTTGACGCTTTCGTCGCTCACATCGAGCAAGCAGTCAATCGCCCGCCGCGGGACGCGTCCGTCTCGGTGGACGGCGCGGGCCACCTCATCGACGTCCCGAGCGCGCGCGGCGTCACGGTCGACGCGGCAGCCCTGCGTGCCGAGATCGAGCACGCGCTGCAAACGCCCGCTGTGTCACATGAGATTGGCATCCCGGTGAGCGAACAGAGCCCCCATGTGACGATCGCGATGCTCGCCGCCCGGTACCCCACGTACATCGTGGTCGACCGGCCCAATTTCAAGCTGTTCTTCTACCAGCACCTGAAGCTCACCCACAGCTATCCGATCGCGGTCGGGCAGGCGGGGCTCGAGACGCCTCCGGGGCTGCACCACATTCTCGATAAGCAGGTCGACCCGGCCTGGCACGTACCCAACTCGTCGTGGGCCGGCAGCCTCGCCGGCCAGGTCATCCCGCCCGGGCCCGACGACCCGCTCGTGGCCCGATGGATGGCGATCGACGATCAGGGCGATGGAATCCATGGGACCAACGAGCCGTGGTCGATCGGCTCCGCCGCCTCGCACGGCTGTATCCGCATGCTCGTCCCTGATGTCATTCAGCTGTACAGCATGACGCCGCTCGGCACGCCCGCTTACGTGGTCTGAGCACGTGCTCGTCCGGCTCAGCGAACCACGACGAGGATCACCACGATGATGATGAGAAGGACGATCCCTGCCGCCGCGATGCTGACGGGTCGCTGTCGTAGCCAGAACCCGGGATCGGCACGGTCACGGGAATAGTGCCCCTCCGGCGGAGTGCCTACCCAGTCCTCCTCGTCGTCATCGAAGGGGCTCACGGAACGAGACTACCGCCCACCGGGCCAGGCACTGGCCGCCTCAGCGCGGCTCGAGAAGCACGAGCGGGATTTCGCGGGAGGTGCGCTGCCGGTATCTGGCCCAATGGGGGTTGTACTCGGCGGCCCTTGGCCATAGCCGCCGCCGCTCCTCGGCATCCGCCTCACGCGCGTGAACGCTGACTCGACTCCGGCCGATTTGGACCTCGGTGTCTGGATGGGCTCGGAGGTTGTGCAGCCATCCGGGATTCTGGGGATGGCCACCCTTCGATGCCACGATCAGCATTCGGTCGCCGTCGGGCATGTAGACCAACGGCGTGGTGCGGAGCTTGCCGCTCCTAGCGCCGACGTGATCGAGCAGCAAGAGCGAAGGCAGCCCGGGCAGGCGGCCCCCCAGGCGCCCGCCGGTGGCCCGGTAGACCGCTGCGTGCCCGCGCATAAGCGGACCAAGCAGGAACCAAAGACGATCTCCCAGGTCTAGGTAGTCGATGCGGAGATCGTATGCGCGATCTCGCCTACTCGACGGTCGCGTTCTCTCCGGCGCGGGATCGTATCGTCGGCCCCAGTGGCCATCAACGCATCACCCCAGTGTGGCCCGTGGAGTAGCGGCCGGGTTGTGGCCACACGCAAACTCCGTGCGGCGCGACTCCCGCCGGGATGGTGGCGAGCACCCGGCCGGTGCGCGTCGAGATCGCCAGCACCGCAGAGTTGTAGCGGCTTGAGACCCACATCACCTTCCCATCGGGGCTGACGTTGCCCATGTCCGGTGAGCCGCCGGTGTGCCACACCGCGACGATCCGCCGCGAGCGGAAGTCGATCACGGAGATCGATCCCGTGCGGTTGGTGACGTACAGATCACGAGTGTCGCGCGACACATACAGCCCATGGGCATCCAAGCCGGTACGAATGAATCCCAGCAGCCGCATGCTGCGGGCATCGATCAGCTGCACACCGCCCAGGTAACGGTTTGCCACATAGAAGATGCGCCCGTCCGGCGAGAGCTTGACGTCCTGCGGGCTGCCTCCGACCTGCACGTAACCGGTCGGGGTTTCGGTGCGCAGATCGATGCGCACCATCTGCCCCGAGAACTCGCAGCTGGCCAGCGCGAAGCTGCCGTCGGCGGAGAAGTCCATGTGATCGACCCCCGAGCAGCGGACCGGAACCATCTTTTGCACGGCGAACGTGTGCGGGTCGCGGAAGGCCAGCGTCGCCCTGAGCTCCTCGACCACGATCGCGTGCCGGCCGTCGGGCGTGAAGTACATGTTGTAAGGGTCGGCTACCGGGATGTTGGCACCGGCGCGCTGCCCGGTGTCGGGGTCGATCGGGGTCAGGCTGTTGCCAACGTCGTTGGTGGCGTACAGGGTGTGCAGATCCCAGCCGGGCACCACGTGCTGCACCACAGCGCCCGTCTGGATATAGCGGATCACTCGATAGGTCTTCGGATCGATCACGTACACGCCGTTGCCCTGCGAGTCCGGCGCATATACCAAGTAAGGCGCGCGCCGCGTGACGGAGCTGAGCATTCCAGTCAGCGTGTGCGAGTAGACGTTGACTTGCGGCTGCGGAAGCGTCAGTGGCGCTGACGGCGATCCATGCGAGGGAGACGGTGCCGAGACGTTCGCAGCATGTCCGGAGTGACCCGAATCTGTCGAGGCCACGGTGGCGCCGGTCACGGCCGCCGCTAGCGCGATCGCGACAAGCGACAGCGCCCCCATCCGTCGCCGACGGATGACCCGCCTTCTGCTGTGCGGACGTCTCGTGGGCATGCTCGTGCTCCTAGTGTCGTGGCGAGACCGGCGGGAAGCGCGATAGCGCTCGACCTGAGCGATCGCCTCAGCCACCGGCAGCGGTCTGACTCCTTGAACGGGTGCGCCCCGCAATGGATTACGGGGCGTCGGATTAGACGGGCTGCCTCGCGGGAGGAGCGCGACCCGCAGCACAACTCGCCATCGGCGGCCGCACGAGAGCTGCGGCGAGCGAGGGCGGGTGCCATCTCGCGGTCACGCCGCGACGTCTGGTGAGGTGACCGCGCGCCACGATCGCCAGCAGCGCGCGGCCGCCGCGCGCAAGCACGGCCATCACCGCCGCGACGAAAGCCGCCGCCGGAAGCGCCCACCATCCCCCGTTCCCAAAAGCGCCCAAGACACCGCCTACGTGGTGCGGCTCGAAGGCAGCCTCGAGCGCCTCTAGCGCCCAGAATCCCGCGACCAGGGCCAGCGTGAGCCCGAGCCACAACAGCCATAACGGCGCGTCGGCCGTATACGGCTTGCTGGCACCGCGAGCAACTGCCACGAGCCTCAACAGCCCTATCGTCAGTGCAAGCGCGACCAGGGCGATCGTGATCACGGCCGCGGTGGCGACATAGCGGTCGCCGTGGGCGCTGAGCTCAGAACCGGCATGGGACCCGTAGGCGAGCAAATACCGAAGCTCGTGGACGGCGAGCACCGCGCCCGGCAGCACTAGCAGCTGCCATCGACATCTCGGCCGCGGACCTACCCTGCGCATCCGCGTCAGCCTACCCCTTGATGCCCGGCTCAGCGGCCCCGCATGCGGAGGCCGCGGTCCATCAGGGGGTCGGTCTGTAAGTGCCGAAGCTCCAGAGGTTGCCCTCCGGGTCGCGGGCGCTGTAGAAGGAACCGTAGTCCTGCTGCTGCGGTCCATCCACGATTTCGGCACCCGCGGCTGTGGCGCGCCGGCAGTGCTCGTCGAGATCGTCGACCGCGACATATGCCCAGCCTTGTCCCGGACGGCGATGGTCATCCTCGCCCCGCCAGGAGCCGAGCATCACGAGCCCATCGCCGTAGCGAAGCTCAGCGTGGGCAACGGTGCCATCGGGACCGTCGTAGACGACCCGGCGGGTGAAGTCGAATGTGCGCTCTAGCCAATCGATCGCGGCGCGAGCGTCCTTGTAACGCATCGAGGCGTAGATGTCCTTTGGCATGCCGGACACGCTACCGGCTGAGGTGCCTCGCGGCCCAATTGTCAGCCGCCGTGATCGGGGCGCTCCTCAAACGCCTCTCGCGCCAGCCGAATGCCCTTCTGTGAGCGCTCGAGGAATCCGTAGGTCCCGTGCTCTTGTAGCTCCTCGCCGGCCTCAACCAGCGCACCCAGGGCAGCAAACGCGAACGACCCTCCGACCGAGATGCGACTGACCCCTAGCGCCGCCAGCTCGGCTACGGGTGGTGATCCGGGAGCAAGAACGCTGACCGGGCGAGAGACGACCTCGAGCACGCGCTTGATGCTGTCGGCGGCGCGCACCCCGGGAGCGAACAGAACGTCGGCGCCGGCTTCCTCGTAGGCGGCCAGCCGCGCGATCGTGTCCTGGAGGTCATCGCCTCCGTGGAGGTGGTTCTCGGCGCGGGCCGTCAGCACGAACGGCTCCCGATGGGCTTCCTCGGCGGCGGCCCGTACCCGCTCCACGGCTAGCTCGAAGTCATAGATTGGGTCCTCGTCTCTGCCGGTGAAGTCCTCGACCGAGCAGCCGGCGAGCCCTGTTTGCCGGGCCAGGCGAATCGTTTCGGCCACCCCCGAGGGATCGTCAGCGAAGCAGTTCTCGAGGTCCGCCGAGACTGGAACGTCGACCGCGGCGGCGAGATTGGCGGCATGGTCTAGCGCCTCTTGGCGTGTCACCGACCCGTCGAGCCGACCTAGCGTGGCGGCGAAGCCGCTACTCGTGGTCGCGAGCGCCTGAAAGCCGAGCGCGGCCAAAGCTCTCGCCGATCCGACGTCCCACGCGTTTGGCATGAGCAGTGGTCGGCCAGGCACATGGAGCTCGAGAAACCGACCTGCGGCAGATGGCACCGGCACCAGCCTAGCTGCGTGCGACCGGCGGCGACCCCTGCGCTACTCAACCAGTCGTCTTGGCGCCGTCCGCCGTCGCAAACGGCAGCCGACCGGCGGCACCCACAAGCTCGAATAGCCGCTGCACCGCCGGCGGACCGGGTCGTATTTCCAGCGTTGGGGTCCCATTCTCTCGGCAACGTTTGTCGAGCCCGACGAACATCGCCAATCCAGTCGAGTCGAGAAACGACAGCCGACTGAGGTCGATTACCAGCCGGCCGGGAGGAACTCGCTCGAGCTCATCCAGCGCGTCTTTCACACGCCCGCCCGTGGCGACGTCTAGCTCGCCAACCAGCGTGAGCACGACCTCATGGTCGTTTCGGGACACCTGGACCGACAGCAGATCGGGCACGAAGCCAGTCTCGTAGGCGGGTTGCAACGGCGGGTCACCTCTCTTGTCGGCAGTCATAGACTCGGCGGCCCGGATCTCGTGTCCGCCCGGGCTCCCCACTGCGATGGGCCGAGCGAACCTGCGCAAGGACATCGTCCGCGACGTCATTACGGATCAGCCAATCGAGCCGGGCTTCAGTCGCGTATTGGGGTAGTGGCACATTCCCGCTCCTGTCGCAGGTTTAGTCCTTTGTGTCGAATGCGGCAAGAGCTTCAGCGCTGGTCAGTTGGTAAGCAACCTGGATCGTGGCGTCCCACCGCACGGGTAGATAGGGCGAGCAGATAACACTCGCGGTCCCGGCGGACTGACTGATGTCCAGGCGGCTCGCCAACCCGCGAAGGCTGGTGTATGGTCGTCGCACTTTGGGTGATGGGGTTTCCGGCGTGCAGGAGCGTTCGCCGGTATCCGGCGACCACGGTTTGGCTGCTCGTCAGGCTCAGTTGGTTGAGCAAATTCGCGGTGTGACCCGGGCCGTACAGGCCGTTCTGACTGACCTCGCCGCCCACGCGGACCTGAGCCAGAGCGACTTTCAGGCGCTGGTCCGGCTGGTGGCGGCCGACGGCTTGACCGGAGCCGAGCTGCGCCGGATCCTGGGAGTGACGTCGAGCTCGATCAGCGAGCTGGCAGACCGCCTCGAGCGCAGCCGGATGATCACTCGCACCAGGCCTCGATCTGACCGCCGCCTTGTCGTCCTGAAGCCGACCGCACGTGGCAGGCGGGCCGTCGAACAGGCGCTCAGTCCAGTACTGGCGGCGATGGCGACTGTCGTGGGCGGTTTGGCCGACGAGGAATTGGCGGTGGTCAGCCGCTTCCTACGCGATGTCGAAGGTACGTTGCACGAGATCGCCGCTGACCGCCAGGCCTGAAGCCACTTGAGTGCTCGCTCGGCTGCCGGAAATCTCGGCAACCTTGACATCAGGCTATCCGGTGCGTTAGTTTCCCCGCCCGGCGCACGGTGCCCGTCCCTCCGTGCGCGGTCGTCGGCTTTCTTGAGGTCTGGAGCTAGAGCGCTAAATGGAGATGTCGTTGCACGCTCTGCGTGACCAGATCGTGGTGTGGATCGAAGGTGGCGCGACGCTCGGCGCGGTCGACGAGGAGTTGATCGAGCCGGCGCCGGTGGGCGAGGACGAACGCGCGGCGCTGTGGCTGTTCGCCTGGTCATACGGGAAGCGGAGGCAGCGGAGCCCCACCGCCCTGGAGGTGATTGCGTGATGAGCGCCGGGCAAGCGAACATCGGTCGTGCGCCGATCGGCTGGAGCCGAGAGGCCGTGAGATGCCCGTCGTGTGGGCTTGTGCTGACGCGGCGTGCTCCGGCACTCGCCCCCCACCATTGCCCGCGTTGCCTGGCATGGCGTAGCTTGAGGGTGGAGCTCGAGTCTCATCAACCCGTTCAGCGGCCAGCCAGAGCTCGCTGGATGGCGGCCGTCACGAAACCAAAGCGGCTCTGAACGCTGCCGGCCGGCGCGGTCAGTCGCCGTGCCCGACGCCGCCCATTCCCGCGACGTGCTTGTAACGGACGGGGTCGTCCAGGCCGGCCCCATATGCCGCTCACGGTGGGAACCCAGTGAGACTACGTGGGGTCATCTGGCTGTTGCGCGGCGTCGTCGCGCGTGGGCTGCTCCGGCCCTGGCTGCGTCGCCGGAATCGTCTCCGGCTCGGTGGTGCGATCGTGCCGCCGAAATCCGACGAGGCGCTCGACGCGGTGCATCCCGTGTTCGACGTCCTTCACCCCGTGCTCGACATGCTCGACGCCGTGTTCGGCCGAGCCCATCGGGGCCATCAGCGAAACGAGATCAATCATGGTCGCGTTGAGGTTGTTGACGGACTGCTTCAGCGGCTCCACGGAGGTCGCCAGGCCCTCGATCACCTCCACGTGGTGCTCGATCGAGTCGGCGACCCGATGGGCCGCGTCGACGATCACGGTCAGCTCATGTTCTGGTTGCTCCAGCGGCTTCGAGATCACGCGCTCCCCCACATCGAGGACGGAGCGAAGCGGCCGGAATACGAAGTCGAGCACTATCTCATTCCCTTCAACATCGGCATTTACGGATTTCCGCGGGCTGGTTGACTACGGGTCACGTGCCGGGAGCCGGGAATCTCGCGGATCCGCGCCGCGACCTCGTCCATATCGATCGAAGATCCAAATACCCGTAGCTGCAACGCGACCAGCGTCCTAGTGACCTAGCGCGTCATCCACCGTCGCGGCCGCGACGACGTACGCGACATGGGTGGCGATCGCCGTGGCCATCACGTCGGCCGGCCAACGCCAAGGCGGCGGCGTTCGTCCCAGCAACGGGAACAAGGACAGCGTCGCACTCATCAGGGTGCCGCCAAAGATGGCGCTGGCCCACGGCTCGCGGAGCCGGCGGTGCAGCAATCCATGCCAGATGCCAAAGACCGACCCGTAGCCCCAGCGCAGAGCGAGACCGAGCTCGTCGTCCTCGCGGTCGCTCACACGGCCCAGATGCATGATCGACGCGACGATCTTGCCGGGAACCAGCGAGTCGTCGTAGTCGAGCTGGCCACGATGGTTGTGCCGGAGCCGTCGCTCGGTCTCATAGGCGAGCGTCATCGTGGCGGTTCCCGCGGTGCCCCCGAGGACACCGCGGATCGGCCAGGGGATCGTCACGCGAGTCATGTTTCCTCCAGATCTGGTTGTGAACGCATGTCGCGAGCCGTCCGCCGGCCCGCGAAGTTCCCGACGACGATTCCGATCACCGTGACCAGGTACAGCTGCCCCGTCAGCATCTCCAGCACCGACAGCGCATGGCCGAACGGCTGCGCGGCGGTGTAGTCACCGAACCCCGTCGTCGTCAGAACCGTGAACGAGTAGTAGACCACCCCGCCAGTTGACACGAGTCCCTGCTTGAAGTAGGGGCCGCTCTCGACGACGGCGGTGAACGCGATGATCGATGCGAACACGAGCCCTACGACGAGGTAGATCGTGAGCGCACCGGCCACTACCTGGAACGTCACGCCGGCCTGGCGGACGAGGCGCAGCAGCCCGCCGACCAGCGCGAAGGGGATCAACGCCACGAGCGCCGTCACTACCAGGAACGTGATCGCCCTGCCGAACAGGCCGCTTCCGATGCAGATCACAAAGATCAGCGCAAGGGCCGCGACAACTCGCGCGCGGGTACGTCGTACCTGGCCCCGGGCCCGAGAGGTGGCGACCGCCACGGTGAGTGCCGCCCCCGACAGCGCGACGTCGATGGCGCGGGTCCCTGGGCCGGCGGGCGCGATCACCTCGAACAACAGCAGAACGAGCACAAGTACGAACACCGCGCCGTAGCGGAATTGCGCCTGTCGGCGTTCGGAGGTCGTCCCTTGCGCAGCCCGGACGGCGGTCATTGCTTGCTCGCTTCATGGATGGAGTTAGCCGAGAAGGCGTCGGCGATCGGCTCCCAGACCCGAGCCCGGCGCAGCGCCCGCTCGACCTCCCGATCGCTCGCGCCCGGGCGAGTCAGCCGCACGTCGTCGCGGATGCTCGCCGTGAATCCGCCCTCCAGCTCGATGATCGTGCTGCGCACATCGTCTGCCACTGAGCTTGCGATGAAGCCCGGCCCCTCGATCCGGGCCCTCGCGCTTTCTTGCATGTGTTGCCAAAGCTAGGGCGCCGCCACCCGCGGGCCATCATCCCGATCGGGTGAATCCGCGCGGTGCGAATGCGGGCAACGGGACACCGCGGGCCAGGCTTGTTTCTTCGTCTGTTTTGGGTGATGCGAGCAGGCGCGCGGTCGCTGCAGTACTTGCATGGCAGTGGCGATCAGGCCTGGCGGGTCGAGGTGCCGGCGCCGAGATGGAGCCGTTCGTCGACAAGCGAGTGCCGGCGCATGACTCGCCAGCGCTGGATGGCGTTGTTCTTCGCCCTCGGCTCGACGTGCTTCTTCGTCGGTCCGTTCCCTGGCTTCGCAAACCTGGTGGGCGATTCCGCTGACTCGATCACGTTCTTCGTCGGCTCAATCCTGTTCACGATCGGAGGAGCGCTGCAGAGCTGGGTTGCGTGGCCTGGGAGGCACTCAGCTGGCGAAGGGCGCGCGGCGTGGTGGGCCGCCGTGATCCAGTCGGCCGGCACGCTTTTCTTCAACGTCACAACGTTCCTAGCCATGCACACGGCCGTGACCAGCTCCGAGTACAACAAGCTCGTATGGCGGCCTGACTGGCGCGGGTCGATCTGCTTCCTGGTGTCAGGCGCGATCGCGTACCGCGCCTCACCGCGTCATGGGTGGCGCCCCGCGCGGGGGGGCCGCGGATGGTGGCAGCCGGCGATCAACCTGCTCGGCTGCATCTTCTTCGGCGTCTCGGCCGTCGCCGGGTACGTCGTGCCCTCGACCGGCTCGGTCCTGGATCAAGCGGCCGCCAACTGGAATACCGCGCTGGGGGCCGCGTGCTTTCTTGCGTGCGCGGTCGACACGTTGCTCAGCGGCCAGGCGGCGAAGATGCCGGGGCGCCACCGCCTCCGCGAGCTCGAACACGCTCTCGATCGCGACATCGAGCGCGTGATCTGATCGGCGCCATCACCCACTTCGGGGGATGCGTAGCCGATCGGGCGAGCTAGGTTCGGGGTGAGCCTCGGGCGTTCTGCCGCGGGATAGCGGCTGCCGGGAACGGATGGTGAACGCAGTCAGAGGCCTCAGGACAGCGTGGCGATACCAGCCACTTGAGCAGCCGAAAGGGAATAGGAATGCAGCAGCAAACAGAGCAAACCGGGCGTGCCACTTCTGACGGCGAAAATCCGGACGTACTCGAGGCTCGCTATGGCAATCGCTTCCTGCTTGAGGAGGCACCCGCCGAGAAGCTCCCAGACGTGGGGATGCCGCCGCTCGATGCGTTGCGCTTGGTCGGGGAGGAGCTGGTCATCGACGGGTCTCCGATGCGAAACCTGGCGACCTTCGTCACGACGTGGATGGAGCCGGAGGCTCAGAGGCTGATCGCGGAGAACCTCCACCGAAACTTCATCGATCACGCGGAATATCCGCGCACCGCTGAGCTCGAGCAGCGGTGCATCCGGATGCTGGCGGATCTGTTCCACGCCCCAGGCGAGACGACTGGGGCGCGGACGCAGGGATCCTCCGAGGCGATCATGCTCGGCGCTCTATCGCTGAAGTGGAAGTGGCGTGAGCGGCGCGAAGCCGCCGGCAAGCCCACCGACCGTCCGAACCTGGTGTTCGGCGGCGATGTGCATGTCGTGTGGGAGAAGTTCTGCCGCTACTTCGATGTTGAACCCCGGATCGTGCCGCTGAAGCCGGACAAGTACACGATCGGACCGGAAGACGTCGAACCGCACGTGGACGAGAACACGATCGGCGTGGCGGCCGTGCTCGGCACGACGTTCACCGGCCACGCCGACGACATCGTCGGGATCAACGATTACCTCGTCGAGCTCAAGCGCCAGCACGGCCTCGACGTGCCATTACACGTTGACGGCGCGAGCGGGGGCTTCGTGTGGCCGTTCCTGTATCCGCACTCGGAGTGGGATTTCCGGCTGGAACAGGTGCGCTCCATCAACGTCTCCGGCCACAAGTACGGGCTGGTGTACCCCGGTATTGGCTGGCTCATCTTCCGCGAACACTCCGACCTGGCCGAGGACCTGGTCTTCTACGAGAACTACCTCGGCAAGCGCGACGCGACGTTCACGCTGAACTTCTCGACAGGCTCGGCCATGGTCGTCGCCCAGTACTACAACTTCGTCCGGTTCGGCCGCGACGGCTACAGCTACATCATGCACACCATGCAAGCCAATTCCCGCAAGCTCGCGGAGGACATCGCGGCCATCGGAGACTTCGCGATCATCGGTGCCCAGGACGCCGAGCAGCTGCCGCTGGTGGCGTTCCAACTCGCGCAGGAGCAGAGCTTTGACGAGTTCGACATCGCGGCGCAGCTCGCCTCCGAGCGCGCGTGGATGGTTCCCGCCTACACCCTCCCGCCCAACGCCGATCACATCAAGATCATGCGCGCGCTGGTCAAGGAAACGCTGGGGCGCTCCCTCACCACGGCCCTCGCCGAGGACATCGCGCGGCGTGTGAGACGCTCAAGCAGAAGGGCCGAGTCCATCACACCGAACGAGCGCGCGTGCACACCAACACCGGATACTGAGCACGGGTGCGGCTTCGATCCAGAACCGGCGGAGTCGCTGTTTCGCGGGTAGTCGCTGCACAGTTTCTGGGTCATGACCGGTGGCAAGCGATGTTGTGGTGCAACGCTTGCCCGCAGAAGCGAGCGCCGACTTATGACGCTGAGATGTTCGTCGTGGAGCCAAAACAGGTTCGCGCCGTGCGGCTCCGTTCGGAAGCGGGGTGCCTGCGACCCGCAAAGCCGCCTGGCTGGGGTTGACTGGCGTTCAAGGCCACGCACGAGCGAGAGCTGCAGGCTCGTGGGGAGTTACCGGATTACGCAGCGAAAGCCGATGTGGCTGGTGGAGGTGTCGATCGCTTCGGGCTGGCGGGCGGCTGGGCGGTAGCGGAGGCAGTAGCTCGGGGCGCAGAGGTGCGAGCCGCCCTTGATCACGCGGCGGGGGATGTCCGCGCCGGGAGGGCCGAAGTCATAGCTCGCGTCCGGCGTCTGGACGCGCGGGTTGGCGGGCGGCATACAGCAGGCATTGGCGGGACGCTCGGCGCCCGCGCCGCGGGGCGAGTAGTAGTCCGACGTCCACTCCCAGACGTTCCCGGTCACGTCGTAGAGCCCGTAGTCGTTGGCGGGGAATAGGCCGACCGGGGTGGTTCCGCGCCAGCCCTTGGCCCCGGTGTTGCGCCACGGGAAGTCTCCCTGCCAGAAGTTGGCCATCAGCTCGCCGTCCGGTCGAAGCTCGTTGCCCCACGCGAAGACCGCGCCGTCGAGACCGCCGCGGGCCGCGTACTCCCACTCCGCCTCGCTCGGCAACTCCTTGCCAGCCCATCGGGCGTACGCCTCCGCGTCCTCGTAGGCGACGTGCGTGACGGGGTGGTCGTGGCGCGCGGCGTTATCGCTCTCGGGCCCCCACGGGTGACGCCAGTCGGCGCCCGGGACGTATACCCACCATCGCCTGGGGTCATGGAGCGGCACCGGATGCGGACGTCGGCCGGAACACGACCGATCCGGCGACCAGCATCGTGGGATCGGCCTCCGGGTACTGAGCCGGGTCGGGTGCCCGCTCGGCGAGCGTCACGTAACCGGTGTCCTCGACGAACTGTGCGAACTGGGAGACGGTGACGGGCCCGCGGTCGATCGCGAAGCCTTTGACCTGGACCTCGCGCGCGGGCCCCTCCTCGGGGTAGAAGCGATCCGACCCCATCCGAAACGCCCCGCCACAGACGTCGAGCATTCCGTTGCGCTCACTCCCGACCGATCGTGAACCGTGGGGTGACGCGATGGATCTCGCGCGATCGGGCATGCAGGTATCAGCTTGTCAGAGCGGTGATCGCGTCACCGATCAGCTTGGCGCCGATGATCAGGCAGATGACGGCCATGATCGTGGCATTTTCGCGGGCCAACCAGTCATGCAGCGTCCCCAGGATTCGGCTCGCGCGGTCGCCCATGAGGTAATAGATCGCGACCGGAGCGCCGACCCCGAGGCTGGCGATCAGGATGAAGACGATCAGAGCGACCGCCTGGCTCGCCGCACTCGCGCCAGTTTGGGCGATTGCCGCACCGGCGCCCACGACGAGCAACAGGTTCTTGGGGTTGACGGCGGACAGCGCGATGCCCATCGCACCTGATCTGCCTGGAGTGAACTTATCCACGCTCTTCATCCACGCGGGCAGCTCGGGCTCCGCACCGGCCCGTGGCCGTCCGCGCCACTGCCGGACGGCCAGCAACAGCAGAAGCAGGCCGAGCACGATCTTGACGATGCTCACCCAGGTCGCGGGAGTGCCGTGATTGCTCGCGGACCCACCGCTGGCGACCAGCAGGACGATCGTTCCCAGCACCGCGATCCCGAGGATCCACCCGATCAGGAACACCGGCCCGTTGATGCGGCCCTTCGCGGTGGCGAGCATCAACACCACCGCGATGATCGGCACCGGGCTGAGCCCGACACCGACACCAAAGGACAGGATCTGGCCGATCGCCTGACCCATCAGAGGCCCTCCCCTCCCTTATGCCCCGTGCGCCGGAGCGCGTCGAGCGGTGGCACCGAGGCTGCTTTTGGCGGCCGCCGAGCGTCGCACTTCCCAAAGGGTCTCCGCAGCGAATCGCCGCTGCATCACCCAAACGGGATGACTCGCGCAGCATCCAGACCAGACGCACGCGAGTTCAAGGGCACACGTGGTGATGTCGATGACGCTGCGCACCGCCCGCGGTTCAGTCAGGGAGTGCCTGGTCAGCGTGGGCGGGATCGCCGGCGCTGCGGGCGGGACTCAGAATGCGGCGGACAGGACCTCAGCGGCGCTTCGCCGATGTCGCAAGACTTAGCGAGCCGACCTTATGGTCGGCTGACACATTGGATTATCCTGCCTGATGTTATGGAGGCGTGGCTCGCGTCCGGAGGACGATGGAACGAGGCGACGCTCGCCCCGTCGCGGTGGTGGACGTCCGCGGCCGACCCTCGCATCCGGTACGCGGGAGGCATCGGCGCGCTGGTAGCCCTCTATTACGGGGCCGCGCATCTCGGCTACGCGCTCCAGTTCTCCGGGCCGGTGGCGGCGATCGTCTGGCTTCCCGTCGGGGTCGGCATCGCATTCCTGTATCTCGCCGGGCTGCAGTTCTGGCCCGGTGTTGTCATCGGCGATCTGCTGGTCAACAATTACTCCGCACTGCCGCTTGGCACCGCTCTCGGCCAGACGACCGGGAACCTGCTCGAGGTGGTCGTAGCCTGCGTCCTGCTGCGTCGTCTCACACGGGGGAGGACGCCGCTTGGCACGGTGGGGAGCGTCGCACGAACGGTGGTGGCGCTCGCAGCGGGTACCGCCCTCAGCGCGACGGTCGGCTCTCTGTCGCTGCTCGCTGGCCACGTGATCGCCGCTCGGGCGTACGGCCAGGTTTGGCGCACCTGGTGGCTCGGCGACTTCTCGGGCGCGTTGCTCGTCGTCACGCTCGCCATCGCTTGGTACCGGTCGCTTCACCCGGGATTGGTGCGTCGGCGGTCGCTCGAAGCGATCGTGTCGCTGGCGAGCGTTGGCGTACTGAGCACGCTGGCGTTCAGCAGTGGACGCCCAAAGACTGCGCTTGGGGAATCGGTCTCGGCCGAGGCCCTCAGCTTCCTGGTGTTCCCGGCACTGGTCTGGAGTGCCGTCCGTCTGCGCCAGCGGGGAGCAACGCTCGCGGTCGTTGTGGCCGCTGGCGTCGCCGTCTGGGCAACGACCCACTATGTCGGTCCCTTCTCCGCGCACTCGCTCGCAATCAGCGTGCTGAAGACGCAGCTGTTTATTGCCGTCGCGTCGTTTACCACGCTGTGTCTGGCCGCGGCGGTGACCGAGCGTGAGACGTTGGCCGAGCGTCTGCGGGCATCGCGTCTACGGGTGATCGAGGCGGCCGACAGCGAGCGACGGCGACTCGAGCACAATCTCCATGACGGAGCTCAGCAACGCCTCACCGGGCTCGTGGTACGGCTCGGGCTCGCCGCCGAGCGGGCGCGCGAGAAACCGGCTGAGAGCGAGGCCCTGATCGAAGCGGCGCAGTCAGAGCTTGAGCTGGCGATCGATGAGCTCCGCGACCTGGCCCACGGCAACCACCCTGCGGTCCTGACGCAGCAGGGGCTTGCAGCTGCGGTTGCGCGCATGGCAGAGCGTTCGGGAGTCGAGATCGAATCGCTCGAGCTGCCCGCGTACCGGCTTGAGCAGAGCGCGGAGGCGACGGCGTATTACGTGTTGGCCGAGGCGGTGGCAAACGCACAGAAATACGCCCGAGCATCATCGATCCGATTGCGCGTGCGCGCCTCCCGCCGCAGACTTGAGGTGGACGTCGTCGATAACGGGATCGGCGGGGCATACGAGACACCCGGGTCCGGCCTCGAGGGTCTGCGCGATCGGGTCGAGGCGCTCGGCGGTGCATTCGACGTCCTCAGCGATCCGGGGCGGGGGACGCGGGTCGCCGCAACGATTCCTCTGGTCCCGCCCAGGGCATAGACCCAGCTGAAAGCGGTCAAGCCACAGCTCGGTGCTCTCGCCACAGCTCCGCCAGCCGGCGTGGAGAGAGCTCCTGCTTTCGGAGGAAAGCGGCCGCTCGAGCGTACTGCGCGGTCCCGCGGTCGGGCTCCTCTACTGACGTGATCACGACAACGAGCTCCGGATGGCGGTCAGCCAACAGGCGGCAAGCTTCTATCCCGCCTATTCCGGGCATTCGCTTGTCCATGATCACCAGGGACGGCGACAGCCTCTCCACCGCTTCGAGCGCCGCTTCGCCTGACGCAGCCTCGCCCACCAACTCGAATCCGCCGGTGGCATCGAGGAGTTCCCGCAGCACAGACCGAAAGGACTCCTGATCGTCAACCGCCAGCACCGTAACGGGCTCATAGACATGCTCATCGGCCTGGATGCTCACGCGGCGATGCTCCCGCTGCTTCTGTACCCGACCATCACCGGTTCCGGGTGATCGAGGCTAGGGCGCCTACGTGGGGTCATCTGGCTGCTGCGCGGCGCCGTCGCGCGTGGGCTGCTCCGGCCCGGGCTGCGTCGCCGGAATCGTCTCCGGCTCGGTGGTGCGATCGTGCCGCCGAAATCCGACGAGGCGCTCGACGCGGTGCATCCCGTGTTCGACGTCCTTCACCCCGTGCTCGACATGCTCGACGCCGTGTTCGGCCGAGCCCATCGGGGCCATCAGCGAAACGAGATCGATCATGGTCGCGTTGAGGTTGTTGACGGACTGCTTCAGCGGCTCCACGGAGGTCGCCAGGCCCTCGATCACCTCCACGTGGTGCTCGATCGAGTCGGCGACCCGATGGGCCGCGTCGACGATCACGGTCAGCTCATGTTCTGGTTGCTCCAGCGGCTTCGAGATCACGCGCTCCCCCACATCGAGGACGGAGCGAAGCGGCCGGAATACGAAGTCGAGCACTATCTCATTCCCTTCAACATCGGCATTTACGGATTTCCGCGGGCTGGTTGACTACGGGTCACGTGCCGGGAGCCGGGATCTCGCGGATCCGCGCCGCGATCTCGCCCATATCGATCGAAGATCCAAATATCCGCAGCTGCAACGCGACCAGCGTCCTAGTGACCTAGCGCGTCATCCACCGTCGCGGCCGCGACGACGTACGCGACATGGGTGGCGATCGCCGTGGCCATCACGTCGGCCGGCCAACGCCAAGGCGGCGGCGTTCGTCCCAGCAACGGGAACAAGGACAGCGTCGCACTCATCAGGGTGCCGCCAAAGATGGCGCTGGCCCACGGCTCGCGGAGCCGGCGGTGCAGCAATCCATGCCAGATGCCAAAGACCGACCCGTAGCCCCAGCGCAGAGCGAGGCCGAGCTCGTCGTCCTCGCGGTCGCTCACCCGGCCCAGATGCATGATCGACGCGACGATCTTGCCGGGAACCAGCGAGTCGTCGTAGTCGAGCTGGCCACGATGGTTGTGCCGGAGCCGTCGCTCGGTCTCGTAGGCGAGCGTCATCGTGGCGGTTCCCGCGGTGCCCCCGAGGACACCGCGGATCGGCCAGGGGATCGTCACGCGAGTCATGTTTCCTCCAGATCTGGTTGTGAACGCATGTCGCGAGCCGTCCGCCGGCCCGCGATTAAGTACGACGTGACGCTTGGTCGCCCACCAATCGGGCGTGTGTTTATCGCCGATCACGGAAGGATCGTCCGAATGTGCGAGCCGCCCAGGCGCCCGAGATCGTTACCAATCGGGAGCGCGCCGATGCAGTCCGTCGTAGTAGGGACGGGTCCAGGGCGCGCACGGGACCTAACCGGGGGACGAACGCTGTCGCCGCGCAGAAACGCGCCCGGGGCGGCGACTTGCTCTCCGCCTAGGCGCTTGCGGAACACGTAGTAGGTCCAGCTTTGGTAGAGAAGCAGCAGCGGAACGAAGATCGCGGCGACAATCGTGATGAACTTGAGCGCGTAGTGCCCGGCCGCGGCGTTGGAGATCGTGAGGCTGTTGGCGAACGTGGGGTGCGAGACGAGGACCCGCGGATACAAGCCGGTGAAGATCGTCGCCACGAAGCCGATGGCGCCGAGCGCGGTGGCGATGAACGCCCAGCCGTTTCGACGCGTGCGTGTCAGCCCTAGCGCGAGGATCAGCGCGATCGCGGTGAACGCGGCGGGGATCGACGTCGGGAGGACTCCGCGGCTGTTGCGATTGTGGGCGACGGCGACGGTCCAGGCGACGATCCCGATCCCGAGTACCAGCGGCGGGGATGGACAGTTTCCGGGCCATCGCTGCCGCTCGCTCGCGGAAGTCGCCGACCGTTCGTAACGTCAGGTAGGTGGCGCCGTGGGCGGCGAATAGGGCCACGACGGCGAGCCCGGCCACGACCGTGTATCCGCTGAACAGGTCGAAGAAGTCGCCCGAGAATCCGTGCGAGCTGTTGAGCGGCACACCGTGGACTAGGTTCGCGAGCGTCAGCCCCCACAGGAAAGTGGCGCCGATGCTCCCGATTGTGTTGGCCCACAGCCAGGTAGTCCGCCAACGCGGCCCCGTCGCGCTTCTCGCGCCATTCAAAAGAGACGACTCGGACGATCAGGAGCACCAGGATCAGCAGGACCGCGATGTAGAAGCCCGAGAACAGCGACGCGTACCAGGCCGGGAAGGCGGCGAACGTAGCAGTCGCGGCGAGGATCAGCCACACCTCGTTGCCGTCCCACACCGGCCCGATGGACTCGAACATGAGGCCGCGTTCGCGCTCGTCGCGGGGGAGGACCGGGAGCAGCATCCCGACGCCGAAGTCGAACCCCTCGAGCAGGAAGTAGCCCCCCCAAAGGACGGCGATCAGGACGAACCAGAAGACTTGGAGAGCCATGTCACACTCTCAGTAGCTGGGTGCCGGTTCCGACCCCGCCACGCCCGCAGCGGCGCCGAGATCGCCGCCCTCGCCGACCTCCGGCGGGTCGATGCGGGCGTAGCGCCGCATCAGGAGGAAGTCGACGACGCCGAGCGTGAGGTAAAGAGGACGAACACGCCCAGGCTCGTCGCCACCGTCGCCGTGCTGATGGTGGGCGAGACGGCCTGCGAGGTCTTCAGCAGGTTCTGCACGATCCACGGCTGGCGGCCCATCTCGGTCAGGATCCAGCCGAAGGTCGCGGCGATGTAGGGGAAGGCGATCGCCACGACGGCGGTCCACAGGAACCACCGCGCCTTGTGGAGCTTTTGTTTGCGGTACAGCCACGCCCCGACGGCGGCGATCAGGAACATCGCCACCCCGAGAAGCGCCATCACCCGCATCGACCAGTACATCAGCTCGATGCGTGGCTGGTAGTTGCCAGGTCCGTACTGCTTCTGTTCCTGGGCCTGGAGCTGGTTGAGGCCCTGCACCTTGCCGTTGAAAGAGCCGGTCGCCATGAAAGACAGCACCTTGGGGATCGTGATCGAGAAGCTCGGATTTGGGTGCTGCGCCGAGAACCCACCGATCTGAAACAGCGAGAAGCCGCACCCCTGGCAGGTGTTCCACTGTGCCTCAGAAGCGGCGATCTTCATTCCCTGGGCGCTGGTGACCGCCTCCCCGAAGCGGTTGCCGACCGACAGCTGGATCAGGGTCATCGGCACCGCGACGATCAGCGCCAGCTTCGCCGCCCGGTGGAACAGCTCGAGATTACGCCCGCGCAGGAGGTGCCAGCAGGAGACGCCGAGCATCACGACCGACCCGAAGATCAGACCGGCCAGGATCACATGCACCCACGCAAACAGAGCGAAGTGATTGGACAGCAGCGATCCCACGCTGGTGAGCTGGGCCTTGCCGTTCACGATCTTGTAGCCCACCGGGTGCTGCATCCACGAGTTGGCCACGAGAATCATGTAGGCCGACAGCCACGTGGCCAAGGCCGCGATCCAGATCGTCGCCAGGTGCAGCCGGGCGGACATGTGGTTCCAGCCGAAGATCCACAGCCCCAGGAAAGTGGCCTCGACCATGAATGCCGCCAAGCCTTCGATCGCGAGCGGCGCGCCGAACACCCCGCCGACGAAGTTCGAGTACACCGACCAGTTCATCCCGAACTGGAACTCCTGCACCAGGCCGGTAGCCACCCCGATCGCGAAATTGATCAAAAGCAGCGTGCCGAAGAAGCGCGTCAAGCGCAGCCAGGCATCGTCGTGCTTCCGGTGCCACAGCGTCTGCATGATCGCCACGAGCGGCGCGAGGCCGAGCGTGAGCGGCACGAACAGAAAGTGGTAGATCGAAGTAGTTGCGAACTGAAAGCGGGAGATGTCGACCGCGGTGGACGCGGCCTGAATCATGGGACGGCCTTGGTCGGTTGCGGCTCATCCGGCCTCGCCCCGCTCGCTGCAGACGACGCAGCCGCTGGGGTCGTCTTCCCAGTCGATCTGGGCGGCGTCGCCACGATCGAGGACGTGCGGGCCACCGGTCTTCGAGAAGCGATCCCAGCCCCAGTCGATGATCGCCTCGAGCTTGTCACGCGTGCCGGTCATCAGGCTGGCGTGGACGCCGAGCCAGGCCATGTGCGCGAGCTGTCCGTGTACCTCGTGATGGTTCTTGCCCACCTCCGCGATCGCCGCACCGCGTCCGATCATCGCCATGATCCCCTTGTCGCGGTACGCGAATGGTGCTGGCGTCTTGCCTTCGAACTCGGCGAGGATGTTGTTTGCCGCGGCCTGGCCGCTCTGAAGGGCGACCGACCCCAGTTGCGGAAGAAGCTCGCCGCCCGCGCCGGCGATGTTGGCGACGTCTCCGACCGCGTACACGCCGGGGCTGCCGGCGAGCGTCAGGTCTGGTTGGACGTCGATGCGTCCGCCCCGACCCTCGGCGAGTCCACAGTTCGCCGCCACCGGCGCACCCTTGATGCCGCCACCCCAAATGACGCACCGGGTGGCGATGACGCCGCCGTCAGACAGCACGGCGTGGCCGGTGTCGACCTCCTTGACCCCGGTGCCGAGCCGCAGCTCGACCTTGCGATCCGTCAGTACCTTGGCGACGTAACCATGGGCCTTCTCCGAAAACGGCTTGAGCAGCGCGTCGCCGAGGTCCACCAGGTAGATGTGGGCGGCGCCGACATCGACGTCGCGGTACTCGGCAGGCACGGTCTCGTTGATCATGTCGGCGATTGCGCCTGCAACCTCCACGCCCGTCGGGCCGCCGCCGACCACCACGAAGTTCAATGCACCTCGCTCGACCAGCTTCGGATTCCGGTCGACCTGCTCGAACAGGCCGAGGATCCGTGACCGCAGGTTGGTGGCGTTGTCAAGCGAGTAGAGCGGGAAGGAGTGCTCCGCGGCGCCGGGAGTGTGGAAGAAGTTCGGTTGCGAGCCGGCGGCCAAGACCAGCGCGTCCGCGGTCCACTCCTCCCCGTCCGTCGAGCGCACGGTCTTCGTCGCCGTGTCCACCGTGGAGATCTCGGCGAGCTTCACATCCACGTTGTCCTGGCCGGCGAACACCTCTCGCAACGAGTGCGCGATGTCGCTGGGCGCGAGCAGCGAAGTAGCCACCTGGTAGAGCAGCGGCTGGAACTGGTGGTAGTTGTTGCGGTCGAGCAGCGTGACCCTGACGTTGTCGTGGTCAGCCAACCGCTGTGCACAGCCAAGACCGGCAAAGCCGCCACCGACGATCACGACATGACGCCTTCCATCCGGGGAGGTCATGACGCCACCCCCGACGCCGGGACGGCGGCGGATCGAGCGCCCATCCGCTCCAGCAGGTGGTCGCCGACCCGCAGGGCGTTGGCCATCGCGGTCAGTGCCGGGTTGACGGCGCCGATGCTCGGGAAGAAGCTCGTGTCGACCACGTACAGGTTGTCGACCTCATGAGCCTTGCAGTCGGCGTCGAGCACGGAGCTGCTCGCATCGTTTCCGAACCTGACCGTCCCGGCCTGGTGGGCACAGCCGGCGACCGGAATCTCATTCTTGAGATATGCGTGGTGCGGCAGCAGGTGCCCGTGGTGCATGCCCAGGTCCTTGAGCATCTCTTTCAGCTCGTGGTACAGCCGTTCCTTGGGCTCCTCGTTGCTGGTCTGATAGCTAATCTGGATGTCGCCGTCCCTGGTCAGCGTCACCCGGTTCTCGGGCAGCGGCAAATCCTCGGTCGACAGCCAGAAGTCGACCGCATGCCGAGCGACATCCTGCAGTGTCCAGCTCGGCGCGAACTTCGTCTCGCCTGGCTTTTCGCCCCGGAACATCGCCGCCTGGGACTTGCCGACCATCTGGATGTTCCCCAGCGGGAACCGGAAGTCATCGCCGCCGCTGAAGTAGAAATCGTTGACCCCCAACGTCTTCTGGAAGATGGTGGTGTTCTCTTCCTTTGAGAGCGCGAGCACCGCCTGGCTGTTGTGGAACATGAAGTTGCGGCCGACCTGGTCAGAGCCGTTCGCGAGCCCGCGCGGGTGCTTGTCGGTGGCGGACGCCAGCAGCAGCTTGGCGCTGTTCGCGGCGCCGCACGAGACAACGACGATGTCGGCCTCGAACGTCTCCTCCTGGCCGTCGTGGTTGACGACCACGCCCGTGACCGCCGTTCCGGCTTCGTTTGTCTTGAGCCGGACCGCCTCCGCGTCGGTCTGGAGCGTCACGTTCGGGTGTTCGATCGCCGGCCTGACGGCGATCACCTCGGCGTCAGACTTTGCGTGCACGAGACAGGGGAAGCCGTCGCAGTTATCGCATCGAACGCACTTGCTGTAGGGCATGTTCGACTCATCGAGCAAGATCCCGCAGGGCGCGTGGAACGGATGCAACCCGGCCTTGGCGAGGTCGTCCGAGAGCTGCTGGATCCGCGGCTCGTGGCTCACGGCCGGGAACGGGTAGGGCGCGCTCGCGGGGGGTTCGGTCGGGTCCTCGCCGCGGGCCCCGTGCACCTGGTAGAGCTGCTCGGCCTGCGTGTAATAGGACTCCAGCTGCTCGTAGGAGATCGGCCAAGCGGGCGAGATCCCACCGTGATGGTGTAGCTCGCCGAAATCCTCCTGGCGCAGCCGGTACAGCGCCGCGCCGTAGCGCTTGGTCGCACCCCCAACCCAATAGTGCACCTCGGGCCCGAACGACGAGCCATCCGAGTAGTACCACGTGTCAGGCGAGACGTAGCGGTTATCGACAAATACGTTTTGCGCCAGCCAATTCTGCGGCTCCCGCGGCAGCCAACCACCACGCTCGAGCAGCAGGACCCGCTTGCCCGACGGTGCCAGGCGATGGGCCAGCGTGCCGCCGCCGGCACCGCTGCCAATAATGATTACGTCATATGAATTGCTCATCCCGCGATCTCCGATATTCGCTGTGCTAGGACAATCCGGCGACGATCTCGAGCGCCCCGGGGTGATGGCTTGACGGGCCCGGCAGGTTGCCCTCCGGCTGCGGACTTACTCGATGCACGCCTGTTTCTGATTGCTGTGCTCATGACGCGCTCCAAGGGTCGTGCCACCTTCCGGAACCGGCGAGCACCTGCTCGGCAGCCTCCGGGCCCCACGATCCTTTGGCATACGGGTGCACCGGCGGCGGGTTGTCCAGCAGCGGCTGCATCACCCGCCAGCACTCCTCGATGGCGTCTTGGCGGGTGAAGCGCTTGCTGTCGCCGATCAGCGCGGCGTGAAGCAGGACCTCGTAAGGCGTCGGGCCTTCGCCGCCCTCGCCGGCGAACTCCATGTCCATGGTGATCTGCTCCGGCTCGAGCGTTTCGTGGCGCTGAGCGTCCACCTGCATCCGCACGCCGGTACTCGGATCGAGCTTGACGACCATCTGACTCGGCTCGGGAGCACGCGTCCAGTTGACGAAGCCCAATCGCGGCGGGCGCCGAAAGACGACGCGCAACTCGGTCTGGGTGGCCGGGAGGCGCTTGCCGGTGCGGATGAACCACGGGACGCCGGACCAGCGCCAGTTATCGATCTCCAGGCGCAGCGCCGCGTACGTCTCGGTGGTCGAGTCGGGAGCCACCCCTTCGATGTCCCGGTAGCCGTCGTATTGCCCCCGCACGTAGTGGGCGGGATCGGCCTTGGGTATCGCCCGGTACACCGCCACCAGCGCGTCCTTGAGCACATTTGCCTCACCCGAGGACGGAACCTCCATCGCCGCCGCCGCCACCACCTGCATCAGGTGATTGACCACCACGTCTCGCAACGCGCCGACCGGGTCGTAGAAGTGACCGCGATCTTCCACCCCGAAGCTCTCGGCCATCGTGATCTGGACGCTCTCAACGCTATTGCGGTTCCAGATCGGCTCGAATATCGCGTTCGCAAACCGGAGATACAGGATCTCGCCAATACCCATCTTTCCCAGGAAGTGATCGATCCGGTAGAGCTGAGACTCGTCGATGTATTGGTGGATCTCCGCAGCCAACTCGCGGGCCGATTCGAGATCGTGGCCGAACGGCTTCTCCACGACAACGCGGCCGCTCTTTGTGAGGCCGGCCTCAGTCAAGCCTTTGATCACGCGCCCGAACAGGAACGGCGGGATCTCGAGATAGAACACCGGTGTTCGCGCGTCGCCGATCGCGCGGCCGACCTGCTCGTAGGTGGCGGCGTCGTCGAAATCGCCGCTCAGATACGACAACCGTTGCGCGAAGCGATCGAACACTGCGTCGTCGATCTTCTCGCCGCACCCCTCGATCGCCGACCGGGCATGGCTGCGTAGATCATCATCGGACCAGTCGCTGACCGCCACCCCCACGATCGGGCAGTCGAGCAGCCCGCGCCGTTCGAGCCGATAGAGCGAATGGAACGTCATCACCTTCGCGAGGTCGCCCGTGATCCCGAAGATCACGAACACATCGGCGACCTGAGCGCGGCCGTCCACCCCCTCGACACCTGTCGTGCCGGGCTGAGACGTGACTGAAGTGGTCATGGTTTGTCCTTTCGTGACTGACCGCGTGATCGTCACAGCCCGGGTTCGGCGCGGCATCATCCCTTTCGAATGATCCGGGCGGGCTCGCGCCTGCAAGTTCTGACCATCTTCGTAACCAAGCCGCTGGCGGACCGGTCGAATCGTCCGCAGAAGGTGATGAGGGATGCCGCCCCCGAGGCTGGCTGGGCGTCGTTCGAGCGCTCCGCACCGGATGCGGGAGCTCCGGCTCAGGTCCCAGGCCGAGACTGCTCCTTGCGGATACGGTGGCTCACCAACGCCTCGCCGATAGTCGCCACGGCCGCGCCCGCTATCGCTGCCGTGGATGGGCGTGGGACCGATCGTGAGGATCGCTCCGCTGTCGCGCGAGCGCTGGGCCCGTGTTCCGCATCCTACGATTGGGATGAGGATCAAGCGCCGGCGCCGGTGTATCAACCCGGGTGTGCTGCAGCTGCGCGTGTTTGGCGCACCCCCGGTGATCGCGGGCGTCGTGGATCAGCTCCATGACATTCCCGGCTCGCGTCATGTGATTGTGACCGGTGACCATGGCTCGGGTAACGCGCTCGTTACTGCTGACTTGGCCGATGATGCTGTCGACCAAGCCCTAAGACGGATTGGGCAGCTAGGGCTGCCGTCCGAGGATGTTGTCGTGCTGCGAGTGGACTCGATCGGGCCCACGGTCGCTCAGCGCCCCCTGGCGAGCGTCGTGTGGGCCGATTTGCTCAGCCAGGCCGGCGCCAACGCACGCCCGTTCGCGCGATATCTGGTGTTCATGGCGGCTGCTGGGGTCATCGCCGCCTTCGGCGTGATCTATGCCAACACCACACTTGTCGTCGGCGCAATGGCGATCAGCCCTGACACGTTGCCGATCTGCGCGGCGGCGACGGCCCTCGTTCTGGGCCGCTGGGTACTTGCGGCGCGGGCGGTGGCGACGCTTTTGATTGGTCTGGGCTTTGCCTGCCTCGTTGGGGGGGTGATGACCTTCGTTCTACATACGTTGCACCTGGGGCCATCGCAGCTCTTGCCCGGCCAGCAAACGTTTCTCGCCGGTCTCTCCGAGGTCAACATCTCGACTCCGATCGTCGCATTCGCCGCGGGAGTCGCGGGGATGCTCGCGCTTGAGACCAGAGCGAGCTCGGCTGTCGGGGTGGCGATCTCAGTCACCACGATTCCAGCATCCGCGTACCTTGGCGTCGCCGCGGGCGTTGGAGATGCGTCGAAGGCGCTCGGGGCGTTGGCCGTGCTGGGCATCAACGTCGCAATGCTGCTGATCGGAGGTTGCCTGACGCTCGTCGTGCAGCGCGCTCTTGGACATTGGGAGACGCGAACGTCGCCCCCTTGAACCGCCCCCGGCGCGTCGGAGGTCGCCGCGAAGCCCGGCGGCGGCGTGGGCTCGCGGTCGCGTTGGTGACGGCGAGATCATCCGATTCGGGTGACGCGCGGGTTCCCGGCGGCGCCTAACTTTGGGTCCTATGAGCCGCCGCCCGAATGTGTTGGTGATCATGACCGATCAGCAGCGCTACCCCCCGCCGTATGAGTCCGACGAGCTGGCGCAGTATCGCCGTGACCATCTGCCTGGCGTGGAGCGCCTGCGGCAGAATGGCGTCTCGTTCCGCCATCACTACCCGATGGCCGCGGCCTGCGCCCCGAGTCGCGCGTCACTGCTGACCGGCCAGTATCCGTCGCTGCACGGGGTGACTCAGACCGACGGGCTGGCGAAGAGCGCGGACGGCGCCGACATGTTCTGGCTGGCGCCGGACACCGTGCCGACGCTGGGCGATTGGTTCCGCGCCAGCGGTTACCGGACCTATTTCAAGGGCAAGTGGCACGCCTCTCACGCACACCTCGACGCCGAGGACGGCGACGGGTACTTGCTCTCGATCGACGATGACGGTAGGCCGATCGAGGCAAACATCCAGGCGTATTTGAAGGCTGATCTGCTCGACGACTGGGGGTTCTCGGAGTGGGTGGGCCCCGAGCCGCACGGGCTCGGGCCGCACAACACGGGCACGGTGAAGGACCCATTCACGGCCGATGAGACGATCGCGCTGCTCAAACGTTTGGACGCAGACGGCGGTGACCAGCCGTGGCTGACCGTGTGCTCGTTTCTCAACCCGCATGACGACTCGTTGTTCGGCCTCATCGCGCTGTCGCAGGGCCTGCGCTATCACCCGTCCGAGGTGCCGCACGTCGAGCAGGCGCCGACTCACGACGAGGATCTTTCGACCAAGCCCTCCTGCCAGCAGAGCTATGTTGATACGTGGGGGACGATCATCGCGCCGCAGCCATGGAACGAGCTCCACCTGAAGTTCTACTACCAGGTGCAGGCCGCGGTCGGCGAGCAGATTACGCGGGTGCTGGACGCCCTGCGCGAGAGCGACGCGTACGAGAACACGATCGTGATCTTCAGCTCTGATCACGGAGACCTACAGGGCTCCCACGGCGGGATGCATGAGAAGTGGCACGTGGCCTACGAGGAGGCGCTGCACGTGCCGTTCATCGTCTCGAGCCCACTCCTGCCCGGCGCGGCCCGCGGGCTCGAGATCCCGACCACCCACGCCGACCTGATCCCGACGTTGCTCGGGCTCGCCGGCATCGACCACAACGATGCGCTCACCCGGTTGCAGTCCGACCACACCGACGCCCGTCCGCTCGTCGGACGGGACCTCTCCGATGCGATCCGGGCGGCCGAGCCCGCCACGGCGTCCGAGCCGATCCTGTTCACCACCGATGACGAGATCAGCGAGGGTGCCGAGCGGTCAGGAAGTCCAGTACAGCGGTTCGCCCGGCGTCTGGACCGTTACTCGGAGATCAAGCAACCCAACCATCTGCAGACCGTGATCGCCGAGATCGACGTCGACGGCGAGCGGCACCTCGTCAAGTTCTCCCGCTACTACGACAACGCGCAGTTTTGGACAGTGCCCGACGAGCGCGACGAGCGCCTGCACGGCCGCCACACCGATACCGTCACCGAACCCGAGCCGGACGAGTTCGAGCTCTACGACCTCACCGTGGACCCGCTCGAAGAACGCAACCTCGCACACCCCAGCCACGCCGACGACCGCTCTCGCACGCTGCAGCAGAGGATGCTCGAACTCCTCGTAGAGCAGCTCGACGCCAAGCGCCTGACCCCTTCCGCGGGCCAGGTGCCAGGCTACCGCCCACCCGCTGCGCCGACGCCAGGCCAGCTGCCCCGAGATCGGTCCTACAACACCGGATACTGAGCACGGATCATCACACGGCTTGGCTGAATCCGCGAACAGCTGCGAATACGCAGTCGCAGGTCGACGCGGGGTCGTTTCCCACATCCACGATGACGTCGGCGCTGCTGGTGTACAGCGCCAACCGATCGCTGTTCATTCGCCTCAGGGTCGCGGCAGCGTCGAGCGGAAGAGGCCGGTGGCCCTGGCCACTCCGCGCGATATTCCGCTCTTCCATCGCCGCGCTCGCGCGTAGCCACACTACGAGAGCGCCGCTCACTACGGATGGGTTGAGAACGACGCTGCCGGCCGCAGCGAATACCGTCGGGGCATGAATCCGCAGAGCTTCGCGCAAGAGCCGATCCTCGGTCTCGCGGAGGGCGGCATGTCCCCGCTCTTGCTGCAGCTGCGCCGCGGTCCTTCCGGTTGCCGCCTCTAGCGCCTCGTCATTGTCCCAGAAGCTCCAGCAGACCCTCGCGGCGAGGAGACGTCCCACAGTGGTCTTCCCCACAGCCCATCAGTCCGATCAGGACGACGTGACGTCTTATGGCCCAGCAATCGGCCGCGTATTTATCGCCCACCAGCATGGTGATACGCCGGCGGCCGTATTCGATCCTCACCCGAATTGGAGGATGCAGAGAGACGAGCGATAACCCAGACCCGTCGGAATAACGCTCACCTGTTTGGGGTGATGACCCCGGGCGGGCGCGTTGGTTCGATCGCTTTTCCCAGCGTGGTGCGGCGGCGCGATGCTCCGTCTCGCTCGGAGAGCGCAACGTGACTAACGATCTCGTCTCCGTCTTCGTTCTGTCCTTTGTCGCGATGCTCAATCCGACGCTGCTGGCGGCGGTGACAGTGATGCTGCTCATGCCGCATCCGAAGCGGCTGATGCTCGGCTACCTGCTCGGCGCGTACACGATGAGCATCACAGTCGGCCTAGTGATCGTGTTCTCGCTGCACGGCTCCAGCACGGAGAGCACTTCCAAGCACAAGCTCAGCCCCGTTGAGGACATCGTGGTGGGTGTGCTCGTTCTGGCGATCGCGTGGGTTCTGCACACCGGGCGTGACCAACCGTTTCGCGAACGCCGACGCGAGAAGAAGGAAGCAAAGCTGAGGGCTCGGGAGCAGGCCGGCAAGCCGACCGAGTCGCTGCCCATGAGGCTGCTCGGCAAAGGCGACCCGAAACTGACGTTCGTCGCCGGCGTCATCCTGAGCTTCCCCGGCGTCTCCTACCTCGACGCGCTGGATCACATCCGCAAGCTGAACCCCGGAACCGTTGCGACTGTCGCGCTGGTGGTGTTCTTCTGCCTGATGCAGCAGCTGTTCCTCGAGCTTCCGCTGCTCGGCTACCTGTTCGCCCCCGAGGGCACTCAAGACAGGGTCAACCGGTTCAAAGCCTGGATAGCACGCAGCGGCCGCAGCGCGGCCGTGATCGGCGCCGCCGTGATCGCCATCTGGCTGCTCACCAGAGGCATCGTGAACCTGGTGTGACGCTACCTAGCGCCCAGACAATGATCGGCTTCTATATGGCGCGCCGGCCAGGAGATGTTGCAGCTCGGCCACCGCCCCGACCGCGCTGTCGTGGTCAGGAGCGCAAGGGATCACGTTGAAGACCGAGCAGCCGACTTCGATGTACTCGCGGAGAAAGTCGGCGACGTCCTCGGGCGTACCGTACGGTGAGTAGCGCTCGAAGGGCTCGAACGGCATCTGGTAGAAGCTCCGCATCGAATTGGCAAGCGGGGCCCGGGCGGCCTCGCGCGTGGGGCCGAAGCCGCACCAGACATTGATCGCGTGCTCGAATTCGGTCGGGTCCCTGCCGGCATCGCTGGCCTCCTCGCCAATCTGCTCCACCACAGAGGCGAACCGTCGCGGCGAGACCCAGATCCCCAGCCAGCCATCGCCGAACCTTCCCGCGCGCCGCACCGCAGCTTTCGATCGTCCGCCGATGATGAGCGGAATCGGTGGCGACGGCGGTGGCAGGATCAGAGCGTTCTCGATAGTGAAGAACTCACCGTCGAAACTGACCGGCTCGCCGGTCCCAAGCGCGCGGAGGATTTGAAGACATTCGTCCATTCGACGGCCGCGCGTGCCGGGGTCCACGCCACAGATCTCCAGCTCGTGCCGATCCTCGCCGCCGATCCCGACCCCCAAGGTGAGCCTTCCCGGAGCGAGCTCGGCGATGCTGGCGAGCTGGCGCGCAACCGGCACTGGGTGACGAAGCGGCAGCAGATACAGCGCGACATAACACGGCAGCTCCGTGCAGTGGGTCAGCAGCGAGGTCGCGTTGATCAGCGCGTCGGCCCCGGCGCCGACGAAGAAGCTCACGTGGTCGCCGACGCAGAAGTGATCGATGCCCGAGGCCGCAATCCGATCGACTGTCGCACTCCGCTGGGCGCCATCGCCGGCGAACGGGCCGAGCGGTGCGAAGATCCCGACGCGGCTACTCACCCGATGGGCGCGTCAAACAGCCACTTCGACCCGTGACGGGAGCGCGTCAGAAACCGAGTCGGAGTCGGGCTCGCTCCTGCCGATCTCGAGCAGCTCGTCGATCAGCGCCAGGACGTCTGCATGCGAGTAGTCGTTGTGCTTGCCGATCGAGCGGACCGCGCGCCCGCCAATCGCCTCGTTCGCGGGGGCCTGCATGGACCAGATCATCCTCATGGCGGACGGTAGGAGCAATCGCAACCAGCGGCGCTTCGGCCGCTCGGCCGCCCATGAGCGCAGTCGCTCGGCGCGTGCCAACTGCACATCCACCGCTGCTCTGCTTCCTACCACTTTTGCTGCGTAGCCGTACAGGTCCTGCCGTTGGTCGTCTTCGATGGAGTCGTTATATGCCCTGAGGAAGCATCCGATAACAGGGCACACGGACCTAGGATGGTCACTGAACGGCTCACCGGCCAGCATCGAGGCCAGCTCCATCACGCATGCCCCCTCCTCGGGACCGGAATGCGTGCCTATGCTCAGCATGATCGTCTGATAGTTAGCCCCGGACATCACTTTCCTTTCACTTGTGCTGCGGTGCGGCCTGAATTGCACACCGGCCCCAGCACCCTGGCATCACCCGATGCGGGTGAACACCCGGCCGGGCGCGGTTTCTACGCCACCGGCTCGGGCGCTGGCGCCGGAGCACCCATCTCGGGAGCGTCCTCGGCGGCTCCCGTGGCGCGCTCCGCCGCGTCCTGCTCAGCGGATGACGGCGCCGACATCAAGAGCGCCACTAGGTACGCGACGACTACTCCGACGATGATCAGTGGCTCGTCGCCCACGCCCGCCTTGACCGTCAGCAGCGTGCTGAGAACGACCGCCGACAGCGGCAGCTTGAGGACCGCCGCAATCGAGGCCGCCATCCCCACCGCAACCGCCGGTGTAAGCGGAAAGTCGGGCAGGTGGGAAGCCATGAGGCCGGCGGCGGCACCGAGGAACACGGCGGGAAAGGTGGGGCCGCCGCGGAAGCTGCCAAGCGACAGCGCGTAGGCGAGTCCCTTGAACACGATCAGCAGCGCGAGCGCCGACAGAGACCACGTGCCCGCTTGCGCCACGAGCCCCGACAGCGAATCCTGACCGGAGAACAGCACCTCGTTCACTCCCTTGTCCGCCGCCTGGGAGAAGGCGATCGCCAGGCCGCTGATGACCAGGCCGATCGCCGGCAGCGCGAGCAGCGCGCGGGGCGCCGCGAACCGGTGGGTCAGCAGTCCCCCTCGTATCAGCAAGCGGGCGACGATCGCGACGGCCACGGCGAGCGCAATCGTCCAGCCGAATTGGCCGATGTTCGGGTGACTGAACGCCGGCACCTGTAGCCGGCCGAGCGCATAGGCGCTCGTGCTCAAGCCGGTGAAAGAGCCCATACCGAGCGAGACCAGCGTCCCGATGCCCGCCGCCAGCATCCCAGGGAGCAGGACCAGGGGCAACCGCGCGCCGCCGATGCCCGCGGCCTCGATCAGGATCACGGCGGCGATCAGCGGCGAGGCGAAGATAAACGACAGCGCAGCGAAGCTGCCGGCTGCTGCCAGGACCGTGAGCACCGGCGGCGGGATCTCCCGGCGGGCGAGGCGGATCGTCAGCACTGCCAGGCCCGAGCCGATCGCGATCAGCGGAGCCTCAGGCCCGATCACAGCGCCCATGGCGATCGACGCCAAGCCGGCGAGGACGACGCCGGGAAGGACCCGCAGATCCGGTGCGCCGCCCGGGGCAGCCAGCCCCTTCGCGGGCAGGTGACCTCCCTCCCCCGGCAAGCGGGTGATCGCCAGGGCGACGATCACTCCGGAGACCGCCAGCACCGGTAGCGACCACCACAGCGGAGGGCCGTTGTGGTAGCCGAGCGCGTGCGGGAGGTGGGTATACAGCTCGCGCTGGATCTGGTAGATGAGTTCCAGGAACCCCCAGGCGCCGAGCGACACGATCACCCCGACGACAGCCGCGACGACGAGCAGCACGACATACCGCTTGCTGCGCATCGTCGAAGCGACTTGCCCGGGCGTCGGCTCAGGTGCAGCGGGAGCGCCGTCCACGACAGCTAGTCCGTGGTCACAGCCCCGTCTCGGCGGTGATCCTCCCCGCCTTGACCGCTGCCGACAGCTCCTTGTAGTCCCGCTCGTTCTGGTCGGCGTACGCGCGCGCGAAGCGAACGAGCGCCCGATCGAAGCTGTTCCCGTTGCCTAGGTAGGCCGCGATCGCGATACGGTCCCCGCTGCGAGCATGTGCACGCGCAAGCGTCCATCCGCACAGCCGCCCGTACGCGGCCATGCCCTTGGGGACCATCTGCTCGACCTCAGCGGAGCCCTTCCAGTCCCTGAGCTGACGGCCGTAGAAGTCGCGTGGTTGGCCATCCGCCCCAGCGTCGACGTGCACCCAGCCCAGGAAGATGTCGCTGCTCGCCTGCATCAGCCGCTGTCCGATGACGACCCGCTGGCCGTGGTTGGCGAATTCGCTGGGCCCCAGGAACTCTTCGAGCACCGACTCCTCCGCCTCCTTCATCTGCAGGAACAGCGGGTCCTCGCCGTCGCGGCCGAGGAGCAGCGCAATCCACGCACGCGTCCCGACGCTGCCCACCCCCACGACCTTGCGCGCGAAATCGACCAGCTCGAACTGCTCCAGCAGCACTCGGCGGTCGAACTCGAGCGTGTCGCGATACGTGCCGAGCAGGTCGTGCAGGCCTTCGAATACCTGGTCGCGGCTCTCCACGCCCGACGCCAGCTGGGCGATGGGCACGACCAGCGGTGACTGGTCGACGATCCTGGGCTGACCGTCCACGACCTCGGTCAGCTTCGAGAACGCCGACATGCTGTCCCGGGTGCGGGCCTTCGCCAGGGTCTTCTCCGTCCGAGCGACCATCTTTCGCTTGAACTGAGGGCCGTACTCCCGGAGGAACCGGTCGATGTCGAGGCACGCGTACCAGACTTCCAGGTTTGTCATCCCGGCGAAGCTGGCCATCGCCGTCCGGTATGCCTCCACCGTGTCGAGCACGATCCGATCCTGGTCCTTGGCCCGGAAGCCATTGTCGCGTGCCCCGATCAGCATGCTGACCGCGAGACGCTTGATGTCCCACTCCCAGGGGCCAGGCAGCGTCTCGTCGAAGTCGTTGAGGTCGAACACCAGTTGCCGCTCAGGCGAGGCGAACACGCCGAAGTTCGACAGATGGGCGTCCCCGCAGCACTGAACGTTCAGCCCCGAGCGAGGTGTCGCCGATAGGTCTTGGGCCATGATCATCGCCGCCCCGCGGTAGAACGTGAACGGCGAGACCAGCATCCGGCCGTAGCGAATCGGCACCAACTCGGGCACGCGGGTTTGCGCCTGGAGCTCGAGCAGGTCGATCGGATCCGGACGCGCTGGAGATGGCTCGAACACGCTGTGCCGCGAACGCGGGACCTCGGCGCGTGCGGCGCGTCCCCGCGCCACCCGCTCGCTGACCGTCAGGTGCGGCACCTCGAGTACCGAATGCTTGTTGGAGCCCCGCCCCGCTCGACCGCGCTTCTGCGCCACCGTCGTCATACCGGCGATCCTCCCAGAGATCCAGCCGAAGACTTCACCCGATCGGGGTGAAGGCCACGGTCGTGTGCCGGCCTCATCCGATCCGGACGATGCGGCAGAGCACGAGGTTCCTAGGCTGCCCCTGCGTGACCGGCGGCGATCCGCACAAGCCCTCTGAGCGCGGCCCATGCGCCGTCGGGATGGCCGGCGGAAGGCGCGGCCCCGGGGTGCGACCGAGCGATGCGCACGCGCAGGGCGGCGGGCAGGATCTCGAAGCGCAGCGGGGCGTCCAGCATCACCGCCTCGCCATCGATCCCGGCCGGCACCGGTCCGCCCGACTGCACCTCGAATGCCGGGCTGGACCATTCGCGCCAGGGTTGGCGCCCGTTCGCACGGCTCCGGGCTCCGCGTCCCACGACAGCGACGCCAACCACCCCATCGTCGAGGCGAGGACGGGTGCCCGAGCCGAGCGCCCGCCCAAGGCGGTATCGATTGTTGGAGACGAGGATCACCACCCCGGAGCGATGCTCGTGACCCCGGGGCCCCTTCCATCGCAGATCGAGCTCGTGTCCGTTCCCCCCGAGGGCATCCGGCGTCGTCTCGAGCAGCGTTCGGAGCTTGGCATCCCGATACCCGGCCCGCTGGACTGCCTCGGCGTAGACCCCGAGCGAGACATTGTTTACGAACACCCGGCCGTTCACTCGCGCCAGGTCTACATGCCGCTCGCCGCCGTCGACGAATGCGTCCAGTGCGCCGATCACGTCGTCCCGGTCGACTCCGAGGTCGAGGGCGAAGTGGTTCCGGGTCCCGGACGGTATGCATGCATACGGCAAGCCGCGTTCGGCTGCTGCCGCGGCGACGATCGCCTGCGAGCCGTCGCCGCCGGCCATCGCGAGCGCATCGGCTCCACGGGCGATCAGCCACCTCCACAAGCGTGCGAAGGTCGTCGGCGGGTCCCAGCTCGACCGGCTCGATGCCCCTGGCGCGCGCCTCGTCGGCGAGGTGGAAGCGCTGCGCCTTTCCGCCCCCCGAGTGGGGATTGAGAAACAGGACCGCGCGACGCGGACGTGCGGCCGCCGGGAGCGCCAGCCGCACGGCGAACGCTGTCCTGGCGCAGGCAAGGGCGAGCAAGATGCCCAGGAGGATCAATGTGTCGTCGAGCACCCGGTGCTCGATCACGATCAGCGTGACCGCCCCGGCCACGAGCAGGGCCGCGGCGCCCAACCCGGCGACACGTGCGAATCCTCGGCGTGTCAGGCCATAAAAGCCGGCGACCACGGCAACGGCCAGGCACGCGAGCACGGCCAGGCCCTTGGGAAACGACGACGCCGCCCCCGTCACCGCCAGAGCGAGCGAGGCAGTGGCAAACAACAACGCCCCGAGGGCTGCAAGCCGACGCGTCATAGCGGAAGCGGTGGCCGGTGAACGCTTGGCTCACCGATGCCAGTCGTCTCGATGCCGCCATCTATGCGGCTGTGGCTCGTACGTCCACTCCGGAGCTTGACCGCGCGATGCGGGCCCTCTCTCGCGCCGCCGACTACTCCCGGCTTTCGATTGCCTGCGCGGCGCTGCTTGCGCTGCTCGGTGGACCAAAGGGGCGCCGCGCGGCCCAGATGGGAGTCGCCTCCGTAGCGCTCACGTCCGCGGTCGTAAACGGGATGGCCAAGCCGCTCGGCCCGCGAGCACGTCCGGATCGGGGCGCGCGGCGCGTGCCCTTCGCAAGGCGCGTCCGGATGCCGGCGTCCAGTTCGTTCCCGTCCGGCCATGCGGCTGCGGCGTTCGCCTTCGCGACAGGCGTTGGGGACACACTCCCGATGGTCGGCGGGCCGCTCCGGGCGCTCGCCGCGCTCGTCGCTTATTCCCGCGTCCACACGGGCGTCCATTATCCGGGGGACGTAGTGGCCGGCGCCTTGCTCGGCGGGACGCTGGCTCAGCTCACCGCGAGGGCATTCGAGCATCAGCGTCCGAGGCGACGGACCCCGTCGTCCACGGCCGCGACAGCTACCACGTAGGCCACGGCATCTTGGTTGCAGCCATACTGTGGGCAGTTTCACGGCACCTTCCGGGTGGGTCATCACCTGATCGGGGTGAAGCGGAGGGTTCAGCGATCTGGATGATTAATCACCAGTGGAGAATTCGGCTCTCGTGGTAGCAGGCGGCTAGCGGAGATCGGCTCGGTTTCGGGACGGGTGCCAGGGTGGGAGGCGTCACTGCGGGGTTGGTAGTGGCGGTGGCAGCGATCGCGCTTCCCGATTCGCTGAACCCATCCCTCATCATCTCGGCGCTCTATCTCGCCGCTCGCCCCCATCCGGCGCGGCAGACCTCGGCGTTCACGGCCGCCGCATTTGTGGTCACGGTTGCAGGCGGGGTGGCAATCGGCATTGGGCTGGGAGACCTGATCCTGTCCCTACTGCCGAAACCGGGCGCCACGGTCAAGTACTCATTGGAGGTCGCGGCCGGATCCATACTCCTGTGTGGAGGCATCGTGATCTGGTGGCGGCGCCGCTCGCTCGGAGTGCACGAGCCGTCGGGCAGTCCAGGGCGTAGCGATGGCAGCGGCTCGGCCGCGCTGTTCGGTGCCGGCCTTGGCGGCCTCGAGCTGCTGACCGCGTTCCCCTACTTCGCGGCGATCGCGTTGATCGCGGGCTCCTCTGCCTCGGGCGGCGGGAAGCTGTTCCTGCTCCTCGTCTACAACCTGGTGTACTTCCTCCCGCTGATCGCGATCGTGATCGTGTGCGCGGTGATGGGCGAGCGAGGTGGCCGCAGGCTCGCGCCGATGGGCGAGTGGGTCGCGACACGCTGGCCCGTCCTTGTCGCGCCAGTCGCGGGCGCTGCGGGCGTCGCGCTGATCACGTACGGGAGCGTGCAGCTGGCATGACGACCGGTTCCCCCCCGAGCCGCTTACGGAACACGTAGTACGTCCAGCCCTGGCAGAGGACCACCAGCGGCGTGAAGATCGCGGCGACGATCGTGATTATCTTCAGCGCGTAGTGCCCGGCTGCGGCGTTGGAAAGCGTCAGGCTGTTGGCGAACACGGGGTGCGACACCATGACCCGCGGGTAGAGCCCGGTGAAGATCGTGGCGCGGCCACGAACGCGATTACCCTGGCGCCACCGGCTGATCGGCGGTGGCCGGGCGCTCGACGCTGGCGAGTTCGCCTTCCATCACCCGACTCTCCCGGGACCCGAACCGCGCCCCGACGGCCTTGATGAACACGCTCAGACGCCTTCCGCCCACGCCGCCGAGGTAGAACAGGTGTACTCCGGCGTACATCAAGAAGGCAGGCAACCCCCACAATCGATGACCTCGTACCTCGCACACCGCCTTGCCCCGACCAACGACTGCCAGCGCGCCCTTGTCGAAGTACTTGAACGGTGAGGAGGCTCCGGGTTGGCCGTTGCCGATGGCTTTTGCCACGTGACGCCCTTGTTGGATCGCCACCGTCGCCAGTCCGGGCAGCGGTTTGCCATCTGCTCCGTCGAGCTTCGCCGCATCGCCGATCACCGAGATCTCGGGGTGGCCGGGCAGCGTCAGGTCCGGGTTGACCTCGATGTGTCCGGCGCGGTCGGTTCCGGCGCCGGTCGCCCGCGCCAGGATCGCGGCCACGCGTGCCACACATACACCGGCCGCCCAGATGACGGTCCGGGTGGCGATCCGCTCGGTGTCGTCGCCGACCTTCACGTCCACGCCCCTTGAGTCGATTCCTGTGACCAAGGCGCGCTCGCGGATCGTGGTGCCCAGGGCCGACAGCTCCTTGGCCGCGGTCGCCGAGGTTCGCTCGCTGAACGCCGACACCAGGCGGTCGCCGGCGTCGAGCAAGATCACCCGCGCCGCGCGCGGTTGGAAGCGCCTGAAGTCTCGTTTCATCGCGTAGCGGGAGAGGATCGCGAGCTGACCGGAGATCTCCACTCCGGTCGGACCTCCGCCTACGACCACGAATGTGAGCCACTCGTCGCGTGCCGCGGGATCCTCCGCTCGCTCGGCCTCCTCGAACGCGCCGAAGATGCGATTACGCAGATCGACCGCATCGCCCAGGGTCTTCAGCCCGCAGCTCACCTCCGCCCACTCGTCATGACCGAAGTACGACGTCTCGCCGCCGCAGGCCACGATCAAGCTGTCGTATTCCAGGCGGTCGCCGCGATCGAGAACCACCTGACGCCGCCCGATATCGAAGTCGGTGACCTCGGCCATCAGGACGCTTGCGTTGGCCTGGCGCTTAAGCATCGCGCGGATCGGCGATGCCACGTCGCCTGGCGACAGCGCGCCCGCCGCCGCCCCGTAGATCAGGGGCTGAAACAGTTGATGGTTACGCCGATCTACGATCGTGACCTCGACTTCGGCACGCCTCAGCTTGCGCGCAGCTTCGACGCCGCCAAATCCTCCACCGACGATCACCACCCGACGTCGCGACCGACTGGCGCCGTTATGAGACATGAGCGCGCTCCGGCTCAGTCGTCTTGGCGCTAAGGCGCGCGAGCAGGTGATCGCCGACACGGATGCCGTTGGCCATGGCCGTCAGCGCCGGGTTTACGGCACCTATGCTGGGGAAGAAGCTGGTGTCGACGAACACGTCCCCGGCCAGCCAGTTCTGCGGCTCGCGCGTCAGCCAGCCGCCGCGCTCGAGGAGCAGTATGCGCAAGCCGGACGGGGCCAGTTCGTGGACCAGCGTCCCGCCGCCGGCGCCGCTCCCAATCACGATCACGTCGTATGAGCCCATCAGCTGAGTTCCTTTGCTAGGTCGGTGCCAGGGGTACGGCCTAGCGCATCGTCGAGCGGACGGGCGAAGAGTTCATCACCCCATCGAGGTGAACCAGCGACGGACGCTGGTCCTTAACCCCGTTCGGAGGATGGGAAAGCCGGCGACGGGCGCCATGGTCATTGATCTCCGTGGGCCGGATAATCCTTCTGTCGCTGACCGCCTCGCTGAATCCGACGCTGCTCGCCACGACGACGATCATGCTGCTCCTGCCGAGCCCCTCGAAGTTGATGTTCGGCTATCTGCTCGGCGCCTACCTCACGAGCATCACGCTGGGGCTGGTGATCGTCTTCTCACTGCCGAACTCGAGTGCCACCAAAACCACGCAGCACTCCCTGAGCCCCGCGGTGGACATCGGCCTCGGCGCGCTCGCTCTAGCGCTTGCCTACGTCGTCTACTCCGGACGCCATGAGCGCCTGCAAGAACGAAGGCGAGAGCGAAAAGCGCGGAAGCCTGACAAGAGTCCCCCGAAGTGGCAGCAGGCCCTCAGCAAGGGCTCGCCACGGACCACGTTCGTGATCGGGGCGTTGCTCACGCTTCCCGGCGCCTCGTATCTCGCCGGCCTTCATCAGATCCACACACTCAACTACTCGACCGCTGTGGCCGTCCTGCTGGTCGTCGGCTTCAACCTGGTCATGCTCTGGCTGCTGGAGGTTCCGCTCGCGTGCTTTCTGGTCGCTCCGGAATGGACACCTCGTGCGATCGAACGGGCAAAGCTCTGGGTCAGTCGGCACGCGCACATGTTCGCGGTGCGAGGATTCACCGTCGTCGGCGTGCTTCTGATCATCAAGGGCATCATCGGGCTGGCGTAACGCCTGCCCTGTCGTGCCCCGCAGAAGGGCTATGTGGCGCCCGGCGGGCTACACGGCGCCCGAGGGGCGTGCCGCAGCGTTCGCGGTCGGTCCGATCAACGCGCCGACTATCCAGAGGATGGGAAAGAGAAAGCCGACCCAGAACATGACGTAATGCCCTTTACGGAACGTCGTCATGCCTAGAACCACCCAGGCCACAACGTACAAAATGCCCAACAAGATCCAGACGACGGTCATGCGCTCCACCACTTTCGATTGGGTACCGGGCGTCTACGTGAGGGTTGTCCGCTGGACATGTTTCCCCGTTGGCGCTCCGGAGCTAACTCAGCACGATCACACCGTCGGCTGTGGGCTGCAAGGGTGTGGGCCGGTCAACCAGCGGCGGCGAACACCACATTGGGCGGAGCTGGGCATCGCTTCTGAGGTCGCGTAAGCGGCCTCGCGATTAACCCGTTCAGGCGACCGGAACGCACCCCCGCACCGTCGTTCCCCGCCCTTTGCGGGAGGTGATCTCGACCGTGCCACCGACCGTCTGGACGCGGTCACGCATGTTGATCAACCCGCTGCCCAGTGAGGGTTTGCTGGCGTCGTAGCCTCGTCCGGTGTCCCGGAGCTCAAAGCAGAGGGACGATCCGTCCTCCCAGAGCCGCAGAACGGCGGCGGCCCGGGGCCCCGCGTGCTTCACCGTGTTCTGGAGGGCCTCAAGGCAGCAGTAATACGTAGCCAGCTCCACGTCCTCGTCGTACCTTCCGTATCCCGCTCGCGCGAAACGACGCCGGCCTCGGCATGTTGCGGGCAGCGGCCCGGAGCGCGTCCGCGATGCCGCGGTCATGAAGCAACTCGGGATAGATGCCGTGGGCGACGAGACGCAGCGCCTTGAGCGTGGCGTCCATTTCCCGCCCCAACGCATCGAGCGCGAGCTCCGCCCGCGCGGGATTTTCCTGCATCGTCTCAGTAGCCAGGTCGAGCTTGATTCTCATGCCCACTAGCTGCTGCTGGACACCGTCGTGGAGGTCGCGCTCGAGCCGCCGCCGTTCGGTGTGAGCTGCCTCCGTCATGCGAACTCGCGAGGCCACCATTTCGGCGGTGGACGCCTCGAGCTCGGCCTGCAGCCGAACCTTCTCGAGCCTCATCAGCGCGGCCGTCCCCGCCGCCTGGACGAGCCGCTCCTGGTCGGCGAGATCCTGGTTGTAGATGATCGCAGCGACACGGCGCCCATCCTGCTCTACCCAGGTGACCGCGTGGTCGACCGGAAACTCATCTACGGCCACACCTGAGGAATCAACGTACGTCCCCGTCACAGGCCGTTGATATGCGATCCGCAGGAGGGGATCACCCAGGAGCGAGGCCATCAGGGCCTGGGGATCAGCATCCGGTCTTCGGCCAAGCTGGCTGACGAACTCTGTGACCACCTGCGCCATCGCCAAGCGCTCCATGCCGAGACCGATCAGAAAGGCGAACGGGAGTGCCACGGCGCAAGAGCTGTACGCGGTGCCGAACGCGCCCTGAGCCTTTGCGCCAGCGGCAACCGAGCCCAAATACCCGATCACAAGCACGCCGTACGCCACACTTGTCAGGAAGACCGGTAGGGTCGCCAGGCGGAGCAAGTTGGGCGCCGAGCGCAGGCGGCGGTAGAGCAACAACGGCACGCCACAAGTCAGGGCCATCCACAGCAGCAGCAAGGGGGCCTTCAACAGCGCCGGTGCAGCCATGGGTGAACCCAAGCGAGAACGCATTGTCCGGACAGTGAATGCCGCATTGGATCAGCGGCGTTTTTAGCGGCGGCTGCTCGGCCACGACAATCGCGACTAACCACAGCGCGGTTGCGGCGGCGCCGAGGCGCCACACGAACCGCGATTCGAGTGTCGAGCGGAGGCGTCCCACCGGATGCGCCAGCATGAGGTAGGCGAACACCGCCGGGGCCAGGACCGTGCAAACGACGCCGATGCTGAACAGAAGGCGGTTGCCCGACCCATTCAACAGCCAAAACGCGGAGAAGAAGCCGGCTGCAATCAGCCGACCGCCCATCCGGGCCTGGAGCGTGCTCATCTGCGCGTAGAGCCCGGCGGCGATCAGCGTGGCGATGATTACGACCCTGATGAGAACCGCGCCGTGAGCGGGCGTTGGGTGAGCGTTCGTCGAGACGGTCCATCCAACTCCTCCGGTGGCGATCGCGCCAAGCAGCGCGATCGTTAGACGCCGCCACGCCACCGGCATCGATGTCCACCCCTGCCTGGCTACGTCTGCTACTCGCCGACGGGGAACGGCGGGCCAGGCGGCATCGTTACCCGCATACCCGAGCGGGCGCGCGGAACTGGCGGCAGCGAGCTTCACGGCCCGACCAGGTCCCGGACGAGCCGGGGGCGGGTGGCGTTACGAACGGGAGCGATTCCCAAGCTGAACCGGCTTGGCGCTCTGCCCAGGCCGGCGGCTACGGAATCACCATTTTTCGGCGCCTCCTCGTTGGGCTCCGTCGGCATATAACCACCCCACGACCCCCGCCGATCTCACCGCAGAGGCCGATGTTGTTTATCAACTTCTCTCGCAAAGAGCATACACCCCAGGGGATGCAGGCAGTTACGAAATGTGGTCGAGGCCGCTAGCTTGTGGGGCGGAGATCCGCCCCGCGACCGCAGAGGTCCTAGGCGGGACTGTCGCTGTCCTCGGCCAAGAAGATCAGCGTCGCCTTCACCCGCGGGCTGACTTCCTGGGTGTCCGGCAGGCCGAGCTTGGAGAAGATGGAGTTGACGTGTTTCTCCACCGCACGCTTGGTCAGAAACAGCGACTCTGCGATCGCCCCGTTGCTCTTTCCGGTCGCGATCTCAGCGAGGAGTTCACGCTCACGTGGCGTCAATTCCGCTAGTGGCGAGTGCTCGGCGCGAGCGCGAGCCTCGATCAGGATGTCGACGATGGTCGGATCGATCACAGACCCACCCTCCGCGACCCTCTCGATGGCGTCGATCAGCTCGTCGCGCTTACGGACGTTCTCCTTGAGCAGGTACGCGCGCCGGCCCGTCCCACCCTGTAGCAATGCGAGAGCGTATGCGGGCTCGGCGTATTGGCTGAGGACCACCACGCCCACCTCCGGAGCGGACTCGCGAAGCGCGGTGGCGATCCGGATCCCGTCATCGGCCCGGCCCGGCGGCATCCTGATATCGGTGAGCACCACGTCCGGAGACCACGTATCGATCGCGGTCTGTAGCTCCTTGGTATTGCAACAAACCGCCGCCAGGTCGACTTCCGGTGACGCGTTGAGCGTCAGGACAAGGTACTCCCGAATGATGTAGGAGTCCTCAGCCAGGACTATGCGGATCGGGGCGTGGGAAGGCTCCGCTCCTGCTCTGTCCTTCACGTCGCCGGCAAGCTGCCGTTCAACCATCCCCACCCGTCCAGACGTTAGCGCTTCCAGTGAAGCGTTGGGGTTCGTGCTGAGGTCGAATTGTCGTCGCTTGGGGAACTGCGGGCAAGGGCGGACACCCTCTACCGAAGGACGGGCATACACCACTGGGGGCCGGTCCAGCAGGCGGGACCTCAGTCGTCAGCGTCCATCTCGTAGCCGAGGGCCGTCGCCAGCCTGGGCGCTGCTGCAACGAGGCGCGCGAGCCCGACCGCGGGACCGACTGCTACCAGCACGTCGACGATCTCGGACTCGTTGGCGCCGGCTTGAAGCGCACGCTCCACTGCCGCTCGAAGCGAAGATGTTGCCGCACCGAGAGCGAGCAACGCTCCCAGGCGGACGAGGACGTCGACCTTTTGATCGAGTGCCGACGGCGACTCCCGAACCGCCCCGATCATCAATACCTGCCCGACCGATTCCTCGTCGTTCAGTGCCAGGTGCCGCAAAAGCCGCTCAACTTCGTCCACGACGGCCAGCCTAGGGGCTAAGCGGTGGCGCGCATCCCCCGAACAGGGTGATGACTCACGGGGCGATCAGCATGAGCATCATCGCGACCGTCGAGAGCACGATTCCGGCCGCCGTGAGCGGCGAACCACGTTCGTCTTGGGACGACCGCCGGGCGTTGCGCGAACCATCGACGTGGTGTCCGCTTCCGCCAAGAACGGGGGCGGACGCCCTTGCCGTTTGCGCTCTGGTGCGGGAGAAATTGGGCGGGACCTAGATCCCGCACCGGAACCAGGGAAGAGCCATGTCAGCAGGCCCAGCAGCCGCGCTCCCGCGTCGTGTGCACAGATCGGGGCAGAACGGCGTAAAACCGAATCCCCACCTCGCTGTAGCCGAGGATGACGTTTCGCTGCCGCGCGCGATACTACGGCGGCCTGCGCTCGCGCAGCGACTGGCCGAGGCTCGTGGATCGGCGCTTGCCCTGATCGTCGCCCCCCCGGGTTACGGCAAGTCGACTCTGCTCGCGGAGTGGGCGCAGCACGACGACCGGCCGTTCGCGTGGCTCGCCCTGGGACAAGGCGACCGCCGGACTGCCTCGGCAACCGTGGGACCTGCGCCTCCCGCCGCCGCTGAACGCCTGCCGCAGCTCGTTCGCAAGCTGCGGGCAAGGCACACCAGCTTCGTCGCGGTCCTCGACGATGCGCACCTTGCGTCTGGAGCGTTGCGCGAAATCGGTCAAGCCGCCCTGGAAGAGCTCCCAGAAGGGTCGACGCTGGCGCTTGCGTCAAGGACGGAGACGCCGCTTCCGGTAGGCCGTCTCCGCGCACACCGCCTCCTCACCGAGATCCGGATGCAGCAGCTTGCGATGAGCTCGAGCGAAGCCGCAGTGCTGCTCCGCCGGTCGGGAGTAGAGCTGACGCCCGAGGAACTTCATGCCCTCGTTTCACGGGCCGAGGGCTGGCCGGCAGCCCTTTACCTCGCGGCGCTGGCAGCGCGGGAAGAACCTGAGGCGCTAGCCAGCTTCGGCGGTGATCACCATCTTCTGTTCGAGTATTTGTGGGACGAGGTTCTAGCCCCTCTGCCGGCCGAGCTGATCAACTTCTCCGTCCGGACCTCCGTGCTGGATGAGCTATCAGGGCGGAGCTGTGACAGCGTGCTTGACCAGCAGGGCTCGGCGGTCCTTCTCGAACGCTTGTCGGGGCTCACGCCGTTGCTCACCCCCGTCGATCCTGCGCATCACCGATACCGCTGGCACAGGTTGATGCGAGAGGCGCTCCAAGCCCGGCTCGAAAGTACCGAGCCCGAGCTCGAGCCCTCCCTCCGGCTGCGCGCTTCCGGCTGGTACTCGGGCCGGGGTGACACGCAGCGAGCGACCGACCAGGCCGCCGCTGCCCGTGACGCCGAGCTGACCGGCGAGCTCCTATGGCCGAACATCCTGGATCATCTGACCCAAGGCAGAGACGAGCTCGTCCGTGGTTGGCTGAGCAACTTCGGCGATGGCGTGATCGCTGATCACCCGCCGTTGACGCTGTCGGCTTCGCTGAGCGCGCTGCTCGCCGGCAATGTGAACGATGCGCGGCAATGGTCGCGTGTCACCGAGGCCGCGCTGGAGCGGCGGAATGGGAGCGACGTCCGCCCTCTCGCCCCGGGCCTTGCCGTCGTCGACGCCGTGACCTCGGTCGACGGCTTGCGCCGGATGGCCGAGCTGGAGACAAGCGCGGGCGCCTCCGAGCCCGAGGTCAGCACGTGGCGGCCGATCTGCGCGCTGCTAGCCGGCGTTGCCAGGCACCTCCAAGGGGATCGCGCTGCCGCGGAACTCCTGCTCGACGAAGGCATCCGACTGGCGGGCAAACCGCGCACCGATTTTGAGCGCGCTGTGCCTGGCCCAACGAGCGATGATCGCGATCGAGCGGGAAGACTGGCCGTTGGCCGCGGATCTCACCGACCGAGCAGCGATGGTGGTCGACGAATGGCACCTGAGCTCAGATCCGCTGCTGGCGGTCGTATTCTCGGTGCTCGCGGCCTCGCGGGCGCACGAGGGCAGGATCGACGAGGGCAAGCGGGACCTGCGGAGCGGCATCAAGCTGCTCGAAGAGCTTGGCGACTTCGTGGCGTGGTACGCCGCCGAAGCGCGGATCCTGCTCGCCCACGCCTCACTCCGGCTCGCTGACGTCGTTGCCGCCAGGACGCTCCTGGCAGAGGCCTCACGGTTCGCGCGGCGGGCACAGGGCGCGACGATATTCTCGGGCTGGTTCGACCAGGCGTGGGCGGATATGGACTCGCTGGCGGAAACGAGTCTGGCCGGCCCGTCAGCGCTTACCATCGCCGAGCTCAGAGTCCTTCGCTTCCTCCCCAGCCACCGCTCGTTCCGTGAGATCGGGGCACAGCTTGGCGTATCTCCTAACACTGTCAAGACGCAGGCGCACGCGGTGTATCGGAAGCTGAGCGCGGCATCCCGCTCCGAGGCCGTCGTGCGGGCAACGCAAGCGGGCTTGTTGGCCCAATGACAGCCTAAGGTTCCGGGCTACGTCTCGACTTCGACGTCGTGGTCGAGGGCTAGCGCCAGGCGCGGAGCGCTGGTAACAGCTTGGGCCGTGCCCGCAGCTGATGCGCCGCTGAGCAGAACTTGTACGAGCGCCGCTTCGTCCGCACCCGCCGCCGCGGCCGCGTCAACCGCCCAACGCAGCGTGACCGTGGCGGCGTCGACCGCGAGCAGCGCAGAAAGCTGAACCAGCGCCCGCGTCCTGCGATCGAGCGCTCCGGGGTGGCACCTTTGCGGCGAGAGAACGTCCCGCAAACAGGTCTCGTCGTTGGCCGCCAGCCGCCGGAGGAGCTCCTCGGGCGCGCTCACGTCTCAGCTGTGGAGGAGTTGAGCCTTGGCGAGCTGGTACTCATCGCTCGTGAGTGCTCCTTTATCGCGTAGATCGGCGAGTTGCTGCAGCTCCTCCAGCATGGTGGGTTGGCTCGGCGCCGAAGGGCCGTTCGGCTGCTCGCGCTGCGCGCGCCGCGCGGCGACCCATGCGCGAATCCTCGCCGTGGCCTCGCCGAGCCGGGCGGCAGGGAACTCCTCGATGGTTTGGCGTCTGAGGAGGTACATGCCAAACAGAGCCAGCAGCGTGAAGACGATGATTCCCGCCGGCGTGCCGGTCGCGTGGATCGGATCCCAGATGAAGATCAGCACCATCACCCCGAGGGTGCCCAGATACCAACCGACCGGGTGCTCGCGGAGCGAGGGGGCGATCGCGAGCCGAGCGGCGCGGGCGGGGCGCGCCGGGCCGGCGAACCAGGCGGCGATCACCAGCGGGACTCCGATCACGATGACTCCGGCGGCAATCTGATGGAGCATTTGGCTACTGATCGAGACCACGTGCGTGATCGCGGGCCGCAACGACGCGTCGTCGGTCAGCGCCTCCGCGACCTGGGTTACGAAAACCGAGCGGACGAGGATCACCAACGCTCCACCGACCACCGCGGCGAATCCCACGTTCATCAACATACGGCGGCGGCGGTCGCGCGCCAGCCAGATGGCAAGCAGGTAGAGCAGCGGAACCAGGACCGTGAGCCACACCGCGAGATGGCGTATGGCGTTGCCGCCGTTCTGCACGTACTTCAGCTGGTCTGCCTTCAGCACGGTCAGATGCGCAATGTTTTTAGGCAGCTTCGCGCTCAGGTTGGGAGGCAGACCGAGCCGCGAGGCGATGTTGTCGACGATCGACGCCAGGTCCAGCGTGACTACGCCCTGATTGACGCCCACAGGACCTTTGCCGCCGGTCGCGATGGCGACGAAGGACTGATTAGCAGCGTAATTCGCCTTCGCCCACAAATTCTGGATGCGCGGACGCGACAGCGCCGTGTCGACGCCCTGCACCGCCAGATTTTGCAGCGCCCCGGCGGCCGGCGAGGCAAGCGGCTGCAACCGCGGCGGAAGGCCTGACTTGAGCACCCCGGCAACGTTGACGTTCGCGTAGAGCTGATCTACCGCGTAGTTGGCGGTGGCAGAGCGAATCGTAGGGTCCTGGAGCAGCTGAGTGCTCGTGTTCGACCAGTTGGCTGGACTGAACAGGAGCCTGTTCGCCCACACGGCGAAGATCCCCACCACCAGCAGCAGCGTCGTGAAACTGATCAGGGAATAGACGAGGACCTTTCGCTTGCGCGAGATCGGCCGCGGCTCGGGCGGGGTGCGCGCTTACGGGCGTCGGGGGCAAGGACGCCGTCGCCACCCGGTGGGGACTCCACCGTGTGATCCGCAATCTCACCGGACGACATCTCGCCCACCATCTCTCGAATGCGCGCACACGCTGCGATCGTCACGCGAATCGCGGGGACAAACATCCCCCGAAAAGGGTGAAAGGGCACCTGAGGCCCGGCCGACGTCGGTGGTCCGCATCGCCTGATTCGGGTGATTGCATCGCGACCGGCCCCTGCGAGGATCAGGTCAGTGAGCGATGGCCGAGGAATCCGTTAACAGGTCGCGAGCAGGAACGCGGCACGAGCTTGCATCGATTGGGGGTCGTGCGGCGGCCACGGCGATGAGACCATTCACCGGAGCGCTGGGCGCTGCCGCCGGAGCCGGTATGGATCTCCAGCGGCGGGCTATCGATCGGATCCTGGAGAGCGGCGAGCTGGAGCGTCTCCTTGCCAGCCCCCGCCTTCAGAGCGCCGTCGAGCAGGTGCTCGAGAGCGAGGGCGCCAAGACGCTGATCGACCGCTTCTTCGACAGCGGCCTTTTTGAAAGATTTATCGACCGCCTGCTGGTCAGCGACGCCTTGTGGCGGCTCGTGGACGATGTCGCGCAGAGCCCGTCGGTGACGGCGGCGGTCTCCCAGCAGGGTCTGGGCTTCGCCGATCAGGTCGGTGCGGAGGTTCGCGGCCGCTCGCGCAAGGCTGACGACTGGCTGGAGCGCTTCGCCCAAGGCTTGATCCATCGTCACTCAGCGGCGGAGGCTCAGGTACGGGAGCGGCCTGCCCAATGAGCGAACGTGCCAGCGCTGACTATGTGGGCCTCGCAACGCGGATCGTTGCGTTCGTTATCGACGCCGCGCTCATCGATCTCGTGGCACTCGTCGTGGCCGCCGCCGCGGCGCTGATCGTCTCGCTCTTCCACCTCCCGAACGATGTTCAAACCGTCCTGAAGGTGATCGGTGCAGTCGCCTACTTCATCTGGGCGGTCGGCTACTTCGCCGGGTTCTGGTCGGCCACCGGCCAGACGCCGGGCAATCGGATGATGCAGATCCGGGTGGTGACGGTGGACGGGGACCGGATCAAGCTGCGGCGAGGGATCGTCCGCTGCGTCGGACTCGTCCTGGCTGCGCTGCCGCTGTTCGCGGGGTACGTCACGATCCTGTTCGATGCCAAGCGTCGAGGACTCCAGGACCGACTCGCCCGTACCGTTGTGGTCGAGGCACCACAGCTGTCGCTCGCAGCCACAAGGCGGGCGCAGCGACGAGCTGCCTATGACAGCACGGCGCCGGCGACGCCGGTCGCGTTGGATTAGGTAGGCCCATTCATCGATTTAGATCGGCCCGCTCACCCCTTTCGGGTGATGATGAACAGGGGACGATCTCGGATTCTTGGGGTGGGCGTTCATGCCGCGCCTGACTCGGCCCCGGTTCGAGCAACCGGGGCGCCGGGTCGAGATCAATCATCCGAAAGGAGATTTGTATGGCAACACTTGTCGCGATTGGCTATCCCGACCAAACGACCGCTGAGCAGGCTCAGCGAACAGTCGAGGAGCTCGAGTCCGAGCTGATCATCCAGGCCGATCAGGTCGCCTCGATTTCGCGCGATGTGAACGGCAAGTACCACGTCCACACCTCGCACGGCGGCGCGTCGGCTGGTGGTGGCGCGGCGTGGGGCGGGTTCTGGGGCCTGCTCTTCGGCCTGCTGTTCTTCATTCCGTTCGCCGGGCTCGCGCTGGGCGCCGGGATGGGGGCACTGTTCGGTCACCTCGGCGAGAAGGGGATCGACAAGGCCTTCCAGCAGCAGGTGCGCGACTACGTCAAGCCGGGCACCTCTGCGCTGTTCATGGTGATCGAGCACGCAACGCCAGACAAGGCAGTCGCCGCGCTTCAGCACTACGGCGGCACGGTGATCAGGACCTCGCTCTCCGACGAGGACACCCAGCGGCTGCAAGAAGCTCTGCAGCCGCCCACCCCTGCCCCCGCCTCCTAGCGGAAGGCCAACGATCGGAAACTACGGCTGCCGGCTATCGGCCGGCAGCCGTTGGCGTCCCGATTGGGCCCGTACCGGTTATGACCCCATCCAGGGCTTGCGCCAGGGGCCGTGCTCGCCGAGCAATTGATCCGCCTCCGACGGACCCCACGATCCCTTCGCGTATCCGTGCACGGGCGGGGGATTGTCGAGCAACGGTTGCATCACCCGCCAGCACTGCTCGATGCCATCCTGGCGTGAGAAGCGCTTGCTGTCGCCGACGATGGCGGCATGGAGCAGCACTTCATACGGCGTCGGCCCCTCCCCCCCTTGCTCGGCAAACTCCATGTCGAGATTGATCCGCTCGGGCTCGATCGCTTCTCCCCGCTGCGCTTGCACCACCAGGCGAATGCCCGTCGTCGGATCCAGCTTGACGACGAATTCGCCCGGATCGGGAACCCGTGACTGCATGGCGGCGAAGCCGAGTCGCGGCGGTTGCCTGAACACCAGACGCAGCTCGGTCTGGGTCGTCGGCAGGCACTTGCCCGTGCGGATGAAGAACGGAACGCCGGACCAGCGGTAGCTGTCGACCTCGAGCCGCAGCGCCGCGAAGGTCTCGGTGTCCGAGTCGGCTGCCACGCCGTCGATCGATGTGTATCCCTCGTACTGCCCGCGCACGTAGTGGGCGGGATCGGCCTCGGGCATGGCGCGGTACACCGAGATGAGCGCGTCCTTCAGCACCTGAGGCTCACCGGACGACGGCAGCTCCATCGCCGACACCGCCAGCAGCTGCATGAGATGGTTCACAACCACGTCGCGAAGCGCGCCTACCGGATCGTAGAAGTGGCCCCGATCCTCGACGCCGAAGCTCTCGGCCATCGTGATCTGGACCGACGAAACGTGGCTGCGGCTCCAGATCGGCTCGAACATCGCGTTCGCCAGTCGCAGGTAGAGGAGCTCGCCCAGCCCCATCTTCCCCAGGAAGTGATCGATCCGATAGAGCTGCGACTCGTCTATGTACTCGTGGATCTCCTGGGCCAGCTCCCGAGCCGACTCGATGTCATGGCCGAACGGCTTCTCGACCACGACGCGAGCGTTCCGAACGAGGTCCGCCTCGGCCAACCCCTTGATCACCGATCCGAACAGGAACGGCGGGATCTCGAGATAGAAGACGGGGGTCTGGGCGTCACCGACCGCGTGGGCCACCCGGTCGAAGGTCGCCGCGTCGCCGAAGTCGCCGCTTACATACGAAAGTCGCCCCGAGAGACGCTCGAACACGCTGTCGTCCACCTCCTCGCCGCAATCCTTGATGGCGGCGTGCGCGTGGTCACGGAGATCCTCTGCCGACCAGTCATCCACCGCTACTCCGACGATCGGGCAGTTGAGCAGACCGCGGCGCTCCAGCCTGTAAAGCGAGTGGAACGTCATCACCTTGGCGAGGTCGCCGGTGATCCCGAAGATGACGAATACATCGGCTGCCCGTGGGCTGCCGCCGTCGGCGTGCGCCGCCTTCTTTCGCGAGCGTGATTGAACTTCAGTGGTCATTGGCCATCCTTTGTCGCGGGTGCTGGGCGGATGCTGCACGGATTAGCGTCGGCGGTCATCATCCGTTCGGAGTGAGCCGGTTGCGGATCATCCGATCGTCGACACGATCCGGAAGGTCGCGCTCCACCGCTCGCCCGGCTGAACCCAGGTGAGCTCGCCGTCGGGCCGGGAGAGCGCGTTGGTAGGGGCGGTCATGGGCTCGATGCAGATGTACTGCTCGCTCGGCGGCGCGTAGATCTGCGCCACCGGGAAACCGACGCCGAACTCCATCTCAATGGTTCGGCCGGCACCGCTGATAACGAACTGGGCGGGAGTGTCGAGTTGATCGAAACCGTCATCCCAGGTGCGGTCGCCGATCGGACCGGTGACCGGCTCGACCGGCTGGGTCTCGCCGGTAGGGATCATGCGATCGTCCACCATGAGCCGGCGACGCACGGGAAACGAGACCTCCCACTCCGAGCGCGGCACGCCTGGTATCTGAAGGTAGGGATGGAACCCGAAGGCGACCGGCACGGGCTCCGATCCAGTCCCGACCACGGTCGTGTTGACCTCAAGCGCGCCGGCGCTGACGGTGACCTCCATCTCAATGCGGTGGGGAAACGGGAAAGCGCTGAGCAGCTCGGGATCATCGAACTCGAGCGAGGAGAGCAGGCTGACGCCGTCGCCGTCGGCCACGGCGTTGTCCACGGACCATCGGGAGCTCGCCGTGAGAAGGCCGTGAATCGGCAGCCGGTTGGGGTCGAGCTTCAGCAGCGCCGAGCCTGGGTCGAGCTCGACCTCGTGGCCGCCCGCCCGGTAGCGGTAGCCGGCAAGCCGGTTGGCCCACGGGTACAGGAACGGGATTCCCATGAACGAGCCGTTTCGCGCATACCCGGCCACCCCTGGGCCCTGCCAAAACAGCTCCTGGCCGTGGTGCAGCAGCGAGGCACCAAGCATGCCGGCGGGCGGCACCCATGTCGCGCACAGGTCGGACGCTTGATCGTGAAGCCGCCAGGCTGGAAGGCCTCCCGCCTCGAGCTCCTCGATGCTGTGCGCCATGGCGTGCACGTGCTCGCTCGCCCGCGACTCAGAAGATCGCAATCGGGTTGAGCGGCGAGCCCGTGCCGCCGATCACATAGAGGGGTGCCGCCACGAACAGGAACTCCCATTGCCCGCGGCTCTCGCAACCCACCGTGAGGTCCTCGAGCTGAAGGTAGTCGAGTAGATGGACGCCCATAGCCGTAATCGCCAGCACATGAATCGGAAAGTCGACTCCTTCGGTGCTGCTCGGCGCCGTGTCGTTGTTGCCATCCGAGCCCAGCACGGCGACGCCGCGCTCAGCGATGAACGGCATCGCGGTCGGGTGCAGTCCAGCCTTGGATGCGGGGGTGTTCCAAGGGCCGACCTCCACGAGGCGACGTGGGTGCCCGGTTCGAACGAGGAGGATGTCGCCCTCGCTGACTGTCACACCCTGGTCCCGCTCGGCGGCCTCGAGGTCGCTCCGGAATACGTGCTCGCCAGGTTCCAGCCAGGGCTTTCCGTGCAGACGCGGGATGTCCAATAACACGCCGCGCCCGACTAGGCCATCCCGCAGCACCTCGATCGAGTTTGCGTCTGCGCCCCTCTGCGTGACCACGTTCTCCGGCCTTCCGTTGTAAAGAGCGCCTTGATACGCGACATGGCAGAGCGCGTCGATGTGGGTGTGCCCGTCGTTGTGGTAGTCGAGGCCCACATAGTCCTTGATGAAATGAACCGAATCGGCCGCGCCGAGGTTCCCGCCTAAGGCCGTCATGTGGTGATCGGCTGGCATTGGATTGTTCTCACCGGCAAGCGTGTTGAGCGGCAGGCTGAGGGTGACGGTTACCCCGTCACGGACCAGCCGCCCCGCGGCCGCTACCCGCTCCGTGGTCAACAGGTGGAGCGAGCCCCGCTCATCATCGTGGCCCCATTTGCCCCAGCGGCTCAGGCCCTTAAACAGCGTCCGAAAGTCGCCTTCCGTGACGTCCGCTGATGACGGTTGGGTGCTGGGTTCAGTCATGCTGCTGGCACCGTAAGCCCTTCGCACCGTAGTGCCAGACGGTCGGCGATCATCACCCGGTTTGGGTGAATCGCGTGCGGCGGAGACTGGGAGACTGGGCCGGTGATGACCGCGCTGTCGAGCAGTGATCTGCTTCTCGGCATCGGCTTGGTCCTGACCCTCGCGGTAGGGTCGCAGCTCGTCGCCAAGCTGCTCCGAGTACCGGCGATCGTGCTCTTGCTGACCGTCGGCTTCGTCGCGGGCATTCTCACCAAGGACGTCCAGCCGAGCTACTTGCTCGGCCCGTTGTTTCAGCCGTTCGTGTCGGTCGCCGTTGGAGTGATCCTGTTCGAGGCGGGCCTCCGGCTGACATTTCGCGAAGTGACGCAGAGGATCCGGCCGACGGTGGTGCGCCTCGTCTCGCTCGGTCTGCTCTTTACCTGGCTGACCGTGACTGCCACCGTCAAGCTGGCGTTCCACAACCTGGGACCCGATGTGCCATTCCTGATCGGAGCCATTCTGGTCGTCTCCGGTCCCACGGTCGTGCTGCCGCTCCTCGCCTACATCCGGCCCGCGCGAGACGTCCGCGCGGTGCTGAAATGGGAAGGCGTGCTGATCGACCCGATCGGCGCACTTCTGGGAGTGGCGGTGTTCCAGGTCGCACGGACGGGGGGGTCGAGCGGCTGGCATCCGGGGGCCTTGGTCTTGAGCCTCCTGGTCGGGACGGGTGTCGGTGCGATCGGTGCAGCACTGCTGTGGCTGATGCTGCGTCATGTGCAGCGGCTCGCTCCACGCCAGGTTGCCGTCGCGACGCTTGCGCTCGTGGTCGCGGCGCTGGTGGCCGCCGACCTGATCCGCGACGACTCCGGCTTCGTCGCGACCCTGCTGATGGGAGTGTTCCTAGCCAACCAGCGCTCGATCGAGGTGGCTCCGACCGTCGAGTTCCACGAGACGGTCGTCCAGCTCCTGATCGGAGTGCTGTTCGTGATGATCGCGGCGTCCGTGTCGCCAAGCGACGTGAAGGCGGTCCTCGGCGGATCGCTCGTGCTTATCGCAGTGATGATCCTCCTGATTCGGCCGGTCGTGGTCGCGCTCTGTACCTGGCGCTCGAATCTGGACAAGCGGGAGCGGGCATTAGTCGGATGGATGGCGCCGCGTGGCATCGTCGCTGGTGCCACTGCGTCGGGGTTCGGGCTGCAGCTGGCCGGCGCCGGCGTGCACGGAGCGAACAAGATCCTTCCGATCGTGTTCGTCGCGATCTTCGGAACCGTGGTGGTCTACGGCCTGACCGGCTCACTCGTCGCGCGGCGGCTAGGCGTAGCGGGCGCAAAAGGCACGATGGTGCTGATCGTCGGGGGGCACGAGCTCGCCCGCGCGATCGGCGATGCGCTCAAACGCGCCGGTGTCGGAGTGCGCATGTGGGCCGGACCGTCAACACAGACTGCAGCAAAAGCAGCGGGCCTCGATGCCGACCGCGGTCGCATGCTGGTCGACTCGCTCAACCGCGAGGCGGAGCTGGAGGAAATCAGCGACGCGCTGCTGCTCTCCCGCAGCGATGACTTCAACGCGATGGCCGCAGCCGATCTTCGCGAGGACCTCGGCCACGGCCATGTGTACCGGATCGCACCCGATCCCGACGAGGCGGACCTCTTGCCCCCCGCCAACGCAGCGGACATCCTCGGCGACGAGGAGCTGACCCGCGCCGAGCTCGCCCGCCTGCTGGCGCGCGGAGCCAGACTCGTCCGCACGACGCTCAACGAGTCGGACGGAGTCGAATTGCCCGCGGACGGAAAGTTGCTATTCGTCATTGGCGCAAACGGAGAGATGCGAGCGGCGACGGACGACGATAGACCGCAGATGCGCGCCGGCGACACCGTGATCCAGCTCGTAGGGGCGGCAGTCGCCCCGCAGGGAATCGTCAGGTGATGTCTTCGGCGGCTTCGATGAGAGCCGCCCGGGTTTCGCCGACGACGCCCGTCCGAACGACGTTTCGCGCGCGCTGGTGTAAAGCGTGGCCGGCTCCGATCAGCGCTCCAGTTGGCCACGCCACCCAGCCGACGGCCGTGACGGCGCCGACGGCGGTGTAGAACACCGCGTCTTCGAGCGTCGTCGCCCCGACAAGCGGGAGCGAGCAGATTGGCGAGGCTGCGTCGGCCATCTTGTCAATCACGATCGCATCAAGCGACGTAGCCGGCAATGGTGTGCTCCTGCCTACTTGGGGAAGGTCGGCACCCACGTTATCCGGATCGGATGACGCGCGGCCGGGTTCCTTCGGGTAGCCGTTTCTGGGTCAAGAGGGTCAGGCCTTTTGGTCAGCGGGCCCCGCGTCGGGTGGCGCCGCCAGCGCGATTACTCGGTCGACCAGGTTCAAGCCCTCATTGCGATGCGTTATCAGCAGCAGTGTCTTGTCAGAGGCCGCCGTGAACACATCTCTGATCAGATCGCTAGCGGTGCTGGAGTCCAGGTGCGCGGTCGGTTCGTCGAGCACCAGCACCGGACCATCGGCCAGCAGCGCGCGCGCGAGGACGATCCGCTGCCGCTGCCCGCCCGACAGTTCGCGTCCCTGCTCCCCCACGAGCGTGTCCAGCCCGTCCGGGAGCTGCTGGATCCAGTCCCAGATGCGGGCGCCACGCAAAGCCTGCTCGATCGCCTCCTCGCAGCCGTCGGGGCGTGCGAGTCGAACGTTCTCGCGAATCGTGGTCGAGAAGAGGTGTGAGTCCTGGCCGGCCACGGACACGGCCCGACGAATGTCCTCCTGGCGGTAGTCACGAACATCCCGCCCGGCCAGCGTCACCCTCCCGCGCTCAGGATCGAGGAACCGGAGCAGCAGGTTCACGACGGTGGTCTTTCCAGCGCCGCTGGCTCCGACGAGTGCCACCCGTTCGCCCGGCTCGAGCCGAAGGCTCACTCGATCAAGCACTGGGCGCTGCTGGCCCGGGTACCGGGCGCACACGCCCTCGAGCGCCAGCGGGAACGGCCAGTCGGGAACCGGCGCAGGCTGCGGCGGGTCGGACGGCGCGTCATTAGAGCGGGACAGGGCCAGGACCCGGCTACCGGCGGCCATCGTGGCCGATAGCTCGCGGGCCGCCGCGGCCAGCGGCGTCACCGCCTCAAACGAGGCCAGCGCGAGCAGGGCGAGCATCGCTATCAGCACTCGGCCGAGCTCGCCCGCGTTGGAAGCGTCCACCGCCAGCGCCACCACGACGGTCACCGTGACGCCGGTAACTAGCAGTCCGAGGCCGTCGCATACCCCGGTGGCAAGTGCGTCCCGGCGCGCCAGCCCGACGAGCGTCCGATCGGCGGCGCCGACCCGGGCGAGTGCGGCGCCCTGGGCGCCGAACGCGACGATCTCGGAAGCGCCGGCGGTCAACTCGACCAGCTCGGCCGAAAGCTCGCCTCTGGCGCCCGCCTGCCGCCGTCCCGCCCGAGCCGAGAGCAATCCGCCCGCTGCCGGCACGGCGATCCCGGCGACGAGCAGCCCGGCCGCGAGCGCAACCCCGGCGGCCGGCAAGACCGCGGCCGACACCCCAACCGAGACGGCACCGGCCATCAGCGCGACGAGCGCCGGCTCGACACAGCGGAGATACAGGTTCTGCAGGGCATCCACGTCGGCGACCATCCGTGAGAGCAGATCTCCTCGCCGGTAGCACTGCAGGTGAGCGGGCGCCAGCGGCTCAATACGCTCATAGAACCGCCTGCGCACTCCGCCGAGCGTGCGAAGCGCCACGTCATGAGAGGTGATGCGCTCGAGATAACGGACGACAGGTCGGCCCAGCCCGAAGAACCGAACACCGACGATCGCCACCAGCAGCGAGAGAACCGCAGGGCGCTCCGCCGCCCGAGAGATCAGATAGCCCGCCAGCGCCATTAGGGCGACGCCGAAGACCACGGTCAGCGCGCCGAGGACGGCCGCCGCCGCTAGCCGCAGGCGCGGCACGGGCGCCAGATCCAGGAGCGTTCGGAGCATGCCGGTCATGCCGCCTGCCTGATCGCCTCCGTCCCCGCCACCCCGTCCAACAGGCGGACGATGCGGTCGGCATGCTCGACCGGCTCAGGGCGATGTGCGATCAGCAGCATCGTCCGATCCGCTCCCAGCCGTTTCACCGCTCGCGAGACGATCCCCACGCTGTGCCGGTCCAGATCGGCTGTCGGCTCGTCGAGGATCACTAGCGAGGCGTTGCGCAGAAACGCCCGGGCCAGCGCAATCCGCCGTCGCTCCCCGGCCGAGAGCGGCCTGCCTCCGTCACCCACGACCGTCCCGTAATCCTGTGGCAACGTGGCGATGAAGCGATCGGCGCCGGCAAGCGTGGCCGCGTGACGGACCCGCTCTTCAGAGGCATCCGCGTCTCCGAGCCGGATGTTCTCGCTAACCGTGCCCCGGAACAGCGTCGGATGCTGAGGCACCCACGCGATCATCCGCCGCCAGGCATCGATCTGGCACTCCGCAAGGTCAATCCCCCCGACCAGGATCCGGCCCGCATCCGGTCGGACCAGGCCGAGAAGCAGCGCCGCGACCGTGCTCTTCCCGGCCCCACTTTCGCCGACGAGCGCCACCGTCTCTGCTGGCTCAAGCTCAAGATCGAGTCCGTCGAGCACCAGCCCGGCGCGCGCGGGATACGAGAACGACACGCGTTCGAGCCGAACGCATGCGCGCGCGGGGCTGGGAGCAACCCGAGGGCGTGGGTGCGCGACTGCCATCGGCGAGTCCAGCAACGCGAACATCCGCTCGGCCACGGCGAGCCCGTCGGCGCTGGCGTGGAACTCCGCGCCGAGCCGGCGGAAGGGCAGGTAGAGCTCCGGCGCCAGCACGAGCGCGGTCAGTCCCGCCTGAAGAGCGAGCCGGCCGTCGACCAGCCGCACGCCGACCGTTACCGCCACGAGCGCGACGCCGAGCGTGGCCGCCAGCTCCAGGACCGATCCCGACAGAAAGCTGACGCGCAGAGTCTCCATGGTCGTCTTCCGGTAGCGCTCGCTGACTGCACTCACGGTCTCGGCCTGGGCCCGTGCTCGGCCAAACGCCCGGAGAGTGGGCAGGCCCCGCACCACGTCCAGGAAGTGGGTCGAGAGCAGGCGCAGCGCGTTCCACCTCTCGCGAGTGCGGTGTTCGGTGTAGCGACCGATCAACCACATGAACACGGGTACCAGCGGGAGCGTCAACAGCATGATCAGCGCCGATTCGAGATCGACGACCGCCACCCAGGCGATCACCAGCACGGGGACGACCGACGCCAGCACCGCCTGGGGCAGATATCGCGCGAAATATCCTTCGAGCGCCTCTACGCCCTGGACTGCAACCGCGGCCACTTCGGCACCCTCGGCGCCGTCGAGCGCCGCGGGCTGCGCACGGAGGCGCTTCTCGACGAGGGCCAACCGTAGCTCGGACAAGATGCTCCAAGCTGCTCGCCGGCCGGCCACCTCCATGCCCCACGTGAACACGCCCCGTGCGGCGAACGCGGCGAGCAGCGCCACCAATCCGAGCTCCAAGTGCTGGAGCCGCGCGCCGCCAAATCCGCGGGCGATGATCCCTGCCAGCAGGGCGGCCTGCGCCACCACCGCGACCGCAGTCAGAGTCCCGAGCGCAACGTCGATGGCCAGGAGGGGACGCGCCGTCCGGGTACGTCGCATCAGGCGTGGGTCGAGGGCGCGCATGGGAGCCTGGTCTTAAGTCGAAGCGGAGCCGGCCCTACGGCGACCGTTCAGCGCCACCGCCCTTTAGCCGATCGGGACTATGAGCTCATCCGGTGATCTCAGCCAGCCGATCGGCAAGGACGATTCGAGCGGCGGCCTCGACCGCTGCCAGGTGTGAGAACGCCTGAGGGAAGTTTCCGAGGTGCCGTCCGGTCTCGACCTCGAACTCCTCGGCGTACAGGCCCAGAGGCGAGGAGATCTTGACCAGTCGCTCCATCATGTTCCGCGCCCGCTGCATCTCGCCGATGATCGCCAGCGCTGACACCAGCCAGAACGAGCAGATGATGAACGTCCCCTCCTTGCCCGACAGGCCGTCGTCGGTCTCGCCTGTTTTGTACCGCAGGACGTATCCGTTCTCCGTCAGCTCGTCGGCGATGGCCAGAACGCTCTGGCGCAGGACTTTGTCGTTGCCGGGCAGGAAGCCGAAGATCGCGGCCAACAGCGTCGAGGCGTCGAGCGCCTCGGTCGAGTAGTGCTGGCATAGGACTCCGCGCTTATCGACTCCGTGCTCGAGCACGTCGGCCTTAATCTCGGCCGCTGTCTCCCCCCAGCTAGCGGCGAGTTCGCGGTCGCCGCGGATCTCGGCCAGCTTCGAGGCACGGTCCATCGCCACCCAGCACATGAGCTTCGAAGAGACGTAGTGCTGCGGCTTGCCGCGGGCCTCCCAGATGCCTTGATCGGGATTGCGCCACACCTCCTTGGCGCATTCCGCCTGCGACTTCACGAGCGGCCACAGCCGCCTGGGCAACCGCTGGCTGCGCCGGGTGTGGAGCAGGATCGAATCGAGCGCGGCGCCGAACACGTCGTTCTGGCGCTGATCGAACGCGCCGTTGCCAACCCGTACCGGCCTCGCCCCGTCGTAGCCGCTCAGGTCCTCCCGGAGCGACTCCGTGAGATCGCGGCGGCCGTCGATCCCGTACATGATCTGGAGAGCGCCGTCCTCGTTCAGCTCCAGGTCGGCGATGAACTGCATGAACTCGTTGGCCTCCCAGTCGAGCTCCAGGTAGTGGAGCGCCTGGAGCGTGAAGGTCGAGTCCCGGACCCAGGTGAAGCGGTAGTCCCAGTTTCGCTCCCCACCCGGAGTCTCGGGCAGCGACGTGGTCAGTGCCGCCACGGTCGCTCCGGTCGGCATGTACGTGAGCCCCTTGATCGCCAGCGCGGAGCGCTGAATCAGGGGCCGCAGCTCGTGATCGGGGATCCGGGCCCGATCGAACCAGTGCCGCCAGAAACTAGTAGTGGCGTTGAGCCGGGCGCTGGCATCCTCGAAATCAGCCGGTGCGGGTACCGCGTCGTCCCACGAAAGCGCGCAATAGAGCGTCTCGCCCTCTCGCAGCACGTGCCTGGCGCGAGCTTGACCCGCCTCGACACCGATAAGCATGTCGGTCTGAAGCGCGATCGTCTGCCCGGCACCGGTGGCCTCGGCGCGATGCCTGCCGTCGGCCACCGACCACTCGGCGGGCACCCGCCCATAGTCGAAGACCGGTTCGCAGACGAGCTCGATCTCGACCGAGCCCTCGACGCACGTCACCACGCGCACCAGCATGTGTTCGGCGTCCTCGTCGGCCGGAGGGCGCGTGTGAGGGGTGATCTCGTCCTCGCCGCGGCGCGGTCCCATGACCAGGGCTTCGCGGACGGTTGCCCAGCCCGTCGGCGATTTCCAGGACGTGAGCAGCGTGTTGGTGCCGGGCTCGTAGATCCGCCCCGCGGGGACATTGATCCCAAAGGGTCCGACGCGGAAGGCGCCGGCCCCTCGATCGAGCAGCGACCCGAACACGCTGGGCGAGTCGAACTGCGGGACGCACAGCCAGTCGATCGTTCCGTCGGGCGCGACCAGCGCACCCGTGTGGCAGTCCGAGAGGAACGCGTAGTCCGCGATCGGCGTGAACGGCGAGCGCGCCGCCGAGCTCGGCTCCGTGGCCACAGCTTGCCTCTTTGGCTTCGCCGCCGGATGCCCCTCGTCCCGTGGCTTGCTCTTGTTGGACCTGACCTTGCTCGTCGTCGCCATCATCGTCCTTTCGCGCGGGTTGTCAGGTCGATGGTCGGCCATCTCCGACGCGAGGGCATCGTCTGATTTGGGTTAAGCCGAGTTCCGCGGCTAGGCGCCCCTGGCCGAACCGCCCCCAGCACTAGTAATGGTCGTCTACCTCGACCGACCAGCTCGCCGTGTCGGAGCCAGGCGTGATTTGCACCTGGTAGACGCCCGGACCGGTGTTGAACGTCGAGACCTGTCCGCTCCCGTCGTTGAGGTCAAAGCTGCCGGCGGTCGAGTTGTCCCCAAGGTTTGCGACGCGCGCGCTCGGTCCGGAGCAGATGAAGATGAACGTGCACGTGCCGTCGTAGCTCATCCGGTAGATGACCCGCCAACGACGGCCGCGGATCCTGAACGGAGGAGACGAGCGACCGCCGAACGTCGTGAGCGCCCGCCACCGCGGAGCCTCGGCTACCGACAGTAAGACCGTAGATCCGGGCAACAATTTTGCTCCAGTCGCTGGCGACTGATTCGTAACTGCACCAGTATTGGCGCCCGGGGCTGGCACCTCCTGAACGCTTGCACCCAGCCGCAGCCGGTGCAGCGCGGCTTCGGCTTGGTCTGCGGACATGCCGATCACGCTCGGGGTAGCCACGGGCGCCGGTCCGGCGCTAAGTATCACCCGGACGACCGAGCCGTCTCGCGCACGGGTGCCCGCGGCCGGTGCCTGTTGGATGGCTGTGCCACGCGGGGCGTCGCTGTATCGGCCGGCGAACTCGAAACGCAAATCGAGACGCCGCGTGCTGGCGGTGATTGTTGCCTTGGTCATGCCACGCAGGTCGGGCACTCGCACACGGCCTGCAGCGCCAAACACGACCGCTGCGATGAGCATCGCGAGCCCGAGCACGATGACCCCGCCCAGCAGGGCAATGCTCCTGCGCCGGCCGGCCGGGTTGACGTTGCGTCTCGGCGACATGCGCGGGGCGATGCGCGTTGGGTCGATTCGGGTGGGGGGCGGAGTCGCCGGGGGCGGACTCGGCGGTGGGCCTGGTCGCGCTACGCCCGTCCGAGGCCGGGCGCGCGTTGCTCGAGCTGCGAGCCGCTTGCAGCGCGGCCGCCATCTCCGTGCCGTCGGCGTAGCGGCCAGCGGGGTCCTTGGCGAGTGCGCGCCCTACCACGTCAGCCAAGGGCCCGGGGGCGCTCGGCGGAAGGGGTGGGCAGGGATCGTGCAGGTGGGAGAGGGCCAATTCGACGGGAGAGCCCCCCTCGAACGGCGGCCGTCCGGCCAGCATCTCGTACAGCACGATCCCGACGCTGTAGACGTCCGTGGCCGCGGACGTGCCGCGCCCTCTCGCCTGCTCGGGCGCCATGTACTTGGGGGTCCCGACGATGGTGGCGGCGAGGACGTCGCTGCTCCCCTCCCCCAGCCGAGCCACCCCAAAGTCCCCCACCTTCACCGTGCCATGACGGGAGATGAGTACGTTGGCGGGTTTGACATCGCGATGCACAATCCGCTGCGAGTGGGCGTGGCCCAGCGCTCGACAGAGCTGCTCAGCGACGTCGGATGCCTGGTCGGGAACCATCGCCCCCGCGCGCAGCCGTTGCTGGAGACTCGCGCCATCAACGAGCTCGGCGACGTAGTACAGGCCCTCACTCGCGTACCCGACGTCGAAGATCTGCACGATCCCCGGGTCGCTGACACGTGCCATGAGCTGCGCCTCACGCTCGAACCCCTGCACCCAGTCCGGGTCATCGGCCCACCAAGGCTTGATCACCTTGACCGCCACCGACCGCGCGAGCCGCCGGTCGCGGCCGCGGTAGACGCGCCCGAATGCCCCCTCCCCGATCAGCGCATGGAGCTCATAGCGCCCGTCCAGCGCACAGCCGGTCAGGTCCGGTGCGCGTGGATGCGGTGCGATCGGCGTGGCGGGGGTCGACATGGTGGAGGGGGCGGGGCCCGCATATGATCGCGGATGGCGCGGTGCGCGGCGGACCTACCGGAATCTCGGACGGCGAGCTAGCTACGACGCGACGGTCAGCGTGAGACGGAGTGGCCGAGTCGGGGAGGTCATCCTGATCGGGTGATGCGCTGTGGGCCGGATGGCGGTTGGCTTGTTCAGCGGAGGCACGTTTTAGACGACAGGCCAGACGAGAGGAAAACCTTGGCCGAGACCGAAAGTCGGCAAGCCCCGGTCGTGAAGGGCGAATCGGGGGACCTTCCCGAACGGGTCCCGCTGACCGCGCGACTGCTGCTTCACGAGTCGCTCACAGCGCGCCGAGCTGCCGGGATCATCGCCGGGTTTACGGTCTTGATCACCGTTGGGGGCGGGATCCTGGAACGGGTGGTGGACCACAAGGAGTTCCCCACGATCGGCAAGGGGCTGTGGTTCGCGTTGCAGACGGTGACGACGGTCGGGTACGGGGACGTCACGCCCAAGCAGGCCGACGGACGGTTCGTCGCTGCGGTCGTGATGCTCACCGGGATCGGCTTCCTTGCCGTGATCACGGCGTCGGTCACGGCTTCCCTGGTTGAAAGCAGCCGGCGGCGGTTCGCCGCGAAATCCGAGCTGGCCGAGTCGCGCCGGCTCGAGGACCTCAGCGAACGGCTGGCGAGAATCGAGGGGGCGCTTGACCAGTTGGCGCCGCGGAGCTAACGATGACGTCGGCTGACCAACTCGATTCGGTCCCACCGGAACCAGGCGAGGCCCCGCGCCCGAGAAGCCGGCTCGGCCGGTTATTCGGGGGCTCCCGCGAGCTTGTTCGGATCGCCTACCGCGACCCCGAGCACGTTGCCGAGCGACTGACCCTGTTCGCGGCCGATCGGTACGGAGCCGCGTCACAGGAATGGGCGCAGTCCGCTCGGAGTGCCCGGCCCGATACCCCACCCGCCGTGATAGCTGAGGAGCTGCGCACGCACTCGGCGCGGGTCGCACGGATCGATGGGCTCGTTTCCGGCACGCCGTTCTTTATCGCGCTGGTGCCGGGTTATCTCGCGTATCTGTTGCAGGAGACGCGGATGACGCTGCGCACCGCCGCGCTGTATGGCCACGATCCCCGGAGCCTGCAGACGTCGGCCGAGGGACTCGCTCTTCGGCGCGTGCACCCGAGCGTCGAGTCCGCGGAGGCGGCGCTCATTGCGGTCAGGGACAAGAAGATGCCCGATCGTCCGGCGCAGCGGCGATCGTTGCGCACGTGGGTGCACGCCGTTTACCTGTTACTGGTGTTTGGCGGGTTTATGTCTCCTTCGTCCGCCAAGCCGAAGGGCGGCGCGCTTGATCGGATCAGGGCTGTGTTCAGCGTTCTGCTCGGGATCGGGATCTGGGTGATGACGTGGGTGCTGCCGGTGACCTTCATGATCATGATGGCTTGGGGTTGCGAGACGCACACGCGCCAGCTCGGGCGGAGGGCGCTGGTCTTCTACGACGGTGAGGAGGAGAGCGTCCGCGCGGCGATCGCGGCCGCCAAGGAGGGTCGTGACCGAGGTCACGACAAACGCGCAATTCTCCGTACGCTCGCGCTATTCCTATCGGTGGCGATTCCTGCCGGCTTCATCGCGTACGCCGATCATGTCCGCAACACGACCGGGGTCAACTGGGTCGGCGCCCTCGGCGCGGTGGTCGCAATCTCACTGGTGATCGCGACCGCCGTCATGGCCAGCCGTCGGTAGGGCCACAGCACTCGGCTTTCAACCATGGCCCCGCGAGCCCTTCGGACGCCGGGCGTCTCGGGCGTCTCGGCCGCCGCGGTGCCCATGTCAGCCAGCGAACAGAGAAGCCCGAGTTGAGTTACCGGCCGGGAGTAGCGGCGCTTAAACTCATGCCTACCCCAACGCCTGGCATGGACGTCAGGCCGTTAACTGGGCCCGCCAGTCATGCGCCCCCTGTGGCTGGCGGGCCGCTCGCTACGCCCCCGCCCAGTATTCCACTTCGCCCTCGTGTGTGCAGGCTCGGCTCGCGCCGGGATCGAGTGAGGATCCGTTTCAGGGCTCGTGCGCCTCGGTGGCCTCGGTGATTGGGTTCTCGTCCAATCCAAGTCGCGGAGCGGATTTCTGCCGGGCGACCCACATCCCGACCAGGATGACGATCGCCTGTTGCACCGGTAGGCAGTACCTAGACTGAGCGTGGTCGTGTCCGTTCAATCCGAGTTACCGCTGCGCGAGCGGGCGCGGGTGCGGGCGGAGACCGTCCACTTCCTCCAACGGCTGGCCCGCTTGGCCGTCGTGATCGCGCTGGTCCTGGCCGGCGGCACCTTGGCGCTCGCGCTGGTGGAGGGAATCTCTCCGTGGCGGGCGTTCGTGATGACGCTCGACACGGTAGCCACTGTCGGGTCATTCCCAGAGCCCAGTGACACTGGTGGGCAGGTAATCACGGTTCGATTAATCGTCTTCGGCGTCGGTACGCTCTTCTACGCCCTGGTGACGACCACCGAGTTCTTCGTCGCCGGGCACCTCAGCGGGCTGCTCGAGGAGCGCCGGATGCAAAAGCTGATCAACGCGCTGTCAGATCACTACATCATCTGCGGCTTCGGCCGCGTCGGACGACAGGTCGCACGCGACCTCACCGCCGCCGGCGTGCCGTTTGTGATCGTCGACGAGCGCCCGGAGAACCGCGAGCACATCGAGGACGCGAAGGTGCGGTTTATCGAGGCCTCGCCCTCAGACGATGCCGCGCTGCACGCCGCCGGAATCGAGCGCGCCCGGGGGATCGTCGCCTGCGTGGACTCCGACGCTGAGAACATCTTCATCACCCTCACTGCCCGCGAGCTCCGGCCCGACATCACGATCATCGCCCGCGCCAGCGCCGAGGAATCGGAGAAGAAGCTCAGGCGAGCCGGTGCCGATCGCATCGTGTCCCCCTATAAGACCTCGGGCCAGGCGATGGCCCGGCTGGTGCTCCATCCCCAGGTGACGGGCGTGATTGACGTCGCGCCCGCCTACCGGATGGAGGAGATCGAAATCGGCGAGGGCTGCGCCGGCGCCAACAAGCGGCTCGAAGACGTACGCGGCGACGCGTTCGTGGTCGCCATCCGCCGGGCGAACGGAGGCTTTCAGTTCCAGCCGTCGGGCGAGACTGCCCTCACAGCTGGAGACGTGCTGGTCGCGATGGGCAGGCTCGAGACAATCGAGCGCCTGGCCACACTCTTCCAGCCGGCAGCGTCTCGATCGCTGTAGCGGCGACGTTCTCGATTGTGTGGCACTGACCCCGGCTCTGACCTGATGACCGCTTCAGCGACGTTCGGTCATCCGGCTCTCGGCGTAAGCGGCGGTCGGCAGCCGCTCGCACTAGCCCCCTGGAGCACGACCACCCCGTCAGTCGACCGGAGTGTCGAGCCACGCGCCCTGCCGAGGTCCTCGACCCGACGCTCAGGGCGACGTCGACAAGGCCCTGCACCAGACGGCCCGAATCTCTTGCGCGGATGGGGTGTGCGACGCTTGTGATGATGCCGTGGGCACCCGAGCTTTTCTCTGCACCAGCGCTCGAACGTCTGGAGGAGAAGCGGGGGCATAGCCTCGTTACCGTGCGGTACTTCGACGGGTTGATGACCGGGGAGCTAGATCCGCTGATTGGGTCGTTCGCGGGCGAGCCGGAATTGCACCACCCAGTGCGCGGGCGCATCAGGGGTGCGCGGGCGTTCGAGGCGTACTTCGATGAAATGCAGGCGATGTTCCGCCACCGAATCGTCTCGGTGGAGGACGTCGACCGCGTGGTCGTGAAGCGGCGTGGGTGTGAGGAGTCCGTTGTACACCTCGACGGTGACTCCGGACGGGTCGGACTTCCGGTCGCGATCGTCGCCGACAAGGAGTCCGACGGACGGATCGACGAGCTGCGGATGTACTACAGCAGCTGGCCGCTGACGGGCCGCCACGAGAACCGCCCACCGCTGCTCCAGCCCGATCCGGAGCTGCGGCAGTCAGATGTTGTGGCCGAGTACCAGCGCCGCGCTGGCGGCGGGCGACGTCGACTCGATCGTGGGGCATTCGAACCGGACGGCTATGCGCGCGAGCCGGCGGGCGGCCACTACGTTCATGAAGGCCCGGATGGGTTACGCGCGTTCTACGAGTTGTTGTTCTCGAACGGTGGCGGCATCCCGCTGGAGCACTGCGCGGCCATCGACGACAAGCGGGCGTGCGCGCTGGAGTACAACGTCGTGCGGTGGGGCAAGACGGAAATCCCACCAGAGGCAGGGGTCGCTGTCTACGTCCGTGGAGAGCCTGGCAAGCTCGCGGCGGCCCGCATCTACGACGACGTCAACCCGCGAACCGCGCATCGTGGGTAGCGTCGGACGTTAGCGGCCCGCCGCCTGCCCGCCGTCGATGTGCAGCGTCTCGCCGGTGACGAACGTCGCTCGCTCGAGGTAGAGGATCGCATCGACGACATCGGTGATTTCGCCGACGCGCCCGAGCGGGTGGAGGGCGTCGAGTCCCTTGTAGGACGCGGGGTCGTGTGCAGGTGTCTTGATGACCCCGAGCGAAACCGCGTTCACGCGGACCCCGCGCGAGGCGTATTCGATCGCCAGCGAACGGCTTACAGCCACGAGTCCCCCTTTCGTGAGCGCGGGCAGCGCGGAGGGTCTGTTGCTGTCCGCATGGTCTACCAGGCTCGTGGAGATGTTCACGACGTGGCCGCTTCCCCGGTCGACCATCTGCCCGATCGCCAGTTGGGTGATGTGAAAGAACCCGGTCAGGTTCACGGCCGTGATCGCGGCGTAGTCATCGAGGGTGTAGTCCGTGAACGGCTTGCCGATGTAGATCCCGGCGTTGTTCACCAGAGTGTCGATTCGACCGAACCGATCGAGCGCCTGGTCCACCACACGCTGCGCCGTTCCCGCTTCCGTGATGTCACCCTCAACTGGCATGTAGCTCTCATCGTCTGTGGGCGGCATCGACAGCGCGACGCCCACCACCGCATATCCGGCGCGACGGTAACCGGCCGCCAGACCCGCGCCGATGCCCCGCGAGGCGCCGGTGATGACCGCTACCTTCGCCATCAGACTGTTCTGCTCACACCGACAGGCTCGCCATCTGCGCCCCCGTCGGTCTCCTCGGCGGCGGCATATCGGCGATCTCCATGCGAAGCGCCGTCAACGCCGCGTCGTAGATTCCCGAGAAGCTCGGGAAGGGCTGGATCGTGTCGCTCAGCACCTCGAGCGGCACGTGGGCGCGGATGGCAAGGGTCGCCTGCTGCAGCCACTCACCAGCTTCGGGCCCAAGCGCGTAGGCGCCCGTCAGTCGCTCGCCGTCTGAGAGCAGCGTCAAGAAGCCGTTGGAGTCGGCGTAAGCGTGCGTGTAGGTGGCGGTCTTCGGCACCTCTGACACGGGTGTGGTGGCGCTGTACTTTGCTTCGACCGCGCCTACCGCCGCGGCCTGCGGGTCTGTGTAGGTGACTCGCGGAACGGCTTCGTAGTTCGCAGGACGCGCACCCGCATCGCCCGAGATGTTGGCCGCGACCACGTCGCCCTCATACTCCCCCACGTGAGTCAGCGGCCAGATGCCGTTGACATCACCGATCGCCCAGAGGCGCTCACCTGCGCGCAGGTACTCGTCTACCCGGATCCCGCGGTGGTCGGCCTCGACGCCGACCGTCTCAAGGCCGATGCCGTCGACGCGGGGGCGCCGACCGGTTGCAACCAGGAGCCGGCCGCCGCGCACGTCCGGAGCGCCGTCGAACTGAAGGACGTACTCATCGCCGTCCCTACGCGCAGCGGTGGCCTGCTTCCCGAGCATCAGCTCCATTCCGTCTCGGCGCAGCGCCTCGCCGAGCGCTTCTCCCAGCGGTGCGGGTTCCCGGGCGAGCAGATGGTCGGCGCCTTCGACGACAGCCACCTCACCGCCGAACCGACGCACGACCTGCGCCAACTCGACTCCGGCGGGACCACCGCCCAGGACGATCAGCCGCCGCGGAACGGTCTTCATACTTGTCGCTTCACGCGTTCCCCACACGCCGTCCAGTTCGCGCAAGCCAGGCACCGGCGGCACGACCGGATCCGCCCCACTCGCCAGAACGACGTGCTCAGCCGTGTAGCGAGCACCATCGACGTCGACCGCACCCGTTCCGGCCAGACGGCCGCGACCGCGCAATACAGCGATCCCCCTGTCCGCCAGCCACCGCTCGGCGCCGGCGTCGGAATAGTTGGAGACCATGAAGTCGCGCCACGCCAGCGCTGCCTGAACGTCGACCTTGGCCCGCGCCCCGACCTCGCGCGCGCCGTGCACCGCCTCGCCCGGGCGCAGCAACGACTTCGACGGAATACAAGCCCAGTAGGAACACTCGCCGCCGACGAGCTCTCGCTCGACGACTGCAACGCGCAGTCCACGCGCAGCCAGCGCCGCCGCGCAATGCTCGCCGGGCGCCCCGCCACCCAGCACGATCACGTCGTAATCGCTGCTCATGTCGGCCTCCATTCGTTACTGGCGCCATAACCCGGCGCCGAGGTCTCGCTGGCCCTCGCAACTGTCGGCAAAAACGACCGGGCAGCCGAGGCTGCCAAGCCTGTCCTGCTCGGAGTCGTCACGGGCCTCTGTCCCTGGTCGCCCCCTCGGCCTTTCTTGGACCGAGGCCGCTTCCGTCGGGTCGTACTCACTTTCCTCTCATTCGAGCGGAAGTCAAGGATCGCCGCAGGAGGGCCACTCACTTGGCGACGGAGCGAGCTTGGGTGCCGAGTGACAAGCCGCGTCCACCTAAAATCAGCAGCGTGAGCCCCTCGCTCGCGCTGCTGTCGGAGTCGGATTGGGAGTGACCCGCCGCAGGGCGCTGATGGCCGTAGCGGCTGCCGCGGTCCTGGCCGGTGGCTGCGGCGGAGGGTCGAAGCCGACCACTCCCGTCCAGACGACGACGCCTGTGAATAGCCTGCCGGCGTTCGGGCAGCTCGCGAAGGCAGCCAAAGAGACGGCCAAAGAGGTAGAGGCGGCCAATCTGCCGCCGCCGATCAAGCCCGTCTTCCCGCACCCGCTACCCGGCGAAGGGGTCTGGAAGCCGACGGGCCCATCGGTCGATGGTGGCCCACCGGTGCTGGTGGCGACCTATCGCCCCGAGCTCGATTCTCCGGACATCGTCGCCTACGTGGCCTGGTTCGACCATACGCGCACTGAGCTCGCGTTCTACCCGGGGGGCGAGGAGCCGCCGAGCGCGGCCGTACGCGGGCCGATGATGGTCCCGCAAGACCAGCGGTGGCGGCTGCTCGCGACCTTCAACGCGGGCTTCACCTACACGTCGGGCAATGACGGTTCGACCGACAACGGTCAGGTGAACGAGCCGCTGTCGGATGGCAACGCGACTCTGGTTGGCTATCGCGACGGTCGCGTCGACATCGTGAAGTGGAGCGGGGGCTCGAACGCGGGGCCGGACGTCGCCTGGTCTCGCCAGAGCCAGGCTCCGATCGTCTGGAACGGGCAGCTGAACCCCGACCTAAACGACGACCCCAACAGCCCGCAATGGGGGTTGACGCTCGGCGGCGTCGGAAACGTGTGGCGCACCGGTGTGGGCATCGACCGTCACGGCAACCTCTTCTTCGTCGTCGCCGACAACCAGACGGTGATCACCCTGGCGCAGATCCTCCAGCACATCGGCGCGGTGCGGGCGATGGAGTTCGACATCAACGCCGATTGGCACACGCTTATCACCTACAGCCACCGCCACGGGCTCGACCCCACGATGGTCGAGCCCCAGCCGAACCGGGCGGCCACGCGCTACCTCGAGCCCGACAACCGTGACTTCTTTGCGGTCTACACGCGCCTGCCCGGTCCGGTCACCGTCCCCTTCAAGTAGCGATCCCGCCGCCTTTATCGCGGGACGGGCACCGGCCGAAAGGCGCGGGGGTCTTGGCGCGTAACCCCAGGCGTCTGCCGCCTGTGAGGCTGGGTGTGCTGGTGGGACTGCTGGCGGCGGGGGCGCTGGCTTACGCCGCGTTCGCGCTGGTGCGGTCGGTACCGGTGACGACGGTGCTCGCGCCGTGGCGCTCTGGCCTGTTCCCCGGTCGGCTTCGGCTTGCCTGGCCCAGTCAGGGTGAGGCCGCCATAGCTGTGCAAGGGGTGGGGCTGATCGGCGCCCACGACCCGGCAGGGCCGACTCCGATCGCCAGCGTCGCCAAAGTCATGACCGCCTATGTGGTGCTGCGCGATCACCCGCTGCAGGGCGGCGCCAGCGGTCCGCAGGTCACGGTTACCCCTGGGGATGTGGCGGTCTATCGGGCTGATGAGGCCTCCGGTCAGTCGGTGGTATTGGTCCAGGCTGGTGAGCGTCTGACAGAGCGCCAGGCGCTTCAGGCCATGTTGCTGCCGTCGGGCAACAACATCGCGACGCTGCTGGCGCGCTGGGATGCTGGAAGCGAGCCGGCGTTCCTGACCAAGATGAACGCACTCGCGCGGGCCCTCGGCCTCAGGCACACCCGCTACACCAGCGCCAGCGGCGTACGGGCCAGCACGGTGAGCACAGCCAGCGACCAGGTGCGTCTGGGGATGCGGGCGCTTCAGGTTCCAGCCCTTGCGCAGACTGTCGCGATGGTGCAGGCGACGCTGCCGGTCGCCGGGCGCCAATACAACGGAGACACGCTGCTCGGAAAACACGGGATCGTCGGCATTAAGCCGGGCACCACCGCCGAGGCCGGAGGATGTTTCGTCTTCGCCGCCCACCAGCAGCTCGGCGGCCGCTCGATCTTGGTGGTGGGGGCAGTGCTACACCAGGCCGCCGGCCAACCCCCATCCGACATGGCCGCGTCGGCGTTCAACGCGACCACCACGCTGCTTGTCAGCACGCGCCGCCTCCTGCTCGAGCGTCGGGTCCTGGAGCGCGGCGCGACGCTCGCGTGGATCAACCCGCCATGGACGGATCGCATAGCGCTGCACGCAGCCCGGCCGGTATCGCTCCTGGGGTGGCCTGGCTTGCGCGTCCTCGCCACCGTGCAAGTGGACAACATTCACGCTCCGCTGCACAGCGGCCAACACGCCGGCGTCGCAGTGATCGCCGCAGGTGATCAACGCCAGGCGGTCACGCTCATACCATCGCGCGTCCTGCCCGCCCCCTCACTCGCCTGGCGGCTGACCAACCCATAGCGAACGGCCAGCGCAACCCGGGCCAGCCGAGAGTGAGTTACCTCTGCCCGCTCCATGTTCACCTACTTGGCGCTAGTCAGCCCACCAGTCGCGCTGGCCCTCGACGTCTTCGCGCGGAGCCTCGCCAACATTGGGCGCGCCGATGACGACGATCTCGAGGCCCTCCGGCCCGGCCTCGTAGCCTCGCCACGTACCGGGCGGGACGCGCACCGCGTCCCACTCCTTGAGCTCGACGATCTTGTCGTCGAGCTTCATCCGCCCGCTCCCGCGCAGGACCACGTAAACCTCCTCCTGCTTCCTGTGCGTGTGGCCGTACGGAAAGCGATAACCGGGCGGGACGCGCTGGTAGCTCAGGCCGGATTTCTCGAGCTGGAGCGCCTTGGTCGCCAAGCGGAACTCCAGCTCCGGCGCGCCGTCGAACCTGTATCCGACGTCCTCCAAATCCTCCTTGAGGTTCCTGAGCGTGAACGGCACGGTCGCAATCCTATGATGCCCTGGCTGGGTCGCCGATCTGATGCGTCAAGGGCCGGTTCTGGCCAGAGCCTGAGGAAGGATGGCGAGACACCCTCTCAGCGCGCTACCGCTCGCGCCACCTGTGCGGAGTCCTCCGACCCGCGGTAGTACCTGATTTTCCCGTCGTCGCCGAAACGGAAGTAGTGGTGCAAATGGAACGAAGCCTCCCGGTCGGTGGCTTTCATCCGAACCGCGAAGCGCAGAAAGCGAAGACCTCGTTGTCGCTACTGCCCATGCCCTCGACCGCGAAGTCCTGCACCTCGGTCGAGCTGGCGATGTCGGCAAAGAAGCTCGCGACGCCGTCCTTGCCGTTCCGCTGTCCATACCAGGGCGCGACCGGTTCGGCATCCACCGCCCAGTTGACATCATCGGCCACCGCGTCGAGGATCGTCTCAACGTCTCCGGTGCCGAACGCTTCATAGATCGCCTTGATCGTCGCGAGGTTGTCTTCTGCGGGCATCCTGCTCCTCCTCGTCTGGCCTGCACGGAACGAACGGAACTCGCGCCGGGCCGCGGCATCGAGTGACCGGAGCCTAACCAGCGCGGATCGGGCGCGTCGACGACGCTCGTCAATCGAGGTTGAACACGTGAGGAGCAGGTCCGCCTAATCACGGGACCGCTCACCGCACACGGTGGAGTCCGGCGCCGCGAACGCCCGCTTCGAGTTCGTGCAGGCCGAATGCGGCGACGGGTCCGAGTGCACCGGGAGTGTCGACGTTTCCGGCGGCGGCTTCGATGGCCGCCCACGCGAGCATCTGGAAACCGAACGTGTAGCTGTTGGGGCCTTCGAGCCTGACGGCGTTCAGCTCGCGACCGTCGGCCGCGTAGGCTGTGGCGAGGACCGTCGAGCTGCCGCGGCTCCGCGCGGCTTCGTCGGGACCGCCGGTGGAGCCCTTGGCCTGGCGCCCGAGCACGGTCTCGAGCGCGGCGCGTGCCGGTGGCAGCCTGGTCGCGCCGGAGAGTACGGCCGAGATCAAGGGCATCAACCGCACGTACGCACCCGGTCTGCCGAGGAGGATGTCCACCTCCTGGAGTTGGGGATGCAGGGCGGGGAGCGTGAGGTGCTCGGAGCCGCCGACGCTGATCGCGAGCTGCCCCCGCGAGTCACCGAGGTCGAACTTCCTGACGCGCGCGCCGATCCGTTCGGTTCTCAGCCGGCCGTCCCGGAAGGCGAACGACGGCTCGAGCAATGAGCCGATCAGGCTTGCCTGTGTCCCGCCGCTACTGCCCGCCGTGCCCTGGCCGAAGTACCCGATCAGAATGCGCGTCGCCTCCTCTCCCGCTTCAGTGAGCGCAAGCGCGCCGGCGAGATTGCCAGGCACCCAGTCATACCCGAATGCGGTCAACAGCGAGGCACCGGTCCTTTCAGCCCGTCGGCCGTAGTGCTCGAATACGCGGCGGATGAACGCGGGCTCGCCGCAGGAATCGACGTACACCGCGCCGGCATCGATCGCCGCCTCGATCGCCGCCGCGCCCCAGCGGACGAAGGGGCCGACTGTCGAGAGCAGAACGTCTCGATCCTGTACAAGCGCCCGCACCGTCTCGGAACGCGTGACATCCGCGATCCGAGTCTCGAGGCCCCCAAGCTCGTCGGCGAGCCCCTCTAGTCGTTCGGCGGACCGGGCCGCCAGCACCGGCTTGGCCCCGCGCGCGACAAGCGCACGCGCAGTCATCCCGCCCGTGTAGCCGGTCGCCCCGAACACAACGATCCGCCCGGGCATCACACCAACCCTCCCCGCTCGAGCACCGACGCTGACAAGAGCTCATTCGACATCAAAAGCACCGCCTCGAAGTCCACTAGAATGTTGACGGTGCTCACATTACACGACTGAAGTGAACGCCGTCAACATCAATGTGATCGATGCCAACTAAGGCGAGCTACCACCACGGCGATCTGCGAGCGGCCCTGATTCGGGCAGCGATGGAACTGCTAGAGCAGAGCGGCGAGACGGCGCTCTCGCTGCGCGCCGTCGCCCGACGCGCCGGGGTGTCGCCGGCGGCCCCCTACCGGCATTACACAGACCGCGAAGCGCTCGTCTCAGCGGTCGCCGCCGTCGGGTACCGAGAGCTCGCCGAACGGCTGGCCGCGGCGCACCCATCGCCCTCGACCCCCGAGCAGCTCGCCAGCGTCGCCATCGCCTACGTGCAGTTCGCGCTCGAGCGGCCCGCCCTGTTCCGAATCATGTTCGGAGAGCCATGCGACCACGACAACGACGAACGCGTCGCCGCCACCGCAGCCGTATCGCGCTACGTACGCGCGATCGTCGAGCGAACCTTCCCAGAAGCCGACGCCGAAGGGCTGGCGACGGCAATCTGGGCGCTCGTCCACGGGCTCGCCTTCTTGTATCTGGACGGCAAGCTCGACGCCACCAGCTCGACAGTGGTAGCCGATCGCGTCACCGCCGCGATCCAGGCGCTGCTGACCGCCACCAGTGCCGACATGCAGGTCGCAGCCTCCGGATAAAAGTCACGGCCGCCCGGACCGGCCATCCCGAGGTCCTAGCTCAGCGGGTCATGCAGAGCTCGGCTGGGCTTACGTTGCCGAGACGCTGAACAGGTAGCAGCTAGTCGGTGACAGACGGGCGGTGATCGTCTGCACGGTCTCAGTCATGTCTCGCCAGACGTTGTGGACGCTCATGGGTCGCGGCGGGAGGCCGATCATCGAACTCGTGACCGTGATGGTCTGATTGCTCGTGCCGCGGTTGAGCACGCACACCGCCTTGGAGGTGTCAGCCAGCGGCTTGACGAGTACTTGCTGGTCGCCGTTGCGATATGCGGTGCTGGCCTGTACCCCGCGTGGGTCCTGGTTGATGCGGGTCGCTTCCGGGTTGGTGAACAGGTCGAGGTTGGCCTGCGGCTGCGCGCTGAGGTCTGCGCTGACCATCAGGGGAGCCGCCATCACGATCCACAGCGAGACGTACGCCTTGAGCTGGCTATAGGTCAGGTTCGATGACGGGACGATGTAGTCGGGGTCGTTCCAGTGCCCGGGACCGGCCGCTTCGGGATGGGCGCAGTTGTGGTCGAAGTTGCGGATGACCCAGGGCCACGTGGTCGCCAGGTGCATGCCGATATCGGTGTCGGTGCGCCAGCTTTGAGCGATCTGCGGCGCCCATTGGTAGTTGAAGTAGCTCGAATTCGGGGCGGTCGGCCGGGTCCCGTCGATCTGCCCGGGAACCCAGAAGTTGCATACGTTGAACAGCATCGAACGGCGGCTAGCGTTGTTTTCCACGGCACTGGCGAATTGCGGATAGACAACGCGCGGATCCAACCCCGACGGCCCCCCGGATACGAAGTCGGCCTTGACCGCGTCAAATCCCCAAGCAGCGAACGTATCGGCATCCTGCTGGTAGTGACCGTTGCTGCCGAATGCCTGAGCGGTGCTCGGTCCAGCATCGATGTAGATCCCGGCCAGCAGCCCTTGCGAATGGATGTAGTCGCACACCCCGCTCAATCCCTGCGGCCACTGGGAGCCGTTCAGGGCCAGGCTGCCGTCTGGGTTACGCCCGGCAGGCCAGCCGGCATCAAGCCACACATAGCGGTAGCCGGCGTCGCGCATGCCGGTTGAGACCACCAGGTCGGCCAGCTCGCGAACCACCGCGTCGTCGATCTTGGCACCGTAGGCGTAATACGTATCGACACCCATGTAGGGGGTGGGGGCAAGCAAGCCTCAACTCCGTCCGGAGGTCCGCCCGAAGGGTACGTCAGACCCGACGATCAACCCTCACGTCCGTCCCCTCAAAAACAGGAACGGCCCTGCTCCCCGGGGGACACCGAGGGAACAGGCCGTGTTGGCTGCCGTTAGAGCAGCCTCAGTTGCCGCGCCGAGAGTCGAACCCGGACACGGCAAGATCCCGGCCTTCGTGGCCGGGGCGGTTCAGCTATTCAGCGCGGGCGGTACGGTCAGTCGATCTGTCGCCCGACGCGCTCGAGCTGGTCGAGGCATCCGCGCCATCCCCAGTCCTGGGCGTCGCGGCGCTCGTCGGTCGAGATGCCGCTGTTGACCAGCAGCACCGTGGTCGAGCCCTGGGACTCCCTAAAGGAGAGCTCGAGCAGCTGCTGGTTGGTGGGATCGTCGTCGAAGGTCCAGTTCATCACCAATCGGTGCGGCCGATCGATCAGCGTGTACTCGCCCTGTGCCTTGGCTTCTGTGCCGTCGGGCTTTCGCATCACCACTCGGACCTTCCCTCCTACCCGGAGATCGACCTCGGTCTCCGGCGTGTCCCAGTCGGGGGCGGGGTGGAGCCAGCGCCGCATCACCTCGAGGCTGGTCCAGGCGTCGAAGACTTCCTCCGCCGGAGCGTCGAAGGTCCGCTCGATGCGCACCACATGGCCGGACTCCTCGGTCAAGGTCGCTCCTTCCGTTCCTCCAGGTACTCGCTGACCACATCGAAGAGGCGCTCCCAGCCCTCCCGCTGGCTTTCTATCCAAATCGATGCCTCGGCTAGCGTCTCCGGCCGCAGGGCGAGTCGGTGGCTTCTGCCGTCGATCACGCGGCTCACGACGCCCGCCTCCTCCAGTCTCCGCAGGTGTCGCGAGATGGTGGGCTTCGAGACCGCGAAGTCGTGGGTCACCTCTCCCACCGTCGCTGATCCTCGGCTGAGCCGCTCGACGATGTCGCGTCGGAGGGGGTGCGCGAGGGCTCTGAACGTATCGTTAGCCATTTTGCTAACTATATATCGGCGACCGCGAGCCAAAGGAGGAGCCAGCCGATGCCAGAGCACAGGACCGCAACGCGCCAGGAGTGGGCCGCGGCCCGCTCCGAGCTGCTCGAGCGCGAGAAGGAACTGACGCGGATGGGCGATGAGCTCGCCCGACAACGTCGGGAGCTTCCTTGGGTGCCGGTCGAGAAGCAGTACGTCTTCGAGTCGGACGGGGGCCAGAAGACCCTGGCCGAGCTGTTCGACGGCCGCTCGCAGCTGCTCGTCTACCACTTCATGTTCGGCCTCCACTACGAGGGCGGATGCCCCGCCTGCTCGCTGACCGCCGACAGCTTCAACGGCGTACTCGCCCACCTCAAGGCCTGCGAAGTAACAATGATCTGTGTCTCGCGCGCGCCGATCGCGAACCTGCTTGCCTACCGGGAGCGAATGGGCTGGAGCTTCAACTGGGCGTCCAGCCACGAAAGCGATTTCAACCTCGATTATGGCGTATCGGTCGGGGAGGGGATGACACACGACCCAGCCGCGCCGCTGCTCCAGGCCAACGAGCTCGCGGTTCGGAAGCTGCTCAACGAGCAACCGGCCATGCGTGAGAACCTGCCACTGGTCTCGACGCAGAACGCGCGTTCGACCGGGACGAACCTCGAGGGCTATTTCTCCGAGGGACACGGCGTCAGCACGTTCGCGCGCGAGGGCGACACCGTCTACCACTGCTACTCAAGCTACGCCCGCGGTACGGAGTTCCTGATGGGTCACTACGCGATCCTCGACCGCGCGCCCAAGGGTCGCAACGAAGGCGACCAGCCCATGAGCTGGCTGCGCCGCCACGACGAATACGAAAGCCGGTGAGCGGCGAAGCACAGAACCGCCGGGCTTGGGTGGGCTGACCGTCATCGCACGCGCGCAGTTTCCGGGCTCATGCCCTCGATCTGAGATGTCATCGATCGAGCGGGATGCCCACCCCTTACAACGACACGAAAGTAGGAGACAGTGACCAAGTACAAGCCAAAGACGCATCAAGAATTGCTAGCGGCCCGACGGGAGCTGCCCGCCGGGGGGACGTCGCGATGAGCTTGGCCAGGGAGCGGGTTGTTGTGGTCGGCGGCACCAGCGGGATGGGAGCGGCAACCGTCCGCGCTGCAAGGTGGCTGGGCGCCGAGGTGGTTTCGGCTGGCCGACGGCCCGTCGCCGACCGCGACCGCGTCGACGGCGTCCATGAGGTCGTGGTCGACAGCACAGATGAAGCCTCGGTGCGCGCACTGTTCGAGTCGGTCGGCGAGCTCGACCACCTCCTGGTCACGGCGGCGCCCGGACAGGCCGGCGTGTTCCTGGAACAGGATCTCGCCCGCGCGCGGACGTTCATGGACGGCAAGTTCTTTGGCAGCTGGACGTGCGCCCGGTATGCGGCGCCCCGGCTACGAGCTCGCGGCTCGATCACCTTCGTCACGGGCGACGCGGTGGTCCGCCCAGGCGTCGGGAGGTCGATGATCACAGCGGCATTCGCCGCCGTCGAGGCCTTGACGCGTGCCCTCGCCGTCGAGCTCGGGCCGCGACGAGTCAACGCGATTCGACCGGGCTTCACAGACAGTGACTTCTGGACGTTCCTCTCCGATGAGGAGAGGGAGGAGCTGCGGCGGCGCGTCGCGGAAGGGACGCCCCTACGGCGCCTGGGCACACCCGAGGATGTCGCTCAGGCAGCGGTCTTCCTCATGACCTGTCCTCAGGTGACCGGGATCGTCCTCGAGGTCAACGGGGGAGAAACCTTGGTCAACAGCGTGGAATGACGACGAGTTCTTCCGCGCCGGGCCGGGAGTCGAACCCGGACACGGCGAGATATCCGCATCGGATGGGGGACCTTGAGCTAGTCGGCGAGCGCGGTAGCGAGCTCGTGCAGATGACTGACCGAAAAGTCCGCGGCCGGATCCTCGCGGGCCGGCGAGCCCAGCCCGTACTCGAGCGGCCGGTCGATGAAGGCCGTCCGCAGTCCGGCCTGGCGGGCGCCTTTTAGATCGAATGGGTGCGCCGCCACCATCATCACCTCGTTCGGTTCGAGGCCAAGCAGCCGGACTCCCGTCAGGTACACCTCGGCGTCGGGCTTGTAGACCTGAGCGAGCTCCGCCGAGAGCAGGCAGTCGAAGCGCAGGTCACCATGCCGGGCGAGATCGACGAGGAGCGCTAGGTTCCCGTTCGAGAGCGCTGCCACGACTCGGTCTCGACGCAGCGTCTCGAGCCCCGTCGGCACGTGGGGCCATGGCTCAAGCTCGTGCCACGCGCTCACGAGCGCGGCGCGGGCCTCGCTTGGAAGCCCGAGGCCCCGGTCGTCCAGGAGCTCGCCGAGCGTGATCTCGTGAAGTTCGTCAAAGGTTCGCCAGGGCCGCTGCTTCTGGTTGACCTCCTGAGTGGCCGCCAGCGCGCGGGCTCGCCAATCATCGGCCAATTCGTCCGGGTCGACCTCTAACCCGCTATCCCGGAAGGCGCTCGCGATCCTCGATCGCCAGTCCAGCAGGGTCCCGAAGACATCGAACGCGAGCGCCCTCACCATCAGGGGGCGGAGCCTATCTCCCGTAACCGGCCCGATCGCCAAGAGAGCTAACGAGCAAGCTCACTGGTCACCGGCGCGGTAAGGCGCGAGCGTGGCCGCGTGGCGCTCGCCCGCATGAGTCGCAACTCGCGGATGCGGTAGCCGGACGTGGGCCCGTGCGTGGCGCGGGCCCACGCTCCAGCGTTGCTATCAGCGATCCGCTGCTACCGACCTCGGCTCGGGATGCTCGAGGGTGACCTCGGTCTCCTCGTCGGCGCCATCGGGGTCGCTCAGCGGCCGCGTCTGCTCGAACTCATCCCACAGCTCGCGGCTCGCCTCGCGCTCCTCGTAACTGCGCCGCCACCACGACGATTCGTGGCACATGGTGTGACCTCCTGATCGACCAGTGTTGATGATGAACCCCGTGCCCATCTGGCGCAAGCCCATCCTTGCTGGTCGACGCGACCCGAAAAAGGGAGCCGATAGCTGGCCGGCGGGTCTGCCAAGGCTTGCCACGGAACGTGCGCCTCGACGGTTATCGGCTTCTCGCGGCCCAGCACGTCCAGCTTGGACTCGTCGATCGACGGCGCGGAGCGTGGCGCGACATCGTCGCTCTGGGTTCTCGCCAGAGCGGTAGCCCGCGCCAGCTGCGTCGGGCAGCTCGAACCGGCGCACCCGAGAACAACCCGGCACAGCGATGTGCTCCGCGCATCGGCGACCATCACTGCTGTTGGGAGAGGCTCCTATCTTTATTGCGATGGCGAAAGACGCTGGCCTAGGCGCTGACGGCCCAACCGTTGATGCGCCGGTCCCGAGCGCGCGTACTTCCCCAACGAAGCCGAGCTCACAGCGCCCCGGGATCGTGATACGCAGGCTGGTGGCATTCAGCCTTTGCCTCGGCGTTTGCGGCTGTGGGGCAGCAGTCGCCCCGCGACACCGCGCTGGCAGCCAGTCATCGACCTCGTCCCCGACCGTCTGCCCGGCAGCCGCTCGCACCGCCATCCGCCGCTTCTTTGCGGAGCCCTCGGTGAGCATCACGACGGTGGCCTCAATCGGCAACAACGCGATGCCGCAATGCTCCTTTACTGCAAACACCCCGGGCCATAAGCCCGTCGGGTTGACCGCCAACGTCGACACCTCGCCGTCTCCGTACTACCGGCTGGAGCGCACCGCTGTTGAGACAACACAGGTGATCGGCCCGTCGCGGGAGCTTCCAGTGCCGAGTCCGGTCGCTGGACTCGGGCTCGAGGCTTATTGGTTTCCGACACAGACCCAGCTGAAGAGCACCGACGGGGTCCGGCTGGTCACAGTGTCGGTTAACTGGCCCGGCGCCAAAGAGAGTCGTAAGCTAACGCTCGCCGCTGCGGTGTCGAGGACATACCTGACGACCCCGCGCGGACAAACGGCCCAAGCGCTGGCGAAGGGGGCACCATCCCCAACTGGCTGATCGCCCCGCCCCGCTGGCAAACCTCCTGGCGGTCCGACACCACGAGATCGAAGTGATCAACTCCAGCCTGACGGGCGTGCCGGCAGACGTCGTCGTCGCACCCGACCCGGGGTAGCGGCGGCCTAACCCGGACGACACCGACCGCCGGAGAATCAGGTTCTCACTGAGGCGAATGGGAGGTCTTCGCTTCGGCCCTCGCGCGAGCCCCGCTTTGATGCGAACACGATGGCCGCTCACGGCACGTAACGCGTGCTTGCGGACATCGCGTTGCTCATGTTGCGTTGGCGGGCGATCGCCGGAGGCCGGCCTCTGGGTTTGTTAGGGCGTCGTGGGGACTTTGATTTACGATCTTGTTCCGGATGGATATCCCGCCTGAGGTGCGTTATGTGGTCCGGGAGGGCAGGAGTATCGCCTACCAGCACTTCGGGTCTGGTGACCGCCGGGTGGTCTCGTTCGGGAACATCGGGAACCTCGATCTGCAGTGGTCGGACCCGAGTTTCTATGAGGTGGCGCTTCAGAGCGCTGATCGTGGCGAGATGTTGTTGTTTGACCAGCTCGGCTTTGGACTGTCGGATCCGGTCGATCACGTCCCGACGTTCGAGGAGCGCGCGGCCGACCTGGGCGCGGTGATGGACGCGGCGGGGTTCGAGCGCGCGACGATCTGTGGAATCCACGAGTCCTGCCTCACATCGATGGTGTTTGCGGCCCAGCATCCCGCGCGGGTCGAAGGGCTCGTGCTGCTGAGCCCGTACGCGCAAGGCTGGCGGTCGGCTCCGTTCGAGGAGCTTGTCGGCTGGGACAGCCCGGACCAGGTCGAGGCGTATGACCGAGCGTGGCGCGACGTCATCGCGGACTGGGGGCGGGGGTCGTCGCTGCGGTTCGAGTTCCCGGAGCTCGCGAGCCCGCGGCAACATGCGCGTGTGGGGGATGCTCGAACGCGCGTGGACGAGTCCCGCGATGCTCTACACGCTCCACCAGATCGCTTCCACCGCCGATGTCCGCGACGTTCTCCCATCCGTGCAGGCGCCCGCGTTGGTGCTGCGGCGGCCGGGCAACATGCTGCCCGAAGGCGTCATGCGCCACGTGGCCGAGCGGCTTCCCAACGGGAGCTACCGGGAGCTCCCGGCGGCGAACAGCATCGGGGAGTTCTTCGCCGACTACGAGCGGGAGGTCGAGCGGTTCATGTTCGGCTCGGTACGCGATGTGAACCCCGATCGGGCGCTGATGACGGTGCTGTTCACAGACATCGTCGGCTCGACCGAGCAGGCGACGCTGCTGGGCGACGTTCGCTGGCGCGAGCTACTGGTGGCGCACGAGCGGATGCTCCGCCCCGAGGTCGAGGGCGCCGGCGGCCGGCTGGTGAAGCTGATCGGGGACGGTTCGCTGAGCACGTTCGACGGTCCGGCGCGCGCGATCCGTTGCGCGGAGCGGATCTGCGCCGCCGCCGGCGAGCTTGACCTCAGGATTCGCGCCGGGCTCCACACCGGCGAGTGCGAGGTGATCGACAACGACGTCGCCGGGATCGCCGTGCACATCGCCGCCCGGGTCAGCGCGCAAGCCGGCCCCGGCGAGGTACTGGTGTCTCGGACCGTCCGCGACCTCGTAACCGGCTCAGGCATCGCACTCCAATCCCGTGGGGAACGCGAGCTTAAGGGCGTATCCGGCTCCTGGGAGCTGTTCGCCGTCGGTAGCGACACGGTCCCGCTGCCGGCGCCCGACCAGACGCGCGATCTCCGCACCACCGACCGCATCGTGCTGCTCGCGGCCCGGCGGGCGCCAGGCCTACTGCGCGCCGCCAGCCGGATCGGCACGCGATCCGAGCGCCGCTAGACCCGAAGGCCCCACCAGGTGAAAACAGGTTCCAGAAGCGATCGAGCGCGCCCCCCCTCCTTGCCCAGGCGGAAGCCACAGTCGCCTCCGCCTTCGGCCGAAGGAGAGGCCGGCTTCGGGCTATCGTCGGCCGAAGCTCAATGAGCTCAGCCATGGCCGACCTCCCCTGCTTTGCTCGCGCGACGAGCATCTCACCGTCGCCCAGCTGAGTTCCGCAACGCGCGGTATCCGCGACTGAGGTCGGTGCTATCCCGATCCTCGTGGGGCGTCCTCACCCGGCCGGTCCGTTGTTTGCCTTTGGGCTGCGAGCTTGGCGAGGGCGTTGTAGTCGTACGCGGCCTCTGGCTTGGCGCGGACCGCGGCGTCGAGCGCTTTGGCGTCCTCGCCGACGAGGATCCGCCAGGCGCCTGCCCTCACGCCCTCGAGGATTGTGGTGGCCGCGGCGGCGGGCGTGAGCGGCGCCTTGTCGTGGAAGTCGGTCTCGATCCGCGCCAGCAGCTGGCGCAGGTCATCGGGCGAGGCCCTCTCGGCCAGCGCGCCGGCCCGAATCAGTCTGGCTTGGGCGTCGGTGGTGATCAGCTCCCGAACCTGGTCGTCGGTCATGTCGCTCGGCTCGGGACGCCCGTGTGCACGGCGGGTGTTGGCGATGATCTCGGTGCCCACGTGGCCGGGCATCACGACCACGACCCGGACCATCGGCGCGTGCGTGCGCAGGTCTTCGATCAGCGCCTCGCTGAAGCCCTTGACTGCGAACTTGGCGGCGGCGTAGGCGGTGTTAGGCATGCCCGGCCCGAGGCTCGCCCAGAAGCCGTTGACGCTGCTGGTGTTGACCAGCACCCCGTCGCCGCTTGCGATCAGTAGCGGCAGGAACGTGCGCGCGCAGTAGTACACGCCCCACCAGTCGACCGCGAAGGTGCGCTCCCACTCCTCCCGGCTTCCGGTGACGAAGCTGCCGCCGCCGCCGATGCCCGCGTTGCTGAACACCAGGTCGAGGTGATCGGCACCGTGTCGCTCAAGCAGCTCGTCGCGGAACCGCTTCACCTGTGGCTCGTCGGAGACGTCGCAGACGTGGCCGCTGACGAGCACACCGTCCCCGGCTTGTGAGTGCGCTATCGCGACGGTATCCGCGATCGCTTCGGCGTTCCAGTCGCAGGCCGCGACCGAGCACCCGTGCGTGGCGAGCTGGCCGACCAGCTCACGGCCGATGCCCGAACCCCCGCCCGTCACCACCGCGAGCTTGCCGGCGAACGAGCTCATGTCGGCGTGTGCTCCGGCTCGCTGGGCGCCGCCGTGCGCCCTGAGCCGGGGATCGGTCTCGGGCCCGGCGTCCCCGTGCGGTCGCGGTGGCGCCGCATGGTCCAGCGCAGGTACATGGCACAGACAGCCAACCCAACGCCGATGATCACCCAAGCGGCGATGTGCGCGACGACCCCGAAGGTAGCTGTGGACACGGTGAAGGCGAGCGTGATCTGGGCGGCGGCGTCGGCGCCCATGGTGACGCCGATGATCGCCGTCAGCACGGCGAGGGCGTGGTGCGCGTCTGAGGCATCGAGCTGAGGGCGGGCGTGGACGCTCGCGTCGAGCCCTTCCTTGGCAAGCTTGCCCTTTGCGATCTCCAGCAACGGCCGCCGAGCGGCCAGCGAGATCAGGCAAGCGAGCCCGACCACGCCGGGAAACAGCGCCCGGTGCAGCTCTAGCGGCCGGGAGCTGCCGCCCAACACGATCGTCAACAAGAGCGCGATCCCGAACCCTGCGACCGCGATCGCCCCCACCGGCTCGATCCTCCGGCGCCAGACCGCGTAGCCCACGACCCACAGCATCGGGATCGCCTCGGCAATCGCCAGCGCCTCGGTGGCGTTCCCAAGCGTCCGCACGAATGCCACGAAGACGATCACCGGCACCAAAAGGCCGGCGATCAGCCGGATCCGACGCGCGGGCGACGACGGAGTACGGCTCATTGCCGACTCGCCTCGTCCTCCGGCGGCGGCCCGAGCGCGGGGGCGCTGGCGAGGACGCGGCGGATCTTGCGCGCGATCACCAGCGCGTTGAGCACCAAATCGGACACGAGCCCTCCCGGACTGATGTCGATCTCGCTGCGCCCCGATCCGCGGACAATCGTCACCTGGGCCCGCTGCACCCGGTTTGAGCCGGTGCCGACCACGATCGTGTCCGGCGATCCCGGCACTGGCTCGCTGAAGGGCGCTCTGATCTGGCGCATCCCCGGCAGCACGTTGTAGCCGGGCCCAAGCCCATCGCGCAGCGCGCGCACCACCTCATCGGTCGCGAGGTCGGACCGGGGAACGTTGAGCTTGTACACGATCAGCGCCCTCTCGCTCGGGTTCGACGTTTCGGGCTCTGCGTGGCGAGGTCGAACAGCGTCGCCAGCTCGCGGGCGTAATGCTCGACATCGAGCGAGGGATCCCGGACGAGCGCCCGCGGCACCGCATCGATCGCCGCCCGGATCACGCCGGCCATCACCTGAGGGTCGAAATCCGCGCGGAACTCGCCTCTCCTTTGGTAGTCGGCCAGCAGCCGCGCCAGCCAGGCGGTGGCCCCCTCCAGGATCGCCGGGTCAAAGCTCGAGCTTCCATCGGGCCGGCGGGAGTTGCGCGCGATCTCCGCGACCGCGATCACATGGTTGCGGTGCTCGCTCATGAACCCCAGGTTCGACTCGATATACGCGTTCAGCGTCTCCCGACCCGTCGACTGACCGCCAATCCGCGGGCGCATATACGCCTCGGCCCGCGACAGCACCTCGGCGACGACCTCGGCCAGCAGCTCCTCCTTGCCGGCGAAGTGGTAGCCGATCACACCCTTGCTGATGCTCGCGCGCTGTGCGATCCGAGCAAGTGACGCCCGCCCATACCCGACCTCCGCGATCGTGTCGATCGCACACCCCACGATCTGCGCGCGCCGCGCCTCCTCAATGAACGACCGCCGCACGGGAGTCGGTGCGCCAGCAACGTTCGCGTTCTCTACTTCGTTGACCGATGAGACCATTCTCTAGCCAACATATCAGAAATTTATCCGTACGGTCAACAGCCGAGTCAATGCGGCACACAGCGAGCATCGCCCGGCGGCAGCCCCTCCCGAGCCGAAGGTCGACCTCGCGACCCCATCCGCCTGGGGCGATGCACGGAGTAGGCCTGCTTTCGTGTCGGCGCACAACTTGATGGCGCTGGCTTGCGGGTCCTGCTACGCGCGCGGATTCGGGGACTCCCGCTCGACCGGGGCAACGCGGAAGCGTTCGAGGGTCCAGCGAAGAGATTCTTGCCTTCTCCTCGTCGTCCATCTCGCAAGCCGCGAATACGGAACTCTCTGACCGAGCGACGGACCGCGCGCCTGCTCATGCCGTGACGCGGTTCACCGTCGCCTGGGAAGCGCGGCGAGCGTCGCTTCGATCTCGGACGTCAGTAGGTACAGCTCAAGTTGCTCGGGGTCGGAGGGATCGAAGGGGTGGAACCCCAGTCGCTCCCACCAGCTACACGCGGCTGGGGTGATTGCGGTCACGACGACGGCGCGGCAGGCAGCCTTCTGGTTCAGCTCGAGCGCTGTTGCGAGCACATGGGCGACGAGCGCAGTCCCCAGGCCCAGGCTGGTGTATCGGCGGTCCACGCCCAGGCGACCGAGCAGTAGCGCCGGAACCGGATCCGGTGCTTGCTTTGCCAGTTCCCGGGGAGCCGCTGACCGGTCGATCGCGGTCATCGCGATGCTCGCGTAGGCCACCACGACGTGATCGGCGTCCGTGATCACCCACGTGGCCGCCGTATCCCGGCGGCGGCTCTGGCCCGCGTAGCGGCGAAGCCACTCATCCAGGATCGGCTCCCCGCAATCGAACTGGCTGCGATCAGCGCGCCCCAGATCGAGCAGCCGCGGACGGCGAAGCTCAGTCAAGCCACGCGAACTTGCGCTTGCGACGTAGCGCCCGCGCCAGCCGCTCGTTCACCTCGGCCGGCCGCTCAAGCGCTTCGGTGAATGCAGCAGCAGCCTCAGACGAGAGGCGAATGCTCGGACGCTCCGCAAGCACCTGCTCGGCCCGAGCAGCAGCCGCCTGAACCACGAACGCGGACACGTTCAGGTGAGCCGCAGCCGCCGCCCGCTCCAACAGAGCCTTATCCGCAGGATCAACCCGGATCTGAAGCCGATCAGCCTTCAAACTAGCCATGTACTTACGATGGCAGTACGACGCTAGTCTGTCAAGTCAAGCAGTTCCTGCCAGACGCACGCGGATGTTCGACAAGTACGACACGCGTACGTTAACCGCCGAAATGTGGCCGACTCCTCTCAACCAGAATGCGGTGTATCCCGTGAACACAGGGCAACCGCCATCAGGGCTCTACCCCCGCCTGCCTTGTCCTCATCCCACGCTCGGATCAGGAAACCCGCATGCTTGCAGGACATCTTTGCCGCTGTCTCAGATACGAACCTACGTCTCCGCCCTACCGCGGCGGCGACCATCTCTCGCCCCCAAAGCCCCGATTTGCAGGACTTTTCCATACCGCTACCGGGATTCGAACCCGGGTTTCCGCCGTGAGAGGGCGGCGTCCTAGTCCCCTAGACGATAGCGGCGCGGTACTTGAGCTTAGAGGGGCCGCATCCCAAGCGCAGCCAGGCTCATCTTGGGTTTTCCGTCCGGGGCGTATAGGAACATGTGTTCGATGACTTGCTCCGGCGAACACCCAGTGTCGATTGCTAACTTCCATCCCTCCGCGGCTGTGGCGGAACTGGTCTACGCGCGGGTCCCAGGCACCCGTGGGCGCAAGCCCTTGGGGGTTCGAATCCCTCCAGCCGCATACCACGAAGGGCGCTCTATTGCACAGCAGGGCTGCTGTTGCTGAGGTGCTGACGCTCCGCTCCGAGGGACTCGGTGCACGCCGAATAGCTCGTCGTACCAACCTTCCTGTCGCGACAGTGCGTGATTGGCTTGCTGGCCGCCTCCCGAAGCATTCGCGGCGCAACTTGTCTGCAGCTGGCTATTGCGAGACGTGCGGATGTGAGGCCCACAGTTTCGATCGACTTCCGCCTGCGTACGTTTACTTGCTCGGTCTCTATCTCGGAGATGGCTGCATCTCAGAGCACCGGCGGCGGGTGTACAGATTGCGAGTCGTTCTCGATCTCAGCTACGCCGGCATCATCGGTTCGGCGGCTGCAGCGATGCGACAGGTTCGCGGAGGCTCCGTGGGCATCCAGAAGCGCCGGAATCAAAACTGCGTCGAGGTTTCCTCGTATTGGAAGCAGTGGCCTTGTTACTTGCCGCAGCACGACGCAGGCAAGAAGCACGACCGGCGAATCACACTCACCGACTGGCAGCGGAAGCTCGTCGAGCGGTGGCCGGAGCAACTCCTTCGAGGCCTGATCCAGTCCGACGGATGCCGCTTCACGAACACGGGTCGCGGCAACTGGGTCTGCCCGCGGTACGCCTTCTACCAGGTGTCGAAGGACATCCAGGCGATCTTCTGCTCGGCGTGTGACGAAGTCGGCGTCCACTGGACGAAATCCGGCGAACGAACGATCTATGTCTCCCGCAAAGCCGACGTCGCGAAGCTCGACACGTTCATCGGCCCGAAGCGGTGAGGTAGCCGAGGGCGGGCGCGGTCCCTACGGGTTGGTCGGGTTATACGGCGTCTGCGGCCCGGTCTGGGGGTTGCGGGTGAAGGTCTCGCCGGCGGGGACGTGCGCGCGGCCGGCGTAGGTTGGGCCCTGGTTGCCTGGGGTGTGCTGGTCTGTGTCGAACAGCCGGTGCTGGGGGTCGAAGTAGTTGAGCTGGCGCGGGTAGCCGCGCTGGCCGGTCTCACAGTCGGCGTTGCCGCTGTTGTCCACCGCCGCGCCGTAATGTTTGTCGTGGAAGGTGATGTTGCCGCCGAGGGGGTTGCTGTCGCCGCCGGGGCTGCCGCCGTTGACCGGTTGCGAGGCCGGCTGGGCGGCCGGGTTGTTCGGCTGAGCCGGATCCGCGGACATGAACATGCCGCGCTGCGCCGTGCCAAAAGCGCTCGGCTCCGAGACGACGTCTGCCAGGTCGGTCCAGGTGTAGTTCCAGTAGTCACACACCGTCTGATAGGGACCCAGGTAGCGGACCATCGGGTTGAGCTCATCGACCGTGGCGGTCAGACCGTTCAGCGCCACATTGGTCCCCGGATCAACCGCCAATGAGTTCAGCTGATCCAACAGCTGCTGGAGCTTCACGTTCAGCGAAGGCGTCTGGCGCAACGTCACAGACCCCGCCTCCAGCGCCGGATTGATGTAGGGCAACGCCCCCTTCAACGACGCCGTGGCCGGAGTCAAATAGCCACCGAACCTCGCCAGATCGACCAGGAACGGCTGCTGCACCTCCAACGAGGTGGTCGACACCGACAGCGTGGAGGGCGACTTGGCGATCGTGGCCTCCAGATTCCCCGGATTAGCGGCGATGGCCCCAAACGTCGTCGCCGAATCACGAAACAGATCCACCAGCGTCCCCGACACCGGCGACACAGCCCCCGTAAACGAACCAAGCGAATTCAAAAACCGCACCAGACCCGTCGCCGGATCAGACAGATACGCCGCCACCGGCGTCAGATAACCCAAGCAACGCCGGCAGACTCTGAATCGTCGAGCTCAGATCCCCGCCCCGGGCAGCGAACGTATCCCCGAACCCCACCAGGTTGCCCTGCACCGCCGTCCTGGTCGGCGGATTGAACATGTCAAACACCTGATCCAACTGCACCGGCACATTCGTCTGCGAAATCGGCATCGTCGCCCCATCCGCGAACACCCGGCTCGACGTCCCCTTCGTGAGATCCACGTACTTAGAGCCCAACACCGACCGCAACCGCACCGTCACCGTCGAATCGACCGGAATCTTGCCCTCGTTCTTAGACATCTTCAACGTCAACTGCGCCCCAGTGGTCCCATTCGGCAACCCCACCGGCTTGAGCTCAGACACAAACCCAATCCGATGCCCACCCTGCAGCACATCATTGCCCGGCACCAGATTCGAGCCATCCCCGATATTGACCTTCAACTCCCGCGTCGGCACGAACGGCAAGCCCTTGTTGGCGTTATACGCCAGAAACACCGCCACGATCACCACCAACACCGTCACCGCCCCCACCAACACCGGATTCGCGAACGCCGATTGCCGCGAAGGGCGAGTGGGGGGTCCAACCAGCGCCGCGCCACCCAGCGCCGCGGCGAGGTCGAAGGTCGGCTCCGGCGAATCGGCTGCCTCGGCACGGGCGAATTCCGCCTCCGCCGTGCTCCCATTCCCCACGCCCCGCGAGCAGCAACCCGAGGCGCAGGGCACCTAGGCCTTCGCCCCGCTCCTCTGCCCGCCGGAAGGCATCCTCCGCCGCGGCGACGTCTCCTCGCTTTTGTAACAGCAGCCCGAGGTTCGCGGCCGCGATGCCGTGGCCGCGCTCATCCGCTCGCGCGTACGCCTCCCGCGCGCCCGCGAGATCGCCCCGGCTGGCCAAAAGATTGCCCAGCTCGTACGCCGCATCGGGGTCACCCCGCTGAACACGCAGGCGAAGCGCAGCTTCGTCGACATCGGCGCTGGACAACGGAGTAAGCCTCCGCCCAGGCGACCGTAGAGGTTGTGGGATGGATCACACACTTGGCTTGAACGGGTGCTCGCGCTGGCTAGCCGGAGGCCTGTCCGACGAACTCCCGCAGCCGCTCCTTGCCGTCACCCACGAGCGGGGACCCGTGAGCGAGCAGCAGGTGCTCGAATTCGAGCTCCAGCAGACGCTCGAATGACGCTAATAGCCCCCGCTTGACGTCCTCCGGGTCGTCGCCCAAGAGCCAGTCGGGAACAAAGCCGATCGGATCATCCAGCGAGCCCCACCTGACCACGCCGTCGGCCAGCGCCACAGCGCGTGCGGACGGGATCTCGAGCGCCGTCTCGTCCGGGCAGATCGCGCCGACCTCGTGTGCGATGACGCCTCCCGGCAGCTCATCGCCGAAGTCGAACGGCTCGACATGCTGCTCGGGGCTGAACTCGTGCATGCCAGGACGGCTGGCGCCGACCGGGATGGCGAAGGCTTCGACCAGGCGGCCGCTGTGACGGTAGTGATGGCGGTTCGACAGCAGGATCGCGCGGGGCGGACCGTGGTCGGCGAGCCACTGGATCGGATCACGGCCGCCGTCGAAACCCTCCGCCGGCAGCAGCGGATCGATCAGCACGCCGCCGTCTGAGAAGTAGTAGGAGCTGACGTCGTGGCGGATCCCCTCGTGGAACGCGCTCCACTGAAAAAGGCCTGGAGCGATCTCGCGCATCGTCGCCCGACCCTAACGACCCGACGCGCGATCCGGTGACAGGTTCCAGCGCTCGATCGCCCTCGTGTCACGCTCGTGACCGAGCACCCCGATCGCTCCGGCGCCGAACTTGAATCGGGCGCCTTCGGCGACCTCCATCTCCGCCCAACGCGCCGTCAGGACGCGCAGGATGTGGCCATGGGCGAACGCCAGCGCGTCTCCGTCGGCCGAAGCAAGGCGCGCCAGCGCCCGGTCCGCCCGCGCGCCCACGTCGGGGGGACTCTCACCGTCTGGACACCCGTCGCGCCACAGGTTCCAGTCGGGCCGTGTTTCGCGAATCTGGGGAGTCGTGAGCCCCTCGTACTCGCCGTAGTCCCATTCGCGCAGATCGTCATCCAGCTCGACGATCTCCCCGAATCCCGCGATCTGGCAGGTCTCCAAAGCGCGGCGCAGCGGACTCGACAACACGAGCGAGAACGAGTAGTCGGACAGTACGTCCGTCAAGGCCGCGGCACGCTTGCGGCCGTCGTCGGTCAAGGGCAGATCGGTGCGGCTGGTGTGCTGCCCGCTGAGGCTCCATTCGGTCTCGCCGTGGCGGACCACCACGATCCGTGACGCTTCAGCCACCGGCGGACGGCTAGCTGTCGCTGGCGGTGTAGGCCTCGGCGGCGACCATCTCGCGCGCCTGGGCCTCGTCGAAGCTGGCCGAGGAATGCTCGGACTCCATGTGGGCCCGGAGGCGCCTGAGCAGCTCCTCATCGGTTGCCGCGGCCAGCGTCTCACCGCAGATGTTGCACTCAACCACTCGCATGCTCACGGCGTGCTCCTTTCCAGCGGCTCGTCAGTTTCCCCTCCCGTCCGCTCGATTGCTTGAACCTTCGCCCGGCGGCGTACGTGTCGCTCCTCCTCCGAGACCGTCGCGCCCAGGAATGCAATCGCGATCTCGGCCGCCTCCTCCGCTCCGATAACCCGAGCGCCCATGCACAGGACATTGACCCCGTCGTGCTCGACCCCCTGATGGGCGGTGTAGTGGTCATGGACGGTGGCCGCCCGGATCCCGATGATCTTGCCTGCCGCCACCGAAACGCCGGCCCCGGAGCCACACACCAGGATCCCACGCTCGGCCTGACCCGAGACAACGGCCTGCCCGACCTCCAGCGCTTTGTCCGGGTAATCGATCGGATCGGTCGTGGTGGTACCCAGATCGAGGACCTCGTGACCCGCCTGCTCGACCGCCGACAGCAGCCGCCCTCGCAACGGCACGCCAGCGTGGTCGAATCCGCAGGCGACGATCATCCCTGCCCCATGGCAGTGGGCGTTTCCACCGGCGAGGCGGCGCCGGAGATCGCGTCGGGCCGCGGCCGCGACGGTGCCTCGAGCTCGTGCGCGGCCAGAAGCGCGGCGCCGAGGACACCAGCCCGAACGCCGTGACGGGCGAGCCGGATCGTCGTGCGCGTGCCCAGTCCCGGCACAACGTACCCCTGCGCCACCCGCTTGGCGGGCTCGAGCAACAGGTCTCCGGCTTGGGCGGCGCCACCACCGATAACCACCTCGTCGGGATCGAATGTGTTGATCGCATTCGCCACCCCGATCCCCACGCGCTCGCCCCAGATCTCGACCATCCGGCAGGCGGACGCATCGTCGGCGCGCGCGGCCTCGACGGCATCGACACCGAGGGTCGGTTTGCCCTCGGCCCGAAGGCGGCCAAGTGCCGACTCGGGCTTCAGGTTCGCGGCTTGCCGCGCGAGCTCGTCGAGGGCATGACCCGAGGCGACGAACTCGAGCGATCCAGGCTGGGGGAAGCCCATCGGTGACGGGACCGACCCCGCCAGATCGAGGCCCACGATCGTGTGACCAAACTCGCCGGCGGCACCGGTCGCACCTCGGTAGATCCGCCCATCGATCACGATCCCTCCCCCGACGCCGGTGCCCACGGTCAGCATCACCAGGTCGCGCGCCACCATCTTCAGCTGCTCGTCGTGTGCTTCGGCGAATGCCGCCACGGTGGCGTCGTTGTCGACGAATACCGGCACGCCCAGCTTGTCTCCCAGCACGCTGCGCAGGCGCACGTCCTTGAGGGGCACGTTAACCGACGAGATCACCCGGCCCGTAGCGAACTCCACGACCGACGGGACCCCAATTCCGACGGCCTCGAGGCCGTCGTCTCGCATTGCCGCGATCGTCGAGCAGATCTGGTCGATCAGGGCGTCCGAGCCCGACAGCTCCGTCGCCTGCACCTGGGAGTCCTCCAATCGACCAGCACGTAGGTGCGCCGAGGCGACCTTGGTCCCGCCGAGATCTACTCCGATCACGTTCATGGCGTCTCCCCTGCCGGTATGCCGCTGGCTGCCGCCTCGTCGAGCAGCACCGTAACTTCGCCGGCCAGCGGGGGCAACAGCGACGCCGGAAAGTGCGGGTCCGGCTGGGCCTGGGGTCCAAACGCCGCGGCCACGGCATCCGCCTTGGACTCGCCAGCGACCAGGAACACGATCGACCGCGCCAACGTCAAAGCCTTCAGCGTCATCGACACGCGCGGCACGAACGGCTCGAGCCCGGCCTGTTCGACGCCAACCACCAGCCGCGAGCGTTCAGACAGCGACTCCTGATCGGGAAACAACGAGGCGATGTGCGCGTCCGGTCCGAGGCCGAGCAGTAGCAGGTCAAAGCGTGGCGGGCCGGCATCCAGCAGCTCCCGCTCGTATTCGTCTGCTGCCGCTGCCGGACCGAGCTCGCCCCGCATGCGGTGAACCGTCGGCCGTATGTCACCGAGCCGTTCGAACAGGGCCTCGTCGGCCAGCTTGAAGTTCGAGAGATCGTCGTCGGGAGGTACGCAGCGCTCGTCGCCGAACCACAGCGTCGCGCAGCGCCACGCATCCCGGCTTTCGGCCGCCCGCGCATAAGCGTCGCGAGGGGTGCTGCCCCCGGTGAGGACGATGTGGCCGCCGGCCTGGGCGGTGGAGACCATCAACGCGGCGCAGGTCGCGGCGGGGTCCGCCAGGACATCCAGGCGGACGCTCAACCGCTCAGTCTCCGCGCCGCCGCGAGCGCGGGCCCGTACGTGGGGTCACGCAACAGAGCTTGGCGCACGCCCTCCGCCAGGATTCCTGCCTCGCCACGGGAGGCCCCGAGGACCCTCCAGGTGCGATCGCTCGGCAGCTCGTGGGCGCGGAGCCCTCCGGGTCCACGGTCGAGCGAGAGCGAGAACACATCACCGCAGCCGACGGTGACGCCGACCAGCCCCGGGACCTCCTGCTCGACCGGATCGAGCTCGATCTCGACATCGCGCCCAGGAGCATCGGCGACGCTCCGCAGTCCTGCGCCGTTGCCCGACCCCAGAGGCTCCGCTTGCCAGCGGAGTCGCGAGCACAGCCACCCGGCCAGGAGCGTCGCGCTGGCCGCCGACGCCGGCTGGTGGCGCACCACGAGATTCGCGATCCGATTGAGCGCGACACGCCTCTTCGCAGGATCGAACGAAGACGCGAGGCGCTCGCGCCAGGGCGTGGTCCGCAGCCATGCGAGATCGACGACGTACGCCGAGTGCAGCAGATCTGTGGCCCGGGCAAAGGCTGCCGGCGGATCGGCCAGATCATCCGAATCGAGCAGGATCACGTCCACGAGGTCGAGCACCGCCCCGATCGCCTCGTCGTGCCCGTGCGGCGACCACACCATGGTCGGCAGCTCCGAGACGATCACCGGATCGATGACCGTGTCGAGGCGCTCAAGCTGTTCCGGACCGAGGTCGATCTCGACCTCCTCCAGCATCACCCCCAGCCCGGTGCCGTCGGCGGGCTCCTCGTAGCGCATCACCGCGCGGGCGTCGAGCTTCTGCCGACCTTCCTCGACCGCGCACAGAACCGTGCGGGAGGCATTGAATCGGCCGACCCGTTGCAAGCGGTTGGCGATCTCCCCCTTCCAGTCTCGATCGACGACCACCACCAAGTTGAGCACGCGCGCGGGGGCAAGCGCCTGGTTGGCGGCGTGTCGTTCGCGCAGCATCTCGCGCAGCGCCGACTCGATGTCGTCCGGCGTCGTGTCCTGGGCGCTCCAGACGTCCTCGGTCATGGCCTCAGGAGATCGAGCACGCCGACGTGCGGCTCACAATCGCCGCCACTTGCGACCGCCGTCCAGCAGCGCTTCGGCTGCCGTTGGCCCGGCGGAGCCGGCCGGATACTCGCGGATGGGCGAGTTGCGGTCCTCGTGCCAGGCGGTCAGGATCGGGTCGATGATGCCCCACAACGCCTCGATCTCGTCGTTGCGAGTGAACAGCGTCGCGTCGCCGCGCATGGCGTCCAGGATCAGCCGCTCGTAGGCCTCCGGCGATTCGGACATGAACGACGTGCCGTAGCGGAACTCCATGATCACCGGGCGGATGCGCATCCGCGACCCGGGGATCTTCGCCCCCAGCGATACCGACACGCCCTCGTCGGGCTGGACCGTGAGGATGATCTGGTTCGGCTGCACGCCCACCGAGCCCGAGGTCTGAAGCGCCAGGTGCGGCACGGGCTTGAGGGTCACCGCGATATCGGTCACCTTGCGCGATAGCCGCTTGCCCGTGCGCAGATAGAACGGCACGCCGGCCCAGCGCCAGTTGGAGACCTCGAGTCGCAGCGCGGCATACGTCTCGGTCCGCGAGTCGGGCGCCACGCCTTCCTCCTGACGGTAGCCCGGAACCCGCTCCCCACCGACCACCCCCGGGCCGTACTGGGCACGCAGGGCCATCGATCGGACGTCGCGGACCCGCGGAGGAACGATCGCCTCCAGCACCTTCACCTTCTCGTCCCGCAGCCGGTTGGCCTCGAACGACGCCGGAGGCTCGATCGTCAACAGCGCCAGCAGCTGAAGCATGTGATTCTGGACCAGGTCACGCAGCGCGCCCGCGCCTTCGTAGTAGCCGGCGCGCCCTTCGATCCCGATGTCCTCCGCCGCCGTGATCTGGACGCTGTCAACGTAGTTGCGGTTCCAGACAGGCTCGAACAGAGCGTTCGCGAAGCGCAGCGCCAGCAGGTTCTGGACCGTCTCCTTGCCGAGGTAGTGGTCGATGCGGAAGATCTGGGACTCGTCGAACACCTCGAGCAGCTCGGAGTTCAGGTTCCGGGCGGATGCAAGGTCATAGCCGAACGGCTTCTCGATCACGATCCGCGTCTCCGCGTCCTCGTGTTCGCTGAGGCCGGCGTCGCCCAGGGCGCTTCCGATCACCGGAAAGAACTGGGGGGCGGTCGATAGGTAGAAGACCCGGTTGAGCGGCTGACCGGCGCGCTCGGAAAATTCATTGAGCGTGCGGTCCAGCTCGGTGTAGACGCGAGGATCATCGAACGACCCGGGGACGTAGCGCATCTCCGATGTCAGGCCTTCGAGCACATTCGGGTCGGGCCGGGTGCGCGAGAAGCGCTCGATCGATTCGCGGACGCTCTCCTGGAACTGCTCGTGCGTCATCTCGGAGCGGGCCACGCCAACGAGGTCGAACCGCTCCGGCAGGGCGCCCTCGTGCGCCAGGTTGTACAGCGCCGGCAGCAGCTTTCGGTGGGCGAGGTCGCCGGTGGCCCCGAAGATCACGAGCGCCGTCGGGTGAACCGGCAGGCGCTCGAGGCCTTCGATCAGCGGGTTTTCTTCGACGGGTACGGCTTGATCGATGGTGGTCGCGGAGCTCAGCCCAGTACTCCTTTGATTCGCCCAGTCAACGAGCGCACAGCCTCAGGGAGCGGGCCCTCGAGCTTGATCCGCTCGGCTTTTAGTCCGTGGTCGTGGAGCGTCTGAAGGTCCCCAGCGGCCTCGGCGGCGCACAGGGTCCCGAAGGAGTAGCCCGCTCCCGGGATGTCCGCATCCCGCTCCGGATCGGTCACCAGCTGCAGGAACCTGCCGGTGGGAGGACCGCCCTTGTGTAGCTGGCCGGTTGAGTGCTGGAAGCGCGGACCGTAGCCGAAGGTCGTGGCGGCGCCCGTCGCCGCCCGGATCGTGACCCTTAGCTCGTCTACCGCGGCATCGATCTCGTCTGAATAGGGCAGGTAGCCGAGGATCGCCACGTAGTGCGGCGGACGGGCGTCGCCCAGTAGCTGGCGCAGGCTCTCGTCGGAGGCACTCTCGAACGTGGGGATCGACCCCGAGTCCAGTACCTCTTTGGTCTTGTCCTTGGCCTCCTGGACGTTCGGCTGGTCGAAGGGGTTGATCTCAATGGCCCAGCCCGTGACCGCCACGGCGAACTCCGAGATGAAGAAGACCCGGCCGAGGTCCACCGCGCCGTGGGTGGTGAGGGTGATGGTCGGATGTCCGGCCTCGGCTAGCCGCTTGACGGCATCGTCGAGCGCCTCATCAGGCTGATCGCCGTTTCGCAGGTACGCGAACACGCGGTCGTTTCCGTACACGTCCGGGTCGCCGACCGGCTCCCCTGCCACGGGGAGAATCCCCCGGCCCTGCTTGCCGGTCGACTCGGCGACCAGCTGCTCGACCCAAAGGCCAAAGCTCTCGATCGGCTCCGATACCAGGAACGTCAGCTTGTCCCGTCCCTGGCGCGCCATCTCGCCGAGGCTGGCCCCGAGCCACAGACCGGAGTTGGACTCGCTGGAGTCGTAGTGCGCGCAGACCTGCTCGGCCACTTGAGCGCGATGAAGCAGAGCCTCGATGTTGACCCCCATCAGCGCCGCGGGCACTAGCCCGAAGTACGACAGCACCGAGTAGCGTCCACCGATGTCGGGCGGGTTCAGGAACGCCCGTCGCAGGCCGTCGTCGTGGGCCAGTCTCTCCAGCGGCGTACCGGGGTCGGTGACGACGACGAACTGCTCCGGGCGCGCGAGCGAGGAGAAGTAGTGGTAGTGCGAGAGGGTCTCGATCGTGCCTCCGGACTTGGAGGAGACGATGAACAGGGTCTTCTCCAGCTCGACGGAGTCCTGGACGCCGAGCACCTCGTCGGGCTGCGTCGAGTCGAGCACGTGGAGCCGGAGGCCGTCGGGGATCTCTCCGAATGAACGGCGGATCACCTCCGGACCGAGCGACGAGCCGCCCATCCCGAGCAGCACGGCGTCTGTGAATCCGTCGGCCCGGCAGGCGGCGGCGAACTCGTGCAGCTCGGGCGCCTGCTCGAGCATCTGCTCTGAGACGGTCAGCCACCCGAGCCGGTCCTCGATCTCCGGCACTCCGGGCCCGCCCCACAGCGCCGGGTCGCGCCGCCATACCCGCTGCGCCACGGTGTCATCCATGGCACGCTTGACGCGCTCCGCTACCGGCTTCTCGAGGTCTGAGGGAAGGGTTCCCTGGATCGTCGGGGGCCGGCCGGTCACGACCGCCTCTCGCCGCTCCTCGATCCCGTCAAGGAGACGGTTCATGGCGTCCTCGAACTGATTGACACCGTCGACCAGCAGCTCGTCTGTGACCTGGTCCATGTTGATTCCCGCCTCCGCCAGAGCGGCAAGGTCCTGTGAGGGGTCTTGCTCGGCGGTCGGACCGCCGGTTTCCAGGTGGTCGGCGACCGCCAGCAGCGTGGCCATGGGCATCGTGTTGACGGTGTGCGCCCCGACCAGACCGTCGATGTATTTCGTGTCCGAGTAGGCAGGATTTTTCGTCCCGGTCGAGGCCCATAGTGGCCGCTGCACTGCCGCGCCGGCGTGGCGCAGCCCCTCCCAGCGGGGGCCGGAGAAGATCTCTTTGAACCGGCGGTAGGCGTGGCGGGCGTTCGCCACGGCGGCGGTCCCGGCCAGGTCAGTCCGTCCCAGCTCTTCCAGCTTGCGGTCCACGTTCGTGTCCACGCGTGAGACGAAGAACGAGGCGACCGAGTTGACGTCGAGCGAGAGCCCCTCGTTCTGGCGGCGCTCGAGCGCTTTGATGTAGGCCTCCGCCACCTTCTCGTAGGCCTCGACCGCGAACAGCAGCGTGACGTTGACGTTGATGCCCTCGTAGATCGCCTGTTCGATCGCCGGTACGCCCTCGGGCGTGCCTGGAATCTTGATCATCACATTGGGGCGGTCCATCCGCTTCCAGAAGTCACGTACTTCTTGAAGCGTGTGCTCCGTGTCATGCGCCAGATCAGGAGAGACCTCGAGCGAGACGAACCCGTCCCGCCCGTTGGACTCCCGGTGGACGCTCGAGAGGACGTCGGCTGCACCCTGGAGGTCGCGGATGGCCAGACGCCAGAAGATCTCCTTGGCGCCGAGGTTCTCCCGCGCGCCCTCGGTCAAGTCGTCGTCGTAGTCGCTCGAGCCCAGGATCGCCTTCTCGAAGATCGACGGGTTCGAGGTCACCCCCCGCAGCGAATCCTCGTCGACCATCCGCTGAAGCTCGCCACCCACGACCAGCGAACGGCGGATCTGGTCAAGCCAGACGCTGACGCCCGCTTCGGTCAGGGCCTTCAAGCGCGGGTTGACTCCAGTTGTTATGGCCATGTTCCGGTCAAACCTCCTTGACGCGCTTGACGACCGCGCGAGCGGTCTGGACTACATGCTCCGGCGTGAACCCGAAGTGCTTATACAGAGCCCCCGCGGGCCCGGAGGAGCCGAAGGTCTCCATTCCGATCACCGCTCCCTCCTCGCCAACCCATCGATGCCAGCCGAACGTGCTGGCGGCCTCGAGCGACACGCGCGCTTTCACCCCCGGGGGGAGCACGCGGTCGCGGTACTCGGAGTCCTGGACGGCGAAGTTCTCGGCGCACGGCATGCTCACGACGCGCGTCGGGATGTCCTCGGCCTCCAGCAGGTCAGCGGCCCGCGTGCATATGTGAACCTCGGTTCCGGTGGAGATGAGTATCAGCTCAGGCGGGTCGGGCTCCCGATAGGAGTCGCGCAGCACGTACGCGCCGCGCTCGATGGCATCGGCCGGCACCGCGGAAGGATTCCAGGTCGGAATCCCCTGGCGGGAGAAGACAAGCGCGCTCGGATGATCGGTCGAGCGAATGGCGTAGCGCCACGCCAACGCGGTCTCGTTGGCGCCCGCGGGCCGGACGACCCTCAGCCCCGGCATCGCGCGCAGTCCCGCCAGTTGCTCTATCGGCTGGTGCGTCGGGCCATCCTCGCCCAGCCCGATCGAGTCGTGCGTGTATACGAAGATCGATGGAAGCCCCATCAGCGCGGCCAGCCGGACCGAGCCCCGCATGTAGTCGCTGAAGTTGAAGAAGGTCGAGCCGTAGCCGCGCAAGTAGTGCAGGGTCAGGCCGTTGACGATCGCGCCCATCGCGTGCTCGCGAACGCCGAAGTCGAGGTTGCGTCCCGCGTACTCACCTCGCTCTACCTCGGCGGCGTCATCGATCGTCGTCAAGGTCGAGGGCGAGAGATCCGCCGAGCCGCCGACCAGCTCTGGCACTTGCCTCGCCGCCCATTGCAGGACCTCGTGGGATGACTTGCGCGTGGCGGTCATGGTGCCCGACGCGTGGAAGCGCGGGACCTCGGCGTCCCAGCCCGATGGCAGCTTGCCCCGGATCATCCGCTGGAGCGGGGATGCGAGCTCCGGATGCTCCTGCGCGTAGGCATCGAACTTCGCCTGCCATTGGGATTCCAGCTCGGCGCCACGCTCGACGCACCCGCGGAAGTGCTCGAGCGCCTCCTCGGGGACGAAGAAGTGCTTGTCCGGATCCCAGCCGTAGGCCTCTTTGGTCAGCCTCACTTCCTCCTCCCCAAGCGGCGAGCCGTGGGCGGCAGAGGTGTCCTGCTTGTGTGGGCTGCCAAAACCGATGTGCGAGCGGATGACGATCAGCGACGGACGCTGTGACTCGGCGATGGCGGCGTGCGTCGCCGACTCGAGCCGTTCCAGCGACATGTCCTCCCCCAGGTTCTGCACGTGCCACCCGTAGGCCTGGTAGCGGAGCTCTTCATCCTCGGAGATGGCCTCGGAGGTCGGGCCCGAGAGCTGGATCTTGTTGTCGTCGAAGAAGACGATCAGCCTGCCGAGGCCCCAGTGGCCAGCAAGCGAGGATGCCTCCGAGGAGATGCCCTCCTGAATGTCTCCGTCAGAGACGATCACAAACGTGCGGTGGTCCACGACTTCGTGCTCCGGCAGGTTGAAACGAGCGGCCAGCATCCGTTCGGCCAGCGCCATTCCGACAGCATTTGAGATCCCCTGGCCGAGCGGCCCTGTCGTGACCTCGACGCCCGGAATCTCGCGCTCGGGATGCCCGGGAGTCTTGGAGCCGAGCTGCCGGAACTGCTCGATGTCCTGGAGGGTGATGTCGTACCCGGCGAGGTAAAGCGTCGAGTAGAGGAGCATCGATGCGTGCCCGCACGAGAGCACGAACCGGTCACGGTCGGGCCAGTCTGGATTGCGAGGGTTGTGCTTGAGGATCCGCGTGTACAGCAGGTAGGCCACCGGCGCCAGCGCCATCGGCGTTCCCGGGTGTCCGGAGTTCGCCTTCTGCACGGCGTCCATCGACAGCGTGCGGATCGTGTCCACGCACAGCTCGTCGATGGTCTTGGCCGTGCTGGTCGCTGTCACGAGGGCACCACTATTCCCAGCATAAACAGATCGGGCCCGCGGTAAACGGCGAGTTTGTGACGATCGTGGTCAGCCAAACAGCACTCCGTAACGCTCGTATTCCTCCACCGGCACCCGGCGGACCTCGGCTACGGCTTGAGAGAGATCCACGAGTTCGATCTCCGTGGCACGCAGCGCGGTCATCGTCCCCCAGGCGCCGTCGTGGGCGGCGTCGATGGCCGCGAGCCCCAGGCGCGTCGCCAGGACGCGGTCAAACGCGGTCGGCGAGCCGCCGCGCTGTATGTGGCCTAGCACCGTCGCGCGCGTTTCGAATCCGGTGCGAGCCTCGATCTCCCGCTCCAGGCGATGCCCGATCCCCCCGAGCCGTGGGTGACCGAACTCATCCAGCTCGCCGGTCTGGAGTGTCATCTCCGTGCCCTCTTTGGGCATCGCGCCCTCGGCCGCGACCACGATCGAGAAGTACCGCCCCCGGGCGTGGCGGCGCCGGATCAGCCTGCAGACCTCGTCGATGTCGAACGGGATCTCAGGGATCAGGATCACGTCGGCGCCGCCCGCGAGGCCCGAGTGCAGCGCGATCCACCCCGCGTTGCGGCCCATGACCTCCACCACCAGGATCCGGTTGTGACTCTCCGCCGTCGTGTGCAGACGGTCGATCGCCTCACTGGCCACGTGCAGCGCCGTGTCGAATCCGAACGTGACGTCAGTGGCGCCCAAGTCGTTGTCGATCGTCTTGGGCACGCCGATCACGTTCACGCCGTCTGACTGAAGCCGGCTGGCGACCCCTAGCGTGTCCTCACCTCCGATCGCGATGACCCCTTCCAGGTTGTGGCTTTGAAACGTCTCCCGCACCCGCTGGACTCCGTCGTCGCGTTTGTACGGGTTGGTTCTCGAGCTGCGGAGGATCGTGCCGCCGCGAGGCAGGATCCCGCGCGTGGATTCGATTGTCAGCTCCTCGAACGAGTCCTCGAGCGGACCGCGCCACCCATCCCGGAAGCCGATAACGGCGTCTCCGTAGTGATCGATCGCCTTCCGTACGACTGCCCGGATGACGGCGTTGAGTCCCGGACAGTCGCCACCTCCGGTAAGCACACCGATGCGCACGGCGGACATCCTAATTACGATCAGGTTCGTGCCAGAGCGCGATCGTCTTGTCACGTTAGGGGCAGCTGCCGCGGTGGCGGCAGCAGGCGCCGGGGCGGGCGTTCTCGTGCAGCGCCGTCACACGCGCCGGATCGCCGATGACCCAGAGCGCGCGATCCTCGAGGCTCCGCTCGCCGGCCGGCCGCTGAGCGTCGTCTCGTCAGACGGTACCGAGCTTCACGTCGAAGTCTTCGGCGCTGAGGAGGCGCCGACGCTTGTGCTCCTACACGGGTGGACCGAGGCGTTGCGCTACTGGATCTATGTGATCCGCGAGCTCTCGGATCAGTTCAGGATCGTCGCCTACGACCTCCGTGGCCACGGCCGCAGCGGGCGCGCTCCGGGCGGTGACTATTCGCTTGCACGTTTCGGAGATGATCTGGAGGCGGTGCTGGAGGCGACCGTGCCCGAGGGAGAGCGGGCGGTGGTCGCCGGTCACTCGCTCGGTGGAATGTCAATCGCCGCGTGGGCCGAGCATCACGATGTGTCTTCACGCGTTAGCGGCGCCGCCCTTCTGTTCACGGGGATCGGAGGGTTGGTAGGCGGCCAGCTGGTAGTTCACGTGCCGCGATTTGCGCAGGCCCTCGCGGACCCCGTCGCCCGGTATGCCTTCCTCGGAGCCCGCAGATCGCTCCCGCGCGTCTCGACCCCCGTCAGCTATGCCGCGATTCGCTACGTGGCGTTCGGCCCCACTGCCACTCCGGCAGAGGTGGCGTTCTTCGAACGGATGCTGGTCTCCTGCCCGCCTGACGTGCGGTCCAAGGTCGGGCTGGCGATGCAGGAGATGGATCTCTACCACGTGCTTCCGCGCCTCACCGTCCCCACGCTCGTGATGGACGGCGAAAACGACCGGCTGACGCCGCCGAGCCACGCCCGTCGGATCGCGGAGGAACTGCCCAACCTGTTCGAGCTCATCGTGCTGCCCGATACGGGACACATGGGGCCGCTGGAGCGCCCCGACGATGTGTGCGACGCGTTGCGGAGATTGGTCGCGGACACCGGACGAGTCAGCGTTGCCGCGGCGTCGGGCGCGCCCGGCGCGCAAACGGACCGCGCCCCATGAGCCGCGCCTGAGGCCCCGCGTACCCTGGGCTACACGGACCGAGTGGGCGGTCTGACACGATGGAGACGATGACCGCTGGTCCGGAGGTTGGTGCCGGGGTCTGCCACATCCTTCGCGAGGATCCAGATCTCGCCGAGGCCGTGCCGGCCCCTCGACGGGAGGAGGTGGCGAATGCGTGCACCGTTCGCGAGATCCTGCTGCCGGCGGGCCCCTGGCCGATACACGACGCCAGGGGCGGGGACGGGATAGGCATGCTCATCGTGCAGGGAATGCTGATCCGGCGGGCAGGAATCGAAGGTCGGTTCGGTGCCGAGTTGGTCGGCCGCGGAGATCTGATCCGCCCCTGGCAGGACGAGAGCGGAACACTGACGCTGCCGCTGTCGACCACCTGGATGGCTACGGAGCCGACCCGGTTGGCGGTGCTCGACCAGCGGTTCGCCGCCCTCCTCGGTCGGTATCCGGCGCTGGCTGGTCGCGTGCTCGGTCGCGCCATACGGCGTGCGCGCCACCTGGCCGTCAATATGGCGATCGTTCACCAGGCAAGGGTTGATGTGCGGCTACAGATGCTGTTCTGGCTCCTCGCCAGCCGCTTCGGCCGCGTGCGCGGTGATGGCGTGTTTGTTCCGCTGCGACTGACGCACGCCGTTCTGGCCGAGCTGGTGGCCGCCCGCAGGCCCACGGTAACCAGCGCGCTGTCGACTCTGTCCAGAGCGGGCCAGGTGCGAGCAGTGGAGGATGGCTGGCTGCTCGCCGGCGATCCGCTTGGAGAGCTGCCTTACAGCGCCCGCCCGTAGTCTGCAACCTCCGCATGCACATAGACCCTTACATCGTCTTAGGAAGTGCGATCGTCGGATTGCTGGTCGGCATGACCGGTGCCGGCGGTGGCGCGCTCATGACTCCGATGCTGATCCTGCTGTTCGGAGTGAAGCCCGCGACGGCGATCTCGAGCGATCTCGTCGCCGCCGTGGTGATGCGTCCGTTCGGAGCCGGCGTGCACCTGCGGGCCCGGACCGTCAACCTGAAGCTGGTGCAGTGGATGGTGCTGGGCTCTGTCCCCGCCGCCTTCGCCGGTGCCTACCTGTTGCACTTGATGGGTCACACCAAGTCGGCCCAGCACAACATCGAGGTGGCGCTTGGCGCGGCCCTATTGGTCGGCGCCTTCGCCATGGTGCTCCGCTACGCCCTGGATCGCAGCGGCGGCAACGGTCGCGACGCGATAGTGCACGACCTGATCCCGCGTCCACTGCCCACGATCGCGATCGGTGTCCTGGGAGGAGTCATCGTCGGGATGACATCTGTCGGATCGGGATCGCTGATGATCGTGCTGTTGCTGTTTCTGTATCCGACGATCGGCGCCAAGCAGCTGGTCGGAACCGACCTGACCCAGGCGGTGCCGCTGACGCTCGCCGCAGCGCTCGGCGCGCTGGCGTTTGGGCACGTCGAGTTCGCAGTCACCGGGTCGCTGATCATCGGCAGCGTCCCCGCGGTCCTCGTGGGCTCCCTGCTGTCGTCGACGGTCCCCGATCGCTACATCCGCCCGGCGATCGCGTTCGTGATCTTCGCCTCGGGCTTGAAGTACGTCGGCGTGGCCACCACCACCCTAGGCTGGATCCTGTGCGCCGTGCTGCTCGCTGGTGCGACGGTCGTGGCTGCTGAGGGCTCGTCCCTGGAGCGTCGAGCGCGCCAGCCCTTCTGTGACGTCGCTCACGCCCGGCGTTACTTCCCGTCCGGCTGGCGTACTTACCGAGAACGCAAAACCGCCGACCACCCCGCCTGACACACCCTAACCGCGGCGGGGGCCTCGGCGCGAACCGCTCCGCCTGAGGGGGCGGTCCCGCGCCACCCGCATGACCTGACGCTCGCAGGGCTAAGCCCGGCGAGTGGCCTCAGTCGGCCCGAACGAGGAGGGCTAATCGATGCCCATCGTCGACACGGACAAGACAGACACGAGAATCCGTTCGGCCCAGACGCTGCTCGTCACGGGCGCTTCCGTGGCTGCCGCGCTCACAACCGCCGTGGCCGTGCCTTCGTCCGTCGCGTCGGAGTCACCTGCCGACGGTAGCCCTCCGCACGGCGTCGTCGGAGCTCAGCTCAACCGCATGCTCGAACGCCGGGTCAGCGACCTGCCGATGCTCTCGGCCCGGTGGCAGTCGGCCTCACAGTCGCCTAAGCGCACCTCTGCCTCGACCTCGAACTCGACGGGCCACTACTCGATTCCGGCCAGCATCGTGATGTGCGAGTCGGGTGGCAACTACCGCGCCGTCAATCCAAACACGGGGGCTGGCGGCGCCTACCAGATCATGCCTTCGACCTGGGCGTCGTACGGCGGCACCGGCTTGCCGCAGGACGCGCCACCCGCCCAGCAGGACGCGATCGCCGCCAAGATCTATGCCACGGACGGTCGCGGCGCTTGGTCGTGCTGAGCTGAGCTTCAGTACCGCGGACGCGCTACATGGATTGCGCGGCGTCGTTGCGGGTAGAGCAGCAACATGCCATCACAAAAGCAGCGAGCCGCCGCGCGCAAGAACGTCAAGCAGGCGCAGCGCGGGGCAAGGCAGAAGCAGACGTTGAAGAAGCTCTCGCGGAGCACGCGCACCGCGCTCGGCAAAGAGGCGTCCGCGGTCCGGCGGGGCGATGAGCCGACGCGCAAGGAGCTCGAGGCCCAGGCCCGGAGGCTGAACATTCGCGGCCGCTCGAAGATGGGCAAGTCCGAGCTCAAGCGTGCCGTGGCACGCGCGCGCTGAGGCGCGGCACTCCGCCGAAGTCCTACCGGTACCTCAGGCTGGCGGGATCACCAAGATCCGCTGGTCCTTCATGTACCGGCCGAGATCGGTGGGACTTGCCGGCGGTGGCCTGTAGACGTCGATGTGGCGTCCCTTGATGGCTCCACCGGTGTCCTGAGCGGTGAACCATCCGCCACCGAGGTTGCGATACGCGGGAACGTACACGCGGCTCCCGAGCGGAATCAGCTGAGGGTCGACGGCGATGCTGTGGTAATAGACGAGCGGACTCGACTTTCCCAGCGAGAACGTCACTCCGCCGTAGGAACTCGACGCGACACCCGGCCCGTTGGACCAGCCGCCTGAGGCGAGCGGGAAAGTCACTTGTCCGCCGGCGTTCCGCCAGCCCCCGATCAGCCAGACGGGAAACCCGTTGCTCCACTTCCCCAGGCAAACGGGAACCGTGGACTGGCCGGCGCGGTTTACCCACCCGGTCGACCCGAGCTGGTCCACGTGAACCGGCCGCCCAAACCGATCGACCCCGCTGCCTTCCATCGCCAGACCGCGAGCCGAGTAAAGCCAGTCGGCCGCATACGTGCCGCTCAACCCAGGAGCGGGAATACGGCGCCCGGTGAACCAGCGCTCGGGCGCCGGGTAGTACTCAGTGATCGTCACCCCACTCAACCATTGGGGGTGAGTGATCGGCTGCTCGCCAGCCGGTGTGGCGGTGTTCTCACAGCGGGACTCGCCCGACGGCGGCGTCGCTAGGACGTTGACGTGCGCCGGCTGGGAGGCAGGACCCGCCCGTCCGGCGGTGGATGCGGCCGCGCGAGGCGTTGTGCTCCCGGCGATGCGGACATGCGATCTCTGCGCGTGGGAGCCCCCACCCGTCAACGCGAGCAGCAGCCCTACCGTCAACCCCACCGCCACCACGCAAGCTGCGCCCGCAACCAACCGACCGCGCATCGAGGGCAATATAGGTTCGTCCGCCACCAGCCGGAATTGTGGCGGGTGAGCTCAGGTTCACAGGCCCACCCACGGTTGGCCCTTAGGATCGGGGCATCAGCCTCGTGAGCGAAACCCTCGCCCGCCGCATGCGTCTGCGGCGCGCGCTGACCCATGATGTGATCTGCGAGCGCGACCTGGTAGTTGGCATGGATGACGGGGCGGCGCTGTTGGCGGACCGGTGGGTGGCGCGCGCGACGTCAGGACGGCCGCAGCCGACGGTGCTCGTGCGCTCGCCTTACGGGCGCGGACAGGTGGTTGGGCTGCTGTTCGGGCGGCTACTGGCCGAGCGGGGGCTCCAGGTCGTGATTCAGAGCGTGCGCGGCACATTCGGATCTGAAGGCGAGTTCAGCCCGTTCGATGAGCGCGCCGACGGCCTGGCAACGCTGCGATGGGTTCGCGAGCAGCGATGGCACTCAGACCGGATCGGGATGATCGGACCGAGCTATCTGGGGCTCGTGCAGTGGGCGGTCGCTCCAGAGGCAGGCGATGATGTCGCTTCGCTGGCGATTCAGGTCAGCGCATCGCAGTTTCACGGCCAGACGCACGCCGGCGGGAGCCTGTCGCTCGAGACGGCCGCTTCGTGGCTGGTGCTCGTATCTGCGCAGGAGCGGCGGCTGGCGCCGCTCGCGATCATGCATGGGCTTCGTCGGCTCCGTCCGCTACTCGACGAGCTGCCTCTCGATGACCTAGACGAGCAGGCCACCGGCGCGGAGGTGGACTGGTATCGCCAGGCGATGGCGAGCCCGCTGCGCGAGGACGCCTACTGGATAGCGCGGGATTTCGCAGCAGAGGTAGCGAAGGTGACCGCGCCGGTACAGCTGATCGGCGGCTGGCAAGACATCTTCCTGCCCTGGATGCTCGAGGACTTCGCAGCCCTAAAGGCAGCCGAACGCGACCCGCAGCTAATCATCGGCCCCTGGACCCACACGGCGCCGGGCCTGACGGCAGCGGCGCTGCGCGAAGGCTTTGCGTGGCTTCGGGCGGGGCTGCTCGACGACGACCGGCTCGTGCGGCCCGGCCGCGTTCACGTGTATGTGACCGGCGAGCGCACCGGCGGCGGCTGGCGCCAGCTGCCGGGCTGGCCGCCACCCGAAATCGGGGAGCGGCGGCTGTGGCTCGGTGAACGGGGACGGCTGCAGGCCGATCCGCCGTCTGGGGCGTCGACCTTCGATCGCTATCGGTATGACCCAGCCGACCCGACGCCCTCGCTCGGTGGACCCGTTCTGCTGGAGCGCGAGCCGATCGTCGACAACCGCTCGCTCGAAGCCCGCGCGGACGTGCTGACCTACACGACGCCGCCGCTGGAGTCAGTCGTGGAAGCGATCGGGCCGGTGCGGGTCGAGCTGTGGGTGCGTGCCAGCTCACCCCACTTCGACCTGTTCGCCCGGGTCTGCGACGTCGATCGCGCGGGAGTGTCCTGGAACGTCTGCGACGCGCTGGTGCGGATCGCGCCGGGACGATTCGAGCCCGGCGACGATGGGACGCGCAACGTGGCCTTCGATCTGTGGCCGACTGCCCACCGCTTCGCCGCCGGGCACCGCGTCCGCCTCCAGGTCTCCTCCGGCGCACACCCCCGCTATATGCGGAACCCCGGTACCGGCGACGATCCCAATACCGCGTCGCGGGCGCAGGCGGTCGACATCGAGGTGCTGCACGACGCGGATCACCCGTCGATGCTCGTCCTACCGTCCGTCAATCGGACGAGGTGAGCTGGGCGTGTATCGCCTGCGCCACGGTTCGCATCAAGAGCACGGTCGTGGTCGTCAAACCCATGAAGCCCAGCGTCCAGATCACGTCTCTGATCGTTCTGTTGGATGTGAGCGAGCCGGCCACCAGTAGGACGGCGGAGGTCAGCGCCCCGGCCGCTCCCGACGTGGCAACTAGGGTCCGGTTCAGCCACGCCTCGACCACAGGCCGATCAGCGCCCGCGTACCGTTCAGTTCTCAGGACCATCCGGCCCGAGCGCAATTGGGTGGCGATTGCCTCTGTGTGCTCGGGCAGCGTTCGCAAAGCGGGAAGCGAGCGAACGAGCTCCCTTTTGACCAGCTCTTCTGGCGAACCGAAGTCCTCTCGGTGATCGCGAGTGACGATCTGCTCAGCCTGGCGGCCGAGGTCGAAACCGGGGGCGATGGTCCTGAGCGTTCCCTCGAGTGTGATCAGGGTGCGCGACAGAAGCAGCATCGACCGGGGCGGACGCAGCCCGTGACGGTCGATCACCCCGATGACGCCACCGAGGGCTGCCGCTCCGAATCCGGTGGACTCGATCTCGCCGAGCAGGAGTGACATGTCTCGCTCCAGTTGCCGCATGTCGATTTGAGCGCTCTCCCCGACCAGATGGCGGACTGCGCGCGCTATCAGCGACGCGTCGCGCAACGAGAAGCCGAGCGCGATGGCTTGAAGCGCCTCCCGAGATATGGGGTCGATGCGCCCGACAGCGCCGAAGTCGAGCAGCCACAGAACGCCGTCTGCGTCGATGAGGATGTTGCCCGGATGTGGGTCGGCGTGGTAGTACCCATCACGGAGGATCTGCGCCAGGAACGACGCCAGCAATCGCTGGGCAAGCTCGAGGCGAGTGACAGGTGTGGCGTCAACGGCCGCCGCGTTCGAGATCGATTTCCCGACGATCTCGTCCATGAGCAGAAGGCGTTGGGTGGAAAGCGTCGGGTGCACCACAGGGACTTGGACGCCGTCATCGGACCCCAGGTTCTCACGCAGCCGGAGGCCTGCCTCGACCTCGCGGCCGTAGTCGAGCTCCGCCTCGATACTTGTGATCAGCTCCTCCGCGAGGTCGCGGATGCCCACCCGCCGGGCCACCTCCACCCGCCGATCCAGCTGCCGGGCAACGAAGGACAGGACGGACGAGTCACGGCGGACGATGTCGTCCAAGCCGGGGCGCTGAAGCTTGGCGACCACGGGCCGTCCATCGTGGAGCGTAGCTTTGTGGGTCTGGCCGATGGAAGCGGCGGCCAGTGGCTCGAGATCGAAATTGGCAAACGCTTTGTCTACGGGCTCGGCCAGCTCCGTAGCCAACACGCCCTGGACTTCGTCGGGGGAAAGGCGCCTGACGTTGGCGTGCAGGTTCGAGAGCTCGCTGGTCAGCGTGTCGGGAAGAAGATCGCTGCGTGTAGCCGCGATCTGACCGAACTTGACGAACATCCCGCCCGATCGCTCCAAGACGAGGCGCACGCGCCGCGCGAAATCCGATGACGTGAGCGCGGCCGGCGTCCGGTAGCGGATGTGCAGCAGATTCTCGGCTCGAGCGTTCTCGACGATCTCGCGGAAGCGCCCGAGCGGCGACAGCACCGAACGGGACGCCCGGACCGGATGCCTGAGTGCCCAGAGGCCCCGCCCCCGTCGCCGCCTGCCGCGGCTGATGACATCGATGACGATCGCCACCGGAAGCGACGCCAGCACACCGAAGAACACCGAGAGCGAGATGACCAGCGCCGGGTGCTGATTCTTGGGCCCGAGGGCAACCAATCCCGCTGTCAATCCGATTGCCCACCCGATGGTGGCCGCAACCGCAATCCGCCAGCGCCCGATCTGAACCCCGAGTACCCGGCTGCTCAAGACACCGATCAACGCGATCCACAGCGGCAGGACCACCAGATATCCCAAACCGAGGTCGAGCTTGACCGTGACTGAGGGGATTGGCGAGATCAAGGTCTTGTCTAAGGCGACCCGCCGCACCCCGTCCTCGCCCCCCGGCGACGACCAGCGACGGTCCATCGAGTCGGGGAGGCCGGATTTGAACCGGCGACCGCCCGGCCCCCAGCCGGGTGCGCTACCAGACTGCGCCACTCCCCGTGGCCGAGCGGATTCTACGACTCGCAGAGCGGGCGACGGGACTCGAACCCGTTCCTAGAGCTTGGAAGGCTCTCGTGCAGCCGATAACACTTCGCCCGCGAACTAGCAGCACCATGCTACCCGGGCGGTTGCAGGCGAGACCGCCGCGCGGTCCGGTCATCCCACGCGTCGCCGCTCTTCGGTCGGGACCTCTCCCTCCCTGACGAGCTCCTCGGGGGGCCAAGGGCCCTGCCAGTTGTCGAGGGCACCGTCGAGCGTTACCACCGAGCCAGAGAGCGTCGGCCCGACCGGCGATGCCAGCAGCGCGACCAGCCACCCGTACTCCTCAACGTTCCCGAGACGCTGCAGAGGGACGGTTGCGGCAGCGCGACGCCAAAGCTCGACCGGGTACTTGCGAAGCGAATCGGTCGCGAACCGGCCGAGCGCGATCGCCGCGACCGACACTCCGGCGCCCGACCAGCGTTCCGCCAGCTCACGCGTCAGTGCTTCAACGGCCGCACGCGCGACCCCCGTATGCGCCATCGCCGGCATCCCGTGGTGAGGCGAGACCGTGACATTGACGATCGTCCCGCCCCCAGCCAGGCCCATCGCGAGCTCGTACGCCGCCTCGGACATGGCAAGTGTCCCGCCGATATTCAGCCGCTGCACGGCCCGCCACCCCTTGCTTGCGAGGTTTTCGGCGGGTACGAAGTACTGCCCGCCGGCGTTGTTGAGAAGGAAGTCGAGACGGCCATGTCGCTCGAGCGCCGAGGCGATGATCTCCTGCGCCCCGGCTCGCTCCCGAATGTCGCCCGCGACCCATGAGCAGCGATCCCCGATCTCGTCCGCCGCCGCTTCGAGCACCTCAGCGCGACGACCGGCGATCACAACCGATGCCCCGCAACGCACCAGCTCCTCCGCGGCGGCCTTACCCAGGTTCGTGCCCCCACCGGTGATGATCGCGGTCCGACCCACGAGCATGCCGTCCGCGAACACCCGCGAGGCTTCCAACCTCTACTCCCCCATCACCTTGATAACGAGCCGCTTCGGTCGGCCACCGTCGAACTCGCAATAGAACACCTGCTGCCATGGGCCAAGGTCGAGTCGGCCATCGGTGACGGGGACGATCACCTGGTGATGGACCAGCAGGTTCTTCAGGTGGGCGTCGCCGTTGTCCTCGCCGCCGCGGTGATGACGGTAGTCGCCGGGATTAGGCAGCAACGCCCTCGCCACCTCGCCGTTGGGCTCCTGCCAGCTCGGCGGGGCGAGCTTGTCGAGCCACTCGAGTGCATCCGTCTGTATCCCAGGCTCATCGTCGTTGACCCAGACGCCGGCGGTGATGTGCATGGCAGAGACCAGAACCATCCCCTCGCGGATGCCGGCGTCGCGCACCGCATCCGCGACGTCATCCGTGATGCGGACGAACTCACGTCGGCGGTCGGTGTTGAAGGTGCGGTAGACGGTGTGGGATTTCACGCGGCCGCATCCTATGCGCCGGGCGCAACCTCGGCGAGCCGCGCTACAGCACATCGATAGCAGGGGAGCCGGGATTCGAACCCGGGTTGACGGTTTTGGAGACCGCCCGCTTTGACCAGACTGGCTCACTCCCCTGGGAGCGCTGATGGTAGCCGTCGGTTCCGTCCGAGGGTGCTGCGAACATATGTTCGAGGTGGACAGCACCGAGCAGCGCTTTTACTGGGTGAGGGAGCTCGCCGCGACGGGGATAAGCGATTACAAGATCGCGGAACGGACCGGCGTGAACCGATCCACGGTGCAACGATGGCGCCACAGGGATTTACCGCCGTTCGGCCGAGTAACAAATCCGTGGGAACTGCCTGACCCGGTCGCTTACAGCTATCTACTTGGCTGCTACCTCGGCGACGGACACGTGACCCACAAGAGGCCGCGGTCGTGGACGCTTCGTGTTACCTGCGATCGACGCTACCCGCGCGTTATTGCGGAGATTCGTGGGGCCATGGAGATCACGTTTCCTGGTCGCCACTCAACCCAGATCTCGTCCTCCACCGGGGCATCCGACGTTATCGGGATCAGTCATCCCGGGATAGGCCAAGCGTTCCCGCAGCACGGTCGAGGGCGAAAGCACAGACGCCGCATCGTCCTCGCCGGATGGCAGCGCGAAATCACACACCAGCAGCCCGAAGCTCTCATCCGCGGGCTCATCCACTCGGATGGGTGCCGCGCCGAAAACCGGTTTCGAACACAGCTCCCGAGCGGGCGTGTCGCTAACTACGGGTACGTGCGTTACTTCTTCAGCAACCTATCTGCCGACATCCGAGCGATCTTTATCGAGCACTGCGACCTGTTGGGTATCCGGGTCACTCAGTCCAACCACCGCAATCTGTCCATCTCGCACCGGGACAGCATTGCCGTGCTAGAGAGGGTCGTCGGTCGTAAGCAATAGCCGTTCGTCGCATGAACGGATGCGGGCGGAGGGACTCGAACCCTCAAGGGCTTTCGCCCACCGGCTCCTAAGGCCGGCATGTCTGCCAATTCCATCACACCCGCCGACGATCTTCGGAGTCTACGAAGCCGCGGCCGGGCACACCGCGCCTCCGGGTGAGAACTGCTGCAAACCCCCGCCGCAGCAGTTATCGTCCGCCATGTGCCCCAGGTGCGAAATCTGCCTCCGGGTTACACGGTCATCCATCCGAATCGGGACAAGGCGTCCGCCAAGGTCATGAAGGCGATCGTCGTTCTGATCATGCTCGCGTCCGTCGCTTTGATGTTGATCGTGACGTTCGGTGGCTGGTCGAAGCTCCAGGGCCTGAAGCCCCTCAACTTCGCTTGGTGCTTCCTCTTCCTAGTGATCGCCTATTACGTGTGGCGGTGGAACCGGGGCCTGCTGCCAATCGCCGCCGGCCTCGCGATTCTGCTGCTAATGGTCGTGCTGATCGCCGGAACCGGCCAGTTCGGGTCGAGCTCGGCCACGAGTTGGTTCGATCGCAACGTCGCCGGGTTCGCGCCCCCGCAGTCGATCTTCGGCGGAAAGGGACTCAGTCCGGACTTCCTCGGTCTCATAGTGGTATTGCTGATCCCCGTCCAGGTGATCCTGATTGTTTTCGCGATGATCGCTTTTGGCCAGGGCTGGAACGTCGAGATCGAGGTTCCGATCGACGAAGCCAAGCGACGGGGGCGCCCACCGATCGTGCCACCAGCCGAGCCGTCCGCCGCCTAGGTACACAAGGCGGGCCGCTTGCGAAGTCGCCCAGTGCGGCGGGTGGGTTCGGACACGTCGCAATAGCCAGTGTTCATGGCGCTTCGGTCATGCGCCTGTGGCCGGATTGCGGCCGAGATCGCGAATCGGTCGCCCTCGCTTGCGGCCGTGATACTACGAACGACGGTAGTCGATCGCCGAGCGCGTTTCGGAAACCCGCTGCTCGTCCCATTCGGTCACCGGAGCTGCGCCTCTTGGGCGGCCACATCCGTGCGGACCCCCGCGCCCGCGATCACCCACGCCTACAGCCCTTTAGGGAGCTCCGGGTTAGGGTCGGCCGGTCAGAGCGGCGCTCCACGTAGATGGTGCTTATGCAACCCGGCGTCGACGTGATCGGATCGTGGCTGTCGCTATTCGTCCGGGGCGCAAGCGCCGTCTTGTTGGCAGGGGCCGAGTGCCAACAAGGCGCCACCTCCGCAACGGCGAGAAAGCAGGTCTACAACGCGAGCCTGTCATCCCCGCCGGGGTTCGATGACGCCCCGGCGTCTCGAGATTGGCGAGTTGCGAGACCCGAGGCCGTCGGCGACGCGGGACCTGCATTCGTGCTCGCGCGTGTACGCGAGGTGGCGGCGCTCTCGTGGTCGCATGTGTCCGATCCCGGCAGCGCGACCGTGGCCGTTCCGGCATGCACGTCATCGCCGCTTTCGTTGGCGAGCGACGGTCCGACCGGTGGGTAGGCCGTCGCTGCCTTTGGGCGATAGCGAGAGCGGCGCTCGCCAGCGGCGTGATCGCTGGCCACGGCGCGGTGCCTATGCAAATGCTGCGCCCACGACCGGCCAAGGGAGTGTCCGAGCTCGTCTAGAGAGAGTGAGTTCAGCGGGCGGGTGGCTAGCGCCTCCCAGACGAAGCAGGCGTCGCGTCCGTCCGCGCCGTGCCTGGCGCTGAGACATCGACATGTGATGCTGGCGATCTGCTGCCGTTCAGGCTTCGCCTCCCATGTCAGTTTACGTGCGTTTCATCCTGCTGGTAATACCCGCCACGCTGCGCTAGCCGACGCGTGGCAGTTGCGCGCGGGTCGATCAACCGCTCCATCGAAGACGTGCTCGTGGTGGCACTCGCAAGTCGCACGCCGAAAGTGAGAACCGCCTGGTTTGCTCAGGGCTCAGTCTCACAGCCCCGGCGCAGAGCTCGAGTCGGGGTGAGTCGCGGCTCGGGCGTTGACCGGGGTTGATCGAGCGGGAGAGCGGAGTTATGATCCTTCTGGGGCTATGAGGGGGCTCATTCGGAACCTTTCAGTAGCGATGGTGGTAGCTGCCGCCGGGCTCGCTTGCGGTGGACCGCAGGCATTTGCGGCGCTTCGCGGGCCGGTAGTCGGCTTTGGCGATTCGGTCGCGGCCGGCTATGGCCTTTCGGTCCGAGCCGAGTGGCCCCCGTCGTGGGCTGGGGTGTCCTATCTGGGGTCGAGGTTCGCCCGGGGGGCGAAGTGTCGGGCGACCCCGCGCGCCTATCCGTGTGTGGTGGAGGCGGCGGTGGGATCACGGGCGAGGGGGCGGGACTACGCGATCCAGAACGCGACGACGGACGACGTTCTCTACACGGAGCTCCCAACGGTGGGAGCGCCTGGAGTGCCGCGGATGTCCAGTCGGGCGCGGAACTCCGTGAAGACCGTGACACTCACAATCGGCGCCAACGACTTCCACTTCGATCAGTGCATCCAGGCCGAACTTGAGGCCACCTCGGATCCCTGCTTATCCGGGACGATCAACCACCTGGGCTTGAGTCCGACCTGGCAGGGCTATATCCACCAGATCGAGACGAACCTGCCCAACGTCATCGAGGCGCTCGGCCGGACGTTCCCGCATGCCACGGTGTACGTGACGACGTACTACGGCTTCGTTCCGGGTGAGGTGGCGTCAGGCCAGCAGCCGTGCTCGATGTACGGACTGCCGGCGCTCGAAGCGCTCTTCAACAACCTTCAGGGGATATCGCCTGCGGCGGTGGCAAGCTCCGTTTCGGCCTACCTCAACCAGCTTTCGTCGTTTGAGGCTGCTTTCCAAGACCGGTTCGCGATCGTCTCGAACTTCTTGCAAGGTCAGCTCAACGCCGCGATCCGGCAAGGCGTGCGCGTCGCGATCGCGTATCCCATCAATGCGTCGCAGGCCACGCGTTCCCCGGTGGCGATCGTGTCGCTTGATAATGCGTTCAAGGGCCACAACGTGTGCAGCCGGACTCCTTGGGTCTATAACTTTCGGATCCAGTTCAAGGTCAACGGCCATACGCTCAACAGCGGTGCTGGCTGCCCGTTCCCGATGCCTCAGGTCGGGCACCCGCCCTCATCGCTCGAGTTCGGTAACGGGTTCTCGTGGTCATGGGGTGTGGGGCCAGCTTCGGTGTCGTTCAGCGGGTCCTTCTCTACCAACTGCATTCCACATCCCACACCAGCAGGGCAAAAACAGATCGCGCTAGCGGTCAGCCGCGCCGCAAGCGGCCCCATCTACTGTCCACCCTTCCCTGGGCAGAACGGGGGCGAGGGGGTCGACGGGATAAGGGCGCGGGGCGTGTCGTGCGGCTACGCGCGCCGATTCATTCGGACCTCGCGGCTATGCAGCCTCCCCACGCCGACCGCGCGGGCGCAATGCACGGATCGCGGCTGGAAGTGCAGCGTGGGGCAGGGGGTGCGACTAGGGGACGGCGTAGGCGGGGGAAGCATCCCCGCGATCTGCCGCAGCAGACGACGATTCATCTCGTGGCACACCGGATACTGAGCCGCACGAAGGCGCGCTCGGCGAGCGAGGGGGATCAGCACACGCGTCGGCAGCTACGACGCCGCTGCTCCCGCAGGAGACTCCAGAAGCGTTCGCAGCGCTCGGTGGCGCTGACGCTCCGGACGAGCAGGGGAAGCCGCGGCGGCGTCGCTCATGCCCAACGCTTGCATAGCCTAGGCATGCCGGTCTCCTCAACGGCCGCGACGCCGTTGCGTCTGGCTTTCGCTATCGCCCAGGGGCATCGCTGCGGCAGCGAGCGGCGGCGCTGCTGGTGCTTCATCGAAGCAGCCACGGCGCGGACGCCACCGCTTCAGGCGTGCAGCAGCCGCGCCTAACCCTGGCCACGACCGCCGGCCAAGTCCTGCCTTCGTTGTCCGACGGGCATCTTGGCGTCGGCGGCGAGAGTCTCAGTATGCGCGGATACGATGGCCCCGGTCCAGGCATCGCCGTTGCGGTTACGCCGTCCACCGTCAAGCGACCATCGTTTTCGTGACGGACCGGTCGTCCGGAGTCGGCGATCGGCACGGCCCAGACGTCGCAATTGCCGTCGCGCGGTCAACGAGCCCGTTAGCGCAAAAGCGGGCGTCACGACGGCTCAGATCAGCACCGGCCCAACCATCGCGTTTCGATCGGAGCGATAGCGCGCCAGAGCGCGTAGCCGCCGAGAATGCGAGCATGGGGGCCCAATGACCGCGACGCCCGGCACCCTGTCGCTGTCCCGCGCGGCATTAGCCGCCGTGCCGGCAACGCTCGCGATGGACATCGGCACACGCGCGATCCTTGCGCCCGCGCTCGGAGTCCAAGCACCCGGCCCAAGGGACCTCGGCCGCTGGGTCGGGCACATGCGCCGCGGCCGCTTCCGCCACCCGGACATCGCGACCGCGCCGACGGTGCGCGGCGAGGCCGTGATTGGGATCCTGACGCACTACGCGATCGGCCTCACGCTCGGCGCTGGGTACGGACTGCTCCTTCGCGCCAGTCGTGATCGTCGCAGCTCGATCCCGCTCGCACTCGCATACGGAACCGCGACTACCGGGTTCTCCTGGTTCGTAATGTTCCCCGCCACCGGAAAGGGCGCCATCCGCCACGGCGAAAACGCCAAGCTCGCCGGCTTCAGCCTCTGCAACCACATCGTCTACGGTCTCGCACTGGGTGCCGCCTGCCGTGTTGACAGCTCCGATGGGTCAGGCCGCTGAAGCATCCTCCTGACGGTCAGCTCGGCAGGCTGCTGCTTGTCGATCAGACCATCGGTCTCGTCGGAACGGCGAAGAACGTTCCCAAGGAAATTCGACACCTCCGAGACCGAGTCTCCCGGTCTGCGTCGGAGCGGGGCGCTCGGAGCCGAATCTGCTCGGCGACGCTTATGCGTTCGCGACGATCTCGCCGACCTCGACGCTGTCGAACGTCACGAAGTCACCTGGCGCTTGGGCCCGGTCGGCCGCCTGGCGTGCAGCGTCCTCGGATTCGAACGCGACGATCGATGTTCCGCGACCCCCGTCGAGGCCAACCCAATACCCGGCGACAAATCCTGGCGTCCCTGAGACCTGCGGCACGACCTGCTCCCGCAGCGCGGCCGCGGCGGCATCGGGGTCGTGGATCGTGACGTTTACAACAACTGCGTGCATCGAGACCTCCTTTGGACGGGGTTTGACGCCGCGAGCCTATCCGAGTCATGCGGTCACCCAGCCCGGGCGTTCGCACCCTGTCGGCGGACGCCCGTAAGCGGAACCTAACCGGACACTCAGGGCGCCCCGACCAGACGCTCGCCAAGGGCTAATTCCGACAGCAACGGCACTGTGTCCGGGACCCACTTTCGTGTTGCCACGGGTCTGCGTTGCGGTCTCGCCGACTGCCCTCCTATGCGCGGCAAGCGCGACTCACCGGTGGGCCGGCGCACCTTCGACCTGTGCGGGCCGGCGCCGGCCTTGAGATCCCCGCATTGGGGGCATCCGGATGGCCCGCAGTGGAGTACCGCGACTGCAGCGAAGCGGGTCTCCCCAAGGCCGCTGCGCGCCGCGCTACTGCTTCAAAGAAAAGGGACGGTCACGCGAGTGGACCTGCCCCGGTTTGCGTGACACCTGGTGTTGTGTTGTTGGTGGTGATTGTTGTTGTTTGAGTGAGTGATCTCAACCGCTCGAGCGGCGAGAGTTGGAGCTGTTCGTAGGCGACCGGGGAGAGCATCCCCAGGGTGGAGTGGCGGCGCTGGCGGTTGTAGAACGCCTCGATGTACTCGAACACGGCGGACTGCAGCTCGAGCCGCGAGGGCCAGCTGCGGCGGTTGACGAGCTCCTTCTTCAGGGTGGCGAAGAACGTCTCGGCGACGGCGTTGTCGTAGGCGTCTCCGCGGGAGCCCATCGAGACCGCGATCCCGGCGTCGCGGGCGGCGCGGCCGAACGCCAGCGACACGTATTGCCCGCCCTGGTCGGAGTGGTGGATCAGCCCGGGGTCGGGGCGCCGGCGCTGGAGCGCCATCTTCAGCGCGTCGATGACCAGGCTCGCGCGCATGTGGGTGGCCATCGACCAGCCGACGATCTGCCGGGAGTAGGCGTCCTGGACGGCGGCGAGGTACAGCCAGCCCTCGCCGGTGCGCAGGTAGGTGATGTCGGCGACCCACAGCACGTTCGGGCCGGACGGGGCGAAGTGGCGCTCGACGAGGTCGGTGGCGGGCGTGATCCCAGGGATCCGGATCGTCGTCTTCCAGCGCTTTCTGGGCCTGATGCCGGCGATACCGGCGGCTTTCATCAACCGGGCGACCCGCTTGCGGCCGACCCGGATGTCGTGCTCGAGCCGCAGCTCGGCGTGGATCCTCGGGCGCCCCGTACACGCCGCGGCTCTGCTCGTGGATCCGCTTGATCTTCTCGGTCAGCCACGCGTCCTGCAGCGCGCGATCGGACGGCGCCCGGCGCTCCCAGTTATGAAACCCGGTGCGGCTCACGCCGAACACGCGACACATCACGGCGACGGGATAGTTCGTCTTCTCCGCGGCGATGAACGAGTACGCCTCGCCTACCGCCCGTCGTCCTCCCTCGCGAAGAAGACCGCCGCTTTTCGCAGGATCTCCCGCTCCATCCGCAGCGTCGCGTTCTCATCCCGCAGCCGCTGCAGCTCCTCGCGCTCGTCCTCGCTCAGCCCGCCCGGGCGCTCTCCCCTCGCGGCCTTCTCCTCCTTCAGCCAGTTGCGCAGCGTGACGTCGGAGATCCCCAGATCCTTCGCCAGCCTGCGCTGCGGCTTGTCGCCCAGCTGGGCGAGCCGGATCGCCTCGCGACGGAACTCCTCCGGATACGGCGGCCTTGTTCTCGGCACCTGAACCTCACTTTCCCCGGCTTACGACCGGAAGCGTCCAAGTGTCGTCGAAAACGGGGCAACTCCAGAGACCGCTGCTGGTCGATCAGAGCAGCGACGCTTTGGCAGTCGGCAGGAGTGTCGCGTTTGTGCCGAAGCACCACTCTCCGAAGCTGCCGTTGGAGGGGCCGATCGCACGCACGCCATCACGGCAGAGATCGCGCACTTGGAGATCGTTGGCTGCCGGCCTGTTGGCGGCGCAGTTGGGTGCGAGTGCTGGCGCGAACCTGCCGGCGCCGATCAAGGTTGCCGCGCAGAAACCCTGATCACGGCCATGGCGGCCCGTCAGTTGAAGCTTGCGCTCTGCAACGTCTCGGTCGGCCCACCCTTCCAGGACACCATCCCACCAGCCGCGACCAGGTAGCCGAGGTCGATTGTCTCGTTGCATTGCGGCGGACCACCGTCTGGAGAGATGCAGGGAGCGCCGCCGAGCTCGTCGTCGAGCACCTTGATTCCAGCGGAGTCGTCCTTCGTCACGTCGTAGGCAAAGACCGATCCGGGGCCCTCATCGTCTTCGATCCACGCGAACGAGCCCTTAGCGTTCGTGACCAGCCGGGTGATCGTGTCGTCGCCGCATGCTAGGGACGCCGGGCAGTTGTCCACGTAATGGCGGAGCACGGCTCCGGTCTTGAGGTTCCGCGAAACCAGTGCCAGTGTGCTGGAAGGGGAGTCCGGTGGGTAAATGACGTAGGCAAGCACCGTTTGACCTGGCGACTGCGCGTAGTTCCCCAGGGCTGATCTGGTGTTGTCCTCGGCGTACCTGTGCTTGTAGAGGAACACCTTCTTCCCGTACCGCGACGAGCACGCGTACAGATGGCTCTGAAAGGCGTAGATCCGCACCTGCCCGACCACGTGCAAGGTCTTCGAACCGGGCACTCCGCATGATTTCCCCGCTGCCGAAGCGGCCGAAAGCCCAGGACCAGCCGCGAACACGAACGCCACCGCTACCCCGATGGCGATCCTCATCGTCCCCGCCCCCCCAAGTCGCCGCCAGCCAATCGACAAAACCATCTGTTGCCCCTTTCGGTCCCTCGGAGCCCCCTCAGGCCCCTTGCACAGCGAAACCTTAGCCTCGCCCTCACCCGTTCGGCCATCGACCTAACGCCTCTACCGACGCGGCCGCACGATCACCCGGACGCAGAGGCGTGCCCCGCCTCAGACACCTCCTTTCTCACCAAACGGACACTGTGCCCCGGATCTGGCCAGCTGCCCCTCCGGGCTAGTTGCAGGCGTCTTGTTACCGGCATCAGGCGACCGCTACCCCGCGGGGATGCGAAAGTCGGGCCCCGGAGGCGCCTCGGCGGTTCTCCTGTCCGCGCGATCCGGGGCGCTACTGGCTGGGGCCGGATGCCCGCGGCATGGCGAGACCAGGTCTCGGCGCTGCCAGCTGCGGGCCACGGGACTGAGGCGTCACGCAAGCGGGCGCTCCTCAGTGGATCGCCGTATCGGTATCCAAGCTTCGGCGAACGTGGCCCGGCGGGGCGCGTTCGCCCGCTCCGAAACCTAGCCTCTAGGGTCGCGATGATGCTGGATCGTTCCGATTGGAGGCTGTCATATGGATGCACCCGTGAAAGTCCGCGAGCAACTGCCGCGCGTCGTGCGCTTCTCTCCCAAGGAGATCAAGGAGGCCATCAGCGAGGTCAAGGGGTTCAACGCCAAGCTGGCGCTAGTGATCACTCGCAGTGTGGGCACGATGGCGTGCGCCTACGTCTTTGCGGTAATCGCACTGATCAGCCTGCCCGCGGCGATCAACTCCGGGCAGGTGATCGTGATCGTCGCCTGGATCGCGCAGACGTTTCTGCAGTTGGTGTTGCTGAGCATCATCATGGTCGGGCAGTCAGTGCAATCCGCTGCATCGGACGCGCGGGCAGCGAAGGAGTTCGCTGATACTGAGACGATCCTTGACCGCCTTGACGTCCACACCGCGGGCGGCATCAAAGATGTGCTTGACGCAATCCACGCGCTCCGCGATGTTGCCGGAGCGTCGAAAACGCGCTCGACCTCGCCGAGCCAGTCGAATTGACCGGGAAGTGACGCCTAAGCGAGGTTGGATCTGATCGGAGCCGCGTGACTGCGGCGATGAACGGACGGCGGCAGCAAGGCATCGGCTGACTCGTCGAACGTTCCGGCGCCCGCGATCTAGTGCGAGCCTGAGTTCCGCGCAATCGCGGGGCGCTGGCAGGAGCGGCGGGTAGTAGCGAGGCGAGAAGAAGGCAGGACACGTCAAGGCCGCCTGCGCGTGATCTCCACACCGATGGGGCACCAGTCTCCCGCCCCAGGGCCGCTTGCAGGGCCGCCCGCTTCGGCGAGACGACGCTAGTTGACCTCTCGGGCGAGTGAATCGATCCAGCGCTCGAGGCGGCGCGCCTCGCGGCTCATCAGCTCGGGGTCGCGGAACGTGTTCGTGAGCAGCGCGATTCCCTCGTAGGAGGCGATCATCGCGACGGCGAGGTCGCGGGCGTCGCGCCGACCCATCGACCGGAACTGCTGCTCGGCCCAGTCGACCGGTAGCCGCAGCAAGTCCGACCAGGTTAGGTCGAGACCGTCGGGGCGCTTGTCGAGCTCCGAGCACAGGCTGCCCAGCGGGCAGCCATAGTCGGCGATCAGCTCGCGCTGGCTCATCAGCTCACGTACCAGCGCCTTCAGCCGCGCCTGCGGAGTTCGGTGGCGCTCGAGCGACTCGAGCACCGCGCGGGCGTCCCGGGCGTGACCGGCGATCGCGGCTGCCACGAGTTCGTCCTTGGTTTTGAAGTAGTAGTAGACGTTGCCGACCGGGACGTCGGCCGCCTGGGCGACGTCGGCGATCGTGGTCTTCTCCACCCCTTGCTCGTGGATGACGCGCCGCGCGCCGGCGACTAGGCGCTCCCGTTTGCCCGTCCCTCGCTCCAGCTGTGAGTCAGTCATCTCACCTAAATCATAGCGTGTGATACCGTCTCAGTAAGCTAACTAACTAACTAGCCAGGAGTCAGCGATGCAAGCCAGCCCGGGTCAGTCCACGTCGTTGCGCACGCGGTTGGGTGTGCTGACGCTCCTTTTGCTATGCGGGATCCAGTTCATGGACGTGGCCGACACGTCGATCGTCAACGTCGCCCTGCCATCGATTCAGCACAGCCTGCACTTCTCCCAGCAGAACCTACAATGGGTCGCCAGCGGCTACCTCCTCACCTACGGGGGTTTCCTGCTGCTCGGCGGTCGCGCCGCGGACCTGTTGGGGCGTCGGCGCGTTCTCGTCGCCGGACTGGTCTGGTTCGCGGTCTGCTCGCTGGCCGGCGGGCTCGCGCACAGCCAGGGACTGCTGATCGGCGCTCGCATCGCCCAGGGTATTGGCGCGGCGATCATGGCCCCGGCGGGGCTGTCGCTTCTCACGACGACCTTCAGCGAGGAGAAGGATCGCAACACGGCGCTCGGCATCTGGGGAGGCATCTCTGCGATCGGGGCGGCCGTCGGCGTCTCCCTCGGCGGCCTGCTCTCCGAAGGGCCCGGCTGGCGCTGGGTGCTGTTTGTCAACCTGCCGATCGTCGCGCTGTCGCTGCTGGCGACGTTTCGACTCCTGCCCGCCGACCACCACGAGCGGGCACCCCGTCGCGAGCTTGACCTCCAAGGGGCGCTGCTGGGAACCGGCGGGGTGACGCTGCTCGTGTTCGCGCTGATCCGGGCGCCCCTGATCGGCTGGGGGTCCGCGGAGACGATCCTCGAGCTCGCGGGCGCCGCCGCGCTCCTGGCGGCATTCGCCATAAACGAGCTTCGGCACCCCCACCCACTGTTCCCGTTCTCGATCTTCCGCGTGAAAGGACTCGTGGCCGCCGACGTCACCCAGCTGGTCGCATTCGCCGGCTTTCTGACGATGTTCTTCTTCGTCACGCTCTACATGCAGGACGTACTGCGCTTCTCGCCGATCCAGGCCGGCGTCGCCTACCTCCCGGTCACGGCCGCATTCGCGATCTCGGCCGGCATCGGCACTCAACTGATCGGCAGGATCGGGACCCGCCCGGTGATCGTCGTCGGCGCGCTGATCGCCGCCGCCGGCATCTACTGGCTCTCCCGCGTCCCGGTCCACGGCGCCTACGCCGCCAACGTGCTCCCCGGGCTGCTCACGATGCCGCTCGGCGCCGGCGCCGTGTTCGTCGGCGTCACCATCGCCGCCAACGCCGGCGTCCCCGCACACCAGGCCGGATTCGCCGCCGCGCTGCTCAACGCCGCCAGACAAGTCGGCAGCGCACTCGGGCTAGCGATCTTCTCCGCGATCGCCACCAGCCGCACGCACCACCTACTCGCCACCCACGCACCCAAGGCCGCCGCCCTGACCTCCGGCTACCAGCGCGCGCTACTCGCCTCCAGCATCTTCGTGCTCGCCGCCGCGATCATCGCCCTGCGCTCCAGCGACACGCGCGAAGCCGCCATTACTCCCCCCATCCCCGTGGAACTCGCAACCGACCCCGCCAGCCAATAAGTCCGACCAAGAAGGAGGTCCGTCATGTCCAAGCTGCCGATTCCCGCCGAGGGGATCGTCTTGACCCACTTCATCGTCTCTGACGATGTCGAGCGCTCACGCCAGTTCTACACCGAGGTGCTGGGCGGCGAGACGATCCGCTCCGGCGAGCCCTCGTTCGTAGCCCTCGCGAACAGCTGGATCATCATCAACGTCGGCGGTGGACCAACCGATGACAAGCCTACGGTCACGCTCGAGACCCCGCCCGATCCCGATCGCGTCAGCAGCTTCCTCAACATCCGGGTAGCGGATATCGAAGCCGTGTACTCGGACTGGAGCTCGCGCGGCGCCGACTTCTTGACGCCGCCCAAACAGCACGCCGCCGAGATCCGATGCTACATCCGCGATCCGGACGGCCACCTAATCGAGGTAGGCCAGACGATCCGACCCAGCCCGGACGCAGCGGACTAACAACTCACCGCACTCATCGTTGCGCAGATGCAAGCCGAGCGTCGAGATCAGTCCGGTGCCGCGATGGCCGTCCCGCCCAGGGTCTACATCGTCTGCAGCGACAACTACGCGATCCCGGCCCGCATGGCAGCGGCGGTCGGCTCCGGGAGCTTGAACCGCGCATGACCGAACTCGACAGCGACCGCTCGATCAGTAGATCGCCGGTCGCCGGCCGGGCTAACCAAAACGGTCACAGGAAGCCACGAAGGTCCGTCGGCTCCGATACCCGCGCGAGCACGGATGCGGGTCTCGCCGCGCGTCGAGGCGACGCACCTGCTCGTCGCCACCTGCGAGACGCCGGGGCGTCATCGAACCCCGGCGGGGATGACAGGCTCGCGTTGTAGACCTGCTTTCTCGCCGTTGCGGAGGTGGCGCCTTGTTGGCACTCGGCCCCTGCCAACAAGACTTGCGCCCCGGACGAAACTCGACAGCGAAGATCCCATCACGGCGACGCCGGGTTGCATAAGACCGTCTACACGGAGCGCTATCGCGTGTTCACACGTGAATGACTTCCACAACCGTGAATGCCGTGAAGTCCTCGTCCTGGGTGACGACGGCGGCGCCGTGCTGAAGCGCAGTGGCCGCGATCCAGACATCGTGGCGGCGGAGCTTGCGCCCGGCCCGCAGCTCCTGGTCGGCAATCCTTGCGAAGCACGAGGCTGTCCCATCGTCGATGTGAAGCAGCGAATATTCAGCGCGTACGCGCGAGAGCGTCGCCAGCCGCGTGGCCCGGACGCTCGCGTGGGTCGCGCGCAGCACACCAAGCTCAAGCTCGGCGGCGGTGATAACCGAAATGGCGATCTCGTCGGGCAACTCGCCGAGTGGCCGGTCGGCCTCGCGAGCGATGAACACCGAGGTATCCGCGATCGCGCGGCTCACGACTTTTCGATCAGCGCACCGCGCACTTCGGCCAGGTCCCGGAGCAGCGCCGCGTCAGCGGGCACTTCGTCAACGACGCGCAGTAGGGTGCTCGCGGGCACCCATGGGCTACGGCTGGCGTTGTGGGGCACGATGTCGGCCACGAGCCGGCGGTTAACAGTGAGCGATAGCCTCTCGCCGGCCTGGACCGCAGCGACCACGTCTGCGGTGCTATTGCGCAGCTCCCTGACTGATACTTCCCGAGCCATACGTCCATCAGCGTAGCATGACGTGCGACGCGAGTGCTACACAGGTG